>NZ_JBEHBV010000007.1:0-327994 GCF_040203335.1 Pedobacter sp. ASV1-7 | reverse complement strand
ATGGCGTGCTAATTAGCGGAGCAACCGATCAGAAATATGTAGCTATTGAGTCTGGTGTATATACGGTTCGGTTTACAGATGCTAAGGGATGTTATACGGTTTCTGCTGGTGTTACAGTGTTAGAAAACCCATTGCCACCTGCACCAACAATTAATGTTGATGCAAACCTGTTAACTTTCTGCGATGGCGGTTCCGTGGAACTGACTTCTTCTGCTAGTACTGGCAACCAATGGTATAAAGATGGTTCAATAATAACCGGAGCAACCGATCAAAAATATGTAGCTACTGAGTCTGGTGTATATAGGGTTCGGTTTACAGATGCTAAGGGATGTTATACGGTTTCTGCCGGTGTTACGGTAGTAGAAAACCCATTGCCTCCTGCACCAACAATTAATGTTGATGCAAGCCTGTTAACTTTCTGCGATGGCGGTTCTGTAGAACTGACTTCCTCATCAGCTGTGGGCAACCAATGGTATAAAGACGGCGTGCTGATTACTGATGCTACCAGTCAGAAATATGTAGCTACTGAGTCTGGTGTGTATACGGTTCGGTTTACAGATGCCAATGGATGTTATATGGTTTCTGCTGGTGTTACAGTGTTAGAAAATTCATTGCCTCCGGCGCCAACAATTAATGTTGATGCGAACCTGTTAACTTTTTGTGATGGAGGTTCCGTGGAACTGACTTCTTCTGCTAGTACTGGCAACCAGTGGTACAAAGACGGCGTGCTGATTACTGATGCTACCAGTCAGAAATATCTAGCTACTGAGTCTGGTGTATATACGGTTCGGTTTACCGATGCGAATGGATGTTATACGGTTTCTGCTGGTGTTACAGTGTTAGAAAATCCATTGCCACCAGCTCCAACAATTAATGTTGATGCAAACCTGTTAACGTTCTGCGATGGCGGTTCTGTAGAACTGACTTCTTCTGCTAGTACTGGCAACCAGTGGTACAAAGACGGCGTGCTGATTACTGATGCTACCAGTCAGAAATATCTAGCTACTGAGTCTGGAGTGTATACGGTTAGATTTACTGATGCGAATGGATGTTATACGGTTTCTGCTGGTGTTACAGTGTTAGAAAACCCATTGCCACCAGCTCCAACAATTAATGTTGATGCAAACCTGTTAACTTTCTGTGATGGCGGTTCTGTAGAACTGACTTCCTCATCAGCTGTGGGTAACCAGTGGTACAAAGATGGCGTGCTAATTAGCGGAGCAACCGACCAAAAATATGTAGCTATTGAGTCTGGTGTATATACGGTTCGGTTTACCGATGCGAATGGATGTTATATGGTTTCTGCTGGTGTGACGGTAGTAGAAAACCCATTGCCTCCGGCGCCAACAATTAGTGTTGATGCGAACCTTTTAACTTTCTGTGATGGAGGTTCCGTAGAACTTACTTCCTCATCAGCTGTGGGTAACCAGTGGTACAAAGACGGCGTGCTGATTACTGATGCTACCAGTCAAAAATACGTTGCTACAGCATCTGGTGTATATACAGTTCGGTTTACCGATGCGAATGGATGTTATATGGTTTCTGCTGGTGTTACAGTGTTAGAAAATCCATTGCCTCCTGCACCAACAATTAATGTTGATGCAAACCTGTTAACTTTCTGTGATGGAGGTTCAGTAGAACTTACTTCCTCATCAGCTACTGGCAACCAGTGGTACAAAGACGGCGTGCTGATTACTGATGCTACCAGTCAGAAATATCTAGCTACTGAGTCTGGTGTGTATACGGTTCGGTTTACAGATGCCAATGGATGTTATATGGTTTCTGCTGGTGTTACAGTGTTAGAAAATCTACTTCCACCTGCACCAACAATTAATGTTGATGCAAGCCTGTTAACTTTCTGCGATGGCGGTTCTGTAGAACTGACTTCCTCATCAGCTGTGGGCAACCAATGGTATAAAGATGGTTCAATAATAACCGGAGCAACCGATCAAAAATACGTTGCTACTGAGTCTGGAGTGTATACGGTTAGATTTACTGATGCGAATGGATGTTATATGGTTTCTGCTGGTGTCATGGTAGTAGAAAATCCATTGCCACCAGCTCCAACAATTAATGTTGATGCAAGCCTGTTAACTTTCTGCGATGGAGGTTCCGTGGAACTGACTTCCTCATCAGCTGTGGGCAACCAATGGTATAAAGATGGTTCAATAATAACTGGAGCAACCGATCAAAAATATGTAGCTACTGAGTCTGGTGTATATACGGTTCGGTTTACAGATGCGAATGGATGTTATATGGTTTCTGCTGGTGTTACGGTAGTGGAAAACCCATTGCCACCCATTCCAACAATTATAGTAAATGCCAATGATTTAACATTCTGCGAGGGCAGTTTTGTAACATTGACTTCATCATCAGCAAACGGTAATCAGTGGTATAGAAACGATAATTTAATCGTTGGGGCAACAAATAAAACTCTTGAGGTAAATGCGCCCGGAAATTACGCTGTAAAAGTGACAAATGCATCAGGCTGTAGTAGTGAAATCTCAGAATCAGTCGCTGTAATCGCAAATAAAATACCGAAAGGATATAATGATCAGATTAACACACTTAGCTGCTCCCAATCAAGCTTTATTTATAATCTTCAGGATAACGTAAATAATATTGCAAACGGTGGGAATGCAATACCAGCGCGCTTTACCTGGACTGTAAGTTCTGCTAATGTAATAGGAGCGACTAGTGGTCTGGGAAGCAATATTTCTGCAACATTGATTAATACATCAGCAGTAGTGCAAAACGTAGTATATACCGTGATACCGGTAGCAGAAACTGGTGATTGTCCAGGTACTCCTTTTACTATCACAGTTCAAGTACCGATATGTATAGATCTTTCGATCACTAAAACTGCTGATAAAAATGTTGTTTCGGAAGTGGGAGACAAAATAACCTATACCATTACAGTACGTAATAATGGAAATGCAAGTCATACACAGGTACAGGTTAATGATGAAATGTTTGGTGGAATATTGAATCAGCCTGTAGGGGATAATAGTAATGGAATTTTAGAAAAGGGTGAATCATGGATATATAAAAGAACATATACAATTACACAAAACGACCTTGATAACAAAGGAATTCCAGTAATAGGAACCGGAAAAATCATCAATATTGCAAAGGTGAAATCATTAGAGTTTCCCTCGCAAATTGAAGATAGAGTGGAAGTTGATTTACAAAATAATCCTTCTATAAGCCTTGTTAAAACGGGGAAAATGGATAGAGATTTTAAGACAGTTACTTATACATTTAAAATAAAAAATACAGGAAATGTAACGCTTAACAAGCTTGTTTTGACAGATCTTAAATTCACAGAGCCAATTAGATTAAAACAAACTACACTTGCTCCTGGAGAATCAATTACTGAGTCCTTAAAATACACTTTTACAGAAGAAGAAAAGGTTGCAGGAACGACAACAAATACAGCCACGATTAGTGGGTATACAATACCAGGAAAAGAAGTTACTGATATATCTGGTACGACTGAATTTAACGATGATCCAACAGTTGTTAGTCTGATCAGGTATCCAATAGCAATTGATGATTATGGTACAACTAAGGCAGATGAAGAAGTCGTGCTTTCTATAGTTAAAAACGATAGACCCGCATTGTTTCCTTTAAATACAGAATCTGTAGAGGTGCTTACTCAACCTTCAAATGGACTTATCGTGGTTGATAAAGATGGGAAAGTTACTTATAAGCCAAATAAAGGTTTCTTTGGATCAGATAGGTTCACCTATAAAATTCATGATATGAATGTTCTGCCTTCAAATCCTGCAGAAGTAAGAATTGATATTGTACCTCCACCTCTTGAAATTCCAAATACTTTTACCCCAAATGGAGATGGTAAAAACGATAGTTTCTTAATCAAAGGATTAGAAAACTATGAAGGGGTGAGCCTTTTTGTTTATAACCGTTGGGGTGATGAGGTTTATAGAAACCACAATTATAAAAATGAATGGGATGGAAATGGTCTGAATGATGGTACTTATTTCTATGTGCTGAAATTGAGAAAAGGCAAAGTAGAAGATACACGCCGAAGTTGGGTATTAATTAAAAGATAATTGGATATGGAGATCAAGGTAAAGATGGTAAAGAGTGTGAAATGTACAATCGTTTTCCTATTGCTGCATCTTTTATTTTCAGATCAATCAATTGCACAACAAAATATTCAGTTCACTCAATATGTTTTTAACAGCTTAAGTGTAAATCCGGCATATGCTGGTTATAAAGAAGAATGGTTTGTACAGATGGCACTACGCTCTCAATGGTTGGGAGTAGAGGGGGCACCAAAAACAGGTGTCATTTCTATTGATGGCATTGTTGACCCCAGAGATAGAAAAATGGGAATCGGTTTCCAGGTTACTTCCGATAAAATAGGACCGCAGTTCACCACATCAGTTACAGGAAATTATGCTTATCGATTACAGCTTAATGATGACGACACCCAGCGACTAAGTTTTGGAATAGGTGTGGGGGTTGTACAATATAATCTGGATGGACAAATGCTAAATACTTCTGAAGGTGGAGATCAGGCAATTGCGTTAGATAATGAAAGTCATCTAAAACCTGATTTGCGACTGGGAGTATATTACAATTCTGACTATTGGTATGTTGGGCTATCTGTACTTGATGCTTTTTATAATGGTGAGGCAACCAATACGACAAGGTCGCCCGCCTTTAATATTTCCAGAAGCAGGCACGCTTATCTTATTGCGGGGAGTTTGATTAATGTTTCTCCAGAAATGAGAGTTAGGCCTAGCTTAATGATTAAAGAGGATTTTAGAGGGCCAACAAGTTTAGATATGAATGTGATGACCATCTTTAACGATAAACTATGGCTTGGGGGATCTTTTAGAACCGGTTTCGGATTATGGAAAAAAGGGATCAACGATCTTGACCTGGGGAAACAAAATTCTATATCTGGAATTGTACAGATTTTTGTAAGTGAGCGTTTTAGGATCGGTTATTCATATGATTATGTGACCAGTAAGTTAGGGAGTAATCAAAATGGATCTCATGAATTAACTATGGGCTTTACTTTTGGTCGTGTGCCCAGATCGTTTATTTGTCCCCGGGTATTCTAAATTTAATTTATTTCTTCTTTTGGCTTATGGAAAGCCCAACAAATTAGCATCAGACTATAAATAAGCATCAGGTTCTCTTCATAGAGATCTCAGAAGCTGAATCAATGGTATAATGTTTAATCTAAATTTTAAAGCAATGTTGGGTTCAAAAATCGATTTATTTGGCAATGAATGGCTTGATGTAGTATTTGATCAGAAAAATAAAACTTACGGAGCTTATGCCTTACGGAGGGATAATTCGTTAAATACTTTAAAGGCTTTATTTATAGCAGGGACGCTATTTATTTTACTGTTTTTATCTCCAAAAATTATTCGTCTGATTAAAGGGAATACGACAACAGAGTTTGTTTCTGATCGTAAAACTGAGGTTACTATACAATCTCCACCACCGGTAAATCCGGAAATGCCACCGCCTGCTGCTGTGGAACCTCCGCCTGCAAGAGAAAATCAGATTAAATTTCCACCGCCTATAGTTGTAGAAGACGATAAGGTAATTGATGTTGAACCAGTTCAGATTAAAGATCTGGCAATAGCTAATCCTGGACAAAAAACATTAGCGGGTGAGGAGGATGGTACATTGGTAGTCATCAGTACACCGGGTGAAGGCCCAAAAAATGCTAATGTTGTAGAAGATAATACAGTTTATGGAGCATTTGAACCATTGGAAACACAACCTACTTATCCGGGTGGTATGGACAAGTTTTATAACTATCTTTCTAAAGCAATAAGGTACCCGGCAATGGCACAGGAACAAAATATACAAGGGAAAGTATTCTTGTCTTTCATTATCGAAAAAAACGGCACACTTACTGATATCAAAATAGAAAGAAAGCTAGGATATGGTACAGATGAGGAAGCTGTCAGGGTATTAAAAGCTAGTCCGAGATGGATACCTGGCATACAAAACGGTAAACCAGTTCGCGTAAAGTATAATATTCCAATCAGCTTTGCTTTAAGTCAGTAAAGAAAAGAGTATTAAAAAGGCCTTTAAACAGTATTTTATATGACCCGGGGTCATATGAAGTCATAGGATACTCATACAATACTCATAGAAGACTCATATAAGTTGTAGGGTTCATCTTAATAGAGCGTTGATCTTCAGTTTGTTATGATGTGTTTTGTTGTTGGAAGTAATGCGGTTGTATCGATTTTTTTGATGCAACCGCTTTATTTATAATCAATTATTTGTTATCCGAAAAACATGTAACATAAACCAATTGCAGTACATACACCAACTAAATCTGCCAATAACATAGCGCCGATAGCATAACGTGTATTTTTAATATTTACAGCACCAAAATATACAGCAATTACATAAAAAGTTGTATCAGATGAGCCTTGTAAAATGCTGGATAACCTGCCGGCAAATGAATCGGCCCCATGAGTTGTAATTGTATCCACCATCATTCCACGTGCTCCACCACCACTCAAAGGTCTGATTAATGCAGTTGGAATACCATCAATAAACCTTGAATCTGCTCCAAGATATACGCAGAAACTTTTTAAGGCATCAAGTATAATATCAAATGTGCCACTGGTACGCAATAAACTAATGGCGATTAACATACCTACCAGGTAGGGGATAATTCTTATTGCTGTATCAAAACCACCTTTAGCACCATCAATAAATCCATCAAATACATCAATCTTTTTGTAAACGCCGCCTAAAACAATCAGGAGGAATATCAGAAGTAATAAACCATTACTCAGAATACCAGAAAAAGATTGAAGTTCATGTGTGTTTAAAGTAACGAGATATAAAACCAAAGCGCCAATGACTGCTGAAATACCCAATACCCAGCTTAAAATTGCAGGTTGAAAAATATTGATTTTCTGTTTAAATGAAACAATAAACATGGCTGCCATGGTAGCTACAAATGTCGTAATCATGCACGGAATAAAAATCTCTGTAGGATTAGTTGAATTTAAAGAAGCTCTTATAGCAATGATACTTACCGGGATAAGCGTTAATCCCGATGCATGTAAGCATAGAAACATGACTTGTGCATTGGATGCTGTATCCTTACTCGGGTTAAGTTCTTGCAGACTCTCCATTGCTTTTAAACCAAAAGGAGTGGCTGCATTGTCAAGTCCCAGCAAGTTAGCAGAGAAGTTCATCACCATGTGGCCAGTAGCTGGATGTCCTTTAGGGACATCAGGAAACAGTTTAGAAAAGAATGGGCCAATGATGCGCGATAACAGTCTGATACCTCCTGCACGCTCGGCAATACTCATAAAGCCCATAAATAAAGCCATAATGCCAATCAGCTTTAAGCATATATTTACAGCAGTCCAGCAGGTTTCAATTACTCCATCAAGTTTTAAAGGATTTGTAGGATCATCAGCTTTACCAATGATCATCCAGTTAAAAATTTCACTTTGTCCAAAAAAGAAACACTTTATACTCGCTACCACAATGGCAACGATAATAAAGGCCGACCAGATTCTACTTAATGCCATTAAACATGATTTAGTTAAGGCCTTAAATTTAAAGTTTTGATTCTAATATCTCTGCTTTAAATTAAGGTTTTTCATCAGTTAACTCAAAACCCCATGTCTTTCCTTTTTCTGTAGCAGGAATACCATTTACCATCCATACAGGTGCTTTTGCTCCTTTTAAATAATGATCAAAAAATTGCTGTTCTCTGATTTGTATGTCTTTTCTGTTTTGTCTCAGCATTAAATTATGCGCTTCATTATTATAATTTAATAACCATACAGGTTTACCTAATCTCCTTAAGCCTGTAAACATTTCAATACCCTGATACCATGGTACGGCTCCATCAGCATCATTTGCCATAATTACTACAGGGGTATTCACATTGGGTAATTTGAACAATGGTGAATTTTCTATATACAATTCTGGTTTTTCCCATAATGTCGCACCAATTCTACTCTGTGTTTTTTCATACTGAAATTGTCTGTTCATACCACTTTCCCAACGCATTCCTCCATAAGCAGAGGTCATATTTACTACCGGAGCACCTGACCAGGCAGCAGCATACATATTGGTCCTGGTAATCAGATGAGCAACCTGGTAACCGCCCCAGCTTTGACCTTGTATACCTATTTTAGTTCCATCTACCCATGCGTTTTTCTTTAATGATTCGACTCCAGAATTGATGTATTCCTCTGCTGACCTTCCCGGATAGCCTTCTTCATAGCTAATATTCGGAGCAAAAACCAAATACCCATTGCTTACGAAGTAAGGAATGTTTAACCTGGATGGGGTAGGTGCTGGTGGCTGATAATTGTATAATCCATCGGAAAGCTTCTCATAAAAATAAGCAATCATAGGATACTTCTTATTCGGGTCAAAGTCCTCTGGTTTGTATATTATTCCTTCAGCATTAAAACCTTTAGGTGTAGTCCATTTTACAAGTTCAGCAGTACCCCAGTTATAATCTTTTTGCTGTGGATTGGTATGGCTAAGTTGAATCTGTGTTTTTATATCTACTGATACGAATGCATTTGGAGAGTTTACATAATTTGCTTTATCAAAAATGTAACGTTCAGCATCTTTAGCTTTTACAAGATTTGAATAAGACATCTTTTCCATGATTACCAGTTCTGGGTTACTGTTGTTATTGATGTTCTTTTTGTACCAGCCTGATTCTTTAGTGATATTATTGAATGCTTTTAACCAAATGACTTGTTTTTTGTCCAGGAATCTGCTTTCAGGGTCAGTTTTTTCATATCTGAAAGTAATTTTATTTTGTCTTCCAAATCCATTCGTGATATTTTCGGCTGGATTTTTTCCATCTGGTGTAAATTCCCATATATCATAACGATCATAAATCAATACAGCTTTATCATCTGCTGTCCAGGCAGCAATACCATAGGCAGAAGGTGCATCAGGCATATCATGGTCTTCTTCAACGAATTTAACATCTGTACCACTGTTTAAGCGAGTGACTTTAGTTGTTTCAACGTTATATGTGAACCAGGTTGAGGCATTTTTGTCAAAGTATATAATGTATTTTCCTGCTGGAGATGGCATTGCATAACCTGATAGGTTTTCAATAATTTTTTTTCTTACACCGGTTTTTGTATTTACGAGGTAATAATCTCTTATAGGGTTAACTGTCCACTGCATCTGAACTCTATTACCATAATCAGTATAGGCCAGAACAAAGTCTGCATTGCCTTCATTAACCTGGAAAGCATCAGGCAATTTTTCATCTGTTAATGCAGTAACTTTAGGATTGCTACTAAAGATTTCTATTGAAGATAAGTAAGATTTTTTAAGATCCTTTTCTAGATTTTTGAGTTGCATAGGTTGCAAATAATCATCCTTATAGCCCCAGATATCTAGTTTAGCATTTTCAAAATCAACTAATGTAGTATCCTTTGGTGTTTTTACTGGAGCAATACCAAAATATAGCTTATATCCATCCTTACTGAAATTTAGTTTCCCATCGCCACTAACAGCCCATTTTGTCGGGATGCCTGGAATATCATTGTCTACCAATACCTGAGCCGTGTCTAGTGTAGGAGAGTGGTAATAAATGCTAAAATCTTTAATTTCTTTTTTCTCAGGGCTGCGTTCTCCTAAAAATGCAAGATATTCACCGTCATCATTAAAAGTAAAGCCATTGAAGTTTCCTTTTCCAGCCACGAGCGTTTTTAAGCTGTTTTTTTCAGTATTGTAAAGAAAAACACCCATTGGTGCTGATTTGTCTTTTTTTGAACCTGAGCAACTAAAAACTAATTGTTTTCCATTTTTATTGAAGTTATAATCAGTAACATATTTAAAAGTGCGTTCAATTCCAGTGATCAGGTTTTTAACAATAAGATCCGTTCCTTCAGCTTTACCTTTTGTATCTGCTACTTTATTCTTTTTAGCAGTATCAATTGGTTTTTCCAATAGATAAGCAATGAAAATGGAACTTTCCTCTGGTATCTTAAAAGATTTTACCCTTGGTATTTTAGCAACTTCTAGTGTGTTTAGGTTAGCTATTCCCAAAGTATCTTTGGTTAATTCTTCAGGTTTTTTCTTTTTTATTTTTGCATCCCGGATATCAGTAAATAGGGGTTTGATTGCAAAAACAGCATATTTTGAATCGGCGCTGAAGTTTAGTGTCGTTCCTCTGGCTATATTCAGTTTTGAATTAGCCATCAGGTTATTCAGATGTAAAACAGCATCACCTGCCTGCTTGTTAATGCTATATCCTGCCCATAATCCATTATTAGATAATTGCTTTGTACCTATAGTTTCCCAATTGTCGTAAACAGTATGGTTTAATGGTTTCTTTTGTGCAAAAGATAGACTGGTAAGAAATACCAATACTAGAGGAATCAGTTTTTTTAACATGTTTAATGATTGAATTAATAAGCTTTTGGCTTTAAAGTTTAAAAATTGGAATTTTTAAACAGATATCTGTATTGTACGTCAAATTTTACAATAAACAAAGAAGCCGCTTTCTGTTTAAAGAAAGCGGCTTCTGTAAGTATTTAAGAATAACTATTTATTTTTTTTCTGTTGTGCAGCAGCTTGTTGTTGCTGACGCATATAATCATCTAATCTGGTTTGGAACTTAGATTTCTTTTTCTGATCTGCTGGTTTTGCTTTATTTTCCTGTAATGTTCTGTGAATTTTCTCATCATCAACCATCATTTTGATTAAGAACTGTTGAGCAAAGGTCAACATATTAGCAAGGAAATAATAATAGTTCAAACCAGAAGGGTAGCTATTCAATACCCCTAAAAAGATAATTGGCATAATGTAACCAATATATTTCATTTGTCCGGTTGCTCCAGAAATCTGGTTATTAAAATAAGTATAGATTAATGTAGACACAGTCATTAATAAACACATCAAGCTTAAGTGATCACCAATAAATGGAATATTAAATCCAAACTTGATAAAATCATCATAAGTAGAAAGATCTTTCATCCATAGGAATGACTCGCCTCTTAATTCAAATAAGTTAGGGAAGAAGAAGAAGAAGGCCATTACAAAAGGCAACTGCAGCAGCATTGGCAAACAACCCCCCAGTGGATTTACACCGACTTGCTTGTAAAGCTTTAGGTATTCCTGTTGTAATAATGTAGGATTGTCTTCACCAACTTTAGCTTTTACCTCATCCATTTCCGGCTTCAAAATTCTCATTTTGGCCATTGAAATGTATGATTTGTAAGTTAGTGGCGACATTGCAACTTTTAACAAGATGGTAAGGATTAAAATAATCAAACCATAATTCCATCCAAAACCCTCAAGGAAATTAAATACCGGCAATACAATAAATCTGTTAATGTATTTTAATGGCCAATATCCCATGTCTACCTGTTTTTCAATCTCATGTCCTTGAGCTTTTAAAGTCGAGAACTTATTTGTTCCAAAGTAGATGCTCATTGCGTAGCTCTGTGCTGCCAGCTGATTAAATGGCATCTGCATAGTTGCACCGTACCATTTAATTTTTCCAGGCTCAATACTAACTTTAACAGCAAGGTTGCCTTTTTCGAAAGGAACTGCAGGAATCATTACTGCAGAGAAGAAATGCTGTTTAAAAGAGAACCACTCAATTTTACCTTCTTTTAATTCCTCTTCTTCATCTTTCATCACATTCAGATGATCAGGAGTTTTGTCAACATATTTGTAATAAGGAGCAGAATGTTCCTGTTCTTTTTTACCTGATTTTTCTTGTTCAAGTAAGGTCGTTTCCCAGTTTAAAGCAATATTGTTACCCTGAATAACCTGGTTTAATCCATTCAGATTAATATTAAAACCAACCTGATTACTCTTAGGTTTTAAATCATATACATATTCAATATACTTTTCAGCAGAATAATTAGCTCGCATGCTGATATTGCCAGCATTTTGGGTAGCTGTAAAATACAGATCATTTGTGCTCACAATTTTGCCGTCAATATTTAAGTTTAATCCAAACTTATTCTGGTCCCCGTCAAACAAAATAACTGGTTTACCATCGTATGTTGTTTGACCCTTAACCTGAACTGATAATATTTTACCTCCTTTATTACTGAAAGTAACTTTTAAGTTTTCATTTTCAAGAACACTGGTTTGCACTGTTCCAGTAATATTATTCCCGAATGGACCATTTAATTGTGCAGAATCTGGAACTGCAGGTAAGGCTGCAGCAGTTGAGGTAGGAGTAGTAACAACTCCGGCTTTTTTTAGGGAATCAGCAGTATTTCTTGCCTCTATTGATTTCATTTCAGCCTCGGTAGGCTTAAAGAAATAGAAAGAACCTGCTAAAACGATCATGATCAGGAACAACCCTGTAAACGTATTTCTATCCATTATTGTTAATTAAACGCGTATTATTTTTTTTTCTTCTTCGCAAACTCCATCGCAGCGGCGACAAATTTAACAAAAAGTGGGTGAGGATTAGCAACTGTTGATTTTAATTCAGGGTGAAACTGTCCGCCAACAAAGAAAGGATGATTTTTTAGTTCAACAATCTCAACAAGACTTGTCTCTGGATTAGTGCCTGAAGCTGTCATTCCTGCTTCTTCATATTGTTTCAGGTATGCATTGTTAAATTCATAACGATGTCTGTGTCGCTCGGTAATGTGAGTTTTACCATAAGCAGCAAATGCTTTTGTACCTTTTTTCAAATCACAAGGGTAAGAGCCTAAACGCATAGTACCACCTTTTGCAGTTATGCCTTTCTGATCTTCCATCATGTTGATTACAGGATGAACAGTTTCTTCGTCAATTTCTGTAGTATTTGCACCATTTAAGCCTAAAACATTACGTCCGAATTCAATAACAGCACATTGCATACCCAGGCATATTCCAAAAAATGGGACATTATTTTCTCTTACATATTGAATGGTATCAATTTTTCCTTCAATACCTCGGCTTCCAAAACCTGGGGCAACCAGTACACCATCAAGATGCGCAAGTCTTTCTTTAGCATTTTCAGGGTAAATACTTTCAGAATGTATATATTCTACTTTTACCTTGCATTCGTTTTTAGAACCAGCGTGTACAAAAGATTCAATAATAGATTTATATGCGTCAGGAAGTTCAACATATTTACCAACCAAGCCAATTTTTACTTCAGATGTTGGATTTTTTAAACGGCCAAGGAATTCCTTCCATTTTTCCATGTCTGGTTCATTGCGTTGTGCAAGTTTAAGTTTACTCAATACAGTTTTGTCCAGTTGTTCCTTCATCATCAATAATGGAACATCATAAATGGTAGATGCATCAAGTGATTCTATTACTGCATTTACGTTGACATTACAGAAAAGTGCAATTTTCTTTTTGATCTCTAAAGAGATATGATGTTCAGAACGGCAAACCAGGATGTCTGGTTGAATACCATATTCTAATAATGCTTTAACAGAGTGTTGAGTTGGTTTTGTTTTTAATTCACCAGCAGCTGCAAGATAAGGAATAAGTGTTAAGTGAATTACGATAGCATTGTGTGCACCTTCTTCCCATTTAAACTGGCGTACAGCTTCAATAAATGGCAAAGATTCAATATCGCCTACTGTACCACCAAGTTCAGTAATTACGATGTCGTATTTACCTGTTTCGCCCAGTAAACGCATGTTCCTTTTAATTTCGTCCGTAATATGAGGAACTACCTGCACAGTTTTACCAAGATATTCTCCTTGTCTTTCTTTGTTGATTACATTCTGATAAATGCGACCTGTAGTAACGTTGTTAGCCTGTGAGGTGGAAACATTTAAAAAGCGTTCATAATGACCAAGGTCGAGATCCGTTTCTGCACCATCTTCGGTAACATAGCATTCCCCATGTTCGTAAGGGTTTAATGTTCCCGGATCAATATTGATATAAGGGTCAAACTTTTGGATGGTAACACTATAGCCGCGTGCTTGTAATAATTTGGCTAATGAAGCGGAGATGATGCCCTTACCTAGTGAGGAAGTAACACCGCCCGTAACAAAAATATACTTAGTCATGTTTGTGATTTTCTGAAACAATGCAGCATTTTTACAGCTACATTGTAGTTTTTGTACGGGATACAAAGTTAGCAATTAAAACCAAAGGAGGGAGAGCCTTTTATAAAAAATATCTATTATTAAAAACTAATGGTAATGTGTTCTCACATAAAATGTTACAGCGTAAAGCCGTAAAGTTTTCTTTTTGCTTCTTCAGCTTTCTCCTTTTTATTCTGATCGTAGCGGGTAAATAATTCGATCAGTTTGTCTAAATCTTTAGTTGTTTCTATATTTTTTCCTTTAACTGCAGGTACAATTTTTGAAGCATGATTTTCAAATCCATTAACTTTTGTTGCAAACCAAGTAGTGTTATATCTGGGAATTGCCAGGCCAAGAATTGTACCTGGTAAACCACTAAAGCCTTCAGGTCCCCCACGAAGCAATATCTCATCTGTATAAAAAGCTACAACATACACAGTGTCATATATTACTCCGACGGCTTTGCGACATTCATAACCTGCAATGTTTCTTATGTCATGCATAATTTTCCAATTCAGCTTTGGTATTGTATCCGTCAGCAAGTAATTCTCATCCATAATGCTGCGTTTTATTACACGTTTATTATTGCTGTAGTCTGTATAAATTTCATTGTTTAGCTTACTGTTTGAAAATGTTAAAAAAGCAGGGTTATTATCTTCAACGTCTTTTTTTTCTTGTCTATATAGTGATTTGCTTTGAGTAAAATAGAACTCCCAAGTGCTTACAACATATTTTTTGATACCCTCCATCGCTTCTGTTGGGATATTTGAATTTTCCAATGAGCGAATAAGATTTACTTTCTTCTCAAAAGTGATTTTTCCATATGGAATAAAAGTCTCCTGAGCTCTCAGATTAAAGCACATCACAGATAAAAGAAATGATATTAAGGGAACTAATTTCATCAAATGTATTTAAGTATTATTGTTTTTTAATAAAATTACCACTAAAATTCCAGTTTAAACCTATTAATACATAACGTGGGATATAGCTAAAAGTATCTTCACTTTTATAGTTTCCTCCTACATATCTGTTGTAGCCTATTTTTTGGTTCAATATATCTGTGACTGAGACTTTAAGTTCTAGTGTTTCATTTCTAAGAAGTCTGGTCGCCAAATAGCTATTCCATATTGCAGTGTTCAGATCTTGTCCAAATGACGCATTTGCAGGCCTGAATGAAAGAGAAAATGAAGTGTTAAATTCTGATTTAAAAGGGAGTTGAACTGTGCCGGAAATTTCGTGATTATGAGTAACACTTCTGCCGTCATTGATCTCACCAATAGATGATTTTCCTGTCATTAATGTTGCTGAAGGGATATAATTGAATTCTATTTTTTTTGTATAATAATTAAATGAACCTCTCAAATTGTACTGCATGTTTGCAGCTTTATTTTGTGTAGCATTAATTAAAGCGATAGTTTTAGATCTATTGAATCCCAGATCTATGCCCATACGGATATGAAGTTTTGAAATACCTTTAGAATAGCTGACATTTCCACTTAAAGAGTTATTCCCATTACTATTGATAAAGCTGGTGATTCTTTTATTGAATTCATCAACGAGTTCGGTACTTACTATGGCGTTATTGGTAAAACCATAATTGAAATTTGCCGAGATGTACTGATCAGATTTATATTGAAAGCTATTATAGGAAATACCAAAATTATTAGAGAAAGATGGCCTTAGGGATGAGTTTCCAATTACTTGATAAAGAGGTGTGTTGATTTGACGTACAGGTTGTAATTGGTCGATGCTGGGTTGTTGCATATAACCATTATAATTTACAGATAATGTAGTAGAGTTGTTTACCTTATAGAAGATATTTGTGCGTGGAGATAAGTTAAGGTAATTTCTATTAAAATCAGTATGTTTATCAAGATCATTTAATTCAAAGGTAGTTTGTGTGGCTTCAAGTCCACTGGATATTGAAAAATGTTCATTATTATATTGCAATATCATCTTACCTACATTCGAAAAATTAATGAATTTAAAGTTGTTACTTAAAGAATCTATTTTTTGAGCATCCTGTCTGATGTTATCAAAAACAAGCCTGTTACTTCCTGAAGAAATGGTTTTAAAGCTATATCCAGCTTCTAATGTCCAGTTTTTAGATATTGGATTGGTATAATTAATTCTGGTGGCTATAGAGCTTTGTGTCCCGGAGTTCTTCTTTTTAAGATCGATCTTTTCAGATTTATCAAATATTCCAGTACTGTTAAAATAAGAGGTTTTGTTTAAGCTGTTTTCTATACTACTGCTTCTCTGACTTTCTGGTTGAAGATCTATAGATAAAGTACGTCCTCTTTTTTTAAATCTTTTGGACCAGTTAATATTTCCATTGTAGGTTTCATTGTGACCATTTCCATTGTTTTGCTGAGAGTTCTCGCTGATAAGAAAGCCGTTGTTGCCTTTTGTATCACTTATACTACTGGAATTGTTCCTGTTACGACTCTTATTCAAACCAAATGAAAGCTTTAAAGTAGAGCCAGGACCTGTATTATAAGTATATGTGCCTCTTAACGATTCTCCTGATACGTTTACAATATTGTCTGTCTTACCAGCATTCGTATATGTTTTTTCGTTAGGTAGCAGTTCTTCGGAATTAGCAGTTGTTATATTTATGTTTTGATTATTAAAACTCTTGAAATTGAGTTTGACACCCATTTTATTATCCTTAAACTTATCTGCATAATACGCTCCTAAACTTAAATTATTAGGTAAACCGCCTGATGCTGCAATGTAATCTTCATCATCTGCATCAGAAACATACATAATAGAACTACCATCATCACCAACTTCAATCAAATCATATTCTTCTCCTTTTAATTTTCGCATGGAGGTGTTGATTTTTGATTCATTATTCAGATTGGAATAGGTGCCGAATGCAGCTGCTTTGAGTTTATTTTTAAATATCCCAACCATACCTCCATAATCACCAAGATCAATAGCATTGGTGTTAAAATCGAGAGTGGAAAGGTAGCCGTTTTTTGCATTTTCTTTTAATTTGATATTGATAGTCTTATTTTTAATACCATCATCAATCCCTGTTAATTCAGCACTTTTACTCTTTTTATCAAACACCTGTATTTCTTCAACAGCATTAGCTTTAAGATATCTTGTGGCCAGTAGGGGGTCGTCTCCAAAAAACTCATCTCCATCAACTAAAACCGTTTTTACTAATTTTCCCTCGGCTTTTATAGTCCCGTTTTTATCCACTTCAATTCCGGGCAACCTTTTTAATAATTCCTGAACATTAGCATTACTGCGCACAGCAAAACTATCAGCCTGAAAAAAGACAGTATCTCCTTTAATGCGTACTGCACTTTTAGCTTGTATAATAATTTCGTGGAGGAGTTTAGATTTCAGATCCATTTTAATGTTGCCCAGATCAATCTTTGAAGTATCACTTAATCTTAGGTTCTGAATATAATCACCCATTTTAGGATAGGAAATCAATATTTTGTAATCGCCTTTTTTAAGATTTGTCAGATTGAAAATACCTTGCTGATCTGCTCTGGTTGCTCTTGCAAGTGTTGAATCCGAATTTCTAATCAGAAGGATACTGCTGTTTATTAGTTTCCTTTTTTCAACAGAATCAGTGACTACGCCCTTTATTTGTGCTTTTTGCGCAAAGGCTGCAAAAACATGAAATAAAAAGAGGATAATAACAATGAAACTATTTTTGAGCATATATTACCAGGTAATGAGCTAGCGCGATTCTTAAAGCTAAGAACTATTTCTTTTTTCGTATCAACTTTTGGAAATAATATTACTTTTTAAACGTTAATTATGGAAAAGGCGTATAATAAAAAAAGGCCCGAAAATTTTCGAGCCTTTTTGTAAAAGTATATTTGGTTAGAATATGCTGGTGTTTATATAATCAAACAGTTTATTGGCTTATTTGATTATATAAACATAATATAAAATTTATAAGTATCATAATTTTATTTTTATTTTTTTTTGATGAGGTATACAAAATATTGCTCATTTAGCATCACGCATACGTCTAGCTATCAATAGAGGCATTTTTTAACAATATAATTAAAGGCGATTATTTACAACAATTGTAATAAGGCTTTACCTTTTTTTCTTTTTCAGACCATGCGATATATACATTATTCTCTTTATCTGTACGATATTTGAATCCATTTAAGGATGATTGTTTGAGCTCGTTATAAAAATTTTTGTCAGGAGTGTACTGATCTGGGTTTTCATTTTCAGTTACTGCAGGTTCCAAAAAGTTTTCATCGTCCAAAAATAGCTTATACTCACTATGTATAAAATCTATCTGACTGCGTTCTTTTTTTAAATCAATACTAGCTTTGTAATTCTCAATCAGATCAGTAGCTTTAAATTCTTTATTATAGATTACATTCCCTGTATAAGCCGTGATACTGAAATTAATGGTCATATCTTTTAAAGCAGCACCTTTAAGTACCACCTTGAATGTGTCAACCTGAATAGAATCACTAAAGGGCTTTAAAACTATATGATTTTTAATATTCCCTTTTAATTCCTTATTGCTTGATTTACAAGCGAAAAGAAAACAAAATAGCAGCAGGAGAAGTATAAGATAGTTTTTCATATTACAGCCAATATAAGAAATTATCAGCTTATGATTTTATTTAGATCTTCTGGAGTATCTATAGCAATAGTTTCCAGATTGGTAACACGGGTTTGGATTGTATATCCATTTTCTATCCAGCGTAATTGTTCCAGACTTTCTGCAATTTCTAATGATGAAGGCTGAAGTTTAGTTATCTCATGTAAAACTTCGGTAGTATAACCATAAATCCCAATATGTTTATAGAATTGATGCTTGATTAACCATTGCTCTTTATCAGCATTTCTGATATAAGGAATAGTATGTCTACTAAAGTATATAGCTTCTTGTTTACTATTAATTACAACTTTTGGAATGTTGTTATTGAATAGTTCTTCTTCAGTATTGATTTCTTTGATTAATGTTGCCAGCTGTACATTTGGTTGATTAAAACAAGAAACAAGCAAATCAATTTGTTTTGGATTGATAAAGGGTTCGTCACCTTGTATATTAATAACTATATCAAATTCCGAAAGTTGCTTTGAAACTTCGGCACAACGATCAGTTCCACTTTGATGTGTAGAGCCTGTCATTACAAATTCACCATCAAAATCACGTGCAGCTTCAGCGATGCGATTATCATCTGTAGCAATAACTACTTTGTGAAGTGTGTCGGTTTTTAAAGCTTGTTCATAAACCCGCTGAATCATACTCTTACCCTGGATATCTATTAAAGGCTTTCCCGGAAAACGGGTCGAAGCATATCGTGCTGGTATAATGCCAAGTACTTTCATCTAAAATAATCCGTTAATCTCTGCTTCTATCGATTGAATAATTGTTCCCAAATCTTCAGGATTATTTGTGAAATCAAGTTTATCTTTATCTAGTATGAGAAGCTTACCAAGATCATAACCTTTAATCCATGTTTCGTATTTCTCATTTAGTTTCGATAAATAATCAATGCGGATACTGGTTTCATATTCGCGTCCACGACGTTGAATATTGTTTACCAATGTAGGGACAGAAGCACGTAGGTATACCAATAAGTCTGGTGGTTTAATAAAAGATGTTACGTTTTCAAAAATAGCTTTATAGTTTTGATGATCACGTGTCGTCATCAATCCCATCTCATGCAGATTGTCTGCAAAAATATGTGCATCTTCATATATTGTTCTATCCTGAATCACATTTCTGTTAAAGTTCTGAATATCTACAATCTGTTGAAAACGACTATTAAGGAAATAAATCTGAAGATTAAAACTCCAGCGTTTCATATCACTATAAAAATCTTCAAGATAAGGATTATTATCTACAGCCTCATACAGGGCCTCCCAGCCATAATTTTTGGCAAGTAAACCTGTTAAAGTTGTTTTACCTGCACCAATATTCCCAACGATTGCTATATGCATATATAATTTTTGAAAAAAAGAAAGGTAATGAATTTACGCTAAATGTTAAAATGATTTGAAACCAATGATTTCTCTAACCTCACGTATTGTTCTTTGAGCACTTTCTCTTGCTTTCAATGCACCATGTTTTGCAACCTGACGTAAAAAAGAACTGTCTTTAGAAAGGTCCTCAATACGCTCTCTGATTGGTGTATTAAACACAATCATATCTTCTGCAAGTTGTTTTTTGAAGTCTCCATAACGAATATTCATTTTATTATATAATTCATCAAAATGAGCAATTGTATCAGGTGTAGAAACAATTTTCATCAGATCAAATAAATTCTGAATAGCTTCTGGCTTAGACTGATTCTCTTCTGTAGGTCCGCCATCTGTAACTGCTCGCGATACTTTTTTACGAATTACTTCAGGGCTGTCTGACAAATAAATGCAATTGCCTTCTCCACTCGATTTGCTCATTTTACCATTACCGTCAAGGCCCGGTACTTTAACCAGGTTTTGAGCATAGTTAAATGCAAAAGACTCTGGGAAATATTCAGTTTGATAAAGCCTGTTAAAACGGTTTCCAAAAGTACGTGTAAATTCAAGGTGTTGTTCCTGATCTTTTCCTACAGGAACTTTTGTTGCCTTATGGATAAGGATATCTGCTGCCATTAATGTAGGGTAGGTTAATAAACCCGCATTTACGTTATCAGGCTGAGATCTTACTTTATCTTTAAATGAAGTGCTTCTTTCCAACTCTCCCATATAAGCATTCATGTTTAAATACAAATATAGTTCTGCTACTTCAGGAACGTCAGATTGAATGTAGATAGTAGTTTCTTCAGGGTTTATTCCACAGGCAAGATACTCAACAAGCACATGTCTCACATAACTATGAAGGTCTTGCGGGGTAGGGTGAGTAGTTAAAGAGTGAAGATCGGCAATAAAGAAAAAGCAGTTATAATCATACTGCATTTTAACGAAATTGGTTACTGCTCCAAAATAATTTCCCAAGTGTAATTTCCCTGTTGGACGAATACCACTAACTACCGTTTCTTTCATCTTAATTTATATATTAAAAGGTGATGATTCTTCCTTTTGCTTATGAATTTTGATTTTCAGACAGTGGAAGAATTCAAGATGCCGAAATTAATAAAAAACCCTAAGTCTGCCTGCTTATAATTTCTTTTTTTATTCAGATGGTAATTCTAAGTAGAATTCTTCTTAGTTTGCATTTGCATATTTTGGTTAATTTAAAAAATTAATGATTCGTATTCTTAAGCAAGCACATCGCATCTATTCTGTATTTATCATACTTGTATTTTCGCTGTTTTTTTATCCTTTTTACTATTTGGCAGCCCGGAATCTTAAAAATTATGATCTTTTAAATCGCTTAAGGAAATTAAAAAGTAATCTATGTGCATTTTTTATTGGTATTGTGCCCCGGTTTAATTTTGAAGAACCCTTATCGGATAAGCAAACTTATATTTATTGTGCAAATCATACTTCAAATCACGATATTATGTTGATCTGCATGTTTGCTAAGGGAAGATTTCATTTTATGGGAAAGGAGGAATTGTTGAAAAATCCTGTTTTAGGGATTTTTTTTAGAACGATTGATATTCCTGTAAACAGACATAGTAAAATTTCATCTTTCAGGGCGTTTAAGCGTGCAGGTGATAATCTTGAAAATGGAATGAGCCTGATTATTTTTCCCGAGGGTGGTATAGCAGACGATCATTATCCACCAAAATTGATGCCTTTTAAAAACGGACCATTTAGATTAGCAATAGAAAAAGGAATTCCTATTGTTGCAGTAAGCTTTGTAAATGTTTGGAAACGTATGTGGGATGATGGGAAAAAACATGGTTCAAGCCCAGGTAGGGCCGATGTTTACATTCACAAACCGATTCTAACGAGTAATTTGACAATAAATGACTCAGATGACTTAAAAGACCGTATTTTTGACTTGATAAATAGTAAACTTATTGATAAATGATTATAGATAAGCAAACGATAAATAAAGTTGCAGATTTAGCAAGAATAGCTATAAAAGAAGAAGAAATTGATGCCCTGATACCGGATATGAACAAGATTCTTACTTTTATGGAGAAACTAAATGAATTGGATACTAAAGGGGTTGAGCCATTAGTGTATATGAATACAGAAGAAAATGTTTGGCGTGAAGATATAGCAAAGCAGGAGTTAAGTGTGACGGATGGATTAAAGAATGCTGCACGTCACAATGAGGAGTTTTTTCTTGTTCCAAAGATTATAGAAAAATAGTATAGACTGTAACATTAGCACCTTTGGTGAAATCTAATGTCAAAAAGATAAGTAATGGATAGAGCCTCGACTATGTCATCAGCAAATCAAGCATTAATACATATTAAGGAAATTGGTCGTAAATATGTAATAGGGGCTGAGGTAATCCATGCACTAAAATCAGTTACATTGGATATTCATAAAGGAGAATTTGTAGCACTCATGGGACCTTCAGGCTCTGGTAAGTCTACATTGATGAATATTTTAGGCTGTTTGGATACACCTAGTAAAGGTGATTATGTCTTGAATGGGATCAATGTTAGTCACATGTCAGATAACGAACTAGCAGAAGTAAGAAATAAAGAAATCGGATTTGTTTTCCAGACTTTTAATTTATTACCTCGTTCTACTTCGTTAGATAATGTCGCTTTGCCCTTGATATATGCTGGGATACATAAAAAAGATCGGGAAGAGCGTGCTCATAAGGCGCTGGAGAATGTAGGATTGGGAAATAGGGTAACACATAAACCTAATGAACTATCTGGTGGTCAGCGACAACGTGTTGCGGTTGCAAGAGCATTAATCAATAATCCTTCCATTATACTTGCTGATGAGCCTACAGGAAACCTGGATACCAAAACCTCAATTGAGATCATGGGTTTGCTTGAAGAGATTCATAGTAAAGGAAATACAATTATACTGGTAACTCACGAAGAAGATATTGCACAACATGCTCACCGTATTGTAAGGATGCGTGATGGGCTGATTGAAAATGATTATCAAAATACAGATATTAAAACTGTATCGCCCAGACTCGTTAAATTAGAAGAAAAGGGTGATGATTTTGAGACTATTGGCTAATAAGCTATGAAGATATATACTAAAACGGGCGACAAAGGCCTTACGTCTTTAATTGGAGGAACTCGTGTTCCTAAATTCCACCTGAGAATAGAATGTTACGGGACTATTGATGAACTAAATTCATATATCGGACTTATTATGTGTCAGGATATAGATGTTCATCATCAGAAGATGTTAAAGGAAATTCAAGATCGTCTTTTTACAGTTGGTGCGGCATTGGCTGCTGATCCTGAAAAATCCAGAATGAAGATTCCAGACTTGCATGACACTGATATCAGTATTTTGGAAAAAGAAATGGACGATATGAATGAGATTTTGCCAGAGCTAAAGCATTTCGTGCTTCCAGGAGGAAATACGGTAGTATCGTATTGTCACATAGCAAGATGTATATGTAGAAGGGTAGAGCGTTTAACAGTTCATCTGGCCTCAGAGAGCTTTGTTGACGAAAAAATGACTATTTATTTGAACCGATTAAGCGATTATTTGTTTGTTTTGGCACGAAAACTGAATTCAGATGCTAATACGGAAGAAAATATCTGGATTCCGAGATTGTAAAAAGTATGAAATAGATTTGTTTTACTCATAGATTTTATTATATTTTTGCAAAAAAATAAATTTGAATAATTAATTGGATAAGTAATATGTATTGGACTTTAGAACTCGCATCGCATCTGGAAGACGCTCCATGGCCTGCAACAAAAGATGAATTGATTGATTATGGTATAAGATCAGGTGCCCCTGTTGAGGTGATCGAAAATTTACAGGCATTAGAAGACGATGGTGAACCTTATGAAACCATTGAAGAAATTTGGCCAGATTACCCAACAAAGGACGATTTCTTCTTCAACGAAGACGAATATTAATCAATAACGAATAGGAAGGCCCCATAAGGGCCTTTTTTATTTTTGGAACGATGATTGTTTATGAAATGTCATGGATTGTTAAACGCAATCAGGTTCATTTACTTATCATTAAAACTAGAAGTTATGGGAAATCTGCTTTACCTCGTTGCCGTAGTATTAATTATATTATGGATTATTGGCTTTTTCTTTCAGGGTTTCGGACCCAATGTTGGTAATTTAATCCATGTTCTGTTGGTTATTGCTATTATTGCAATTCTTTTAAAAGTAATAAATAGAGCCGCTTAATATTATAAGCAAAGAGACTGGTCTAAACTATGTGGGATTAACTGGTCTCTTTGTTTTTTTGATAAATATTGATGCTATCTCTAAATCTTCGGGATATGTGATCTTTATGTTTTCTCTTTCGCCTGCTATTAAGTTAATCTTATATCCGGCATATTCAGCTACAGAAGCGTCATCTGTAAATTCGTTTCTATAAGGTATTTGGTATGCTTTTTTAAGCATCTCTACTTCAAAAGTCTGAGGGGTTTGTATCAAGGCTAGCTTTTCTCTGCTTAAAGCCTCACTTTTGCCGTCTTCCTGCACACTTCTAACTGAATCTGTAGGTGTAATGCCAATAATGCAATTGCTTGTTTCCTGTGCTACTTTATAGGATTGGGAGATCAATTTAGCAGAGATCAATGGCCTTACAGCATCATGGACAGCTACAATTCCTTTCCCTTTAATTGCTTTTAATCCATTTTTTACAGAATGATATCTTTGTGTGCCACCTTTGATTACCTGATGAGGGATTTGAAAGTTATATTTTAAACACAGCTCTTCCCAGTATTTGTGTTGATCAATATTCAGGACCAATAAAATCTGCGGTTTATATATACATTCATTAAACGCGGTTATGGTATGCATAAGTACTGGTTTCCCATCTAATAATAAGAATTGTTTGGGTATAGTGCTTTGCATTCTGTTGCCAGATCCTCCGGCTACTATAATCGCATAATGTTTCATAATGTATTGTTTTTAAACAAAAATAGGAGATTTAAAACGTATAGTTTCAAATCTCCTATTAATATATTTTAAGAAATATGTCTTATCAGATGATTAACATTGCATCACCATAGCTATAGAAACGATATTTTTCTTTTAAAGCTACATCATAAGCATGTCTTACGTAATCGTAACCACCAAATGCACTTACCATCATTAACAAGGTAGATTCTGGAGTGTGGAAGTTGGTAATCATTGAGTTTGCAATACTGAAATCGTAAGGAGGGAAGATGAACTTACTGGTCCAGTCATTTGCTGGTTTAAGTAATCCCCCAGAAGAAACTGCAGATTCTATAGCACGCATTGATGTTGTACCAACAGCACAAACTCGTTTTTTACGCTCAATGGCCTGGTTTACAATTTTCGCATCTTTTTCTTCAATAATGAATTGCTCTGAGTCCATTTTATGTTTGGTAAGATCCTCAACTTCAACAGATCTGAAGGTACCTAAGCCAACGTGTAAAGTGACTTCTGCAAAGTTGATGCCTTTTAATTCCAAACGTTTCATCAGCTCTCTGCTAAAGTGTAAACCGGCGGTAGGAGCAGCAACAGCACCTTCATGTTTTGCGAAAATAGTCTGGTATCGTTCTTTATCCTGAGCTGTAGCTTTACGTTTGATATATTTTGGTAAAGGTGTTTCACCTAAAATTTCAATGTTTTTTCTAAATTCTTCGTCTGTTCCATCAAATAAGAAACGGATAGTACGACCACGGGACGTAGTATTATCTACCACTTCTGCAACTAAAAGATCATCGTCGCCGAAATATAATTTATTTCCAACACGGATTTTACGTGCGGGATCCACTAAAACATCCCATAAGCGAAGTTCTTTGTTAAGCTCCCTTAATAGAAAAACTTCAATAGTAGCACCCGTTTTTTCTTTATTACCGTATAAACGGGCTGGAAAAACTTTAGTGTTGTTCAGAATCATCACATCCTGATCATCGAAATATTCTAAAACATCTTTAAATATTTTATGTTCAATTTTACCACTATCCTTGTGTAAAACCATTAAACGGGCTTCATCTCTTTGTTCAGCAGGGTTATTGGCAAGCAATGATTCAGGTAAATTAAACTTAAATTGAGATAACTTCATATGTTTTAATGTAATATTTAAGGCCGCAAATTTACAAATTATTATCCTTAATAATGTAAAATTATTTTATAGGTGCTAATTGAATTGAATATTATTTTCTTTTGATTTTTTTTAGATGATAATTTATGATTGCTGTAACCTTTTTGGCTAGTTTTGATCTAAACAATAATTATGATTATTTTCAGACTAATAAGAGAGAGTTTTCGGTTCGCAGCAGATGCATTGCGGCAAAACAAACTGAGGACTATGCTTTCCTTATTAGGAATCACGATTGGAATTTTTGCAATTATTTTTGTTTTTACAGCAACAGATACTTTTAGAAGTAAACTTCAGGATAGTATTGATAAATTAGGTTCTAAAACAATTTTTGTACAAAAATGGCCTTGGGGAGGTTTTGGTAGTTATCCGTGGTGGAAATATGTAAATAGACCTGAACCCTCATTAAGAGATTATGCCGCACTAAAGGAGCGCCTGGAATACGCCGAGGGAGTGTCATATGAGATTTATGCAGATAGCAGAACCGTAAAATATCGTAGTAATTCTGTTGAGGGAGCAGGACTAAAAGCCGCTTCTCAAGATTTTAATAAAACATGGTTAATAGACTTTCAGGAGGGACGATATTTTACTGAAAATGAAGGGCATTCAGGTTCTCCTGTCATTATTCTAGGTGCTGATATTGCAGATGGATTATTTAATGGTGAACCTGCTGTTGGAAATAAAATTATAGTAATGGGGCGTAGGATGACCGTTGTTGGTGTTTTTAAGAAAGAAGGCGATGATATGCTTGGTATGTCTCAAGATAAAAATGTCCTAATTCCCTTAAATTTTGCAAAAGGTTTATTTGATGTAGAAAGTGGACGTTATGATCCTACCATTACTGTAAGGGGGAAAGAGAATATTGATTTAGAAGAAATAGAAAGTGAAATAAGAGGTGCAATGCGTGCAGCACATAAAATTAAACCCGGTGTGGAAGATGATTTTGCATTAAATAAAAGTACCATTGCTTCTAATCAGCTCGACCAGATGTTTAGTGTTGTAAATATTGCTGGCTGGGTAATTGGTGGGTTTTCTATTTTGGTAGGTGGTTTTGGAATTGCGAATATTATGTTTGTGTCAGTTAAAGAGCGCACTAATATCATAGGTATACAGAAATCTTTAGGTGCCAAAAACTATTTTATTCTTTTACAATTTTTATTCGAGGCTGTTGCTTTATGTTTACTTGGCGGTGGATTAGGAATTTTACTGGTATATATTGGTACTTTGATTACAGGAGCATTGGGTTTCACTATGATTCTTTTCTTAAATAATATATTGCTAGGGGTAGGAGTCTCATTCGCAATTGGAACAATATCGGGTTTCTGGCCAGCATACTCTGCATCGAAGCTAGATCCTGTCGAAGCTATCCGTTCGTAAATGGTGGGTCTTCCTCTTAAAAAATAAGCATGACTACTCGAAAGCTGGAACATTTTACGTAGAAGAAGCGTAAAATTCTTATGCTTTCTCACAGCGTACTTATTTTTTAACATGTCAGTACAGCCTAAACCCGATACTTTTATTTAATAGTACAGTGTTACTTAAATAGATTGCCGTCTGGTATTTCAGAGTTTTCTCTTTCAAATTTTAAAAGCCATTTTTTCTTGTCAATTCCACCTGCATAACCAGTCATGCTTCCATTGCTACCAATAACACGGTGGCATGGGATAATAATGGCGAGTCTGTTACGACCATTGGTTGTAGCTATAGCACGGATGGCTTTTGGATTGTTCATCTTATAGGCTTGCTCTTTGTAGGAGCAGGTAGTGCCATAAGGGATTTCCTGAAGTGTTTTCCATACTGACTGGACAAAATCGTTTCCAGGTGTGTGGATAGAAACTTCGAAAGTCTTTCTCTTTCCTTCGAAATATTCCTGAAGTTCAATCTCAAGTTGATCTAAATGTTGATTGCGACCTTCAACAGGAATTGCATTTAGTAGATTTTGCAGTTCATTAATCTCTTTGTCTAATTTGATACGGTTGGTAAACTCAAGCATGCATATACCTTCATTTGTGGCACCAGCTAGCATAGGACCTAAAGGGGTTGAAAATTCTGTCATGGTAATTTCTCTTTTGGTATTGCTGTTAGTTTCCATGAGTTTTTGTTTTTATGGTAGTAAATAAAAAGGAGCCTGATCATTAATTAAAATGCAGGCTCCTTTTTGGAAATTAATATTCTTATATAAATGCTTAGCTTAATTTAGCTAATGCATCCTTGATTCTTGATACTGCTTTTCTTAATTGATCTTCAGAAGCTGCATAAGAGAGACGGATACAATCTGCATTTCCAAAAGCTTCACCTGTTACAGTCGATACATGTGCCTCATTTAACAAGTATAAAGAAAGATCTTCAGCTGAATTGATTACAACATCTCCATTCTTTTTACCGAAGTAAGATTTTATTTCAGGGAAGAAATAGAACGCACCATCTGGTAAGTTTACATTTACACCAGGGATTTCTGATAATAAGGCATAAACGATATCTCTGCGTTTTTTGAACTCAGCAACCATTTCATTTACAGAATCTAAACCTCCTTGGTAAGCTACTAAGGATGCACGTTGTGCAATAGAGCAAGTACCAGATGTAATTTGTCCTTGTAATTTATCACAAGCATTTGCGATTTCTTTATTAGCAGCCATGTATCCTGATCTCCATCCTGTCATAGCATATGATTTAGAGAAACCATTGATCAGGATTACCCTGTCTTTAATAGAGTCAAATTCGGCTATTGATGCATGTTGTCCAACAAAGTTAATGTGCTCATAAATCTCATCAGAAATGATGTAGATATTGGGGTACTTTTCAAAAACAGCAACTAAATCAGCAAGTTCATCTTTGCTATACACAGAACCCGTAGGGTTACATGGAGAAGAGAACATAAATAATTTAGTTTTAGGCGTAATTGCAGCTTCAAGTTCTGCGCCAGTTATTTTAAAGTTATTTTCAACTGTTGCATTGATGAATACAGTTTCACCTTCACCAAGTTTAATCATTTCTGAGTAAGAGACCCAATAAGGAGTTGGTACGATTACCTCATCTCCTGGATCAACTAGGCACATAACAGCGTTAGCCAATGATTGCTTTGCACCTGTAGAAACGACAATCTGGTCGAAGCTGTAAGTCAATCCATTTTCTCTCAATAACTTTTCTGCAATTGCTTTACGTAGTTCAGGATAACCTGAAACTGGGCTATAGTAAGAAAAGTTGTCGTCAATAGCTTTCTTCGCGCCTTCCTTAACAAAATCAGGTGTAAAAAAGTCTGGTTCCCCAAAGCTGAGGTTAATAACGTCTATCCCTTTTGCAGATAGCTCTCTCCCTAACTTCGCCATTTTAATGGTTTGTGACTCAGATAGGTTGTTGATTCTTTTGGATAAAAATGTCATAATGATTAATGCGCAAGCAAATATTGTTTTGTGAAATAGCAAATATAGAAACCTAACCGAATTATAAGCCATAAAAAAATACTTTTTATCATACTTTGACAAGTAAACAGTATTTTTGACGGCAAAACACAGCGATTTGCAACCTCAAAAAAAAGCCATACTTATTGCAATGTGCCTCAGCATATTGATTATGCTGGCCAAATTTGTAGCCTATTTCATAACCAATTCCAATGCTATTCTAACTGATGCTGCAGAGAGTATAGTTAATGTACTAGCCAGTAGTTTTGCTTTTTACAGCATTTATTTAGCTACATTACCAAAAGACACAAATCACCCTTATGGACATGGTAAAGTAGAGTTTTTTTCTGCGTTTATTGAGGGAATACTGATTGCTCTTGCTGGAATTATTATTGTTTTTAAGTCTGGATACGATATTGTTTATCCAAAGCAAATTGGTCAGCTTTTTGAAGGTGCGACTATTATTGGGGCCACAGGATTGGCCAATCTTGTATTAGGTTATTATTTAATCAAGACTGGGAAAAATCATAAATCAATTACACTTGAGGCAGATGGGAAACATTTGCTTATAGATGCCATTACCAGTGCTGGACTGGTTTTGGGAGTTTTATTGATTAAAATTACTGGAATATTTGTCCTAGATAGTATTATCTCTATTTTGCTGGGATTGTATATTATATATAATGGATACAAATTAACCAGAAGATCGGTAGGGGGATTAATGGATGAAAGTAATGTAGAACTGGTAAAAAGTATCATAGACATCCTTCAATCAAACAGGAAAGATCCCTGGATAGATGTACATAACTTAAGGGCACAACAATATGGTGCTGATTTGCATATCGATTGTCATATTACTTTGCCATATTATTTTGACTTGAACCGTGTGCATCAGGAGATTTCTGATATAGACAGGATGATAAATGGTAATGCGGATCGTAAAACTGAATTATTTATTCATGCTGACCCTTGTTTACCTGCCTGCTGTAATTATTGCAGAATGAAAGAATGTCCTGTAAGGCAAGAACCATTCAGGGGAGAAATAAGGTGGACAATCGAAAACGCTACTAAAAATCAAAAACATTTTGATCAATAGTTGAGAGTTCTCTTCTATTGTTTCTTTATTCTCTTTTTTGGTGAGCCAGCAATATCGGGCGCTGACTGTAATCCCAATATGGTTTCAATAGTAGTTCTGTTTTTATTATAGTCTGCCAGGATTACCTGAGCCTGCTGTAATTCTTTTTCTAATTTTTCTATTTCATTTTTGATTGAGGTAATCTTATTGTTTAATAAATTTTCAATCGATTTTTTATTATTTGCTGACTTTGCCATAGCTCTATTTTTTATAAATAAAACCAAAAATAAATCAGATTGTTTGATTATTTTTATCAGACCATATGAAATTTTAGAGTTAAATTATAGTGGATTTATGGAATTGATTATTACCTTTGTAGTGAGAGCGTTAATTTAAGGGGTGTAAGTCTGATGATTTATGCCCCTTTCTTATTTACTTAACCTCTATTTCTGATATACTATAACTTAATAATGAGCTATTTTAATGTAAGGGTGTACGGTTTGTTAATCAACAATAAAAACGAGGTGTTGGTTAGTGACGAACAGTCGGGGGGGCGTATGTTTAGTAAATTTCCTGGTGGTGGTCTTGAGCTTGGTGAAGGTCTTATTGAAGCATTGAAAAGGGAATTTATTGAAGAATGTAATGCAGAGATTGAAGTACTTGAACACCTTTATACTACAGATTTTTATGAGCAATCCTCTTTCAATGATAGTCAGATACTAAGTATTTATTACATGGTAAAAGAAGTACATCCATTAATACTTAATTTTAAGACAGAACCTTTTGATTTTGATGAAGGAGCATTACAATCTTTCAGGTGGATTTCATTGGATAAACTTAAAACAGATGATGTAACTTTTAAAACTGATAAGAATGCAATAGAACTGTTATTGAAACAGTATGATTTATAGATTTAGCAGGTTTTAAACCTGCATAATTTTACCGGGGGTAAGTGCAAAAATTAAATCTCCCTTTTGTGGTTTCATAATTTTTAATCCTGTAAAAACACTAAAAGCAGGTAGTATTGCCTGATGTTTACCAAAATAAAAGCAAGGAAACTTTAATTGTTGTTTTGCTTTACCATATAATATTATACCCGGATGAATATGACCTGATATATTATAAAAGTCATCATTCTCTGCAGGGATATCATGAATAAACCGGAAAGGAGCACAGCATAATTCCTTAGTATAGTAATCAATATTTAAAGCTTCGTAATCCTCGTGTCTTAAGGTATCATGGTTCCCTTTTACTAGTATTACATTTAAGTTGGAGTAACTTCTTCTCCATTCCATAAAAGCATTTGCATCGCTGTTGATATTATTATGAAACATATCTCCTGTAATAAGCAAAGTTTCTGGAACAAGCTCTTTCATTAATGAAGTTAGTCGCTGTAAATCTGTTAATCCTACGGTACCTGGTACCTGAATTCCAGACTTCCGGAAGTAAGCAGATTTTCCGATATGCAAGTCGCTGACAATTAGCATTTGTTTTGCATGCCAATAAATTGCTCTTTCCTTATTAAGTATAAATTGTTCGCCTCTGCATTTAATATTCATTTTCTTTGTTTGTTTTTACGTCGGGTTGGTGACAGTCCTTTTTCAGATTCAGCAGTCATCCTTTCAATACGCTGGCTCAATTCTTCGGAACTCATATTGTCTCGTAAGCTATCGACCTTAATTGGAAAACATAAAGGGGTATAACGTTCAGTTTTTACAATAATTACTCTACTGAATTGTATACGGTTTAAAGCAGCAGCTAGTCGCGGCTCTTCGATTTGTTGGTAAAACGCTTCATCATAAGCCTGTCTTAATAGTAAATTGTGTTTATCATAATCACTGAAAACATTAAAAAATAAAGCAGCTGATGACTGCAAGTGTTTATTCGCAAGATATTTTCCTGGATATCCCTGGAAAACAAGACCTGAAATGCAAGCAATGTCTCTGAATTTACGACGTGCCATTTCAGTAGCATTAATACTAGCTACAATATCATCACTTAGATTCAATGGTGTAAACAATGCTTTGATGTTATCCTCATCAAGAGGGATGGGGTGTTCGCTTAATAGTTCAAAACCATAATCATTCATGGCCATAGAAAAAGTAATAGGTTTTATCATACTTAATCTGTAAGCAATCAGTGCTGCCATAATTTCATGTACCTGTCTACCTTCAAATGGATAAGCAAAAAGGTGATGACCATCTTTGGTATTAATTAACTCAATTAGAAATTCATCACTTTTAGGTACATGAGAAACCTTTTCCTGTTGTTCAAATAATGGTAAGATAAAATCCAATTCTATTTCGTCATGTGTTTTATTAAGTGTTTCATTATATTTTTTTCTAAGTAAGGCACCTAGGTTTGCTGTTAATGACATGCGCCCGCCAAGCCAGCTTGGACTGATTGCTTGTTTTAATTTGCTTTTACGAACCAGAACCATCATTTCTTTAACCATTACAAATTCAAGTACCCTACCAGCAAGTGTAAAACTGCTGCCAGGTTTTAGCCTTGATATAAATGATTCTTCTATCATCCCAATAAATCCCCCGGTTAGATATTTTACTTTTAACATTGCATCGCTTACTATTGTTCCGATATGCAGACGATGGCGCATGGCAATTTGACGATTTTTAACTTTCCAAAGTCCATCATCAGGGTCTTTGCTGACTTTACTGAATTCATTATAGGCTGTTAAACTACTACCACCAGTAGTAATAAACTGCATTACCCATTTCCATTCCTGAGGTAATAATTCTTTAAAAGCATGGGTCTGTTTTACTTCAAAGAATATCTTCTCATCATCAAAACCATCACCTACAGCTATTGTAACCAGGTATTGGATTAAAGTATCAAAAGCCATCACAATGGGGTCTCTACTTTCAATGTCTTGTGTTCTTACAGCCTCTTTAATCGCAGCTGCTTCAACCAATTCAAGTGCATGCGTGGGTAAAAAGTATATTTTGGAAATCTCATAAGGAGAGTGACCACTTCTACCTGCACGTTGTAAAAAACGAGCTACACCTTTTGGCGATCCGATTTGTACAACTGTGTCAACAGGTTTAAAATCTACTCCCAAATCTAACGAGGAGGTACAAACAACGGCTTTTAGCAATCCAGTATGAATAGCATCTTCAATCCAGTTTCTTAATTCATAATCGATAGAACCATGATGAATAGCCAGTTGGCCTGCAAGATTTTCGTCTTGACCAAGTAAGGTTTGATACCATAATTCAGCTTGTCCACGTGTATTGGTGAAAATGAGGGTTGTTTTACTTTTATGGATAACTGGTAAAAGTTTGTGAGCCAGCTTGTGTCCCAAATGTCCTGCCCATGGTAACATATCAATATGATCAGGCAAGATAGAATGGATTTCTATTTTCTTTTCAATGTTGGCTTTCACAATGGTTTTTAGTACATCATGATATGGAACTAAAACTTCCATTGCTTGTTCCATGTTTCCAATGGTGGCAGAAATACCCCATATTCTTAGTAATCGTTCTGGATGCTTCTCGGTGATGATGCTTTTTATTCTGGAGATGGCAAGTTCAGTCATCACACCTCGCTTACTACCTATAAGTTCATGCCATTCATCAGCCACAATGCATTCTATTTGATCAAAATAGTTGAAAGTGTTTTTTTGAGCTAGCAATAGATGAATGCTTTCAGGGGTAATAATCAATACCTCCGGCATTTGTTTTTTCTGCTTAAGTTTTTCACTTTGTGATGTGTCACCATTTCGTATGCCTACAATCCAATTTAATTCCAATTCTGTACAGACTTCATTCATGGCACGTGCAAGGTCTTTAGCTAATGAGCGTAAAGGGGTAATCCATATCAGTTTTAGACCTTGATTGCTCTTCTTTTTCCTTGTTGGAATTGTTGATTTCAGATCCACTTTTTTATTTAGTTCGTCAATTAAAACTGCTAAGAAAATAGAAAAGGTTTTACCAAAACCAGTAGGAGCATTGATAAGGCCACAATATCCTTCCGCATAGTACTGCCAGGCATCTGTTTGAAATTTAAATGGTTTCTTTTTACTAGATTTTAACCATTTAATTACTTGTTTATATCCTTTACTATTTTCTAGCTGCATGAATTAAATTTGATTTGTAGTGTGGGATAGAGTAGATACCAGTAATTGTTTCAAATCTTCTAAAGTGTTGATATCTTCTGCTTTTTTGTCTTTCCTCCATCTGACAATTCGAGGGAACCTTAGAGCTAATCCTGCCTTATGACGTTTGCTCTCGGCAATGCCTTCAAAAGCGATTTCGAATACCAATTCCGGTTTAACTGTTCTTACCGGGCCAAATTTTTCAATGGCATTTTTAAGGACAAATGAATTAACTTCTTTTATTTCCTTATCTGTTAATCCGGAATAGGCTTTGGCTATGGTAATTAAATGATCACCATCTTTCACAGCAAAGGTGTAGTCTGTGTAAAAATTAGCCCTTCTTCCACTGCCTTTTTGTGCATAAATCATAACAGTATCAATAGTATAAGGGGTGACTTTCCATTTCCACCAATCACCCCGTTTTCTTCCAGTATGGTATAAAGAGTCTAGTTTTTTTAACATAATTCCCTCACTGTTGATGTCACGTGAAGACTGTCGAATCTGTGCCAGGCCGTCCCAATCATTAAATGCGATAATAGTAGATAGCATTACAATGTGAGGTGTTTTCAATTGTGTAACCACAACTTCCAGTAATTCTCTTCGTTTAAATAATGACTCATCACGAAGGTCTCTTCCTTCATATTCAAGTAAATCATAGGTGAAAAAACCAATAGGAGCATCATTTAACTGAGATTTGTTTATTGTTTTTCTATTGAGTCGCTGTTGAAGTATGTTAAAAGGTTGTACAATTCCATCTTTTACTGATAAGATTTCTCCATCAAGGACAGTCCCATCATCTAATTCATGCAACAGGAAATGTAATTCTGGAAATTGGTCCGTTACCAGTTCCTCCCCTCGTGACCAAATGAAGAGTTCTCCTTGACGTTTTATTATTTGTCCCCTTATACCATCCCATTTCCATTCTGCCTGCCATTCTTTAGGTTCACCAAGTGATGTAGGGGCTATTTCGAGCGCATAAGCTAAGCAAAAGGGATAAGGCCAGGAACTATTCGTATTAACATGTTTACCCTTTAGTAATTCATCATAAGTGATTTCTGATGGAAGCCATTTACCCATAATGATATGCATGATTTTATTGCTTTCAATTCCGCTTTGTTTTGCGAGCGCATTGACAAGCATTTTATGAGATACGCCAATTCTAAAGTTGCCCGAGATCAATTTGTTGAAAATGAAGCGTTCAGGGCTTTTTAGGCTGTTCCAGGATTTAATAATAAACTGTTTTTTAAAGGCTTCACCTTTATCGTTCAATGCTGCCAGAGCATTAACCCATTCATGAAGTTTAAGATTACTGTTGTCTGTTGGAGGAGGTAATATTAATGCAATGGTTTCACTCAGGTCGCCCACATTATGATAACTTTCTGAAAATAGCCATTCAGGTATACCGCTCAATTCGATTGCCCATTGTTTTATTAATTTAGTACTTACAGTACGTTTAGGGCGTTTCCCGGTAAACATTGCAATTACATAAGATTTATCCAAATCATCAGCTTCAATAAAATAATTAACAAGAGCTAGTATTTTATCATTATTCTTATTGCTCATTTCCAGCTGTTGGATAAGTTCAGTGAATCGTTTCATTTAATGTGTATTTTATCTTCATTTTCATCCAGATCTCCAAATTGTGTTTTTACCTCTTCAGCTGTAATCCCTATTTCGTTTAGATATTTACTAAACGTAGCAGTGTAACCATGGGTTACTAATACTTTTTCTGCCTGTGTAGCTTTGATGGCCGACAATAAGCCTGGCCAATCGGCATGATCGCTTAATGCAAAACCTGCATCTGCATTATGCCATCTTCTACTCGCTCTAACTTGCATCCAGCCAGAACAGATCCCAGTAGCTGCATTGATTAGGTTTTTTATCCATCGTCCCTCAGCCATGGCAGGTGGAACGATCACTATTCCATTTTGTAATAATTCTTTATTTGTTTCTGAGCTAATGCGGATAGTTGGGGGCAGGGGGACACCAGATGTAATAAATGCCTCATTCAGATTATCTATAGAACTGTGTACGTAAATCTGGCCATAGCCATTAAGTCCTTTTATTAAGCGTTGTGCTTTACCTAAACTGTAAGCAATAAGTATAGTTGTTTTTTTTTGATCACGGTTTATTGAAATCCAATCTTTAATTTGAGAAAAAATAAAATCTTGTTTCTGCCATTTATATATAGGTAGTCCAAACGTGCTTTCAGATATAAAAGTATGGCATTTAACTGGTTCAAAAGGTGTACTAATTCCATCATCCTCTACTTTGTAATCGCCAGAAATTACACATATCTCCCCTTTGTATTCAATTCTGATCTGTGCTGAACCAATTACATGGCCAGCAGGAATTAGACTCAATTTAACACCGTTAATATTGATTTCTTTATGATAAGGAAGCGTTTCTATATTTAAATCTCCTAAACGTTGGATAAGAACAGGTTTTGTTAGCTCATGGCAGAGGTATACTTTATTGCCCCATTTAACATGATCTGAATGCCCATGAGTTGTCACAGCAAGATCTACAGGCTGCCATGGGTCAATATAGAAATTGCCTATTCTACAATATATGCCTTTGCTGGTAAATTCTATTAACGCCATATAGGAATTAACACCGATTGTGCTAGTATAGTTTTAGCCGGCTGTCAATATGCATTTTTAAATTAAATCGTAATAAGTGTGGGTGTTTTATTTAAACATGTGTAGTTTATATGGAAAAAATAATTTTAATAACAACAAAAATTGTATGGATTGTAAAAATGTTGTGGGTGATTTTTTAGCTTATTTAGGTAACTACTTAGATATTAACCCAAAGATTTATGAATTAATTTCACCAATGCTTCAAGTTCGAGAGTTAGTTAAAAATGAGGTGATTGTTAATGAAGGTGAAATTTGTAGAGAAGCATTTTGGCTTCAGGCTGGTTATGGACGATATTTTAAGATAATAACTGATGAGAATGGAGTTGGTCATGATCAGACAATTGATTTTTGTAAGCCAGGTAGGTTTTTATTCGTGTCAGGTAGTTTTTTTGATGAATCCATTAGTGAATTTGGATTTGAACTTTCAGCCGGATCAATCATCATACCTTTTACAAAAAATGATTACGACTCTTTAATTCAGAGATGCCCTGAAGTAGCAACAATTGCAAACAAAATATTAGTGCTTGATAAATTTGAGGTAATCAGAAAAATGGATATGATGAAGATAAAACCAAGAGAACGATACCGAGAGTTCTTAATATTGTTTGAAGCAGATATTGAGCAATACTTTGCTATTAAGCATATTGCGAATAATCTAGGTTTGCAACCATCCTATTTAAGTCGTCTTAGAGGAGAGTTTCGTAAAAAGAAATCTGGATTAACAAAGTATCTGCAGATAGTTTTTATTACGCTACACTTCATTTAACTTACGCTCAAAATAAATAAATTATATGGCCCTCAAATTAGATAAAATAGATATTAATATATTAACGCAATTACAGAATAATGCTCGCATCAGTGACAAACAAATCTCTCGTATTATTCATCTATCACCTAACGCTGTAACAACCAGAATTAACCATCTTGAAAATGATGGTTACATCCACCAATATACTACATTACTAAACAAGACTAAGATCAATAGAAATCTAGAATGCTTTACAGGGGTTAATCTCACGCATAATAACCATCATACTGTAAGTTCTTTTTTGAAATATATAAAAGGTATACCCGAAGTCTATAATTTTTATCGAATAAATAGCATGTTCGATTTTTTAATACATATTGTCGCAGTAGATATACATGATTATCATAGGCTCTTAGTTAATAAGCTTACTAATCTACATTGTGTGAGTAATGCAACTTCATTTGTTGTATTGAATGAAACAGAAGGTTGTAATTCGCTTGATTTAAGTCATTTATTTGAGCGGTTTATTTAGGTACTTAAGAAATATATTGGGTATAGGAAGAATAACCAGTGGAAAGAAAATATAAATCTTCCCTGGTTATTTGTGAGGTTTCAGGGCATTAAAGTTGACTTCCATTTGATAAGGTTTTTTTTGTTCAATATAAGTTTGGATAAACCAGAGAATCTCATTACGGTTATCGTGCATAGGTGTACCGGCAATTTCATGCCCTTTGTTGTTTACAAATTGGAAATAGTAAGGGTATTTTTGTTTTTTAAAATAGCTAGCCAGGTATCTGGAACCAAACATTCCTCTGTTAAATAGTTTTATTTTGTTATAAACAACAACTTTGTCATCAGTTCCATGGAACATCATAGTAGGGGCTGGCGGAACTTTATATTTAGGTTTACCATTATAACTTAAAATTGAACCTGCAAATGCAATCACACCTTTATATTGGAAGTTATTGGGAAGCGGTTTAGTAATAGAATTGTTGTTTCTTTTTTCCCAATCAGCTTGCAATATGGTTACTGCACCAGCACTTGAACCTGAAAGTAGCACCATAGATGTGTCAATTCCTATTTCTTCAGAATTTGCAATAAGGTATGCCGTAGCATCATAAAGGTCTGTTACAGCATAAGATATAGCATTTTTTAGAACGCTTGTATTAAAAACTGTTGGCCATTTTTCTCCTTTTAAACCTAATCTATAATCTATAGATATGACTTTATAGTTGTTTTCTACAAGCTTTTTAAAGTAAGGAAGGTAATAACTGTCATCTCTGTTACCTTTAACAAATCCGCCACCAAATAAAAATATTATCGATGTTTTTTTTACATGAAGATCCTGATTGCTGTATACGTCTAACTTTAAAACCTGAGTATCTTTTGTGCTGTAGGTAAAGGTTTTTTTTATCTGAGAAAAGACATAAACATTCGATAGTATGATAAGTCCTGTTAAAAATAGCATTTTGTAATTCATGGCAATAGATTTTTTATAAACTAAAATATTGAATCTAATTATCCTGTTGTTTTAACCAGGTTGCAATGTAACTTAATACTTCCTTACTTTCAGGTTCATTATGCATTTCATGATACAAATTATCCCATTCCTTAAAGGTAAGTAAAGATTTTGGCGCCGATGCTGCAAACTGTCTGGAGCCTTCTACTGAAGTAAATTCATCAGCATTGCCGTGGATTAACAGTGTTTTGACATGTAAGTCGTTAGCATGTTTTAGACACCAACTACCATTTTGGATCATATCATTCGCAAGCCTAAAGCTTAATTTCCCGTGGCGTAAAGGATCATTTCTGAATCTTTCCACTACTGTCTTATCGTGAGATATTTTATTGATGTCAAGTCCTTGGGGAATACGGATATTTGGTGTAATTGAAGTAATTACTTTTAGTATTCCTTTAAGAAATGGTCCCGGACGTGTCCCTATAATAAGTGCTGGGGCTGAAATGACAGCGGCCATTAAATCTGGTTGACGTTTTAACAGAAATCCGGTTAATACACCACCACCCATGCTGTGGCCATACATAACCAATTGTTTATTGAACTCTTTTTTAACGTGAAGTAAAAATTCCTGGATATAATCAAACATGAATTCAAAGCCTTTGGAAGCCCCTCGTGGTCCATCACTTTTACCATGACCATAGTGATCAATACCAGTAACAGCAAAACCTTGCTCCATAAAAAATGTTGCAACGTGATCATACCGTTCTATATGTTCTCCAATTCCGTGAACAATGACCATTACCTTATTGAATCTTTCTGGTATCCAATTGATACCTCGAAATTTTTTTTGTTGATAAGACCAATAGAATTCCTTCATAATATGTAAGGTACCAGAAATCTTTCTATTTTTACAATTCACGATTTAATTATGCCAAACCCCTATAGGATTGTACTGATTCTTTTCTTTTTATTTGCTCAGACTGAAATTTTATCTGCTCAGAATAAACAAACACTCAATGGAACTGTAAGTGATGCAAAAACTGGTGAAACATTGATTGGCGCAAGTGTTAAATTAACTGGCGATAACATCGCCTCAACAATGACAAACTCTTATGGTTTTTATTCTTTAAATGTTTCGAAGGGAAATTATGAGATTTCTATAAGTTTTATAGGCTATAATACTATAAAAAAGAACATCGTTGTAAACAAGGACCAGCGCTTTAATTTTGTATTAGAAGAGGATAATCAGCTAAATGAAGTGGTTATTTCGGGTGTAAAAAGAAATGAAAATGTGAGTAGTCCACAGATGGGCTTACAGAAAATAAATGTAAAAGAAATTAATAGTGTACCTGTTTTACTTGGAGAACGTGATATACTTAAGACTTTGCAATTGCTACCTGGCATAAAACCTGCTGGAGAGGGTAATAGTGGCTTTTATGTAAGGGGGGGATCAACCGATCAGAATCTTATCCTATTGGATGAAGCACCTGTATATAACGCTTCCCATCTGTTAGGTTTTTTCTCAACCTTTAATTCAGATGCGATAAAAAATGTTAGTGTTTATAAAGGAGGGATGCCTGCTCAGTATGGAGGAAGACTAGCATCAGTATTAGATATTAAAATGAATGATGGAAATAGAAAAGAGTTTACTGCAGAGGGAGGGGTAGGACTAATTTCATCACGTCTTAAAGTTGAGGGACCTATAGTAAAAGATAAAGGATCATTTATGGTCAGTGCAAGAAGAACTTATATGGATGCTTTTCTAAAGTTATCATCGGATAGTGCTATAAATAGTAATACACTCTATTTTTACGACCTTAATGCAAAAGCAAACTATCAGCTGGACGAGAAAAATACGCTTTATCTTTCAGGTTATTTTGGTCGTGATAAACTAGGCCTTTCTGATACTTTTGGATTTAACTGGGGAAATGCAACGGTAACACTACGCTGGAATCATCTTTATAATAATAGACTTTTCTCAAATACATCATTGATATACAGTAATTATAATTATATAATTCAAAATTTTATGGAGGAAAATAACTTTGAAGTTAATTCTTCCATAAAGGATTTTAACCTGAAACAAGACTTTGAATATAGTCTTAGCAATAACCATAATTTGAAATTTGGTGTTAATGCTATACATCATACCATCGCGCCTGGAAAACTTACTGCAACAGAAAGTTCAAGTGTGAATGAAACCAATTACGAGGATCGGAAAGGTCTTGAATTAGCTGCATATTTATCTGATGAGTGGACGATTAATGACCAGATAAACCTTGTTTATGGATTACGTTTAAGTAGTTTTTCATTAATGGGCCCCGGAAATATTAAATCATATGATGCAGATGGAAACACCATTAGCAATATTCCTTATAAATCAGGTGAATTTGTAAAAACCTATTTTAATCTTGAACCTAGGGTATCTGCGGGTTATCAAATCAATAATACCAGTTCATTAAAGGCTGCCTATACCCGAAATGTTCAAAATGTGCACCTGATGTCTAATTCTACCTCTACATCGCCTACGGATTTATACATTATGAATAGTAATAATGTAAAACCTGAAATAGCAGATCAGATTGCAGCAGGATATTTCAGGAACTTTAATGATGATAATTATGAGTTTTCTGCCGAAATTTACTATAAATGGATGCAAAACCAGATAGAATATCGTAGTGGGACGGATTTAAGAGGTAATGGAAATGTCGAATCTGATTTATTGTATGGTGATGGCCGGGCATATGGACTTGAACTTTTCTTTAAAAAGAGATTTGGTAGATTTAATGGATGGATAGGTTATACCTGGTCGCGCACAGAGCGACAGTTTGATGCCATTAATAACCGTAAATGGTTTTATGCAAAACAAGACAGGACTCATGACTTATCTCTGGTAGGAATTTATAAAGCTAGTCCACGCTGGACCTTTTCATCTGTATTTGTTTACAATACTGGGAATGCTGTTACCTATCCAAGTGGTAAATACCAGATTAACGACCGGACAGTTTTCTATTATACCGAAAAGAATGGCCACCGTACTCCGGCTTATCATCGTTTAGATTTTTCTGCAACACTTGAAGGGAAACCTGGAAAAAAAAATCAGTCGAGCTGGTCATTTGGTATATACAACCTATATAACCGAAAGAATGCTTTTTCTATTGATTTTAAAGATGATCCGGATGATTCAAGTAAGACACAGGCAGTACAAACGACTCTTTTTGGAATTATACCGTCAGTAACCTGGAATTTTAAATTTTAGTATCATTAAGATTTTAAAGTAATATGAATTTTATCAGAAACACTATATATGTTCTTTTACTTACAACAAGTATAATGGTTGGTTGTGAGAAAATAGTAGATTTAAAATTGGATAATGCCACGCCGGTTGTTGTCATTGATGCTAGTATAAATGATCTGAATGAAAATCAGATTGTAAAGATCTCGAGGACATATAATTTTACGGAGCCGAACAGATTTAATGGTGTAGGAGGTGCTGTAGTAGTTTTAACAACACCCGAAGGCGGTTCAATAAATTATACAGAAACCTCTCCTGGAGTATATCAAACAATTAAAATGAAAGGTATTCCGGGTAAAAGATATAAGTTAGATGTTCGTTTGGATGGAGAGACTTATACGGCATATTCTACAATGCCGAGTAAGGTAACGCTTGATTCACTTACATTTAAGAAGTTTAATTTTTTTGGTGAGGAAAACGATTATCTAGCTGTAAATTATAATGATCCGGCAGGTGTAAATAATCAGTATCGCTATATTTTAAAGGTTAAAGGTGTAATTGAAGACGATAAGGTAAATGAAGATAGGTTTAACGATGGTAATAAGGTTTCTGATGTTATATTTTATGATGTTAATGATTTGGTAGTTGGAGATAAGCTTGAGGTTGAATTTCAATGTATAGATCGGAATGTTTATCGTTATTTTTATAGTCTTGGGCAAAATAGCGGGAATGGTGGCCCTCCGGTATCCCCCTCCAATCCTGTTTCAAACTTCAGTAATAATGCTCTAGGAGTTTTTAATGCACATACATCCAGTAAACTTTCTGTAGTGATTAAATAATTTATTAATTTGATTTAACGTGTAAGTGCATTATATTTATAATTACATCTATATATTGATCTCATGGCTACATACACTGATCGTGAATTGACTTCTGTTGAAGAAGAACGGATTCTTGCATTACGGAAGTATGGTATATTGGATACCCCTCCAGATAATACTTGTGACAAATTAACTAAACTTGCCGCTAAGCTAATGAAAGTACCGGTAGCTATAATTAGCCTGGTTGATAAAGATAGAGTTTGGTTCAAATCTTCATATGGCCTTGATACACAGCAGATGGAACGTGAGGATGGCTTGTGTGATACTGTTGTATTTGAAGGTGATTTCTATCAGGTAGAAGATGCTAAGCAAGATCCTAGAACGATAGGACATAAATTAGTTGTTGGGGATTTTGGTTTAAGATTTTATGCAGCGTACCCTCTTAAAACCAAGGAAGGCTTTAACTTGGGAGCCTTTTGTATCATAGATAAAAAACCAAGAACCTTAACTGAAGAAGAGCAGGAAGTTTTAAGAGATTTGAGGGATATTGCAATGGAACAGATTGAGTTGAAACTGATTTCTAAGTTGTCTGTTGCAAGGCATAACCATATTTTAAATACTACAGCACATGATCTCAAAAGTCCACTTACAACCATACCAGTTCGTGCAGATCTGATTAAAATAAAAAAGAATGATCCGGATACAGTTGATACTATGTGTGACCAGATTAAGATAGCTAGTTTAAATATGGTTCGAATTATAGATGAGTTATTGCAATCTGGAAGTATGGAAGCTGGTGAGCTGAAGTTGCTGATGGTAAAACTGAATATTTCTTCCCTGGTCAGCAATGTTGTAGCAATGAACTTACCATTAGCAGATAGAAAGGGACAAAAAATTCACTTTGCTCCTCAATTAGATGCTTACATTAGGGGAGATGAAGGTCGGCTAAATGAAGTTGTAGATAACCTGATTAACAATGCCATTAAGTATGCTCCTTTTAATACCAATATATACGTAAAGGTAGGTGTATCAAAAGATCATGTATATATTGTAATAGAAGATGAAGGTCCTGGCTTAACAATAGAAGATAAAAAAATGTTGTTCCAGCGTTTTACACGCTTGAGTGCACAACCTACCGCTAATGAGAGTTCAACCGGCCTTGGGCTTTCCATTGTAAAAATATTGGTAGAAGCCCATGGAGGTAAGATATTTGCTGAAAGTGAGGGAAGGAATAAGGGAGCTAGGTTTACTATTCAGCTTCCAATTTAAAAACAATCAACTTCCCAGCTCCGATTCCAATTTTCCATCGATCGAAGCTCTATAATTCCTTCTTTCTTTTTAAGATCCTGCTCGTGATCAGTGTTGTCTGCAATTCCACACCAAGGCTCAGGGCAAATAAAATTTCCATTTTTTACTGCCCATATGCCAAAAAATGGAAAGTCATTAAATTTGAAATGTAGACCATATTTGTTCTTTTTTGTCCCTAAAGTAATGCAATTGCTCTTTAATGATTTTAAAGACCAATGCATCATCATAAAAAAGCTCTTGTGTCAAAGGTAACCTTCCTTCAGCTAACTCAATATTGATTGTTTTATTTGTAATTAAATCATCTTGAATCGTATGGTATGTTAATGAATGGTCTTTGTTAAACTCCAAAAAATAATCTGTATATAATAAATCATCTTTTAGTGGGACAGAGAAAGCCGGATGTGCACCAATATAAAACCATAAAGAGTTTTTTTTCGATGGTTTACTTACTTTGTAAGTCCATGATAATTGAGAACCTTGCAATCGGTATCTCAATTGAAGAACAAACTGAAATGGATATTTCTTTAATGTTTCATCATTATGACTAAGTTTTAATACAAGCTCCGTATCACTGATGTAGTTCACTTCAAAGTCATGATCTCTTGCAAAACCATGTCTGGGTAGTTGATAGGTATTGTTCTCAAAATAATATGTATTATTCAAGAAACCTTTAAATACTCATTCTCGAGAAAAATCATGTTTGAAAAATAAGATTGATACGTTATTTACTTTTTCCTCCTGGTGGGCAATACTGTTGTAAAAATCGAGTGTAGGTAAGGGATAAATGTTCTGAAGTACCTTCTCCTTCATTAATACTATGACTTCTATTAGGGTAGGACATCATTTGAAATACCTTTCTATTTTTAATCAATTCATTAATGAGCATTTCTGCATTTTGATAATGTACATTGTCATCAGCGGTTCCATGTATATAAAGTAAATTACCATTTAGGTTTTTGGCATAAGTAATAGGAGAGCCCTTGATATAAGCCTCTTTAGTGATTAATGGAGAGCCCATGTAACGTTCCTGGTAGATATTATCGTATGTAAGTTGATTACCCACAGCTGCAATAGCAATACCTGTTTTATAAATCTCAGGATATTGAAACATCAGGTTTAGTGTTGATGAACCACCACCACTCCATCCCCATACTGCAACTCTGTTTTTATCAATAAATGGCCATTCTATAATCTTTTTAGCAGCCATTGCCTGATCCCGTATATTCAGTACACCTATATTCTTATAAATGCTTTTGCGCCATTCTCGTCCTTTGGGTGCAGGTGTACCTCTGTTTTCAATAGAAATATAAACATAACCATCTTTTGACATATCGCCAGCATACAGCCAGTTTTTGCCAGCACCATAGGTGTCTTTAACAGTTTGTGTGGCTGGTTCTCCATAAACATAGAAGACTACAGGATACTTCTTGGTTTGATCAAAATTATCAGGTTTTTTCATCCAACCATCCAATTCAATTCCATCTTCAGTTTTGATTTTAAAGAATTCAACTTTGTTTTTAGGTGCTTTTATTCTGCCAAGCTGATTAGTGATGCTGCCAGCCATAGTAAGTGGATTTAAAGTTGTTAAGCGCATCCATTCAGTAATAGGAGGTACTAAAGCACTGGTGTAGGTATGACGTGCGAATACTGCGTTTGGCGAAATCTCATAAGTATGTGTGCCGGGTAATATTGATGGAGTAACCATTTCCGGCTTCCCGCTTCCATTTAACTTAGTTTTAAAAAGGTATTTTTGAGTGGCACTTAAAGGTGATGCCATATAGTAAAGCAGATTGTTCTTTTCATCAATTAAGGAATTTTCAATCACATCAAAATCTCCTTTAGTAATCAGCGTTTGTTTCTTACCATCTTTGCTGATTCGGTAAGTATGTCGCCAACCATCTTTTTCACTTAACCAGATAAATTCTTTACCCTCATTTATCCATTGCCAATCTTTTGTTGCATCAATCCATGCTTTATCAGTTTCAGAATAAATATTTTCAACCGTGGCTGTTGTTGCATTGGCAACATAAAGTTTACTTACATTTTGCTCTCTGTTCAATTGCTGTAAAATTATTTCATTACTTTTAGGAATCCAGTCCATCCGAGGTATGTAATTTTGCACCTGATCTCCTGGGATATCTAGCCATTTAGTTTGAGCAGTGGTAATATTTACTATTCCTACTTTGCATGAAGAAGGGTCTTGACCTACTTTAGGGTATTCAACAGGAATAGTAAAGGCATAAATAGAATCAGTATTATTAATCATTAGAAAGTTTCTGATTTTTCTGGCGTCAATTTGCCAATATGCAATAGATTGACCATCAGGACTCCATCTGAAACCATCTCTGCAGTCAAATTCTTCTTCGTATACCCAGTCAAACGTTCCATTGATGATTCTGTCCGTACCATCAGTAGTTAACGCCTTGCTGATCTTAGTTTGCAGGTCATCTACATAAAGATTATGTTGACTTACATAAGCCACTTTATTACCATCTGGTGAAAATTTAGCAAACATTAAAGAAGACGCTGGTTTACCTTTTCCTACCTGATTAATAGTATTGGCTTTTAAATCAGCCACAAAGTAATCTCCTCGTGTTTCGTAACGCCAGACTTTTTTACTGTTGGTATAAAATAGCACTTTGCTACCATCTTCAGAGATTTCGAAATCTGTGATTCGACCCAGATTAGTGTCGCTATTATAAAGTAATTCACGGCTCACAATGGTTTTGCGATCATTTTCAAGGATAGAAATAGATACCAGTTCACCATTTATCATTTGGTAGTAACCATTTCCATCTTTTGTCCACTTGAGATCAGATTTATTCTGAGCAAACACATTTCCATAAAAGCCAATTAGTACAATTAATACCAATTTAAAAGTGATGTTTTTGAAATTCATTTTATTAAAATTCTATAAATTGACGATATACGGTTTGCAGGTACGATTTGGCATAATTCAATGTTATTGAAGTCTGATCAATATTTTTATCATTGCTGTTATATAGTACCATTTTGCCTACATTATCAAATGTAACACATTGTTGATTGTCTATAAAGCCCATTCCATTGTCCCAACTAAAAAAAGCAAAAGATTTGCTATATGGATTAAGTAAGTTTTTACTCCATGTAAATTGCTGAGTAGGGATATTCATTTGACTCAGTAGAGTTGCTGCGATATCAATCTGGCTACCCACATTATCAAATTTACGGCCTTTAAATTCATCTTTAATCACATCTCCAAAAAATAAAAGAGGAATATGGTAACGTTGAGGAGAAAATACTTCACTATTGTTTTTTGGTAATGAATGCCCATGGTCAGCTACAAATACAAAAAGAGTATTTTTATACCATGTTTGTTTCTTTGCATTTGTTAGAAATGCGTTGATACAAGAATCTGTATAATAAGATGTGCTTTTAAATTTAGCTATGTTATCTGCTTTCCCAAATTTCGGCACTCCCGGTAAGAAATAAGGCTCATGATTTGTGAGAGTCAGTATAGTGGAAAAGAAAGGTTGTTTTTCTCTATTCAACTCATTAAGCATTCTGTTAAATACTACCTCATCATATTTTCCCCAGCTGGTTTTCATATGATTACCTTCAAAGTTGTTCTTGTCTACTAGTTTCTGATAATTATGGCTTAAAATAAAAGCCTTATAATTGTCAAACTCTGATTCCCCACCATAAAAGAATGAGGTTTTATATCCATTATTGAATAACGATTGTGAAATAGCAGGAAGTTTTTGCATCTTTTCAGGCCATTTTACAATACTGCCGGTCCCCAATGTTGGAAAGCCTGCAAGTGTTCCAATTAGTCCTTTATCTGTTCGGTTTCCAGCCGAATAAATCTGACTGAAGAAGACACCTTTGTTAATGAGTGTATCAAAGTGTGGTGTAATGTCATCTTCATTACCAAGTGTTTTTGTTAAATCAGCAGTAAAACTTTCAATAATAACGAGAACTATATTAGGTCGATTGGTATTCAGAATATGAATAGTGCTGTCTTTAGCTGGTGTATATAAGTCTTTGATTTTGTTTTCAGCTTCTTTGCTATCCAGGTATAGATAAGGGTTGTTTTTTGTCATTTTAGATGCCAGAACACTGGAAATTAAGTTCCATTCTGTGTTGACTGACGCATTGTTCAGTAATTGCTCTTTTGAAAAATAACCCATACTTTGAGTAATGGGAGACCCACGTAATCCTCCACGAATAAGTAAAAAGTTTCCAAATAATAAAAACAAACAAAGTATAGCTCTTAACCAGATGGGACTTTTAGTAAAGCTCAGTTTTCTGGAGACCACATAACGTTGTAGAAAAAAGCCAATAACAAATAGTAAGATTAATAATGATATAGATAAGCCAATGGGGGAAGAAGCGCTAGACGCCATAGCTTCTGTTGGAGAATTAAATGCAAAACTCGTCGCCTTTGCATTTACTTTACTTCCCCATTCCCGGTATATGTTGAAATTGACAACAGATAATACGCTGCAAACAAATACTAGGACCAGGTTATAAATTGAAATCCATTTTATCTCTACTACTTTTCTGCCATTTAATAACCAGAATATATAGCTTAAAAGCGGAATAACGGTAATATAGGCCGTCATGGATAGATCTAAAGGTATAGCATGATAAAAGGTAGCTGCAGTTTCCTTAAATGGTACAGTAGTTAGCTTATCATGATAAATGAGTATAAATATAAGGCGGTCAATAAAAAAGAATAACAGCCAGAAGATGAAGAAGCGAAGGAAAAAAAGCAGACTTTTTAACATTTTATTTAAAAGGTTAGTTACCGCCTCTCATCGCTTTTAGTTCTTCCATAGTTTTTAATTCGTATCCTTTAGGGACTTCCAAAGAAAATGGACCAACTTTCCCATCTGATACTTTTTTTAAAGTCATTAAAGTTTTTACTCCATCCTGGATATTAATAAATTTAACTGCAGTAGCTTTCAAATCGGTAAATCCACGAGGGTTTGCACCTAAAGGCAACTTAATTTCTTTTGTAGCCCATAGTTCATACTCAGTCCCATTATTGTCTTTGTAAGTATACTTCTCCGTATTATAATCACCAATCTTTTGTTGCTCTCCTGTAGCCTTGAAATCGCTATACTTTATGGAGCTATGTTGCTTTTCAATATCTTCTTTAGACATCTTAGCTGCATATTGTTTTTGGATCATAGGTATATCTACAAGAACTAATGCGCTATTAACTGAAGCGTCACTGATTACCTTTAACATAGCCATGCCCATGTCAATTTGCACTTTAGCTAAGTTTCCGTTAAATTCTACTTTGCTTTCAGATGGAAGTACAGATGGATCAATAATTTTTTTCTGATCGTCAGATAATTGGTATTCAACACTATAGGTGATTGTTCCAGCTTCAAAAGCTTTTTGGGCTTTAGCAATAATTGCAGTTCCAATTAAAACAATAGCCAGAACTCCTGTTTTGATAGATTTAAACATTTTTATTAAATAATTTAGTTTACCAGTTAATTTTTTCCTTGCTGATAAAGGCAGCAATTCCTTTTTTGAAGTCATCAGTTTCCCTGACTTTAGCATTGATTTGTACAGCTTCTGAGAGGCATTTATCCAGGTCAGCATTAGTGGTCTGTCCGATCAGTTGCTTCGTAAGCATTAACGAATTTGCCGAAGCTTCATTACACAAACTTAATGCAAAATTATTTACATTAAGAGTGATTTCTTCTCTCTTTGTTACAAATGTGATTAATCCATAATTTAAAGCTTCCTGAGCAGTCAATAGAGCGCCTGAAAGCAATATTCGCTTTGCAATTGTCTCACTTGTTTTACGTAGCAGAAAACAAGAAACAATTGCAGGTACAAAACCAAGCTTAACTTCTGTATAACCAAAGTTAGCTTCTGGCACAGAAAATATGATGTCACATACTGTCGCCAATCCACAGCCTCCTGCAATAGCATGCCCCTCAATCTGTGCAATTACAATCTTTGGCAAATAGTATATTGTTGTAAACAGGTTTTTCAGATTTTCGGAATCAGCAAGGTTTTCTTCATAAGTATTTTGTTGTAGCTGTTGTAGATAGGCAAGATCTGCACCTGCACTAAAGGTGCCGCCTTCGGCTCTTAAAATAATAACTTTTACGTTGTTATCCTTTTCAGCTTTTTTTAATGCAGCGGTCAGCTGAGAAACAAGTTCGGGATTTAATGCATTCCGTTTTTCCGGCCTATTAATAGAAAGCGTAGCTATACGCTGACTAACGGAGTACAAAACCAGTGGTTCAGTCATACAAATAATTCAGTTATTTAATCAAAGATATGATTGTCTTTTAAAACATTGGTAATATTTGAGCTTCTGAATGTAATCTGTTTTATCCTATGTTGATCTAATGCTGGTTTAACGGCGTAATTAAAAGCTTTACTTGTGGGTTCCAGGTTTGTAAATAAGACAGCACATTGGCCGGCTACAATGGCAATTGCATAGTTTTTTTGCAGTTTAAAATGAATGACTTTTTTTTGATGTAGAGCCAGAAGTTTATCATAGGTAATTAAGCATTGTAGTCCTGTAAATAGAATGACTGAATATAAAAGTAGTTGTTTTTTTAACTCTGCCAATGCCATAGTCAATAATAAAACAGATAAGCATAGTAAAATAAGCTCAATTTTGTTTAGCCATATTGAGCTTATTCCTGAAAATGGTAAGCTCGCAATCTGATCTAATCCCATGTTGGTGAAGTTGATGAGCCACTCAAAGAGAGGGCCTAGGGCGTTTAATCTAAAAATAAGTATAATGATGCCAATGTACATGATTAATGCTGTAGGGATCGTTATAAATAGATTACTGAGTAGGAAATAAATAGGGAACTGATGAAAGTAATATACGCTAAAGGGGTAAGTTGCTAACTGAGCTGCTAAAGACATAGCTATTAGGTTCCATAATTTAGATAACCAGAAGTGTTTTACTGGTAACCATTTTTCAATTTTAGGTTGTAGATAGATCAATCCCAATACGGCCATGAATGACAATTGGAAGCCTACATCCCAAACGAGGAATGGATTATATAGCAATATGCAAAAGGCGGAAAAAGCGATGATATTGTAACTGTTTGTGTTTTTGGCTAATAACTTTGCTATAATAAATACTGATATCATTATAGATGCGCGTAAAACAGAAGGAGAGAAGCCAGTTAGTAAAGTGTAAAACCAGATGCTAATCAGGATTAATAAGGTTTTTATGATCTTCCAATTTTGTTTTCTATTCATGAACCACAGTAAATAGTTTAGTATGAAATAAACTAGTCCTACATGCATACCGGACACCGATAGTGCATGAATGGTACCTGTCTTAGAGTAAATCTCTAAAATTTCTGAGCTTAAATCAGTCCTATATCCCAATATTAAAGTTGCAGCTACTGCAAACGCATCATCATTTTTAATTATGCTGCGGTAAAATCGGACTTGTCTTTCTCTGAGTTGAAAAGTAAACTTAATCAAGCTATTGCCAGCATTGCTCTTGAGTTTAATCAATTCTTCTTGTTTGATTAAAAATTGATGGTATATGTTTTGGCTTGCGAGCCAGCTTTTGTAGTTAAATTCAGATGGGTTTAAAGGAGATTCTATTTCGGTTGGTTTTGCTGGAATTATGAGCTCATCACCATACTTCAAATAGAAAGTTGTGTCAGTGTTTTTTAGGATAGTTACTTTGATTTTGCCTGAAGATGATTGAATATCGTATTTTTTTTCGGTTTGATTTGATTTATAGTTGTTTACGTTTATTGATTCGCTCGTTTCAGCAGTGAACAGAATTATATTTTGTTTATTTTTAGGTTCATCTATAATTCTTATTTTTAGATAATTTTGTTTTTTAAATAAATAGTAATCAGTATTATTATGGTTGTTATATAATGTAGAACATAAAGATCCTGAAAAGAAGAATAATAAATGAAGTATGAAGCCATTTAAACTCTTGTCTCCAGTTTTTCCAGGTTTTTTGTAAACGTTTTTTCGGAAAAATAAATAAAAGAAAAGAACTGAATTTGTAAGAATGAGCTGGTTTAAAGCCCAGTCATTTGTACAACCATAATAACTTAAAATGCCAAGTATGAATGGAATCAATATCCTTACGAATGCAATTTCATGTTGGTATATAATTTGAAGGCGGTTCACTATAATTGATACCGGATCTGTAATTTAACTTCCGACTTTTTGTTTCCGGCTATTTGATCTAAACCAGAGCCAATTGTGACTGATGAAGGGTGTAAAAATAAGGCTAGCCTGGTCCAGATATCTATGTTTTTTAAAATCTTGTATCTTGTATTTACAAAAGTTCGAATTCCTTTTCCAGCATACACAGCAGATCCAGCACCGTGTAAAACATCATTTTCGTAAGCATAAATCCGGCTGTTATAGGAAGGAGTATTAAAAAATGCAAAGCGAAAATTGGCGGATATTTTGGAAGATAAGGGAGTGTAATCCAAATCCTGGTAGATCATATATCCAGTTTCCTTTGTTTTTATATCCTTTTGATAATAAATGATTTCTGATCTTTGTTGAAAGTTAAACTTTTGATTGATTTTCCAGTTCCATTCTAAGCGGTAGTTTTGCTTTGTAACATTTACCAACTCCTTATGAGGACTGCCTGCGTCAGGGTTTTGTTGTTTTTGCTCAGTTTTAAGTCTTATTGCAGCCTTGAAAGTTTTTCCTACAGTATAACTCAATCGGCTAAGTATCTCATAACCTTTGGAAGGGGAGTTTATTCGATATTTTAACCAAGGAAACACAAAGTAATCTCCATACATTGACCAGGCAAGGTTTCTTGAAAAGGAATAATTAAGTCCAGCATACCAACCTCTTTCATTATTGGTTTCAGAACCTTCGCCTATAGACTTGCTGAAAAAGTTATGATAATCCTTGCTATAGTTTCTGTGAAGCATAACAGCGGATAATTTAGCTGATAAACTGGCCATAGCTCCATTAATGATAGCGTAGCCCGAATCTATACTATGGGCAAGTTCTCCATATATATAGATATTCTGGAAAGTATAATTGTAATGAATGCCTGTGTTTTTAAGTTTTTTACCTACAAAACCATACTTGTTGTATTGTTGTGAACCGGTGATAAATTCATGCTGGTAATCGGATTGATAACCAATGATGCCAACGCCGAGATTGTTGCTGCTGTATTGAATAACTCCGCCATAAACCCTTTGCTCAAGTGATTTTTGGTTTTTAAGCTCTGTTTGTGTTCGATGCAGGCCACTAATGTTAATGTTGGATAGTGTAAATTTTCCTTCTATATCGGCTTTTAAGCTAGCGTCTAGTTTTCTGATCGAAATAAATGGACTAATATGGATATTTTTTCTAAGCTCAAAAGTGCTTGCTATACCACGAAAGAAGGCGGATTCATTAGCGGAAGTATATGCTTTGAGACCAACGTCTCTAGCGGCAACACTTGTAACATCTGGACCTTTACCATAAGCGAAACCGGACCATAAGGTTAACCCTTGTCCAAACTGCATGCTGTAATCGCCAATTACGATTTTTTTAAATTTTCCTAGTTTTATAAATGATATGTTGGCTGATAGGTGGTCTGTAATGCTTTTTCTGTTGAAAATATGTTCTCCGGCATCTTTTTCCATAACCAGGGCTGCAGAAATTAGGTTCTGAAAATTGTATCTGTATTTTAATAGTAATTTTTCAGGTGAACCTAAATATCGGCTGCCAGCTAAATTTTTAAAGCCCTTTTGTTGTTGAAGAAGACGAGTGTACCTAATAGTTAAGTCATGATTGCTATTGTATATTAGCTTATTTGGATTCAGATTGTCGTAATGTTGAAAGTCTGATAAGGTTACAAAAGGCAAAATTCTGTTGATCGTCTCAATATCAAATGATGGAATTGCTTGTAGTTCCAAAACATCTATGAGTTTGTTTTTGGTAAGGTAACTAAAGAAATTCGCAATTTGTATAGGGGAAAGAAGCCTCAGAGCTTTAAGTTCTTCGGAATGTGTTTTATTCAGGTTTATAGGACGATTTCGAAAAGCTGTCAATTGTTCAGTCAATTCTGAAATATCAGCATCTTCAGTAACGTTCTCAGCAATATGTTCCAGGATATCCCTGTTTTTTTCATCATCCTGTGCTGATGCCGGCAGGCTTAATGGTAGCCAGAAAAGTAAACATAATATTCTCATTGTGATTTGTATAAACTGGACAAATCACTGCAGATATTACTGAATAAAAAAAATATTACTGATTAATTTAGATCTCTTCGTTGAGTTTTAACAAAAAATCCTTTAGTTTTTCAAGTGAAGCAATGATTTTTTGATTTTCCTTCACTTCTCCGCTATTGTTCTTTAAATGTTCTTTAGCTCCTTTTAGGGTAAAGCCTTTATCATCTACAAGATGAAAGATGATTTTTAAGTTCTCGATATCTTCAGGGGTAAATAACCTGTTGCCTTTTTTATTTTTTTTGGGCTGCAATACATCGAACTCCTTCTCATAAAAACGGATTTGAGAGGCGTTTACACCGAACATCTCTGTCACTTCTCCCATGGTGTAATACATTTTATTGATCTCCCTTTCTTTATAAGGCATAATTTTGTGTTGATTATTAGTTGATTACGGGTTTTATTTAAAGTATTCAAACTTAGGAAAACTTATGCAAGTATCAATGATAGAATAAAAAAATATTTCATTGAAACTTAAACTTTTGGTGGCTACCTTTTTAAGAGGAGATTAGCTTTAAATAATCTAATAATATGCTAATTTTGCTCAAAATAAATCAATAGAGGATGACAGCTAAGGAAATCAGACAGGCGTACTTAAAATTTTTCGAATCGAAACAGCACCATATTGTTGCATCTGCACCAATTGTAGTTAAAAATGATCCAACACTGATGTTTACCAATGCAGGGATGAACCAGTTTAAAGATTTGTTTTTAGGTGAAGCACCAATTAAGTATCCAAGAGTTACGGATACACAACGCTGTCTTCGTGTTTCTGGTAAACATAACGATTTAGAGGAAGTTGGTATAGACACCTATCACCATACTATGTTCGAAATGTTGGGTAACTGGAGTTTTGGCGATTATTTTAAGAAAGAAGCTATTGCCTGGAGTTGGGAGCTGCTTACTGAAGTTTATAAAATTCCTAAGGATAAATTATATGTATCCATTTTCATGGGGGATGAGAAAGAAGGTTTACCGAGAGATACGGAAGCTTTTGAACTTTGGAAACAATATGTACCTGAAGAACGTATCATTCTAGGTAATAAGAAAGATAACTTCTGGGAAATGGGAGATACAGGGCCTTGTGGACCTTGTTCTGAAATTCATGTGGATTGCAGACCTGATAATGAGCGTAAGGCTATAGAGGGCAAAACCCTGGTCAATGCTGATCATCCACAGGTGATAGAAATATGGAATAATGTATTTATGCAGTTTAACCGCTTAAAAGATGGTTCATTACAACCTTTGCCTGCTCAGCATGTTGATACAGGAATGGGGTTTGAACGTCTTGTGCGGGTATTACAAGGTAAATCATCTAATTATGATACAGATGTTTTTCAGCCATTGATTCAATTTATTGCTGTCAGGGCAAATGTTCAGTATGGTGCAAATGAAAAAACAGATATTGCTATGCGTGTAATGGCAGATCATATCCGTGCTATTTCTTTTGTGATTGCAGATGGACAATTACCCTCAAATAATAAAGCGGGTTATGTGATTCGTCGTATTTTACGCCGCGCTGTTCGTTATGCTTATACTTTTCTGAATTTAAAAGAACCATTTTTAAATGAACTTGTACCAGTTTTAGCCGGACAGTTTAAAGGTGTTTTTGATGAGCTGGAATTGCAGAAGGACTTTGTACAGAAAGTTGTAATGGAAGAAGAAATCTCTTTCTTAAGAACTTTAGCTACAGGTATACAACGCTTTGATAATTATACTAAAAAGCAAGGAGAATTGTTGATGGCTGAAAATGCCATTGAACTGGAAAAACCGTTTGATGATCAATGGGTATATAGTATATTGAAAGACCAGATGGTGATCTCTGGAGAGTTTGCTTTTGAATTACAAGATACTTATGGGTTCCCGATTGACCTGACAGAATTAATGGCCAGAGAGCAACGCTGGACGGTTGATATGGATGGGTATAATAAAGAGTTACTTAAACAAAAGGAACGCTCAAGAGCAGCTACAGCTGTAGATACAGGTGATTGGGTAATTGTTAAGCCTGACCTTGAAGTTGAATTTGTAGGATATGATGATTTTGAAGCGGAAACGGAAATCATTAAATACAGAAAGGTTATTGCAAAGGGTAAAGAACAATATCAAATTGTATTGAGCAAGACCCCGTTTTATGCAGAGAGTGGTGGACAAGTTGGTGATACAGGACGTTTGGAAGACCATAGTCGTCTCTTTTTTGTTGAAATAACTGATACAAAGAACGAGAATGGTGTAATTGTACATTATGCTGATACATTACCCGAAGATGTAGAAAGTCAATTCTGGGCTGTTATTGATACCAATAAGCGTTTGCTTTCTCAGGATAACCATAGCGCGACTCACTTGCTACATGCCGCATTAAAAAAAGTATTGGGGAGCCATGTAAATCAAAAGGGATCATTAGTGAATCCAGATTATTTACGTTTTGATTTCTCTCATTTTGCAAAAGTTACTGAAGAAGAACTTGCAGAAATAGAGCATTTGGTTAATCAGAAAGTCAGAGAAAATATTCCACTTAAAGAGCAGCGGTATGTACCTTATGATCAGGCTATTTCTAGCGGTGTTACCGCATTGTTTGGCGAGAAGTATGGCGACCTGGTTCGTATCATTACCTTTGATGATCATTACTCTAAAGAACTTTGTGGTGGTACACATGTCAAAGCAACAGGGCAGATTGGGTATTTCAAAATTATTTCTGAAAGTGCTGTAGCAGCAGGCGTAAGACGTATTGAGGCAATTACCGCTGATAAAGCAGAAGCTTTTGTGTTAGATCAGAATAGGGAGCTAAATGAATTAAGAAGTCTTTTAAAAGGAAATAAAGATTTAAAATCAGCTGTTGCAGCATTGATCGAAGAGAATAACAAGCTTAAAAAGGATGCTGAAAAAGCTGTTTTGGAGCATTCTGCTAATCTTAAACATGAAATTGTACATCATCTTAAGACCATTAATGGCGTTAATCTGATTGCTACTCATGTTGATCTGCCAAATGCTGACGCAGTAAAAAATCTTGCTTTTGCTTTAAAAGATCTTGTCGATGATTTGTTTCTTGTATTAACTACTTTGATTGATAACAAACCTGGTATTACAGTAATGGTCTCAGAAAACCTGATTAAAGAGAAGGGATTAAATGCTTCAAACATAGTAAGAGAATTGGCAAAAGACATTCAAGGTGGTGGAGGTGGACAACCTTTTTATGCTACTGCTGGTGGTAAGAATAAAGACGGCTTAAATGCTGTATTGATTAAAGCAGAGACACTGTTAAAGTAAAATTGTAATTAATGCTTATTGCTTGACAGAAAAGGGCCAATATTTTTAATAATGGCCCTTTTCTGTTATAATGTTATTAGATAAAATGTCCTGAAATGGTTTTATTTTGAGTTTTCTAAATAAACTTTAAGGATATTTTTTAAATAAACCTCAGGCTTCGGCATATTAATAACCGTTCCAGGTTCCTTATCCTGTGATTGTTTGATGTAATTCGCTTTAATCTTTCCCCAATCTTTAGAATACAACTGTATAAACATATCTACAAATTGTTTATCGGTATAATCTTTTGGAAGTTTACTAAGCACAACTTCAATTTTTTCTTCTTTTCTATGTAATACTGCCATGAGGAGTTTAATAATGTATTTACAAAGCTACAAACAATTTTTCATGAGTTCATCAACCATCATTGAAACTCCTATCGTTGCAGGTTGTTCAATTTTCCTGGTTTTATCTCCCCCTGCAACATAAGGTACATTTAAGTCAATGATATATTTAATAGCTTGCTGTGGTACATATGTTGTTAGTCCGGCGGCTGGATATACTTGTAAGCTAGTTCCAATAACAACAAAAATATCTGCTTGTTGACAGAGCTTTATGGCAGGTTGCATATTCGGAACGGCTTCTCCAAACCACACTACATGAGGCCTTAAAGGCTTTCCGTATTCACATAAGTCATTGAAGCTAAGTTCCCATCCATCTATTGGATAAGTTAGTCCAGAGTCAATATCTGACTGGGAACGAGTGATTACACCATGCAAGTGCATTACATTCTTGGATCCCGCCCGTTCATGCAGATCATCGATATTTTGTGTAATGATCTGAACGTTATATTTATCTTCTAATCTGACTAAGGCTTTATGTGCCTCATTTGGCCTTGCTTCTAATACAGATTTACGCCGTTCATTATAAAAGTGTTGAACCAATTGAGGATTGCGTTTCCATGCTTCGGGAGTTGCTACATCTTCAATCTTGTGATTCTCCCACAGGCCGTCAGCATCTCTAAAAGTTTTTAAACCACTCTCTGCACTAATACCAGCCCCTGTTAATATGACTATCTTCATATTTTGTAATTAAATTCTGACTACGAATATAACATGGCCTTCGGAAATTATAATGAATAGCAGGATGTTTTATATAAAATAAAAAATATGTACATTTAATCAGTGAAAATACTTTAACCTCTTACTATCGCTTTCTATTATGAAACACTCTCTCTCCTCATTATTGTTGTTTACAATATTAAGTTCTTGTATTTCTACATCATCGGATACAGAAAGTTATCTTGTAACCGAAGAAAAAATGTCTTATGAAGAGTGGTTGGTACTTGCAAGACATGATATACGGCTCTTTCCAATGTATGGTCACGCTGTAAAAACCTCAAAACAATTGGAAGCCGATGCTGAGTTTGTAGAAAGCGCTATTGCTGATGCAGGAAGTCCAGATTCAGCTTCTAATTATTATTTTAAGAAAGCATGTACGCATATGAAGCAAAGAGATTTGCAAACTGTTATGTATAGGCTAAATCAGGCATGGTTGCTCAATGTTAAAAACCCAGATGTTTACCGAGGGTTTGGATGGGTATATCTTCAATTAGAACAGTATGATATGGCCATAAAACTTTTTGATGAGGGGTTAGGCATCGATCCGGGTAATGAGGATTTATTATCAATGAAAACTCTTGTTATTAAACAGGCTAAAAAAGGTAGTTAAATCCACTTTGCTTTATGGAATTCCATATGTTCAGTCATCATCTTTTAAACTAAAACTAAAGATTATGGCCGAATTAAGTGTTTCCCGAAACAGAAGATCTGTACCGAAAGTTGATTTAACTGCTATGGTTGATCTTGCATTTTTACTGATTACATTTTTTATGCTTACAACTTCATTATCTAAGCCGGTTGCTATGGATATTTCAAAACCTGATGAGGTTGATGGTTTACAGGAGCCTGTGCCAGCTTCTCGTTCTATGACTATTCTATTAGGAAAGAATAATAAAATAGCTTGGTATATGGGTGAATCGGGGAAGAGTCGGCCTGTAGTGGAGGGCATTGAGCGTGTACGTCATGCTATCCTTGCAAATAAATTGAAAGTCCAGGCTGCAAATCCTGATCACCCAAAAAAAGGATTATTTATAATCATCAAACCAACGGCAGGATCCAGATATAAAAACTTTGTAGATATTATGGACGAATTAAGGTTAGCTGGAATTAATGTTGCACCTGCAATTGATGATGATCATATTACCAAGGAAGAGCAAGATTTTATGAAACAACAACAACTCCTTTAAAGGTTAGCTAATAATAATCGTTGATATAGCAGAAAAGCCGCAATTTGCGGCTTTTCTTATTAATTTTAAGGGTTTGTAGACCAAAGACTAACGTCTTTAACTAATGCACGTGCGGGTAGTTTTAAATGAGCTACCAGAAGATCGGCAAAATCCTCAGGTTGTAATGTCGAATCCGGATTGCCGTCTGTAAGTTTATTTTCAATCGCTAAATCAGTTGCGATTGTACTTGGAGTAAGTGTAAACACACGGATATTAGATTTTCTTGCTTCCTGCATTAATGATTCTGATAAACCAATCAGACCGAATTTTGAAGCACTGTAAGCGCTTGTTAATGCAGCACCTTTTAATCCTGCACTGGAAGAAATATTTACGATATCACCACTTTTACGTTCCAACATTTGTGGTAATATTTGTTTAATGAAGTAGTATGGTCCAAATAAGTTTGTTTTGATCATGTTTTCCCATTCACTAACTTCAAGATCAAGGAATTTACCAAATTTAGCAATGCCTGCATTATTTACAAGGATATCAATCTTACCTATTTCTGCAGTAATCTTTGCACATGCTGCATTTACTTCCTCAATATTTGCAACATCTGCAGTTGCAAATACAACTTTAATATCTGGGTTGATTTGTTTTGCCTGATCGCTAACCTTTTCAAGATCGCTTGAGGTTCTGGCTAATAATGCCAAATTAACTCCTTCTGTGGCCAATGCTAATGCAATTGCTTTGCCTAAGCCTTTACCTGCACCAGTAATTAATGCTGTTTTATGATTTAAAGTTTCCATATTTAATAAATTAGTATAATCAAGCTATTAGCTTAATAATTGCAAATTTACGGAACACTATGCAATAGGAGAGTAAAAAAAAACATCCACCTGTTTGGGTGGATGTTTTTACAATTTATAAATATTTTGATTAGCTAATCTTAACATTAATTGCGTTCAAGCCTTTTTTACCTTGCTCGATGTCATAGCTTACAGAATCATTCTCACGAATGCTATCAATTAAGCCTGAAGAATGAACAAAAATTTCGGCATCACCATTTGATGGTATAATAAATCCAAAACCTTTAGTTTCATTGAAAAATTTTACTGTTCCTTGTTGCATTATATTATTGTTTAAATATAAAACAAAGGTATTGTAAATTATTGGATATCAAAATATTATTTGTGTTTTTTATTGTTTTGTAATTTTTTTATAATGAAGAGTTAAAGTTATTTAATCACCCAATAGCCCACAGCAAGCCAAACAAGGCCCTTAACAAGGAAAAATAAAAATCCCCATACGCCAATTTTTTTTAGCCATTTAAGTAAAGCAACCTTTTTATCAGAAGTTGAATTGGTGTTCATTTTTCAATATTACTTTGATTTATATACAAAAGTATAGACAATATATTGATATAACAACGGCATAAAATGATACTTTAGTCTTTACTTAATTTTTTAATTGGTTTAAGAACTACTTTTCTAAATTCTACTTCCGAACCTTCTGCTTGTAATGCTATTTGACCACTCCTAACGGTACAGTTGGTTCCATGATTAGCCAGTTTACCATTGACCCAAACTTTTACCTGGTCGTCAAGGCATTCAACAATCATTTTATTCCATTCGCCTACAGGATTTTCTAAGGTGTTACTTGTCAGTTTCTTTATGCGGCGTAATTTGTCGCCATTAATGCCCCATTTCGTTTTATCACCCCGTCTTTTCTCCATGTCAGGGACAATAATGTCTTCTTCAATGCACCAGAAATCACCCGCGTTCTGGTTCATCATCTGCACCTCTATTGATTTTGGGAACATTCCATAAAGGGCTCTGGGAGTTGAAGCATGTACTAATACACCACAATTCCCAGGTTTTGCCGAGAAGCGGTACTGTATTTCAATCCTGTAATTTTGATAAACAGCATCTGTAATAAGGTGACCGCGGGGATCACCCAAACTTACCAGCAAGCCATCACGAATAATAAAGGATGGTCTGATATTTTGGTCTTTATCTTTAGCAGGAACATCACTATGCCATCCGGTTAAATCTTTCCCATTAAATAAACTCTTTGTCTGTGCAAAAGAAATTGTACAGCTTAAGCACAATAGTGCAATTAAAAATGTTTTGGTTAGTTTTGGTTTCATATGCTAAATATAGCATAACCTTATTAAAGGTTGATTGATAAAAAAATGAGATCAACACAATATTACGTTTAATTAAGCGTCTATATATGTGAGAGCGTTAATTTAGATGAGCGGGGAAGGATCGGTATGATCAATCCCCGCTTTTTTTTTGACTATTTATCAAGGTTGATACTATCTTTGCCCGTCGAAATTAAAAAGAATGTATTTAAAACGTATTACTTTGTCCACTGGCCAGTATTCCTTTTTAAGGATTTCAATGCTCTCAATTTTTTTAATGGCCTCAATTGGCTTTGCTATGGCACAGCAGCCATATCTCAAAACAAAAGGAGATACCATTAACCACTTGAATGAAGTAGTTGTTAAAGAAAACAGATTGCAGTTGCCGTTTTCCAAGCAAAATAGAAATATATGGATAATTGATAAAGAGAAGATTAAAACGCTTCCTGTCAGGTCAGTTGCTGAATTGTTAAGCTATGTTTCCGGGGTAGATGTAAGGCAGCGTGGACCAGGTGGTTTACAAGCTGATATTAGTATTGATGGTGGTACTTTTGATCAATCGCTTGTATTGATTAATGGAATAAAAGTTTCCGATCCTCAAACAGGGCATAATATGATGAATCTGCCTATTAATATGGATGATATTGATCATATTGAAGTATTACGTGGATCAGCATCAAGAGTATATGGTATTAATGCTTTGACTGGGGCTATAAATATTGTAACCAGGACACCCACGCAAACGGGTGTTTCAGCGAATATATTTGCAGGAAGTAGTTTTAAAGACAATGCTTCTAATAGTAAATATTATAATTACGGTATTAAGGCGGGAGGGAACCTTGTTTTAAAAGGATCAAGTCATCTGTTTTCTGCTGGACAAGAAGCTGGTAATGGTTATCGGTATAATACGGCTTTTAATAATCAAAAAGTTTATTATCAAGGTAAGTATGCTGTCGGAAAAACAGATATGATTGATATAATGGCAGGATATATCCATAATAATTTTGGTGCCAATGGTTTTTATTCATCACCAGGTGATATAGAATCTGAAGAAACAGTTAAAACAGCACTAGCGGCAATCTCTTATACTACTAAAATAACTGAAAACTGGACTATGGTTCCCAGGATTAGTTACCGGAATAATGTAGATGACTATCTGTATATAAAGCAAACGCCTGATAAATTTCATAACCATCATATCACAAATGTATTCGACGCAGAGTTGAATAATACTATCCAGACAAGCATAGGGACTTTTGGTGTGGGGCTTGAAGCCAGAACAGAACGTATTGAGAGTACTAATCTTGGAAAACGTAACCGTAATAATGCGGGATTGTTTGGGGAGTATAAATTTGAACCAATAGAACGTTTATTGGTGAATGCAGGTGTGTATACAAATTATAATTCTGATTATGGCTGGCAGGCTTTTCCTGGATTAGATGTGGGTTATAATTTTTATGGTAACTGGCGTGTGTTTGCAAATGTAGGTACTGGACAACGATTGCCAACTTATACAGATTTGTATTATAAAGGGCCAACTAATATTGGAAATGATCAGTTAAAGACTGAAAAATCTAAGTACGCAGAAGGAGGGTTTAAATTTAACAATGATCGTTTAGCTTTAAATGCAAGTTATTTTGTGCGTAGAATTGATAATTTTATAGATTGGGTAAAAACGCAGCAGACAGATCCATGGCAACCACATAACTTTAGTCAGATAAATACCAAAGGCTTCACATTGAGTGCAGATTATAAATTGTTAGCTGCTTCAGAAAGTACATTAAGTAATGTCAGACTAGGTGTTTCCTATACTCGTTTAGACCCAAGATTTAAAAAAACAATGTCTACTGCAGTTTTTTCACGTTATGCACTGGAGAGTTTAAGAAATCAGTTAAGTAGTACACTAAGTGCAGATTTAATTGAACAGCTGTCTTTTACGCTTACTACACGCTATTGTGAGCGAATTAGCTATAAAAATTATATGGTGATGGATGCTAGATTAGCATTTAAACAAAAGAAATATAGTATTTACGCTGATGGTGCAAATCTATTTAATATACAATATATTGAAGCTGGCGCAGTGCCAATGCCAGGAGCATGGTTTACATTAGGTGTGAAAACGATCTTTTAATGTTAAGAATAAAAAAGAGGTTCAGAATAATCTGAACCTCTTTTTTGCATATAAACAATTCTCTATTTAATCATATTAAAGAAATTAAACTCTACCCGGGCCATATACATATTCTTATTAAATCTGTTTTCCAGGTTTCCTGCAATCTCAAATCGATAACCTAGATCAATTCTTGTACGGCTATTGATGATGACCTGTACAGCTGGAGCAAAATCGACGTACGATTTGCCATTTTTAGGGTTGGTTTTTCCCAATACTTCAAAGTATAAATTCAGATTAGGTTGATTATAATTTTTATAGACAAAAGGTAAAAGCAGGTAACCTGATGATAGGCTATAACCCAGCATATGATCTGGTTGGGGCATGCCCTTAATCACTTTATCTCCTGCGTTATCGAATGCTTTGCTATAACTCAAAGTACTGGATAAAGCTAATTTATGTAGCAATTGCGTAAAGACTAACCCGGCTTGAATTCCGGTATTATCTCCTTCAAGATTGATGTCTTCAGAATAAGTGGGCCTGTTGCTGGTACTAGCTCTGGCAAAGACTGCCGCTCTGAAATGACTTTGTGCCTCATCGATCGATAGAAACCTATATTTGGCATATAAACCAGCACCTTCAGTTCTATATTTGCCATCCATATCGGAAAAATATCCCTGACCATGTACCATGAAGTTTTTATTAAAGCCAACCATTAATTCAGGGATCAGTCGACTGGAGAAATTAGGACTAAAAACACCTTCGTTTGTTAATCTAAATCCAATAGATTTTGCAGCCATATTGCTCGCAGGTTCAGAAAATACATACAATTCCTGGGCCTGTACGGTTATAGTACCCATAGCAATTGCTACAGGCACCCATAATGATTTTAAAAATCTCATATAAATACTTAGATATTTAAATGATAAATACGTGTCTTTTTACCATTTACAGTACCCATGCCACTTTTATATGAGTCAATTTTAACTTGTGCTGACCTCTTTTTAAAAGCTGAGCCAGACATGAAATCTTTATCTACTACAGTAGCTTTAACAGGGCCATTTAAAGTTTTATCTTTAGTGTTTAAGAACTGGTAAACATTTGTTCCGGCTATTGCTAGACCTTTATCGTCAACTTTAGTGTTATTGAAATTAAAAACTGCGTCAAGGTTCCCTATTGAGAAACCGGCATCTTGTACTTTCTTTTTAATCTGGTCAATATTCACAGATTTATTTTGTTTAAAAGTCAGCACAAAGATATTACGGTTCAGATCTGGCTCAACATTACCGATAAAGTCCAGTGTTCTTAATGATTTTTCCGTAGCTTGAGAGCACATAGAGCAAGTTAATCCGGTAACCTGGAGTTCTGCTGAAGAAATTTGTTGTGCAGAAACTTTGCCTGCAAATAATACAATAGATAGTATGATTAGACTTTTAATCGTTTTCATGGGGGTATAATTTAAATTTATTATTGAAGACTGCCGATCCTTATGGGGAAGGGCAGTAAATAAAAGATGACGCATAATAAACACGCCAAATCATTACAGAAATGATCTGCAACAATTCAATAAATTATTCCTGGTCTAAATTCTGAAAACGCAATTGTACAAATGAAGAGATAGTTTTGTAGAGAGCGGAGGGGCCTTATTTACTGCATGACTGGATAAGTTGGATGATGCATAACCAGATGCTGGTGTAAACAAAGAGCCTAAAAATAATTCAGTGCTAAAAAGCTGAGCTAGTTTTAATTTTACTTCAGCCTTATGACTGTCTTTAACTTTTGCATCTATAGAAGTATTCTTACAACAATCACTTTCTTTCCCTTTTTTCTCTGCTTTTTTACAAGAATTACATTTAACTGTTTCAGTAAAACTGACTTTAGAAAGTGTTCCACCACAAAAGTGCATATTCAATGCAATCCCAATGATACTCATCAGGTAAAATGCACATAAGCCGATTGTAAGTTTATTCCGCAGTTTCATACTTTTTCAAACGTATAGATATTATTTAATATAGCAAAATGAATGAGAGCAGAGTCGACACATTTAGTGATTTTGTTACATAAAGAAGATATTGACAGTTGTTATTCTCCCAATTGAACCAGCTGGTCTGAGTCATAAGTATAGATACCATCAAGTTGTTTTAGAGATTGCTTTAACATTGCAGCAGCAACTGTTTCTATTTTAATACTACGGTATTTTTTTAATCCTCCAATAAGTAGTGGATTTAAGACGTGCATCAAACCAATCATAAAGCGCTCAGTACTACGATATTCTTTACGATCTCCATCCAATAGCGATGGTCTGTAAATATGTATAGCTTTAAAAGGGATACTTTTTAAATCACGTTCTACTTCACCCTTTAGTTTTGTATAAAAAACAGAAGAATTTGCATTTGCTCCTAAAGAAGATACCAAATGGTATTGTGGAATGCCATTTTGATGTGCAATAAATGCAATATCCAGAGGATATTGGTAATCAATTTTACGGTATTGTTCCTGATCAGGAGTTTTACTTTTTGTTGTACCTAAGGCACAGAATACAACATCACCTTTTATATGGTCATGATGGTTCTCAATTCGATCAAAATCAACAACCAGTTGTTTCAGTTTGGGGTGTTGCATGGGGATTTCTGTACGAACAATGGCTGTTACTTTAGTATAAGAAGGATGGTTTAGTAACTGATGTAATAAGTTGTTCCCTATAAGCCCAGTTGCTCCAGTAATTATTGCTTCCATTGATTATAAATATAGTGTTTAACAATTTACTACGACTCTAAGTTTTGTTTGTTTAAGGTTAAGTTTCTTGGAAATATTTCATATTATTGGTGAGTATATTTATAAGATTTATCAAGAAGTACGGTTGTGTTGTTAAGGAAATATAATTGTTGTTTTTAAATGATTGTTCTTTAGAGACTACTTAGTAATTGAATAATTAGTTTAGCTATTATTTTCTAGAGCAGTTTTAAAGAAAATATAAATACATAAAGACATGTTCCAGTATAATTTAAAAAGCACTACAGATGAACAGTTGATCGAGTTGATTCGCGATTATGATAGTCGCGAAGCATTCGATGAACTCTATAACAGGCATTGGAAATACTTATTTACTTCATCTTTTAATCTACTTAGAGATAGAGATGAAAGTATGGATATTTGTCAGGTTGTATTTTTATGGTTTTGGGAACATCGGAAAACGATAAACATTAAAACAAATATAAGAGGGTACTTATATAGTTCAGTGAAATACAAGATCGCCAACTTTATCCGAAGTGGAAAAATACGTGAGAGTTTCTTTGATGAATTAAAACGGGTTGATATAGATACATTCCAGGAAAATGAAATGGAGGTTAAAGAACTTCAGATTATGATCTTTCATCTGGTAAATGATCTTCCAAAAAAGTGTAAAGAAGTATTCCAATTGAGTAGGAATGAAAACCTAACTCATAAACAAATTGCCGATAAACTTGGGATTTCTGAAAAAACTGTAGATGACCATATTTTAAGGGCTTTAAAAAAGCTTAGAACTCCTCTAAACAGGTTGGCGTCAATTTTTATTATGCTGTAAATAAGTGTCTTGTGTTTTATTTTAATTTTATTTATAAATAAAACAGGTGTTCAGACTCTATTAAGTGCCATACATATAAAGGCATATTAAAAAAGATGGATAAACAAGCGTTCGTAGAATTGGCAAATAAGGTAGCAAGTGGTCTTGCTAATGAACAGGAGTTATCCTTATATAGTAACTATATTAACCAATTTAAAGGCAACTCAGAGTGGAATACGCAACTCATGGGGAATGAAGCTGAAACGAAAAATGAATTGCTTAAGAAGATCAATACAGCGTTAATTGTTAAAGCAATTCCTTTTTATCAAAAGACAAGCTTTAAGTATCTTATTGCGGCTTGTATTGCTTTGGTTGTTACTGCGGTAGGTGCAGTTTTTTATAGTAACAATCTAAATTCTTTAAAGAATAAAAATAAGATCGCACTTGAAAATGATGTTGCTCCAGGAGGTAATAATGCTGTATTGACGCTTGCAGATGGTTCTCAAGTTTTACTTAATGATACTGATAATGGAAAAATTATAGAAGAGAAAGGTATCAGTATAACAAAAGCAAAAGATGGGCAATTGATTTACCGGATTATTGATCGTGGAGCCAATAGTCCCTCTAATACGGAACAGGTTATCGCTTATAATACCATCACTACTCCCAGAGGTGGTCAATACCAGGTGTTGCTTCCTGATGGGACTCAGGTTTGGCTAAATGCCTCATCGTCTATAAAATTTCCTACCTATTTTTCGGCCAAGCAACGAAATGTGACATTAACGGGAGAAGCTTATTTCGAGGTTTCAAAAGATAAGACAAAATCATTTGTAGTGAATGTGGATGAAATGAGTGTAGAGGTTTTAGGGACTCATTTTGATGTAATGGCTTATAAAGATGAAGAAAGTATTAATACTACTCTATTAGAAGGCTCGGTTAAGGTTACTAAAAATAATGAAAGTAGAATTCTAAAACCAGGTCAACAAGCAAAGGTAAAAGGAGGTATACAAGTAGTAGAGGCTGCTGCTGATGTTTTGGCATGGAAAAATGGCTTAACTTCATTTATAGACGCAGATATCAGAACTATCATGAGACAAGTGGCCAGGTGGTATGATGTTGAAGTGAAATATGAAGGGGATATTCCGAGAAGACTTTTTACTGGAGAAATATCAAGGAAAGCCAATCTTTCTGAACTTATTAAAATTATTAAACTAAGTAATATACAATTGAAATTGGAGGGGAATGTAATTACAGTAATGCCCTGATAGGAATTCTAAACACATAAACATAATAATTAATAAAAGTGTCTAACCAACCTTATCTAAAAACCAAACGACTAACATATGAAAGAATAACTACGAACCCTTATTCAGGTTAATACAAAAAACCGGTATTGCGCTAACAGTACCGGCTCTACTGTCTTTTACAACAGTTGTAGGGATTAACTTATTTCACAAATCTAACGACAGATTATCAAACACTTAAAACCCTAACAAAACAAAAGTATGGATTTTTATTCTCTTTGTGGGCCCCCTAATGAAAAAAACAGGGGCCTAATCAAACTCTTTCTGGTTATGAAATTAACATTATTTATCGTAATTGTTATTGGCTGTATGCAGGTAAATGCATCTGGATATGCTCAGAAGATTACGCTCTCAGTTAAGAATGCCCCTTTGGAAAGAGTTTTTCAGGAAGTGAAAAAACAAAGCGGATACCTATTTTGGTATGAGAATTCACTATTGAATAAAACTAGAAAAGTAGATCTTGATTTAAAAAATGTAACACTTAGCTATGCGCTGGATGAATGCTTTAAAGATCAACCATTGTATTATCAGATAGTAGGTAATACCATTGTTATAAAAAACAGGGAAATTACCATTAACAGGAATCTGGAAAGAGAAATCAGAGGAGTGGTTTCAGATTCTGTAGGACCTATACCAGGTGTGTCGGTTAAGTTGAAAGACAAGTCAACAGTAGGTACTTCAACAGACAACTATGGAAGGTTTAGTTTAAAAATTCCTGATGACAACGCAATCTTGGTTTTCAGCATGGTAGGGTATGATAAACAGGAAGTGCCTGTGAAGAGCCTCTCTGTGTTAAATGTAAGACTAGTACCTACAAAAAATACTTTAGAAGATGTTGTTGTAGTAGCTTTTGGGACACAAAAGAAAACAGATATGGTAGGTTCCATTACTTCTATCAAGCCAGCGGATTTAAAGGTGCCCTCCAGTAATCTTACAACAGCACTGGCTGGTCGTGCCGCAGGGGTTATAGCTTACCAGAGAAGTGGGGAGCCTGGAGAGGATAATGCAGATTTTTTTATTCGTGGAGTAACATCTTTCGGAACAGGAAAAGTGAACCCTTTGATATTAATAGATGGAGTTGAGCTGGGAGTAACTGAACTTGCGCGTTTGCGTCCAGACGATATTGAAAGCTTCTCTATAATGAAAGATGCTACCTCAACAGCATTATATGGTGCCAGAGGTGCAAACGGAGTTATTTACGTTACCACCAAACAAGGTAAGGAGGGGGTAGCTACAATATCTTTCAGAGCCGAAGGTAGTATGTCCCAGGCTACGTCGAAAGTGGAATTTGCTGACCCAGTTACATTTATGAAACTATACAATGAAGCACAGTATGCAAGACATCCATTTGAAAATCCATTTTATACTCAGGAAAAGATTGATGGTACAGCTGAAGGTATAAGTCCTATTATTTATCCTGCAGTAAATTGGGAGAAAATGCTTTTTAAAGATCGTGCTTTTAATCAACGTTATAATTTGAATGTGAGTGGTGGCGGTAAGGTCGCGCGTTATTATGTGGCAGGTTCACTTGCACAGGACAATGGTGTAATAAAGATGGATAAAATCAATAATTTCAACAATGGAATTGATCTAAAAAGTTATACACTACGTGCAAACGTAAATATTGATCTTAGCAATACTACTGAACTTATCGTAAGATTGAACGGTAATTTTGATGATTATACCGGACCTATTGATGGGGGGAGTGAATTGTTTAACAAAGTGATTCGTAGTAACCCTGTTAACTTTTTACCATATTATCCAGCTGATGGAAAGCATAGTTCTGTGCAGCATATTATGTTTGGAGGAGATTCTAAAAAAGGTTTCTTAAATCCTTATGCTGATATGGTAAAAGGTTATAAAGATTACAATCGTTCCTTAATGTTAGCTCAGTTAGAGTTGAAGCAAAAATTGTCTTTTTTAACAGAGGGTTTAACATTCAGAACAATGATGAATACAAATAGGATTTCGCGTTATGATATTGCAAGATCTTATAAACCGTTTTTCTACGAGATCAGAGATTATGATAAAAGAACCCTCGACTATAATGTAGAGATGTTTAATGAAGATTCAGGCCGTGAGTTTTTGGACTTCACATTGCTGGACGATCTTAGGCAGCAAAGTACAGTGTTTTACATGGAGTCTGCACTTAATTACAATCGGACTTTCTCAAATAAACATTCTTTAAGTGGTTTATTGGTTTATATCATGCGCTCTGGTACAAATGCCAGAGCAGGAAATTTACAACTTTCTTTACCTTCAAGGAATTTAGGTTTATCAGGAAGGACAACTTATGGTTATGATAACCGCTATTTCGCTGAGTTTAATTTTGGTTATAATGGTTCTGAAAGGTTTCATGAAAGTAAACGCTTTGGTTTCTTCCCATCTGCAGGTGTAGCCTGGACAATTTCCAATGAAAAGTTTTGGCAGCCGTTTAAAGACAAGGTAAATAACTTGAGATTGAGAGCGACTTATGGATTGGTAGGTAATGATGCTATCGGATTGGATTCCGATAGGTTCTTTTATCTTTCTAATATAGATATGGCCAATTCCTATAGGGGTTTTACATTTGGAAGAGAGGGAAGCAGCGTTAAAAATGGGATTAATGTAGATCGTTATTCGAATCCAGATATTACATGGGAAACAGCCTATAAAACTAATTTGGCATTAGAGCTTGGTTTATTTAATAAAGTAAATATCCAGGCAGATTTTTTTAGTGAAAAACGAAGGAATATACTGATGAAAAGGGCGAGTATTCCTTCTACAATGGGGTTAACTGCTGATATAAGCGCTAACGTAGGGGAGGCTAATGCTAAAGGAATGGATATTTCTATAGACTACTCTCACAATTTTAAGAATGGTATGTGGTTGCAGTCGCGAGGTAACTTTACCTATGCCACTAATAAACGTACAGTTTTCGAAGAACCTATTTATCAAAAAGAATGGTGGAAATCGATGGTGGGATATCCTATCAATCAACAGTGGGGATATATTGCCGAACGATTATTCGTAGATGATAATGAGGTAAATAATTCACCTGCACAAAATTTCGGATCTCCAAACGTCGCTGGTGATATTAAATATAAAGATGTTAATAATGATGGACAGATTACCGAATTGGATATGGTGCCAATTGGTTTACCTACAGTACCCGAAATTGTATATGGTGTTGGCTTTTCATTAGGGTTTAAAAACTTTGATATTTCCACTTTTTTTCAGGGATCTGCTATCAGTTCTTTTTGGATAGATCCAGCAAGAGTGGAACCTTTTTCGGGAGGAAAGCAGATCATGAAAGCATTTGCTGACAATCATTTTTCTCCTGAACAACCAAATTCCTATGCACTGTGGCCAAGATTAAGTACAGAGACACATTCAAATAATTTAAAGCCAAGTACCTGGTGGATCAATAATGGTAGTTTCCTTCGCCTTAAACAAGCTGAAATAGGCTATTCAATTCCAACAAAAACTGCGAAAAGGTTAAAGATGCAAAATATGCGGTTTTATGCAAGTGGTACAAATCTACTTCTGTTTAGCCATTTTAAATTATGGGACATTGAGATGGGAGGTAATGGTTTAGGTTACCCACTGCAGAAAGTATTTAATCTTGGCTTAAACGTGACATTTTAATAACTGAAAGATGAAATTTACTAGAATATTAGTTTTAATTGCCGCCATCGCCATATTGGGCTCCTGTAAAAAGTATATTGATGTAGTTCCAGATAACGTTGCTACATTGGATTATGCCTTTAGAATGCGATCAACAGCAGAGCGGTATCTATACACCTGCTACTCTTTTCTTCCCAAAATGGGAAATATGTACCATAGCCCAGGCATGTTTGGAGGTGACGACCTTTGGGTGGCCACAGATAAAACAAGTTATTGGGCAAACTGGACCATCGGAATCGGTATGCAGAACATTAATACACCGATTCTTGATCATTGGAGAGGTACGCTGGAGGCAGATGGTAATGGTAACTTTATCAATAAGCCAAGTGCGCCTACACAATCACTATGGACAGGTATAAGTCAATGTAATATATTTCTTGAATATATTCATAAAGTGCCAGATATGGAGGAGTATGAACGTAGTCAATGGATCGCAGAAATAAAATTCCTGAAAGCCTTTTATCATTTTTCTCTATTACGGATGTACGGGCCAATTCCAATTCAAGATAAAAATATTCCCGTATCAGCTTCTGTAGAAGAAGTAAGAATCTCAAGAAAACCAGCTGATGAGGTATTTAATTATATCATTGCGCAACTTGATGCAGCTGCCCCTGATTTGCCTTTACAGGTTAGAGATGAAGGTACTGAATTAGGTAGAATTACCAGACCTATAGCTCTTGGCTTAAAGGCAAAAATCTTGGTTTATATGGCCAGTCCATTGTTTAACGGAAATCCTGATTATTCGGGATATAGTAATAAGGACGGGACAAAACTGTTCAGCGGAAATATAGACAAAGAAAAGTGGCGTCGTGCGGCTATAGCTTGTAAAGAAGCTATTGATATGTGTACTTCACTTGGTTATAAAATGTACGATTTTCTGGGTAATAACCAAACAGCAGCTATTTCTCAGGATACTAAATTGGCGATGAATGCTCGTGTAATTACAGATAAATGGAATACAGAAATTATATGGGCACATACTGGTGCATCTACTAAAGATTTACAAGCTTGGGCTACTCCTAGAGGATTTAATAATGCGCAAGCTTCCTTTACTGGTTCTACAGGTACTATTGGAGTTCCATTAAAAATAGCTGCACTTTATTATAGTCGTAATGGGGTTCCTATAGAAGAGGATATTACCTGGAATTATAATAACCGTTTTAATTTAAGAAAGAGTATCGCTGCTGATAAATACAAAATTAAAGAAGGATATACTACAGCAGAGTTCAATTTCGATCGTGAATCTAGATTTTACGGATCGTTAGGCTTTGATGGAGGAATTTGGTATGGATTGGGGGAGTTTGACGATAATAAGGCCTTTTGGTTAGAAACTAAAAAAGGACAGTTTGGTGGAAAAGTAGGTCAAAGTTGGCATTCTGTAACGGGGTATTATGCTAAAAAATATGCATACTACACAAATGCTATAACCAGCTCAACCAATTATACTACTACCAATTGGCCATGGGTCATGTTACGGTTGTCAGATTTATATTTATTATATGCAGAAGCTTTGAATGAAATTAATGGGCCAAGTGCTGAAGTTTATCAGTACCTCGACTTAATCAGAGCAAAAGCGGGATTAAAAGGTGTACAGGAGTCCTGGACCAACTTTTCCAGAACACCAGGAAAGATTTCTAATCCAGAAGGTATGCGAGAAATCATCCACAGAGAACGGTCTATTGAACTAGCTTTTGAAGCAGAACGTTTTTGGGATCTCCGTAGATGGAAAGAAGCACCTGAGGCTTTAAACAGGCCAATAACTGGTTGGGATGTTGATCAGGAAACTGCAGACGCTTATTACAGGGAAAAAGTTATTTATAACCAAGTTTTTAACCTTAAAGATTATTTCTGGCCAGTAAGTGAGCGTGATCTTATTGTAAATAAAAACCTGGTTCAAAGTCCGGGATGGTAAAACCTAAATAAAGTTAATTATGAAATTATTATTGCAAATATCTCTTGTCTTTTGCCTCTTTATTTATGGATGCAAGGAAAAAGAAATTGAACCACTTATTAAAAGTGGTAATAAGCCAGGTGTCATAACTAATGTTAAGGTAGACAATGGGCATGGCGAGGTTAAAGTAACTTATACTTTACCAGATGATTTAGACTTATTATATGTGCTTGCTGAATTTTCAACTAACGGTGGAGAAAAACGAATGGTAAAGTCGAGTATTTATTCAAATAATATCTTGTTGGAAGGGTTTGCGGATACGGATGAACATGAGATTGTTTTATATGCTGTTAATCGCTCAGAGAACAGATCTGAACCAGTAACTGTAAAAGTTAAGGCTTTAATTGCACCAGTTCATACCACCTTTGCGACACTGAAAGTAGTAGAGACTTTTGGTGGGGTTAGCCTTCAGCTTATCAATGAGTTACAAAAAGAATTTGTTGTGCACACACAGTATAAAAATGAAAACGGAGAGTGGGTAACATATGATAGACTTTATACCAATGCAAAAGAGAAAGAATATGCAGTTAGAGGATTACCAGCAAAGCCAACTGAATTTGCATTTTTTCTTGTAGACAAATGGAAAAATCAATCAGAAAGGTTAAGCGTGAAAATGACACCACTTTTCGAAGAAAGCTTAAATAAAGGCATATGGAAACACCATCCACTACCTTCAGATACTTATATTCCAGATTTTGATACTTGGGCAATCAATAACCTGTGGGATGGAGGGACTGCTAAGATTTTTTATCAAAAGCCAGGGGCAACTGTTGTGTTACCTAATTGGTTTACAATTGACTTGGGGAAAAGATATAAGTTTAGCCGTATTAAAGTGAATCAGCTATCTCATGCTAATGCCTGGATGTTTGCAAGTGGTGCGCCGAAAACATTTGAAATTTATGGTAGCAATGCGCCCGCCACAGATGGAAGTTGGGAAAGTTGGACCTTGCTCTCCGGTTTTGAATCTATAAAACCGTCTGGTGCTGCTTTAGGAGCCCTTAGTAACGAAGATATAGCTGTAGCCAAAGAGGGAGAAAACTTTGTCTTTCCATTGAATACTTCACCATACCGATATATTCGTTTTAAAACGCTTAAAACTTGGGCTGGTAATACCAATGTGATGATTTCTGAATTGACGCTGTGGGGACAAGAACAATAATAATAGATATTAATATTTACTAAAATGAACATAAAAATTAAGACGATTTCACTATTGTATCTGGTTGTTTTTTCTACTATATATTTTTCGGCCTGTAAAAAGATGGATGATAGCTATAGACAATTTATTGAGAAAGGTGAGACAGTATATATTGCTAAAGCAGATTCTATCAAAATTCACGGAGGCAATAATCGGGTAGAAGTTACCTGGTTATTGCTGTCAGACCCGAAAGTGTCGAGGTATAAAATGTTTTGGAATAACGGGAGGGATTCAATAGAAAATACAGTAACAAAGACTGCAGAAGTAGATCTTGTAAAAGTTATGTTGACAAATATGGCAGAGGGCACGTATTTTTTTGACATCTATTTGTATGATAAATTGGGTAACTCTTCTGTAAAATCGACCAAATCAGGGAGAGTCTATGGAGAAAGATTCAAATCCTCAATGCTAACCAGAGCATATCGCTCAATTAAACGAAATGGAAATGATGTGGATGTGGAGTGGATGCCTGCAGATACGGCTGTAAAACAAGTTGATCTTGAGTATTTGGATACCAGAGGAGACTTGAAAAAAGTTGTTGTAATAGATAAGAAGCAATCTTCTGTACGCTTAGTTGATATGCCGATTAATGGATCATTTATGTACAGAACGGTGTTTGAACCTGAGTTGAAAGCTTTAGATCTATTCTACACTCCATATGTAACTATTCAACTTACTTTATAAATTATTAATATTTAAAAATGATTAATTTTTTTATTAGCAGTCTATTATTTGTGTTCATGGGTTTAGGTTGTAAAGTGGAATACGTTCCGAAACCTAAAGCTGGAATTGATGTTGAAAAGCAACTAAATGATACTTTAAGTGGATTGTCAATACAAGTTGATGCTAATTTTGCTTACTATAAAAACCGGAGTAATGAAAGTATTGCAGATGAGATAGTGTTAGCTGGTTATAAAACAGTTCGTTATCTCGTGCTAAATGAGTCAAATGTAAATGTAGGTTTGATCCAAGCTTTCCATAAAAGGGGAATGAAAGTATGGTTGCAAGCTTCAGGTAGTGTGACTTATGAAACCAATGGTTATCCTGTAGATTGGCCCTCGTGGAAGATGGAATTGAATAATTCTGTAAATGGCAAAAATGGCTATATCTTTTTGTCACCATTTAATAAATCGTTTGTGAAATGGAAAAAAGAGAGTCTTGCCCGTTTGATGGTTAGCTATCCTTTTGATGGAGTAGAGCTTACTGAACCTTATTTTCCTGAATGGGATGCTATTAGTAAAGGTACCTATGGAGATGTGGGGCCTAATGCTCAGCTAGCATTTAAAAGTGAGTATGGGTTGAATATGCCTGATTTTAATAATCCTGAAGCAGCTAATTACTATAAAAAGAATCCAGAAATTTATAAAAAATGGATGGATTGCAGAGTGAATGCAGTAAACGAATACCTCAATGAAGTAGTAAATGGTATAGGTGGTATACGTGAAGTAAGACCAGATGCAAAGGTAGCTACTTGGAGCCTGGGTATTGATGGAGGCAAAAATTCTGTTAGCTTACTTCGCGAATATCAAGGTTTGGATGGGGCTGCAATGGTGAAATTGGTTAAACCAGATATACATTTTATCCAAACACACTGGCCAGACTGGGTAAAGTCTTCAACACAATTGCCACCAGATTACATGAAGTATTACAAAAGCTTTGTAGACGAAATAAAGGAGGCCGCTCCTGATCTAAAGATCGGCCTGCAAGGAGATATCGGTTCTGGTAAAGAAATGATTAAATCTGGGAAATGGGTAGCTGATTGTGAAAAAGCCGCCTTAAAGCATGGGTTCAGTGCCACTACTTTTTATGAATATCATATTGGTGGATATATGTATACAGAACCACCAGTCTTGAAGAAAGCAATAAGAAAAGGCACTGATACTATCATTCTTTCTTTCAGTAAAAGAATAGATTCCAACTCAGCAGCAGGAAAAAGTAATTACCAGTTTCGTAAGGATGGAAAATTAATCTCATTGAATATTGAAAATATCACAGTTGATGGGAATATGGTGATCCTTGAGGCTATTAAACTGCCGGTTGGAAAGTTTGAAATATTGGTTCGCAACCTTAAAGACACTCCTGAATTATGGCTTTTTAAAGGTTATCCTGCATTAGAATTAGCCAACCAAACCAAAATGATAATAGAGTAAATAAAAAATATGAAATCTTTTAACTATAGATACTTCATTTGTGCTGTATTAACTTTTTTTAGTTTAAACAGTTCGGCACAAAATTCAACCGAAAAAGTCCAATTAAATAAATCCATTAAGGTGATGAGTTATAATATTCGTATTGCTAGTCCACCATCTAAAGGCTGGGGTTTTACGGATTTGCAGGCAATTGCTAATGTGATCAATAGAATGAAGCCAGATTTAGTCGCCTTACAGGAGGTAGATGTTTATACAGAACGTTCAGGGAAGCATTCAAATCAGGGAAAAGAGCTTGCTGAAAAGACGGGTATGTATTACCATTTCGCTAAAGCAGTAGATCGTAGTGGAGGAGATTATGGTGTAGCGGTATTGTCTCGTTTTCCCATTATAAAAGGGGAAAGCTTCCGATTGCCACTCACCAAGGATTCTAAAGGTGAAATCCGCGCCGCAGCTTTGATACGTGTTAAAATATTTGGAGAAGAAACTGTTTTTATGTCTGCACATCTGGATCATCTATCAGATATTGATCGAAAATTACAGGTAGAAGAGCTAAACAAAATCATTAAAAACAATTCAAAGTACCCATTGATTTTTGGCGCAGATTTAAATATGCGACGTAATAATCCGGTAATTAATATACTTGAAAAAGAGGTGATTTTTAATTGTGTGGATTGCGAATCAACTTTCCCGGCAGATAGGCCAACGGAGACTATTGATTATTTGATGTTTAATAAGAAAGCATTTAAAAAGTTTAAAGTTTCCAATTATCGTGTGGGGGATGAAACTTATGCTTCAGATCATTTACCCTTAATGATGGATATAAGAAAGAAGTAATTCAATATAATAATTGATAAAGTTCCAGTATAATTTCCTATTTACTTGTTAATTAGTTCTTAAATAAAAAAAAATATTTAATTTAACGAGGTGATTATTAATAAAATTATCAAACTTTAAGCAAACACACAAAAACTAATAATATGAAATCTTTTAATCGTAGATCCTTTATCAAAACTACAGCGTTGGCAGGGGCAGGTATTGGATTCTTTAATTCAGCCAAGGCTTTCGATGTTTCAACATTTTCTGCATCTGATAAGCGAATTGGAATTATCGGCCTTGATACTTCTCATAGTGAGGTATTCACAAAACTTATCAATAATGGTGGACCTGAAATGGCAGGCTACAAAGTTGTAGCAGCTTATGCACAAGGATCCAAAGACATTCCTCAGGCATTAAAAGCAAAGCCTGGGATTACAGCAGCCGTAAAGGGGATGGGGGTGGAGTTAGTAGATTCTATAGAAGAACTGATTAGAAAGGTTGATGTTGTATTGCTTGAAACGGTTGATGGCAGGCCGCATTATGAACAAGCATTACCAGTAATGCAGGCAGGAAAAAGAATGTTTATTGATAAGCCCATTGCCGCCACATTGGAAGATGCAAAAAAAATATATGCGGCATCTAAAAAATACAATGCACCTATTTTTAGTTCTTCTGCATTGCGTTATGATACGAATGTAATGAAAGTAACAGGAGGTTCAATCGGTAAGGTATTGGGTGCTGATGTTTATACACCAGGAGAAATAGAACCTAATCACATGGATATGGCATGGTATGCAATTCATGGAATAGAAATGTTATTTACAGTTATGGGCCCCGGTTGTAAAACAGTTACCAGAATTCATAAAGACGGAGCAGATTTTATAACAGGTGTATGGAATGATGGCCGGATTGGTAGTGTCAGAGCAATCAGAAAGGGTGCAGCAAATATAGCCGGTACTGCCTTTGGTGAAAAAGGAATTGCACCTTTAGGTCCCTTTAACTCTTATGCTCCTCTAATTGGAGAGATCATATCATTCTTTGAAACAGGTAAACCACCAGTTTCAGAGGCAGAGACTATGGAGATCTTTACCTTCATACGTGCAGCAGATATGAGTCGTAAACGTAATGGAGCTTCGATTGCGATGGCAAGTGTTTAGAGGCTTGTTAAATTTACACACACACACACAAATTCAACTAAGTATAAATGAAACTAAAATATTTATTAATATTTGCTGTTGTTATTTTTATAGCCTCTTGTGCTATAAAGCGGCAGTCAACAAATGTTGGGCAGGTCAGTCAAATTTCCGCTAAAAAAAATGAAGGTCGATTGCTTGATACAATTATAAAAGCATCTCCATCAGAGGACAAGAAGACTAAGGCACTGGTAATGCCCGATAGTAGTCGCTACACCAGGATAGTATTGGCAGAAGGACTTGATGAACCTATGGAAATGGCAATTTTACCAAATTTGAATATTCTTTTTATTGAAAGAAAAGGTGGAGTTAAATTGTATAATAATGAATCTAAGGAAGTAAAAACAATTGCCAATATTGGTGTCTTTAGTGGTATTGAAGATGGATTGCTAGGTGTTGTAATTGATCCTAAATTTGCTGATAACCACTGGGTTTATTTTTACTATGCTGTTGCCGGCGAAGAGGCTATCAGCCGCTTGTCGAGGTTTGAATTAAAAGGAGAAAACCTCAACCTTAAATCAGAGCAGGTTTTATTGGAAATCCCAACTCAACGTAAATATTGTTGTCATTCAGCAGGATATCTTGCCTTTGATGCTAAGGGCATCCTTTATCTATCAACAGGTGATAATACCAATGCGGAAGAAACTGAAGGTCATACTCCGGTTGATGAAAGACCAGGACGTGAATTATCCGATGATCAGGCTACATCTGCAAATACTAACGATCTGAGAGGAAAGATTCTGAGGATTAAGCCAGAGCAAGATGGTAGCTATTCAATTCCTGATGGTAATCTTTTTCCGAAAGATGGCTCTAAAGGACTTCCTGAAATTTATACTATGGGTTCTCGTAACCCTTACCGGTTTAGTATAGACCATAAAAATGGCTACGTTTATTGGGGTGATGTAGGTCCGGATACAAAGGTTGTTGGAGAAGGCGGTGAATACATGAGCTTTGATGAGATTAATCAGGCCAAAGGACCAGGTTATTTTGGCTGGCCATATTTCCTTGGAAATAATCAGGCATTCCCGAAGTATGATTTTGCAACAAAAAAGACAGGAGAAAAAAAGGACCCTGCAAAACCGGTTAACAACTCTCCTAACAATACTGGAGAAAAAGAACTTCCACCAGCACAACCAGCCATGATCTGGTATGGTAAAATTCCTTCTAAAAATTTCCCTCTGGTAGGTAGTGGTGGAGCTACAGCTGCTGCGGGACCTGTTTATTACAGCGACATGTTTCCCAATGCTCCATATAAATTATCTGAATATTATAGCGGTAAGCTATTTATTTACGAGTGGATAAGAGGTTGGATAATGGCCGTTTCTTTTGATGAAAATGGTAATTACAAAAGCATGGAGCCTTTCTTAAAGCATCTTAAATTTTCTGCACCTACAGATATGCAGTTTGCTCCAGATGGTGCAATATATATGCTGGAATATGGAACAAACTGGTTTTCTAAAAACACTAATGCCAGGCTAATACGTATAGAGTATCAGGAAGGAAACAGAAGGCCTGTAGCTGAAATAGAAGTTGATAAGGTCTATGGTGCTGCGCCACATACTGTATTGCTGTCTGGAAGTAAATCAAAAGATTATGATAAAGATGATCAGCTGAGCTATAGCTGGAAAATAGATGGAAAAATAATTCAGGGAGCTACCGCCAGATATACTTTTGAGAAAACAGGGATTTTTAATGTAGAATTGATGGTTAAGGATGATAAGGGAAGTATGGGTACTGCGAAAACTAAAATTCATGTTGGAAATACACCACCAGAAGTAACCATTCAGACTTCTATAAACCGTAGCTTTTATTGGGATAACCAGATTCTTGATTATAACATAAAGGTTCATGATAAGGAAGACAAGATAATAGATCCACGTAAGGTAAAAGTCTCATTCGGATATATTCCACAAGGAAAAGATGTCGCAGTAATTTTAGCTGGAAATCAGGATCCTGGCGCATATCGTTACCTTAAAGGAGCACAAATGCTGGCGAACCTTGATTGTAAGGCTTGTCACTCTATGGATAAAGAATCAGTTGGACCAACTTACATGGCTATCTCTGCCCGTTATACAGGTAAAAAGGATGCAGTTAATTTTTTGTCAGGAAAAATTATTGAAGGAGGAAGTGGTAGCTGGGGTGAAAGAGCAATGTCTGCTCATCCTGCCCTGGCAAAGGAGGATGCCAAAGAGATGGTTAATTATATCCTTTCTCTATCTGCAAAACCTAAGAAATTACCATTAAAAAATGCAATTCCTTTAAAAGATCATATAGGAAAAGGTATTGAAGGAAGCTATCTTTTAAATGCCAGCTATCGTGATCTAGGGGCAAATGGAATAGAATCTTTAGATGGAAGGGCTAATATTTCATTGCGTAATCCTTTAGTTCAGGCAGATGATTTTGATAGTGGAAATGTTCGGATAGTCACACGTACTACTGAATTTATGGCTTTTATAAGTAATCTGACAGATAAAAAATACATCAGCTTTAATGGAATTGATTTATCGGGCGTTAAACGTATTAAATATAGAATACAACAAAATGGAACCGGGGGAAATATTGAGCTTAGGTTAGGAAGTAAAGACGGTCCTTTGGTGAGTACACTTATTGTGCCTGCAGCAGGTTCTCCAGACCAAAAATTGATTTGGAAAGAATTTTTAGCCCCTGTGACAGCCACTAAGGGAATGCATAATTTATATTTTGTTTTTACTGCTCCAGGATTGAAAGGGAATATGTTTAACCTGGACTGGATTTATTTTTCAAACAAATAATTCTGGAATGACGATCAATCAAACTAAACCAAATTTATGCATAAATCAATCAGATTGCGGTTATCTTCCCTTATGTTTCTGGAGTACTTTATATGGGGATCATGGTATGTAACCATGGGGACTTACCTGTTTACAAATTTTAAAGCAGATGCTATACAGGTGGGATCCTCGTATGCTAATTTATCTATTGCGGCAATTATATCTCCATTTTTTGTGGGCTTGATCGCTGATAGATTTTTTGCTGCACAAAAAGTTTTAGGAGTATTGCACTTAATGGGTGCAATCACTCTTTATTACATTAGTACTTTAGGAGATTTTGGTAGCTTTTGGTGGCTTATTTTGTTGTATACACTTTTGTATATGCCAACTATGGCACTCTCGAATTCTATTTCTTTTGGCCAGCTTAAAAATCCTGGAAAAGAGTTTCCGGCCATCCGTGTTTTTGGTACTGTTGGATGGATTGTCGCCGGTCTGATGATTAGCCTTCTTGGATTAGAAAATTCGGTGCTTACTTTCCGTATAGCAGCTTTTTCTTCATTTTTATTGGGAGTTTTTAGCTTTTTTTTACCCGACACACCTCCAAAAACTAATTCGGACAATAGTTTAACAGCCATACTTGGTTTAGACGCTCTTGTTTTATTCAAGAACAGGTCTTTTTTTGTGTTTTTCATTTCTTCTATTGCGATATGCATCCCATTATCGTTTTATTACAGTTTCACCAATTCATTTTTAAATGATATTGGAGTAAGTAATACAGCTGGAAAAATGACTTTAGGACAGGCTTCTGAATTCTTTTTTATGTTGGCTATTCCATTTCTGTTTCGCAGATTAGGAGTTAAAAAAATGCTGCTTATTGGTATTTTTGCATGGGTAATGAGGTATCTGCTTTTTGCTTATGGAGATCTAGGCCCTAATATGTGGATGCTATATGTCGGAATTATTTTACACGGTATTTGTTATGATTTTTTCTTTGTGACCGGACAAATTTATACAGATGCTAAAGCAGGTTCTGCAATAAAGAATGCTGCACAAGGATTAATCACGTTTGCTACTTATGGAGTAGGTATGATGATTGGTTCTTATGTGTCAGGTTTTATTACAGAAAGCTATTCAACTACAATTGACGATGAAACAAGCTATCAATGGCAGCAAGTATGGCTCGTGCCGGCCTATATTGCAGGATTTGTTTTACTTACCTTTGCTATCCTTTTTAAGGATAAACTTAAATCAACTGATTCAACCAATTAAATTAAGAATATATGACTAAAATGATTAAGCCCGTACGTGTTTTAGTAGTAGGATGTGGAAACATGGGAGCAGCTCATGCTACCGCCTATCATAACATGGACGGATTTGAAATATGTGGTATAGTATCGACAGGCAATAGTAAAGTACTGTTGAATGAAAAGCTAGGCGGTGGTTATCCATTATTCAGCGATTATAACGATGCGTTGGCTGCAACAAAACCTGATGCGGTTTGCATCTCTACTTATCCTGATACGCATGAGTCTTTCGCTATTAAAGCAATGGAAAATGGCGCTCATGTTTTTATTGAAAAACCACTTGCAGACTCTGTTGAAGGCTCACAACGTGTTGCTGATGCCGCAAAAAAATACAATAAGAAATTACTTGTTGGTTATATTTTACGCTACCACCCATCTTGGGAGAAATTTATAGAGCTTTCAACTGAAATGGGTAAGCCTCTGGTGATGCGGATGAATTTAAATCAGCAAAGTCAGGGTGCAAAATGGACAGTACATCGTAACCTGATGAAGAGCTTGAGTCCTATTGTAGATTGTGGTGTGCATTATATTGACGTAATGTGCCAGATGACTCGTTCTAAGCCCGTGCAGGTTAGTGCTATAGGAGCAAGGTTAACGAATGATATTCCTGTGGATAATTATAACTATGGACAACTTCAAATTCGTTTTGAGGATGGTTCTGTAGGTTGGTACGAAGCAGGCTGGGGACCAATGATGAGCGAGACGGCCTTTTTTGTTAAAGATGTAATCGGACCTAAAGGGGCTGTATCAATTGTAGCCAAAGAAGCCGGGGCTTCAGGACAATCAGATAATGTGGATGCTCATACTAAAACGGAATCAATAAAAGTCCATTATGCTGACCTGAATGCTGATGATAAATTTAGCAGAGCAGACAGCTGGGTTGATTTAACAGATGAGCCTGATCATCAGGAATTGTGTAATCGTGAGCAAAGCTATTTCTTAAAGGCAATTCTGGAAGATATCGATTTAACAAATCCTACAGATGATGCGATAAATAGTTTAAAAATAGCATTTGCCTGTGATGAATCCGTTAAAACAGGACAAATAGTACAACTTTAACCTTATTAGTATGACGTATTTTAAGTTTCTTGTCGTACCAATTGCAACAATTGCATTTGGTACGACCAGCCCTGCTTTTGCCCAAAAAAAGCCACAGAAAATGCTGCCAAAAGAGATTAAACTTTCCAAATCAGCTTTGAAAGATAAAATTAAAGGTGGTTGGGCCGGCCAAACTATTGGTGTAACTTTAGGTTGGCCATCTGAGTTTGTTTATCAGGGAACTTATATACAGGATTATGAAGCTATTAAATGGCATGATGATTATGTGAACGAGGCGATGACTGTATTCCCAGGGCTTTATGATGATGTATATGTTGATCTGACTTTTGTTGAGGTATTTGATCGTTTGGGACTGGATGCTCCTGCCGATTCATTTGCAAAAGCACTTGCTGATTCTGAATATCAATTATGGCATGCTAATCAGGCAGGCCGTTATAATATTCAGCAAGGATTACCAGCAAGTAAGGCGGGACATTGGTTAAATAACCCACATGCAGATGATATCGATTTTCAGATAGAATCTGATTTTATTGGATTGATGAGTCCAGGTATGCCTAATGTAGCTTCTGCAATTAGTGATAAAATTGGTCATATCATGAATTCAGGAGATGGGTATTATGGTGGTGTATATATGTCGAACATGTATGCCCTTGCCTTTGTTAATGATGATATCTCCTACATTGTTAATACAGCATTAAAATCTATTCCTCAAAAAAGCAAGTTTTATCAATGTATTGCCGATGTCATAAAATGGCATAAACTATATCCAAACGATTGGAAACGAACCTGGTTTGAAGTACAGCGAAAATGGGCCGAGGATATAGGTTGTTCAAGCATGGTTTTCCATCCTTTAAATATTGATGCAAAAGTAAACGCTGCATATGTTGTAATTGGATTATTATATGGGAATGGAGATTTTACCAAAACACTTGAAATCGCAACACGTACAGGTCAGGATTCTGATTGTAATCCAGCCAGTGCCGGGGGAATACTTGGTGTTGTTTTAGGTTATGATAAAATACCCCAGAAATGGATTGTTCCACTTAAAAAAGCCGAACATAGAAACTTCAGCTTTACTAACATCTCACTAAATAAAGTATACGAAATGGGATATAATCATGCTTTGAAGAATATCCAGAAAAATGGTGGGAAAGTTGAAAATGATCGGGTTCGTATTATCTATTCAGCACCCGTAGCAGTTAGGTTCGAAGAAAATTTTTCCGGACATTTTCCAATAGCTAGAATACCATTGGCTAAAGTCTTTCAGGATAAACTTGAGTTTGATATGAAGGGAATCGGTTTTGTGATACGTGGTTATGCTCATAAAAAGAAAGCTAATGCAGTTCCTCATGTATTACAGGGAGTTTTATATGTAGATGGCAAAGAAGTTGAACGAGCTAATTTCCCAACAAAAGCAAATCATGCCCGTACCGATCTTTTTTGGCGTTATCAGCTGCCAAAGGGAGATCATAAAGTGAAAATAGAAATTGCTAATCCGCATCCTGATTACGAGTTTGTGACTGTAGATTATCTCGTGTATGATACAAAGCCCACTAAACTACCTGGGAAGTTCTAGTAATGGCGGCCAAAAATAAAGTATGTTGACAAGACTTAAGTCAATATACTTTATTTTTTGAATGTAAATATGAGGTATAATTATGACTACATAGCCTCTATTATAAAGTATAAATAGTTATGTTTGTATGTCAAATACATCAATAATTAAGAAAAATACTGCCCATAAATGAGTACGAAAACTGCAGTTTCTCCAACAGAATTCGAATTGGTATCTGGTTTAGAGATCCACGTACAATTAAATACACAATCAAAAATATTTTCATCTGATAGTGCGGCTTTTGGTGCAAAGCCAAACGAACATATATCTGCTGTTTCTGTTGCCTTACCTGGTGCCTTACCAAAGTTAAATAAAGAAGTAATTGCGAAAGCTGTAAGAATGGGCTTAGCATTAAATTGCACAATTAATCAGCTTAATTATTTTGATAGAAAGAATTATTTCTATGCTGATTTACCAAAAGGCTATCAGATTACACAAGATAACAAACCGATCTGTCAGAATGGTTTTATCAATGTAACCTTAAGTAATGGTGAAGAAAAACGCATTGGTATAAATAGAATCCACCTGGAAGAGGATGCTGGTAAAAGTTTACATGATCAGGACGAGAAATTCTCTTATGTAGACTTGAACAGAGCTGGTGTTCCACTTATTGAGATTGTTACTGAACCTGATATCAGGAGTGCAGAAGAAGCATCATTGTTATTAACAGAGATCAGAAAACTGGTTCGTCATTTGGATGTGAGTGATGGAAATATGGAAGAAGGCAGCTTACGTTGTGACGCGAATATTTCAATCCGTAAATTTGGTGTGCTTGAATTCGGTACTCGCTGTGAAGTGAAAAACTTGAACAGTATAAGGAATGTTCGCAGGGCTATTGATTTTGAATATGGCCGTCAGAAAGAATTGATCTTAGCAGGTGGAAATATTATTCAGAGTACACTTACTTTCGATGCTGATCAGGGTACTACAGCTCCAATGAGAAGTAAGGAAGAAGCAAATGACTACCGATACTTTCCTGACCCCGATTTAGCTCCAGTGCATATTTCTGATGAATGGCTGTCACAAATGAAATTTGATATGCCTGCATTACCTCAGGAAATAGCTAAACAATTGGTTGTAGATTATGGTGTAAACACTTCTGAGGCAACCTTGCTATCTGAAGACCATGATTTGTTAAGATACTTTAATGATGCACTTCCTTATGTAAATAATAAAAAGAGTCTTGTAAACTGGCTAACAGGTTCTATAAGAGCATTGTTAAACGAACAAGAAATAGGGATAGCTGAATTTAAAGTGATACCTGAACAATTATCTGATGTGATCAATATGGTGGATGATAAGAAAATCAGTCAGCAGATTGCATTGCAGCAATTGTTACCTGAATTGTTTAAAGCACCGGCAGATAATGTATTGGATTTAGCCAAACAGTTAAATCTGTTGATTGAAGAAAACGGAGATGAGTTATCTGGTTTTGTAAGCGATGTCCTTTCAAAATACAAACCTCAGGTAGAAGCTTATAAAAAAGGGAAAAAAGGGGTTTTGGGCCTATTTGTAGGGGAAGTAATGAAACTGGCGAAAGGTAAAGCTGATCCTCAGAAAATAAATGAATTGTTACAGGAAAAGTTAAAATAACGAAGATATGATAAAGAGAATAGGATATATAGTGCTGTTGTGTGTAGTATTTGCAGCATGTAAAGAGAAGAACAATTTTATAATTGAAGGACAATTTAAAAATGCAGCTGCGGGTAGCAAAGTGTATTTATTTGGTATTCAAAAAGATCAGGCATTACCTTTAGATTCTACTGTTTTCTCTGAAAAAGGTGAATTTAAATTTCAGTATAGTACTCCCGGGGTTGATTTTTTCAGAATTGCATCTGGTAATAATGAATATATGATTATTGCACAAAATGGCGATCAAATCAAAATAGATGCTGATTTAACTGATAAAACATTAGCTTATAATATTTCAGGAGCAACAGAAGCAGATAAATTAGGTGAGTTGAATAAGGTTAAAAATCAATATATCTCGAAAATTTCTGATATACAAAGTCAGTTCGACGAGGCTGTTAATGCAAATCCGGATCAGAGAGATGCCATTATGGAGAAAATGAGACCTGCTTATACTCAGGAAATTGATGGATTAAATAAAGCCGTTCTGAAATTTGTTCAAGAAAACACAACTTCATTAGCCGGTTTTTATGCTGCTAACCTTCTGAATCCTTCTGAATTTGAAAAGGAATTGGTGGAATACTCAGATAAAATAAAAAGCAATTTTAATGAAAATAAGGCCGTTACTGAGTTTTTGGTGAAAATGGCCAAGCTTAAGTCGGTTCAAATCGGACAACCAGCTCCTGAGTTTACAATTAACAGTATAGATGGGAAACCGATTAAACTATCTGATTTTAAAGGTAAATATGTTATGCTTGATTTCTGGGCATCATGGTGTATGCCTTGCAGACAGGAGAATCCTAATGTAGTTAAAGCTTACCATGCTTATAAGGGTAAGAACTTCACAATTCTGGGTATCTCCCTTGATAAGGACGCTGTAGCATGGAAAAATGCAGTTATAGCAGACAAACTGGAATGGGCACAGGCTGGAGATTTAAAGGATTTTGATAGCCCGACTGCTGTGTTATATTCTATTGAAGCAATTCCAAGTTCTTTTATTATAGATCCTGCAGGCAAGATTATTGCTAAGAATCTTCGTGGTGAAGAGTTAGATGCATTTTTAAATAAGACTTTACGCTAACCCTAAATTCATGTTAATACTTTGTGGTTATTAACAATTTGTTAACTTAGGTTTAACGCTATGTTATAATTGATTACCTAATTTCGTAACAAATAATTAAAACTATGAGCACCGTAAAACAGAAGATACTTATTGTAGATGATGAACCAGATATTTTAGAGCTGATTGAGTATAATTTGAAGAAAGAGGGGTATCAGGTTTATCTGGCGGGAAATGGGCTGGAAGGTATTAATATTGCTAAAAAGGTGCATCCGGATTTGATTATTCTGGACATAATGATGCCAAAAATGGACGGAATAGAGGCCTGCAGATTAATGCGTGCTATTCCTGAGTTTAAGAATACATTTATGGTATTTCTTACTGCCCGCAGTGAGGAGTATTCTGAAATTGCTGGTTTTAACGTAGGTGCCGATGATTATATCGCTAAACCAATTAAGCCACGTGCATTGGTCAGTCGTATTAACGCGATATTAAGAAGGAATTCAAGCGCAGACGAGGTTTCGGATAATAAAGTAGAGATTGGTGATTTAGTTATTGATAGGGAGGCTTACCTGGTTTATCAAGGCGGACAGAAAGTTGTTTTAGCTAAAAAGGAATTTGAGCTATTATATTTACTTGCTTCTAAACCAGGTAAAGTATACACAAGAGAGTCTATTCTAAAGAACATTTGGGAAGACTCGGTAGTGGTAACTAACCGGACAATTGATGTACATATCCGTAAGCTTCGTGAGAAATTAGGTGAAACTTATGTGGCTACTGTTAAAGGAGTGGGCTATAAATTCGAACTTTCTTAGTACTTTTGCAGCTAAGAAATTTTTAACATATTGAAATATCCGTCCTTTAAAGATCTTATACTATTCGAAAACGATGATTATATCGTAGTTAATAAACCACCATTTGTAGCATCATTGGATGAACGAGGTGGTTCAGGTGAAGTCAACATTCTTCGTTTAGCCAAGCAATATTCTCCAGATGCACAAGTGTGTCATCGTTTGGATAAAGAAACTTCGGGAGCAATTATTATTGCTAAAACACCTGAAGCTTATCGCTCAGTTTCCATACAGTTTGAGAAACGTAAAGTTGATAAAACTTATCACGCAGTAATTGATGGACAATTTACCTTTAAGGACTTGTTTATTGATCTGCCGATTTTAAATGATGGAAATAAAAGTGTTACGATAGACCGAAAAGAGGGCAAACGTGCTGAAACTATTTTTAATACCATAAAACATTACAGGCATTATACTTTGGTTGAGTGCAAACCCATTACAGGGCGAATGCATCAAATTAGAATCCATCTGGCTACTCAACGTGCAGCAATCGCTGGTGACGATATGTATAGAGGTAAACCAGTATTTCTATCCAGTTTGAAAAAGGGTTATCGTTTATCTAAGGATGAAGAAGAACAACCGATCTTGAAACGTTTTGCATTACATGCCAGGCATGTGATTTTTAAAGGAATGGATGGCAAAGATATTGTAATCGAGGCCCCTTATCCTAAGGACTTTGCTACGCTAATCAAACTTCTGGATAAGTTTGACGCTTAAAAAAAACGTCTCATAATTTAATTATGAGACGTTTTTTTTTAAGTTTACCTTATTATTCTACAGCTCTTTTCAAACCGAATTTTTCTATTTTACTATATAAATGGCTTCGTTGAATTTCAATATCATCAGCCGTTTTAGAAACATTCCAGTTATTTTTTTCCAGCTTAAATTTGATAAACTCTTTTTCAGCATGGTCTTTATAATCTTGGAAATTATTGAATTTCTCATAATCAATTGCAGAACTAGAACTAGTTCCGGCATGTCCGTTACTTGAAATCGCAGTCCCTATATTAGTGCCACCACCTGGATTAGCAAAAGATATTACGTCATTTTCTGTAATCGTTTTATCACTTAAAATAATTAAACGTTCAATCATATTATGTAATTCCCTTACATTTCCTGTCCAAGGTAATTCCTGTAGTGCACACATCGCTGTATCACTAATCTTTTTAACAGGCATGCCATAATCACGGCAAATTTCTTCAAGAAAGTTTAGTGCAATTTCGGGGATATCTTCAGTGCGTTCTGTCAAATGTGGAACGTGGATGTTTATTACATTTAAGCGGTGATATAAGTCCATACGGAAATTACCAGCTTCAATTTCTTTCAATAGGTCTTTATTAGTAGCAGCAAGAACTCTAACATTTACTTCTAGTTCCTTTTCACCTCCTACACGGGTAATTTTATGCTCTTGCAGAGCACGCAATACTTTTGCCTGTGCGGATAAGCTCATATCACCAATTTCATCCAAAAATAAAGTACCGCCATTAGCAAGTTCAAACTTTCCGATACGTTGTTTTACAGCAGAAGTAAAGGAGCCTTTCTCATGTCCAAATAATTCACTTTCAATTAATTCAGATGGGATTGCGGCACAGTTTACCTCAATAAGTGGACTTTCAGCACGTTGAGATTTTTCATGCAACCAACGTGCAACCAATTCCTTACCACTACCATTTGCACCAGTGATTAATACTCTTGCTTCAGTAGGAGCTACACGCTCAATGGTTTCTTTTATTTTATTAATGTTTTCAGAACTGCCAAGAATGTCTCTTGTTTTACTTACTTTTCTCTTTAAAACTTTGGTTTCTGTAACTAAGGTTCCACGATCGAGTGCATTTCTTACAGTAATCAGTAAACGGTTTAAGTCTGGTGGTTTAGAGATGAAGTCAAATGCACCTTTTTTACTGGCTTCAATAGCCGTTTCTACGGTGCCATGACCTGATATCATGATAAAGGGAAGATCAGGACTGTAAGCTAATGCCTGTTCCAATACTTCCATACCATCCATACGATTCATTTTAATATCGCATAGTACAAGGTCAAATTTTTTCTTCTTAATTAGCTCTAATCCTTCGATGCCATTATCAATATCTTCAACTTCGTAATTTTCGTATTCTAAAATTTCACGAAGTGTATTTCTTATTGCTCTTTCATCGTCAATTATCAATAATTTTGCCATAGGTATGCTAATCATTATTTGTGTGGTTACTAAGATAATTTATATTATTAATAACCCATTATAAAATTATAAAATGCAAGCCTGTAAGCCGGGTTCTGTTCTCAAAAAGATGAGATTCTACCATTAATCTAATATAAATGTTACCATTTATCTCTAACGACCTACCCACTAACATCGAACGAGCAGTCCTACATACGTTAGCCTATTTGGTCTTTCAACTCCCGGGGTTTACCAACTTTCCGATTACGCGGAAAGATCGTGAGCTCTTACCTCACGTTTTCAACCTTACCTGTGCCCAAAAGCCATCGGCGGTGTGTTTTCTGTGGCACTTTCCATAATTCAGGCATTCATTCCTGAACCTCTTCCCGTTAGGAAGCGAGATGCTCTGTGTTGCCCGGACTTTCCTCTTTCAAGATAATTAAATCAGGCCAGCGGTAGAACGGCTTGCATTTGGTGCCAAATATACTAAAAACGATTTAAACATGTCTATATACGGATTATAACTATAAATCATATTGGTCATTTTTCTTTTGGCAATGAGTATGATAATATTATATACATTACAGATAATATTTTAAAGTGTTTATTTGCAGATAATTGCTAAATTAGATATTTTATTCTTTGGGTAAAATATTTATATTATCTATATCTTTTGAGATTATTGTTGCTGATTTATGTTAAATGAACTATTAAGTGATGATGAATTGCTTTGTCAATTAAAATTGGGAAAGAAATCGGCCCTCAACGAGATCTATAAGAGATATTTCGCTTTATTATATGCACATGCATATCGAAAATTAGCCAATAAGGAAGAGGTAAGAGATATTTTACAAGATCTATTTATGTATTTATGGAATAATCGGGAGGAGTTGAGCATACATACCAGTTTATCATCATATTTATATACAAGCATTCGAAATAGAGTTTTAAACTATTTTAGAAATACAAAAGTGAGAGATCAATTTGTCGAATCTTTACAAAAAAATTCTGCGAATAGTGAGAGTTTAGTAGAACAAAGATTTCATGAAAAAGAACTTATTAAAATTGTAGAAAAGGAAATTTCTCAACTTCCAGCACAAACGAGACTTATTTTTGAAATGAGCCGTAACTTAGAAATGTCTCATCGTGAAATAGCTAGTGAGTTGAACATTAGTCATTTTACAGTTAGAACACAAGTGAGAAATGCTTTGAGAATACTTAGAGTAAAATTAGGTACTTATATTTTTTCTATTTTTTTTTAAAAAAGTTATACCCCCTATAGCTTATTGTCGTGTCATTGAATTATGAACGCAAATTAAAGCTTCAATGGGAAAGAATAAAAGTTTGTTAGATAAGTATATTTTAGGAGAGGCTACTCCTGAAGAAAAGTTTATTGTTGAATCTGGTTACTTAGATTTTAATAAAGATATTAATAGTATTAGTCCTAAGGAGTTGGATGATGAATACCTGCTTGTATTAAAAAGAATAAATAATCAAATTAATAAAAAACAAAATATTCTGTATCTAAGAATATTTTCCGCTGCTGCAGCAATATTGATATCTTTAACAATTACCTTTCTTTTTTACAAGAAGGAAGAAAGTCCCTCCCCGGAAAAGATTTTAGCAAAAACTGATTTAAAGACCGATGTGATATTGACATTATCTAATGGTCATAAAGTTAATTTAAGTGATACAAATGACAATGAACTAATAGAAGAAGCAGGAGTCATAGTCAAAAGATCATCAAATGGTGAAATTGCTTATACATATTCAGGTGCTGATACGAAAAATATTACTTCTTTTAATACTGTAGAAACACCTGTAGGATCAAGTTTTTGCATTAATCTACCCGACGGAAGTAAAGTCTGGCTTAATTCTACTTCAAAGTTAAAATATCCACTTGCATTCAATAGTAAGGAGAGAGTTGTTGTTCTTGAAGGTGAAGCTTATTTTGAGGTCAAAAAAACGCATACTGAAAATCAAATCCAACAACGATTTAAAGTAGTAAGTAAGGATCAGGTAGTTGAAGTTTTAGGAACACACTTTAATGTAAGAGCTTATAGTAATGAAGAGCTTATTAAAACTACATTATTAGAAGGGAGTATAAATGTTAAAACTCCTGTTTTTAGTAAAATGTTAAAACCCGGTGAGCAATCTATACTAAAAAAGGATAAAGATAAATTTGAGATTTCTAAGATTAACCTGGAAGATGCAATTGCCTGGAAAAATGGCTATTTCAGTTTTAATGAAATAGATATCAGAACTTTTATTAATGATTTGAAAAGATGGTATGATATTGATGTTGAGTATGTTGGTGATATTCATGTCAGAAAAATAACGGGGACGTTCTCAAGATCTAAAAAACTATCAGAACTTTTAATGTCTATAGAAGATTTAGGTGATTATAAATTTAAAATAGAAGGAAGGAGGGTGATCGTGATGTCAAATTGATATTATAAACTATCGGTTACCTAATAATTTCGAAGGCACTGAGAATGCCCTCGAAATAAGAAGCTTTAAAAGCCTGATTAGGTAATGGATTTCAATTGCAGTTAACAATTAATAAATTCTTAAGCCTAATCAATTCAAATGTATAAAAAAAAATGTGGATTGCTACAGTTCAGCAATAGTAGCATGTTTAATAGATTTTTCCTGAGAATGAAACTAGTAATCTTTTTTATTTTTGCGGTGTTTTTACAATCAAACGCTATTGTTAAAGCTCAAAAAGTTAATGTAAACATCAAAAATGCTAACCTGATAGATGTTTTTAGCATTCTTAGAAAGCAAACAGGGTACGACTTTGTGTATAAACTTGAAGACCTGAAAAATGCTAAAACTATAAGTGTTTATGCTAAAGATGAATCTATTCAAAGCGTCTTGGAAAAATGCTTTCAAAACCAGCCATTAATTTATAAAATCAATGCTACAACAGTTTCTGTAAAAAGAAAGATTGAGGAAACTATTATTCAGAAAAACACAACAATAATAGGAAAGGTAATAGATGAAAAAGGGGAGCCTCTTACTGGTGTTAGCATTAGAATAAAGGGTTCTTCAATAGGCACAACATCTGATTTTAGTGGAAATTATAAGATAAATATAAAATCGTCTGAAGCAATTATTGTTTTTTCTTTTCTAGGTTTTGAATCACAAGAAAGGAAAGTAGGGAGTAACACTGTTCTAAATGTTACGCTTAAAGAAGATGCTAAAGAATTAAATCAGGTAGTTGTTATTGGATACGGTGAAGTTAAACGAGGCGATTTAACCGGGTCTGTAGCAGAGGTTAAATTATCTGACCTTAAGAAAGCTCCTGTATTATCTATAGATCAGTCTTTGGCTGGCCGTGTTGCAGGAGTCAGAGTATCTAGTAACGATGGGCAACCTGGCTCAGAATTAAATGTAGTCATTAGAGGGGGCAATTCTTTGACCCAAAGTAATGCCCCGTTATATGTTGTGGATGGATTTCCTTTAGAAGATCCTGGGTTATTAAGTTTAAATCCTGAAGATATCAAATCGATGAACATCTTAAAGGATGCATCAGCAACAGCTATTTATGGTTCTAGGGGTGCTAATGGAGTTATTGTGATCGAAACAAAACAAAGTGAAGGAGATAATAAAACCAATATTTCCTATGTTTCTAATTTTGGCTTTCAACAAGTTAATAATAGACTTGAATTAATGAATCCCTATGAATTTGTAAAGTACCAGGAAGAAGCAAATAGTCAGGCAGCGAATATTTTATACTTAAGTGGAAAAGGAAAAACTGTTGAAGATTATTTAAACTATCCTGGAGTAAATTGGCAGGATCATCTGTTCAGAAATGGTTTTTATCAGAATCAAACTTTAACACTAACCGGAGGAGCCAAAACCAGATTTCTTGGTTCTGTTTCTTATGCTAATCAGCAAGGTGCAATCATAAAGACAGGGTACGATAGGATACAAGGTCGTTTAAACCTTAATCATGATACTAAAAATGTGAAGTTGTTTTTAGGAATAAATTATTCTTTGGATAAAGATTTCGGAGATGTATCATCTTCTCCAGAAACGGCTACTTATAGTAGCTATACCCTTTTTAGAACCTGGGCATATAGACCAACAACTGGTGGAGACGATAACCTTTTATTAGAAGATTTAGTTGATCCGGAATCCGCATTAATTACCACCAATCCAATTATTGATTTAAATAATATATTAAGGGAAAACAAACGGGATAATTTGTTTGTGAACTCTTATGGAATATTCAAGCTAACGAAAGATTTAGAATTTAAAGTTAGGGGTGGTGCCTCCAGAAGGGTTACCAGAGAATCAGGTTTTTACAATTCTTCTACATCCAGAGGGACCTCAACTTTAATTTCTAATACTAAAGGAGTGAATGGATTGGTAAATTATATTGAGTTAAGCAATTGGCTAAATGAGAATACCTTGACTTACAAGAAAAAAATTAGAAATCATGCTTTTACAGGATTGTTGGGTTTTACTATCCAACAGAATAATTACAATAAATTTGGTTTGTCTGGTGAAAAAATCCCTAATGAAGAACTTGGTTTAAGTGGATTAGATCAAGGAGATCCGGGACCAACCCAGGCTTTGATCAATAAAAACTTTTTAATGTCTTATCTAGGTAGGTTAGATTATAATTATAAAAGTAAATACCTATTAACTTTTACTTTCCGTGCAGATGGTTCAAGTAAATTTTCAAAGGATAACAGGTGGGCTTATTTTCCTTCAGCAGCATTTGCCTGGAAGCTGAAAAATGAAGGTTTTTTTCAGAATATTGAGCTGCTTACAGATGCTAAATTAAGAACTAGTTTTGGTTATACGGGTAACAACCGTATAGGGGATTTTACTAGATTCTCGCAAATGACGATGCCATATGGTTCCTATTATTCCTTTAATAATAGCAGCCCCTCTAAAGGAGTTGTATTAGCTACGTATGGTAATAATGACCTTAAATGGGAAACTACCGAACAATTGGATGTAGGTGTTGATCTATCATTTATTAAAAATCGGATTAGGTTATCTGCTGATGTTTATAATAAAAACACGAAAGACCTATTGTTAAGTGCACCTGTCCCTTATACTACTGGTTATACATCAATTTATAAAAATATTGGAAGCATAAACAATCGGGGACTAGAGTTTAGTCTATCTACTGATAATATAAAAACTAAGAACTTTGTTTGGTCCACTGATTTTAATATCAGTTTTAATAAGAACAAAATCACGTCTTTAACCGATGAGTCTAATCGTTTATTAACACCTATTGGATGGTCAGCTAATTTTAATACAGTTAATCTATATATAGCTGAAGTAGGAAGTTCTTCTGCTATGTTTTATGGTTTGGTTTGGGACGGCGTGTACAAAACTGAAGATTTTGATTTAATAGGAGGAACCTATAGTTTGAAATTAGATATTCCAACAAATGGACTTTCTAGAAATAATATACAACCAGGTGATGTAAAGTATCAGGATATTAACAATGATGGCATCATAAACATTAATGATAATGTGATAATCGGAAGAGGATTACCAATTCATTCAGGGGGTTTTAATAATAATTTTCAATATAAAAACTTCGGTTTAAATATATTCTTTCAATGGTCATATGGAAATGATATCATGAATGCTAATAGGATGTATTTAGAGGGGAACGTAAATAATAGCTTAGGGATGAATCAGCTTGCGGTTTATGCAAATAGGTGGAGACCTGATCATACGGAAACAAATTTATACAGGGTAGGTGGACAAGGTCCTGCCGGCTTTTATAGCAATAGAACATTGGAGGATGGTTCTTTTCTCCGATTAAAAACAATCAATTTTTCTTATCAATTACCAAGATTATTAACTAAAAGATTGAATCTGAAAAACCTTGAAATAAATGTCGCAGCTCAGAACCTTTATACCTGGACAAAATATTCCGGAATGGATCCGGAAGTCTCTTTAAGGAATTCGACTTTGACCCCTGGTTTCGATTTTTCAGTATATCCGATTGCAAAAACGTTAGTATTTGGATTAAAAACTAATTTTTAATGAAATGAATAAGTTTACTTTAATTTTTATTACAGTTTATATTTTTCTTGTAGGATGCCAAAAGCCACTTGAACTAACACCTTATGACTTCCTGTCTCCAACAGAATACTATGAGAATAAAACTCAAATTAATAACGCACTGACTGGTGTTTATTCTACATTAAAAGATAATGCACTTTATGCAAATAACATGCTTGGTAGGATGGGCTTAGATGCAGATGAAGCTTACAATAGAAACTCCAATGATGCAAACTCTATAGGTGATTATGCTGTCTCAACAGCAGATATTAAAGTATTAAGCTTTTGGCGGGTTTTATACGCTGGTATAAACAGAGCTAACAGTCTTTTAGCTAATATTAATAAACCAAAGGATTTGACAGATTCGGAAAGAGCGACTATCGAGGGAGAAACCCTTTTCTTAAGGAGTTATTTCTATTTTTTATTGGTAAGTAATTTTGGTGATGTACCATTGATTTTACAACCAATAAATACTGCAGATTCTAAATCCCATCAGATAGAAAGAATGTCTAAAGTTATAGTTTATGAAGCAATTGTTGCTGATTTGGAAAAAGCTTCAGATTTGGTTCAACCAATTGATAAAGTTGGTTATGGAGGTAGAGTAAGTCAATCTGCAGTCTGGGCAATGCTTGCCAGAGTAAATTTACATATGGCTGGAAAGCAGATTAATGATCATAGCAGATATGAAGAAGTTAAAAAATGGGCCAGGAAAGTAATGGAACTTCCTATCCATCGACTTAATCCCAGTTTTAAAGATGTTTTCGTTAAACTAGCCACAGATAAATATGATATTGGAGAAAGTATTTTAGAAGTCGAATTCTATGGAAATGGTACAGGAATATATGCAGGATTAAGTGGTTATGTTGGTGTTCAGAACGGAATATACAATCAAACAGATATAGATAAGGGCTTTGGTTATTCTTATATAAACACTACCAATTATACTTATGATGTTTATGCATCCGGAGATTTAAGAAGAGATTGGACTATTGCCCCTTTTTATTATGCCTTTCCAAACAATGAAAAGAAGGCCGTAGAAGTACAATGGGCTACTAACCAGATTATGAATAGGAACTGTGGGAAGTTTCGTAGAGACTCAGAAACATTATTACCAAAGCATAAAAGTTTTACACCACAAAATTTTCCTTTAATACGTTTGTCAGACGTTATGCTCATGTTTGCTGAAGCAGATAATGAGATTAATAATGGAGCAACTCCAGAAGGTTATGAAGCAATAAATAAGGTAAGAAGAAGAGGGTTTGGATTAGATTATAATATCCCTAATGTAACTGTCGATCTCAAGAATTTATCTAAATCTGTTTTTTTAGAAAGAATGCAGGAAGAGCGTACAAGAGAATTGGCCTTTGAATGTTTAAGAAAGGGAGATTTAGTCAGATGGGGAATTTTTCTAACCAATATGAAACAGAGGCTTTCAGAAGCGAATAGCCATATCGATTTTTACGATTTGAGATTCGCTAAAAATATGTTTAGGAATGTCAGTGCAAGAGATATTGTCTGGCCTATACCCAGTTATGAATTAGGTGTGAACTTTAAACTTATACAAAATGCAGGTTGGTAAATATAATTTTATGAATAGGATAAAAGTATTGATATTCTTGTTGGCAAGTTTTTTAATACAGGCATGTGATAAAATAGAAAAGGTAGATACTCCTGTTTTTGATGCTTATCTGGAGAAAGAGAATTATCTGGTTGGGGATACGGTAGATATCAAATTTAAAGGTGACCCTGGTTTTATAACACTTTATACCGGAATCTTAGGAAATGATTATGGATTTAAAGAAGGCAGGGATTTAGAGATGTCTTACTTAATGAATTTTGATACGCAAGTTCTTGACGGTTGGCAAAAAGATCAATTATCGATATTGGTATCTAAAAACTTTGATGGTGACTATACAATATCTGGTGTTAATAAAGCCACCTGGTTTGATATAACATCAAAATTTAGAATGTTGAAGCCTCAGGAAACGAGGGTTTATACAACTAGCGGTTTAGGAGATATTACCTCGGCTATATTTGAAGATAAACAGCATGAAGAGGTCGATGTTTATTTCGCCGTTAAGCATGTGGTTAAGAATCAGAATCTTCAATCAGAGCTTGATGCAAGCAAAAAAAATATTGCGAGTTTAAACAGGGTTAGAGGGATAGCAATACAGAAAGTTAGTCCTGTTAGTGAAACAATTTTATATAATCATGCTTCTTTTGGTTGGAAATTATTCTCAACTACGAATAAGGAAACAGATAGAGCCACACTTTTTCCTACTTATATAGAACTGAGAGGAAATAGACTCGCAGCAAATCTATCTGCTGAAACCGAAGATTGGGCTGTAAGTGGAAAAATGTCTTTTTCCAGATCTGTTTATGCAGGACCGGATTGGGGAAAATCAATTAAAAGCCTAAATGATAAACGATTAAATAATTATAAGATTTCTTACGATAAGCCAGGAGATTATAAGATTACGTTGGTTGCTTTTAATAGTAATTCAGAAGGTCGCAGAGAAATAATTAAACAACTTCAAATTAAAATACTACCCAGGTAACAAGCTAAAACCATATATAATGAGGATTATTTTTTCAATATTACTATTGTTAGGGCCGTCAATTGCCATTTTTGCACAAAAAACCGAATACTCTGATATCCCGGGAATTGTGATTAGCTATCAGGATTCGGATGGCGGGCAATACATAGGATCACCAGGTATTTGTATCCTTCCAAATGGAGATTATATTGCAACACATGATTTGTTCGGTAAGAAATCTACGGAATTCACTTCAGCCATTTCTAAAGTATACCGATCAAATAATAAAGGAAAGACCTGGAAGTTGATTTCGACTTTAGATGGACAGTTTTGGTCAAAACCATTTTTATATAAAAAGGAGCTTTATATTCTAGGTACTGATAAACATCATGGAAATGTTGTGATAAGGAAATCTACGGATGGTGGAGGCCACTGGACCGTGCCAAAAGACGCTATGTCAGGTTTATTAATGCAAGGAGAATTTCATTGTGCTCCAATGCCAGTAATTAGTCACAATGGATATCTGTGGAGATCTATGGAGAGGGCAGATGGAGAGATCAAAAAGTGGGGGTATCGGTATGGAACCTTTATGATGTCCATTAAAGAAGGTGCAGATCTGTTAAATGCAAATAATTGGAGACATACAAATACACTCCCATATGATTCAACTTATTTACAGGGAAATTTTGGCGCCTGGATAGAGGGAAATGCTGTTGTAAATCCCAAAGGAAAAGTCGTAAATGTCCTACGTGTTCATAATCCTAAAGATAAATCTCAGGAAAGTGCTGCGATTGTTAATGTTTCTGATGATGGATTAACTTCTTCCTTTGATAGAACAAATGATTTTATAAACTTTCCAGGAGGAGGTAAGAAATTCACCATTAGGTACGACAAAAAATCACAGTGCTATATTGCAATTGCGAACTATGTTCCATTAGAATTTAGGGGAGCTGTTCAGTTAGATAAAATTAGAAATACACAAGCTTTAATTTCATCAAAGGATTTAAAAAACTGGACCGTACATCAAATACTCTTATCACACAGTGATACCAAAAAACATGGTTTCAATTATATTGATTGGGAGTTTGATGGAAAGGATATAATTTATGTTTCCAGAACAGCATATGATTTTGGAGATAAGAGTGCGCATAATTACCATGACGCAAATTTTCTAACATTTCATCGGTTAAAGGGATTTAGAAAGTCACTTAGAACCACAATTCAATAATTGAAACTTAATTAAAACCAAATTACTAATACTAAAGAAGTGTTAGTTAAATAATCACTGAATGAGTAAGATTAAAATTTTATCACTTGCATTTTTCTTAGTTCTGAATAGTAGTATGCTATTGGCTCAGAATTCTTTAGATATGATGCCCGTTCCAAAGCAGTTTTCTATTAAAGAAGGAAAACTATATTTAAATAAGGATTTTAGATTAGCCATTGGAGGCAATCCGAATGAAAGATTATACGCGGCTGCAACCAGGTTTCTTAGACGTTTAGATGAACAAACCATACAATGGTTTACACAAGATCAGATCTCAAAAAAAGACAACGATAAGGAGGCTATTCTGCAGATTGTTGTTGAAAGACCCGCTGAAATCCATCTTGGGGAAGATGAAAGCTATACATTGGAAATAAGTAGCAGCAAAATAAAGATAACTGCTAAAACAGATCTGGGAGCTATGTATGCTTTAGAAACACTTTTGCAGTTATTAAAAGCAGATGAGAAAGGTTTTTACTTTCCAAGCATAATTGTGAATGATGCACCAAGATTTCCCTGGCGCGGTCTGATGATAGATGTGGTAAGGCATTTTATTCCATATGAAGTAATTATAAGGAATATAGATGCCATGGCTGCTGTAAAAATGAATGTTTTGCATTTACATTTAACCGATGATCAGGGCTTTAGGATTGAAAGTAAACTATTTCCAAAACTTCATGAAATGGGGTCTAATGGAAAGTATTTATCTCAGGCGCAAATAAAAGATATCGTTAAGTACGCAACGGATAGAGGAATAAGAGTGGTTCCAGAGTTTGATATGCCTGGTCATACTTCTAGCTGGTTTCCAGCATATCCGGAATTCGCGAGTGCTTCGCAAAAATATCAAATTGAAACAAAGTACAGCCATTTTGAACCAGCACCTACAATGGATCCAACAAATGAAAAGTTGTATCCTTTCATTGATGCTTTTATAGCTGAAATGGTAACGTTATTCCCTGATGCGTACATTCATATTGGTGGGGATGAAAATAAAGGGTTACAATGGACAGCGAATGCTAATATTGAAGCCTTTAAGAAGCAACATAATCTTACAGACAACATGGCTTTACAAACTTACTTTAATGGACGGATTCAGCGAATTCTAACTAAATATAAAAAGAAAATGATGGGTTGGGATGAAATTTTAGAGCCCGGGATTTCCAAAGATATTATGATCCATTCCTGGAGAGGGAAAAATTCACTAACCGAAGCTGCAAAGAAAGGTTATCCTGTTATTATTTCACATGGTTTTTATGTTGACCTTTTATCGAGTGCTAAAGACTATTATTTGAATGAACCATTTGCAGAAAGTGATGATCTGACTCTTGATCAGCAGAAAAATATTTATGGAGGAGAAGCTGCAATATGGACTGAAGTCGCTACTGCAGAAACAATTGATTCAAGAACATGGCCAAATACAGCTGCTATAGCAGAAAGGCTATGGTCTCCACGCGATGTTAGAGATGTTAAAGATATGTATCGACGATTGGAAAAGCAAAGTGATCGATTGGAATTTTTAGGAATAGCGCATCATAAGAATTATGAAAGTATGTTAAAAAGGTTAAGTAACGGAGCTGATATTTTACCATTAAAAACATTTGTCGATGCTGTAGAACCGATGAAGGAACTTTCCAGACGGAAACAGGGTATTACATATTATACATATACTCCATTAACCATGGTGTTTGATGCTGCAAAGCCAGAAAGTAAAGTGGCAAGAGAATTCAATTCGTTGATAGAGGATTTTGTTCATAAACCAACGAAAGAGTTAGGAGATCAAATTAAAAATCAATACAACATTTGGGCGCAAAATCATGATAAGTTAAAAGAAACCATAAAAATAGCTCCGGCAATCAGAGAGATAGAACCTGTATCTGAAAACCTTATGAAACTTTCTGAAATTGGTTTAAATCTGGTAGATCAGATTTTACTAAGACAGAAAGGTAAGTTGAAAAGAAAGGAAAGGATGTCATTTGATAAATACGATGAAATTCAGGACACTTTCAGGGCAATGATTAAACCTAGAGGGAATGTCGAATTTATTGTAATAATTAATGCAACTAAGAAATTATTAGAAGAGACAATGAACGACTAATGAAAGTAAATTTTAAAATACTGTTTTTTTTTGTTTTTTCTCTGATTCTAAAAGAGAGTAAGGTAATGGCAAAAGTTTTTAAGTATTCATATAGAGATACTGTAAAAACGAATTTGTGGATTAGTCAGGTCAATTGGATGGATCCTTCAACAAATACTTATTTAGGAAGTCCGAGTATTGTGAAATTAAGTAATGGTCATATTTTGGCGTCTTTTGATCGTTTTGGACTCTTTGTTAATTCAGATGATACCTTTATTTATATTTCTAAAAATAATGGAAAATCCTGGTTACCTCTTACTGAATTAAAAGGTATGTTCTGGGCAAATCTTTTTTTACACAATGATGCCATTTATCTTTTAGGTACTTCTTCGGGGGTAAAAGATAGAAGTATTGTGATTATGAAATCAACGGATAATGGTAAGAATTGGACTAAACCTGTAGATTCCAAAACGGGGATTTTATTCGCAGACGGTGTAAATGGTAGAAAACCACTTTACCATTGTGCACCAATGCCCGTTGTTAATCATAATGGAAGATTGTTTAGGGCTTTTGAAAATTTGACGGAATTTCTTCCTGGTATGCGTGGATATAAGTCATTTGTCATCTCCATTCCAGAACATGCAGATCTTCTGAATGCAGCCAATTGGACTAAAAGTACAGAAGTTGCATATAATACTTCAAAAGACCCTGAAGGATCAAAGAATACAACAGGATGGATAGAAGGAAATATGGTGGTTGGACCTGATAATTGCCTTTGGAATATTATAAGAGTAAATTCAACACCCTATTTCGATAGGGCAGCAATGATAAAAGTAGAGAATGATGGTAAAAAAGCATCATTCAATCCAGATGATTTTATAAAGCTACCAGGTGGAATCAGTAAGTTTGTTATAAGAAAGGATCCTGAAATACCTGTATACTGGATGATTTCTAATAACAATACTCATCCCGAATATCCTTCTCAAAGGAGTGTTTTATCACTATTTTATTCAAGAGATCTAAGAACCTGGCATCATGCAAAAACATTAATGCAGGATGATCAGAATTTACCCGTATCAGAATCATTAAAGAAAACGGGTTTTCAATATCCTGATTGGATGTTTGATGGAGATGATATTATTTATTTAAGTCGAACAGCTTATCGAGGTGCCAGAAATTATCATGATTCCAATAGAATAACATTTGGAAGGATAGTGTCATTCAGAGAATTATTACCAAAAAATAAAAACCTTTAAAAAATATAAATAAGTATGAATAAGAGTATGTGTATTATTGCATCAGTAATGGTGCTTGCTGGTTGTACTACCAAAAGAATTAATGTAAATGAAATGAGTAATGAAGTTGTTCCTGCAAAAGAAATTGGTGCATTGGGACATATTACAGTGTCGTTAGGGGATCAAAAAGTTGATTATGTAACAGTAAGAGCTGCTGACGGTAAGGTGTGGACTCAACAAAATCTTGGAGCTTTAAGAATAGCATCTAATATTTCAGATAAAAATGCTTATGGGAGTTATTTTCAGTGGGGAAGAGGATTTGATGGACATGAAAAGTCTGATCCTGTCGTTGAGATAAAAAGATTGAATCCTAATAATCCAAAGGGTCTATCAAAAACAGGGATTAATCCATTCTATATTGCAGAAAAAAATAGTGATTTCTGGTGGAAAAATGGTGACCAGTATGATGCCTGGGAAGCCAATGAATTAGCTAAAATGAACGAGATAAATGGATGCGATCCATGCAAGCAACTATTAGGAAGAGCATGGAGAGTGCCTTCTATTCAAGAATGGAAAGACGTAATAGCAGCCGAGAAAATTAGTAGTTTTTTGACAGCTTATTCATCCAATTTAAAACTATTGCCTGCTGGAATGCGTAATGCAAACAATGGAAAAGTCACGAATCAGACTAGTGTATTAAGGTATTGGTCAAGTACAGCGGGAAATACAGGGAATTCATATTTAGTAAATCTTTCTTCAAAAGGACTTGAATATCCTGCATTTAGCAGAGGAGGTGGGTTGTCAATCAGATGTATAAAATCAAAAAACTAATAATAATGAACAAGAAGTATATTTTAATATCATTTATAATATTGTTATCAACTTCAGTAACTGCGCAAATTAATTTGCCATCTTTTTTTTCTGATAACATGGTATTACAAAGAAATTCAGAAGTTAATTTTTGGGGTTGGGCAAATAGGGGAGCTGATGTAACAATTATTCCATCCTGGACTAATATTCCAGTCAAGGTAAAATCTACAGGTTATGCCCGCTTTGATGTGAAACTAAAAACACCTGAAGCAGGCGGCCCATTCGACATAACTGTTGTTTGTGGCGTTTATAAAAAAGTTCTAAAAAATATTTTAATAGGAGAAGTTTGGTTGTGCTCCGGCCAATCTAATATGCAATGGAATTCTAATAACAAGCTTAAAGAAATGTTAGATGAATTACCAAATGCAACTAATCAAAAAGTTAGACTATTGCAGGTTAGTAATATTGCCTCTTTGAACCCACAAGATAACATTTACGATTCCTGGAAGGAATGTAATCCAGAAACAGCTATTGGATTTAGCGCAATCGGATATTTTATTGCAAAGGAGTTAAGTCAAGAGTTAAATGTCCCTATTGGTATTATCAATGCCAGTTGGGGTGGAACTGCAGCCGAATTCTGGACACCTTCTCATATTATTGAAAAAGATGAAGAACTTTTAACAAATGCTAAAAAACAAAAACCTTCGCCATCTAAACCGCATGATGCCGGTTCATTGTGGAACGCTATGATTAATCCACTTGTTGGTTATAATATTGCAGGTGTATTTTGGTATCAAGGCGAATCAAATATTGTTTCTTATAGTGGCTATAATAAACTCTTCTCTGCCATGATTAAATCCTGGAGAGATGCTTGGAAATATGAATTTCCCTTTTATTATGTGCAAATTGCTCCGTATGATTACAAATCTAAACCAGAAGAACAAAGAGGTGCTTTGTTAAGGGAACAACAGATTAAAACATTACAACTGCCGAAAACAGGTATGGTTGTGGTAACGGATTTGGTGACAGATATTAAAAATATTCATCCAACAAAAAAAATGGAGGTTGCTAAAAGACTAGCCAGGCTGGCTATTGTGGATACTTATGGAAGAAAAAGTAATGATTATAAATCTCCAGTTTATAAATCCCATACTGTAGTAGGAAATAATGTGATTATTGAATTTGATGATATAATTGGAAAACTTAAAGTTGAAGGGCCGCTTATTACAGATTTGCTTATTGCGGATGAATCCCAGAAGTTTTTTCCAGCAGATTATAAAATCTCAAATAATAAATTGATTGTATTTAATAAGAGTATCAAAGTTCCTGTAGCGGTTAGGTTTGGTTTTACTGATGTATCCACTCCTAATTTATTTAATAGTAATGGATTGCCAGTATCTCCTTTTAGAACAGATAAATGGTAATCAACTTTTATATACATTTGTGCTTTTAAAAATTAATCAACCAAACTAAAATCATGAGTAATTCAATCAATGAAGCAATAGCACACAATGTATATTTTGAAGGTAAAGTTCAAAGCCTTGGGTTAGAAACAGCTAAAGGAAAGGCAACATTAGGTGTTATGAAGAAAGGTACCTATACATTTTCTACTTCATCACCAGAGAAAATGGTAATTGTTTCTGGTACTATGGAAGTAAAGTTAGCGGGTGCCAACTTAAAAGAATATAGTGAGGGAGAAGAGTTTGATGTTATTGCAAATACTTCTTTTGATGTGATATGCAACAGTGATGTTGCCTACCTATGCTATTACGGATAACCCATCCACAATGAATTCATAGATAGGTTAATCTCAAATATTTGCTTTTAATTTTGAGATTAACCTATTTTAGTGCTAGATTCAAACCAGGGATTTTAAGGGTATGCATAAATATTGTGGACTTTCTGATGTAGAGTTATCCGATTTACTTAAGTCGGGTGATCATTTTGCATATTCAGAAATTTATACCCGTTATAAAGGACCATTATATATTCACGCTTATAATAAGCTCAGAAATAGAGAAGAAGCAAAAGACCTTGTGCAGGAATTATTTACAGTATTGTGGAATAAAAGAGATACGTTGCTGTTAACAGATAACCTTGCATCCTATCTGTATGGAGCGGTAAGAAATAGAGTATTCAGAATTATTGGACGTAAAGGGATAGAGTCTTCTTATATAACATCTATTCAGGACTCTGTAAATAAAAGCAACTGTGTTACCGATCATCGCGTAAGAGAAAACTTGTTACAGAAGATGATAGATCGTGAAATAGATTCTCTACCACCTAAAATGAAAGAGGTTTTCCTGATGAGCAGAAAGGAAAATCTTAGTCATAAAGAAATTGCAGATAAGCTGGGTATTACAGAACCAACAGTTAAGAAGCAAGTGAATAATGCATTGAAAACCCTGAGGGTGAAACTGGGCTTATTTGCCTATCTGATTTTTCTCTTAAAATAAATTAAATTTTTCTACGCCCTAAGGCATTCTTATGTATCATACTTATAATAACGGTTAAAAACGTTATAATTTGCATGAATAAGGAAGAGATACTCGAACTGATTAATAAATATAATGAAGGTAAATGCAATGCTGATGAAATAAGCTTATTGGAAAGCTGGTATCTGACTCAGGATAGCCTTTATCATAAAGAGCTTGACGAACAAAAAATTGAGCAGGACCTTGATCAGGTATTTAAACAATTACCTAAACCTATAATACGAAAACTCTGGTGGCCTAGAGTCGTTGCAGCCGCTGCAATTGTGGTTTTGTGCGCAGGGATAGTTGTATATAACAATTTCTTTAAAACATCTGGTCTTGCCGAAGGTCAGAGGAGTGTATATAAGAACGATATCTTTCCAGGAGGAAATAAAGCGGTATTAACTTTAGCCAATGGGCAACGCATAAGCCTTGATAGTACAAAACAGGGAATAGTAATTAATACCACACTGACTTATAATGATGGTACAGCCATTACGTCTTCTGGTAAAACTGGTAATGATACTAAACAGCTGAGCATGCAAACTCCTCGTGGTGGTCAGTACCGGATTGTATTACCAGATGGTACAAAGGTTTGGTTAAATGCGGGGTCTTCCATTAAATTTCCTTCAACTTTTTCGAAAGCTGAAATCCGTGAAATTGAGTTGAAAGGAGAGGCTTATTTTGAGGTAGCTAAGGTGTTTCTCGGAAAAACTGATGCAGGCAAAAAGGGACAAAGAATGCCATTTATTGTAAGAACAGCATTACAGGATATTCAAGTGCTTGGTACACATATAAATGTAAATGCTTATGCAGATGAACCTGTAACAGCAACTACACTTATTGAAGGTGTTGTCGGGATATCTTCAAATGGCCGGTTTGCGAAAACGAAACAAATTAAACCCGTGATACTAAAACCGGGTGAACAGGCTGGAACAGATAATAAAGGACAATTGATCGTCAAAGATGTTGATACAGAACAGATTCTGGCATGGAAAAACGATTATTTCATGTTTAAAGATGAACCTATACAAAGCATCATGAGAAAACTTTCCCGATGGTATGATATTGATGTAAGTTATGAAGGAGATCTTTCTGATCTGACATTTCTTGGAGTAGTATCTAAATCAAAAAATATTTCAACTGTGTTAAAAGTAATGGAATCAACCGGAAGTGTTCACTTTAAAATAGAAGGAAGGAGGGTCATCGTAAAAAGATAAATCTACTTTATTAAGAAGGTAAATCTGAAGAAGCCGGAGGCGATGCGACCCGCCGCCGGCAGATGCTGAGTTTACCCATTAAATGTGCTTAAACAATCAATCTAAAACCCAACAAGCAAATATATGATTATTTACAACCTGAATCTGTTGAGATTTAGGGTACCTATATATGTACCCAAACAATTTTTGCGAATTATGAAGCTAACCATCATCATAATGACCACTTTTTTACTTCAGGTAAGCGCCGGAACTTATGCGCAAAAGATTACACTGAATGAAAAAAATGCATCACTGGAACACATTATAAACACAATAAGATCACAAAGTGGTTATGATTTTATTGGGAGTGCAAAGCTGATAAAATCAGCAAAGCCTGTAAGCATCAATGTAAAAGAGATTAGTCTGGATGAGGCTTTGGAAATTTGCTTCCAGAATCAAAATTTAACTTATTCTATTGAAGACAAGACTGTGGTGATCAGACTTAAAGAGAAATCTGTACTTGATAGAGTAGTAGATTATTTTGCTCTTATTAAAATTACGGGTACGGTAACGGATTCCAAAGGCAGTCCACTGCCTGGAGTTCTGGTCTCTATTAAAAGAAATACCTACAAATCAGCAACAAATGCACAGGGAAAATATGTAATACCTGCTGCTGAGGAACAAGCCACTCTTGTCTTTTCTATGATAGGATTTGCTACACAAGAAGTAAATGTTGCAGGAAGAAAGGTAATAAATGTAGAGCTTAAAGAATCAGACACTAAACTCGATGAAGTTGTAGTAGTAGGTTATGGATCTGTTCAGAAGAAAGATTTAACTGGTTCAGTAGGACTGGCTAAAGTTTCTGATATGACTAAGGCACCGGTAGCGTCTTTTGATCAGGCATTAGCTGGCCGTATTGCTGGTGTAACAGTTTCTTCAGGCGATGGACAGCCTGGTAAAGAAAATAATATCGTTATCCGGGGAGGAAACTCACTTACCCAGAGTTCTGCACCACTATATGTAATAGATGGTTTTCCTATGGAAGATTTTTCAAGTGCTGCGGTAAGTCCCGAAGATATTGCCTCTATCAGTGTATTGAAAGATGCATCGGCAACGGCTATTTATGGTTCAAGAGGTGCCAACGGGGTTATTGTTATAGAAACCAAAAAGGGTGTGAGCGGGAAGCCTGCAATTAGTTATAAGGGCTCCGCAGGCTTTCAGGAAGCAACGAATAAGATGGATATGATGAAACCTTATGATTTTGTAAAATATCAGCAGGAGATATATCCTACACTGGCTGAAAAATATTATTTGGGGGATGTGAACATGACTCTGGATGACTATAAAACCAAAAAAGGCTACGATTGGCAGAATAGCTTATTCAGAACTGCACCTATACATATACATAATTTATCAGTACGTGGTGGTAATTCAAGTACAAAGTATTCTATTTCAGGTATGGTATACGATCAACAGGGCATCATTATTAATTCCGCTTACAAACGCTATCAAGGAAGGATGTCCATAGATCAGACGATCAGTAAAAAATTAAAGGCAGGTGCCACAGCTGCTTTAGGAAAAATGATAAAATCTGGTTCACCGATTGCATCTGGCGAAACCAGTTCAGCAACCAGTTATGTAATGTATAAAACCTGGGGTTTCCGCCCTGTAACATCATCGGATGCAATTGATCTGGAATCTGTATTGGTAGATCCGGAAAGCTCAGGCCTCAATCTGATGATTAATCCAATTATTAATGCAAAGGAAGAAATGATTAATAATGATTATGTGGATATTAATGCAAATTCCTATTTGTCATACGATATAGTAAAAGGGCTTACATTAAAGGTTACAGCTGGAATAAATAGTCGTAAAAATGAATACACCTATTTTTATAATTCAAGAACATCACGTGGTACACCTTTAAATCCTAGTAATTTCAGAGGTGTTTATGGAGGAGTGGTAAACAGGTCATACAGTACATTATTAAATGAAAATACACTGACCTACAATAAAAGGTTTAATAAAGATCATGTTTTAAACGCTGTCGGAGGATTCTCTTTTCAGGCAAGTAACAATAGGTCCTATGGATTTGAAGCAGATCACATCCTTGTAGAAGAGTTAACGTTCAATGCTTTAGCTTCCGGAACACCATATCAGAATACCTCTTTAGAAGGACTTAGCAGGCTTTCTTCTTTTTTTGGAAGAGTTAATTACAACTTCAAATCAAAGTACCTGTTTACATTAACCATGAGAGCAGATGGTTCTTCTAAATTTCCTTCCGGAAAAAAATGGGGTTATTTCCCTTCTGGAGCCGTCGCCTGGAAAATGAAGGAAGAGTCATTTTTAAAGAATGTTTCAGTGATCTCGGATGCAAAACTGAGAGGAAGTTTTGGTATCACAGGAAACAACAGGATAGGTGATTTTGACTATTTACCAAGATTAATCCTGGCAGATTATAATGCGGGTTATTCTTATGGAAATTCGGTACCAACTAAGGGAGCTATTTATACCGCTTTAGGTAATTCGTTATTAAGATGGGAAAGTACGCAACAAACAGATATCGGATTAGATTTAGGCTTTTTCAATGAACGTATTATTCTGAATGTAGATGTTTATCGTAAAGTAACCTCCGATTTATTATTGTCGGCAAACCTTCCTAGAACTACAGGCTTTATCTCTGCATTTAAAAATATAGGTGAAGTGATGAATAAGGGATTGGAGATCAGCATTAATACAGTGAACATAAAAAGCAAAGACTTTTCCTGGGAAAGTAGCTTTAATATCTCTTTCAATAGAAATAAAATCCTGAAACTGTCCGAAGGAGAAGATAATCTCCAAAGTAAAGTAAGCTGGGAGAATAATTATAGTGCTCCAATGTATATTGGAAAAGTAGGACAGCCTGCGGCATTATTTTATGGTTATGTGTTTGATGGAAACTATCAATACTCAGATTTTGATGAAGTATCTCCTGGCAAATACATGCTGAAAGGCAATGTAACTACCAATGGTGAATCAAGAACCGCTATACAACCTGGAGATATTAAATACAAAGATATGAATGGTGATCTTGTTGTCAACTCATCAGATCTGGCTATTATCGGAAGACCATTGCCCATACATACAGGTGGTTTTTCGAATAATTTTAATTATAAAAGCTTTAGCCTGGGTGTGTTTTTTCAATGGTCCTACGGTAATGATGTTCAGAACGCAAATAGGTTGATATTTGAAGGAAATTCTTTATTCAGACCTCTATTAAATCAGTTCAGCAGTTACAATAACAGGTGGACACCAGAGAATCAGAATAATGAACTTTTCAGATCAGACGGACATGGGCCAATAGGTGCTTATTCGTCCAGAACTATAGAAGATGGTTCATTCTTGCGACTGAAAACGGTGTCATTAGAATACAAAGTACCAGTATCCCTGGCTAAAAAATTATATATGAATAATTTATCATTCAGTGTTTCATCGCAAAACCTGTTTACCTGGACAAATTATAAAGGTATGGATCCTGAAGTGTCTACCAGACATTCGGCTTTAACACCTGGTTTCGACTTTTCGGCTTACCCAAGAGAAAGAACCATAGTATTTGGAATTAATGCTAATTTTTAATTCAAATTTGATTTTAAGAACATGAAAAGTAATTATACCATTATATGCCTGCTGATATTACTCAGTTTTAGTTCATGTAAAAAGTTTTTAGAACCTGATCCAAGGGATATGCTATCACCAGTAAATTACTATGATACGGAACAGCAGATGAATAACGCTATTGCTGGTGTTTATGATATACTTGGAAGAGGACAATTATATGCTTATTCACTGCAGACCCGTTTAGCTACAGAAGCTGATGAAGGTTTTTATGCAAGTACATCCAGAACAAATGGGCCTCAGTTTTATGATTTGTCATCCGGGGATAGTGAGGTGCTTGATTTTTGGACTGCACTTTACTCTGGTATCAGCAGAGCAAATGCTGTTCTCGAGAATATAAATAAACCCGATATGGACGAGACAAAGAGAAACGCGATACATGGTGAGGCTTTATTTTTAAGAGCTTATTATCATTTCCTATTGGTGACAAACTGGGGAGATGTGCCATTGATTTTAAGTACTGCAAAATCTGTAGAAGGGAATTCAGTTGCCCGGACTCCGGCAGCTCAGGTATATGAACAAATTACAAAGGACATGATCAATGCAGAAGCATTGGTTCCTTCTATAACAGAAGTGAAAATTGGGGGAAGGGTTAATAAATCAGCGATAAGAGGAATTCTGTCAAGAGTATATCTGTATTGGGCTGGTTATCCGCTTAGAAATACCGCCAAATATGAAGATGCAAGAAACTGGGCTAAAAAAGTTATGGATGATACGGAAGCAGCACATGATTTAAACCCATCATATAGCCAGGTATTTATCAATTATGCAGCGGATAAATATGATATTAAAGAAAGCATTTTTGAAGTAGAATTTGCTACAACTGGAATTTATGAACATGGACAGGTAGGTTCATGGATTGGAATACGTTCAAGTAATGCTGATATAGGTACCGCATATGGTTTTATTGGTGCTAGTAAAAAACTTTATCAATTGTATAAGGCTGGAGATTTGCGAAGAGACAGAGCAGTTGCGCCTTTTTATTATAATGCTGATGGTACAAAAGTGTACTGGACAGGTACAACATTTTATGGTAGAAGTGTAGGGAAATGGCGCAGAGAAGAAGAAACTGCCAGACCAAAGCTTAGTCAGAATACACCTATAAACTTTGCTTTGCTAAGGTATTCAGATGTGCTGCTGATGTTTGCAGAAGCGGAGAGCGAACTAAATAACGGCCCAACACAGGCATGTATAGATGCGGTCAACAAAATAAGACGTAGAGCCTGGGCTAGTGGAATTAATACAATTACCATTACCAATCAGGGAGCAGGTTATACCTCTGCACCTACAGTGACCATCAGTGGCGGAAGTGGCTCCGGAGCTGTAGCTACTGCAATAATTACCACTGGTAAAGTCACTGGGATTAACCTTAGTCCAGATCCACTTACTGGAGTTAAATTAGGTAGTAATTATACGAGTCCACCTACCATTAGTATTACAGGTGGAGGAGGTACAGGAGCAACTGCCGTTGCTACAATTCATCAGGTATCTGACGCGGATGTACTTATGATGGATAAAGAAGATTTCCTGGATTTAATTAAAGAAGAACGCTCCAGAGAACTCTGTTTTGAAGCAATGAGGAAGTATGATCTGATCAGATGGAATATATTGGGCATTACACTGAACCAAATGTCAAATGATATTAAGTCTAATGCTCCTGATACTTATAAATATGCTGGATTAAGTTCTTCCAATTTTCAACCTAAAAATCTTGTTCTTCCTATACCAATCAGTGAGATAGCATTGAATAAAGCATTGGTTCAAACTACAGGATGGTAATTTTTTAACCTTAGAATTTTTCACATGAAAATCAGAATATATTTAGTAATGCTACCATTGATTTCCTGCTTTTTCTCTTGTAGTAAAAGTATAGAAATTTCTAGTCCGGAATTTAATGTTACGGTAGCTAAACAAACCTATAAGGTAAATGAAGTAGTTGAGTTCAAATTTTCAGGGAGTGCTGATTATGTCACCTTTTATGATGGGAGTAATGGACACAATTACGAATTCAGAGAAAGAACTTCAATTGAAGGAGCAGTACCACAACTTAAGTTTGATAGTGAAGGTAAGTTTGGAACACAGGTAAATACACTTGCTTTATTGGTGTCGCGTAATTTTAACGGACAATTAAATAAAGAAAGTATTTATAATGCTTCCTGGGATGATATTACCAATCGTGCAACACTATCGGCAGGTACAGTTGTACCATCAGGAACTATAGACCTGAGTGATTTTATCCAGCGGGGACCTATACATATTGCTTTCAAATATATCGGGAAGAATATGGCTACTCCCCAAAAGACATGGTACATCACTAATTTTTCATTGAATACATTAACCCCGGAGGGCAAAATATTACCTATTGTACCTGATTTGGCTAGTGGTGGTTGGCTTGAGTATAGCGTGGAGGGGGATGCCAGAAAATGGAGAATTACTGCACCAAATCTTTATATAGGCGCAAATGCCAATGAACCTGATAACGAAGATTGGGTAATTACCAAAGCCTTGCAGTTGACCTCAGTAAACCCTGATGCGGGGTTAGCGATTAAAGATTTAAGTGGTCCCATAACCCAATATGCTCATACTTATAAAGAAGCAGGGACATATAAAGTCGTTTTTGTTGCTGTGAATGGTAATGTTTACGATAGGAAACAAGTGGTTAAGGAAGTTATGGTTACCATAGAATAATTGATAAGATATGAAAAGAACAAAAAGTTATCACACCCTTATTTTTATGTTGCTTATGAGCTTGTTCTCAGCGATTTTTCCCGCTACTGCTCAAAAAATAAGGGCTGAGGTTAAGTTAGGTGAGAATCAGATCACAGACCCCGGTTTTGAGAACGCAGATCCTAAATGGTTGATCCCAGCTAAATTTGCAACCATTGTAGAGGGAGAGGCTTATGAGGGTAAAAAAAGCATACATTTTAAACACATGGATCCCAAAGTCTATGCACCGAGAATTACTCAGAAAATAAGTGTTAGTCCTGGCGAAACCATTTATTTTAGTGTATGGGTAAAAGCTAAGGACGTTGATGCAACAAATGCAGAAAAGAACACCTACGGTGCACGTGTATACTTACAAAGCTATGATGCTGCGGGTAAAATGATCAATGGCATATATCCCGCATCTAGTGGGCCTGGTACCTATAACTGGAAACAGATAGGTGGGGTGTATACAGTTCCGATGGATGCAGAAACTGTTTCTATCGGGATAGGTTTTCTACCAGGAATAACAGGTGAGGTATGGTTCGATAATGTTTCATTACAATTAGAAGCACCCGAACTATTTGAGTCTTTTATGGTAAGTCCAAACTACAGAGGAATGGTGTTGTCAGGAGATGAAAATGCCTGGACTACAAAATTAAGGATTAACCCATCAGCTCCTGATCTTAAGAGCAAAGTTCGTGCGATATTTACCTTAAAGGACAAAAAGAAAGTTCTGAGCAAAAAGGACTATACATTTAGTTTGAACAAGATAGACACGACCTTATCATTCTCTCCACCAAAAGGTATTGCTATAGGTAATTATACCTGGAATATGCAGTATTTTAATGAAAAAGGTAAATTGGTTCTCGATCAGGAACATCCTGTTGAAGTGGTAAAATCTATGCCGGAAGTATACATAGACAAGGAAGGTTTTACAGTGAAAAATGGAAAGCGGATTTTTCCATTTGGGGTTTATATCGGGCATCACGACGACCAACATTTAAAGCGTATAAAAGATGCTGGATTTAATACAGTTCTATCTTATGGATACGGTTTTAATAAAGGTGCAGAAGCCTATCTCGATCATGCTCACGAATATAACTTAAATGTAATATACTCCTTAAAGGATATGTACGAAGGGAGATCAATGAAGATTGATCAGCCTCGGAAAACAGCTGTTGAGTACATTAATAAACTCAAAAATAAGCCAGCCTTACTGTCCTGGTATACTGTTGATGAATTACTGCCGGAATGGCTTCCTAAAATAAAGGATATGTACAGTGATATTGTTGAAAATGATAAGAACCACCCTGCTTTTCAGGTTCACTATTATGATGGTGCAAGGATGTTGGAGAAGTATTATTATACAACAGATATCATGGCAACAGATCCTTATCCTTTAGGTAGGCCCGACTTAAATCTGACAACCATTCGCACGAATGCAACAGTAAATGGTATGCATGGATCAAAAGGAGTATGGTCTGTCCCACAGATTATGGATTGGGCAGTATATCAAAAAGATAGAAAACCCAAACCACCAACGCTAGATGAGATGAGAAATCAAGCTTATCAAGCAATTATATCTGGTGCAAAGGGCATGATATTTTATAGTTACTACGATCTTTTTCATGAGAAATGGCCACGTAATGAATCTTTTAGTGTTGAATATTTTAACGAGCGCTGGAAAGGGGTAAGTTCAATGTCAAAAGAGATTAGTGCTTTGATCCCTATGTTATTGGCAGGGAAGGAAAAACCTTTAACAATATCCGCTAATGATGGGGCTGTTATAAGTGCAAAAGAACATAATGGAGAGTTGTTTATCTTATTAGCTAACCCTTATTATACTGTTAAAAGTCTGAGCATTAATATACCAGCTGGTTGGCAGATTGTCTCTAAAGATCAAGGGCAAATAACTGCTGTTCAGACAGGTAATCAGTTGAAATTTACTTTACCTTCTATAGGAAGTGGCTTATATAAATTAACTAAAAAATTATAAACCCTTAAGCTTATTGTATGAATGAATTTTTAAAATTACTGGCGTTGAATGTGCTTTTTGTTTCATCATCATGTAAACAAGAGTTTACTGAGGGCTTCGAAAATAAAGTAGCTTCCTCTAAAACTGAGATTGGAATTATGTCGGTTGCAAATCTAACGATCGAAACAGGAATGACACTTGCACAAATGAATAGTGTAATTGCTGCAGCGAATGCAGGAGATACTGTATGGGTTGAAGCTGGGACATATTACATTCCCAGCGGAAAGATTGTAATGAAATCTGGTGTAACGCTACAAAGAAAGACAGCTGTTAATCCCATTTTTGATGGTACCAGTGTTGCAAATGGTATGCTCACAATGTCTTATTATACAGGACAGATAGACAATTGTCTAATCAGAGGGATAACTTTTCATAATATTCGGTTTAATATAAATAGTGCTCAAAACCTCAGGTTTATGTATTGTGATTTCGATTACGGTAAAAGACCTTCTGGGACAGATAAGAATTTCTATCAGGATGCTTATATTCAGTTGACCGGAACAGATAGTGCCGTGGTAGATAATTGTAATTTCTACAGACGTTCGGGGAACAGTGGCAGAGCAATCTGGAACACCTCTGCAACAAATTCAAAAATCATTAACAATGATATTGGTGATGGTGGTTCATTAGGTTATTTTGTAACTGGAATAAATGAGTCGTTAACTAATAATACCATTATCCAGGCAAATAAGATAAAACGTAATCCCGCTTTAAATACTGATGATGCACAAACAGACCATGGTATTTATGCCCACAGTTTTGATCAGGTATTAATTAAATATAATACAATTTCCGGATGGCCTCCTAATGCCTCCGGGGGTTCTGTAAAGGCTCGCAATGGGCAGAATATTAGCATATTTGGTAATAATATGACAGGGTCTGGAGTCTTATTATATGAATATAGCGGGAGTACCTCGCCTTTTCTTAAATACGTTGATGTTTCTTATAATACAATTGATATTACTACTAATGTAAATGACATCTATCATGGAATCGGGTATTGGAGAAATAATGCAACCGATATGGAGTACTCAATACGAATTACACACAATAAGATGCCGAATGGTACCATTAATTTCATTGGGACAAACCTTGATGTGAGTAATTTTAATGCCTCAAGCGGAGGAGTATTTGATAATGATATGGGGATACTTAACATCAAAACCGGAATCAATAACAGCGGTAATTTTTAATCATACATGAAAAGAAAAATAATAGTTCTTGTACTGTGTATAGCTTTTTTTAAAGGCTATACACAAGAGTACTGTCCCATAATCCCGTTACCTGAAAAGGTTGAAAAAAACAAAGAGAATTTCGCATTAAACAGAAATACAGTAATTGTATTTGAAGACGAGCAGATAAAACGCATAGGTGATTATTTACAGTCAGAACTGCTTCGGTCTGCTCAGATTACGCTTTCTGTAAGTAATAAAAAGGCTGCTAATGAAATAGTCCTTCTATATAATAAAACTGTGCCTAATGTTATTGGCGCCTATAAGTTGACTATTACAAAAAATAAAGTAACGATTAGTGGACGCGATAACGAAGGGCTTTTTAATGGAGTTATTTCCTTTTTACAGCTTGTCAGTTCGACGAAAAAAGTAAACAACACGGTAAGTATTCCTGGCTGGCAAATTACTGATCAGCCACAATATAATTGGCGTGGCTTAATGCTGGATGAATCAAGACATTTCTTTGGAAAGAAAAAAGTTAAACAAACACTCGATTGGATGGCCTTTTATAAGCTGAACCGATTTCACTGGCATTTAACCGATCAGCATGGCTGGAGGGTAGAAATTAAGCAATATCCAAAGCTTGCTACTGTAGGAGGAATTGGAAATTATAGCAATGAAAATGCACCAGCAAGCTACTATACACAGGAAGATATCAAAGAGATTGTCAGCTATGCTGCGGAAAGATTTATCCAGATTATTCCTGAAATCGATATGCCTGGACATGCCTCTGCTGCAAATAGAGCATATCCTGAGTTTAGTGGAGGTGGAAGTAAACAATTCCCTGAGTTTACCTTTAATCCAGGCAAGGAATCAACTTATCAATATCTGACTAACATCCTTCGAGAAACAGATGTATTGTTCCCTTGGCAAATGATACATATCGGAGGAGATGAAGTGCATTATGGTAATGAAAAATGGAATACAGATGGAGATATAAAGCGATTAATGGAAAAAGAAAAGCTAAGTGATTTAAAAGCTGTAGAAAACTATTTCTTTAAACGTATGGCAGATTCATTGCTGGTAATAGGTAATAAAGTCCTGGCTTGGGATGAGGTTGCTGAATCCAATCTTCCTAAAAATGAAACGATTGTTTTCTGGTGGAGACATAATAAACCAGAGCAATTACAAAAATCGCTGGATAAAGGCTTTTCAGTAGTTTTAAGTCCTCGCTCTCCAATGTATTTTGACTATAAGCAAGATAGCTTGCAGGTTCATGGCCCGGACTGGAAGAAATTCAGTTTAAACTCAACTGAAAATGTATATCATTTTAACCCAGAAAAAATACCGGTAGTTTTTCCAAAGAATAACCTTGTTTTAGGTATCCAGGCAAATGTATGGACGGAAAGGATAGTTACTGAGCAACGGCTCGATTATATGATGTATCCAAGGATTGCGGCTTTGGCTGAAGCGGCCTGGACTAAAAATAGCAATAGGAATTATCAACAGTTTATGTTAAGATTAAAAGATCAGTTTCCCTTGTACAAAAAAAGCGGACTATACTATTTTGATCTGACAAAGCCTGATTTAACAGGCGAGCCCAAGGAATAAGTCTCTCTAAATTACACTTACTTATAGCTAGTGAATAAAAGCCTGTTTCATTAACATTATGATCAGGCTTTAATTATTTCCTTACCTGTTTTTTGCTTTTAAAAGCTATTTTTTATTTAACATTGAAAACTATAAGATATGAATTGAAAATAGACATAGCTAATCAGATGAAACTAAAACTAAAATATCTGTTCTGCCTTTTGGTAATAGCGTTAAGTTATCACCCTTCGATGGCCTTAAATCATGTAAAAAGCCCTAAACGTTTAAAAATAGGTTATTCCATCGGTGTAGCTTCAATAACTCCTCAAAAGATGCAGGATACTAAGTCGGCCGGAGTTGATTACTTAGAGGTTTCTTTGAGCTCATTTTTGGATAAAAACAGAAAATTTAAGTTCACAGATGAGGAGATGATGGAAAAGGTAATAGCCGCAAAAAAAGCTGCTGATGATGCAGGAGTAAAGATCTGGTCTATACATATGCCTTTTAGCAAGGATATCGATTTGTCGTTAACTGATGAATCTGAACGACGTAATGTGGTAGCACTACACACTAAAATACTTAATTACTGTAAAATATTAAAACCAGAAGTGATCTTGTTTCACCCAAGTTATTTTCTTGGATTAAATGAGCGCGAACAACGTAAAAAACAATTGATTAAGTCGGCGGTTGAATTGAATAAGCAAGTCAAAACAATCAAGGCAATTATGGTGATTGAAAACATGCTTGGTTATGAGCTAAATGTAGGTGCAGATCGTGAACGCCCATTATGTCGTACTGTAGAAGAAGTTTCAGAAATTATGAGTCGTTTACCAGCCAATATATATGCTGCAGTGGATATGAACCATATTAAATATCCTGAAAGATTAATCAGAGCTTTAGGTAAGCGTTTAAAATCTGTGCACATTGCTGATGGTACCGGAAAGAAAGAGAATCATTTTTTCCCTTGTTCAGGCGAAGGAGAGAACAATTGGGTAGAGATACTCTCTGCCTTAAACGAAGTTGGATATGATGGACCATTTATGTACGAAAGTGCTTATAAAGATGTTAAAGACTTTCTACCGTGTTATAACACTTTATATCAGAACTTATTAAATTCTAAAGCCAGCGACTCAAAATTGTAATACAGGAATCTACTTAGCTGAAAAAGCACCGGATTCTATTTGCAGTTTTTTAAATCGTTTGCCACTTGTTCTGGAGTATATATCCCTTGGTTATTGCCAAAGGAGTTGGTAATATAAACCATGACTTGTGCAATATCAATATCATATAACTCAGGGAATGAGGGCATTGTACCCTCGTATTTCTGACCATGTATAATGATGGTGTCTTTTATCCCATTTTTTATAAAACACGCAATTTTTTGTTTGTTTTGTTTTAAGGAAATGCTGTCGGTGAGTGCTGGAGCAAGCGTACCAAGGCCTTCGCCTTTTGAACCGTGACAATTTTGACAGTGCTTGATATAGATATCCCTACCGTTAACATGATACATATCTTGCTTTACCTGCCCTGCATTCTGGCAGCCATAAACAATGGAAAATAAGGCAATGGTTAACAATGAACCGATAAGGAGTCTGCGCATTTTTATTTTTTATCTTCAGCTAGTAATAATGGAATGTCTTTCATCAATTGAGCAACCTGATTGCTATCAGTGCCATCGTAAGCACCACGAATACGTTTTTGCTTATCAATCAGTACCAGCCATCCCTGGTGGATGTAACCATCTTTTGCAGTCGAATCTTCAATAACAGCTACCAGATAATCATTTTCAGCAATTTTATAAATGCTGTCCTTGCTTCCATAAGCAAATTGCCATTTGCCATTATCAACACCTAACTTTTCTGCATATTTTTTCAGAACTGAAGGTTTATCGTATTTGAAATCAATGGTATGTGAAAGATACATTACTTCTGGATTGTCTTTGTACTTTTCAAAAATCTCTTTCATGTTACGGTGCATCGTCGGACAGATTGTTGAACATGATGTGAAAAAGAAATCAGCAATGTAGATCTTATCCTTAAATGTGTCCTGAGTAACAGCAACACTATCCTGATTTAAAAAGCTAAATGAAGGAATTGTCTTATAAACGGTGTCAATTTGAGTTGTACCATCTGGATTAGTAACCGTTTCGGCTGCTCTTGGTCCCAGGATAGGTAGTTTTTTCTCGTTCTGGCAAGAAGACATGAATATTAGAGTAGCAGTTAATAGAGATAATGAAAAATTTAGCTTCATAAGAATAATGATAATTGAAGAAAAGCAAATGTAATTAAAATGAAATTAACCCTATCGTTTTGATAAGGTATAGTATTGCCATAAAAGCGTCATGAAATAATAAATGGACCTTCATAGTTATGATGGGCCGGTTTTTAAGTCTTGCTCATAACATCGGCATCAGGTTTGAAACGGGCTGCCATAAAATTAAATTGATCATGGATAATCAAATGATATTTGTACGTATTGCTACAACAGCCGACTTTAAGTACGCAGATGAAATAGTAAAAGAAACAGCCACATCGGCCATTTCACGTGGCTCGGGTATTGCTAAACGAACTGTTGAGTCATTGCGACTTAGAATGGAAGAAGGAAAGGCCGTAATCGCAGTCACCGGAGCAGGTAACTGGGTAGGCTTTTCTTATTTTGAGGTTTGGGAGAATGGGACCTTTGTTTCCAACTCTGGTTTGATCGTTGCACCACAATTTAGGAATGCCGGGGTAGCCAAGGCCATCAAAGAACGCATCTTTAAAATGTCGCGCAGAATGTATCCTGAAGCTAAAATATTCAGTATTACCTCTGGATCAACAATTATGAAAATGAACAGCCGCCTTGGCTTTGAGCCCGTCAGCTTTGCCGAAGTTACACAAGATGAGTATTTTTGGGAAGGTTGTAAAAGTTGTGTAAACTATAATATTCTCGAAAGTAAGCGCAGGTGCAATTGTTTGTGTACCGCCATGCTTTTTGATCCACAGCTTAAAAATATACAGATGCAGACCGTAAAAACTGAAGAGGAAAAGCAAGTCATGGTATTGGATTGTGTTGCCTATCCCAGAGCAAGCCTTGTGCCTTTTGCCGAAGGAACCAATGCAATATGTGCAGCATTAATGGATATTAAATGGTTTACAGACTTTGTTTTTCCAATAGAAGGACAACTCCCAAACCCTGTAGAGATGAAAGTGACGGGTGTGAACACAAATGTTCAACAGCTTAATTCCGCCAGTCAGTTTAATTTTACAGTAGAAATAGTTTATGACCATAACTATACCGTAAAGGAGATTTTGAATGTCATTAAAAATCATACCTGGTGTAAATTTAAGGTTAGAGATGAAGGTCTTAAGTTTATTGTAGTTGATGATGTACCTTACGACCGTTCAGTTGTGTCGAATAATTACTAATATTGTTGAAATTATCAGCTATGCAGTATACAGTCTTAATTATAGATGACGAAAAGAAGATCTGCAGCCTTCTGGCGCGTATCATAGAACTGGAAGGTTTTAAAGTTTTTCAGGCTGCTACAGGAAAGGAAGGTCTGAAAATTTTAGCCAATAATGATATTTATGTTGTGATCAGTGACGTAAAACTTCCAGATATCAATGGGGTGGAACTCGTTAAGGAAATCAAGAAAATAAAACCGTATGCCGAGGTTATCAACCTGACTGCTTTTGGTACCATTGCCGACGGGGTGATGTCTATGCGAAACGGGGCGTTCGACTACATTACTAAGGGGGATGATAATGATAAGATCATTCCCCTGGTTTATAAAGCCCTCGATAAAGCAAAATTGCAGTATCGTGTGAATGAGCTAGAAAATAAGGTAATCAGGAAATATAGCTTTGATGGAATTCTCGGGAAATCGAAAGCCATTCATGAAACCATAAACCTTGCACATAAAGTTGCCGCAACAGATACCACGGTATTGTTACTTGGAGAAACAGGGACAGGAAAGGAAGTGTTTGCGCAGGCTATCCACTATGAAAGCTTGCGTAAAATGAAGCCTTTTGTCGCTGTAAACTGTAGTGGCTTTAATCATGAGTTATTGGAAAGTGAACTGTTCGGACATAAAATAGGTGCCTTTACGGGCGCTGTTAAAGATAAAAAAGGATTACTGGAAGAAGCAAATGAGGGAACAATATTTCTGGATGAAATAGGAGAGATGAATCTCGACTTACAAGCAAAGTTATTACGGGTACTTGAAAACCAGACCTTCATTAAGGTTGGTGATACACAAACCAGTAAAGTGAATGTAAGGATTATAGCTGCCACAAACAGAGATTTGAAGCAGGAAGCCGAGGCTGGTAAGTTTAGGCTGGATTTGTATTACCGCCTTTCCGTATTTTCTATAGAACTCCCTTCGTTATCACAACGTAAATCAGATATATTACTGCTCGCCAGGCATTATTTAGATGAGTTCGCCAATAAGGTGAATAAGCCTGCTTTTAAAATGGACAATCACTTTGAAGAACTGCTAATGAAACATTCCTGGAAAGGAAATATCCGGGAGCTAAAAAATGTAATGGAGCGTGTGGTGATCCTGGCCGATGGACAATTATTAAGTGCGAACCTGTTGCCATATGAGTTTCATACTGAAACAATCGGAAATGATGGGGATATGATGAAGCTTGAAAATGTTGAAAAGCAACATATCGATAAAATCCTCAAATATACCGGTGGCAATAAAACCGAAACAGCAAGGTTACTGGGAATTGGTTTAACAACTTTGTATAGGAAACTTGAATGACAACCCTACTTTTATCGGTCGCTGAAAGAAAAATTACCTTCTCTGAAAGTGCATAGGAAAATTTTTCCTTCTTCAGGAAAAAGGTTCCAGCAATTGAAGAGAATGGTTATTTTTCAATCTGATAGACAAACTTCAGGTTTGATGCCTCACCGGGTTTAGCAGAATCCTGTTCTGCCACTTTCTTCGCGCCAATTTTGCTGAGTGCCATTTGCGAACGAAGGTTTGTAGAGCCAACATGGAAATACACTTTATCGACCTGTTGAAAAATATAATCCATCATGAGTTTTTTCACAATAGGATTAATACCTGTACCCCAGTATTTGGTAGCATAAAAAGTGTAGCCAATAAAAATGCTGTTCTCTGCATTATTGTAATCATAAAAACGAGTACTACCTACAACTTCGCCAGTACTATTATCAATAATTTTAAAAGCTCCCTTGCTGTTGAGGGCATCATTAAAAAAAGCCTCAAAAATTTCTCGTTTCCATCTATCCATGTTGGGATGTTGTATCCATATTTCAGGATCTGAAGCTACATTAAAAAGCCCTTCAAAATCATCGTTTGTTAAAGGGATTAGTTTTATCCGTTCGTTTTCTAGTGTTGGTTGTATCGAGATGGTCATTGTAAATATTTCATTGGTTAAATATACCAAAACGACAAATAACCCTTCCATTTTGGAAGGGTTATTTGTCAATTAAAACAAGTAGTTATTGTGTTTTATTGTTTTGTTGACTGTAATTCAGTGGTTTACGTCTGGGTAGGCAATGGTGGTATGCCAATTGGCAATAAGCATTTAAAATAAACAAGACAATTATGTTAACAATCGTACTTCTTCTTGCCCTGCTACTGATGTGCTGGGTATTCTACAAATCTATTGACTGGTTCGAAAAAATCTAAAAATTATGATCGCATTACTCATTGTCGCAATCGCAGTATTTATCTATATGGTATACGTGCTGATTAAACCCGAAAAATTTTAATTAACTATCATTATGAACACTGAATTACTTGGCATTATTACCACTTACGGTCTGACCTTGCTGATTGGAATACCACTGGGTATCTACCTGGCAAAGATGTTTGCTGGTGAGAAAGTCTGGACAGACTTTCTAAAACCCCTTGAAAAAGGTATCTACAAATTATCCGGAATTAATCCGGAAGAATCAATGAACTGGAAACAACATATGAAAGCGTTGCTAACCATCAATATGGTATGGTTGGTATACGGTTTTTTTGCACTAATTTATCAGGATAAACTTCCTTTAAATCCAGATGGTAACCTGGGACAGTCGCCCGATCTGGCTTTCAATAGCATTATCAGCTTTGTGGTAAACTGTAATCTACAGCATTATTCCGGCGAAAGTGGCGCAACTTACTTTACACAGCATTTCGTATTCATGTTCTTACAGTTTGTAAGTGCTGCTACAGGTATTGCTGCTGCGGTAGTACTGTTTAAAGCTTTCCGTGATAAAACAACTACGAGTCTTGGTAACTTCTGGGTATTCTTTACCCGTTCGATTACCCGTTTATTATTGCCACTTTCTGTAGTCGTAGCGACTATTCTAGCTTTCAACGGAACTACAACCAGTTACGAGGGTAAAGATCAAATCATTTCCCTTCAGGGAGATACAGTCAGTGTTTCCAGAGGACCTGCCGCCGGTTTCGTAGCCATCAAACACCTCGGTACAAATGGGGGTGGTTGGTTTGGAGTAAATGGGTCACATCCAATAGAAAATCCAAACTACTTAACCAATATGGTAGAAGTGATATCCCAGGTGATCATACCTATAGCTATGATCTTTGCCTTTGGATACTTTATCCGCAGAAAGAAAATGGCATGGGTAATCTTTGGAATTATGACCTTGGGGATGATGCTTTTACTTGTGCCTACGGTCATTAGCGAAACTGGAGGAAGTCCGTCAATTGCTAAAATGGGCATTTCTCAGGAGACAGGAGCAATGGAAGGTAAAGAGGTTCGATTTGGACCGACGGCTACAGCTTACTGGAGTACTGTAACCACCATTATCTCAACAGGATCAGTTAACTCCATGCACGACAGTTCAATGCCATTAACAGGTATGTTGCAGTTGATTGCTATGATGATGAACTGCTTTTACGGAGGCTGTGGGGTTGGGATTTTGAACTACTTTATCTTTATCATCATTGCGGTATTTATTTCCGGGTTGATGGTGGGGCGAACACCTGAGTTTCTTGGGCACAAAGTAGAGGCCAGGGAAGTTAAAATTGCTTCTATCATTGCGTTGCTACATCCGTTTATTATCCTGGTTGGAACTGCGTTGGCTGCGTATACCGTTACATATTTCCCCGAAGCAAACTGGGCTGTTAAGCCCGCCAACTGGTTAAACAATCCCGGTTTCCATGGCTTCTCTGAAATGCTTTATGAGAACACTTCAGCAGCTGCAAACAACGGTTCTGGTTTTGAAGGACTTGGTGATAACAATATCTTCTGGAATGTATTGACTGGCTTTGTACTGATCCTTGGACGTTTCCTTCCAATCATTGGCCCTGTAGCAATTGCTGGGTTATTGGCTTCAAAAAAATACATCCCTGAATCTGCAGGAACCTTAAAAACAGATACGCTAACCTTTGGTTTGATGACATTCGTAGTTATCGTGATCATCGCTGCGCTTGCCTTTTTCCCAGCCTTGACTTTAGGTCCGGTAGCGGAATATTTTACCCTAATTAAATAATAGAATTATAATGAAAACAAAATCTAATATATTATTTGAACCTGCTTTAGTAAATACAGCATTAAAGCAATCGTTTATCAAACTTGATCCACGCTTGATGATCCGAAACCCGGTCATGTTTACCGTAGAGATAGGAACATTTGTGATGCTGTTTGTTACACTTTATTCTATCGGGAATAGTAGTCAGGGGGCTTTCGGATATAACTTTGTGGTGTTTATTGTTCTTTTGCTAACTGTTCTTTTTGCGAATTTTGCAGAAGCTATAGCGGAAGCAAGAGGAAAGGCACAGGCCGACAGTTTGCGTAAAACAAGGGAAGAAACACCTGCAAAAGTGGTATTGAGCAATGGGAAGATTGAAATGCGCTCTTCTAATCAATTGCAAAAAGGAGACGTGTTCATCTGTGAAACAGGAGACACTATTCCTACAGATGGTGAGATCATTGAAGGGATAGCAACAATTGATGAATCGGCCATTACAGGAGAGTCTGCTCCCGTAATCCGCGAATCAGGTGGTGATAAATCTTCGGTAACAGGGGGGACCAAAGTGCTTTCAGACCAGATCAAAGTACAGGTGACTACTCAGCCGGGAGAAAGCTTTCTGGATAAAATGATTGCACTTGTAGAAGGTGCCTCACGTCAGAAAACCCCTAACGAGATTGCATTGACTATTCTATTAGCTGGTTTTACACTGGTATTCATTATTGTATGTATCACCTTAAAACCTTTTGCAGATTACGCGAATACGCCAATTACGATTGCAGCATTCATCTCTTTGTTTGTCTGCCTGATTCCAACAACTATTGGAGGCTTACTTTCTGCTATTGGTATTGCAGGGATGGACAGAGCCCTAAGAGCCAATGTAATTACCAAATCGGGCAAAGCAGTGGAAACTGCCGGAGATATCGATGTGTTGTTACTAGATAAAACAGGTACGATCACAATTGGGAACCGTAAGGCTACCAACTTTTATCCTACTGCCGGAATTGTGATTAAAAGCTTTACTGACGCCTGTGTATTAAGTTCATTGGCAGATGAAACACCAGAAGGAAAATCGATTATTGAGCTGGCTGCTTCACAGGATGATAAATTGATTACTACAGCACCTGTAGGATCTAAATTCATCAAGTTTACGGCCGAAACCAGGTCGAGTGGTTTAGATACAGCAGACGGTAGAAGGATTAGAAAAGGTGCATTTGATTCTATTCGTAATATGGTGCTGACTGCAGGGAATCCATTTCCCATGGATATCGAAGAGCAGGTGAAAAGAATTGCCAGTAATGGTGGTACACCGTTGGTAGTTGCTGAAAATGAAAAAGCACTGGGTGTAATCGAGTTACAGGATATCATTAAACCGGGCATCAGCGAGCGTTTTGAGCGTCTTCGTAAAATGGGTGTAAAAACAGTAATGGTTACCGGAGATAACCCTTTGACGGCTAAGTTTATTGCTCAAAAGGCAGGTGTAGATGATTTTATTGCTGAGGCTAAGCCAGAAGATAAAATGAACTATATCAAAGAAGAACAAGCTCAGGGTAAACTGGTGGCGATGATGGGAGACGGTACAAACGATGCTCCGGCATTAGCACAGGCAGATGTTGGTGTAGCAATGAATAGCGGTACACAAGCAGCTAAAGAGGCTGGTAATATGGTGGATTTGGACAATGATCCAACGAAATTGATTGAGATTGTGGAGATCGGGAAACAGTTGCTCATTACCAGGGGCACGCTGACCACTTTTTCTATAGCCAATGACGTAGCGAAATACTTTGCCATCGTTCCGGCCTTATTTATTGTAGCCATCCCGGCACTAAGCAGCTTAAACATCATGAATCTGCACAGTCCGGAAACAGCAATACTCTCCGCAGTAATTTTCAATGCGTTGGTGATTCCATTGTTGATTCCGGTTGCTTTACGCGGTGTCTCCTATAAGCCAATTGGTGCGAGTGCTTTACTGCGCAGAAACCTTCTGATTTATGGACTGGGAGGGGTAATTGCTCCATTTATCGGCATAAAACTAATTGATATGGCGATTGCTTTGATGGTTTAATTGCTTGTTTAATAGAAAGATATCATCTAAATAAATACATAAATAAAGAATGTTGTCATGAAAAAATACATCATACAATCGTTGAGACTAACAGGAGTACTTATGGTACTGTTGTGTATCATTTATCCATTAACTATCGCCTTTGTTGGAAAATTCAGTGCAGGTGAAGGAAGTGGCGAAAAAGTAATAAAAAATGGTAAAGTAGTGGGCTATGCATTGATTGGCCAGTCTTTTACCAAACCAGAATATTTTTGGGGCAGACCATCAGCTGTTGGGTACAATGCGGCAGGTTCAGGAGGTTCCAATAAAGGTCCGACCAATGCTGATTACCTGAAAGATGTGGAAGGAAGGATAGATACCTTGTTGAAATATCATCCTTATCTGAAAAAAACAGACATCCCTGCGGATATGGTCACTGCCTCAGGTAGTGGGTTGGATCCTGATATTTCGGAGCAGGCAGCCATTATGCAGATCAAAAGAGTTGCGGCAAACCGCGGATTAACCGACAAAGCTGTAGCGGAATTGGTGGTGAAAAATACCGAAGGACCATTATTTGGTTTGTTTGGCCCTTCTAAAGTCAACGTCCTGAAACTTAACGTTGCCCTGGACGAATTAAAGAAATAATAATTTAAAACAACGATAAAAACAAATGAAAAAACTCATAACATTAGCCGTAGCCCTTTCAACAGGATCAGTTTTATATGCACAGGAAGAGCCTAAGATAAAAGTAACCGGATATTTGGAAACTTATTATGGATACGATTTTAACAAGTCTGCTGATAACAACAGACCTGGTTTCATTTACTCACACAACCGCCATAATGAGGTGAACCTTAACCTTGGTTTTATTAAAGGCAGTTATGACAACGGTACAATTCGTGCAAACGTAGCCTTAATGGCGGGTACTTATACAAATGCAAACCTTGCTGCCGAACCGGGTGTATTGAAAAATATTTATGAAGCGAATGCTGGTTTAAAGCTGTCTAAAACAATTAACCTTTGGGTTGATGCCGGTATATTTTCTTCCCATATTGGCTTTGAAAGCGCAGTATCTAAGGATTGCTGGGTGTTGACCAGAAACATCTCTTCAGAAAATACACCCTATTATGAGTCAGGTGCAAAATTGAGCTATGCATCTAATGACGGTAAGTTCTCAGCAGTGCTATTGTATCTGAACGGTTGGCAGCGAATTAATCGCTTAAATGGAAACAGTAAACCCGCGGGTGGTTTACAACTCACCTGGAAACCTACAGATAAAATCACTGTAAATTACAGTAATTATCTTGGAACAGAAGGTGCTGACGATGTAAGGGTAAAACGTTTTTACCATGATGTATATGGAATATTTCAACTGACCGATGATTTTGGTTTAACAGTTGGTATTGACTATGGAACCCAGCAAAAAGCTAAAGGTAGTGATGATCGTAATGAAGTATTCGCGCCTGTGGCTATTGCGCAGTACCGAATTGCCGACAAATGGAAAGTAGCAGGAAGGGTAGAGCATTATCAGGATAAAAATGGTGTATTTATCGCGACAGAAACTCCGAATGGTTTTAAAACAACAGGATATTCCGTAAACATGGATTATGCTCCTGTTAGTAATGCTGTGGTACGTTTAGAAGGAAAGGTTTATGATAGCAAAGACAAAGTATTTATGCGTAATGATAATCCGACAAATACAAATGTAGCTGTTACAGCCAGCATAGCAGTTTCTTTTTAGTTTAACTTATACAGGGCCGGTTTTGGTGCGGCTGGTCCTGTATTATTAATGATCGCAAAAGATTGCCTTTGGTAAAAGAAAGTAAAATGAATAATAAATCTATTCTCAAACTGATCCCGGTTTTAAGTGTTTGTCTAATACTGTTACTGGGAATTTGGTATTTAATTAAAGAGGCCTATATCATCGTAAAATGGTAACATGTGATGGAAGAAGAAAATAAAGAGAGTTCTGTCCGTAAGTTTCTGGACCTGGTGAAAAAATCCAGAAGAGGGAAATTTAAAGTCTACATTGGTATGAGTGCAGGTGTGGGCAAAACTTATAGAATGCTCCAGGAGGCACACGCACTGTTAAAGAACGGGATAGATATCCAAATCGGGTATATTGAAACCCATAATCGTGAAGAAACACATGCACTTTTAGCTGGTATTCCGGTGATTTCCAGAAGAAAGTTGTTTTACAAAGGAAAAGAACTGGAAGAGATGGATGTTAATGCAATTGTTAATATTCATCCCGAAGTGGTGATTGTCGATGAACTTGCACATACCAATGTGGAAGGAAGCAAAAACGGGAAACGTTGGCAGGATGTGGTTGATATACTCGAAGCGGGTATCAGCGTCATTTCCGCAGTAAATATTCAGCATCTGGAAAGCATGAATGAGGAAATCGAAAAGATTACCGGCATCCCCATTACTGAACGAATACCTGATAAGATTCTGGAATTGGCTGACGAGATTGTAAATATAGATTTGACGGCTGATGAATTGATAGACCGCTTAAAGTCTGGAAAAATTTACGATAAGACTAAAATTGAACGCGCTTTAAATAATTTTTTTCAATCGGATAGAATACTGCAATTACGTGAAATGGCACTTAAGGAAGTGGCGCATCATTTAGAAAGAAAGATCAGTATAGAAATTCCAAAGCAAATTAAGCTTAGGCAGGAGCGGTTTATGGCCTGTATTTCTACCAATAATGCAACTGCAAAAATTGTAATTCGTAAAACTGCCAGACTGGCCTCTTATTATCATTCTCCCTGGATTGTATTGTATGTTCAGAATAGTAAGGAAAGTGGTGACAGAGTTAAACTGGATTTACAGCGACATCTGATTAATAATTTTAAGTTGGCTACTGAACTTGGAGCAGAAGTGATTAAGGTAAAAAACGATAATATTCCCAATACCATATTGAAAATTGCAGCAGAAAAAGAGATCACAACAATATGTATAGGTAAGCCCCATTTAAATTTATTTCAAATTATGATGAGAACTGCAATTTTTAATCAACTTTTGCGGAGCATTTCAGCTACAGAAACTGATTTAGTAATATTGAGTTAGTGCAAAAAGATAAATAATATAATTATGAAAATAAAAACCAAACTTCGCCTCGGATTCGGCTTCCTATTCGTGGTGATACTCTTTTTTGGAGCGGTTTCATTATACTACATGAATGAAATTTCCATAAGGTCGAAGGTTATTTTGAAAGATAATTATGAGACGCTGAACTATACGAGTAACATGCGTTCAATTTTAGATGAGCACGAGCTGCCTTTGTCGCCTGAAGCCAAAAGTCAGTTCGATAAACAATTGAATTTGGAACAAAAGAATGTTACTGAAAAAGGAGAAGGAAAGGCAGTTGATGCATTGAAATTGGCTTACGAGGGTGTTATTGATCCATTATCTTCCCTGACGGCAAAGCAAGTGTCTTTAAATAAAGTCAGGAAGCAGTTAAAAGAGATCGATCATCTGAATATGAACGCTATAGTTAGGAAAAATGCTGCTGCACAGTCTGCTATCGAAAAATCAGCCATGTATGTGATTTTTGCTGCCTCAATTTGTTTCCTGATACTATTCTCGTTTATAGTCAACTTTCCTGGATTTGTTGCCAATCCTTTACGTGAATTTTCTGAGGCCATCCGTGAAATTAGTCGTAAGAATTATAAGCAAAAACTGGATTTCAAAGGTTCTGATGAGTTTTCAGAACTCGCTGATTCCTTTAATACAATGACTTCAGAACTGAATAAATGGGAAAATAGTAACCTGGCTAAAATTCAGTCTGAAAAATTAAGAATAGAAACCATTATTGAACAGATGCAGGATGCAATTATTGGAGTCAATGAGAAACAGGAAATTCTTTTCTTTAACAAAGTTGCCGGACAGCTAATGAATCTAGATCAGCAACAGGTAGTTGGTGTAAACGCAATGGAATTGAGGAAGAAGAATGATCTGTTGAATAGAATTTTGCAGGAGTCTGTTGATGATAAACCTATGAAGATCTATGCAGACCATAAAGAATCTTATTTTCAGTTGGAAAGAAGAGATATCAGCGTGCCGAATTATGAAGATAATACTGATAATGCGACTGTGCAGACCGATAAAGCAGCTGGGCAAGTTTATGTGCTTAAAAATATAACCAAGTTTAAAGAATTGGATGAGGCTAAAACAAATTTTATTGCCACTGTATCACATGAGTTGAAAACGCCAATATCATCCATTAAAATGAGTTTGAAATTACTGGATGATGATCGGGTAGGAATCATGAACACTGAACAAAAAGAACTGGTTCAACATATTAAAGAAGATTGTGGTCGCTTGTTAAAAATAACTTCCGAGCTTTTGGATCTTGCACAGGTAGAAACAGGTAACCTACAATTGAATTTTGTAAAGACTGACCCTAAAAAGATAGCGATTTATGCTATCGATGCAGTTCGTTTTCAAGCAGAACAAAAGGCTATAGAACTGGAACTTATTTCTAGAAATAATCTTCCGAAAGTAAGTGTAGATATTGAAAAAACAGCTTGGGTACTGGTGAACTTTTTGTCGAATGCTTTACGGTATAGTGCAGAAAAATCGAAAATAGTTGTGCAGGTTATCGAAAATAATGATGCGATAGAATTTTCTGTTCGCGATTTTGGAAAAGGTATTGAAGAACAATACCTGAAACGTTTGTTTGATAAGTACTTTCAGGTACCTACAGATGGAAGTAATAAGTCGGGCTCGGGATTGGGGCTTGCCATCTCGAAAGATTTTATTGAAGCAGAAAATGGTCATATCTGGGTCGAAAGTTCAATAGGGGAAGGTAGTAAGTTTTACTTTTCGTTACCGGTTGTTAGTTAAATTTAATGATGGTTAATGTAAAAAATCTGATACATTGTAGAAAAAAAATGCCGCGCTGGCGGGTGTTTAAACCGCGTTTTGTCAAAGGTTTACACCCTGCGTTGGGAACTCAGGGAACTTGACAACGGATTTTTTGGATAGTATATTAGTAAAACAGATTTAATTGTTAGGTCTGTTTTTTTTTGTTGTTACTCGTTAATACATCTTTTTTTAAGATTTATTGATGTAATTGGCTGATATACAGGGTTTAGTTAGATCGAAGATTATAATAACTATGAGTGTTGTATGAGTCTCTAATGAGTCTTGTATGACTCTGTATGACCTGGGGTCATATAAAAAGCATTTAAAAGGCATTTTTTAGCCTTTTGTGTAATTAATGGCAAGTAATAAATAAGAGAGGACTCACAGAAGATGATTATAAAAGACTAATAAATATAATAATTAATTAACCAAGAAAGGAAAACAAGATGGCAAAAATTAGAAAGGGCATATTAGGCCCGGTATCAGGAAAGATTGGTCCAGTTGTGGGTGCTACCTGGAAAAGTATCCCTTATTTAAGGACTGTCCCTAAAAAGAAGAAGAATAAAAGGGAAAGTAGTCCGGCACAAATAGCCACACAAGAAAAGTTGAAGTTTATGAACTTAATTTTAGTGCCTTTTCATGAATTTATTACTGTTGGATTTGCTAATGAAGCTGTAGAGAAAACTGAAATCAGTGCTGCATTTTCGGCGAACTACAACACCATGATTTCTGGGGTATATCCTGATCTGGAGGCAGATTATAGTAAGCTGATCTTAAGTGTAGGTAAACTGCCTATGATTAATGATGTAAAAATGATCCTTGAAGACTCTGAGATACTTAAACTGACATGGAAATCAGATGTGGTAAAAAAGACAGCCTTTAATGATCAGTTGATGTTTGTAGCTTATTCTCCTGAATTGAATATGTCATTTGGTTTTACAGGCGGCGTTAACAGAGCCTACAAGGAATGTGATATTAAGATACAAGAACCATTTGTAGGTAAAACACTTGAAGTTTATGTAGGTATGACTTCCTTAAACAGGAAAGCCGTAGCCAATAGCATGTACCTGGGTAGGATTAACTAAGGGATGCTTCAGTATTATCAAAAGAAAGTTTTTTATAGTACCTTTACGCCAGATAAAGTTCTTTACTTTCTTCATCAACCGGTAATGGTTTTACTTAATTGTAGATTAATAGGGAATCGTGTGTAAATCACGAACTGTCGCGCAACTGTAAGTAACATAAAAGTTTTTACCCTTAGTATATCCACTGTTTCGTTATTGAAATGGGAAGGATGGTAAAAATGTTACAAGTCAGGAGACCTGCCTTTATCGAATTGACTTTGCTTTCGCGATATGAAGCATGTTTAGGTTTGATGTATTATTGGTGATACGGTGTGGGCAGCATGTCGTTATCCCGGTCTTATACATTGTATTTTCATATTCTTCATTCTTCGACAGCATTGCGAAGTTCAGCAAGAGAGCTTTTAACTGATTTTTTCATCAATTAAAAAGCAAAAAAATGCTAACAAACAATCTGGGCTACCCGCGTATTGGTAGTAAAAGAGAACTCAAAAAAGCCTGCGAGCAGTATTGGTCAGGCAATTCAACTATTCAGGAGCTGGTTCAAACTGGTCGTGAAATTCGTAAGCAAAACTGGGAAATGCAGAAGGAAGCGGGTATAAACCTGATTCCATCAAATGACTTTTCATTTTATGACCAGGTTTTAGATTTATCACTTACAGTAGGTGCAATACCGAAACGTTATCATGAAGTTATCCTCAACAAAGGTAATACAGAGCTTGACCTTTATTTTGCAATGGCCAGAGGTTATCAAAAGGATGGTTTAGATATTACAGCAATGGAAATGACCAAATGGTTTGATACCAATTATCATTACATCGTTCCTGAATTTTTAAAAGATCAGCAGTTTAAATTGTTTTCAACCAAGCTGCTGGATGAATATCAGGAAAGTGTGAGGCTGGGTATTAAAACCAAGCCTGTAATTATTGGTCCGGTTTCTTACTTATTACTGGGTAAAGAAAAGGAAAGTGGATTTGACAGGATAGATCTGATCAGGAATCTTTTACCGGTTTACTTAGAATTGCTTAAAAAACTGGAAGAACAACATGTAGAATGGGTACAGTTTGATGAGCCATTTTTATCACTAGATCTTACAGAGAAGGATAGAAAAGCTTTCAAATATGTGTACGCTGAAATTAAAAAGCGCTTTCCAAGATTAAAAATTTTATTGGCCACTTATTTTGGTGCTTTACAAGACAATAAGGAACTAGCACTTTCATTGCCTGTTCATACTTTGCATATAGATCTGGTACGTAGTCCTGAGCAACTGAAGGAGATATTAGCTGATATCCCTGCATATATGGGACTGTCTTTGGGTCTTGTAGATGGTCGGAATATCTGGAAAAATGATTTTGATGCTTCTTTAACTTTAATCAAATCTGCGGCTGACAAAATTGGCCATGACAGACTAATGATTAGTCCGTCATGCTCACTGATTCATTCGCCTTGTGATTTGGAACTGGAGACTAATGAAGCTGTATTAAGTGCTGAGATTAAGCAATGGTTGTCTTTCGCCAGACAAAAGATTGATGAAGTCGCTGTTTTAAATGAACTTGCGTTGAACATTAAGACAGCCATTCCTAAATTAAAAGCAAACAAAATAGCTAATGAAAGTAGAAAGTCATCTGATCTGATTCATAATAATGCTGTAAAGCAACGTGTAGCTGGTATTACTGTCGAGGATGATCAACGGAAAAATACCTTTGCTGTTCGTCAGCAATTACAAAAGCAGGCCTTAAATTTACCTTTATTTCCTACAACTACTATTGGTTCTTTCCCACAAACGCAGGAAGTACGTAGCTGGAGGGCAAAATATAAAAAGGGTGATTTAAGTGCTGAGGAATATAATGAGCTGATCAAAAAGGAAACGGAGGAAACAATTCGTTTTCAGGAAGATGCCGGTATAGATGTCTTGGTTCATGGGGAGTTTGAACGTAATGATATGGTTGAATACTTTGGTGAGCAGCTTGCTGGTTTTACTTTTACTAAGAACGGATGGGTACAAAGTTATGGTAGTCGTTGTGTAAAACCTCCTGTGATTTATGGAGATGTTTATCGCCCTTTGCCTATGACAGTTAAATGGTCTGCTTTTGCCCAGTCATTAACCAACAAATGGGTTAAAGGAATGCTTACAGGACCTGTAACCATATTGCAATGGTCTTTTGTACGAAATGATCAGCCTAGATCTGAAACCTGTACACAGATCGCATTGGCAATAAGGGACGAAGTGGTAGACCTGGAGAAAGCAGGTATTAAGATCATTCAGATTGATGAACCTGCAATTAGGGAAGGTTTACCCTTACGTAAATCTGATTGGCAAGATTATTTACAATGGGCCGTTCGTGCTTTCAGGATATCTGCAAGTGGGGTAAAAGACGATACGCAGATTCATACACATATGTGTTATTCTGAGTTTAATGATATCATTCAAAATATTTCAGATATGGATGCAGATGTCATTACCATTGAATGTTCAAGGTCGCAAATGGAATTACTGGATGCATTTGCCAATTTTAAATATCCTAATGAAATTGGACCAGGAGTTTACGATATCCATTCACCACGTGTCCCAGCTAAAGAAGAAATGGTTTTTCTGCTTCAAAAAGCACAAAAAGTTATTCCTTCAGCTCAACTTTGGGTGAATCCTGATTGCGGTTTAAAGACCCGTCACTGGGATGAAACAAAAAAAGCGTTAATAGAAATGGTTTCTGCTGCAAAAGTACTGCGAGAATATGTGGAAGAAGCTGTAACTTTGTAAAAAATAAAGGCAGGGTTATGCCTGCCTTTATTTTACAGAATTACGTACGCACAAATGAGAATAAGGAAAAATGCGGTGATTACCGCGATTGGAGGTTATGTACCAGATACGGTTTTAAGTAACCATGACCTCGAAAAAATGGTGGATACCAATAACGAATGGATCATTGCTAGGACTGGAATAAAGGAGAGAAGGATTGTAAATGATCCAGAGATTGCTACTTCAGATATGGCAACCTATGCGCTGCAAAGATTAATGCAGGATGGTGATGTAAATCCGGATGAAATTGATTGTGTAATTGTATCAACTTCAACTCCTGATTATGTGATGGTTAGTACCGGAAGTATGGTGTGCGAAAAAGCAGGATTAAAAAATGCCTGGGGAATTGATACCAATGCCGCTTGTAGTGGTTTTTTATATGCTTTAACATTGGGCGCGAGTATGATTGAAAGCGGACGTTGTAAAAAGGTGGTTGTAATAGGTGCAGATAAAAACAGCTCTATTGTTAACTATACGGATCGCAATACTTGTATACTTTTTGGTGATGGTGCAGGTGCGGTTTTACTGGAACAAACAGAAGATCCTGTAGGATTAATGGATAGTTTCTTCAGAACAGACGGATCTGGTAAAGAAAATCTTATTGTTACTGCAGGAGGATCAAAACACCCTGCTACACAAGAAACACTTGATAGCAAACTCCATTATGTACGTCAGGATGGTAGAGTGGTTTTTAAAGCTGCAATTCAGGGTATGACGGATACTTGTAATGAGGTTTTGAAATCAAATGAATTATTAAGCTCACAAATCGATTATCTTATTCCTCATCAGGCAAATTTAAGAATCATACAATCTGTAGGTGATTACCTGGGTTTATCTTCGGAGCAGGTAAAGGTAAACATCGATCGTTATGGAAATACTACGGCTGCCACTATTCCTTTGTGCTTATGGGACTTTAAAGATGATTTCAAATACGGCGATAAAATGATATTGACTGCCTTCGGTGCAGGCTTTTCATGGGGAGCAACATACCTTAAATGGGGGAAGCTTCGCCAGCCTAAAAAAGACTAAATGACTATAGAAGATTAATAGGGGCATATCTATTTTAAAATAATGCAGGGATTATGGTGTAATCCTAAATCAGGATCCTTACATTTGCCACAAAATGTTACTGAAACCGGTTTCCATATTGCTTTTGTTTAGTGTATTGACAATAAATTTCTCAAATTTATTTTTATACACAGCCTTTGAGCTGAACAAGAAATATATTGCTGCAGAATTTTGTGAAAACAAAGCTAAACCTGAGTTACATTGCGAAGGGAAATGTTACCTGATGAAAAAGCTGAAACAAGCTGAAGAAAAGGAACAAAAGCAAGAACGTCAAAGTCAAAATATTCATTTTCAAGAAGCACTGGTTGTAATTCCAATGGTTTTTAAACAGTTTCCTCTAAAGGAAATGAAACTCCATATTCCTGCTTCAATGGGAATCCCGCAAAATATTGAAAATTCTGTCTTTCAGCCGCCAAAGGTTTAAAAGATAAAATTTAAAATTAACCATTCTCTTCTGAGACTGGCATTTAACTCGGAGGCTTTTGTTAATTTTTAATTGTCTCGTTGACCTCCTTTCAGTCGGTTTTTGCTGAAGGGCAAAAGCGCCTGAGGTCTCTTCAGAGAAGGTAAATTTTAGTTCAAGTATGGCCCATATAGCATTCGTACTATGTAGGGTGTTATTTATATGTACTCTTTTGAAGTACAATCAATATTTTTTTAAAAAACTCTATTCTAAATGAAGTATATATTAGGAATTGCATTTATAGCAATTGTTGCAGTTGCTTGTAGTCCAACACAAAATAAAGAGACAAATTATAAAGCAGTACGTGATGAGGTGATGAAATTTCATGATGTTGTCATGGCTGATCATGGAATGGTTGTTAACAATCAGATGAAATTGGATACGCTTGTTAGAGATCTGAAAGGTTTAAAAACAAGGTTTCCTGAAATAGATACACTAAAAGAAAAAGATGCTATTAACGATTTGATTAAAGATTTGACTATAGCTGAAGACAGTATGAATGATTGGATGCATAATTTTGAACCTGATGTTACAGGTAAGTCCAATGAGGTTGCAGTACAGTATTTTAAGGATGAAAAGGCTAAAATTGCTGCGGTAGATAGTTTGTATAAAAAGGAGATTGCTTCTTCTAATGCTTACCTGGAAAGGTTTAAGAAATGATAAGGAGTTTTGGTATTTATTTGATTTTATTATTCGCAATTCTTAGTAGTTGCAATAATCAACCTAAGCGTTTGCCATTTATACAGTTGGAAACCACTGAGAGAGTTGTTAATGGAAAGACGATCATTGATTCAACATTCAGATATATACCTGCTTTTAAATTATTGAATCAGGATAGTACTGTAGTAACTGAGAAGAGTTTTGATGGTACGATTTACGTGGCCGATTTTTTCTTTACTTCTTGTCCAACCATTTGTCCGGTCATGCACAGGAACCTTTTAAAGGTCTATAACAAGTATAAAGGCAATCCTGAAGTGAAATTAGTATCTCATACTATTGATGTAAAATATGACCTGCCTTCAAGAATGAAAAGCTATGCAACAAAGCTAGGCATTGAAGGTACACAATGGGAATACTTATGGGGTAGCAGAGATGAAATTTATGCTTTGGCTGAGCGAAACTATTTGGTGTCGGCACAAGAGGATAAAGCTGCACCGGGAGGTTTTGTACATCAGGGGTATCTGGTATTGATTGATAAACAAAAGAGAATAAGAGGACTTTACGATGGTACTGTAGACGGTGAGGTAGCGCAGTTAATGAGTGATATGGATATTTTATTGAAAGAATAAAATGCTAAGAAGTTTTACTGCCATATTTCTATTATTTGCCTTAAGCTCTGCTCAGTTTAGTCAGCTGTTTATTTATGCTGGTTTTGAACTGAACCGGGATTATATTGCCAGTACTTTATGTGAGAACAGGGATAAACCTGAATTACATTGTGAGGGTAAGTGTTTCCTGATGAAAAAGCTTAAGCAAGCAGAAGAGAAGGAAAAGAAACAGGCACAGGAAGCCCAGAAAAAGAACTTTCAGGATCATTATCTGGTGAAACCAATAATTAGTTTAGCTGTGCCGGCTTATATCGTAAAAAAGCATCTGGTTGTTGAAATTTTCTTTGAACTGCCAACAAATAGTTTTAAAATTCTTCATCCTCCACAGAATAGGTTTTCTTAATCAAACATTCGCAGTTAATCTGAACTGTTGGTTCAAACTTATACACTGTTTGTACCCAAAATGAATATTTAATTATAAAAAAGCTAATGAACATTGGTTTGTAGCCTGTTATATACTGTTTTAAGAAGATGAAAAGAATACTATCAATTATAAGTCTCTCCATATTGCTTACTGCTTGCTCTAAAAATGATGATCCAGAACCAGACTTTAACGAAAGCGAAAAAGCTGGTTTATCTATACAGTTTGACAATATAGTAGGTAATAAGAACCTGATTTTAAACAATGGAAACTATACTAATGCATTAGGACAACAGTTTAATATTTCCATATTACAGTACTTTATCAGCAATATCAAATTGAAAACCACAGAGGGGCAAGAATATATAGTTCCTCAAGATGATAGTTATTTCCTGATAAATGAAGCTGATGCTGCAACTCAGTTTGCAAAGGTTCAGGTTCCTGTAGCGGATTACCAATCTTTAACTTTTACAATTGGTGTTGATAGTTTACGCAGTACCATGGATGTAAGCAAAAGAACAGGTGTTTTAGATCCTGCTGGAGATCATAGTACAAGTGGCATGTATTGGTCATGGAACAGCGGTTATATATTTTTAAAACTGGAAGGTTCTGCTCCTGATGCAGGATCTGCTGATCAAAAAATCAGATATCACATAGGTGGATTTGGTGGCTACTCGGCACCAGGAATCAATAACATCAAGTCAGTAACTATTGACTTAAGAACAGCAGGTATTGCTAAAGTACGTAAAGACAGGAGTAGCAATATCCACTTGTTTGCTGATATTATGAAAGTCTTTAATGGCCCTGCTAACGTTAGTTTTGCAGTAAATCCGACTGTAATGTCCGGTTCATACAGCACAGTTGTGGCAAACAATTATGTAAATATGTTTAGTCACGATCATACAGAAAATTAATACCACACTATGAAAGCAAACCACTTATATGTATGGTGTGTCATCATACTTTTTATAGTTGGATGTAGTAAAAATGAGGTTATAAAAGAAGAGATAGAAAGTTTCCTGGGTTTTAAAAAACCAGGAAACTTTCCTGAGCCTGAATATAATTTTGCCAATAATCCGATTACGAAAAGTGGGTTCGAATTGGGAAGGGCCTTATTTTATGAACCCCGGTTTTCAAGGGATAATTCAATTTCATGCGGTTCATGTCATATACAATCTGCCGCTTTTACGCATCATGGTCATGATGTAAGTCATGGTATTGAAGACAGATTGGGCAAACGTAATTCTCCGCCAATTATGAACCTTGCATGGAGGAAGACCTTTATGTGGGATGGTGGAGTTTTTGATCTTGATTTACAGCCTATTGCACCAATAACGGCGCATGAGGAAATGGATGAGACTTTAGATCGTGTGTTGGCTAAGCTTAGGGCAATGCCCAAATACACCAGTTTATTTAAAGCAGCTTTTGGAACTGAAGAAATTAATACTGCAAGAACCATGAAGGCTATGTCGCAGTTTATGCTAATGTGTATCTCGAGCAATTCCAAATATGACAAGGTGATGCGTGGAGAAGACAATCAGGCATTTACTGCCGAAGAAGAGAAAGGTTTTAATTTATTTAAGCAGCATTGCGCCAGTTGTCATAAAGCCCCTTTATTTACTGATGAATCTTTTAGGAATAATGGAATAGGAATTGGATCTGTGGATGATATGGGACGCTACGAGATTACGATGAATGAGACCGACAAGTATAAATTTAAAGTGCCGAGTCTTAGGAACCTGAAGTATAGTGCACCATATACGCACGATGGGAGGTATCTTACACTGAAAGGTGTATTAGATCATTATTCATCAGAAGTGATGCAGACACCAAATCTGGATCCATTACTGCAGCAAAATGGAAAACTGGGAATTCCACTTTCAGAAGTCGATAAAACCAATTTACTGGCTTTCCTGAATACATTAAATGACGAAACTTTCATTAAGGACAAGTCCCTTTCTGAACAATAAAAAATAGAAATGATGAATAAAAAAATAATAGCCACATTGATATTGATCGTCACGAGCTTAACAATAGTTAAAGCCTGTGATATTTGCGGATGTGGTGTTGGAAGCTACTATCTGGGGATTTTACCTGAATATAACAAGCGCTTTTTAGGGATGCGTTATCAATACAAAAACCTGAATACGCATTTGGGCCCGTATGGAGAAAGAACACCAATTACTGCTGATGAAACTTATCAGAGCGCTGAACTCTGGGGCGGATGGAATATCGGAACTAAGTTCAGAGTGCTTGCTTTTGTACCTTATAATTTTAATGAGCGTAAAGCTCAGACTGGCAATGGAAGTAAAAACGGATTGGGAGATATTGCATTAATGGGGTATTATAAAGTGTTTGATCATAAAGGAACATTGGGCGAACGTTTACTGGTACAATCACTATGGATTGGAGGAGGTGTAAAAGTTCCTACAGGTAAATACGAACCTGCTGAGAGAACTGCCATTCAGGAATCCCCAAATAACTTTCAACTTGGGACAGCAAGCACAGATTTTACTGTCAATGCAGCGTATGATATTAGGTATAATGACGTTGGATTGAATGCTAATGTAAATTACAAGATCAATACTGAAAACAAATACGAATACCGTTATGGCAATAAGTTCACAGCAAATTTGCTTGCTTATTATAAAATAAGGATTGCAAAAGCGATTACAGTTGCACCTAATGCCGGCGTTTTATACGAGACAGCTCAGAAGGATGTAGAATCCGGGAAATATGACGTTGATGTCTCAGGCGGTTATTCATTATCTGCTGTAGCAGGTATTGAAGCCGGAATGAAAGGTTTATCTTTTGGTGCGAACTATCAGAATGTTCGATCTCAGGATCTGGCCGGAGGAAGAGCTTATGCCGGAAACAGGTTAATGGTACATATGTCTGTGCCATTCTAATCCGCCTAATTAAACTTAAGTATATAAAAGGGTTGTATTTTTATAGAATACAACCCTTTTGACATTATATTTTAAATGTTGCAAGCTTACTTTCTGCGAGTTTTAACTGTTGCTGCATTTCACTAATAGCCATATTACTTTGTTTTTTTAGCTCAGGAATTAATTCCTGATAATAAGCTATTCCTTGTAGCAATTGTTCTTTAAATTTACTGAAATACTTGGCCTTTTTAAGGCTCAGTTCGTCTAGTTGCAATGAAATATCTTTCTTTAGATAATCTACATATAGATTCAACTCATTGATAAACAGATTAGGGCGACTAACTGATTCCAATAGATTTGTTTTACCATAAATGTGTTGTATCATTTCTTTTAAAGTGTATTTTCCTGAGAAATAGGCAAGGTTAGGACCTGGACAAATACTTACAGCTTTACTTTCTTTTGGCTTCAGTATATCGTGTTTTAAATAAGTTGACGAGCATAAACCCTCACAAAGACATATTTTTTCTGTGATGGCATCGAATTGTTGTTTTCGATTTTCTGCTGTCAGTTCCTGCTTTTCAAGTTCTTTAAGTTTTAGATTCTGGTATTCCCTGGATGCAGTACAAATTGGCAATGCAGTAAATTCTGTATTTGTAGATAGAAACTTCTTTGTACATGGACTGCCCGGTCTGCCTTTCGCAATACGTTCTAATCTAAGTTGTTCCATACTGCTTTTCTTAAAGTTGTTGAAAAGCACACCTAGTGGAGATGAGTTACTTACATAATAATCAGAATGATCGGCATTAACAAGGTCATTAAGTGTATCATCATCTACATTAGTAGCTTCTGGAACCAATAAAAATGGGCTTCCCCAGCCAGCGGCATCTAACTGGTAATAATTGATCAGAAACTGATGTTCTTCAGCTGTACCAATTCCCCCCTGAGCAGTAATTTTTTGTTGTGGAGAGGAAACAATGGAAATGTCTTTTGTTGCTAAGGCTGTTTTATAAATATCAAACAATTCAACGACTAATGAAGAACGTTTTTCCTTAAACTCTTCTAATATCGGCCCTAATAAAAAGCCCTCTGTAGCAAAAGCATGTCCTCCACAGTTTAACCCTGATTCAACTCTGAATTCGGATACCCATAAGCCTTTTTTTGCCAGCATCTTTGCCTGTATCATTGCCGAGCGAAAATCACTAACCTTCAGGATAATAGTTTTGTTTAAAGTACCAGAACCGTCAGGGTAGAAGTCTGCGCATTTCTCCATGTATGTATATAAACGTGGATTTAATCCGGCTGAAATGATTACAGATGCATTAAGATCACTATTCGCAAAACCACGCATGGCTGCAAGTGCGTCAGTATAGTCATCGCCCAGATACTCATCTTTTACATTATAATTAGCCTTGTCAACTTTCGACATAATATTTACGTCAATATTTCCAGGTTTTAGTTGTGATTTTAAAGTTTCAAATGCTGATTCTCTCTCTTTAAGATCTGTGATTCCCTGTACTTCTTTGTATTTTGTTTTAAGTAAGGATTGATCTGGAAGTAACTCAAAATAAGTATCAAGAGCAGTTCCGGTTTCAGCTGGTTCGCTTAATAAGCTATTAAACTGTTCCTTAATTAGTTTATGTAATAAATTCAAATATGAAGTAATTCTTACTGCGCGACTATCTGTCTCTTTTTTATCAATCAGTACATAATTTTCGTTGTTTTTTTCAGAATGAAATTTTCTCATTCGCTCAGTCAGCTCATCATCTACAATAGAAACAACAGAAGAAATCCCATATTTAGCAACTTTTAAAGGGGTATCTATGGAATATCCCAGACCTAGTACTGGTATATGAAAGGTATGATTCATGATTTATTAATAAGATTTAGAACGCAAAAGAGCATACTATTCCTAGTTTAAAATATGACGGTAATCACTTTTAAAATTGACTTTGACGATAAACTGATGATTATAAATTGTATATATTTGTGAAAACGCAGATATGGAGCAAGTCAGGTTATTAGAAGCAATTATTGAAACTGCTATTGATGGGATTATCACCATTGACAGGAGAGGGCATATTGAAAGTCTAAACCCCGCCGCGCTTAAGCTATTTGGTTATTCTCTTGAGGAAGTAAAGGGGAGAAATATAAAAATGCTGATGCCCGAGCCGGATAAAAGTGGACATGATGGCTATCTGAACAGGTATCAGACCACCGGTGAAAAACGTATCATTGGTAAAGGACGGGAAGTAAGAGGTCTTAGAAAAGATGGGAGTACTTTCCCATTCAGACTTGCTGTAAGTGAAGTGCAGTATGATGATCGCATCATTTATACGGGCTTTATACACGATCTTTCGAAAGAAAAAGAAGCAGAAGAACGCTTGCGCGAATACGCTGCAGAACTTGAAGAGCTGGTAGAAGAACGAACCAAATCATTAAGGAAATCAGTAAAAGCTTTAAGTGAAGCTAAAGAAGAGGTGAGTTTATCACTGGAAAAGGAAAAAGAACTTAACCAGATGAAAAGTCGTTTCGTTTCTATGGCCTCACATGAATTCAGAACCCCACTTAGTTCAGTTCAGCTTTCTTCTTCACTGATAGAGAAATACGCGCAACCTTTTAACAATAAGAATATTACCAAGCATGTTGGCAAGATCAAAAATGCAGTCGGTAATTTAACTACAATATTAAATGATTTTCTATCGCTCGAACGATTGGAAGCTGGTATTGTGGAACCGGTATATGTTCCTTTTGACTTAGTAAAATTATCAGAAGAGGTGACAGAAGAAATGCAGATGATTGCCAAACAGCAACAACATATTATTTATCAGCATACTGGTTTGGAAAGTATGGTTAGCCTGGATCAGAACCTGATCCGGAATTGCATGATTAACCTGATCTCTAATTCTATTAAATATTCAGGTGAGAATACCTTTATAGAATTTAATACAGAGATTAATGACAATGAATGCACAATTACCATAAAAGATAATGGGATCGGCATACCAGAATCTGATCAGAAGCATTTATTTCAACCTTTTTTCCGTGCCAATAACACAGGGAATATTCCTGGTACAGGATTGGGATTAAATATTGTTCTACGTTATGCTAGGCTAATGAATGGGGTTTTGCATTTTCAAAGTGTGATTAACAAGGAAACTACTTTCAAACTTTCTTTTAATAAATAAATGGAGAAAACGACTATACTTATTATTGAGGATAATGATGACATTAGAGAGAGTACCGCTGAAATACTCGAATTGGCGAACTATAATGTTTTACAAGCTGATAATGGAAAGATAGGTTTTGAAATAGCAACTAAACACTTTCCGGATCTGATTTTATGCGACATTATGATGCCCGAAATGGATGGTTATAGTGTTTTGTATATGTTGAGTAAAAATCCCCAAACGGCTGTTATTCCTTTTATTTTTCTGACTGCTAAAGCAGAACGGATTGATATGAGAAAAGGTATGGAAATGGGGGCTGATGATTATCTGACTAAACCTTTTGATGATGTAGAATTGCTAAACGCAATTGAGATAAGATTGAACAAAAAAGGCAAACAAGAAAGTTTTTATAGTCAGTCTATAGAGAAATTATCAAGTTTAATTGTAACCTCAGGTATGCCTGCGCTTCAGAAAATGATTGAAGAGCGTAAAGTACGGAACGTAAAAAAGAGACAGGTTATTTATTATGAGGGGGATGATGTTAATGGTGTATATCTGATCCTAACTGGTAAGATTAAAACGATAAAGCTGAGCACTGATGGCCGGGAATTACTTACGGGTATGTATGGTTCAGATAATTACTTTGGAATCGCCGCCTTTTTAAGTCAGGAACCTTATGCAGAAACTGCTGAAGCGGTAGAAGATTCTACAGTCTGTCTATTACCGAAAGAAATGGTTGAAGAACTGTTGAATAAGCATCCTGATGTAGCCAGACAATTTATTCAGATTTTATCTAATGACCTGTTGGAAAAAGAAGAGCAGTTATTACAATTGGCTTATCATTCTGTAAGAAAGCGTTTGGCTGAAGCACTGATCAGGTTGTTAAGACAGGAAAATAGAAGTGATGAATTAAACCTGAAAGTTTCGAGGGATAATCTGGCCGCAATGGCAGGTATAGCTACCGAAACAGTGAGTCGTATATTAAGCGATTTTAAAGAAGAAGAAATAATAGAACGAAAAGGAAGTAAAATCATTATCCTGGATGAATTCCGTCTTCAAAATATGAAAAACTGACGAAGATCATTTTTTCAATTGATTAAACTCATTTCTTGTGAATTAAGATACTGGTAAATTTGATTATTAATAATCAGTTTACATGAAAGTTGTTGCCTACAGTATAAAATCATTTGAGAAAGAACCCCTGGCTATAGCCAATCATAAAAAGCATGAAATCACCCTGATTTCTAATGTGCTAAATGCTGATACCGTAAGCTATGCAACAGGTAAGGAAGCTGTAATTGTATTTGAAGACGACGATGTATCGGCAGATGTGATCAATAAATTAGCTGATTTGGGAGTGAAGTATATTGCTACGCGCTCTGTGTCCACCAACCATATAGATCGTGATACTGCAACTGCAAGATCTATGCGAGTTGCAAGTGTTCCTTCAATTGCTTTAAACAATCTTAATGATACTCAATTGCCTATGGCCCTGGCCGAGGAAACGATATTAAATCTTGACAAATGGCAGCAGAAGAAGTGCCTGGGATTAGCCTGTGTTTGTTCTAGATCATGTGACCAAATAAACCACACAACCCTAAACAATCACACCACTCATGAACACAAGCACACTGACTAAAAGGTATCAAGTAGCTGCTCCTCGTTACACCAGTTATCCAACGGTTCCATATTGGGACGAAGCAGGTTTTAACGTTGAAAAATGGAGCCAGGCTATTGTAAATGCATTTAATATAAGTAATCACCAGGATGGTATTAGCCTGTATATACACCTCCCGTTTTGTGAGGATTTATGTACATATTGTGGCTGTAATACACGTATTACTAAAAATCATGGTGTAGAAAAACCATATATAGATGCCCTATTAAAGGAATGGCAGCTTTATATTAAGTTGTTTAAAGACAAGCCGGTTATCAGGGAATTACATCTTGGTGGAGGAACTCCTACTTTTTTTAGTGCAGATAATTTAGAGTTTTTAATTAACGGATTACTGAAGGATGCAATTTTGCATAAAGATGCTGAATTTAGTTTTGAAGCGCATCCAGGTAATACAACGAAAACACACTTAATAACGTTGGGTAACTTAGGTTTTAAACGCTTAAGTCTGGGGATCCAGGATTTTGATCCTGTAGTACAAGCCTTAATCAATAGGTTTCAATCTGTTGAACAGGTAGAAAGTACAACAAAACTGGCACGTAAGAATGGTTATACCTCCATTAATTACGACTTGATTTATGGTTTGCCTCATCAGACTTTTACTGGTCTTTCAAATACTATTGAGGAAGTCATCAGATTAAAGCCAGATAGGATTGCATTTTATAGCTATGCACACGTACCATGGGTTAAACCAGGACAACGCCGTTATACAGAAAAAGATCTGCCTACATCTGAAGCTAAACAGGAGTTATATAAACTAGGTAGAAGGCTGCTAAAGGAAAATGGTTACCTGGAAATAGGTATGGATCACTTTACTTTGAAAACTGATAGCCTTTATAGAGCAGAAAAGAAAGGTACTTTACACCGGAACTTTATGGGATATACGCATCAATATAGCCGTGTAATGGTTGGCTTAGGAGTTTCCTCTATTAGTGATACCTGGAATGCATTTGCACAAAATGTCAAAACTGTAGAAAACTATATGGAAATTGTTAATGGAGGTGAGTTTCCTGTATTTAAAGGCCATATTCTTACAGAAACAGATCTCCTGATTCGTAAACATATTTTAAATATTATGTGTAAAGGATATACTGAATGGACGAGCAAGGAATTAGAAAATGAAGCTTTTGCCAAAGGCATAGAGAAAATGCGCTGGTTAGCACATGATGGTTTGATTATGCTCTCTCCAATGCAATTACAGGTTACCGCTATTGGTAAAAAATATTTAAGAAATATTTGTATGAGTTTAGATGCAAGGTTGTGGGAGAAGCAGCCTGAAAAACAGCTATTCAGCTTAGCAGACTAATTGTACTTATATTCCCTCGCAATTAATGCCTCATTAAATGCTTTACAGGCTGGTCTTTTGATCGGCCTGTTTGATTTTATACTCCATCAACTGTCCAATAGAAGTGGCCCTAATAATTGCTTTTTCAGCAAGGGGACCTTCGAACTTATTGTTTATAGTTGCTCTCCATATTTTCATCCAACGTTCAAAATGAGCTGGAAGAAGAGGGACAGAACGGTTCAGGTTCAAGTGTTTTAGCATTGGGTTGCCCTGATAAGTAATTACATCAAAAAGGATAGTTTCCCAAAAAGAAACCATAGTTGGGATATGGCTTTCTAAATTGAACTTAGCAGCTGTAAATACAGGGCCGATAAGTGGATCAGCTAAAGCGGTTTTATAAAATGTTTCTACAAGGTATTGAATATCTTCTCTATGCGCTATATCTTTCATAATTCTAATTACAATTGGTAATTCCTGTTGCTGCCGGACTTAAGTACGGGATATCTAATGTTAGCCCCCTTAATATGAACCATATTCCAATACAAAGCATTAAGTAAGGGACAATACGGTTAATTTTCTGTCTGAGCAGTTTGCCCGTAAATCCAATACCTAGTGTAGCAATGAACATCAAAGGTAGTGTTCCTAGTCCAAACCAAAACATATATAACACAGAACTTTGTACACTTTCTGTATTTAAAGCTCCTGCAAGAGCCAGGTAAACAAAACCACAGGGTAGGAAACCATTGATAAAACCTATAATAAGATGATTGGCTTTGTGCTTTAATGCATAGTTAAACATTTTGTTGAAAGGACCAAGTAAAAGAGATGGGCTATCCTTTAAGAATGGAAATCTGAATATTCTTGAACAAGCAGCCGTAATAATGAGTAATCCACTTAAAATGCTTACGCTTTGTTGAAATCCCGCTAGCCAAATCTGTTTACCAATAAGGCCGATAACTATCCCTAAAGTACAATAAGCGATAGTTCGTCCGAATTGATAAATAAGTTTGTCAGTCACAAGAAAAAACCAGCCTTTTTTTAAAGTTGGAACAGCAAATGCAAGTGGACCACACATACCTATGCAATGTACACTTCCCATCAATCCAATCATAAAGGCTAGTTTTTCGTTGCTCATGGTATTATGATCTCCTGTTCGTTGAGGTAGGCTTTTCCATCAGTAGTCCATGAAATGATCAATCGCCATTGTCCTTTTTCTATTCCAATGAGTGGTATTTTTACAGTATGAAGGCTGTCAGTACTGATTGATATTTTTTTGTCCAGTCGTTTATCTGAATTTCTGACCAGTTTTAATTCACCTACTGCTTTATCTTTAAAGGTTAACAATATAAAGCTTTCTGTGATGCTGATTACTGGTGCAGCATCATCTGTTTTTACATTTTCTTTGCGTTTGTAATCTTCATCATAAGCTAAACCTTTTTCATAATAGTCTGTATCTACAAGTGCATCAGATTTACTATTAATCATCTTTATGGCAAGTACAATAATAAAACTCATAAAGCAAATCATGCCGATTACCAATTTTGTTCCCCAGTTCATTTCTTTAATCATTAGGTGGACCTATAAAAGTTGTTTCAAATCGATCTGCAATCTTATCATTAGCAATCAGCTTAAACTTAATGACCGATTTGTAAGTTTTAATATCACTTTGTGGGAGGATTACAAAGAATGTGAGTTTCGCCACTCCTCCATAAGCAATACTATCCTGTTTTTGTATGTATTGTATTTTTGCACCGGGATGGTCAGGTACGATTTCAAATTTAATATTGTTGTTCGTTTTATTTATGAGTTCAGCATTATATAGGTTGCTAACTGCATGTTCCTTATCTCTTAACTGGAACAGCGTACCTCCAGCTCTAAGAATGGTGGTTTTAACATCACTTCTAATAATCAGCAAATAGGAAAGTACAGAGATTAGTATCACTAAAACTGCTGAGTATGCATAAATACGTCTGTTCAGGTGAAATTCTTTTTTATTTTTTATTTCATCTTCGGACTTGAAGCCAATAAGTCGGGTAGGGCGATTAATCTTTTCCATCACCATATCACAAGCGTCGATACAGGCAGTACAATTAACACATTCCATTTGTGTTCCATTGCGAATATCGATTCCTGTCGGACAAACATCAACACAGAGCTTACAATCTATACAATCTCCAGATAGGTTTTCTTCTGATTTATTACGTTTAGCTCTTGGCTCACCACGTTCATAATCGTAAGCAACAATAATACTTTGGTTGTCAAGTAATACTCCTTGTAAGCGTCCGTAAGGACAGGCTACTGTACATACCAGTTCCCTCATTTTAGAAAAAACGAGGTAAAATACAAATGTAAATAGGCAGATAGAGATAAATCCAGAGAGGTGTTGCGAAACTGGCTCTGTGATAATTTTAAGGAGTTGGTTGGAGCCGATTAAGTAAGCTAAAAAGGTATTTGCAATTAAAAAGGATATGCAAAGATATATACCATGCTTTAAGGTCTTTTTAAAGATTTTAGTGCCAGTAAGTGGACCTTCATCAAGTTTTTTACGTTTAAAATGATCTCCTTCTATCCAGATTTCGATTTTACGGAAAACCATTTCCAGAAATATGGTTTGTGGACAAGCCCAGCCGCAAAAAACACGTCCAAATACTACTGTAAATAAAACGATGAAGACAATAAAAGTAAGCAGTGCAAGTACAAACAAATAAAAGTCCTGTGGCCAGAATATAACACCAAAGAAGACGAACTTTCTTTCCAATACATTTAGCAGGATGAGTTGCTCACCATTTAGTTTAATAAATGGTGAGGCAAACAACAATGTAAGAAAGAAATAACTGATTGCTGAACGGTATTTATATAACTTTCCCTTTATAACTCTGGGATATATCCATTTACGGCTTTTCCCATCATCAGTTAATGTTGAGATCTGATTTCTGAAATGATTTGGACTTTGCGACATATTATTCTTTATCACCTTGTGGAGCTTTGGCTCCAGGAGGGTTACTTCCTTTTATAGATAAAATGTAGCTGGTAATATCGGCAATTTGCTTTCCATTCATAGACTTCTCCCATGCGATCATTCCTTTTTCAGGGACACCATATTTTATCGTTCTGAAGATGTCCTTCACAGTTCCGCCATGAAGCCAGTATTCGTCTGTAAGGTTTGGCCCAACAGTACCTTCACCATGTTCACCATGACATGGTGAACATACGTTTTTAAACAACGCGGCACCAGCTTGTAAAACAGCCTCATCAGATGAAGCTTCCACATTGTTTTCATTTATTTTATTTGCACCACCAGCACCCGGTTTCTGTAACATCACCAAACGGTCTTCTTCAGCTTGAACTAGTTCTGCTGCATATTCCTGCTCCTGAGATTTACCCCAGCCGATAACATGGTAATTCAGCATATAGCCTATTGCGAAAATAATAGTGCCATAAAAAAGAACCATAAACCAGGCAGGAGTGGGATTATCTAATTCTGCAATCCCATCAAATTCATGCTCCATTACCAGATCTTTCTCTTCCGAAAGTGGTCTTAAACCTAATATCCAGTTCCAGAGTGTCTTTTTCTCTGGCTTTTCTGCTTCAAGTTTATTTTGTTCAATCAGGTACTTTTCTTTTTCCTCAGTTGAAGCAAAATACGTCGGATTTAAGCTTTGCTGAACAAAGATTTTAATTACTCTTAAAACCAGTATTGCGGCTATTAATATGCTTACTGAAACAAACAGTAAGGCCCAAAGTAATATATCGTTCATTTTACATCATCTTTTAAAGGGAGTTCACTCATATATTTTACCTCATCTTTTTTCATTGTAAGTAGCAGGATAGCTACCATAATAAAGAAAAGCATGAATATTCCCAGTGAGGTAAGTAGGTAGCCATTGTTTCCGGTGGCTTGATCTAAAAATTGTTTAAACATAATGTTGTAGTTTTAGGATTACTTAGCTTTGATATCAGTTCCAAGTCTCTGCAAATAAGCAATCAATGCAATGATTTCCTTGTCGCTCTTTACTTTAATGTTGTTCTGTTGAAGGTCTGCAGCAATAGCTTTGGCCTGAATGTCCAGATCGAGATTTGCCTTGTGTTCGTAACCAATCTCATATGGTACTCCTAATGTGCGCATTGCATTGATTTTGGCACGTGTAGTAGTTGTATCTAGCGTTTGAGTAGCTAACCAATCGTATGGTGGCATAATACTACCTGGTGACATTGTTTGTGGATCGATCATGTGGTTATAATGCCAAACGTTACCATATTTACCACCTTCACGTTGTAAATCGGGACCAGTACGTTTTGAACCCCATAAGTGCGGATGATCATATACAAACTCACCAGCTTTGCTATATTCACCATATCTTTCTGTTTCAGAGCGGAACGGACGTATCATTTGTGAGTGACAGCTTACACAGCCTTCTTTAATGTATAAATCGCGGCCTTGTAATTCCAGTGGACTGTATGGTTTTATACTACTGATGGTAGGGATATTGGACTTAATGGTGAAAGTTGGCATCATCTCTATCATTCCACCAATAAGAATTACAATCAATGAAAGTACAAGGAATACCATTGGTTTACGTTCTAATACACGGTGTAATTTCTTATCGGAACCCTCAGCAACAAATTCTTTCGGTAAAGGCATTGCTTCTGCAGCTTCATTAGCTAATAATTTTCCTGTACGTACCGTTTTGATTAGGTTGTAAGTCATTACAATTACCCCTGCAAGATATAATGCACCACCAATTGCCCTTAAAACGTACATTGGTAAAATCTGGATTACAGTTTCTAGGAAGTTAGGATATCTTAACATACCTTCTTCAGTAAACTCTTTCCACATCAATCCTTGGGTAAATCCGGCAAAGTATAATGGTACAGCATAAAAGATAATACCTAATGTACCGATCCAGAAATGGAAAGACGCTAATTTTTTAGAGTATAAAGAAGTCCTGTAAATTCTTGGTATCAGCCAGTATAGAATTCCGAAGGTAAGGAAGCCGTTCCATCCTAAAGCACCTACGTGAACGTGTGCTACGATCCAGTCAGTATAGTGTGCAATGGCATTAATTTGCTTCAAAGCTAGCATCGGGCCCTCAAAAGTAGCCATACCATAAGCTGTTAAACCAACTACCATAAACTTAAGCGTAGCATCTTCACGTACTTTATCCCATGCTCCACGAAGCGTCAGCAGTCCGTTGATCATACCGCCCCAGCTTGGTGCGATGAGCATGATAGAGAAAGCTACACCTAATGATTGTGCCCAGCCCGGAAGCGAGGTGTATAATAAGTGGTGAGGACCAGCCCAGATATAGATGAAAATGAGCGACCAGAAATGAAGAATACTTAATTTATAAGAGTAAACCGGGCGTTGAGCCATTTTCGGAAGAAAATAATACATCATACCCAGGTATGGGGTGGTTAAGAAGAATGCTACGGCATTGTGGCCATACCACCATTGTACCAGAGCATCCTGTACGCCAGCATATAAATAATAGCTTTTAAAAGCAGAAATAGGTAATTGAAATGAGTTAACAATATGAAGAACAGCAACCGTTACAAAAGTAGCAATGTAGAACCAGATGGCTACATACATATGCTTTTCTCTGCGTTTGATGATTGTGCCAAACATGTTTATCCCAAATACTACCCATATTAAGGTAATGGCAATATCAATTGGCCATTCCAGTTCTGCATATTCATGAGAAGAGCTGAGACCCAAGGGAAGTGTAATTACGGCAGCTACAATAATGAGTTGCCATCCCCAGAAATGTATTTTACTAAGTATATCACTATACATCCGTGCTTTTAACAGCCGTTGTAGAGAATAATAAACCCCCATAAATATGGCGTTGCCCACAAAAGCGAAAATAACCGCATTGGTGTGTAGAGGTCTGATCCGACCAAATGTAGTGTACTGAGAGCCCATATTTAATGCAGGTTTGAAGAGTTGCATTGCAATGAGCAAACCAACCGTCATGCCTATAATGCCCCATACAATGGTTGCTATGGCAAAGTTTCTGACGATCTTGTTGTCGTAGTAAAATTTATCTGTCATGTGTAATTAATGAAAGGTTTGTGGGTGTAAAATTACCCGAGTATAGTTTATTTGGGAATGACGGGTATTTGACTTAAAGGTGATCTTCATCACATTTTTCAGACTCTTCAGGGACTTTTAGCTCATCATCAAAAAGTATGCGTACTGAGGGGGTATAAGTATCATCGTGCTGTCCGTTTTTAGTGGCCCAGAAAAAAGCTGCGAGAAATATAAGTGCAAGCAAGATGCTGCATCCTATCAAAAAGTAGATCATGTTCATAGTAAGTTGTTTTTACGTGCATAAAGTCTTGCCGCTATGCTGGTGAATAAAATTATTGTAACTGTACTGATGGGCATTAAAATAGCTGCAATGAGAGGTGATAATAGTCCCTGGACTGCAAAGGATAAACCTACGGCATTGTATAGTAGTGATATAACAAAGCTGATATGGATTACTTTTACGCCATCTTTTGCCTGTTGGATAAACTGTGGTATTTTTTGAAATGCGGCACCATCCAGAATGGCATCGCAGTCTGGCGAGAAATTATTGATATTGTCTGTAACCGCAATACCGAGGTTGCTTTGTCTTAGCGCACCGGCATCATTTAAACCATCACCAAACATAACAACCTTTTTGCCATTGTTTTGGAGTGCCTTTATGTAATCCAGCTTGTTCTGCGGACTTTGTCCGAATTGCATCTGTTGCGCTCGTGGAAAGAAGGGGATGAGCATTGGCTTGTCATGGTCCTGGTCTCCAGATAACAAATGAAGATCTGCATATTTGCTCAATTTAAAAGTGACATCTCTAAAGCCATCACGCCATTGTTGCCTGAAAGTGAAGTAACCCAGGTATTTATCATTGATCATGACATGAACACTACTTCCTGTTGGTGAGGTGATTAGCGGCAGGCCAATAAAAGCGGAACTTCCCAATTTCACTTTATTACCATTAATTCTGCCGCTAATTCCTCTTCCAATTTTTTCAACGTAATCATCGACTAAATAAAGCCTGTTTATGTTTAAAAGCTTTACGAGTTCCCTGCTTAAAGGGTGGCCTGAGTTTCGAGCCAGGTCGCTAAGTAACTGTTTCTGTTCTGTTGTAATGTTACCATGGAAGCTGAATCCTGCAGCCTCTGGGTTACTGATAGTACCCGTTTTGTCGAAGACAAAAGTGTCTATTCTTGCTAATTCCTCCACTACAGCAGTACTTTTTAAATAGAATTTATTCTTATCAAAAATGCTCAATACTGCTGCCAGAGTAAATGGAGTACTTAAAGCAAGGGCGCAGGGGCACGCTATAATCAGTACTGCAGTAAATGATGCTATAGCTTTAGTGGTATTATTATCGTAAAGCATCCAGAAAGCAGCAGAACCCAATGCTATAGATAGCAGAACTATACTGAAATACTTACTTGCAGTATCACTAAATGTTTTAATTCTGTTTTTATCTGTAAAAAAGGCTTCGTTGTTCCATAGTTTAGTCAGGTAACTTTGAGAAACAGGCTTTACTACCTCTAGTTCTATAGCGCCAAGAAGTTGACGGCCACCTGCATAGACTACTTCTCCGAGTGTTTTTTTTATAGGCATAGATTCACCTGTAACAAAACTGAAGTCCACTTCTGCTTCTCCTTTTAGTAATATGGCATCTGCAGGGATGATTTCATTACTCCTGATGAGCATCCTATCGCCAGTGCGAAGTTCATTAAGTGGAACGGGCTTTTCCTGACCATCTTTAATCAGGGTTACCGCAACCGGAAAGTAAGATCTGTAATCACGTTCGAAAGAGAGATGATGATAAGTGCGTTTCTGCATCCATTTACCAATCAGCAGAAAAAAGACAAGACCGCAAAGGGTATCTACAAACCCTGCACCCGTATTTCCAATAATTTCATATACAGACCGGATAAACATTACTGCAATGCCCAGGGCCAGAGGGAAATCCAGATTTAATATGCCATTTTTCAAGTTGTTATAAGCCGAACTGAAATAGTCCCGTCCACAGTAGAAAGTAACAGGTAAAGCGAATGCCAGGTTTAACCAGCCAAAAAAGGATTTAAACTCCTTTTCCAGATCTGATAATCCAAAGTATTCCGGAAAGCTAAGTAGCATGACGTTACCAAAGCAAAAGCCTGCCAGTGCTATTTTAGTGACCAGCTTCCTTTCAGAGAAATCAGAGTTTTGCTTTTTAACAACATCCTGTAAACTGATGAGTGGCTCATAACCAATGGAAACCATAGTTTCAACTATAGCTCTTAAAGAACTGAGCTCACTTTTAAAGGTGATAGACACTTGCTTCTTTAAAAAATCAATTCTAGATTGTACAATGGCAGGATTTATTTTATGTAGGTTTTCTAGTAACCATATACAAGAACTACAGTGAATTGCAGGTACATATAGCGTTATAGATGTGATTTTATCGTCTTGATAATCAACTAATTTGCTGACTATTGGTGGTTCGTCTAGATATTCATAATGTTTAGACTGAGCCTTTTGGCTTTGCCCGGGTACATCATTGTAGGCGTAGTAACTACTTAAATTATGGTTGGAAAGAATTTCATAAACACCTTTACAACCTAAACAGCAAAACTGTTTATCATCGTGTAAGTAAAGGTTAACTGGTAAGTCATCTCCGCAATGGTAACAATGAGTTTCGGCTTTGAGCGTTTTTTGATGTACCATATATTAAAATAATTTTCATCAAAGTTCTGTGTATTTGTTACCATATAGTATGATTATGGTCAGCGTATAATGTGATGTCTATCATTATTTATAGCTCTTGATGTGCAAAAGTTATGTTTTTGACATCTTTTAAAGTATTTTAAAAAAAGAAAATTAAAACCCTCATATTTATACAGCAAACGAAACATGGTAATCATGGGAGTTTTATTCAGTAAAAAATATTTAAGATGCAGTACAGTGAAATTCTAAATCAACTCCATGCCTATGTTGCAAACTTGTTTGAAGCCAATAATGACAAACGGTTTGTTTATCATAATATAGGACATACAGAGCAGGTGGTTGAGAATACTGTGAAAATTGCCAGTCACTATCAGCTTTCAGATCAGGATTTCTTTATTGTTGTTGCCGCAAGCTGGTTTCACGATATGGGTTATTTGTTTGATTGCAGCCAACATGAAGTCCGTGGAGAACGCATGGCTGTCAGCTTTTTGGAAGAGAAAGGAGTCGATAAAAATGTCATTAATCAGGTTAGTGGCTGTATTATGGCGACCAAAATGCCACAGAATCCAACAGGTCTATTGCAACAAATTGTTTGTGATGCGGATTTATTTCATTTAGGAAGCAGCAGTTTTAAAGAAAAAAACAAGCTGATGCGCCAGGAGGCTCAGGCATTTTGCAATAAGGAAATAGATAAAATGGAGTGGAGAATTAAGACAATAGCTCTTTTTAAAGCTCATCATTACCATACCGATTACTGTAAGGAATTATTAAATTTTAAAAAAGCACAGAACTTAGCCGAAATGGAAGATAAGTTAAATACATCGTCTGAAACAGGGACAAAAACAGTTTCTAAAACCGAGAAGAAGAAAGATGCTGAAAAACCTGGACGAGGTATAGAAACTATGTTCAGAATTTCTTCTGCAAATCATCAACGGTTAAGTGATATGGCAGATAACAAGGCGCATATCATGATCTCGACAAACTCAATTATTCTGTCGGTAATTTTGAGTTTACTCCTTAGGAAACTGGAAGACAACCCACATCTTATAATCCCTACATTACTATTGCTGATCATTTGTGTGGTGACCATGGTGTTTTCTATTCTGGCTACGCGACCATCTATTCCAGAAGGTGTGTTTACACAAAGAGATATTGATGAGAAAAAGGTGAACCTACTATTTTTCGGTAATTTTTACCGGACAAGCCTGACTGATTATGAGTATGGAATGCGTAAGATGATGGAGGATAAGGATTTTCTTTATGGTAGCTTAATAAAGGATGTATATGCTCAGGGGGTCGTATTAGGGCGTAAATACAGATTGTTAAGAGTTGCCTATAATGTATTTATGTTTGGAATAGTTGCTGCGGTTTTGGCTTTTATTATTGCTTCGGCATGGGTGACTCTTTAAGAAAATTTATGAAGAGACTTTACGTGAACTTTTTATACCTGTTTTTAACGCTGATCGTTTTTGGTAGCTATGCTTGTAAGAATCTGGTAAACAAATATACCAGTCCACAAGGTTATAATTTTAGTGAACCAGAGAAATTCAATATGCCCTCCAGTTTGCTGGAAATTTCGGGTATTGCTTTTCGTAATGGGCTAAGTGATACAATATATAGTATTCAGGATGAGGATGGTAAGTTGTTTAGGCAGGGTTGGGATGTTAAAAAGCAGTATCACCTGAAGTTTGGCCCTAAAGGGGACTATGAAGATGTATCTATATTTAATGAAATGGTGTTTGTATTAAAAAGTAATGGTACTCTTTATTCATTTCCATTTGCAGAAGCATCAAAGAATGAATCAAATCTGGTGAAAGAAACAAAAAAACTAGTGCCGAAAGCAGAATATGAGGGGATGTACGCGGATCCGCTGACCAATAAGTTATATATTTTATGTAAAAGTTGTGAGGTAGATAAAAAAATGAAACAGTTAACGGGCTACATATTAGATTATGATGCGGGGACAGATAGCTTAAGAGCAGCAGGAAGCTTTAATATTGACCTTTCTGGACTTAAGTTATTTAACTCCAAATTTAAAACCAGCTTAAAGCCTGCGGCCTTGGCTAAGAATCCGAAAACAGGCGAATGGTATGTGCTTTCATCAACAGATAAATTATTGCTGGTTACTGATGCCAATTGGAAAATTAAAGAAGCTCATAAATTAAATTCCTCAACATTTAATCAACCAGAGGGGATGGCGTTTGATCAAGAATTGAATCTTTATATATCTAATGAAGGAGATGAGGTTGCTGATGGTAATATTTTAAAATTCAGGTATTTACCGGCTGTCAAAAAATAGTTACGCTGTTATTACTGATTATACTGAAACAGGTAGTAAATTTGCGACGTAGCTGCCGTAATCTTAACCAAACATATAATGCAAGCAATAACGCTAGATCTAAATAAGAGTATAAGTAAATCAGATAAACATCCTCTTGGTGCTGATATCAAACTCTCTTTACGACCTTTTATTGAATATGTAGAAAAGAAAGCTGAGGTAGAGAGATCTGCTAAAGTAAACTTCTTTAATTATATACTTGGGCAGTTTAATGCGTTTCCAGAACTTAAGGAGCCTATACCTGCTGGCGATGCAGAAAAGTATACAGCACTTTTTGAACTTATATATACCGCTTTATCACCTATTATCAATGATGAAAAGCAACAGTATTGGGCTATAAGTACGCCTGTATCTCCATGCTTTCATTTTGGTACAGATGCCTTTTATAGCGTTTTGATGGACGCTACAAAATGTCATTTAAAAGCAGATCTCAGTCTTCCCTCTAAAAAGGAGATGGAGAAAAATCTGATTTCGGCATTTTATAATCTTATAATGGAAAGGTTTTATAACTTTTCATTGACAGGTAATCAGATGGTTATCCATTCGGTAATAGATCCGGAAACTCATTTGCTTAAATATTATCGCTTGAATATTGATACGCGGTTTATTGAGGTGAAATCCAATGTTCAATTGCCTGAATACAATATAAAAGATGTTAGGGATTATATTAAAGATGAACAGAATACGCTAAAAGTATTAACAAAGCTAATGCCACCCGAAAATTTCTCTATCGAAGGTATTTCTATTGTTACTCTTGTAGATGTGACCGACGAGTATGCCCTTGAAACAGTTAAAAACTTAGTTATAAACCAAAGTGAGTCTCAGCGGGGCCTACATACTAAAGAGATTGCTACTGCACTAAAGACGCTTGTTGGGACAGATCACATTGATTTTGGGATGATTCCATATATCAAGTTAAATAACCAGGTAAAGGTAAATCAACTGCAAGGATTTAATAGTGTATTACTTCAAGTAGCAACCGAGGATGGATTCGATGATATAACGAATCATACGCTTGTAGACAATTACCTTAGCCAGCCTCGGACATTAATTTTTCCTGATATTAAGGAAGAAGACCAAATCAAATACCCTACTTTAAAGCTATTAGGGCAAACAGGAATTAAATCATACGCCATATTTCCATTATACTATAATGGAGGATTGGTAGGTTGCCTTGAAATGTATACTAAAGATTCAAAGCAGTTTAGTCCAAATATATTAAGTAAAATAGAAGCGGCATTCCCATTACTCGCTCAGTTCTATCACAATGTGATTGTTGGTTTTAACAACGATATACAGGATGTAATTATGGATAAGTTTACGGCCTTGCAGCCATCGGTGCAATGGCGCTTTCATGAGGCCGCTTATAATTATGTGCATTCAGGAGCAAGAGATAGAAACTATCCCATAGAGCCTATTTTCTTTAAAGATGTAATTCCACTATATGCTGCTGTAGATATTCGAAATTCAAGTATTCAACGTAATGCGGCAATCAGAAGAGATTTATATGCGCATTTTGAAATTCTCGAAGATACTTTGAACCAGATTAGAGTTAAGGCTGTTTTATGTTCGGAAACTGAAATACCAAGTGGGGGATCAGTATGGAGTAATAAACACCTTGAGGAATTATCAGATCGTGAAATTTTTAAAACGGAAGATTACTTACAGCGACAAATTCCTCATGCTCTTCAGCATTTAAAGGAGAACTACCCAGAGGTAAGTGATATAGTTGACAATTATTTTAAACTTACAGGAGATAAGGGGAAGATTCTGGAAAATAGGGAACGTTATGAAAAGAGCATGCAAATGATCAATGTAGCGGTTACCAGACATCTGGATGAGTTTAATGCGGAATTACAAAGCATTTATCCTTGTTATTTCGAGAAGTTTAGAACTGATGGGGTAGAGTTTGATCTTTATCTGGGACAATCAATTACACCTGACATTCCTTTTCCAGCAAACATTGTTCATGATTTTAGATTGAGGCAATTAAGTGTACTTGCAGAAATAGCTCGTACAACAAATAATTTGGGGCCTTACTTTTCTATTCCACTGGAAACGACACAGCTTATTTTTGTATATGAAAAACTGATCGACATTAGCTTTAGAATTGATGAACAAAGGTTTGATGTTGAGGGTAGTTACAATATTCGATACCAGATGGTGAAAAAGCGCATAGATAAAGCTTTAATTAAAAATACAAGTGAGCGACTTACAAAGCCAGGTAAAATAGCTATTGTATATTTTGATAGTCATGAAGCTCAGGCTTATCAGCGTTATATTAAAAAGTTACAAGGACAGCGCTTGTTAAACGAGGATCTGGAATTTCTGGAATTAGAAGAGTTGCAAGGTGTAGAAGGGTTAAAAGCCCTTAGGGTTGGCGTTAAATATTAAATGATCATCATGAGTTTTAAAAGACCTTTATTTGCGCTGCTATTTTCAGTTCCTTTAATGTTAACGGGAATTTTTAATGCAAGTGCCCAACAGCTTAATACCAAAGATTCTATCACTATAGCTGTTGCTCCTGAATATAATGCAGTTAGCGGGTTTCACAGGTTTTGGCTTGGCGAGAGTCATCGTGAAATATGGGCAACTCCTGTTAGAATGAGAATCATTGATCTTCAAAAGGAAAAGGGGGGATTAACCATTGTGAAATTAGGAGGAGGAATGCAAACACGTTCACTTCGATTGGTAGATCCTAAGGGTAAAGAATGGGTTTTACGTACAGTACAGAAGTATCCGGAAAGAGGGCTGGCAGAAAACCTAAGAGCAACTATTGCGAAAGATATTGCACAAGATCAAGTGTCTACTAATCATCCTTTTGCATCGTTGGTCGTGCCAGATTTCGCAGAAGCGCTTGATTTACCTCATGCTAAGCCTGAAATTGTATATGTTGGTGACGATCCGGGGTTAAAGGAATACAGAAAAGAGTTTGCAAATGCAGTTTACCTGATTGAGGAAAGAAGTCCTTTTGAGGAAAAGACTGATAATACTGAAAAAGTACAGAAAAAAATCCAGAAGAATAACGATACCAAAGCTGATCAAAAGTTAACATTAAGAGCGAGGTTGCTTGACTTCTTATTAGGAGATTGGGATCGCCATGAAGATAACTGGAGATGGATAGAGAAAGAGGAAGGAAAGGAAACCAATTACTTACCAGTTCCGCGAGACAGAGATAAGGTTTTTTATAAAACATCAGGTGTATTCCCATGGGTCTTAAACCATCAATGGCTTAAGACGCATTTACAACCTTATAGTGAAAATATCAGGGATGTTAACCATTGGAATTTTAATGAAAGGTATTTTGATAGATACTTTTTAAATGAACTGACAGAGCAGGATTGGCAGACAGAGGCTAAGTATGTGCAAACCAAACTTACTGATGAGCTGATTGAAAAGGCATTTCGTAAAATGCCGGATACGGTATATAAACTCTCAGGCCCGGAGCTGATCAGGTATTTTACGTCAAGAAGAGACAAGTTGGAGACACTTGCACTACAGTATTATAGATTTTTGTCCATAAATGTGGATATTCCTGCTTCAGAGAAAAAAGAGATTTTTACGGTTAAAAATCTGGAAAATGGTGATGTGGAAGTTGTTATACATAACATCAATAAGGAAGGAAAAAAAGGTCGGCTGATTTACAAAAGGGTATTTAATAAGGGGGTGACTAAGGAGGTTAGGCTTTTTGCTATTGGTGGGGAAGATACATTCAAAGTTGAGGGTATAGCGGCTTCTCCGATTCGGGTACGTTTAATTGGTTCATCGGCAGCTAATCAATATCAAATAGCACAGGAGGTAAAAAATAGACCTTTCATATATGACCAGCCAGATACGACTAACCATTTTCCTGAAAGATATCAAGCCAAACTTCGCTTATCGAATGATTCTCTGATCAATCAGTTTGATAAAAATAGCTTTTTATACGATAGATCTGGTGTTCTTTTTAACGGGGGATATAATATTGATCAGGGTATACAGATTGGTTTAGGTTATGTGATTGAAAAACAGGGATTCAGGAAAAGTCCTTATGCACGCAAGCATGAGTTTTGGGCCAATTATAATAGTGGTAGAAAATCATTTGTATTGGATTATATATCAGATTTTAAAAAGGCCATAGGAAATAATGATCTGAGTATACATGCTAACTTGTTGGGTCCGAATAACCTGAGTAACTTTTTTGGTTTAGGAAATAATACCGAAAACATTGATCATGATGATGAAGATGAAATGGGCCGTGAAGATGGTATCTCATATTACAGAAATCGTTACAATTATCTCAATGTAGATGTTAAATTGAGTCGTAATATAACTAAGTATTTGCGCGCTAATGCGGGTGTGTTATTCTCTTATTATACAAGTACAGCTTCGGGCAATGAAGAGCGGTTCTTTAATGATTATAATGCTGCCAATCCGGATCAGCAGATTTTCTCTGATAAGTTCTATGGTGGTTTTGTAGCCGGGCTGACTTATGATACAAGGGATAATATTGCTATACCGAAGAAAGGTGTTTACTGGAACACATCCTTAACAGCACAACAGAAAATCGGTAATTCCGGAGATCGTTATGGCGCTGTAAAGACTGAATTTCGTTTTTACATCAATCCTGGAAAATCAGGACTTGTTATTGCGAATAGATTGGGAGGAGGAACTACTATTGGAGAACCTACTTTCTTCCAACGCATGCAGTTAGGTGGTGTAAATAGCTTGCGAGGCTTTAACAGCAAGCGTTTTACCGGTAATAGCATGGTTTATAACAACCTTGACCTGCGACTTAAGCTTTTCAATTTTACATCATATCTGGTTCCAGGTACAGTTGGCATGATTGGCTTTACCGATGTCGGTCGTGTTTGGGAAAAGGGAGAGCAATCTGGTAGGTGGCATCAGGGCTATGGTGGTGGTTTATATGTAATGCCTGGTGAAGTTATTCTGCTTCAGGCAAGTGTTGGCGCATCTAAAGAAGCTAGCATGCTGTACTTATCTGTAGGATTCAACTTCTAGCAACCTAATTAATAAGTTTTTTACGGTTTAAGCTACTTAAATCAAAAATTGATGTGTGCTATATTGTCAGATTAATAAATAAGCCCTAAATTGTTGCGCTTATTGAAAATGACTTTAACAATTGGACATTTTTAATTTTTAAAACAACCACACACAACCACACAAAGAAATGAACAGAAGAGAAGCACTTAAAAATACTGCGGTATGGCTCGGAACAGCAATTTCGGCTACTACCTTTGGTGTTTTATTTGAAGGTTTTACACTTCCTGAAAATGAGAAAAATACCATCTCATTTTCGGTGAAAGAGGAAGAGATACTGGCAGAGCTTGCCGATATCATTATCCCACCTACTAAGGATGTTGGAGGGGCTAAAGCAGCAGGTTTAGGTACTTTCATCCCAATGATGATTAAAGATTGCTATCCTGCAAACATGCAAAAAGCTTTTGCGGAAGGATTGAAAAGTGTAGAAGCAAAATCATTAAAGGATTTTAATAAGGAATTTTTATCTCTAACTGTAAAAGAACGTGAACAGCTGGTAGGTTCTATCAGAACTGAAACTATCGAACAGCAAAAAGCAGATAGAGCATCTAAAAAGAAAGGTGCTGTATATTTCTTTGTATTGCTGAGAGATCTAACCGTATTGGGGTATTTTGCCTCTGAAATTGGTTGCACACAAGCGCGTGAGTATATTGCTATTCCAGGTCGCTATGATGGATCAGCTGATTTGAAGCCGGGACAGAAATCCTGGGCTAGTTAACGTTTAATTTTAAGGATAGAATAAATCATGAATATAAATACCGATTTAAAAAAGGAAAATACATACGATGCTATTGTAATAGGATCTGGGATTAGTGGTGGCTGGGCTGCAAAAGAATTAACAGAAAAGGGCTTAAGGGTATTGATGTTGGAGCGTGGAATGAATATAGAACACGTGAAAGATTATGATACGGCGATGAAAGATCCATGGGAGTTTAAACATGCCGGCCGACTGACTGAAGAACAAAAAAGAACGCATCCGGTTCAGAAAAGGGATTATCCATATTCAGAATATAATGAGAAGTGGTGGGTAAATGATTTAGAATGCCCGTATACTGAAGATAAACGTTTTGACTGGTATCGTGGTTTCCATGTTGGAGGTAAATCATTAATGTGGGGTCGTCAAAGTTATCGTTTTAGTGATCACAACTTTGAAGATAACGCTAAAGATGGGCATGGTAATGACTGGCCAATCCGTTATAAGGATCTGGCTCCATGGTATGATTATACAGAACGTTTTGCCGGAATTAGCGGGCAAAATGAAAACTGGCCTTTGTTACCAGATGGACAGTTTCTTCCACCAATGGATCTTAATATCGTAGAGAAATCTGTTAAGAAACGCATAGAAGAACACTATAAAAGAACAAGGATTCTGACTATCGGTCGTGTAGCGAATTTAACGGTTCCGCATAAAGGTCGTGGTAATTGCCAATACAGAAACTTGTGTAGTCGCGGGTGTCCGTTCGGGGCTTATTTCAGCACTCAATCATCGACTTTACCAGCTGCAGAAGCAACAGGAAGACTAACATTAAGGCCTTATTCTATCGTAAATCATATCATCTATGATAAGAATACAAAAAAGGCCAAAGGAGTAATGGTTATAGATGCGGAGACAAACAAAACAATGGAGTTTTATGCTAAAATTGTTTTTGTGAATGGTTCTACATTAGGATCAACATTTATTTTATTAAACTCTACTTCAGAAGCACATCCAAACGGATTGGGTAATGGTAGTGGACAATTGGGACATAATCTTATGGATCACCATTTCCGTTGTGGTGCCTCTGGTGAAGCGCCAGGTTTTGATGATAAATATACTTTTGGTCGTAGGGCAAATGGAATTTATGTGCCTAGATATCAGAATGTAGGTAATGATAAACGTGATTACTTACGTGGATTTGGTTATCAAGGAGGTGCTAGCCGCAAGAACTGGCAAAGTGATATAGCTGAGCTTGCTTTTGGTAATGACTTTAAAGAGCAAATGAGTACTCCTGGAGCATGGACTATGGGGCTAGGTGGTTTTGGTGAAATGCTTCCTTATTATGAAAATAAGGTGTATATCGATAAAACCAAGAAAGACAAATGGGGACAACCTGTATTGGCTATTGACTGCGAGTACAAAGAGAATGAACAGAAGATGCGTAAAGATATGATGAACGATGCTGCGGAAATGCTTGAAGCGGCTGGTATGAAGAACATCAAAACTTACGACAGAGGGTGTTATCCGGGAATGGCAATTCATGAGATGGGAACTGCCAGAATGGGTAATGATCCAAAAACATCTGTTCTGAACAAGTGGAATCAAATGCATGAAGTAAATAATGTATTTGTTACAGATGGCTCTTGTATGCCATCAATTGCTTGTCAAAACCCTTCGTTAACTTTTATGGCTTTAACTGCACGTGCATGTGATTATGCAGTAAAAGAACTGAAGAAAAAGAATATCTAATAGTAAAAAAAGCGATGAGAATTGTTCTTATCGCTTTTTTTATATTTTATTCAGCTTCGTGGTCTACAAGAAGCTTGATTTCATGATCAGAAATAGTTATCAATCTTTCTTTATACAAGCCACCTATAGCTTTCTTAAAAGCACTCTTACTGATTTTAAAGCGGTAATAAATATCATCTGGAGAGCTTTTATCACCCAATGAGATTACGCCACCACTTTCTTTCAGGTCTGCCAACAAAACATCTTTTGTTTCCAGTATATGACCATAACCCATAGGTTGTAAGCTTAAGTCAATTTTACCTTCAACACGAATCTTTTTAATCCATCCTTTACGTGTTTCACCAGGATTCAATTCATCAAAGAGCTCATTGGTATATAATAGGCCAATATATTTATTGTCAATAATGGCATTATAACCTAAATCCGATCTGTCTACAATTAATAAACTAACTTCATCAGCTTCTTCAAGGTCAATATCTTCTTCTTCTACATAATTTACCAGTTTAGAGGAAGCTACCATACGGTCATTGCTTTCATCCAGAAAAACATAAACTACATGTTTGTCTCCTTTAAACATTGGACGTTTCTGTTCGCGCTTAGGAACGTATATATCTTTGCCCAGGCCAATGTCCATAAATGCACCACCATCCTCAGCTTCATCAACAACAGTAAGGAATGCAAAGTCGCCAACGCAGGCATAAGGTTTTTTTGTAGTAGCCTGTAATCTGCCATCTTTTTGCATAAAAACAAAAACATTCAGGTTGTCGCCAATTTCGACATTCTGCGGAACATCAACGTAGGGTAGAAGTACTTCTTTTTCACCTTCGGTTAAAATCAGCCCTTCTTCAGTTTTTTTTATAATTCTAAGGTCGTTGTATTGTCCTATTGCTATCATTTTACAAAGGTAGTATTCTCCCGTTGTTTTTTATGTGCTTCAACAATTTGACTATAATGTTTACCAACAGTTTTTCTGGTTTCTAGTCCTCCATACTCCAGACCGAATAAAATTTCCAATTTACGGGCAATCTTGTAGGGAATATCAAGTTTATCGTCAATCTGGATATCCCTGTAATTGTAAAAAGTGCTCATTCCTTTGCCAATAATACCTGGAATAGCCTTAAGTACAATGTGATATTCATGTTTCTTTAGATTCTCAATACATTCTTCGATTCTGTATTTCTTTGGTAATAGTTCTTTGTTTTGGATGTTTGCTTTCATATTACCACAAGTCTATACAGAAGCATATATAAGTTGGTAAAAATATCTCACTTATTTTAAAATTACTGAGTAGAGCTCAGCATTTGCTTTATTTTTTAATAATTGTATGGCTATTTTACTTCTTTTACCCAATGAGCAACAGAAAACTATTTTTTTATGCAGAGAAACTTCATCAAGCCGATTATTTAGTTCGTAAAGAGGGATATTGATTCCACCAATATTGTTTTCTTCGAATTCATAAGTTTCCCTGACATCTATTAGTGTAAATTCTTTTTTTTGAGATTTCCATTGCTCCAATTCCATTAAACTGATCTCCATTGCAGTTGTAGAATAGACTATTTTTTTAATTTTTGAAGCCTGTTTAATTGTTGGAGTTGCAAATTTGAAACATTGCATTTCGTTATTCAATGCATTAAACAGGAGTAGCTGTCCGGAAAGCACCTCTCCAAAACCGCAGATTACTTTAATGGCTTCATTGGCCATTAAACTGCCAATAATACCAGGAAGCGTACCTATTACACCACTTTCGCCACAATTGCCAGTGGCTTCGGGACGAGGGGGTTCTTGGTAAAGGCTCCTGTAATCAGGCCCACCATTAAGGTTGAAGACCGATATCTGCCCTTCAAACTGTAGTATTGAACCGAATACCAAAGGTTTATTTAACTTAACACAAGTGTCATTAACAAGATAACGTGTCAGGAAATTATCAGAACCATCAATAATAAGATCATATTGTCTGATTAATGAAGTAGAATTTTCCTTTGTAAGCTTAAAAGCATATGAATCAATGTCTATATCTGGATTAAACAATCGAAGTTTCGCAGCCGCGACATCAGCTTTATGCTTCCCGATATCGGAGATATGATATAGGATCTGACGGTGGAGGTTAGTCTCGTCTACCAGGTCATGATCTATAATCCCGATGTGACCAACTCCAGCTCCGGCAAGATATAGAAGTAAGGGGCAGCCCAATCCTCCAGCTCCAATAACCAATACCTTTGCATTCTGAAGCTTTTGCTGTCCTTCTAAACCAATTTCGTCAAGCGTAATCTGCCTGCTGTATCTTTTATAATTCTTTGTTGGGGTCATGACCATTACATTCTATTGTTAAACGAGAATATTGTCCCAATCTTTCCATATCGCTTCATATCCCTGTTCCGAGATCATTTCAGCGATTTCTGAAGCACTACGTTCATCCGATATTTCAAACTGTTCTAATGATTGCGGTTCAACAGTATAGCCACCAGGATTTGTTTTAGATGCTGCACTCATTGATGTGATTCCAAGTTTAACAATGTTGTTTCTAAATACTTCAGACTCTCTTGTAGAGATTGATAGTTCTACTTCTTCATTAAACAATCGATAGGCACAGATCAATTGAACCAGTTCTCTGTCACTCATGACAACTTTAGGTTCTAACCCACCGCTGAAAGGCCTTAATCTGGGGAAAGAAATACTGTATTTACTCTGCCAATATGTTTTTTCAAGGTAATTGAGATGTAGGGCTGTATAAAATGAGTCAGTACGCCAGTCTTCCAGGCCAATTAATACGCCAAGTCCCATTTTATGGATACCTGACTGACCTAGTCTGTCGGGCGTTTCAAGCCTATATTGAAAATTTGATTTCTTCCCTTTAGGATGATGTTTTTTATAATCTTCCTGATGATAGGTTTCCTGATAAACCAATACTGTATTTAAGCCGTAAGGCCTTAATTCTTCATAATCTTCAAGATCAAGAGGCTGTACTTCCATCGATATTTGTGCAAAATGAGGCCTGATCAATTCCAATACCTTTTTAAAATAATCAGTATGAACACTTTGATTGGCTTCTCCGGTAACCAGTAATACATGATCGAAGCCCATATTTTTAATTGCAGCTACTTCCTGCATGATTTCTATGGGTGACAAGGTTTTTCGTCTTACCTTGTTGTCGTAGCTAAAGCCACAATACGTACAAATGTTATTGCATTCATTTGATAAGTAGAGAGGTACATACATTTGAACAACGCGACCAAAACGCCTTAATGTTAGCTGCTGACTAATCCCTGCCATTTGTTCCAGATATGGGGCAGCAGCAGGTGAAATTAGAGCTTTAAAATCTTCCAGAGTTCTTTTACTGGAAGTCAAGGCTTGCTCAACATCGGATACTGTTTTGTTATAGATGCTGTTACGGGTTTTATTCCAATCACATTTTTCAAAGATATCGTTAAAAGTACCCATGGTTGTTAATCTAAAAATGAGGTGAGCGGACTACTTGCTATGGCCTGTACAGCTACATTACCCAACCTAGCTTCATAGGCCATCCTGCCAGCTTCGACAGCCATTTTAAAAGCCTGTGCCATCTTTGTTGGGTTACCGGAAACAGCAATAGCTGTATTCACTAAAACTGCATCAGCACCAATTTCCATTGCTTTTGCTGCATCGGAGGGGGAGCCTATGCCGGCATCTATAATTACGGGGACTACACTTTGACTGATGATAATTTCAAGAAAATCAATTGTTCTTAAACCCTTATTACTACCAATTGGTGATCCGAGGGGCATTACAGCGGCAGTACCGACATCTTCCAGACGCTTGCATAAAACAGGATCGGCATGAATGTATGGCAATACGACAAATCCTAGCTTTGCCAATTCTTCAGTAGCCTTTAATGTTTCAATAGGGTCGGGCATCAGATATTTAGGGTCAGGATGAATTTCCAGCTTTATCCAGTTTGTTTGTAAAGCTTCTCTTGCCATTTGTGCTGCAAAAATGGCTTCCTTTGCATTTCGAACTCCGGATGTATTGGGAAGTACATTGATATGAGAGTGGTTTAAATGTGCTAAGATATCATCGTCATTTCTCTGCATATCCACTCTTTTAAGTGCAACAGTAACCAATTCAGAAGCTGAGGCCAATAGGGCTTTTTCCATTTCTGAAGTTGAGCTGAATTTACCTGTGCCTGTAAAGAGTCGCGAATTGAAAGTTTTATCTGCTATTTTTAACATCTTTTTAAATTAATAGGATGGATTATTTTACGTCAGGTTTAATGATTGTTCAGAATTTCGTAATAGAAAATGAACTAAATTCTGGATGACCGGAGTGTGCTCAGGGTTGGTGGTCAGTGCTCCTGAAATAGCAATGCCATACACTCCTGCTGCTATCAATGCGGAAATATCGGTTGTTTCAATTCCACCAATAGCAATAACAGGAGTCTTGATTCCGATATCTTTTGCCTGTTTCATTAAGGAAACATAGCCCTCTAAACCAATTATCGGACTTAAATTCTTTTTAGTGCTGGTGAATCTATATGGGCCTAAACCTATATAGTCAGCACCTTCGTCGACTCTTAACTGTATATGAACAAGAGTATTAGCTGTACCTCCGATAATCATTTCAGGCCCCAGAATAGTTCTTGCTTCAGCAATAGGCATGTCATCTAAACCTAAATGAACGCCGTCAGCACCAGCTTTTAATGCAACCAGAGGATAATCATTAATAATAAGTTTAGCACCATGCTTTTTACATAATGCGACTGCCTCGATGGCTAAAGCTAAAACCTCATCTTCAGTTTGGTTTTTAACCCTCAATTGAATCCATTTGCCACCAGCCAGTAATACCATTTCAATGGCCTTTAATTGTGAATTTAATGGGGATATATAGTGTAGTCTGTTGATCATTTATTGTTTGTATTATAATTTATGGTAGCCTAGAAGGGACTCATTGCTGTTTAAAAAATGCTCTGTGCTTACTTTTGCAGATGTACATGCTTCTAAAAGTTCCTTCCCTTTAGCTAGGGACGCTGTAATTGCTGCTGATAAAACACAGCCTGAACCATGTTTTTGATAGATGCTTGTTGTGCCGGGGTGTAATTCATGTATCTGATCATCCACATATAAATAATCTGTACCTATATTTTTAGCACTATGTCCGCCTTTAAGTAAAACAGGGCAATGGGCAGACCATATTTTAGCTGTAGTATATACCTCATTATCTCCACCCAAACGAAGCATTTCAGTGTAGTTCGGAGTAATCAAATCAATTTGTTTTAATACAGGAAGCAATTGTTTTAAGCCATTCTCCCAATCATGGAAATCGTAACCAGCACTTGCTTTCAATACAGGATCCATTACTATTTTTATATCCGATTGCTGCTTTTTTAAATGACTAATCACTTCCATTAAAACAGAGATGTTTTTAATCAAACCGATCTTTACAGCAGCTATTTTAAAACGAGATAGAAGTGGTGCAGTTTGCTCTATAATTTGAGGAGCATTCAGCCATTCATTTTTAAAAAAATCGATATCTGTCTGAATCGTTAATGCTGAACAAATTCCAAAGCCGTAAACTTCCTGTTGCTCAAAACATTTAATGTCTGCCAGAACCCCAGCACCAGCGCTTGGATCGAATCCTGCAATGCTCATTACATATGGACGTAGTGCTTTTGTAAATTCCATTTTGTTGATGTTGTGCTTTATTTGAAATTTTTATTGTATCTGATTAATAATGATTTAAAATTTATAATTGCAGCTTTTTTATCTCGCCATATTGTGCCTAAAACTGCTGCACCATCAAATCCTAGTTGCTTTATCTCCTGAATATTTTGAGGAGTTATTCCTCCCAATCCGATAATTTTAGCTTTTCTATTTTGATCCGGAAGCATCAAATTAGCTTTAGACAGGCCAGTGTACCCCAGTTTGGATATGCTGTTAAACACAGGCCCATAAAAAGTATAATCAAAGCTATTTAGTTCTTTTAAGTCATTTAATTGATGAACTGAAGTGCTTAAAGTGTAACCCTCCAGTTCATCAAATTCTCCATGAGAATTGGTCTTTCTAAGTTGTTCGGCATAGTGCAACCGTTTTATTAATGGAAAAGCCCGACGCAAATGATGGAACTGGTGTAAAGCGATTCTGTCATGGTACTTATCATCTATTTCAGAAATCAACTTTTTATATCTTGAACAATCAATACCTGGCTTTCTTAAATGAAAAACATTTAAGCCAGCATCGAATAGCAGATTGATCAATCTACTTTCTTGATTAAAACAAATTGGTTCAGAAATAACAATTAAAGACATTTTAAGAGGACTTTTGAAAAGTTTATAGCTTTATAGATTACAGGTAGATTTCACTGCCTTTTTCAGTAAACTCTTTAGACTTATCGGCCATTCCTTTCTTAATTGCTTCCTGTTCATCAATGCCTTGATTTGCAGCATAAGTTCTCACATCTTGTGTGATTTTCATAGAGCAAAAATTAGGGCCGCACATTGAACAGAAGTGGGCAATCTTGGCGCCGTCAGCAGGTAGCGTTTCATCATGAAACTCTTTGGCTGTATCTGGGTCAAGAGAAAGGTTAAACTGATCTTCCCATCTAAATTCGAATCTAGCCTTACTCAATGCATTATCTCTGTATTGAGCACCAGGATGTCCTTTAGCCAGATCAGCAGCATGTGCAGCAATTTTATAGGTAATTACACCATCTTTAACATCTTTTTTATTTGGTAAACCCAAATGCTCTTTAGGAGTTACATAGCACAACATTGCAGTCCCAAACCAACCGATCATAGCAGCGCCAATAGCTGATGTAATGTGGTCATATCCAGGTGCAATATCAGTAGTTAGTGGGCCTAAAGTATAAAAAGGAGCTTCAGAACAATGTTCAAGCTGTTTCTCCATATTCTCCTTAATCAGGTGCATTGGTACGTGTCCGGGGCCTTCAATAATGGTTTGAACATCATGTTTCCATGCTATTTTAGTCAACTCGCCTAAGGTTTCCAGTTCACTGAACTGTGCTTCATCATTTGCATCAGCAATACAGCCTGGTCTTAATCCGTCTCCCAATGAAAATGCTACATCATAAGTTTTCATGATCTCACAGATCTCCTCGAAATGAGTATATATAAAATTCTCTTTGTGATGTGCCAGACACCATTTAGCCATAATAGAGCCACCTCGAGATACAATACCTGTTATTCTCTTTGCGGTTAAAGGCACATAACGCAGCAGGACACCTGCATGTATAGTAAAGTAATCTACACCCTGTTCTGCCTGCTCAATTAATGTATCTCTAAACAACTCCCAGGTCAGGTCTTCTGCTTTACCGTTCACCTTTTCGAGCGCCTGGTAAATAGGAACAGTACCAATTGGAACAGGGGAGTTACGGATAATCCATTCTCTTGTTTCATGTATATTTTTACCAGTAGAAAGATCCATAATGGTATCAGCACCCCATCTGCATGCCCATACCGCTTTTTCAACTTCTTCTTCAATGGATGAAGTAACAGCTGAATTGCCAATGTTAGCATTGATCTTTACCAGGAAGTTACGTCCTATGATCATTGGTTCAAGTTCGGGGTGGTTGATGTTGCATGGGATAACCGCACGACCCGCGGCTACTTCCGAACGCACAAACTCTGGTGTAATATATCCCTTTGGGGTATTGGCACCAAAACTATGTCCTTTATGCTGGTGGTTCATAACATCGTACTGGTCACCTAATTGTTCGTTCAGTATGTCTATGCGCTGATTTTCCCTGATGGCAATGTATTCCATTTCTGCAGTAATAATGCCTTTTTTAGCATAATGCATTTGTGATACATTCATCCCATTTTTAGCTTTATAGGGCTTATTAAGATGAGAAAATCTTAGTACATCCAATTTGTTGTCGGCCAGGCGCTGTTGTCCATAATCTGATGAAATATGTTCAAGTTGTTCAACATCTGCTCTGTTGGTTATCCATTTTTCTCTTAATCTAGGTAGACCTTCTTTAACATCAATATGGACATTAGGATCTGTATAAGGTCCGCTGGTGTCATATACAGTTACTGGAGGGTTAGTTTCTGTTAACCCGAAACCATTATGAATTTTTGTATCGTTCAAAGTGATCTCGCGCATGGCTACACTGATATCGTGTAGCTGGCCTTTAACGAATACTTTACGGGAAGCGGGGAATGGACTTCTGCTGATTACTTCTTGGTTTGGAGTCTTTTCAGTTTTCATGTTGTTATACTAAAAGATGTGATTTAAAATGAGTGAATAGGAGGTGTTTATCCGCCTTGAGTAGCTTTTATGAGTGTAACCCTGTCACCATCTTTTAAGAAATGGTGGGGCCAGTCGGATTTTGTAATGATGGTTTGATTAACTGCAACTGCAATGCCTTTGACTTCGCCAGGTAGCATAACAGCGATCATTTCTGCTATAGAGCAGGACTGATTAAATTGATGATTTTTGTTATTTATAGTTATCTCCATAATCTGTAAAATTTTGGAAAACTATAGGAGACAGCCCATGACGGCTCGAAAAGATAGCAATAGATTTGCTTCTACTTTTCCCTTCGGCAGTACTAACTGCATCAGGTTCAAAGGGTATATCTCAGCGCAAGGCACCCCTAAAGTTTTTTGTAAAGCTATGTTATTATATTCTTAAAGCCAAATTTTTAAAATAATGATGTTAATATCTGAGGATTTACCTGATGCTGACACTTCATTGAAATTCGTCGAAAATGAATTATTAGATTTGCAGTGCAATTACAATGCAATGATTTCTAATACAAAACATCGTTTCTTTCTAAGTCTTTTTTTCTTCATGTCAGGGTTAAGTTTTTCAACCTGGGCATCCAGAATCCCCACTATTAAAACCGCTTTTGGTTTCAATGAAGCTGAATTGGGTAGCCTTTTGCTGGCGTTACCAATTGGTTCATTATTGGGACTACCACTCTCCGGTTGGTTGGTTTCCAAATACAATAGCAGAGTTCCATTAACAGTAGGATATGGCCTTAATGCCTTTTCGTTGGCGCTGATTGGTTTTTCATATAATACCTTTAGCCTGGTTGTTGCTGTTGTTTTATTTGCTTTTACAACAAGGATTTTTAATATTTCTGTAAATACTCAGGCTATAACCCTGCAAAAACGGTTTGATAAGAAAATAATGGGTTCCTTTCATGGCTATTGGAGTATGGGAGGTATAGCAGGTATACTTTTATCGACTCTTTTATTGGAGTTAAATGTTTCCATACAACATCATTTTATAGCTGTTGCTATTGTGATGTTACTAATTACACTGTATTCCTATCAGTTTTTGCTGCATGGAGATAAGGCTAAAACGGGTAATAAGCTGATATTAAGTAAGCCAGATCCTTATATCTTTTATCTTGGTTCAGTTGTATTTCTATGTGCAATATGTGAGGGTGGGATGTTCGATTGGAGTGGAATCTATTTTCAGGAGATCATTAAGGTAGAGATCTTTACTTACGGTTATCTCATTTTTATGACCTTTATGGCCACATCAAGATTTTTATCTGATATTATTATTTCCAGGTTTGGGATGCCAAAAACTTATATCATGAGTGCTGTGTTCATTATTTCTGGTATCGGATTAGCCACTATCTTTCCATATTTCTGGCCCGCTATGATAGGGTTTTCATTAGTAGGGTTTGGCACAGCGGCAATTATTCCAATGTCTTATGCTCTCGCAGGTGCTTCAAAGAAATATTCAGCAGGAATGGCAATTTCTATTATTGCAACTTATTCTATTACAGGAATGTTACTTGGGCCTCCATTAATAGGCTATCTGGCACATGCTTTCAATTTGAGGGTGTCGTTTATCATTTTTGCACTATGTGGCGCTTTATTAATCCCGATTACCAGGATGTTTTTTAAACATCAAAAGCTTTCAAGTGAAACGGTTTAGCTGTTTCATTTGAAAGCTTTTGTGTTTTTGTTACTCGTTTATTAGGTGTTTTTAAGCATTTTGGATTTTTTCATTTGCTTTATCCGCAGCATTTTTAACATCTGATTTTGTCTCGCTTTTGAAATTTTCAAATTCCTGACTTATTTCTTGTGCTTTGTTTTTTACATTGTTCTTCGCTGAATTAAAGCCTTCTTTAACAGTATCAGCTGCATTCATTGCTTTGTCCGAAATTCTCCCTCTGATTTTTCTACCACTTTCCGGGGCGAACAACACACCCAATACTCCGCCAATTGCAAGACCTGCTAATAAAGCCACAATTGCTCCAGATTTATCACTGGATTTATGCGTTGGCATGTTTGAAAAGTGGTCGGAAATTAATTTTCTATAATTCATAACTATTTATTTTAATGGATGAAAACACTTTCATTAATAACTAAACAGATATAGGGTAGTAGTGTTTTGAAAAAAATGAGAAAGTGATTTATTTTTCTTAATACTGAAGCATTTGCGATTTCAAACAGCCTTAAACTTTTACCTTTTGAAGACTAAACAGGGCTAATTTATTCTCTATTTTTGCATCGTGTATTTTTTACACTAACTACTACTTGAAATAGATGAAAAAAAGTTTACTAGCATTAACCCTTGGTGGACTGGGGATTGGCATTACGGAGTTTGTTATGATGGGTTTATTGCCTGATATCGCGAAAGACTTAGCGATTACAATTCCCCAGGCTGGACACTTGATTTCTGCTTACGCCTTAGGTGTGGTTATTGGTGCCCCTTTATTAGTAGCTATTGCAGGTAGTTATCCTCCAAAAAAGATATTGATGGCACTGATGTTAATGTTTGTAGCTTTTAATTCCTTTTCTGCTTTTTCACCCGATTATACAACCATGTTTATTGCTCGTTTACTAGCAGGTTTACCTCATGGAGCATTTTTTGGTGTAGGATCAGTAGTGGCCAGTAAGCTTGCTGAAAAAGGAAAGGAAGCACAGGCAGTATCTTTGATGTTTGCAGGTTTAACAATTGCCAATGTAATTGGAGTGCCTCTAGGTACTTTTATTGGTCATAACTATTCCTGGAGATATACATTTGTGATCATTGTTATCGTAGGCCTCGTCACTTTATTGAGTTTAAAATTGTGGATGCCTACATTGCCAGCAGCAAAGGATAGAGATCTTAAAAAAGAACTGAGTTTCTTTAAACTGCCGGAGGCCTGGCTTATTATATTGATGATTGCCATAGGAACAGGAGGTTTATTCTCCTGGTACAGTTATATAGCGCCTTTGCTGACTGATGTAGGTGGTTTTTCTCCGGATTCTATTACTTATGTTTTAGTGCTTGCCGGATTGGGAATGATGGTAGGTAACTTTATTGGAGGTAAGTTGGCAGATAAGTTTTCTCCTGCAAAGGCTTCTGTATCTTTACTCATTGCAATGGCAGTAACTTTATCAATTGTTCATTTTATTTCTGTTAATCAAATGCTTGCATTGATAATGACTTTTGTTACCGGTGCTGTAGCATTTGCTTTGGCTGCACCTATTCAAATGCTGATGATTAATACAGCAAAAGGATCAGAAATGCTTGCAGCTTCTGCTAGCCAGGCAAGCTTTAACATTGGCAATGCATTAGGTGCTTTTTTGGGTGGTTTACCTTTAGCTGCAGGATATAGTTACACATCACCTGTTGCTGTAGGAGTATTGATGGCCTTAACTGGTGCTGTATTTGCCTGGATATTGATTTCTAGAAATAAAAGATTAGCTGCTACCCCCATAAAACTGAATTAAGAAATTCGTAATTTTAACAGTGTAAATTCTACACATTAAATTATGGAAACAGATTATCTATCAAGTGTACAAAAGCAATTTGAATATTATAAGCTTTTGGGTGATAAGACTATAAATCAGGTTCCTGAAGAAAAGCTGTTTTGGCAATATAATGAGGAAAGCAATAGTATTGCTACTATCGTTAAACATATATCAGGTAATATGAAATCCAGGTGGACTGACTTCCTTACAACTGATGGTGAGAAAGAAACTAGAAATAGAGAATCTGAGTTTGATAATGATCTATCTACCAGGGAAGAGGTGTTGAAAGTATGGAATGATGGCTGGAAATGTTTGCTTGATACCATATATTCTCTAAGGAATCAAGATCTTGTAAAAGAAGTTTTTATTCGCAATATGGGCCATACTGTTATGGAAGCTATTAACAGACAACTGGCGCATTATCCCTACCATGTTGGACAAATGGTTTTTATTGGCAAAATGATACGTGGCAAAGATTGGGTGTCGTTATCAATTCCAAGAGGACAGTCAGACGTTTACAATGCAGAAAAGTTTGCAAAACCTAAGCATACTGAGCATTTTACTACCGAGTTTATCAAGAAAAAGTAGTGATACTGTCTGTTGAATTTAAAACTAAAGTAATTTATGGGCTATGAAAGTGATAACAAATAAAGGATTATTAGTTTTGGCTATATTATCGCCGATATTATCCGTGGCACAATTAAAGCAAATACAAAAAGGAACAATGATTTATCCCAAGACGAAGAGCATAGCTATAAAAGATAATTATTTTGGAACAGAAGTAACAGATCCATACCGCTGGCTGGAGGATGACCAGTCTGAAGAGACTAAAGCCTGGGTTATTGCCCAAAATGAGGTGACACAGAAGTACCTGTCACAAATTCCTTATCGGAATGCGATTAAAGAACGGTTAACTCATTTAATGGATTATGAAAAGTATTCTCAGCCTTTTAAAGAAGGTGTCTATACTTATTTTTATAAAAATACAGGTTTGCAAAATCAAAGTCTATTGTATCGTCAGAAGGATGGTGAGGATGCAGAGATTTTTTTAGATCCTAATACTTTTTCTAAAGATGCGACTACTTCGCTTTCAGGGATAGATTTCTCTAAAGATGGTAGTTTATGTGCTTACCAGTTATCTGTCGGAGGTTCTGACTGGACCAGTGTTGTTGTAATGAAAACAGATGATAAGTCTGTGGTAGGAGATACATTAAAAGATGTGAAGTTTTCTGGAATTGCATGGCAGGGTAATGAAGGATTCTATTATTCTAGTTATGATAAACCTGTTGCTGGAAGCCAGTTATCTGGATTAACCCAATACCATAAGCTATATTTTCATAAGCTTGGTACATCACAAAAAGAAGATGTGTTGATATTTGGTGGCGAAAAAACACCACGTAGATATGTCGGTGCAGAATTAACGGAAGATGAACGTTATCTGATTATTTCTGCGGCAAATACAACTTCAGGAAATGAGTTGTATATCAGGGATCTAAATCAGCCTGATTCAGAGATTATTTCTGTAGTGGATAATTTCGATCAGAATCATTCCATTATAGATAATATTGGTAGCAAATTATATATCTATACTAATTTAAATGCACCAAACGGACGTATAGTCACTGTAGATGCTGCTGATCCTAAACCATCAAAATGGAAAGAACTGATCAAAGAAACCAGTAATGTATTATCTCCTTCAACAGGCGGAGGTAAATTGTTTGCAAACTATATTGTAGATGCAGTGAGTAAGGTTTTGCAATATGATATGGAAGGTAATTTAGAACATGAAATTGAACTTCCAGGCTTGGGTACTGCGGTTGGTTTTAGGGGTAAAAAAACAGAAAAGGAGATTTTTTATACTTTTACTTCCTATGTTTATCCTACTACAATTTTTAAATATGTTGTAAGCAATGGAAGTTCATTTTTGTATAAAAAATCAGGAGTAGATTTTGATCCTTTAATGTATGAATCAAAGCAATTGTTTTATAAATCTAAAGACGGGACAAAGGTTCCTGTAATCATTACTTATAAAAAAGGAATTCCATTAAATGGCAAGAATCCAACTGTTTTATATGGCTATGGAGGTTTTAATATTAGTCTTACACCTGCATTTAGCACCTCAGTAGTTTCTTTGTTAGAGCAGGGGGGCATTTATGCTGTGGCCAATTTAAGAGGTGGGGGTGAGTATGGAGAAAATTGGCATATAATGGGTACGAAGCTGCAAAAGCAAAACGTATTTGATGATTTTATAGCTGCTGCAGAGTTTTTGATTGCAGAGAAATATACTTCAAGTGACTATCTTGCTATTATGGGGGGATCTAATGGAGGATTGTTAGTTGGAGCTGTAATGACACAAAGACCGGAGTTATTTAAAGTAGCTTTCCCTGCGGTAGGAGTTTTAGACATGTTAAGATATCATAAATTCACTTCAGGTGCAGGCTGGGCTTATGATTATGGTACTTCTGAAGATTCAAAAGAGATGTTTGAGTACTTGTATAAATACTCACCGGTACACGCATTAAAAGAAGGTATTAAGTATCCGGCAACATTGGTAACTACTGCAGATCATGATGATAGGGTTGTGCCAGCTCACTCCTTTAAATTTGCAGCAACATTACAAAAAGATCAGGGAGGTAAAGCTCCTGTTTTAATCAGTATACAGACAAACGCAGGCCATGGAGCAGGAAAGCCTACTGATAAAGCTATAGAAGAAATTGCCGATAAATGGGCCTTTATGTTTTATAATATGGGGATAGAATACAAAGCAGTAAAATAATTTATATTTATATTGGCTTTGCTAAAACAACAGATAATGAAACGAACAATTATTCTATTTACATTTACCATTATGAGCTTAATTGCCGCTGCACAAACAAAAGAAGAGACTAAAATTGAAAAATTGACCGAAAAGCTACGTGCTTCTATGATCAGTGGAAATAAAGTTGATCTGGAAAAGCTGGTATGGGATAATTTAACTTACGGTCATTCGAATGGAAAAATTGAAGATAAGGCAGCTTTTGTTGAAGCATTATCGACTAAAAAATCTGATTTTAAAACCATAGAATTATCTGAAATTGCGGTTACAATAGCCGGAAAGACAGCTATAGTGCGTCATATTTTAAGAGCAGATACAAATGACGGGGGAATTCCTGGTAAAGTTAACCTCGGTATAGTATTGGTTTGGGAAAAAAGAGGAGATGAATGGAAATTACTTGCCAGACGCTCCTTTAAAATCAATTATTAACGATACTATTTTATCCTGCTGAAGAATCTGGGAACATCTCTTTCATCACTTGAATAGAACTCCAGTTTCTTATCTTTTCCGTATAAGTACAATGAAGGATATTGTTTAGGGTGGAAGAGGGGAATGAAAATACGATCACGATCCTGTAATACTGTAACATTCTTCATTGTTTTTAATGGTTTGGCAAAGTTATCCATAAAATAATTTACGGAACGGATCTCATCTTGTGTAACAAGATATATGTTTACGTTAGTCAATTCGTCACTTCTTTTAGAAATGTTTGTTGCCACCTTCTGACAATGATCACAGGTTGCATCAAAAAGAATGATCATAGATTTAGTTCCTTTTGGAATAAGATCTGTGGAAAAGTTTCCTCCATCAGTTTTGTAGAATAGTGCTTTTGGCATATCTGTGCCTGGAATTGGTTGCTGAGCATTGGCTGATAATGTGCAAACTGCAATTATTAATGCAAGGAATATTTTTCTCATTTGATTTGAATAGGTCACTAATATCCGATTCTATTCAAATATTTCTGTCATTTTAATCCAAAATTCTATTTAAACAAATGTTCCATATTTTTGTTGTATACTTAGTCTCAGTATTAATTAAAAATATAAACTTTATGAAGCAAAAATTATTATTAGCGTTATCCCTGCTTTTTTCAAGTCTGACTTATGCACAGGATATCCCGGCAAGTAGTGTGCCAGCTGTGGTAATGAACTCATTTACCAAGGCTTTTCCAAATGCGGTAAAGGTTGAATGGGAAATGAAGGGAGATTTGTACAATGCAGAATTTGATGTTAACAGACGTGATCATGAGGTTTGGCTAAATGCTGCTGGTGGAATTGTAAAACACAAACAGGAAGTTAAATCAAGAGAGCTTCCGGCTGCTGTATCTGCAAGTTTGAAAAAAAATTACAAAGGCTTTTGGATTGATGATGTTGATAAATATGAAGTAGGCAAACAGTTTTATTATAAAATAGAATTGAAAAATCTTACTCAGGAAAAGAATATAGTTGTTGACACTAGAGGTGTTATCGTAAATAAAATTCTATAATACTTTTAAACAGTTTTACTACATAACTCTGAAGGGAATATGAGGTGAAAGACACTTCCTTTATTCACTTCAGAGCTTACACTGATTGTAATTTGCTGAGATACGCAAATACTTTTTACAATAGAAAGCCCGAGTCCATGTCCAACATTTTCTGTTAGGTTGGCCTTTCTGAAGCGATCAAAAATATAAGGGAGGTCATCCTTACTAATCCCGATCCCTGTATCTTCGAAATTAATTGCATATGCACCATTAGACTCTATATTGTCTGAAATAGTTAAACTTCCATTAACTACGTTATACTTTATGGCGTTGTTAATCAAGTTATAAAATAATTGAAATAGCAGGTCTCTGTTTACCTGTTTAATAGATATATGAGTTGTAAGGTCTAGTTTAACGCTTAACCCTTTTTCTTCAAACCTGTGGGTGATCTCTTCAATGGCTTCCTTTATTAGTTCTGAAGGGTTTACGATGTCGGATTTTGCAAATTGTTCATTTTCTATCCTTGAAATCAATAACAATGAGTTTGAAATTTTCTTTAGTCTGTTTAAGGTTTTCATCATCTCGACGATCTTTAAAGCTTCAGGTTCATTCAGATGCTCATCGCCAAGCATGTTTTCCATTTTATTTTGAAGAATACTTATAGGAGTCATTAGTTCATGAGAAGCATTGGCCGTAAATTCACGTTCTTTTTCAAAAGCTTCATTAATCTGATCTAATAATGTGACTAAAGAAGCATCAAGGAATCTGAAATCCTGAGTTGAGGTGTTAATGAGAGGAGCATGATTCTTAAAAGGAAATTTACGGTCTACCAGTTTTGATTTAATGATTTTTCCCAGAGGACGGATTAACATACGTGTAAAGAACAGATCGAATATCAAACTGATAGCAATAAGACTCAGTAATACATATAACGCAATACGTTGTAGGGGCTTGTTGTATTGATTTATACTGGATACAGTCTTTCCGATTTCAAGTAGGTAGGGCTTATTTTGGAAATTAAATGTATGCATTAATATCCTGTAATTCAATGTGTCTTGCTCAATTATACGTTGTTCAGTCTTTATCGTGTCGATTGGTAATCCTTGGCCGGCTGGCTCTAATGCAATGTATTCTTCCTTTAACATGGTATAACTACCATAACTGTCATCTCCTTGCAGGTAATGATTTATACCATTCTTTTTAACTACATTAATTACCTTATTTTGCTGCCTGCGTAATGAATAATTGGTATATTCTGATACAATACCATCAACCAGGAAAGGCAGTGTAATAATAAACATGAGTACGATTGCTACTTTAGAGCCCGTAATAAAAAGGACTAATTTAGTTGATAATTTCACGTTATTTTTTAATTCTATAACCCACTCCACGAACAGTTTCAAGGAATTCTGTTGGGGCCCATGCATTTAACTTTTTCCGAATGTTTTTGATGTGTGCGTCAATATAATTAGAGTCGTAATCATCATCAGCAAAAGTGCCCCAAATGTGTTCACTAAGCTGCATACGGGTAAGTACGCGGTTGCTGTGCAAAAAGAGGTAGCTAAGTAAATCAAACTCTTTTCTTGATAATTCAATTTGTTGTTCATTGAGCATTACAAGACGTTTTTGAAGATCAAGTTTAAAATCTCCTAATGGTAATAACTCTTCCTTTACATTAAATTTTCGACGTGCAATGGCCTGCATTCTAGATTGTAATTCGAGCAATGAAAAAGGTTTTGGCAGGTAATCATCAGCGCCAAGATCAAGCCCGGCAATACGGTCTTCCAGGTTACCTCTGGCGGTTAGAATGATATATGCCGCATCTGGATTGTGTTTCTTAGCTTCAGGTAGGAGGTTTAAACCATCACCATCGGGTAAGCCAAGGTCTAGCAAGATAAAGTCATAAGTGTTGATCTGCATTTTTTCCAGACCTGCTTTAAAGCCATGGGCGAGATCACATATATAGAAGGCCTTTTTTAGAAAGTCTTCTATTTCATAAGCCAGTGTTTTTTCATCTTCAACGATTAAAACTTTCATTTCTGACTAAGGTTTAGTGTCTTCGTTTATTATCCTTTTCAGGTTTTTCTTTTTTCTCTTGTTTTACTTCACCAGGTTTTTGCTGTCTGCGAGACTGTGGAACCTCTTTAACTTCAGGTTTTTTACCACCTTTATCACCTTTGCCACGTTCTTGTCTACCGCCTCTTTTATCCTGGTAATAGTCAGCTTTTGAAATTATAACAACAGTTATAGTCTCGGTAGCAAATGCACCAAAAGGAAGACATGCGAAAATCAGAACTGTAGTAATGTATCGAAACAGACGAATTATACTCATGGTGTAAATATATAAAGATGAATACAAAGGTGTGTGTTGAATATGAATTTAAGATGAAAAATAAAAGGAATAAATAATCTTAAAATTTCATGTTCATTTCATGTTCAGTACTGAGATTTGATTTAACAACACACAAATGAAATTTAAAATTACAAGGCTATGAAAAGGTTATTATTATTAGGAATGCTTGGAGTAATAGGATGGTTACCGTTCCAGGCCAAGGCGCAGTTAAGTATTAATGTGAATATTGGTTCACAGCCTTTATGGGGGCCGGTTGGTTATGATTATGTAGATTATTATTATCTACCAGATGTAGAAGCTTATTATCATGTGCCTAACAGACAATTTATTTACTTGCAAAATTCCAGATGGATATTTTCGGCTTCTTTGCCATCAAGATATAGGGGGTATGATTTATATAGCGGTTACAAAGTAGTTGTTAATTCAAGAGATCCGTACAGACATTTTGATAGAGATAGAGTTACTTATGCAAGGTATAAAAGCTATAGAGGACAAAAAGTAATCAGGTACAGTAACGATTCAAGGTATTATGTAGTGAAAGGTCATCCGCACGGAATGTCCCATGGACATGCTAAAAAATATTATTCAAGAGATCATGACAGAGGGCATGATAGATGGGATAGAAAAGATCGTAATGATTATCGCCGTGACAGAGACCATAAAGGTCATGATAGAGATAGAGGAGATAGAGGTCACGGTAGAGGCAGACATTAATAAACACACACTAAAACCAATAGAGCCTGATCAATTGATCAGGCTCTTGTTTTATGTGGTAGTTTTTTTATAATTATTAGTTAATAAAGATTTTACCACCAAAAGGTCTATCTGTGTCTCCCAATAAACCAGCAGCAATTACAGTATATGATTTGCCTGCTTTAAACTCAAAACTTTCCAAATCTTTCGGCTCCAATTCAGGCTCTGTACCATTGTCTTGTAATTGAAGGACATAAGATTTAGGATCTATCTCAATAAAAGCACTTGCTGCTTTATAAGCTTTAGCAGAAATAATCACTTCTCCATCTTTATCAGCAAGGTCAAGTGAAGGTGCATTTGGAGAAAGATTAATAAATCTAATGAAGGCTTTTGAAGAATTCATGTTACCCAATTGATCTTTTACAATAAGGTAGTCTATATTTGGCGCTTTGTCAATTAAGAAAAGTGAGGTTACTCCATTGGTTTCCAATGATATGTTTTTTGAAATAACAGGCTCATTGCTGGCAGTTGTAAACTTAATGTTATGATCACCTGGGCTAAGAGGCATATATCCTGAGTTCCCTAAAAAAGCAACAGCTCCCTGGTTTATTTTACTCTGATCTATAAAAATATTAAATGTTGCCAGTGTAGGAGAGGTATTTGTAATGTTTAAAAATGAATACTCTTGTGCTGGAGCATTTTCTTTTGAGCAAGACTGGATAGTTAAAGCTCCAATTGATAAAAGTGCTAATACACCTAGGTTTTTGAATTTTTTAGTTACTGACATTTTAAGTTTGTTCATGTTTATACGATTAGGGTTTGTGAAATTAACTTTAATGTAGACGTATAATGTCATGCTAACGCTACAATTTAATTTAAAAAAACTCGCTACATTTAGGACATTATATTGAAAATCGGGTATTTACCCTTTAAAAATAGACACAATGAAAGTAATTATAGGTTCAGATCATGCGGGTTTTAATTATAAAACGATACTGGTTGCAGCATTACTACAAAATGGATATGAAGTACTTGACCTGGGAACAAACAGTGAACAACCTACTGATTATCCTGATCATGCAGCTGATGTAGCTGGGGCAATTTTAGATGGAAAAGGTGAAAGAGGTATCCTCATATGTGGCAGTGCGGTAGGTGTAAGTATTGCCGCGAATAAATTTAAGGGAATAAGAGCTGGGGTTTGCCATGATACCTATTCAGCGCATCAGTCTGTGGAACATGATGATGTGAATATACTTTGCATGGGCGAACGTGTTATTGGTATTGAGCTTGCTAAAGATATTGTCTACGCATTTTTAAATGCTGTTTTCTCTGGTGAAGAGCGCCATGTAAAACGATTGGAAAAAATAAAAGCATTGGAAGATAAAGAGTTATAGGTGAGCATGAAATTATACATTTATATTGTTTTAGCTCTCGTTGTTTTTACCTTTTATCAATGCCAGACACATAGAAAAACAGTTGAAGTTAATAAAGAACTGATCCCGGATACGAGTAGCTCACAGGTTATTTCTGCTGAAGCTTCTATTAAACTTATGAAAGTTGAGGATGGATTTGAAGTAAAACTTGTTGCTGCAGAACCTTTAATTTCGGTACCAGTGGCTTCAGTATTTGATGCGAAAGGCAGGTTGTGGGTAGTGGAAATGGTTGGGTACATGCCAGATGTTCAAGGTAAAGGAGAGGATATACCCAACGGGAAAATTGTGATTCTTGAAGATAAGAATGGTGACGGACAGATGGATACAAGGAAGGTCTTTTTGGATTCGCTGGTGTTGCCAAGAGCAATCTGTTTGATAGATGGGGGTATTTTGGTCGCCGAATCACCTAATTTATGGTATTATGAGATTAAAAATGACCAACCGGGCAAACGTGTATTGGTTGATAATGAATATGCTGCAGAGGGTAATGTAGAGCATCAGCCAAATGGACTTTTGAGAGCGCTGGATAATTGGATTTACAATGCTAAATCCACTAAGAGATACCGTAAAAAGGGCGACCAATGGTTAATTGAAAAGACTCACTTTAGGGGGCAATGGGGAATTAGTCAGGATAATTATGGTCGGTTGTATTATAATGACAATTCTACTAACCTGGTTGGTGATTATTTTATGCCTGGTTTTGCTGCAGGTAATCCGAATCTTAAACATGTATTTGGATTTGAAGAGAGAATAGTTAGAGATAACAGGGTATATCCGGCAAGGATTACAACAGGTGTAAACAGAGCTTATGTGGCCGGTGTTTTGGATGATAGCTTACGTTTAAAGAATTTTACAGCAGCATGTGGTCCTGTTATTTATCGTGGTAATTTATTTGGTCCTGAATATGATTTCAATGCGTTTGTTGCAGAGCCTGCGGCTAACTTAATTAAACGGAATATCCTTAATGAGAAAGGCTTTGAGGTAAGTGGTGAACAAGCATATAAAGGAAAGGAATTTCTGACAAGTATTGATGAACGTTTCAGACCGGTGAGTTTATACAATGGTTTGGATGGTGCCTTATATATAGTAGATATGTATAGGGGCATCATACAGCATAAAACATATCTGACACCTTATCTGAAAGACGAAATCCTAAAAAGAAATCTAACTGAACCATTGGGTTGCGGAAGAATTTATAAGGTGGTTCCTAAAGGTAAAAGGCTAGCTAAGCTGAATTTTAGTAACAATCCGAAGGTGCTTGTTGGCCTTCTGGGACATACAAATGGAGCCGTCCGCGATATGGCACAGCAGGTATTGATAGATGGTAAACGTATAGATGCTATTCCTTATTTAAGAAAAGCAATTACTGATAAAACTCATTCTTTACTGGTTATTCATGCGCTGTGGGTGTTAGAGGGACTTTCAGTATTGCAGGCTGATGAGGTGCTCAATTTATTGAAATCTGACAATTATAATATTAAAGTTCAGGCTTTAAGTGTAATACCATCAATTATTAACGTAAATTCAAGTGGGGCTTATATTGCTGTATTACAAAAGATGCTGAAAGAGAATGATGAGTTGATAGCTCCGTATATTGCTTTTCTGGCTGGTTACATTAAGCCATATAATGAAAAGGCGACTGATGGATTATTGGTTGCTTTAGGTAAAAAATACCCTAAAAACCGTTATGTCTCTACTGCAGTGATCAGTAACCTTGCTCATAAAGAAGAAGCATTTGCTACTTCAATAGCTAATGTATTACCTGATACGAACCTGGTTATTAATCAACAATTGCAAAATATAATTACTCGATTAAGAAATGATAAAAAGAGCAAGGATCCTGAATTGTTAAATAAAGAATTTCCAAAAGGTGCTGCTTTATTTGCTTCTAGTTGTCAGACTTGCCATGCTGCAGATGGGAATGGAATCAGTTCTTTGGCACCACCTTTAAACAAGTCGGAATGGGTAACAGGGAAGAAGGATAATTTGATTGCTATTGTATTGTATGGTTTAACAGGGCCTGTTAAAGTTAATGGACATTTATATGAAGCCCCGGAAGTTTCTTCCGATATGCCTGGCATAGCACATAGTGATGAAATATCTGATGATGATGTTGCACAAGTATTGAGTTTTATTCGCGGCTCGTGGCAAAATAATGCCGCGAAGGTAAATGTGGAGGAGGTTACTAAGATTAGGAGTTTGTATAAAGGCAGAGATAAACCTTTTACTATAACAGAACTTGAAACGAAATAGGTTTGTTGATGTGGATAAACTTGTGGATAAGCGGTTGATAACATGTTGAAAAACAAGGTTAAATATATTTGCATCAGATAGTTATTCTGCGTATATTAGATCTATCAATTACGGAGTACTTTGACAGTCTGAAAAAATATCCAAAAAGAGATACTTGGCCTCCGGGCAAAAGCCTCTGGAAATTTTGATGGAGCAAGGAAGAGTTAGAATCAATGGAAACAACGATGAAAACTTAAATAATGAAGGCTGAAATATGCCAGAATTTAATTGCATCTGAAACGGACATTATACCAAAATGAAACATTCTACGGAATAAATCAGGAGGATAATTTAAACGGGTATCAACTTCTTAGGAAATTGAGCATACTACGAATTGTAAAGTAAAAAACGAATTGATGCTTGTCTGATAGCTACGGCTAAAGGATGGGTGAAAACGGAGAACTTGAATCGAAAGAAGAAAGGCTCCGTTTTCTTTTTATATGTAATTTACTCGTTCCATACGCTGGAAATTTATTATTTTTATGTGTCATGAGTAAATCGGTAAAACATCCTTCCTTTGAGCAAAAGATCTTCGTCCTTGATACCTCTGTAATTCTTTATGACCACAATGCATTTAAAAACTTTCAAGAACACGATGTAGCAATTCCAATTCAGGTCCTTGAAGAGCTGGATAACATGAAGAATGGAAATGAGACCCGAAATGCAGAAGCGAGGAGCTTTATCAGGCTGATGGATAATACTTCTGGCGACAGGATTATCAATGAGTGGATCCCTTTTAATGGTAGTAAAAGCGGACGGTTTAAAGTGGTTATGGATAATAAACCCGATAAGCTGGACGCGGAAGAGATTTTTGGTAAAGGAAAGTTTGATCATCGTATACTCAATGCTGCATTAAGTCTTAAACAAGAATTTCCAGAAAAGAGGGTGATTCTGGTGTCTAAGGATATCTGTTTGCGACTTAAAGCGAAATCGCTTGAACTATATGCCGAAGATTACGAAACTGGTAAGATTAAAAATGTTGATGAGCTGTATACTGGAAAAGCTACAATTTCAAATGTTTCTGATGAGGTATTTAAAATACTTAAAGCAGATGGAAGTATGGATGCAACCGGACTTGTTTTAACAGATGATTTAGCTAATCACTTTTGTATATTGAAAGGTAAACGTAAGAGTGCTGTAACCTATTATAGTGCAAAAGAAGGTCGGATTTTTACTGTAGCTACCCGTACTATATTTAATATTTCTCCACGTAACGAGGAGCAGTCCTTTGCTATAAACGCATTGCTTAATCCTGATATCAAACTGGTCACCATACAAGGTAAAGCTGGAACAGGGAAAACTTTGCTAGCGATAGCAAGTGCATTAGAACAACGTAAAGATTACAGACAAATTTATGTTACTAGGCCGATTGTTGCTTTAAGTAATAAAGATATCGGTTTTTTACCAGGCGATATAAAGTCGAAAATTGATCCTTATATGGCACCCATATGGGATAACCTGAGGTTTATAAAGGAGCAATACAATGATGATCCTAAAATGCAGGGGCGTATTGACGATTTTGTAAAGACTGAGAAGATTGTGATTACACCCTTGGCTTATATCAGAGGGAGGACGTTAAGCAAGATCTTTTTCATTGTCGATGAAGCTCAGAATTTAACTCCACATGAGATCAAAACAATTATATCGAGGGCAGGAGAAGATACAAAAATTGTTTTTACAGGTGACATTTATCAGATTGATACTCCTTACCTGGATGCTGAGAGTAATGGGCTTTCCTATTTAATTGATAAGGCTAAAAATAATGAGTTGTATGCCCATGTAACGCTTGGGAAAGGGGAAAGAAGTGAGTTAGCGAATCTGGCTAATGATCTTTTGTAGGCGGATAGGGTTTGTGTAAAGAGTTTCTTGATCAAAAAATTCCATAAATTGCGTCTGCAAATTATATTTCATGAATAAACTAACTTTAATGATTGCTATGCTGATGATGTTATCTTGTCAGCAGAGTAGTAAAAAAAACACAGTGACAGATTCTTTAAAAACTGAAGATCCGCATTCTTTTGCACAGCCATCCATAGCTTATGTTGAGCATCTTGACCTTGATTTAAAGGTCGATTTTGAGCAACAACAATTAACAGGAAAGGCAAGTTGGACTATTAATAACAAGGCAAAAGCAAAAGAGATTATTTTTGATGATAGTAAATTAAATATATCTAAGATCACATTAGGGAAAGATGAAAAGGAAGCATCTTATACATATGGGCCTGTTGTGGAATATCTGGGAAGAGCTTTAAAAGTTGCGATTACAGCAGATACAAAATTGATAAATATCTATTATACCACTGACAAAGAAGCAAGTGCTTTGCAATGGTTAAACCCACAACAAACAGCAGGTAAAAAAAGGCCATATCTTTTTACACAGTCGCAAAGTATTGCTGCCAGAAGTTGGGTGCCATGTCAGGATAGTCCAGGTATACGCTTTACCTATAATGCTAAAGTAAGTGTGCCTAAAGATTTACTGGCCTTAATGAGTGCTGAAAATCCACAAACAAAAAATAGCGAGGGACTTTATCACTTTAAGCAAACACATGCCATTCCTTCATATTTATTGGCTTTGGCAGTGGGTGATATAACCTTCAAGTCTATTGACGACCGTACAGGTGTATATGCGGAGCCTTCTGTACTTAACAAGGCGGTTTATGAGTTTGCTGATATGGGTAAGATGGTACATGCAGCAGAAAAGCTTTATGGTCCATATCGTTGGGGTAGGTATGATTTATTGGTATTGCCGCCTAGTTTTCCTTTTGGAGGAATGGAGAACCCTAATCTGACCTTTATTACACCGACCATTTTGGCAGGTGACAGATCATTAGTTAGTATTATTTGTCATGAATTGGCGCATAGCTGGAGTGGAAATCTGGTGACCAATTCAAACTGGAATGATTTCTGGTTAAATGAAGGGTTTACCAATTACTTTGAACGTAGAATTGATGAAGAGATTTTTGGCAAACGGGAAGCTGAAATGCAAGAGGTGTTTGCCAGACAAGCATTAAATGCTGCTATTGTTGATATGGGTGCAGAAAGTAGGGATACCTGGTTACAAACCGATTATACTGGTCGGAATCCTGACGAGGGAACGAATGATATTGCATATGAAAAAGGCTTCTTTTTCTTAAAAACGATCGAGGCAGCAGTAGGAAGAGAAAAATTTGATGCATTTTTAAGAGGGTATTTTGATGCAAATGCTTTTAAGTCATTAAATACTGCCCAGTTTTTAGACTATCTGAAAAAGAGTTTAATTAAAGGTGATAAATCTATAGAAGAGAAGATTGATATAGATAAATGGGTTTATGGGCCTGGTATTCCTACTAATGTGGTTGCTGTAGGGTCGGAAAGGTTTAAGGCTATTGATGCTTTAATGGCAAAATGGCGTAAAACAGGTGTGGTAAAAGGCCTGAGTAAAGAAATCGTATCCAGTAATGAGAAACGTTATTTTATAAGTCAGCTGCCTGCTGATCTAAAAGCGGCAGATATGGCTGCCCTGGATGCAGAGTTTAATTTTACTGGATCACATAATACTGATGTGCAATTGGCCTGGTATACCCTAGCTATACGTCATCATTATAATCATGCGAACAATAATATAAAAGCATATTTATTAGAAAATGGGCGCATGTGGCACATTATTCCTTTGTATAAAGAGTTGATGATTACACCAGAAGGTGCAAAGGTAGCCAGAGCAATTTATAAAGAAGCAAGGCCAAACTACCATCCTATGACCTATCAGGCAATTGATAAGTTATTGAAATAGGAGAATAGTTAACTTTTTTATACAGGTGTATAATTTAGGTGTCCTGATTGGTGTAAAAGTGCTTTGTTTATGCTGAAGGAACGAATTAATAGGCCTTTTTAATTATTGGCACAGTCTTTGTATTTAACATTTCGGTTTAGTTTGGTTTAGGTTGATCTGTGGTGGATCGACCTTATTAACGGGAATAGTCTCTCCGACTTATTCCCGTTTCTCTTTTAAAGACTTAGCACTTTTCTTCTAAAATCGATCTTAAAATTTTCATGTAATTACGCCTATTTTTTATCGCGATTTGTGTTTTTTTTGTTACTGAATTATTACAGAAGATAATGGTGGTTTGGTGAATACCTGCTACTGCTCTGCTACTGGTCAGATACTGGTCTGTTACTGGTCGGCTACTGCTTTTGCAGTAACAAACCAGTGTTAAAGCAGTTTTAAGGCAGTTTTTGTGCGATATCTGTTACATTTCAATGTCAAATGTGACTAATCATAGCACCTAAAAAACTTCGTTATGGAAAAAATAGGATTTTTTTGTTTTACAATTTTATTTCTATCTTTCATAAGATAATTTAAAATCATGATCAAAATACGCTTTCTGTTTTTGTTCCTCTTTATTAGTTCAGCTGCATTTGGGCAAAGACAAAATCTCTATTTTTTAAAGAACAATGGTCAGTATGTTAAGTTACGCGATAGTGCTGATTATCTTAGGATAGTTAAAGAGCCTGAACCAGGGTCAGAATTGTATGTGATAAATGAACATTATCTTGACGGTGCTAATAAAACTATCGGGTATTCAAGTAAAATAGATCCACCTGTTTATGAAGGACAGTATATTTCTTACTTCAAAAATGGTAAAAAACGCTTAATTGGTACTTACAAGAAAGGAAAGCTAGTTGATACTGCATTTAGTTTTTATCCTAATGGAGTTTTGTATATGACAACTGTGTATACTTCCGCTGTGAATGGAGGTAAGGAGCAGAAATATATTAAAAGTGTCCAGGATTCAACAGGTAAAGCACTTGTAGTTGATGGAAATGGTGAGTGTGGAATTTATGATGCTGACTTTAATGTGGGTGTAGAAAGAGGTGGTATAAAAAATGGGCAGTATGATGGAGAATGGATTGGTGGTAATTCTATAGGTAAACCAACATATAAGGAAAACTACGCTAATGGTGAGTTGGTTTCTGGTGAAAGTTTTGATAAGGATGGCACTGTTTATCAATACACAAAAATATATGTTTCACCACAGTTTAAGGGCGGGATGGATAAATTCTATAACTATCTGAAAAAGACAATTCGTTATCCACAAGAGTGTTTGCGAAGCCGCACACAAGGTAAGGTGATGTTGAAATTTATAGTTAAGAAAGACGGTACTATACAAAATATTAAAGTGATGAATTTGGTGCATCCAGAATTAGCAAAAGAGGCAGTTAGGGTAATTCAGGAATCGCCATTATGGGAGCCTGGAGTGGTGAGAGGCAAGCCATCTAATATTGCATTTAATGTACCTGTCTCATTCTCATTAAGATAATGTTCTGTTTATAGTCTGTTCTATTAATCTTTATATACAAGCTTAGCTATATCATTCTCGCATATAACCTTTTCAGGTTTTGCAGGAAGACTGCAATCTGATGTGATACCCCATTTTTTATTAAATATCTTTTGATCAGCAGTGTATTTGTTAACCTTTTGAATAAATACAATAGTGTCAATTTTTGACGAATAGGCTATATATCCGGTTGGGCCGCCACAGGCTTTAGAACCAATTGGTCTGAATTTCCAATCATCTGCAATTTCACATTTGACCTCAGATAAAACTTTTATTTCAGTCATTAGAGATTCTAGTTTAAGTTTATCAGCTTCCATTAAACTTCCATCTTTCTTCTTACAAGCAGATGCTCCTGCAACTATCAATATAGCAATCAATAATTTATAGTTTTTAAAGTTCATGAGTGTGTTTTTTATTTTAGATTTATCATCATTTTTCTGTTGTTACAACTTAAAGATGATGGTTTTAGTTTTCTTTTCTTGAATATAAAACGCATTTGAGCTGCGTAATGCTACAAGATCATTATTATATTCGCATAAAAGCCATAAGAGTGTATTACATATATGATCTTCTTTTTACGTTATTCCATTTATTGATAATTGGATTCAACTTGTTTGGCTGGATATGGCAATCTAGCAGGAAATTGCATTTTATTGTATTAGTTATTACTGCAGGTTCCTGGTTGATATTAGGTATATGGTATGGTTTAGGTTATTGCCCTTTAACTGATTGGCATTGGCAAATAAAAGAGCATTTAGGCGAAATAAACCTACCTAACTCATTTATAAAGTACTATGCAGATAAGCTAACAGGAAAAGATATCTCGGATTCATTTATTGATATGATTACTGGAATAAGTTTTGCTATTGCAGCTGTACTTTCTGTTTATTTGATTTTTTTCTATAAAAGATCCGGTAATCGTGTGTTAAAATAGAACCCTTATACAGATTGTAATACAAAAAAAGAAAATTATGATAAGAGAAGCTTTACCAGGAGATGCACAAGCAATAGCCAGACTTATTATTCTGGCAATGGATGATCTATCCGTGAAATTTACAGGATCTTCTGATCCTGATGAAGCTATTGCACTTTTTGAAAGATTTGCGGCACAGCCAGGCAATCAATATAGTTTTGAGAATACATTGGTTTATGAGGATGAGCAAGGGGTGTGCGGGATGATTAATGCTTATGATGGTGTTGATCTACATACTTTAAGAGCACCTTTTTTAGATTATCTAAATAAAAATTACGGTATTAAACATAATCCTGATGACGAAACAGAGCCTGGAGAGTATTATCTTGATTGTGTTAGTGTTGCTTCTGACCGTCAAGGGCAGGGGATTGGCAAAAAGTTAATTCAAGCAATGATTGATTATGCCCAACAGCGTAAATATTATATAACTGGTCTGCTGGTAAGTAAAGATAATCCTAAAGCGGAGAAATTGTACTCATCGCTAGGTTTTAAGGTTGTCAAAGAAAAAGATTTTATGGGCGGAAAGTATTTTCATATGCAGCATCAGGCAGCATCTGAATAGCCGGATTCTTTTTTTGTCATTCTATAAACGGCGAACATGATCAATGCAGAAAGTATAGACAGCACTAAGTAGCTTTCGCTAAGATGATGTTCGTCTTTTGCTGGTAATATAGAAATGACACTGTAACTTAAGAAAGAAACAATTACATAAGTTATGCCACCTGTTAATCCACTTGCAATTCCCGCATTTTTAGGGAATAATCCCAGACAGAATGTAAAGTAATTATTGAAAATATATCCCGCAGTCACGTGGATTAGGAAAGCGAATATCACCATCGAATAAAGGTTGGAGATGAACTGTATACTAAGAATCATTGTGATTACAAATGCAATTTGCAGAATTAAGTTTGTTGCCATTTTTTTAAAGAATGGACTGTTTATTGTGGCTTTGCCAATGAAACCGCCTACCATCCAGGCGAAGCCTAGTACTAATGAGCTATAGCCTGCAATTACGGGACTTAAATGCAAATGGTGTTCAATTATAAACGGACCAGTCATGTTATATATCATAACCATCGTGTAAGCAAGTCCTAGCATTACTATTCCCAAGCTAAAACTTGCTGTTTTAATCATGTTAATATAAACACCGGTAATTTTTTTAAAGGAGAATTCAGAGAAGTATTTTAAGGTTTCACCACTATAAATGTACTCTAGAATAGCTAAAATTACTGCTAAAATAGCAAGGAAATAGAAATTGGATTCCCAGCTAAATACAGTTTGGAGGTAGCCACCTAAAAATGGGGCTACGATTGGTCCTGTAGACCAAATGATGGAGAAAAGGCTTAAATAGTGTTTGAGCTTATCGCCTTTAAACAGATCTACAAAGTAGGCGCGTTTGGCAACAATGATTGTTCCAACTGTAAAGCCATGGATAACACGCATCAGGTAAATGAGGTAAATGTTATGCGTATTCGCAATTACAATACTTGCTCCTGCAAAAATAATTAAGGAAATAAGGCTAAGTCTATATCTGCCGAAGCTGTCGAGTACACTGCCAATAAATAGTTGAGAAACTCCATAACTAATTAAGAAAAGGCTTAATGTAAGTTGCACCTGTAAGCTGCTAACCTGCATATTTGAAGCCATACTGGGTAATGATGGTATGTATATGTCTGTTGCAAAGCCGGAAAGTGGAAGTAAGGCAAATGCAAGTATGGTAGAGATACCTTGATTTTGCTGTTTAAGCTCTTTTATGTTATTCACTGAAGTGTGTTATTTTAAGGCCTCAAAGTTAGGTTTTCATATATCGTAGTTGTAGTTTTTTAAACATGATAGTGTAATAATTAAATCTTCAGAATTTCATATTCGCTGCGAGGATTGTAATACAAATATTTATTTGTAACTAATTAAAGTTTTAGATTCGTTTATTTGGTTAAAATGTCTGTTTTATTGGTACTTATAGGGTTTGTTTGGGTGTTTTTTTGTACCTTTGTAAATTAAAGTATAGTGATATGAATGATTATAGTGATTTGATGTTGGTTGATAAAAACTCAGGAAAATTAAAAGATCTTGAAGATGCATTGGGTAGGGTTGAAGTAACCTTTGCTCATTGGTTAAGTAAACGTGAAAATATTCATACTTGTGAGAAGCCTGATAGATTAGGTAATTATTACCGGTATTTTTATATTGATAAAGGTATTCAGTTTTATGTAAAAGATGGTCTTCCTCAGGAGATTAAAAATGCATGTTGGTCAGCATATAAGAATATATTTGGTCAATAGCATCTCTGTTGTTAATAGAAACGTTTCTAAATTGAAATGATATTCTGGACTATGTCAGCATTGTTCTATGTTTGCGGCAAACTAACAGAATATGTCAAAAACTAAACTTACAATTAACAATAACGGTTCAGTTAAAATCGAAGGTGATTTTGAGATCGTAGATAGAAACGGTGACGTTTATGGATTACAGGGAAGGACGGTACTTTCTATTTGTCGTTGTGGCTTATCAAAAAACAAACCTTTTTGCGATGGGGCTCATAATGGGCATTTTGAGCATGAGGCTATAGCTTTTGAGCTTCCTCCAAAAAAAGTATAATAAAACAGGCTGTATCATGATACAGCCTGTTTTGCTTATTTCTATTTTATAAAAACATCAATCACAATTCTAAAGGTTTTACTAGCTTTGGCCAAAAATAAATTTTAATTAAACAAGCATGAAGGCAGGGGATTTCGAAGTGAATTATGATGGAAGCAGTGTTATGGCTTCTATAAAGGTAAAACCATCACTTGCTTTAAAAGTATCTTTATATGTATTAAACATCTTACTTATAGCAGTCATTGTATTGTTTACAATTGGAGGTATTGGTATTATCGTTTTGTTCATTCTTGTCTTTGAAATTTTGTTTTTAAGGTACTCAATATGGCATATTCATGGTTCTGAAACCATTATTCTTAAAAAAGACTCCTTAACCTATCAGCGTTTCTATGGTATGATTAAATTGCCAGCTAGAACGATCAACATTAATAAAACGCTAAAAGTAATCCCATTTCATGAAGATTTTAAGGTTGGAAATACGGCTATGAAGCTGATGTTTGAATCGTATGATGATGATAATGAGCCCGTAAATCTTTACCAAACTGCCTTGGTTATCTCTAATGCTGACTATGGTGTTTTTATAAAAGCGTTTAATCAGCTTTATATAAAATAGTCTTTCATTCCTTTTTTTATTTCGATTCCGTTTGAAAAAGTATATCACCATCTTGCTTATATTTATAAGCTTTTCCGTTTATTCCCAAAATGTTAGTATTTGTTCATGGAACATTCAGCACTTCGGTAAAACTAAAACCGATGTAGAAATAGCCTTCATCGCTAATATCATTAAGGAGTTTGATATTGTTGCTATTCAGGAAGTTGTTGCGGGTTATGGTGGTAGTCAGGCAGTGGCCCGTTTGGTTGATGAATTGAACCGTAAGGGGAGTAAATGGGATTATATTATCAGTAATCCTACTTCAAGTTTAGGGAGTTCAAAAGAGCGATATGCTTTTTTGTGGAATGCCGTAAGGGTTAAACGTAATGGAGTGGCTTGGTTAGATGAGAATTATGCAAATGAGATTGATAGGGAACCTTATTTAAGTCAGTTTATGGTTGAAAACAAAGCCTTTACGTTAGTGAGTTTTCATGCTGTTCCCAAAAAAAAGCAACCGGAGCGAGAGATTAAATATTTTAAGTTCTTTCCAGACGTATATAAAGATCATAATCTAATATTTTGCGGAGATTTTAATTTACCGCAATCACATACTGTGTTTAATCCATTAAAGAAAATGGGATATTTAACGGCTTTGGCAGGGCAAAAAACATCTTTAAAGATGGAATGTATTGAAGGTGATTGCCTGGCGTCTGAATATGACAATATCTTTTTTAAATCATCATCATTTCAAGTTTTAAAAGCAGGAGTTGTTCATTTTTATCGCGATTTTAATAGTCTAAAAGAAGCCAGGAAAATTTCTGATCATGTTCCTGTTTATCTTAAGTTTTCACTTGGAGTGATCGCTAAGTGACATTAATTCAGTGATTTTCCAAAAGGGGAGAATGCCAGGTTCATAAGCTTAAAGTGCTGTCTGCCCCAAGGTATTCCAATAATTGTAATACAGAGTAAGATACCAAAGAAGAGGTGTGTAAGTACTATCCAGATACCACCGAAAATGAACCAAATGATATTGCCTAGTAAATTCATGCTTGTGTTTTATTTATAGATTAAAAAGAAGTGTGTTAGTTACAATTTGGTTTGATTTAATGGGAATTTGGATGGTATAGACAGGGGGTTTGAAGTCAAAAGAGCAGCAGATTATTCCTTTTGGCATGGCTATTGTAATCTTTATGTTACATCAAAATCAATTTAACATGAAAAACATAGTGAAAATTTTAAGCTTATTCCTAGTCGTAACAACGGTTATGATGTCTTGTAAAAAGGATAAAGATCCTGCAACTGCCGATTTATTTGTGGGTACCTATAAAGGTTCTGTTTCTTATAACAAAGACGGCACTTCTATTACCAGTCAGGATGGAAAGGTTACTGTAACAAAGGTTGATGATACCTATAGTTTCTTTTTTGGCAGTGGTATTCCTGATATTAAGGGAGTGAAGTTTGAGAAGCAAGATGACAATACTTATATAAGTATTGGAAATGGTTTAACAGGTATTAAAATCAATGCCAGTTCTTTGGTAATGCTGGTTTCAAATGACGGCGCTACCTGGACAGCTAATTGTGAAAGGTAATTTCATATTTTGAATAAAGGAAAACGGCTTGCTTTTTTTAAGGCAGGCCGTTTTCCTTTTTGCCTAATACATTATCTGACTGTTATTGTTTGTTCTGTATGTATTTGTTTTAAAAAATATTCATCATGTGTAACTACTAATAATGTTCCCTGATATTGATTTACAGCGTCAGTTAAGATTTCGATGTTTTGGATATCGAGATTGTTTGTCGGCTCATCAAGAATAATCATGTCTGGAGATTTGTTGGTCAGCGTTAATGAACAAAGCATTAATCGCATTTTTTCTCCTCCGCTAAGTGTTTTACAAGGTTTATCCCAGTGTGTTTTTGTAAATAGAAATCTGTTCAAGCGGGTTTTTATTTCGTGTTCCTGCAGTTCCCCAGAGTTGTACTGTTGTGCCTGCTCGTATACACTTATTGTATTGTCAATAAGGGAATAATCCTGGTCAATATAAATAGCTTTATAATCAGCTCTTTTAAGAACTCCCTCAGTTGGTTCATGGATGTTTAAAATCATCTTGATCAAAGTTGTTTTTCCTGAGCCATTTAGACCTTTAATTACTACACGTTCTCCACTGTTAATTTGAAAGTTTAAGGATGATTCCCATAAAAGCTGATTGTTATATCTAAAATTAATGGCTTTTGCTTCAATCAAGTTCTTTCCTTTGTAAAGAGAGGAGGTTCCAAAAATCATTTTCATTTTATCTACCTCAGCTACCGTTTTTCGCAATTGAGTTAGTTCCTCTGAAAGTGAACCGATCTTTTCTGTATGTACGCTTTTTATTTTTGAAGCACTTTTTTCCGCACCGTTTTTAAGTGTGTTCATCATGATTGTTGGTAATCCCGCTTTTTCTTGTTTCTTTTTTCCGCGTGCATCAAGTTTTTGTTTTCGTTCTGCAGCTTCTTTTTCTATCTCCTTTGCTTTTCTTAATGCTTTTTCCCTGTGTTTTAATTCATGGTTTAGTGCGTCGTATTCCATTGCTTTTTGCGTAGCATAAAAATCATAGTTCCCACCATATATTTTAATGCTGTGCTTATTGAGCTCCTGTATTGTGTTGAGTAGATTTAATAAAGTTCTATCATGGCTTACAGTTATCAGCGTGTTTTTAGTGCTTTGAATGTAATCGTATAGCTTGTTTCTACTCCAGGTGTCCAGATGATTACTGGGTTCATCTAGTAAAACGATTTCAGGACGATGTAATAATATCCCGGCAAGGAAAGCTTTTGTTTTTTGTCCGCCACTAAGGGTTCCCATTTTTTGACCTAAATCCAGGCTGTCAATTCCCCAATGAGAAAATGCTTCTTTACATCGCTCCTCTATTGTCCAGTCGTCCTCAAGTATTGTTAAGTGCTGATCTGTTGCATTGCCTTTTAAGATTTCATTTAATGAGTTTATTTTTTTATCTATTTGGAGTGCCTGAGCAATACTATAGTGGTTGAATTGTCCAAAAATCTGAGGTAAGTAATAGGGGGAAGAGTTTGTTTTTATATTCCCGTATGAGGGTATTAATGTGCCTGATAAAATCTTAAGTAGTGTAGATTTACCGACTCCATTATTACCAATTAGTGCAATTTTATCATGTTTGTTTACAATCAGATTTATATTTGTAAACAATATATCCTTGTTTGGATGTATATAAGTGATGTCTTGAAGAATGATCATAATTTCTTTCTTTTTAGAAGGTGAATAACTACACAGGCCAATTGTATTGGTTGTGTTTATTTTTCCGAAAGAAATTAAATCCTACATGAATGTTTTTTTTGTTGCTTCTGCAAAAATAAGATTTTTTGTTTACTGATTATAGTTTATTTATTAGAGTTTAAAAAAATGCCCTTTAAAAAGCTTCAGTTAAGCCTAGGAACAGTCCTTTAGCTCCATATTTTCCTATTGCATAATCCAGGCATAGATTGGTTCTGGTTGCTTTGTTAAATAAGATCCTTAAACCCGCACCTCCTGCTGGTTGCCATTGTTCAAATAAACGGGTGCCTAGTTTATCATTGGCGGTTTGAATATTAAAAAAGGTCACCCCGCTAATGAATTTGTTTCTAGTGATAGGGAAACGGTATTCTAGTTCTGAATAAAAATACTGTGGCCCTTTAAAGTAAGTGATGGTATAGCCTCTGCCGCTACGGAAGTAGGTATCCCTTCCGGTTCCAGGTAGCTCGAGATAGGGCAGGGCACCACTTACCAGGTATGAGCCCCAATTCCAGAAAGCAATGACATGTTCTGGGTTTCTGTCTGATAAACTCCAGTATTTTCTAAAATCGGTGGTGATTTGTACTGCGTTCTTTGTACTTGCCATCCAGGTTTGGTTTATTCGAATTCCTGCGTCAGCATAAATGCCTTTGTAGGCTCGGTTCTGATTGTCTCGAGTAGTATATTGAATATTGAAAAGTAAACCATTAGATTGATAATGATCTCTGTTGAAGCCATAGCGGTCACTATAAATGTTATAAGGCGTTAATTCATTTGTGTTTCCGCGATCTTCAATTTTTCTTCTGATTTCAAATGATACTCCAGCGCCTAAAAATAAGCCAGGTTGTACTTGTTTGTATACTTTTTCTCTGAAGTTGTAGTATTCTGCATGAAGTACATAGCCTTTTCTGTCTGGGTTTGTTAATACCAGATCGGCTTCACTTCCTTGTGCTGCGTTGCCAATTCCTAAGCCAAAATCAGGAACAACGGTTTTTGCTGCAACTAAACTACCTTGAAGGTTCCATTTATTGCTGGGAGTATAAACATTATGATTTAAATAAACATAAATGATTCCCTTGGTGGTTATGGAAGCAGATGTTGCTGCTATTGACATCAATGTATTTGGTGTTTTTCCAAGTACCTTACCTGCTACAGCCTTAATGCCTATTTGTGCACCAATACTTGGATTATAGGCTACATTAGGTATAATGGTTACGGGCGATTTTTTATTGGATGTGTTATTTTTCTTTTTAGGCTGGAAAATGTTTGAAAATAAATCACCGACATCATATTGGGTATTAGTAGTGTCGTTTTTTACAGGAGCTGTTTTTAAAGTGTCAACTACAGGCTGAACCTGAGCATATGTATGTTGTTTAGCTGCAAAGAGCAACAATATTGAAATTACTCTTAATGAGTTACGAACTGATTTTTTTTGATGAAATTTCAATATTCTCTGTTCTTATTTTCAAAGATAGTGACCGTTATTTTTAATTAACTATTTAACACTGTTTATTGTTTTAATATTTCTTGTGTGTTAACGCGTTGCAACAATAAATAGTCTGGGAAAAGGGAGCAGTACGTTTCCATTGTCATATACCGGGTAGACTTTTGCAATTTCAGCGGTATATTTTTCCAGGAATACAGATTTTTCATTCTGATCAAGTGGTGCTAAAAATGGTCGTAATCCTGTACCTTTAAGCCATTCAACTATTGCTTCATGACCGCCGCATAAGGGGTGGAAATATGTCGTACGCCATATATTTAATGTCGATGCTTTGTCTTTAAGTAGCTGGTAGTACCACTCGGCACTTTCTCTTTTGTTGCGTTTTGATCGATCCTTAAGCTTATCGGCCCAGGTCCCACCTGATGCAATCTTGCGCATTAATACATGAGTTGGTTCGTTTAAGTTATCAGGCATCTGAACTGCAAGTGAGCCATTTTTATTTAGTTTTTGGATCAGTGATGGAAAAAGTACCTTATGATCAGGGACCCATTGTAATGATGCGTTGGCTAATATGACATCATAAAGGCTTTCTTCTTTCCATTTTGTGATGTCTGAGATTTTAAAATGAACATCAGGCATTCGTTCCCGGGCTGCTTTTATCATGTCGGCAGAGCTGTCTATCCCGGAGATAGATTTAGCTTTTGGGAAGCGGGCAGTGAGTAATTCTGTTGAATTACCCGGTCCGCAACCGATGTCAATAACTTTGTTTACTTCGTTTGTGGGAATCTGATTGATCAGATCGATGACTGGCCGATTTCTTTCTTGTTCGAATTTAATGTATTGGGAGGCTGACCAAGTATCTTCTTTCATGTTTTTTTGAATATAAAGTTATGGATTTATAGTTTTGTTTTTTGTTATATTAGCTGGCAATCAGACTACGCAACTCCTACCTCAATGACTAAAAAGATTGTTATTTGTGATGATCATATTCTTTTTTCTAGCGGATTAACTGAATTGCTTAAAAAAAATACCGGCAAGTATGATATTATCAGTTTTAAGGATTCTGTATCTTGTAAACAGTATTTACAGCAGCACCTTGTGGATGTGTTTATATGTGATCTGAATATTGATAATATTGATGGTTTTGTATTAATCAATGAGCTTAGGAAGGAATTAAAAGGAACAAAGGTTATAATTCTGACTGCTTATTATGAAGATTTTCTGATACAAAAGGCTGAAAAGGCTGGGATTCATGCATTTTTAAAAAAAGAAACGGAGGCTAATGAGTTGATTTCTGTTATAGAAATGAATATGGATGCTTCGTTTTATACGAATAAAGGAGTTAAGAATTATAGTAATTCATTTCAGGAAATTGATACGAGCGTTGCAGCTAAATTCAGGTTGTCCGGTCAGGAAAAACAGATTATCAGATTAATTATAGAAGGTAAGACCAGTAAAGAAATAGCTGAGATACTATTTATCAGTAAGACTACTGTAGATACGCATAGAAGAAATATAAATAGAAAACTAGAGATAGGTAATAGTGCTTCTTTGATAAAGTTTGCTAATGAAAATAACCTGTTTTCTTAGTCTTTTTTTATTGAATGTGGTTTCATTTGTTTACGGACAAGGGGAGCTGGAGGTTAATGCTGGATATGCTGTTGATACAAATTCTACATGGAGCATAACAAATATTAGTGAAAAAAGTTTCAGACCTTATCAGATCGGCGAAAGGATTGATATTGGTTACAATGATAGCACTGTTGTCTGGTGTGATGTCAAAATAAGAAATAAGAGTTTACTTAATGATGGTGATGCCTGGCTGAGTTTTAATAATAATCATATAGATAGTCTTGTTATTTATGAAAAGGGGAAGTTAGCAGGGATCCTTGGTGATCGTACTATTTACAGCAGTCCTTTTTTAACCTCGCTTGCTTTTCGGGTTAAATTAAAACCCGGGGAGGAAAAAGTGTATTACGTTAGTGTAAAAAAGGAGATTTCAGCATTAGGTTTTTCTTTTAATGTGGTTGATCGTGATAGTCTTGCTCGTGAATCGAATGTAAAGATTGCGGTGATTTCATTTTTTATGGGCATTGTTTTTTTGCTTGTTCTATTTAATCTGCTCTTGTTGTTTATCACCAGGAAAAGATTGTTTCTGTTTTATATTTTGTATTCAATGCTGAGCATGTTGTATATTTTGGTGTCTACTAATTATGCAAAGCATTTATTGTTTCCTGATTTTTTATTTTATAGTGAGTTAAGGATTTATGTGGCTTTTTTTTGGGTGATTGCGTTAAGTGCTTTCTTATCACATTATCTGAGTTTGAGGAGGTTTGATCTTATAAAGTACAGGATTATTCAAGGACTTAATGTTTTTAATTTTTGCCTCATTTTGGTTAGCATAGCATTATTGCAGTTGGATAAACTTGGTTGGATCAAAGGCTTTATGTTGTTGGGCTATTTTAATTTTCTTGTAGCCTTAATACTTATGGCCTGGAGCGCTGTGTTACATTTGAAAATAAATAAACATGAGGCAGTCTATGTTATTCTTGCTTTTTTGCCGCAGAATATCTGGGGTTTATGCTTTATATTGAACTTTTTTGGAATCATATCAATTGACGTAAAAGTTGATGGGTTGATGTATAGTTGCTTGTATGAAGTTCTGCTTTTTGGTTACGTGTTAACTAAAAACTATATAGATACCTTTCAGAAAAATAACAAGCTGATCAGGGAAATTATACTGGAAAAAGAGAAATCGCTACAAGCTATAACGCAGGTTCAAATTAGGGAGCGTAGATCCATAGCAAATATTATACACGATAATTTCGGAAGTAAGTTGGCTTATGTATTGCAGTTGATTCAGCTTAAGAATATAGCTCTGGCGGAAGAGAACATTAAAATCCTGACTAGTGATATTAGAGAGGTATCGCATCAGATTTTACCTAAATCTTTAGATGAGGGGGCATTAGTGTCTAGTTTGAAAAGTCAGGTGTTAAGCTTAAATGTTGGATTAGGAAATGCGGAGATTGATCTGTTTTCTTACGACTTTCCTGAGCGTTTAGACGAGGTGTGGATTTATGATTTATATCTGATTTCCCTGGAAATTATAAATAATTCTTTAAAGCATGGTGATGCAAGTTCGATTATTATAGAGTTATACGGGTATCCAGATGCTTATGTTTTTCAATATAGTGATGATGGCAAGGGATTTGACCTGAGTCGTGTAGCAAAGGGTTTTGGTCTCGAGAACATAGAAAAAAGAGTAAGATATTATAAGGGGGATTTTGAAATAAATAGTACCTCAGGTGAAGGAACTGTTGTGCAGATTATTATTCCGATCCAATAAAAAGATTTTTAAATCCATTTTGGAAGGTAATAGCCTATGGATCATTCATGTCTGTGATTTTTATTTGTTATTTAGTTTTTAAAATTTGTAAACTTTTTGTGATTAATAAGAAGTCAAGTGTTTGTTTTTCAATTTATTGCGTGATTTTTTATGAAACTTTATGGATTTAATGTTTGTTGTGGGTGTGCAGAAAATGTATATTTGTGATCTACATTTATTAAAAGAAAACTCAATATATTATGAAAGTTGAATCCCTGGAACCAGTTCAAATTACCTATACCTCTGATGAAGCTTATAATAAATCTCTTGACTATTTTAAAGGTGATGATTTAGCTGCCCGAGTTTGGGTAAACAAGTATGCCTTGAAAGATTCTGAAGGGGTTGTTTATGAAGGAACACCAGATGATATGCATCATAGAATTGCATCTGAGTTAGCTCGGATAGAGCAGCGTTATGCTAACCCTTTATCTGAAACGGAAATATTTGAATTGATCAAAGATTTTAAATATATCATCCCTCAGGGAAGTCCGATGACAGGTATTGGTAATCCATATCAAATCGCTTCACTTTCCAATTGTTTCGTGATTGGTAATGATGGAGATTCTGATTCTTATGGCGGGATTATGAAGATTGATCAGGAGCAGGTACAGTTGATGAAGAGACGTGGAGGTGTAGGACATGATTTGTCGCATATACGCCCTAAAGCATCGCCTGTAAAGAATTCTGCACTAACTTCTACTGGTATTGTTCCGTTTATGGAGCGTTATTCAAATTCAACCCGAGAAGTTGCACAAGATGGAAGAAGAGGAGCATTAATGCTTTCTGTAGCTATCAAACACCCAGATGCAGAAGATTTTATTGATGCAAAAATGGAACAAGGTAAAGTTACTGGAGCCAATGTTTCTGTGCGTATTGACGATGAGTTTATGAAAGCTGTAGCTTCCGGCGAATCTTATTTGCAGCAATATCCAATTCATAGCGATAGCCCACTTTATCAGAAAACTATAGATCCGACACAATTATGGAAGAAGATTGTACATAATGCCTGGCGTTCTGCGGAACCTGGAATTTTGTTCTGGGATACTATTATCAGAGAATCTGTGCCTGATTGTTATGCTGACTTAGGCTATCAGACGGTATCTACTAACCCATGTGGTGAAATTCCATTATGCCCTTATGATTCGTGCCGATTGCTGGCTATCAATTTGTTTTCTTATGTAGATCAGCCTTTCACTTCTAAAGCGAAGTTTAATTGGGATTTATTTAAACAACATATTCATGCGGCTCAGCGTATCATGGACGATATTATAGATCTGGAACTTGAAAAGATAGATGCGATTCTTGAAAAGATCGCTGAAGATCCGGAAGGAGATGAGATTAAACGTACTGAAATGAACCTCTGGTTAAATATCCAGACTAAGGCTAAAGAGGGAAGAAGAACTGGGATAGGTATTACTGCTGAAGGTGATATGCTTGCGGCTATGGGATTGCGTTACGGTAGTGATGAAGGAACTGCATTTGCGGTAGAAATTCATAAGACCATTGCATTAGAGGCATATCGTTCATCAGTGATTACTGCAAAAGAAAGAGGTGCATTCACCATATTTGATGCATCACGTGAAAAGGACAATCCTTTCATCAATAGACTTAAAACGGCAGATCCAGGTCTGTATAATGATATGATGGAATATGGAAGACGTAATATCGCTTTGCTGACTATTGCACCTACGGGAACAACCAGTCTGATGTCCCAAACCAGTTCTGGAATTGAGCCTGTATTTATGCCGGTTTATAAAAGACGTAGAAAAGTAAATCCGAATGATAAAGATGCAAGGGTTGATTTTGTGGATGAGGTAGGAGATTCATGGGAAGAATATGTCGTTTTTCACCCGCGCTTTAAGCAATGGATGGAAGTGAACGGGCATGACCTTACTAAAAACTATGCACAAAAGGACCTGGATAAGCTGGTAGAGTTATCTCCGTATTATAAATCTACCTCTAACGACGTTGATTATCTGAAAAAGGTTAAGATGCAGGGGGAGATTCAGAAATGGATTGACCATTCTATTAGTGTAACTATTAATATGCCATCTGATGTAACTGAAGAGCTTGTTGGAGCTGTTTATATGGAGGCATGGAAGTCTGGATGTAAAGGAGTTACTGTTTATAGAGATGGTTCACGCTCAGGTGTGTTGATTTCTAATGATACTCCAGAGGCTGAAGAGGAAGAGACGGCTGGTCATTCTGTTTTCTCAACAACAAGACCTGCAGTTCTTGAAGCGGATGTAGTACGTTTTCAGAATAGCAAAGATAAATGGATTGCCTTTATTGGTTTAATAGATGGAAAACCTTACGAGATCTTTACTGGTTTTGCTGATGATGAGGATGGGATCTTATTGCCAAGATGGGTGAATGATGGGGTAATTATCAAAAGTCGTGAGGCAGATGGTAGTTCGAGATATGATTTCCAATATAAAAATAAGCGTGGTCATAAAACCACTATAGAGGGACTATCATATAAGTTTAATCCGGAATACTGGAATTATGCTAAATTGATTTCGAGTACATTAAGGCATAGTATGCCTATTGAAAAGGTTGTAGATTTAATCAATAGTTTGCAACTGGATGAAGCCATAAATACCTGGAAAAATGGAGTTGCACGTGCATTAAAACGTTACGTTCCAGATGGAACAGAAGCTAGAAAACAACAATGTCAGAATTGTAATTCTACCAATCTGCATTATCAGGAAGGTTGTCTTACTTGTAAAGATTGTGGTTCATCTAAATGCGGATAAATATTAAAAGTAAATGAAAACAGATTATTCCCATAAAGCGACTAACGAAGAGATTGCAGCAAGGTTTGATAATGATGTTGAACGTTTTTCTAACCTGGAAACGGGGCAATTGTCGACTATTGATGCGCCAATTTCTATGGAGCTATGTACAGAAGCGGCAAAATACGTTAATCCACAGGCAAAAGAATTGTTAGATATAGGATGTGGTGCAGGTAATTACAGCTTGACCATGCTTAGTAAGATTCCAGATTTGAATTGTACGCTTAATGATCTGAGTATGCCGATGTTGGAGCGGGCAAAAGAACGTGTTTCTGAGTGGACGAATGGTAAAATAACTATTCTGCATAATGACATGCGTAATCTGGACTTGCCGGATAATCATTTCGACATTGTCTTGGCTGCTGCTACATTTCATCACTTACGTGATGATGCCGATTGGGAACTTGTTTTTACTAAAATCTATAAAGCTTTAAAACCTGGTGGTAGTTTGTGGATCTCTGATTTAATTAAACATAACTCGGTACCGATTACTAATCTTTTTGAGCATAAGTATAGGGGGTATCTTGAGTCATTGGGTGGACCTGAATATGCGCAAAAAGTTTTTGATTATGTGGAGTATGAGGATACTCCACGTTCCTTAAATTATCAACTTTCTTTATTGCACAAAGTAGGATTTTCAACAACTGAAATACTGCATAAGAATTCTAATTTCGCAGCATTTGGTGGGATAAAATAATCCCATCAAAAACCAGAGGTTAGGCTAAATCATTTCGCGCTCAAATATTTCCTGGACCATGCTGATCTGCTCTGCATAGATAGATTTCTTTCGTGTTCCAAAGTATAGGGTGTTTTCAATAACCTTATTACCTTCCCAGATAATTTTAATATCACCAGCATCTAATTCTTTTTTAGAAAGGAAGTCAGGAATTACAGCTACTCCCTTTCCACCGCTCAGGCATCTGATAATCGAACTGATATTTGGGACGATAAAGTTAGGTTTGAAGTCAGGACGTTTCCCAAAGTTCTGATGCCAGAATCGACGTAAATGCTCCATGTCGCCAGCTGTACCATACCAGGTTTGATCTTTAAGCCAGGTTTGAATTTCGGGAAGACTGTTTTTGTTAATGAGTTTTTTTATTTCCTCAATAGGAGTGTGCTTACCTGCTACCAAGACTATTTTCTCCGTGAAAAACGGCTTGTATTCTAATCCTTTATAATCGCCTTTTTGTGGAGTAATGATTAGGTCAAGAATGCCGTTGTCCAGGTCGCCCAACATTTGAGGATATTCCCCAAATTTAATGATCACATTAAAGGGAAGGGTTGGGAGGTAAGGCTCTAAGGTAAATTGGAAAGTTTCAAAACACATACCTATACTAATGGTAGGTACATCCTTTTCAGTACTTTTATGAAAATGTCTTTCTGCTTCTTCTAATTTGCAAATTGCTTCCTGAACATAATTGTACAAGATTTTTCCGCGTTCGGTCGAAACCATTTTTCTTGATGTACGATCAAATAGTTTATATCCTACATAAGCTTCCAGGGAGCTTAAGTGCAGGCTTACTCCGGGTTGTGATATGAATAAGGATTCAGCAGCTCCTGTTAGCGATCCTGTTTCATAAATTGCCTTAAAGGTTCTAAACCATTCTAAGTTTGTCATGATTTATCTATTATAATTATGATACAAATGTATGATTTATATTATTTTAATGAGATAATGATTGCAGGTAAATTTGTAGTGTAATAATTAATAGAAGATAAAATAAAAAACATATTTATATGAAAAACATATTTGTAATAAACGGAGGACAGGTATTTGGTCATTCTGGTGGTTTATTTAATAAAACACTTTCAGATTTTACAATAGATTTCTTTAAAAAGGAACTTGATTTTAATTTACGGTACACAGATATTAATCAACCTTATGATCCTAAACAAGAAGTAGAGAATTACAAATGGGCAGATGTTGTTATTTATCATACTCCAATATGGTGGTTTCAGGTCCCTCATGAATTTAAGAAATATATAGATGTTGTTTTTACTGAAGGACACCAAACTGGAATTTATAAAAATGATGGGCGTTCATCTGTTGATCCGGCAATCAATTATGGTACTGGAGGAATGTTGCATGGTAAACAATATATGTTGACGACTTCATGGAATGCGCCTAAAGAAGCATTTACAATGCCTGGCGAGTTTTTTAATGAAACAAGTGTAGATGATGGACCATTATTTGGGTTTCATCGGATGAATGCGTTTACGGGTATGATGCCTTTAGAGAGTATTCATTTTCATGACGTAGAAAAAAATGCGGATATACAGGTCGATTTGAAAAGATATCAAGCACATTTGAGTAAAGTGTTTGTTGGGGAAGAGGTAGGAAGTTAGATCCTTTGAATGATGTAATCATTTTTTTCTATTATAATAATCAATATGCTATTGCTATTTTATTTGGTTTTTATTTTAAAATACTAAAAATATTAGTATAACTTTGCCATATAATAAATTCATTATCATGGGGGAGGGAAAGCATATTATTCACATGGATCAGGATGCTTTTTTTGTATCGTGTGAGGTACGAAAAAACAAAGACCTTGAAGGTAAACCTGTGATTATTGGTGGAACATCGGATCGTGGTGTTGTAGCGTCATGTAGTTATGAAGCTAGGAAGTTTGGTGTTCATTCAGCTATGCCCTCGCGCATGGCGAAGATGCTATGTCCCCATGCTGTATTTATCAAAGGTAACATGGAGGAGTATTCAAAAGCGTCGCATGAAATTACCGATATCATAAAAGAAAGAGTACCACTTTTTGAAAAGGCTAGTATTGATGAGCATTATATAGATATGACAGGTATGGATCGCTTTCATGGGGTAATGAAATATGCACATGAATTGCGTGAAACCATTATGAAAGAATTAACACTACCTATTTCATTTGGCCTTTCCGTAAACAAGACCGTTGCGAAGATGGTAACCAATGAGTGTAAGCCTGGTGGAGAAAAGCAAATAGAACAGATTGAAGTGCAACCGTTTCTAAATCCTTTATCTATCCGTAAAATTCCCGGCCTTGGAGAGAAGACTTTCATAAAGTTGAGTGATATGGGAATTAAAAAAATCTTCACTTTATCACAGATTCACCCAGATCAGATGAACTTTCTGTTGGGTAAATCCGGATTGTCGTTACTCCAAAAAGCAAAAGGGATAGATAATAGTCCGGTTATTCCCTATGCTGAACAAAAATCTATTGGTACTCAATGTACTTTTCATGCGGACTCTATAGATATTGAAATGATTAATAACTTGTTGATAGCTCAGGTTATGGATGTCGCTTATCAGCTTCGGGAGAAGAAAAAATTGACTGCATGTGTAACAGTTACCATCCGTTATGCCAATTTCGAAACTGAAACAAAGCAAGCTGCCATTGCTTATACCTCGCTGGATAGTGTATTAATTGCGACTGCAAAAGACCTTTTTAAAAAGATGTATAACCGCAGGATGCTACTCAGACTGGTGGGGGTACGCTTATCTAGCTTGGTAACTGGATTTGAACAGATTGATATGTACAGTGAGTCGCAGGAGCAATATAGTCTGGTACAGGCTCTGGATAAAATTCGGAATCGTTTCGGACAAGATGCAGTAACCAGAGCTTCGGTATTAGATATTAAACTATAATCATGTATTTGAACGTCCATTCCCAATATAGCCTGCGCTATGGCACTATGTCTATCGAAAACTTGATAGAAGAGGCCTCTGCACGTGGTATTACGCAGATGGTGATAACAGATATCAATAATTCTACCGGAGTGATGGAGTTCATGAGGGAGTGTCGTAAGAACAAAATCAAACCCATTGGAGGTATGGAGTTCAGAAGGGATAAAAGGCTGCTTTATATTGGCATCGCAAAAAATAAAGAGGGAATGAAAGAACTTAATGATTTCCTTAGCGAGCATAACCTAAAGCAAAAGGAATTGCCCGATGAGCCATGTGTATTTGAGCATGCTTATGTGGTATATCCTTATGGATATAAAGCCAAATTGAAAAGAAATGAATACATTGGTATCCGTTTCGATGAACTGTATCAGCTTTATAATAAGGATTTAACAGATTATCAGGATAAGTTGTTGGTTTTGCAACCTGTTTTTGTAGCCAATAAAATCGGTTATCGTTTGCATGAATACTTAAGGGGGATTGATCTGAATACCTTACTTACAATGGTCGAGAAAGATGATAAATGCAGGGAAACGGATATGTTTCTAATGCCGGGAGAGCTGGAAGCGAAGTTTGCCAGGTATGCTTTTATTCTTGATAATACCCGTAAACTGATGGATAGTTGTACCATGAATTATCCGGAAGGGAAATTAAAACTCAACAAAAAGACCTTTACCGGAAATGAAAAAGATGATATGGCACTTCTCGAAAAACTGGCCATGGAAGGAATGCTTTATCGATATGGTAGTAAAAACAGAGAGGCTTTAAAACGAATAAAGAATGAGCTGAAAGTAATCGTCGAGATGAATTTTTGTGCATACTTTCTGATTACTAATGATATTATTCAGTATTCTATGCGTAGGGGCTATTATCATGTAGGTAGAGGCTCTGGGGCCAATAGTATTATAGCTTACTGCTTGCAAATTACAGATGTTGATCCTATCGGACTCGATTTGTATTTCGAGAGATTTCTAAACGTAGAACGTTCCTCACCACCCGATTTTGATATTGACTATAGCTGGGACGAACGGGAAGATGTTCAGGATTATGTTTTTAAACGCTACGGAAAAGAACATACAGCATTGTTGGGAACGATGTCTACCTTTAAAGACCGTTCGGTAATTCGAGAGATCGGTAAAGTTATGGGCTTACCTAAATCGGAAATTGATGGCTTTACCGACCCTGCTCGTGCTGTGGTAAATCGCGATAATGATACTTTTAAAAAGATACTTGCTATACAGAATCTGATGGCCAAAATGCCTAACCAAAGAAGTATTCACGCTGGTGGGGTATTGATATCTGAAGAACCAATCACCTATTATACCGCTTTAGATCTGCCACCTAAAGGAATGCCCACTGTGCAGTGGGATATGTACGAAGCGGAAGCAATTGGTTATGACAAATATGATATCCTTTCTCAACGAGGAATTGGGCATATTAAAGAAGCCGTTAAACTGGTGCAACAGAATCAGCAAAAAAGATTGGATATTCATCAGGTTCAAATGTTTATGAAAGACCCTAATCTCAATAACAGGTTGAAAACAGGCAATACCATCGGATGCTTTTACATTGAATCGCCAGCTATGAGACAATTACTCGCTAAGCTGACCTGCGACAACTATTTAACATTGGTTGCCGCCAGTTCCATTATTCGTCCGGGAGTTGCACAATCTGGAATGATGAAAACCTATATCTATAATTTTCATCATCCCACAGACGTGAGGTACTTGCATCCGGTGATGGAAGAGCAGTTAAAAGAAACTTTTGGTGTGATGGTATACCAGGAGGATGTGATTAAGATCTGTATCTATTATGGTGGAATGGATGGAACTGATGCTGATATTTTAAGGCGAGGAATGAGTGGTAAATACCGCTCCAGGGTTGAATTTGACCGGCTTGTAGAGAAATTTCATGATGGTGCTAAGCTGCTAGGCCGGCCAGAAGAGATAACTAAGGAGGTATGGAGGCAGGTATCTAGTTTTGCTGGGTATAGTTTTTCGAAAGCACATTCTGCAAGTTTTGCTGTAGAAAGTTACCAGAGTTTGTATCTGAAAACCTATTATCCCATTGAATTTATGGTTGGAGTGCTCAATAATTATGGTGGTTTTTATACCCGATGGCTATATGTACATGAACTAAAAAAAGTAGGGGCAAAAGTGCATCTGCCATGTGTAAACAGGAGTGAGGCAGTGGTGTCTATTAGTGGTATTGATGCTTATTTAGGTTTTGTGGGGATACAAGGACTTGAAGGAAAATTTGTAGAGCTGATTCCGGATGAGCGCAAACAAAATGGGAAATATCTGAATTTGGAAGATTTTGTAAAGCGTACGGAAATTGGCCTGGAGCAGGTTATAATTTTGATTCGCTGCGGAGCTATGCGTTTTACTGGAAAAAGCAAAAAGATATTGTTGTGGGAAGTTCATACTTTACTTGGTCATAAAGTAAAACCAAGTAATCATGCCGAGTTGTTTCATGTACAAACCAAACACTATATCTTACCAGATTTAGTTAATACTAAGCTAGAAGATGCTTATCATGAGTTGGAATTGCTTGGTTTTCCACTCAGTTTATCAATGTTTGATTTACTTAAAACAGAATATCGGGGAGAACTTCAGGCTAATGAATTGATGAATAATCTGGGGCGGATAGTAAAAATGGTAGGTTTATATGTTTGCGAGAAAACGGTGCATACTAAAAACAATAACAGGATGTGGTTTGGTACATTTCTGGATGTTGAGGGCAATTTTTTTGATACTACACATTTTTCCAATAATACACCAATATATCCTTTTAGAGGTTCGGGTTGTTACTTGATTTTGGGGAAAGTTGTGGAAGATTTTGGTTATCCAAGCATTGAAGTTAAAAAGTTTGCTAAGCTAGAGATTATGAATAACCCAGTCATGGATTAAGGTATTTACCAAGAAAGATGAGCTGGGTAGAACTAAGATTTTAAATACAATAAGATGTAGCGTTTGAGATTTAGTTTACGTTTAAGCAGTAAATAAATCTTATTACTATGAAGTATCTTTATTTACTCTTTGCCATGCTCTTTTTTTCTTCATGTTCAAAAGAAGAAGTGTATGGCCCTTTTAAGCTTAAAAACGGACAGGAAGTTGAGCTTGTGGTTGATCATCGTTATGGATCAGCCAATGATAACCTGTTAATTTTACCACAAAATGAAGTGATAGGACTGTCGTTGCATGGATTTCCTGAAAGAAAACCAGGCTATACTTATCGTGTTAAGGCTAAATTTAATATTAATCTAAATCCACCACAAGATGCATCAGATAGGTGGTTTAACTTCACAAAAGTAATCAGCGAAGAAAGGTATATAGGGGATGAATCATTCGATATCTTACTGATTAAATCGTATATACCAGGTGGGCCATTTATTGATATGGGTAAAATAGATGATCAATACATATATATAAAGGATAAGCTAGAGCTAACTTATGCTAGTCAGACGGTGAAAGATCAATTAGAGGAGATTTGGCAACATTCATTGGAAATGCGTCAGAAATGGGAAGAAACCAAACAGACACCTACCCCTAAATGGAGGTCTATAAAGGCGACAGTAAAACATGATCTCACCAAATTTGGAAAGGCTTATTTGGTACAGCATATTGAATTTACATTAAAAAATTAGAGGATATAGCAGGGGGCAACTGTTTGAGTACCCCAGCTAAGTTTTTTTCTTTATTTTATTGCCCTTATAAGGACTCTTTAGCCCACAATCAGATTTTGAAATACTGATTACTGCCTGCTGTTTTAATATATTCAGTTACTATAAATTTTGTTTTATTGGATATTTTTTTGTCTATTTATATATTGTTGACGTACCCGTTTTTATTTAATTAACATTTTAAATCATAAGTAAACAATTATTCTAGCCAAATAACACCACAGATGAAACCATTTAAAACAAATGTACTTAAGCAGAAATCATTATTGTTCTGTTTACTCTTAATTCTACCTTTCTCTTTGATAACAGAAATCAAAGCTCAGACTTCCAATAAGGAGAAGCCTATAAAGGTCAGATATAATGCTGAAACAGTAAAGATTAATTCCTCAACTAGCGAAATCATATCAGAAAAGAGATTGAGCAATGGAAAAGGCATGAGTCTAAAAGCTGAGGTTACGGCGGCGATTGATGGTGAACGCCCTGAAGCTGACCTTACTTTTAACGTAAAATTACCTATTGCTGGACGCTATGTAATGCGTACTTATGCCGTAACAGATGAAGAGGGTGCAAAGCTGATGAAAAAGGCGAAAACTAAATATGAATCTATGTATATCAGGATTCAGATTGATGATTTACGCCCAACTAAAAGAGTAGTTTACGTACCTTGGGACAGGCCTTTACAAACTTCAGGCAAGTTTGAATTCAACGGGCAGGATCAACAAGTTAAAATCTGGTTGCCAAAAGGTGTTCGATTTGAATATCTTGAACTTACTCCATATACTCCACCAGCTGTCCCAGCTAAAGCTGAAGCTTATCGCCCTAAAGTAGTTCCTTTATCCGGACACCCTCGTTTGTGGGTAAATCAAGAATCTTTGCAGGTTGTAAAAGCAGGATTAACCAAGGGTGAAAATACTCCGGCTTGGGAAAAGGTTAAAAAAGCTGCGCTTACTTCATTTGATTTTAAATTTGATCCTAATGCAGAAATGAGTTTTGATGCAAAGCTCGAAACTGCAGCTGAAAGTAAAGCCTTTTATTATTTAATGACTGGTGATAAAAAAGTGGGTCGTGAAGCAATTACATTAATGAAAGATTATCTTTCACATGTAGAGTTTGGAAATCTACTTGACATTACACGTGAAATTGGGCGTGCCATTACAGCTGCTTCAGAAGTTTATGATTGGTGCTACGATTTATTAAGTCCTGAAGAAAAGAAGATATATTGTCAAAACCTAATGAGATTGGCTGATGATATGGAGATTGGCTGGCCGCCTTTTCTTCAAAAAGTAGTAAATGGTCACGGTAATGAAGCTCAGGTGTGTCGTGATTTATTATCGATGAGTATAGCTATTTATGATGAGAACCCACTTCCATACCGTTATACTTCTTATGCTATTTTAGAAGAGCTAGTTCCAATGAGGAAGTTTGAATACCAGTCGCCAAGACATAATCAGGGAGTAAACTATGGTTCTTATCGTTTTGGTTGGGATATGCATGCTGCATGGTTGTTTTATAGAATGACTGGTAAACCTGTTTTTGACGATAACATTAAAGATGTTCGTAATTACTGGCAATATATGCGTACACCTGATGGACAAATGCTTCGCGATGGAGATGGTTTTGGATCTGGTTCTGGAGGCAAGCCGTACTATTGGTCTGCAGCTCAAACTATGTTATTGTGTTATGCTTATGCAGCCGATCCTCTGCTCAAGGCCGAATTTCAGCGCCAAGGTTCACTGCCAAATAACCCGGTATTATTTCTCCTGTTGAATGATCCGGATCTAAAAGCTGAACCGAGTCGTGAATCACTTCCTTTAACAAAAGATTTTGGGAAAGTACTCGGATCAATGGTTGCTCGTACAGGTTGGAATATAGGTCCAAATAGTAGTGATGTAGTTGCCGAAATTAAAGGAGGTGGCTATATATTTGGGAATCACCAGCACAGTGATGCAGGGTCCGTACAATTATATTATCGTGGTTTCCAATTTGGAGATTTAGGACTATATAAATTTTATGGAACACCTTATGACTTGAACTTTAATAAAAGGTCTGTAGCTCATAGCATGATGTTGGCAGTAGACCCTTCAGAAAAATTCCTTACTTCTGAGTCTAATGACGGGGGGACGCGTTTTGTTCAACGTCATCCTGTAACACCCGAAGAGGTTAAAGCTAATCCGTTGTTTTACAATGGAAAAGTATTATCAACCAGTTTTGGTCCATCTAAACTTAAGCCATTTTTCAGTTATTTTTCAGTAGACCTAAAGGGTGCTTATTCTGCTAAAATAAGTGCTTATAATAGAAGTATGATGTTTTTAAATCTGGATAGGGAAGATGTGCCTGCTGCAATAATTTTAACGGACGATATGTCAACTGCTAAACCTGAGTTTAAGAAGTATTGGCAAATCAATGCACATAATAAGCCATTGCTTACGGAAAGTGGTGTAGTATTGCAAAATCAGTTGGGCGATTTGGTAGGTAAAGCGCATGTAGATATCCTGGTTCCATCTGCTGATGCAAGAAAATTAGAAGTATTTAGCGGTGCTGATGCAAACAGTTCTTTTAAATTTAAGTATGATGCACCTGTCAGTTCTCTTGCAGAAGGAAAAGGACATCGTATTATGCTTACACCAAATAAAGAAAGCAATAATGATCATTTTTTAAGTGTAGTTCAGTTAACTTCTGGTGAAACTAAGCCACTTCCTGTTACACATTTAGTTACACCTGTAAGTGATGTTATTGTTTTAGCTGATAGAGTGCTAAGCTTGAATAAAGGCCTGGATTATATCAATCAGCAATTTTCATTTAAAATTCCTGCTAAAGGCTCTTATCAGGTTGTTCTTGCAGGCATGAAAGCCGGCGACTGGAATGTAATCAGTTCAGATGGAAAAGTGAAATTTAACACCAATGTAAAAGAAGGAGAAAATACCATCTTTTTCATCGGTACTAGCTCTACATATAAAATAACACCAGGTAAGGTGTCTAATTTAAAGACATTAAGTATTAATGAAAATAACATGCCTGGGAAAAAATAATCCGATTGTTGGAATAAACAATACTTTAAACGCAAAACAGGCTGTATGATAATACAGCCTGTTTTGCGTTTTTCACTGTAGAGATAATCTAAGGATTGAAAATTAACATTAGAAAAATAGCAAATACAGCTAAATGCATAACCCCTGATATTGGAGTTGTGCGCTTACCAAAAAACGTAAGGAAGCTAAGACATACAGTTATAAGGAACAAAATGGTTTCAGTAGGAGAGATACCAAAAATAACAGTTTTTCCTGTGATCAATCCAATGATCAAAACTGCTGGTACAGTTAATCCTACAGTAGAAACAAATGCACCATGACAAAGGTTTATCGCTCTTTGTGTTTCATTATTTAGTGCTGCTTTTACGGCAGTAATAGATTCAGGAGTAAACACAATAATAGCAATCAATACTCCGCCAAGCAGGGGCGGAAGATTAGCAGCTTTTATTCCAAAATCAACAACTTTAGCCATATTGTGCGACAATAAAACAATAGGTAATATCATAGCAATCAGTATAATAGAACGGATGATGATTTCTTTATTGTTTCCAGTTGATTTTATTTGTTGTGTATTTTCTGATAAATCCATATTACGTTGAGAAAAAGGAATCTCCATGGCTCCTGTTACAGGTTGTACATAAAGGTGTTTGTAACCTTTCATTTGCCATGCCAGAAAAAAAACATATAAAATCACAATCAAAGTAGATAATATGACGGCTTGTGTATGTGTGAAAATTCCATTGCCCGAACCGATAATTACATTTGGGAGAAGTAAAGACATACCTCCTAATAATATAATCATAGAAATATAAGTAAGCGTTCCCTGGGCATTATATTCTTGTTCTCCATATTTTAAACCACCCAATAAAATACAGAGGCCAACTACCAGGTTCATGATAATCATCATTACAGAGAAAATAGAATCCTTTCCGATGGTTGGAAACTCCCCGGGTCCAAGCATTACTGCTGAGATTAGTATGACTTCAATTGATACTATGGAAAGTGTTAAGATCAATGTTCCATAAGGCTCTCCCAGTTTATGAGCAAGTGCATCTGCTTCTTTTACTACACCAAATGAAGCAGCAATTATGGTGGCTAATAGTATGATGAAACCAAATATGGCTGCATTTTGTGTCATATCTTCGCCTAGTAAAGAAGAACCTACGGTATAAAATAGGCCGACAATTAGCCATACTAATGCCAATCGGATTTTTGTTGAGGTTGGAATAATTGTGTTAATCATGGCGCAAATTTATGCTTAATAAAGATTTTTAAATTTATCCTATGATAATTAATATTGGGGCTATAGCTATTTTTCTTTGCGGATTCTACTTAAGCTTACCGGGGTAATCCCTAAATAAGAAGCTATAAACTTCAATTGTACACGTTGTAAAAGACTGGGCTTATTTTTTAATAATTCATCGTAGCGTTGTTTTGCAGAGAGCAATTCTCTTGAAATGATTCTTTCTTCAATCTTTAGAAGTTCTTTTTCAGCTAGTTTTCTTCCCCAGTTAGCAATATGGATATCCTTCTTATAAAGCTCGCGCAGGTATTCAACCTTTAATTCATACAGCTCACAATTTTCCAGGAGTTCAATGTTTTCGTATGATTTCTGATTCTCCACATAGCTTTTCATAGACAGGATAGTTTCACCTTCTTCACCAAACCAAAATGTGATATCACCCTTTCCTTGAGGTGCAAAGGCTCTTACCATACCCTTTTTAATAAAATACAGGTGTCTTTCTACTTTGTCAGCTTTTAACAATATATGCCCTTTTTCAAATCGAACTTCCTTTATATACTTACAGATTTCAGCACATGTTTCTGGAGGAAGTGGGTAGATTTCGTTTAAAATTTGATTGATTTTCATACTAAATGTATATCTGTTGAAATTGATGCTCAATTCCGCATTAAATTTAACATTTAAAACTTTGGCTCATTAATGCTATGTCAGTCATTTTTTATGAATAGTTGATAATGAACAAGATGAACTATCTCATTAAAAGGAGTATTGTGCATATTTGATCTATTTGCTAACAACATATCTACTAAAATATGAATCTCTCAAAGCGTGTGGTAAGAAAACTGTATACAGTAACTTATATTCTGATTGGTGTATTGCTAATTATTATGATTTGGCAAATTACAAGAGCATATAACTTTTAATATATAATCCTGAGCCTTCAATAAATATTAATATGTATAACTGATAGCTACAATAGGTAACTCTATGTTGTAAGATCTTTTATTTTTTGAAACAAATGATCTGGATTGAATGGTTTAGATAAATAATCATTCATTCCAGCATTTAATATTTTTTGAGCAACATTGTTATTAACACTCGCAGTAAGTGCTATAATGGGGGTATTTGCTTTAGCCTTATTATGAAGTTTACGTATCATTACTGCGGCTTCATATCCATCCATAACTGGCATATATAGATCCATCAATATGACATCAAAACTTTCTTCTTCTAATTTTTTTAAGGCAACCACTCCATTCTCTGCTATCACAGGAACAATATTCCATTGTTCGAGGGTCTTTTTTATCACCAAAATGTTTACCTGATTGTCTTCGGTGACTAAAACCTTAAGATGAGCTAAATCGTGCTTGTGGTTTATAGAGGTAGGGGATGGAGTGCCATTAAAATTTTGATATTTAAAATCAATATCAAATAAAACTCTGGTACCAATATCAGGTGTGCTTATCAAGTGGACCTCACTTTTAAACATCATTAGCACCTTTTTAACAATGGCTAGTCCAAGGCCGGTACCTCCATAATGTCTGCTTGTACTTGTTGAAGCCTGTATAAAGGGTTCAAATATATTTATCTGCCTGTTTAAATCAATCCCTATACCAGTATCTTCAATAATGAAACGAACAATCACCTGGTCGTCAGTTAAATTCTGAATCTGCACTTGCAAACTTACCTTTCCTTTCTCAGTAAATTTGATAGAATTATTCATCAGGTTTAACAAGACTTGTGTTAGACGTGTAGGATCGCTATTTACATGTTTACCATTTAGTTGATCATCAATATGAAGATTTAATTCTAGCATTTTCTCCTCTGCTTTTAGCTTTAGACTCGAGAAGTTGTTTTTAATTAATGCTGCAAGATCAAAGTTAATGCGCTCTAATTGTACTTTGTCTGCATCGAATTTATTGAAGTCAAGAATATCATTAATTAATAAAAGTAGATTTTCAGCAGAGAATTTAAGTACTGCAAGGTTTTCTTCCTGATCCTGACGTGGGTTTTGAAGTAACAGAGCATTTGATATTCCAATTACACCATTTAGAGGAGTACGTAATTCATGAGACATGGTTGACAAGAATTCCATTCTGGAATTTGAAAGATTCTCAACATCAGTTAATGTTGATGTAAGCTTTCCATTCAGTTCATTAAGCTCATTCTTTGTATCTGTTAGGCTAATTATATTTCTATTAAACACCTTAAAAAAGTAGTATTGAAGAAATATGATGAGTGAAAAATTATAGGTAATTACAAAAAGATAAGTGATTTGACTAACTTCATGTGGCTCATTACTTAAATAAAAGTAATTTTTATTATCTATCGCTGTAAAGAATAATATAGGAATAACATTTACTGCTGAGTAAAACCATCCCCATTTTAAGCCATGCATATAAAAACTGAGTGCACAAGCTATCCATATGAATTGTAGTGTTTCTACATTAATATCCTGAACGTAAATTGAAAGATTTGACCAAACTGCCAAAGTTAGAAACCAAAGAATAATATGTGAAACAGTTTTCCAGGCATGCGTATAGTAGGTTAGAGCTATTAAAACTATTGTTGCTATAAAGACAATACTTACCCTCATGAGATGTAATGATTCACCCCCAATAGCATAAGCAAAAATCAATATACCTGTAAATAAAAGATATAAAACCAAAATATAAGCAAGCATTTTAATGCGTGCCTGGTTTATGGGATCTTTTTCTTTGATCACTAATTTGCTGAAAATGCCACTAATTGTCTCAAAGAAGGAAGTCATGATTAGTTAATAAAGCGTTAATAGGAATTTTAATCTAAAATACGATTATTTACCATTTTTCATATGTAACATTTATCTAGAACGATCAGTACCTTTAGCCTCGTTTAATAAAGATATGATTCTTTCTTTGTCTTTAAGCTGATCTTTTAATGTAGCATTAAGCTCTTTGCAGTTTTTTAAACTATCACCATATTCTACCAGTGGTTCAGCAAGGGTACTTTTTTTAGTGTTTACTGATATTTTATCTGTTTTGAAGAAGTAACATGGAGATACATTGAGTGCTTCTGCCATAAGCAAAAGGTCTTTGTACTTAACAGATTTATTCATTAGACCAAGTCTTAGGCCATCAACTGTTTTACCAACTTTTTCGGCAAGCCAGGTTAAAGATCTACCTTGTTCTTTTAAAATCTCCTCTACAATTGCTTTTAAAGACATATTTTTTTGATGCAAAGTAAGTATTTTATGAGAATATTTATGTAAAAAGATATATTTTATTATGTCTTTTTGCATAAAAATTATGTGTAATAATTAAAAAATATATTTTTAAAACCATAAAAATATTGAGTGTGTTTAATGGAGATAGTTGATGTTTAGTCTAATATGACTTTATGACATTTTTGTTGTGAAGAATTCATATTTTTTTTATACTTTTACTTCGAGAGCGTTAATTTGCGGGGGCACAAGTCATTCTGACTAGCCTCCGCTTTTTTTTTTGGAAATGCCTGAAGTTTAGAGTTTTACCTGCCTAATGATGTTTTTAATATTTAGCTCAATAATGTCCGTCATACTATTACATTCAAGGTACTGATCGTCCTCAAAATATTCTGCCATTCCTTTTTTAAGTCTGTTTATATTCTCTACAGTTGTCAAGACTTCAGTGTTAGATACATCCCTTAAATCTGTAAGTCTGTGCCGCTCACTCCGTACCCGATGTAAAAGAGAAGATTTTTCCTCTTGTTGATATTGCAGATAAGTTTTATCTGTCAATTGATCCATACCTATCTTTACATAGGCATAGTTTTCTTTGAAGAATTGAGGTAAGTACACTTTGATATTCCCTTCATAAAACTGCTGATCAAAGTCGATAGCTCTGATTCTAAATTGAATATCATCAAAATCAGGAGTAATTTGTACCACAAAATTGTATGCTCTCATGTCACCAAGTAACATCACCAGGCAGCGTTCATTAAACTTGACAAACTCTTTTGCAATACGAGTTGGATTGTATTCCGGGTTATGCAAATAGTTTTTTGCGAAAACATCACCTGGTATTCCAGCAATATGCTCTTCGATAAGAGTCTCCCTATCTACCAGGTAATTAACTTGATTTGGAGATAGGATTTCTTCTAATTCCAAACCATAAATTCTAGATGCATCGGCTTTTTTAACATAAAAATAATCGTACACATCATTTAATCGATTTACAATTCTAACGCGAAAGGGGTGAGTATTACCAAAAGTACAATATTCAATTTTATCAATGTATTTATGTTGAACAATCCGAAGATTTCCAGAAGCCTTTAAATTGGCATAAATTACTTTTAATCCATTGTATATTTCCTCAATTTTATCAGCCGAATAAATAGGCCCTCTCCATAAAGAGTCTTTACCGTATTTATCCATTATCGGATAAGACTCATCGAACATCAACAGATCATTATAGCCGATAGGTAGCTTTGATTCCCTCTGATACTTTTTAAGGTATTTTTGCAAAGCAGGAGAAACCGGAAAAATCGGTTTTTTACGGGATATTTTTACATCACTGGGTTCCATTACAAAATAGTTTCAGCATAAATATATCTATTAATTTCATTTGAATTTCAAAAGCATGTGGATTTAAAGTCATATCACTTTAGGTGGCTAAGTTTTGTTGTTTATAGGTTGTAGTTTTGGTTTAGATGAAACCATCAAAATAGATATAATGAAAAAACTGCTTAACTCCATTCCATTTTCTGTACTCGATCTGGCCACTGTAATAGAAGGGAAAACCCCTGCCGATACTTTTAAGAACAGTCTTGATTTAGCTCAACATGTGGAAAAATGGGGCTTTAATAGATATTGGCTTGCTGAGCATCATAATATGATTAGTGTAGCGAGTTCGGCAACCTCTGTTGTAATCGGACATATCGCCGGTGGAACGGAAAAAATCAGGGTTGGGTCCGGAGGCATTATGCTACCAAATCATTCTCCATTAATTATAGCAGAGCAATTTGGAACATTAGAGTCTTTATATCCGGGTCGGATTGATCTAGGATTAGGGAGAGCACCAGGCACGGATCAGGTTACTGCAGCTGCAATAAGGGGTGATCTTCGTTTTCAGGCTGCACAGGATTTTCCAAAGGAAGTATTAAAATTACAAGCCTATTTATCAGCCGATAATAGTACCAGTCACGTAAGGGCAATTCCAGGAGAAGGCCTAGATATTCCAATCTGGATATTAGGTTCCAGTACAGAAAGTGCCCGATTAGCTGCAGCGTTTGGTTTGCCTTATGCATTTGCCAGTCATTTTGCACCAGCACAATTTATGAGTGCGATTAATATATACAGGCAGAACTTTACACCTTCTGAACATTTGAGTGAACCCTATGTCCTGGCTTGTGTAAACGTTGTAGGTGCTGATACTGACCAGGAGGCAGATTATCTGGTAACTTCACTTTATCAATTGTTTATGGGTATTGTTACTGGAAAGCGAAGATTGCTGCAACCACCTGTAAATAATATGAATGACATCTGGGACGTATACGAGGAAGAGCAAGCTAACCAGATGCTGGCTTGCACTTTTGTAGGTAGCAAAGAGACATTGAAAACAGATTTACAACAATTTTTAGATCAGACTGGTGTAGATGAAATTATGGCTACCTCTCATATTTTTGATCATGAAGCAAGATTAAGGTCGTATGAAATAATGGCTGAAGTATTTAAAGCCTAATTCTTCTAGATTCATGTAATCCGATGCCAATATTTGAAAATATTTTTTTAATATTGGCATTATCTTTATAAAATAAATTTAAAACTAATTGTTTTAGAATTATAGATAAGGGACTAACCAAGTATGACCTGGATTATATAGTTTATGGTGCTGTATAGAGAATTTTCTGATACTGAATTAATAGGCTTATTAAAGTCTGGAGACAGAACTGCATTTACTGAAATTTTTAATCGCTACCAATCCCTGCTTTATATATTCGCTTATAAAAAAATTGGAGAGCGGGAAGAAGCAAAAGATCTTATTCATGAATTATTCCTTACACTCTGGGAGAAACGTGAGGAAATACATATTGCCGGGGCATTACCTGCCTATTTTTTTACCATCATTAAGAACAAGATACTTGATTTATATAAACATAAAAAAGTATCTCAGCGTTATCTGGATATTTTTCAAAATTATCTTGATACAAATCAAAATGCGACTGATTATTTGATAAGACATAATGATCTAAGTGCTCTTATTGAAAAAGAAATTGCTGGTCTTCCTACAAGAATGCGTGAAGTTTTTGAACTTAGCCGCAAAACTAATTTATCGCGCAAAGAGATTGCAAACGAATTAAATCTATCAGAACAAACAGTTAAGAGCCATATGCATCATGCACTTAGGATATTAAAAACAAAGCTTGGTGCTTTAATTGTTTTTATACTGATAAGCTTTCCTTAATTATTTTCATTTTTATTTAACCCCTCTGGTTTAGTAAATCGTTATGTACTTAAATAGCACAGAACAATGGACGAACAGAGCGCAAAAAGTTTAATAAATAAATATCAGGCAGGAACATGTACCCCTGAGGAAAAGGCCATTGTAGAGAACTGGCTAATCTTAGGTGAAGTAACAAAGTTTAATTTGTCGGATGATGAACTTGAAGAAGATCTGTTGGATTTACAACAAAGATTGTACACTACTATCGCTCCTAAGCGTAAAACGCTATGGCCGCGCGTAGCAGTAGCTGCTTCCATTTTGATTTGCTTTGGTCTTACTTTTTACTTTTATACTGATGCAAAAAAAGAATCAGGAATAACTACAGCTTATAAAGACATTGCACCAGGTAGTAATAAAGCAATTTTAACGCTTGCAAATGGTGCTAAAATCTCAATTACTGATGCCAGGAACGGAGAAATTTTAAAAGAATCAGGGATTGTAGTTTCCAAAACTGCAGATGGACAGCTAGTTTATAAAATCACTGAGAGAGATAAAAAATCAAGAATTAAAGATGAGGCTTATCATACCATAGAAACACCCAGAGGAGGCCAGCATCAGGTTATACTTCCGGATGGCACCAAGGTTTGGTTAAATGCAGCGTCATCCATCAGATTTTCAGAGTCTTTTGTTAATGTAAAGGCGCGTAATATTGAGCTAAAAGGGGAAGCTTACTTTGAAGTGAAAAAAGATCAGGAACATCCCTTTATTGTTAAAACAAGCAGGCAGGAAATAGAAGTTCTGGGAACTCACTTTAATATCAGTAGCTATTTGGACGAGCAAAAGTCAATCACAACATTGCTGGAAGGTTCTGTTAAGGTTCAAGCTTTAATGAATCATAATTATAGTGTGATTAAACCTGGTCAGCAAGCTATTTCTAAAGGGACTAAAGATCTTAATGTCGTTGCAGCAGACATCGATCAGGTGCTGGATTGGAAGAATGGTGACTTCATGTTTAAAAAGGAGAGTCTGGATGGCATTATGAGGAAAGTATGTCGTTGGTATGATGTAAATGTAGAGTATGGAGACGAAGTAGATATAAGTCAGACCTATAGTGGATTAGTATCCAGATCAAAGAACATTTCTGAAGTATTGAAAATTATGCAAGCTGCCGGTCAGCTGAAATTTAATGTTATTGGAAAAAAGGTAATCGTAGAGAATAATTAACACATATAATTAACCACAACAGAGCCCCAGGAACCATACAAGGCTTTGCCTAAAACCAAACAAAATGAATAAAAACTACAGAAACAGTACTTAGGCAGTCTGCCTGACAAGATTAAAAATACCGGGAGTGGTGGAACACACCCGGTAGTTGTTTAATGCTTTGTCCATTAAACCCAAATAAGATTTGGGCATTGTTAACCAATTTATTAATGAATGATGTGAACGTGTTTTCCCTTGAAAAGTAAGCACTTCACAGAATAAACAGATTCAAATGTATGAAATTTTACATTAAAAGCCTATGCAGGCCACCTGCCTGTATAACCAACTTTTTGTCGAAGATAAATCCGCTGAAACGGCTTGATCCGACAGTTAAAAGACAGATTATTATGAGGGTTAACCTGATTATAGTATTATTAACTACTTCAATTTTACACCTGAGTGCCAGTAGTTTCAGTCAGAATGTAACTTTAAAGTATAACAATGCTGCATTAGTAAGCGTGTTTAAAGAAATCAGACTACAGACTGGTTATGATTTCTTTTATAACGACAAATTAATGAGCAATGCGAAGCCAGTTAATCTGAGCCTTAAAAATGTGAGCCTGGAAAAAGCACTCCAGATTTGCTTTAAAGGACAGCCGTTAAGCTTTAGCATTGAAAATAAAACAGTAATTGTTAAAGAAAAGGAACAGGGCATTATTGATAAGGTGATTGATTACTTTTCTGTGGCTGATGTCCGAGGTCGTGTATTGGATGAAAAGGGACTTCCTCTGATCGGTGTTAGTGTCAGGGTTAAGGGATCAACCTTAGCAGTCAGTACCAATAGTAATGGTGAGTTTAGCATTAAACTGCCTAAAGGAGATGAAACGCTGGTGTTTAGTTACATTGGTTTTCAGACTAAAGAAGTTGATGCGAATAATAACCCTGTTATTAATGTAACACTGATTGAAGCAAATAAAGGTCTTGATGAAGTTATTGTGGTAGGCTATGGTACGCAAAAAAAGAGAAATGTAATTGGTTCTGTGGCGCAGATCAATAGCGCTGATCTTAAGCAAATGCCTACTATGAACGTTACGAATATGTTAGCAGGTCGTTTACCAGGAATCACCAGCTGGCAGCAATCTGGTCAGCCAGGTGCTGATGATGCATCACTCAGGATCAGAGGGACATCTTCTTATGAAGGACCGCAAGGTCCAATCGCGATTGTAGATGGTGTTCAAAGGCCATTTGCTCAGTTGGATCCCAATGAAATTGAAAGTATATCTATTCTAAAAGATGCTGCTGCCCTTTCTGTATATGGTTTACAGGCAGCAAATGGAATTATCCTTGTCACTACAAAAAGAGGAAAAGCACAAAAACCTAACATTAGCTATGATGGAGCAGTAATTGTAAACTCGAATACCCGATTTCCTAAGTTTTTAGATGGCCCGGACTACATGGAATGGTTTTCAAGAGCAGAAGAAATGGATAATGAGTACAGGATAAGCATTGATTCTGATCCTATTCCATTAACATATAATAAATCGCAAATCAACGCAATAAGAAATGGGACCAATACGAATCCATTATTAGGAAACTCAGATTGGATAGGAGAGTTTCTAGGTAAATCAGCCGCTTCTCAAAGTCATGGTGTAACCGTTAGAGGTGGGACCGATAAAGTTAAGTATTTCTCTAATCTAGGATATCTGGATCAGGAAGGAGTAGTAGCGAACACAAATTATAAAAGATTTAACCTGCGTACCAATCTTGATGTTCAATTGAATGAAATTCTTTCTGTTGCTTTTGATATCAATGCAAGGATGCAAAAAACAAATACTCCAGGTATATCACCTGACAATGGTGCCTATATGAATCCATTTTATCAAGCGGTTAGGATGATCCCAAATATGCCTATGTATGCAGAAAATGGACTTCCTACAGCTTATTTAAGTAATGCAGGTTATGTTAATCCAATTGCATCAGTTATGCAGTCAGGATATCAGCGTGGTGAAACTAATGTATTTCAAACTAGTTTAAGCTTTAACGTGAAAGTTCCATGGATTGATGGTTTATCAGGAAAAGTGCAAACCTCCTTTGATAAGAATGCTACCGAAAATAAGAGTTGGTTAACGCCCTATAAGATGATGGGAAGAACCAGATCGAGACCTACAGGGAGTTTTATTCCAGTGGATAATCCTCCGGGCATAACTTTAAATACGTTAAGACAAAGTTATAGTCAGAATAACCGGTTAACTTTTCAGCCAAGTTTAAACTATTCAAAAACATTTGGTGACCACACCGTTACTGGATTGGCTTTATATGAATGGTCTAGATATAGAAACAATGTATTTTCTGCAGGAGCCAAAAATTTTGCACTTACAGAGTTGCATGATATAGACTTTGGTAGTGATGCGCCATTAGACATTATTAAATCTACAGGTTCAAGTGGTAATACAGCAAGAAATGGTTATGTGACAAGGGTAAATTATGCCTATAAAAATAAATACTTATTTGAAGCTGCATTTAGAGCAGATGCTTCCATTACATTTCCGGAAGAAGGACGTTGGGGTTATTTTCCTGGTGTAGCATTAGGCTGGGTGACCAGTGATGAAGCATTCTTTAGTAAAATTAAAGAAACGGTTAACTTTTTTAAAGTTAAAGCATCTATGGGCGTATTGGGTAAAGAGGCATCAACCTCATTTGCCTACCTACCTAGTTTTAGCTTAACTAAAGATCCGGTAGTGGTAATTGGGGGTATACCTATTAATGCTTTATCTACAGGTTCGCCACCTAATAGAAATCTGACATGGGAACGTCATCGTTTAACAAACATAGGTTTTGAGGCTGAATTGTGGAATGGTAAACTAGGCGTAGATTTTGACTACTTCTATAAAGTAGTCACTGATATTTTAACACCAAGATCAGCCTTATACCCATATTCAATCGGAGGTTATTATCCAACTACATTTAATGATGGTATTACAGATAACAGAGGTTTTGATTTACAGTTAAGGCACCGTAATATGATAGGTAAAATCAGTTATTCTGTAACTGGTAATTTTAATTGGGCCAGAAACAAAATCATCTTAATTAATGAAAGCCAGAACCTGCCTTCATGGCAAAAGAGAACGGGTAAGCCAATTGGTCAAAAGATGGGTTTTGTTGTAGATGGATTTTATCAGAATTGGGATGAGGCACGTAATGGTTCATCTCCAAGCAGTGGGATCATCGCTCCGGGATTTTTTAAATATAAAGACTTGAATGGTGATGGGAGAATTACCAGGGATGCTGATATGACTTTTGTGGGGAAAAGTAATATGCCTGAGATTATGTACGGCTTAAATTTTGAGGCTGCATATGCTGGTTTCGATATTTCGTTCTTATTTCAAGGAGCAGCAGAATCAAGCGTTGCTTTAGCAGGCGTTTACGAAGGATCTTCAGGTACTTCTGGTATTGAAGATAATAGTCCCTTTACCAAAACTTTCTATGGATATGGAAATTCACCATACTATTTGGTAGAACAGGCATGGAGACCAGACAATCCTAGTGCAAAATATCCGCGTTTAACATCAGGTAATTTATCATTATCTCCACATAATGCCAATGCAAACTCTGGTTTTATCATCAGTAACGATTACTTAAGATTAAAGGCTATTCAGTTAGGCTACACACTTCCAAAAAGATTGTTTAAGTCGAAAATTGAAAAAATGAGGTTTTATGTTTCCGGCTTTAACTTGTTTACATGGGATAAGCTGAAATACCTTGATCCTGAAATGCCAAACGTAAACAACGGATTCTATCCACAGCAAAAGATGATTTCAGGTGGTGTTAACCTAATATTCTAATAGCTTTATGAAAACATATATAAAAGCACTAAAAAAATCCGCTCTTATAGCAGGTGCAATTCTGGCTATGAGTGGTTGTAAAATTGATACAGACCCACTTGACAGGTATACTGATGTTGCTGTTTATCAGAATCCAGCTAATGTCAGACTGTACTTGATTGGTATGTACAATGAGTTCAATACCTTTAAGTTTGGTACATTTCCTATTGGTTCAGATAATGCTACAGATGCATTAACTGATATAATGAAATATACATCCGCAAATTCGGGTAATGGAACAGTAAATATACTTGCTTCTGATGCCTCAAGAGTAAGTGCTTCCGGACCAATGTTAAATTATTGGAACGCAGGATATTCCAGAATCCGCAGGCTTAATGAATTTCTAGAGGGTTTAGAAACAAAAGCTCAGGGGCTAGATGAGACTACAAAACTTAAATTTCAGGCAGAAGCCAGATTTATAAGGGGGTATGTTTATTTCTGGTTGGTAAAGTTGCATGGCAGCGTTGTATTGCATGATAAACTCGTTGGACCAGAAGGGAAAGACAAACAACGTTCAAATGAAGACGACTGCTGGAATTTTATAGCAGCTGATTTTTCCTTTGCTGCACAATATCTTGATAAAACCTGGGATGCCGCAAATAAAGGAAGAGCAACGAAAGGAGCAGCTTATACTATGCTAGCCAGGACATGGTTATATGCGGCATCAATTGCAGAATATGATAAAAAACAATTTAATGCTGACGAATTGACTGGCGTACCTGCAGCAAAAGCTACAGCATATTACACCAATGCTTCAAATGCTGCTGATGAGGTGAAAAAGCTGGCAGCAGAAGGCTTGTATGAATTGGAAGCTAATTTTGCTTCTATTTTTACGAATAAGAATACCAAAGAAGCTATTTTTAAACTAGATTTCGTTCGCCCTCAGGTTACCCATCAGTATGATTTAGGCTTTATGCCTCCAAAAGATAAGGTAGATAATGCCATAGTATATGGTGTGCCAACAGCCGAGCTGGTAGATGAGTTTGAAATGAATGATGGCTCAACTTTTTCCTGGTCTAATCCCACAATGGCAGCAAACCCTTATGCCAATCGCGAACAAAGGTTTAATGCTACCATATTATTTAATGGTTCGTCTTGGAAAGGACGTACTTTAAATACCACCACCAGTGATGCTATTGAAGGTATTGCTGAATATGGTGGCGCTGATCCTAAACGAACCGTAACAGGCTATTACGCTAAAAAATTCCTTGATCCTTTAAATATTAATCCCTGGGTAGATAAAAGTGACCAGAGTTGGATAGAGTTACGTTATGCAGAAGTGTTGTTAATTGATGCCGAAGCAAAAACAAAGATTAATAATATCTCAGCAGCTAAAGAATCATTAAATGCCCTGAGAAATAAAAGAGGGTTGCCCAATACACCTTCTCAGACACCGGCAGAAATGATGGTTGCCATAGAGCATGAGCGCATTATAGAATTAGCTTTTGAAGGACATCGTTACTGGGATTTAAGAAGATGGAGAAAGGCGCACCTGGTGCTGAATAACATTCGTTTTACAGGTCACAAAGGAGAACCGAATGGAGCCTCTACAAAGTATACAACAATACCTGTAGATAATACCAATCGTCAGTTTACTCCTGCACTTTATTATATCCCCATTCATCAGGATGAAATTCTGAGAAATGATGCAATTACCCAGATCAAAGGATGGTAGTATTTAGTTATAATATTAAGCTTTTAATGATGAAGAGATTATCATTGGTTTTTATAGTTTTTACACTGGTCGGTCTGGTGTTTAACTCCTGCAAAAAAGCAGAAAAGATAGTTCCTAATACAAAAAATGAACTAGCAGATATATATGGTACAATTGAGGGGATGGGTAGTCTCCAGCAGCGACTCTTTGAACCACGGTTTAGTGCGAATAAGGACACCATTTATTTTGATATTCCATATTTTTACCCGGTTAATTCTGATTATCCTGTAGACCTTTCCAAAATTATTTTGAGGTCTGTTGTACCTTCGGACGCTATCGTTACTCCAGCATTAGGTACAGTAAGAGATGTCTCCAAGCCCTTTACTTTAAGCATTACATCAGGCTCTGGGGAAGTCAGATCTTATGTAGTAGTATCAAAAAAAGTTGGGGATGTGTCCATTACAAAAGCCAAAGTTAGATATCAGGCTGGCACTTCTACACAAGAAGTGGAAGCGTTAGTTAAAGATAATGAAGTGATCTTTTATATTTTACCAGGTGCTGATGTGACAGCTGCGATTTTTGATCTTGAAATCAATAGCCATTCTACAAGTTCATTGGCAAGTGGATCTACCCTTAATTTATCTCAGGAAGTGCCATTAACTATTACTGGTATAGATGGATTAAAGAAAACCTACAAGATAAAAGTAGCAGAACCAGTTAAACTGGATTATGGTGTAGGGATAAATAGGAGAATGTGGACTAAAACCGCTGCTGAATTAGGATTTACTACTAATAATGAGACTTCTATTGCAATAACAGGTGATTATGTGGTTACAGTTGTTCGTACAAATCCAGCAGTTTACAGGGTATTCAATAGAAACACAGGTGCATTTGTTAAGAATATGGCATTACCATTTAGTGCCCTGGCTATGCAGGTGGTGAATGATTCTGAGGGTAACCTTATAGGTGCAACCTATGCAGGTAAAAATGGTAAATTCCTGGTTTACAAATGGAGTGATATCGATGCCACACCGGTTAAATTGATTGATTGGACAAATAACAATCCTGCTGCAATAACTGGTGATGGTGGAGTAGGCAGAAGGTTGAATATTTATGGTGATGTGAATACAAATGCAGTATTGATGACTACAGGCGGACAGTCGACCATTATTTACAAATGGAGAATTGCAAATGGTGTATTGGTAAGCAATACACCGGAAGTAATCAATTACAAATCAGTTGTTGGCGGTGCTGCAAGCTTTATGGGATATAATGCCGATGCACAACCTGTCTCTACAAATGCGAATACTGATTACTTTATCAATTATCAGTTCGAAATTGGTTTGGTTAATGGAACAAGCCATGAGAGAAGCATAGGTTTTGCAAATGAAACAGCTAATTTTGGTATTTTCCACTTCGCTACTGATTACGTTGTATTTAACAATGCGAAGTTCCTGGCTATACAGAAATTTGTAAAAACTTTCAGCTATAATAATGCCGTATTAGGACTTTATGATGTAACAGAAAGCTCTAAAATCAATTTATCTGCAGCAGATCCAAGGTACAAAACCTTTAATATTTATAATTCTGAGGAATTCCTTGGTGCGACAGCTAATTCGAGTGGAACAGGTGATGTCTGTATTGCTTTAACACCAGATAAAGAGCGTATGCAGGTATTTATGTTGCTAACCAATGGCGGTATAATAGCGCATGAGTTTACAAAATACACCCCTTAAACCATTATTGAATTTAATTGGAAATCTTATGAAAAAGATGATAAAAATAACCATGATATCAGCATTACTTTTTGCGGGCTTTATAGCCTGCAAAAAGTCGAACGTTGCAAAAGGTGATTTGCCGGGTGATAAAACAACGATGTTGCCTGATACCATGCGTAGAAACGAAGCTATTGCATGGGTTGATGCCCGTTCAAATGTTTTTGGTACTTATGGCAGGTTTAGTGATACTGCTAAAATCAGACGTGTACTTGATACCCTTAAACAAGTTGGGGTAACAGGTCTTGTACTCGATGTTAAAGGCTCAAATGGATACACCATGTATCCTAGTAATTACAGTATACAAGTAACTACCCTTGACGGAAAGAGTTTTACACCTGGTGTAGATTATGTTGGATTTATGATTGAAGAAGCTAAGAAGCGTAACTTTAAGATTTATGCTTCCATAATCACTTTCGTAGAGGGATCAGCGGGTAAAGGTAAAGTATACGAAGACCCATTATGGAGAGATCAGTACCAGTCTATCGTTTGTGATGAAACAGGCAGACGTGTACCAGTGGTTTCAACCGGTAGAAATGGCTTTGTTAATCCTTCCATTCCTGCAGTTCAGGAACATGCACTCAATATTGTTAAAGAGATTGTTAGTAAATATAACATTGACGGTATGATATTGGATTATGCTAGATATACTGATATTGATGCTGATTTCTCGGATTTTAGTAAAAACGATTTTATAAAGTTCCTTGAAGAAAAGTACGGTGATTCGCAGGCGAAACGAATGGAATTTCCTGCCGATATTGTTAAAAGCTGGAAAATTGTGAGTGGGGTAGTTACACCAAATGTTACAGGTAAGTATTATAAACGCTGGTTGCTTTATCGTGCTACTGTAATTCATAATTTTTTTGTAAAGGCAAGAGCTGCGGTTAAAAGTGTTAAACCAAATATGAAATTCGGTGTATATGTTGGGGCATGGTATAGCAGTTATTATTCGGTAGGGGTAAACTGGGCAAGTCAGGATTATGATCCGTTTAATGATGAAGAGTTACGTTTTGACTGGTCTTACCCTGATTACAACAAAACAGGTTATGCAGAGCAACTTGATTTGTTGATGACAGGTAACTATTTTACACAGTTGATGTTGGCAGATAATGCGGCTACTGCTAACTTGACTTACCATTGGTGGAGTGTGGAAGGTTCTTTAAGAGGTGGTAAATACATTACACGTAATAAAATGCCATTATATGGCAGTATAGATATGGGGAATGTCGATTGGCCAAATCAACAGGCCATTAGTAAAACCATTAAATACATAAGAGAAAATGCATCTGGTGGGGTTATGCTATTTGATGTAGTACACGTTTATGCACCACAATATAACCGACTTAAGCAGCCTTTGTGGGAGGCCTTAAGGGAAGGATTAAAAAAATAGTGTTTAAGTTTGGATAGGAGTGGTCACAACCGCTCCTTCCTTTTTTGTGTAATTTTTCAGGTGTTTTATAGGTACAAATGTAAACTGTAGTTAAAACTTAGTATTTTGCGAAAAACAGTTTGGTTATGAAATGCCTTTTTTTTAGACACTTGTTGTTGTTTACTTTCATTTATGGGGTGTCTTTACCGGTGCAATTACAAGCCCAATCTAAATTGCAGCAGTTGGATGATCAAATATTAATTAATCTTTCTGAAAGCAGGACTCCCGAAAAGACAGGCTTCTTTCTATTCATATCAAACCATAATGACTGGGTTAATATTGGTGTACCTGTAGGTTTACTTGCAGGAGGAATTATAGGAAACGATAAACAGATGCGCCAAAATGCACTTTATGTGGCTAGTAGTTCTGCTGTCAATGCATTGGCCACCTTGCTGATTAAGAAAATAGTAAAGCGCCCAAGGCCATTCCTTGCTAATGTTAAAATTCGTGCTGTTTATCAACCTGCTCAGTATTCTTTTCCGTCCGGACATACTTCCACGGCTTTTACTACAGCTACTGCACTTTCACAGGCTTATCCTAAATGGTATGTGGTTGTCCCTTCATATTTATGGGCAGGTTCTGTTGGTTATTCCAGATTATATCTTGGTGTACATTATCCCACGGATGTTGCTGCGGGCGCATTGTTGGGGACGGGGACAGCTTTTTCATTACGTTCTATGCGAGCGAATTAAATAAATCAGTTTTTATTACTAATTTTGTTAGTAATGAAAAGATCCGGAACAGCTGATTTGCCTTTACATTATGGCTATGTACCTAAATGGCTTGCAGAACGGATGTCTAGACTTGGTTTGGCTATTACAGAAGCTATCATTGCAGAATATGGATCAGCCGAGGTATTACGCAAATTAAGTGATCCATTCTGGTTTCAAAGTTTTGGGGCTGTAATGGGGATGGACTGGCATTCCTCAGGTATAACCACTTCCGTAATGGGTGCACTAAAGGCTGCCATTAATCCGCATTACAAAGAACTTGGTATTTATATTTGTGGAGGCAAAGGAAAGAAATCACGTAATACACCAGATGAACTACTCAGATATGGGGAGTTTACTGGTTTGAATGGTAACGAACTTGTACGTTGTAGTAAATTAAGTGCTAAAGTAGATAACACAGCCTTACAGGATGGTTTCCAATTATATACTCATAGTTTTGTAGTCAATACTGATGGACTTTGGACTGTAGTTCAGCAAGGGATGCGTAATGGCAGTTCTACTGCACGTCGCTATCATTGGCATTCAGATGGTTTAACCTCATTTGTCGAAGATCCGCATACCGGAATATGTGGTAAAAACCAGGGGCAGATACTAAATCTTGTTGCAAAGGCAGCGAAACCTTCAAGAACAGCCATGTTAAGCATGACTACCGAAAGTCCGGATAGAATGATTGCTGAAGCAAGACGATTGATTATGCCTGATCACCATGAGGTAAAAGCAAAAGACGTAGATCTGAAACGTTTGGGTGCCATGCTTTGGTTAACTCAGGAAAAGAAACCAGCTGATTTTGAAGAATTGTTATTACTTGAGGGAATGGGGCCAAGAACATTACAGTCAATGGCCCTGGTTAGTGAAGTGATTTATGGTACTGCATCCCGATTTTCGGATCCTGCACGCTTTTCATTTGCACATGGAGGTAAGGATGGTCATCCTTTTCCAGTGCCTGTTAAAATATACGATGAAACAATTACAGTACTTAGTAAAGCTGTACAACAGGCTAAAGTCGGACAGAGCGATAAGCTACACGCCATCCAGCAGCTAAGTAATTTATCCCGTAAAGCAGAGCAGGGTTTTGTAGCCAATGATAATTTTGATGCCTTGATAGAAAAGGAACGTCAGCATTCATGGAAATATGGTGGTAAAACTGTTTTTGGAGATGCTAAACCTCCTAATGAAGTCCAACTTCGACTTTTCTAGAAAAAAGCCTTCCTAGGACTTATGTTAACCGTAATTATTTAACTTCGCGGTTTATTTATCTAAAATAAACATAAACGGAATTTGAATATGGTTTGGGAAAAGTTGTTATCCTCTAAACGTTGGGGAAATGAAGACAGGTTTGTTGGTAATCAAAAAGAGTCAAGATCTGAATTTCAGCGAGATTATGACAGGATTATCTTTTCTTCACCATTTAGAAGATTGCAAAACAAAACTCAGGTATTTCCTTTGCCGGGTAGTGTTTTTGTGCATAATCGTCTAACCCATAGTTTAGAGGTTGCCAGCGTAGGCAGATCCCTTGGTACTATTTTTTATAATAAAATAAAAGATAATGATGCTACCATTGATGATACTTGTCCCTTGCTTTGTGAAATCGGAAATATTATAGCTTCTGCATGTTTGGCACATGATCTGGGAAATCCGGCTTTTGGCCATTCTGGCGAATCTGCTATTTCCCATTACTTCACTTCAGGTGACGGTAAATTTTACCGTGATAAAGTTACTGATGCTCAATGGGAAGATCTGATTCATTTTGAGGGAAATGCCAATGCTTTGCGTATATTAACACATCCTTTTGCAGGTAAAGGTACTGGTGGTTTTGCCCTAACTTATGCTACCCTTGCAGCGATTGCAAAATATCCATGTGAATCTTTGGCCGGACATAACAAGAAGAATATTTTCACTAAAAAATATGGTTTCTTCCAATCTGAGCAATCAGGATTTGAAAAGATCGCTTTAGAAATGGATTTGATCAAAGTTCAGGAATCGCCATTGATTTATAAGAGACACCCCTTGGTTTATCTGGTAGAGGCGGCAGATGATATCTGTTATAACATTATAGATCTTGAAGACGCACATCGTTTAAAAATCCTTTCTTACCAGGAGGTAGAGACCTTATTGCTGCCTTTGTGCAATGACGATAGAATGCCTGCCCGTTTGGCTGAAATTGACGATGCAGATGCAAAAATTACACTGATGCGTGCAAAATCTATCAGTACCCTGATCGGTTTGTGCTCTGATGTGTTCTTTAAAGAGCAGCAGGCTATTTTGAATGGTAATTTTAATCAGAGTTTGATGGATACCATTCAAGAGCCTTTTCTTTCTGTTATGAAAAATATCGAAAGAGTATCTATTAAAAAGATTTATAATTATTCATCTGTAGTGCAGATTGAAGTCGCTGGTTATAAAGTAATGGGTGGTTTACTGGAAGAATTTATACCTGCATACTTGTTGAACGAATCGAAATATCACAAAAAACTAGTAGAGTTAATACCTAAGCAGTTTTTAACCAAAAATGAAGATGTTTATTCCAAAATACAGAGTGTATTGGATTTTGTTTCAGGGATGACCGATATTTATGCAGTTGAATTATTTAGAAAAATCAAGGGAATATCATTTCCATCTATGAGTTAATCTTTTTTTTTGCCATTTTAATAACATGTTTAGTTTATATTAAATCCTAAATTCAATTAACTTTTTAGCTTTGTTTTAAATACAGGAACAATAATGAAAGTTGAGAATTTAGAACCCAGGGCACTTTGGGATAATTTTGTAGCATTAAATGCTGTGCCCCGTGCTTCGAAAAAGGAAGAGCGTGTAATAGATTTTATGGTCGCTTATGGTAAACAGCTTGGCTTGGAAACCATAAAAGACCATGTAGGCAATGTGGTGATTAAAAAGCCTGCTACTGAAGGTATGGAGAACAGGCAGACTGTAGTACTGCAGTCGCATGTGGATATGGTTCATCAGAAAAACAGCGATTCTAACTTCGATTTTGAACATCAGGGTATTGAAATGTATGTTGACGGAGACTGGGTAAGAGCAAAAGGAACTACTTTAGGCGCTGATAATGGTATTGGCGTTGCAACTATAATGGCTATTCTTGCCGCTGATGATCTTGTACATCCTGCATTAGAAGCTTTGTTTACTATTGATGAAGAAACTGGAATGACTGGTGCTAAACAGCTTGATCCTTCTAATTTATCGGGTACTATTTTATTAAATCTGGATACCGAAGAAGACAATGAATTAACGATTGGCTGTGCTGGAGGTATTGATACAACTACAGTTTATAGATATAAACAAGATAATGTAGCTAAGGATAGTGTAGCGTTTGAAGTTACTATTAAAGGTTTAAAAGGCGGACATTCTGGTACGGATATTCACAAAGGAAGAGCTAATGCTAATAAATTAATGAACCGTTTGCTTTATAATGGATATAAAGTATTAGACCTGCAATTGAGTTCATTTGAGGGTGGAAGTTTAAGAAATGCAATACCACGAGAAGCTAGGGCAATTGTAGCAATTGCTAAAGATCAAAAGGCAGCTTTTATCTCTTTTATTAATGATTTCTCAGAGTTATTAAAAGCTGAATTTCAGTCAGTAGAACCTGGATTAATTATCAATGCAAAAGATACAGATCTTCCATTGCAAGTTTTAGACAAAGATGAATGCCATAAAATAATCAATGTTTTATATGCTGTGCCCAATGGTGTTTTTAGAATGAGCCCGGATATTCCAGATCTTGTTGAAGCTTCTACTAACCTGGCTAAAGTGATTATTAAGGATGGAGAATTTATTACTTTATCCCTACAGAGAAGTAGTGTTGAAAGTACTAAAGAAGATGTTTCTATAGCTGTAGGTGCTGCTTTTGAAATTATTGGCGGTACAGTAACAACCAGTGGTGATTATCCGGGATGGAAGCCAGATGCTGATTCGGAAATTCTTTCTCTGATGAGAAAACTTTATAAAACAAATTTCAAAGAAGAACCAATTGTAAATGCTTGTCATGCCGGATTGGAATGCGGTATACTTGGTGCTCATTTGCCCGGCATAGATATGATTTCATTTGGTCCCACTATTCATGGAGCACATTCTCCGGATGAGTGTGTGCAGATTTCATCTGTAAATAAATTCTGGCACTACCTGTTAAATGTATTAGAGGAGATACCTGCGAGGTAAATAGCAATTAATTTCTTTTATTTGTAATATCTAAACTAACGCTTTAACCAACATCCAATGAACGAGGAATTTTATCTTCATATTTTTGAGAAGCAGGGCAGTATTGAGCCTGTCCCATCTAATCAGGAAATTGCTGATTGGGCAATTAGTTTGATGAACTTATTGTATCCAGAACGTTTAACTACGCCTGATTATTCGATCAACGAGATTAAACGTATGTTTTTGAAACAGGAAAAGGAACTGACGAGGTTGCTTAATGCTACAAAAGCATGTGAAAGTTTTAACAATGATCATATCGTTCAACACTTCTTTGAGGGGGTTCCCGAATTGTACAGGAAGATGAATACTGATATTCAGGCCATTTTGGAAGGGGATCCTGCAGCAAAAAGCGAGTTTGAGATTATCAGAAGTTATCCTGGTTTTCTAGCTATTGCTTTATACCGTATTGCCCATGCTTTATTAAAAAGCGAAGTTCCAATTATACCAAGGATATTAACGGAGTATGCACATTCAATTACAGGGATAGATATTCATCCGGGAGCTTTGATTGGAGAATACTTGTATATAGATCATGGAACAGGATTGGTTATTGGGGAAACTACCGTGATTGGAAATCATGTTAAATTATATCAGGGTGTAACTTTAGGTGCTTTAAGCGTAGAGAAGTACATGAGAGATATTAAGCGTCATCCGACTATTGAAGATCATGTAATTATCTATTCAGGAGCTACAATCCTGGGTGGAGAAACCATTATAGGTGCCAATTCAATTATTGGTGGTAACGTATGGCTCACGAAAAGTGTTCCTGCTGGCTCAACAGTTTATCATCAATCTTCCGTTAAAGTTATAGAAACAAAAGACAACAAGTAAAATGGGTAATATTGTAGAATTTATAGGAAATACACCATTAGTAGAGATCAGCAAGTTAAATCCAAATCCCAATGTAAAATTGTATGCAAAGCTGGAGGGTAATAATCCCGGTGGTAGTGTAAAAGACAGGGCAGCATTAAACATGATTCGCAGTGCAATAGAACGTGGAGAGATTAAGAAAGGAACACGTTTAATTGAAGCTACAAGTGGGAATACCGGTATTGCACTGGCTATGATCGCCAGTATTTATAATCTTGAGATTGAGTTGGTCATGCCCGCAAGTTCTACACGTGAGCGTACCTTAACTATGGAGGCTTTCGGTGCTAAAGTAACTTTATTGGAATCAATTGAGGTTTGTCGGGATTATGCTGAAGAACAGCGAGATAAAAACGGGTACTTTTTATTAGACCAATTTGCTAATCCAGATAATTACCTTGCACACTATAAAACTACAGGTCCTGAAATATGGCGTGATACAGAACAAAAGGTAACTCATTTTGTGAGTTCAATGGGTACTACAGGAAGCATTATGGGAACGTCCATGTTTTTAAAAGAGCAGAATCCTGATATACAGATTGTGGGTTGCCAGCCTACCGAAGATTCTTCTATTCCTGGTATCCGTCGCTGGCCAGCAGCTTATTTGCCTAAGATATTTGATCCAAGCAGGGTAGACCGGGTGATGGATGTTTCTCAGCAGGAGGCTACACTAAAAGCCCGTGAACTGGCTAAAGTTGAAGGGGTATTTGCGGGGATGAGCAGTGGTGGTGCTTTGGCTTGTGCTTTAAAGCTAGCAGAAGAATTAGAATCTGGACTTATCGTTTTCATTGCCTGTGATAGAGGAGACAGGTATTTAAGCAGCGACTTGTTTGGGTAGCTTTAATGTATTATTTTTGAGTACACAATGAAGCTGAACAGATTATTTTTATCCATACTTTTTGTTTCCATTACGGCTAATGCATTTGCTCAAACCAGTTCAGAACTGAAAAGGAACAAAGAAGCAATACAGCGTGAGATAGACCTGCTACAACGGAATCTTAATGAAACTTCGAGTAGTAAAAGGTTAACATTGGGCCAAATCAGAGCTATTAATAGCAAGATCAGACTCATGCAAAATAAAATCTCGATCATTAACTCAGAAGTGAAAAATCTGGACAACCAGATTCATGAGAATACAAATGAAGTACATTCTTTGAAAAGTCAGCTCGGGCGATTAAAAAACGAGTATGCAGGAATGGTTCGTTTTGCGCAAAGAAATAAGAATTCTTACGACAAAATGATGTTTATATTCTCTTCTGATAACTTTAATCAGGCATATAAACGAATTAAGTATTTTCAACAGTTTGGCCAATATCGAAAAAAGCAGGCCGACTATATTCAGGGAACTAAAAGGAAGATTGAATATAATATCGTTGTCCTCGATAAGAATCTGAAAGAGAAAAGTCATTTGCTGACAGAACAAGAGCAGGAAAAAGTTAAGTTGGGTAAGAATAAAGTTGAGCAGAGTCAAATGCTTAATCAGATCAGTAAACAAGAGAAGCAATTCCGTCAGGATATTGCTGCACGTAAGCGTAAACAAGCGGAAATAGACAGAGCTATACGTTCTGCAATTCAACGTGAAATTGAACTTGCTCGTAAACAAGCTGAAGAAGAGCAACGGCTGGCTGCCCAGAAGGCTCTTGCCGAAGGCAGACCTGTACCTGTCGTAAAAGAAAAGACATCAAACAACTATTTAACTGCTTCACCAGAACTGGCTAAGCTATCTGCTGGCTTTGAAAATAATCGTGGCCGGCTGCCATGGCCTGTAGGTCGTTATTCTATTGTAGAGCGTTTTGGTAACCATACCGAAGGACAAGCTAGTTATACCAATGATGGTATCAATATTTTAACAGAGCAGGGAGCTGCGGTTAAGGCTGTTTTCGAGGGAGATGTATTGTTTGTCAGGGAGTTATATGGAACTTATATTGTTGCATTGCGCCACGGGGATTATTTCACAATTTACCAGAATTTAAAGACAGTAAATGTTGCCAGAGGTGCTAAAGTTGAAACAAATCAGACTTTAGGTGTTGTAGCATCTAAAGAAGATGGCCCGATACTGCATTTTGAAATTATGCGTGGGCAAACTAAACTGAATCCTGAAGCCTGGATTGCGAAATAGAAAACAAAAGCCTTACCTTCGCGACAAAAACTGCAAATGCTTGAAATTGTATATCAGGACGATTATTTAATTGCTATTAATAAACCCCATGGTTTGTTGGTTCACCGCTCACGTATCGCTAATGATGCTACAGAATTTGCCTTGCAGATGTTAAGAGATCAGGTAGATCGTTTTGTGAGTCCGGTACATCGTTTAGACAGGAAAACCGGTGGCTTGCTTTTGTTTGCATTTGATAAGGAAACAGAGATCGCAATGCATCAGCAATTTCAAAATGGAGAAGTTAAAAAAAAGTACCTTGCTGTGTTGCGTGGACATGCTCCTGATCAGCTGGATATTGATTATCCCTTGCGTAAAGAGAACGGGGCTATGCAGGAAGCGTTTACTTCATTTGTGACTTTAAAAAGAGCAGAACTTGATATTCCATTTGGCAAGCACCAGACATCCAGATATTCTCTGGTTGAAGCGGAGCCTACAACCGGACGTATGCATCAGTTGCGCAGACACTTTGCCCATATCTTTTATCCGATTATCGGCGATCGTAAACATGGTTGCAACAAGCAGAATAAATTCTTTAAGGAGCAGTGGGAAATGACCACAATGTTGCTTCACGCTTCAGAACTGGCCTTTATGCATCCGGTGACTAAACAAGAAATAAAACTGAACTGTTCTGTACAATCTGAGTTTTTAAGGGTAAATGAACTTATGAAATGGTGACAACTTTTAACAATCTTTCAAGTTATCCACAGTAAATCTTGTTAGTTGTTTTTCTATTCTTTTGCTGCTGAATGAGTTATAGAAAAGGTTAGATTTTCTCTTCAAATGTTAGTAAAAATTGCCATCTTCGCAATCCCAAACGGCGGGTCAATTCGTCGTTTTTTTATTAAGAAACCTTAAAAGATTAAAGAATAATATGCATATCACTTGTACACAAGTATGGAATAACTGTCTCCAAATTATAAAGGATAATATCCCGGCCCAAAGCTTCAAAACTTGGTTCGAACCGATATCAGCCCTAAAGTTGGAGGATAGAGTTTTAACTGTGCAGGTACCTAGTTTGTTTTTCTATGAGTGGCTGGAAGAGCATTATGTTGGCTTGTTGCGTAAAACAGTAAAGCAACAGCTTGGAGATGAAGGCAGACTAGAATATAATATTGTTGTTGATAAGTCGACTAATGGCGCTTTACCATACACGACTAACATGCCGTCAAATGGTAATGGATCAACTAACAGAAAGCAATCTATGCCAGTTCCGGTAAACATCAACAGGGATATTAAAAATCCTTTTGTAATTCCAGGGCTGAAAAAGATGAATGTAGACCCTCAGTTGAATCCAACTTATACTTTTGAGGCTTATGTAGAGGGAGACTGTAATCGTCTGGCACGCTCAGCCGGACATGCTGTAGCGGCAAAGCCAGGGGCAACATCTTTTAATCCTTTAATGATTTATGGTGCTTCGGGTTTAGGGAAAACCCACCTTGCTCAGGCCATTGGTAACGAGATCAGAAGAAGTTTACCAGATAAGCTGGTAATCTATGTTTCTTGCGAGAAATTTTGCCAGCAGTTTGTTGAGTCCTTGAAAAATAATACCATCAATGATTTTGTGAACTTTTATCAGGCTATGGATGTGATTATTATGGATGATGTTCACAACTTTGCAGGGAAAGAAAAGACACAGGATATCTTCTTCCACATCTTTAACCATTTACATCAGTCAGGTAAGCAGATCATTATTACTTCAGATAAGGCTCCTAAAGACCTGTCTGGACTGGAAGAACGTTTGTTAAGTCGTTTTAAATGGGGACTTTCAGCAGATCTTCAGATTCCTGAGCTGGAGACAAGGATTGCAATCCTTAGAAAGAAAATGTATGCTGATGGTATCGACTTACCAGACGAGGTAGTTGAATACGTTGCACACAATATAGATAATAATGTAAGAGAACTGGAAGGGGCAATGGTTTCCTTATTAGCTCAATCGACCATGAACAAAAAAGAAATTGATTTACAATTGGCTAAATCAATGCTTAAGAACTTCATTAAGAACACAACTAAAGAGGTTTCAATGGATTATATCCAGAAGCTGGTGTGTGATTACTTTGAAGTGCCTGTTCATTTACTTAAAGCGCCGACACGTAAACGTGAAGTAGTGCAGGCTCGTCAGATATCCATGTACCTTGCAAAAGGAATGACCAAAAGTTCATTGAAAACCATTGGCGCATTCTTTGGCGGCAGAGATCACTCGACAGTAATTTATGCATGTCAGACTGTTGAAGATTTGATTCAGACAGATAAGAAATTCAGAGCTTACGTGAATGATATTGAAAAGAAATTAAAGATGAGCTAAGACTCATTTTTACTGTAAATGTAACAGTATCTGAATGATACATATCTGATGTGATTATGCATCAAAAAACTTTTAAAAAAAGTTTGTGTCATTAAATGAGAATATTACCTTTGCAGCGCTGAAAAGCAATAATGGCCCGTTCGTCTAGGGGTGAGGACGCCAGATTTTCATTCTGGAAACAGGGGTTCGATTCCCCTACGGGCTACAGAGCCGCTCTACTTAATAGAGCGGCTTTTCTGTTTAAATTATATTAGTTACTGCCTTTCTCCAGAATTTTATATGTTTTAGTTTGAGTAAAGGTCTTACCATACATATCGGTTGCTTTAACTTCAATCGTATGTTCACCCGGAGCCAAATTTACAGGAACTGCGGCTTTCCATAAATGATGACAATCTGAAGCCGCACCCGGGCGTCGGCCTGATAACAATGTTTCAGTATGATCCCACTTATGTAAAATGTCTAAAAAGGAGGGATCACTCTCTGGTATATAGGTCATTTTTTTCCAGGCTCCACCGTCAATTCTGTATACAAGCTCATCTTTTTCCGAGCCCATAAAGAAATTAGCATAAATTCCTGCTGATGTTTTTAAACCATGTTGGACAACTTTTGGGGCAGAAATCTCTATCTGATATTCTTTTGATTTTCCTGCCACTTTATAATCTACATCATACTGATTACCTTTAAAATTAATGAATGCATATCCCTTAGGCGTGCCATCGCTCATTGTTGATACAGGTACCCCAAGATCATTAAGCTCACCTGAATACCAGTTTCCGGAGGTAGTTCCTACATTATAGTGATGATGTGCCTTTTCCTGTTTCCAGTCGTCTTTTTTATGGAAGAAAATCTGCCTTTGATTGTGTGTATGGGCTGAAAGAGATAAGGTATTAGGAAAATCTGCCAAAAGCTCAAAGAGTTTCTTTCTGTCATCTTCTCTAAACCCTTCATTATTTCCGGCTTTTCCAATTGGAATATGGAATGCTATAACTACAAGTTTATCTTTAGGTACAAATTTCAAATCATTGGCAACAAACTCCAGCTGATCCTTTCGCAGGCCTCCCCAATATGATTTTCCATCTCTTGGATCAGGATATAGAATGTCATCTAACACGATAAAGTGAACATTCCCATAATTAAAGGCATAATCAGTCGGGCCGAAATGGGCTTCAAATGATTCGTCAGAATATTTGTCTTCTTTAACATCAAAGTTAATATCATGATTTCCCATCAGGTTATACCATGGAATACCAATTTTCTTTATAGCTTTAATATAAGGCATAAACAGATCTGGATTGTTTCCTACCAGATCACCCATACTTAAGCCAAAAGCCACGTTTTTAATATCCTTAAGTTCTGCTACTATTCCTTTGTCAAAATAATCGACTTCCTGTAAGGTGTATGGTTGAGGATCGCCAAATATCAGCGCTCTGAAGTTTGAATCTTCTTTTGCAGGACTTAAAGGGAAATCAATTGAGGCAGGTAGTTTCCCTGTCGGAGATACCCCTTTATACTTTAGTGCAGGCGAACCTGCAGGCTTGTGATTGTAAAAAAACTGAGGGAGCTGGTCTTCATTAATCCTTACTTTATATCCGGATGGTTTAATTACTGAGATGATCTGATCGTTACTTATCGGAAGTTCATAATATCCTTTCTTATCTGATAAAACTACATCGATACCATTTGTTACGGCTACATCGGGAATACCTACTTCCATCTTTTCCCGTTTTCCGTTTAAATTACGGTCGTTGTAAATATAACCCTTTGCGGTTTCCTGTGCATAACTTCCAAAAGTTAACAGCATGCCAGCTACAATTAAATTAATTCGTTTCATAAATTTTTTATGGAGGCTAATTTGCCCTGACTTGTTTTTTTGCGAAGTTATTATACTCATATGTACATAATGTTAAATGTAGCTTATCACTTTGATTAAAGTTCTAACAGATCAAATGTCTTTAAATCTTTAAGTTGATTAAATGTTAATGTTAAGATAACTTACGAAGTCTTTACTTTGTCTTGTTATTTCTTTCATCTAATTGTTAATTATGACTATTGTAACTTCTTTTTCTTTTATTTTATTTCATTTTATTGTTTTTTATTTTATATATTCATTTTTATAAACTAAATGCAATCAAATTTAAAGTAATGCAATCCCAAATTTAAACCTTTTTTAAATGAAAAATCACCGAAAATGTACTGAAAGGTGTTTTGTCGCCTTTTTATTGGTCTGCTTCAGTTCGTTTTGCTTTTTTTCTTGTAAAAGTGAAAAGGAAGGTCCAAGTAAAACCCATGATCCTTCAAAACCAATAGTTCTTACATCTTTTTTTCCCAATGAGGGAGGAGCCCGGGATAAGATCCTTTTGGACGGAGAAAATTTTGGAACTGACCCGGGTAAAGTCAAGGTCTATTTCAATAATGCAAAAGCTTCAGTTATCTCATCGAGTGGCAATAGAATTTATGCCATTGTACCCCGTCTTCCAGGCGATAATCCTCGAATTTCTGTAGTTGTAGGTGCCGATTCGGTAACCTATGAAGGTACGTTTACCTATCATATTCAAGCTCAGGTAAGCACAGTTACAGGCAACGGTCAAAAAAACTTTAAACCAGGAACACTCTCTGAAGCCGAAGTTTATGGTAAATACCTGGAACTGGATGCCGAGGGTAATATATTTATGTCCTGGCGGGATGGAGGTAGTCCCGCTACATTCGGAGTTGCCAGAATAAATGAGAAGCAAAACATAGTTACTCCATTAATCGAATCAATTGCAACCGGTCGTATCTTATTTGCTAATGGCCTGACTGTAGATCGAGCTACTGGTATGCTGACTGCAGCTCATGAATCCACTAAGGAAGTGATCTTTACTTTCGACCCTCGGGAAGCCTGGTATCCTCGTCAGCGTAACGTTAAATACTCTACGGCGGATTTCAACTCGATCGTAGAAGCGGACCGCTACAAAAATTTTGTGACTTACTGTCCTTATGATGGGCATCTTTATACAAGGTATAGAGATGGAAAGATCGCTAAAATAAATCCTGAGACATTAGAGGCGAAAATTGTTCATCAGGGACCTTATGGATCTCAATATGGTCAGGCAATCAATCCAGCAAAGCCTTGGCTCCTGTATATTACGCTCCATTCAAATGCTACGCCAACCGAATTCAGACAAGGTATTTCGGTCTTGGATCTTCGTGATCCTAATGGATCAGGAGGTTTTAAACGCATCAATGCACCCGGTGGCAGTGCCTTCCGGGATGGTCCAGTGGCAGATGCACTATTTAACTATCCTAAAGATATTAAGTTCGATAACAATGGAAACATGTTTGTTGCTGACTATGGCAATCATTGTATCCGAATGGTATCGGCTGATAATATAGTCACCACGGTAGCAGGCCAGCCCGGCACTCCAGGCTATAAAGATGGCGGTCCGGTGGAATCGCTGTTCAACCAACCCTGGGGAGTAGCTGTCAATGAGCAAGGTGATATCTATATCGCCGATTGGAGTAATGCACGTATACGCAAATTAGTTATTGAATAATAAAATCTATCTAAAATGAAGTTCATTCAGATTATGTGCATACTATCGTTGTGCTTATCGCTCAATTCGACGTCTGCACAACAAGTGAAAGAGTTAACAATTGCAGGTACAGTTGTGGATAAAGATAATATGCCGATTCCAAGCGTATCTGTATATGTTAAAGATAAACCGTCTATCGGTACATCAACTAACAGCGACGGAAAATTTACCATTAAAGCTGTCTACGGAGATAAAGTTGTTTTTAGTTATGTGGGTTTTGATCCTACAGAACATTTAGTTATTAAATCAAACAACAATTTAACCATTACACTTGCCGAGAATTCTAAGACTATTGATGAAGTGATCATAGTAGGTCTGGGGAATGTACAAAGGAAAATAAGTTCAGTAGGCGCCATCACTACTGTAGATGTTAAGGATCTTCAGTCTCCGGCACCATCAATTGCAAATCTCCTTGGGGGAAGGGCAGCTGGTGTTATCTCCAGGCTAGGTAGTGGTGAACCAGGGAAGAATATTTCCGAGTTCTGGGTTCGTGGTATCGGTACATTTGGTGCAAATAGCAGCGCCTTAGTGCTCATCGATGGTTTAGAGGGCGATCTCAATACTATTGATCCTGCGGATGTCGAAAGTTTTTCGATACTTAAGGATGCATCTGCCACTGCAGTATACGGAGTTAGGGGAGCCAATGGTGTAGTGTTGGTTACTACCAAACGAGGCCAGGTAGACCGGATACAGATTACTGCACGTGCTAATACAACTTTATCTCGCCTCAGCCGCTTGCCAGAATATTTACGTGCTTATGATTATGCGAATCTGGCGAATGAGGCAAGTATTGTCCGAGGCCAGAGCCCTTTATACAACCAAACCGAGATGGGCATTATCCGTGATGGTCTGGATTTGGATATGTATCCTGATGTAGATTGGCAAGACGAGATCTTGAATAAGAATTCCTGGCGCCAGAGTTATTATATGAGTGGTCGCGGAGGGTCTGAGGTTGCACGCTATTTCCTGAGTCTTGGTGGTAAAAGCGAGAGTGCAGCTTATAAGGTGGATAAGAATAGTGTATACAGCTCTAATGTGGGTTTTAATACTTACAATTACCGGATCAATCTTGATGTCAATCTGACCAAAACCACGAAAGTTTACCTGGGTGCGGATGGATTTTTATCCAGATTGAATCAGCCGGGATTGGCAAATACCGACTACATATGGGCTGCGCAGGCACAACTTACTCCGCTGGTTCTTCCTACGCGTTATTCCAATGGCTTGCTTCCAGGTCTTGGAAACGGAAGCCAGTCATCGCCATATGTCATGATCAATCGTACAGGTAAAGCAGCGGATGAGGTCTATAAAGGCAAAACCACACTGGCCCTTAATCAGGATCTTTCCAGCATATTGGATGGACTTAAATTCCGCGTTCAGGGTGCTTACGATATATATAGTTACTTTGAAGAGCGCAGACGTGTACAACCATCTCTTTATAAAGCTTTAGGCCGGGCTTACGATGGTTCCCTGATTATGCAGGAAACAGTGCAGGAGCAAAAAGCAAGTTATAGTAAAGCCACCAGACAATACCGTAAATACCACTTTGAATCTGTTATCAATTACGATAAGGTTTATGGAACGGATCACCGGACATCAGCGCTGGTCTATTACTATATCAGTGATGCCAAAGATACCAAAGATGCTACCAGTAACATGGATGCCATTCCATTACGCTATCAAGGTGTATCCAGCAGGCTGACCTATGGTTATAAGGATACTTACCTCCTGGATGTCAATTTTGGATATACCGGTTCCGAAAATTTTCAACCCGGCAGACAATATGGTTTTTTTCCATCGGTAGCTGTGGGTTGGGTACCTACAGGATACAAATTTGTAAAAGAAGCTGCACCATGGCTTGATTATTTTAAAATCAGAGCTTCATATGGTACCGTAGGTAATGACCGGATCTCTACTATCCGCTTTCCTTACCTGACGAAAGTGAATCAGGGCAATGGTAGTGTTTGGGGTGTACCTGATATTGAAACAATTAATGAGACACGGATCGGAGCTGATAATCTGGAATGGGAAAAGGCCATCAAATCTAACTTAGGAATTGAAGGTAAACTCTTTAATAATAAGGTAGATTTTGTGGTAGACATCTTCAAAGATCAACGTAACGGTATTTTCCAACAGCGGGTACAGGTTCCTGAATACGTGGGTGTTATTTCTAATCCATTTGCCAATGTGGGCCGTATGAAAAGTTCAGGAGTTGATGGAAATATAAGCTATACTGGTAATCTCACTAAAGATTTAGGATTTACTTTGAGAGGTAATTTTACCTATTCTAAAAATATCGTACAGAACTGGGAACAAGCCTATCTGGAGTATCCTTATCTTGAGTACAACGGCTTCCCGTATAATTCAATACGAGGTTATCAGGCAATGGGGCTCTTTAAAGACGAAGATGACATCAAGTATAGTCCTCAGCAGACTTTTGGAGAAGTATTGCCTGGTGATATCAAATATAAAGATGTGAACGGGGATGGTACTATCGATAAACTGGATATGGTGCCGCTAACACATAGTAATTATCCATTGGCGATGTACGGGTTAGGTGGAGAATTTCGCTACAAAAAATTGACCTTGGGCGTGTTGTTTAAAGGAACGGGTAAAACATCCTTTTTCTATGTTGGACAGCCGATGAAGATAGATGATGTGACAGTGGTTAACGGAATGGGCTATATGCCATTCTATGAAGGCAATTATGGCAACGTACTTACTATGGCAGCAGATCCAAAAAACCGATGGATTCCAAAGGATTATGCTATAGCCAACGGTATAGACCCTGCATTGGCTGAAAATCCGAATGCCCGCTACCCACGCCTCCAATATGGCAATAATAGTAATAATAGTCAGTTGTCAACCTTTTGGCAAGGTGATGCAAGTTACATCCGTTTAGAGGAAATCACACTGAACTATAATATAAACCCTTCATTTCTGAAACGTATCGGTGTTTCTTCTATGGATCTTCAATTTGTAGGAAGCAATTTATATGTATGGGATAAGGTCAAGATTTTTGATCCGGAACAAGCCGCCTGGAATGGGCGTAAATACCCAATACCGACTACATATTCATTTCAAGTGTACGTCAATTTTTAATGCAGATCTAATTTAATGATATGAAAACATCAATCATAAAAAGAATAGCCCTCGTAGCCTTTATGATCCAGTTGATTGTAATGGCATCATCCTGTAAGAAATATTTAAATATCGATGAATATTTTGACGATGAATTTAACATTGATTCAGCTTTTGCCAATCCCAGGAATATAGAGGCCTATATGTGGGGTGCCGCGGCGATGTTTCCCGATGAATCAAATACCATCAGGTATGGTTATACACCCGGACCAATGGCTACTGACGAAGGTTTGAACGGACTTACCGGAGGTGGTTCCAGCAATGTGTATTATGGAATGGACTTTGCCACAGGACGTACTTCTCCCGATTTCTTCGGAGACAGTAGCCCTAACTTAAATCAATGGGGGAAATATTACAAGATCATCCGTAAATGCAATAGCATTCTGCAGAACCTGGATCGTCCTAAGGGGATGACCAATTCCGATCGATTGAGAATCGAAGGATATACCCGCTTTATCCGTGCCTATGCCTATTACAATATTTTAGTGGATTATGGCCCTGCCATCCTATTGGGCGATGAAGTAGTCAATACCAACGAACCTATCGAATATTACGATCGTCCAAGGGCTACCTACGATGAGACGATGAACTATACCTGTGAGGAGTTTGAAAAAGCTGCACAGTTGCTCCCAAGAGAAGTGTCTCTTTTAGATTTTGGCCGCCCTACCAAAGGTGCTGCATTTGCTTTAGTAGCACGCTTACGTCTGATTCATGCAAGTCCGCTCTTTAATGGAGGACCGGTAGCTAGTTCATATTTTGGTAACTGGAGACGTAAGACTGATAATGTACATTACGTATCACAACAGTATGACGAAGCAAGATGGGCAGTAGCTGCTGCAGCAGCTAAGCGTGTGATGGATATGGGGCTGTACAGGCTTTATACTGTAATGAATGATGATAAAACGCCAGCACTTCCTCAAGGGGTTACCTCAGATCCTAACTTCTACAATAATTATCCCAATGGAGCAGGGGGGATAGACCCACTAAGATCCTATGCAGATGTTTTTAACGGTGAAGCTGTTGCTGAAATTAATAAAGAGATTATCTGGGGTAGAAATACAGGTTATATGGTGACAACCATTAGTCAAGGATCTATGCCTCCTTCTCTTGGTGGTTGGGGCCGTTTCTGCGTAACACAGAAAGTGGTGGATGCTTATCTGATGGACGATGGTCGTACCAAAGAAGAGGCTGCAGTTAACGGATATTATTCAGAAACTGGTTTTACTACACAGCCTCGCAATTTTTCAGGATATCCACTTAATTCTGGGGTATATAAAATGTATGCTAACCGTGAGATGCGTTTCTATGCATCTATTGGATTTAACGAAGCGGTATGGCAGGCCCAGTCTAGTTCTTCGGTTAATAATCATACCGCCAAATACTATTATCAGGATGCCGATGGTCGTGGCGGAGTAACTGCTACTTCACCCAACTACCCGATCACGGGCTACGTAATTAAGAAATACAACCACCCGATGGATGCTTTTCAAGGTACTGGTGCCCGCCACATCAAAAAAGCTTATTCCATCATCCGTTATGCAGAGATCCTTTTGTCGTATGCTGAGGCACTTAATAACCTAACAAGTAGTCACACGGTACAACTTGGAGATCAGCAATATACGATGTCCCGAAATCTGGATGAGATAAAATCTGCTTTTAATCTTGTACGCTATCGTGCTGGCTTGCCTGGATTAACTGCTACTCAACTCAATAGTACAACGGATGTTCAAAAACAGATCGAACGTGAACGCATGGTAGAATTGCTATGGGAAAACAGACGTTTTTATGATGTACGTCGCTGGGGAATTTATGAAGAAACAGAACGTGAACCTATCCGTGGTATGAATCCGGATGGTGCTACCAAAGAAACGTATTATCAACGCGTCATTCCTGGAACATCATCATTCATGACACGTGTAGTCAACAAAAAGTTAGCTTTTGTACCCATACCGCGTGCCGAGTTGAGAAGGTTACCTTCTCTGGATCAGAACCCGGGTTATTAGGTTAAACCATAAAAGTAGAAACATGAAAATAAGGTATATAACGATGCTGGCACTAACTGCAGCGCTCTCATCGTGCAAAGACAATGAAATATTTGAAAAGGAAATGTACAAAAATGAGGTTGCTTTAATCAGCAGTAACTATTACAATACTTTTCAGGAAATCGTACCATTAACTGGTAATGAAGTTACCGGATATATAGCTGCTTCTGCGGGGGGGACACATTCGCCAACAAAGGATATGGTTATCCAGCTGGAAGAAGATGACACTCAGCTGGATTTTTACAACCGGTCGCTTTTTGACGCCGATGAAAAACTGTATGCCAAACTATTGCATAAGGATAAATATGAAATCATGGATTATAAAATCCTGATCAAAGCCGGAGAGCGTACCGGACGCACTATGGTTAAGTTACGCCCGGATGGTTTATCGCCGGATTCAACTTATTTTATTGAGTTAAAAGCTACAGATGTTTCTGGCGTTGAAATAAATGCGAAGAAAAAATCCATTCTCTACCAGGTACTTATCAAAAACGATTATGCATCTCAGGCAGAAAATACTTTTTACTCCATGACTGGACTGGCAAACGGCATGGTGACAGCAGCGAATAAGAAGTTGTTTCCTTTAACACATAACAGTGTAAGGGTAATCGCCGGAACGGAATCATTTGAAAGTAAAGAGGATCATATCAATAAAACCTCCATTGTATTAGAAGTGGGAGCCGACAATAGGGTTACAATTAAGCCTTATAAAAATATTATAGTGACACAGTTGGATGGAGATGAAAGATATCCTAACGTATTCAGGGTAGAGGAGTCTTTTGGCCGGAAATTCAATGTCTTTTTATTATCGTACCAGTATACATTGAATGGCACTACACGGCATATGCAGGAAGAACTACGGATTGAAATCAATCGCTAGTTGATTAAATATAGATGAGAAGAGAGGCATTATCGTTTGATATGCCTCTCTTTTTTGTGTTGAAAATTAAAGATCAACCACCCGTACTCTCATTAATTTAGAGTGGCTTGGGTAATATAAATATCCGTCTTTCTGAACTTTAGCAAAACGAGCTCCTATTAGCGAAGCATCTTTACCCAATACAGTTATTTTATTTGATGATGGGTTTATGCTAAATAACTGCCCATTCCTATTATCAATACCATATACAACTCCATTTTTATCTAAGTTTTCACTTAATAGAATTTTTGCAGCTTTATTAAGTGGTTTTTCAATTGAAGTCTTACTGATTACTTTCTTTTTCACAGGATCAAATATATAAACTGTGTCCAAGGCTGATCCATATATCAACCCGTTGTTTCCGCGGACAGACGTTTCATAAGAAGTAGCACCTTTAACAGGTTTTCCGGTATAAGTCACTTTTTCAGTAACAGGATCCCATAAAACAACCACAGCTTCTTTCTCTGTTGGCTTTGAACTAGAGCCGCCCTGGATAGATGATGTTAAAAAAAGCTCACCTGTTTCTTTTACAGGTGTTACAGACATAAAACTTTGATTATAAACAATATCCTTAAAAGCTTTTGTTTTCAGTGATTCCGGATCTATCTGAACCAATGTTCCACCTAAAAAGCCTTTTATTGGTACGGTAGGACTATATATATAGCCATCAGCGGCAAGTCTTAACTGCAATAAACGCTCTTGCTTAGCCATTTGATGTAAATGGGCAACAGGCTTTCTATTTATGGGTAAACCATTTGCATCTACTGTAAAAACATCTATATACCCACCAGTATAACTAGTGGTAAACAGTTTATCCTTGTATGCCATGAAAGCATAAGTCTGTGTTGTGCCCCGGGTTAGGTTTCCTAAGTTATTTGTCTGGCCGGTATTTGTATCATAGGTAAAGATATTACCAGGTTTCATTGCACTCCCATACAATTTACCGTTATAAATATCGCCGACACTAAATACTTCGTGTGCACTTGGCTCAAAGGTACTTTTTATGATCTGTTGTTCTTTAGTTTTTTGATTCTTAACCACCAGGTTCCCATCCATATTCAGATACAAGGCCTCAATATCTCCATATAGATTATCCGGTGTGTTAACAGATGCTGCGGGAGCTTTTCCTTCTACTATTTCATCTTCCTTGCACAGAAAAGTTACACTTCCTTTTTTACCATAAACTTTTCCATCATCAGCACGCCAGATTATGGCTGGGCCGTATGTCATCATTTTTTCAGGCAAAATCTGCTTTCTGGTGTCTGTGGCAGGGTTATAAGACCAAAGTTCTCCATGTTTCATCCCTGTCGGGAAATATACAATTCCACCTTTATCCGATGCCGGATTAATCACATATTCACTTCCGTCATTTGCTGAGATTCTGTCAATCACCTTCACTTCATCTGTTTTAGGGTTAAGAATGGCCACGGCAGCCTGAGGGTAGGTACCTATATAAATTTTACCATCAGGAGCTATGTTAAAGCTCTTTTTCATCCAGTAAGTAGCTTTGCTTTCATTACCTATTGGTTTGAGCTCATTTAAACGAATGTCATACTTTAAAAACCGACCTTTCTTACCTGTAAACATATAAATGTAACGTTCAGAAGCTTTGAATAGTAAAAGGGCATTTGCCTTTCCGTATTTTTCTAAATTGACTTCAATCAATTTGCCATCTTTCATGTTTACACCTATCAATGCATTGTTTTCAGCGTTTGTTAAAGCTCCCCATGCTATGGGGCCGGTTACTTCATCTCTTGTAACAAAATCAATAGTCAGGGGGGATCTGATAGGTTTTCCTAAATTTTCAAACTTGTAATTCTTTTGTTGTGCAAAGCACAGATTCACGATGCTTAGTAGCAGGATGCATTTTCCTAAAATAAACTTATTAATCATATTTATCTTCTTTATATTTCTATTAGTGTACGTACCCGATGCTAGGCAAATAGACAACTATATTGTTTTATTCTATGTTAAATCGTATTTTTTTGATTGCTTGTTATAAATGAGCTACTTATAAAGTAAAGCAATAAATTCTAAAATTCAAATAACTCCTTATTAAAAGTGATACTGAAAATATAGGGGGAGTCCATACATTGTTTATTGTCTAGCTTTAGTGATTATGTTGTTAAAGCATTTTTAAGAAAAAGTTACCTTAATGTAAACTACCACCTATTCCTTACTAAAAGCAGGTTTTTTCTGGCTAAATATGCCAGGGTGAAAGATATACGTTTGTTTATTTCGCGGAACTTATCGACCTTTGAAATTGATTATATAGCTATTTACAGGAACGAAATCTTGTAATGTTTCTTTTAAATCATTTTCAATGCTTAACCTTGAAGATAAGTCGACAAAAATTGAGTAATGCGTGGTGCTAACAACAATATGGCAGAGATAAATGACGATTTAATTTTTCAAATGGCCCAAACCAATCCGGAGAAAGCTTTTAATATGGCCTTCGATAAATATTGGAAAAAGCTTTATCAGCATGCCTATAAGAAAGTCCAGTCAGAAGATAGTGCTAAAGATTTAGTTCAGGAAACATTTCTTGTATTATGGAATAACTTTGATAAGATATTAGCCTACGATCACCTTCTTCCATATCTCTACATGGTCTTAAGAAATAGAACCTTAAAGTTATTTGAAAAGGATGAAGTACGATTGCGTCATGCTGTAAAGATGGCAGCTATGCCAGAAAATGAGGAGCTTTCTTCTCATCAGATTTTCATAAAAAAAGAACTTGATGTAATTATTAATAAAGAAATAGATCTTATGCCAACCAGGATGAAAGAGATTTATTGTCTTCAAAAAGAAGAATGTCTTTCAATTAAAGAGATCGCAAAAAAGCTTTCTATTTCCGAACAGACGGTTAAAAACCAATTGCAAAGTGCAACAAAACGATTAAAAAAGAGCATTATAGCATATGATTCCAGTTTATTGTTCTCTGTTTTTTTATTGTTGTATACCATCTAATATTTTTTTCTGATTCATATAGTACTTTTTCTCTTTTAATCGGATATGATTAAAAGGTACTTTGCCGTGGAATTAAAAAATATAAAAGAATTACTACAGAAATATAATAATGGAGATGCTTCTGACGCTGAAAAAGAACAGGTAGAAGCATGGTATGAAAGCCTCGAAGGTAAAGAAGCAGACCTGGGTAATCCCTTTGCTGAAAGTCGTTTAAAAGATGAGATACAGCTCAGTCTGTTCGCTAGACTAAATATCAATCAGGAGCCTAAGCGCAAGCGTTTAATACCGATCCGAAGCATTGCAGCGGCTGCGGCTTTGCTGATTTGCGCTGTTGCCATCTGGTTTTATGTTAAACCTGAACACGGAAATAAATCAACACACACAATTGTACAACATGATATTCCATCTGGAGGTAATTCTGCAGTTTTAGTTCTCTCAGATGGCTCTGTTGTTGATTTAAATAAAAATGAAACTAATAGTACTTTAGGTCAGGATGTAGTGAATGATCTCAAATCCGGAAAGATCACCTATAGATCTTCTGAAAGAAATGCTCATCCTGTTTACAATACGATAAAAACACCTAGAGGCGGACAATACCAGGTGGTGTTACCTGATGGAACCAAAGTTTGGTTAAATGCGCTTTCTTCCGTTACTTTTCCTGTTTCTTTTAATGGAGTTAAGAGAAATGTTAAAATTGAAGGAGAGGCCTATTTAGAAGTCTTTAAGAATAGAAAACAACCATTTGAAGTAGAAATTAATGGAATGAAAGTAGAGGTCTTAGGTACGCATTTTAATGTGAATGCTTACGATGATCTTTTGAAAACAACTCTTCTGGAAGGATCGGTAAAGGTTTCTAATATTTATAAAGCAGTGGTCATTAAGCCAGGTCAGCAGGCTTCTGTTGGCGTTCGACAACAATCTATTGATATTAATCAGGTCAATACTGATGAAGTGATAGCCTGGAAAAATGGTTATTTCAATTTTGCTGATGAATCTTTAGAAAGCATCATGGACAAAGTAGCCTTATGGTATAATGTAGAAGTAGATTACGAGAACCCGGAATTAAAGAAACTCAGATTTATGGGAATTATATCCCGCTCAAGAAATTTATCTGAAGTACTAAATATTATGAAATTAACCGGCAATGTGAATTTTAAAATCGAGAACAGGAGGCTCTTAGTTATGCATAAATAATTACTCTCTATTGTCCCTTAAATCAAAAACCGGAAGTGCTGCAAACACTCCCGGCATAATAAATTTAGGTTAGACAAATCCTGCTTTTTCCCAATGTGAATAGAATCAAACAAATTTAAACCTAATACTCAAATGTATGGATTTTTATGCTTTTATTAAGTTTAGGCTAAGTATAATGCTTTCGCCAAAGCTTATACTTATTATGAAACTTTCTTTTCTTTTATTATTTACACTAATATTCCAGGTTCAGGGCGCAAGTTTTGCTCAAAAGGTCTTTTTAAACAGACCAAATTCTTCATTAGAACTAATATTTAAAGACATTAGAAATCAAACGGGCTACGATTTCTTTTATAACGTAAACGTTATAAAGAAAGTTGGTAAGGTCGACATGGTTTTTAACGGTCAGCTAGAGGAGGTTTTAGAGAAATGTTTAGCTGGAAAATCGCTGACTTTTACCATTAAAAATAAGGCAATTATTATACAGGAGGTCGGCAACACTTTACCTTCAAGTGCATTTCAACAACAGGAAACTATTGTTGTTAAAGGTAAGGTAACAGATGAAAAAAATATTCCTTTAGTAGGTGTTACCGTTCAGGTTAAAGCTATGCCAATAGGTACTACGACTGATGCCAATGGTAATTACAGCCTTAAATTAAAATCTGATAAGGCAATATTAGTGTTTAATTATCTGGGCTTTATATCTGTAGAAAAAGCTCTTGCCGGACAAACGGATATAAATGTTGTATTAAAGGAATCTCCCTTTATTTTAAATGAATTTGTAACTGTTGGTTACAGTACTCAAAAGAAAATTAACCTTACCGGTTCAGTAGCTACTTTACAGGCTAAGGATTTGGAAAGCAGGCCCGTTACTTCTATAAGTAATGCCTTGCAAGGACAAATGGCTGGCGTAACAGTTAAAAGTCCTGGTGGCCAGCCCGGTGCAAACTCTGGAAGTATAAGGATCAGGGGGATTGGTACTTTAGGAGATTCCAGCCCTTTATATGTAGTTGATGGTGCACCAACCAGAAGTATAGATATTTTAAATCCCAATGATATAGAGAGTATTTCGGTATTAAAAGATGCTTCTTCTGCATCTATTTATGGTGTAAGGGGTGCTAATGGTGTAATTTTAATTACCACAAAGAAAGGTAAGACCGGAGATGCGCCATCGCTTACTTATAGTACATATTATGGAGTGCAAACACCAACAGCTTTACCGGAGTTAGTAGGTTCTGTAGATTATATGCAGTTGCTGAACGAAGCACAAATTAACGTTGGACAAACGCCAACTTATACATCTTATGATGTTGAAACTGTTAAAAACAAATCTAACCCCAACTATTTTGGCGATACCGACTGGGTTAAAGAGATTCTTAAAAAGAATACACCACAACAATCGCATAATTTAAGCTTAAGTGGAGATGCTAAAAACATCAATTACTTTGTTTCTTATGGTAATTTAAATGAGAAAGGTTTAATTACGGGAGACAACTATTCTGCAGATAGAAATAATGCGCGACTCCGCATCAATACCAAATTGATGGATAGGCTGGATGTTGATGCTAACTTTGGTTATACTGATAGAAAATCGATTGGCTCAGCTCAGGACATAGGCTCAGAGTCTGGACCATTACATACGCTTCATGTGATTAGTCCATTAAGTCCTGTCAGATTTACAACCGGGAAATGGGCGTATGTAAATGTGAGTAACCCAATTGCTCAAACTACAGATGGTGGAACCAATACTTATACTTCGCAAGAGGTAAATGCCAATCTTTCTTTGAATTTTAAAGTTCTAGATGGCTGGACCATTAAAGGTCAGTATGTTTTAAATAAATACAATTCCAGAAGAAGCGTTTTTTCTAAGACAATAAACTATTATAGTCCGTACGATAACTCCTTGATTTATCAGGCCAATAACCCTAATAAGCTAAGTGTAACTTCCTATTCTGGTTCTTATCATACATTTATTGGTTTATCAGAATACCAGAAAACATTTAATAAAGATCATAATTTTAAGGTACTGGTAGGGGCATCAAAAGAGAAAACCGTAACCAACGATTTTTCGGCCAGCAGAACCCATTTACCACTTCAGGATATCGAATCTATTAATTTGGGAACAGATAACCAGGTAAATAATGGTGGGGCTACAGTTAATGCATTGGCATCTATGTTTGGGCGCAGCAATTATGCATATAAGAATAAGTACTTAGCAGAGTTGAATTTTCGTTATGACGGTTCAACTCGTTTTGCTAAAGAATCAAGATGGCAGTTGTTCTCATCTGGTTCTGTGGGATGGGTTTTCTCTGAAGAGGCCTTTTTCGAGAAGTTAAGATCACATGTAGAATCTGCTAAATTAAGATACTCTTATGGTTCTTTAGGGAATGATAAAGTGGGCAGAGATTTTGGTTATATGTCTTCTCTTACTGAAATTAGCACGATGCCAATTGGTAATCAGATAACTATTGGTTATGGTGAATCTGGTGTAGTAAATAGAATTTTAACCTGGGAATCTGCAATTCAGCAAAACGTAGGTTTAGACCTTGTTTTCCTCAAAGGTAAACTGGATTTTACAGCAGAGTATTATAAAAACAGAACCAATGACATTCTGTTAAATGTTTCCTTGCCAGATGTATTGGGTGCTGGTTATCCTCCACAAAATGCAGGACATGTAGAAAACAAAGGTTGGGAATTGCAAATTGGCTGGCGCGACAGAATCAAATCTGTAAAATATGGTGTAAGAGCTAATTTATCTGATGTAAAAAACAGAGTACTAAGTTTAGGTAATGCTCCGGCATCTTTAGGAGATCAAATCCGAATAGTAGGTCAGCCTATTGATGCCTTTTATGGCTTAACGGCTTTGAGAATAGCTCAGTTATCAGATTTTACTTATGATGCTGCCAATAATAAATACACCCCAAATTTCCCTTATATCAGTGGTGATCCTGTTGCACCTGGTGATATCATGTATGCTGATCTGGATAACGATGGCAGGATTACATTAGATGGAGATCGTTCTGTTATAGGTAGTCCGATTCCAAGATATACTTACGGTTTTATGGGAGATTTATCATGGAATAACTTCGACTTCAGTTTCTTCCTGCAAGGTGTTGGAAAAGTAAATGGTTATCTTAAAGGAGCAGCCAGACATGCTTTTGTGAATATAGGAAATGATCCGACTCCTCAAAGAGTACATTTAGACAGATGGACGCCAGAGAATCCTGACGCCTCATATCCAAGGTTAACAGCTGGTCAGTCTCATAACCAGAGATTATCGACATTCTGGTTGGAGGATGCTTCTTATCTAAGGATAAAGAATATCCAGTTGGGATATACTATACCAGAAAAAATCACGAGTAAGTTCAGAGCCAACAGGGTAAGGGTTTATGCTTCGGCAGATAATCTATTTACAGCAACAAATTTCTACTACAGTTATGATCCGGAAACACCGGTAAGTGGAGGTGGTTATTACCCCCAGGTAAAAACGTTTGTGTTTGGTTTAAATATCACTTTTAAATAGATCTAACCATGAAAAAAATATTTTATATACTATCAATTTTTCTGCTTTCTGCTTGTAACAAGGGCTTCTTAGATGTGGTATCACCAGACGAGATTGTAAATGAATCTTTCTGGAATAATGAAGAACAACTGGTACTTGCTTTAAATACTTGCTACAATAGTTTAAGGAATATTAACCTTATTGAAGAGGAAATGCAGGGTGATAATTCGTTGTACCCAACATCTGCTCAAAGAAGGTTAGTTGGTAGTGGAACTTTTGCAACAGATCTGGGATTAATTAATTCTGAATGGGTGGGTGATTATGCAGGTATCAGAAGATGCAATGTCTTTCTTGAAAATTACAATAAAGCCAGTATTCCACAAGAGACAAAGGACCGTTTAGCTGCTGAAGCTCGTGTGATTAGAGCTTACTTGTTAGGTCACCTGGTAAGTCTGTATGGTGATGTTCCTTTGGTTACAAAAGTGCTGGATATAGATGAATTATATGAGCCCAGAAATCCTAAAGAACAAGTAGTAGATTTTATCTTAAATGAATTGCAGGAATCAGCCGATTTGTTAGATGCAGCGATCAATACTGGTGTAAAGTTAGGTAGGTTAAATAAGGGGGCAGCATTAGCTTTAAAAGCAAGATATGCACTTTATAACAACAGATTTGATGTTGCGCAAAAAGCCGCGAAAGATGTAATGGATTTAGGCGTATATGCTTTATATACGAATGGTAATCCAGCTAGCAGTTATTCTGATTTGTTTACCTATAATGGAAAACTTGCCAATGGGAAAAACAGAGAAACCATTATTGCCAGGTTAAACTTGAAGGATGTAAGTATGCACAATCTGAGCAGACTTATACAGGTTCCGAATGAAAATTCAAGATGGAGTCCTACTAAATCTTTGGTTGATGCTTATTTGTGTTCAGATGGATTGCCGATTAACATATCCCCATTGTACAAAGAAAATAACTACAATGATGTTTTCGAAAACAGAGATCCAAGGATGACGCAAACTATTCTAAAACCAGGATCGGCATGGGGAGGAATGAAAGATGGCAATCCTGCGAATACAAATCCGGGCATTTTTACCGCACCAAAATTTAATGCCGATGGACAAGGCTGTGTAACCTTAACGGGCTATTACTTTAATAAGTATGTAGAAATACCCGCAGTTGCAACGGGCAATAGAGATGCCAACGATATTCATATCATGCGTTATGCCGAGGTATTACTTACTTATGCAGAGGCTGCAGCTGAGCAAGGAGCATTAAGTCAGAACGATCTTGATATCAGCATCAACTTATTAAGAGATAGGGTTGGTATGAAGCATATGGAAATTGCTGAGTTAACTGCAAATGGTCTGAATGTGAGAGATGAGATCAGAAGAGAACGTAGGATAGAATTGGCTATAGAAGGACAAAGATACTTTGATATTTTAAGATGGAAACAAGGAAATCTTCTGGCGGAAGATATGAAAGGAATGAAAAAATCCTGGGCACTGGTATCTTCTACTGTCTCCAATAAAACAACTGATCAAAATGGCTACATCATTGCGTTGAGTGGTAGAACCTTTGTTGCTCCCAAGCATTATCTGTGGCCGGTTCCATTTATTCAATATACACGTAACCCTGCATTAGGTCAGAATACAGGATGGTAAAAAAGATGAAAATTTAAAAAATATAATGATGAAAAAGAGAATCTTAAATTTAATAGCGTTAATTGCTGTTCTTCCAATATTGGCATGTAGCAAAGGGGGAAGTGATAAGGGAGATATTACCCCACCTCCAACTGGTAGTACTGCCGATTTAAAAATAATGACTTATAATGTCCACCATTGTAGTCCACCAACAAAAGACAGAACTTTTATTGACTTAAATGCAATTGCTTCTGTTATAAATATTGCAGATCCTGATATTGTAGCTTTGCAGGAGGTTGATGTACATACATTAAGGTCGGGCACAGGAAATGATCAGGCTAAACTTTTGGGAAGTTTAACAGGCAGACATAGTTATTTTGCCAAGGCGATTGATTATGAAGGTGGGGAATTCGGAGTCGCCATTCTTTCTAAATATCCAATACTATCATCATCTACGGTTCTTTTGCCTCATAAAGATGGGGTAGATTATGAGCAAAGATCGATGGCCGTTGTAAAAGTGAAATTGCCAAACGGGAAAGAAGTTATTGTAGCCAGTACCCATTGGGATGCTGAGGCTCACAGACTATTACAGGCACAGAAAATTGCTGATTATTTCCAAAATGAAACCCTGCCAGTAATTGTTGGTGGCGATTATAACGACCAGCCAGGAAGTACAAGTATCAATTATTTTGATCAGTTTTTTAAGAGAACCTGTACAACCGGATGTGCACCAAGTGCGCCATCAGACGCGCCGACTAAGGCTATTGATTTAATCTTTTACAAATCAAATGACTTAACTGTATTGACACATCAGGTTATCAATAATTCTTATGCTTCAGACCATAGACCGGTAGTTGCAACATTCAAATTCAAATAGGATAGTATAAAACAATTGGCATCATGAAAAGAATTTTATCACTAATACTAGTGGGTTGGGGATTTTATGCCCATGCCCAAAGCAATATTGCTGTTTACAGGTATGGAGATGGCTCTGTACAATCTACAGGAAAGGCTACTGCAACCTTTATTGATGAGTATACTCCATCGGGTGTTTTTGTAAGAACAATAGCCGCACTTCCAGTATCAGCTTCTGCAGATGGAAAGAGCTTTGCCCTGACAGGGAATTGGAACAGTGCAGCATATGAAGGAAATCTTACTATTTCTGCTGATAAACGTCATTTAATGGTTATGGGCTTTAATCAGGCTCCTGGTGAAACAATTAATGCTTCAGCTGCTAAAAAAGTATTAGGATTTGTATCGGCAGATGGAAGCGTAAATTCAAGTACTTATATTGATAATATTAATTCCACATTCAGGTCGGCAGTAACCAGCGACAATGAAAATTTTTGGATAATTGGTTCTGGAAGTAATTTAAGACATATCAAATTAGGTCAGTCGAATGGAACTTCATTGGGTATTGCAGCTGCGGGGAATTTTGGATTAGCTATTTTTAACAACCAACTTTATATCTCTACAACCAGCTCCATTGCTACGGTTAGTGGAGGCTTGCCCACATCAGGTACTCAAACTACTACCAAGTTACCAGGTTACGCCACTACAGGTAGACCCTATAATTTTGTGTTTTTTGATACGGATGGGGATAGTGAACCAGATCTTTTGTATGTGGCAGATTATGAGGTTGCTGGCGGACAGGTTCAGAAGCATGTGTATGATGTAGCTACTTCAAAGTGGATCGCAAAAGGAGTACTTAATAAAGCAGGTGTAACAGAAAATGTAAGAGGTATAACAGGTACTTATAAAGATGGAAAAGCAACATTGTTCATCAGTGTCATGGGAAATACGACTACTCCATCTACTATACAAATGCTGGAAAATACAAAGGATGTAGACCTGACAGTAAGTACTGCTTTAACCAAAATTGCCAGTGCTCCTGTAAATACTGAGTTTAGGAGCATTGCATTGGCACCAATAGACGATTCAGCAGCGAAAGCTCCTAATGGTCTTCAGACAAGTGCTTCCACAGATCTGGCAGATGTTACATTGAAATGGGTAGATAATTCTTATAATGAGACCGCTTTTGAAATAGAACGCTCTGCAAATGGAACCGATTTTACCCTAATTGGCACCGTTGGAACAGATGTGACCACATATATCGACAAAACACTTCCATTAGGTGCTTATTATTATCGGGTAAGAGCTAAAAGTGTTAACGGATATTCTTTCTATAGTAATACCTCTTATATCAAAACTAATATCTATCCTGCAACACCATCTGCACTGTTCGGTGTAGCTTTATCTACATCAGGAGTAAAACTAAGTTGGGTAGATTTAGCAGATGACGAGATCGGATATGTGATCGAGCGCTCTTTAAACGGGGTCGATTTCAGTAATGTGGCAACCGTATACGGTATAAATATCAATACCTATAATGACTTAGGACTTTCGGCGGGTACAGCGTATTACTATCGTATTAAAGCTATTTCCGCTATTGGAGCATCCCCATATTCCGGATTGGCAAAGGTAACTACAGCATTAACTAAACCATCTGCTAACAGTTACGTGGTTAGCAATGTCATTACACCTAATGGCGATGGTATAAATGATACCTGGGTAATAAACAACCTGCATGAATATCCAAATAATGAAGTAAAAGTATTGGACAAATCCGGCCGTATTGTTTTTTATCAAAAATCATATGATAACACCTGGAATGCAACTTATAATGGAAGTTATCTATCAGAAGGAGCTTATTATTATCAAGTTGATTTAGGTGATGGTAAAGGTGTCCTTAAAGGGATGCTTAATATTATTAGAAGGAAATAATTAAGGATAAGACATGAATAAGAAAATATATTACATGAAATATAGTAAAGTGTTATTAGTCTTTTTTACACTAATCTCTCTTTCCAGCTTAAGTGCCGTTGCCCAGACAGAACCTTTTGCAAATCAATATTTTTTTAACCAGTATTTAGCAAACCCGGCATTTGCAGGTTTAAATGGAAATTTAAAGATCTCAGCAAACTATAGAAAGCTAAGTACATCAATAGAAAACGCACCTGTTTCTCAGGCATTATCTGCTGATTTTAGTATTAATGATAAAAACGGATTGGGGCTAACAATTTTAAATAGCAAAGCAGGTTTTTTTAGTCAGACCAATATTATGGGGACTTACGCTTATCATTTGCCAATCAGCACAGAAAAGAAGTTAAGCTTTGGTTTGTCGGCCGGTATTAGAACTGATGATTTCGATGTTTTAAATGTACAAGGTGATCCTAATGATCCTGATATAACAGGTTATATTGATAGAGATAAGTATTTTGATGCCGAATTTGGCATTGCTTATACTTCGAATTCATTAAACATACAAGCTTCTTTTTTAAATCTTAAAGATCTTTTAAGTACTGATGAAGAAAGCAATCTTGTTAACAGGAATATCTTTTTTACAGCAGTAAGTTATAAGATCGACTTTAGCCAAAAATCATTCCCATTCACTTTAGAGCCTAAGGTAGCTTATAGAGGGATTAAAGGTTTGGATGGTATTGTAGATGTGGGCGCAAATATCACTATGAAAGGAGAGAAAGTAAGTGTTTACGGATTGTACCATAGTTCTAAAAGTTTTTCTACAGGAATTTGCTTAAAACCCAATTCTTTATTGTCGTTAATAGGAGGGTATTCATCTGTTTCACAAGAACTAAAAGGAATTGCTAAAGGAGGATTTGAATTAGGATTAAACTTAAATTTATGAAAAGGAATATCATTTTAACTTTTATAGCAGCATTGTTGATATGCTCGGCATGTAAAAAAGGGCTGTCAGATTACCCACCATCAAAACCAATTGTGGATGTACCAGAAGTTGAGGTTGTAGGATTCGATAGTACATACAGACCAGATACTTACAGGCAGAAAGTAGCGGAATTTAATGCTCAGACCAGAGCTGCTACGGATATCGTATTTATTGGGAACAGCATTACAGCAGGTACGGATTGGAATACCTTATTAGGTTTAACTATTGCTAAAAACAGAGGTATTTCAGGAGATATAACTTATGGTGTGATTGAAAGAATGCAGGAAGTAATTAATGGTAAACCAGCCAAAGTTTTCATTTTAATAGGAATTAATGATTTGGCCAGAGGAGTAACGGAAAAGTATATCGTAAAGAACTATATCAGGATGATTCGTCTTATTAAAGCAGGAAGTCCGCAGACTAAAATCTATTTTCAGGGAATGTTACCAGTTAATGAAACTGTTTTAACAAGTGGGGCGGTTAAATTTCCAAATCATGTGAATAAAAGGGCAGAGATACAAGCTATAAATGCTAGGTTACTTACTATCTGTGCAGATGAAGGTGTAACTTTTGTAAATCTTTATGACTCTTTTGTGGATACTAATGGCAGAATGAATACTATCTATACTTATGATGGACTACATTTATCTGCAGATGGCTATCAGCGTTGGAAAACTGTTCTAACAACCAATGGTTATCTTTAGTATAAGCTGAAGTAGATTAAAAAAGAGGCTTATAGCATTACCAATGCTATAAGCCTCTTTTGTTACGTAGATTTCGTTTGTAAAGTTTGCCCCAGTCTGCTCGACTCGTAATCTTTACGAAATATGTAACTTAAATTAGAAATTTCTTCTTTCATTATTTTTTCAAGGTAACTAGGCTCAAGAACCTCAGGGTTAAATGGTGTAGTTTTCCTGTATTCTTTAAAACCCTCCATAAATTTTTTTGGCTTCTCCTTTTCAATGTATGCTATGGCTTTATCTTTAGTTTTTTTAAAAAGATAGAGATCTAGTCTAATATAGGGGTCGATGGTTAGGCGTTCATCCCATAGATCCAAAAAAACTTCTGATACTAAAGTCTCACATACATTTAAATTGCCAATGCGGATGTAGATAAAAGGAAGTAATAAGACACTGTAACGTTTTAGAATTTGTTTCAAAGCCGCTTTATCCTTGCTTTCGTCTTTTAAAGCGAAGAGTAAATCGTAGTCATAGTAGATTGTAGGGTTTTTCATAATTTCATAACGAGGATATGTTAGAAATATGAATATTTAACAAAATTTAGTTTAATCGTATACTTTTAGGTTCAATGAATCAATTTATTTCTATAATCTTACGTGAATATATTTAGTATTGTATATTTACAATATGAAGAAGCTCTCACAATTCTCTGGCATATTGCTATCTGTATTAATAGTTTATTATGGGCTATTTAATCATGAACGACCTGTATTACTTTTTTTTCTTTTCTTGACTTTAGCAATAGTATTATCGATTTATATAATCAAGGATATGTTGAATGTTATAAGCATTCGTTTAATAAGAACTTTAAATGTCAAAGATATTTTGTTGCAAATACCTGCTCAATTAATGGCAATATTTGGGATTTATTTGTTGACATTCAATACCAATAATGAGATTCTAAATGGTGTTTTTTTGATGTTTAAAGGAATAGTAATATTTGAGTTTTTAATTCTTTTTCTTTATGATATCAGCATCATTGCTATTGATAAATCTAAGTTTTAACGTATGCCTATAATATCGCTCAAAACCTATATAAATGCTGACAAACAAACTGTCTTCGATCTGGCCCGTAGTATTGATTTGCACCAGATTTCTACGAAACATACTAATGAAAAAGCAATTGCCGGGAGGTTATCTGGGCTTATTGAATTAAATGAAACAGTTACATGGCAGGCACGGCATTTTGGTATTACACAAAAATTAACCAGTAAGATAACTATCTTAAACTTTAAATAGATGACATATTTTTTTGCTCTCATTTAATTTTAGTAATGATAGGGGATAAAGGCCTAACATAATGATATTTAACATATGAATTTTTCAATAATAGGGCTTTGTCTGTTGGAGTCGTCAAATGTTTTCATCATTTTGGGAGAAAATGAGTTTGATGATTTTTTTTTTAGTAGATAAAGGAAATAGGATTTGTGGCTTTCTTTCCTTGGAACGCATAAAGCATTTTATGAATGAACATGATGCAGAGACTTTTCCATTTAATAAAGATGAACTGATTAATTATAAGCAGCTATTTTCAAGCGAAATCAATTCTTATTCTATTATAGAAGTTGAAGATGTTCTATTAAGAAATACGAAAATTGAAGAAATAGGACCAGATGATGCTGGAGTATTAATTGAAGTATACAATCTAATTTCAGATTTCTTTTATCAAACAAAGAATGAAGAATGCCTGTTGTTGAGAAAGGATAAAAATATGGAAATGTTTTTTGATTATTGTTATTACAAATATTTTTGGAAGAAAGGTGAGGAATGGTTGGAGTTAGAAAAAGAACTGCCATCATTTGATTATTCTGAATTTGTTAACATTTATAAAAAACTAGCAAGTGTTTTTGTAGACAGTATAAAAATAGTTGAGAAAAGTACTTAATTTATGTATTATAAAAATCAAATATTCTATCTTTTAGTTTCCATTTGTTTTTTTATATACGCAATGTTTCATTATGTCCGATACAACGATGTAAAGTGGGATTATAACTTCTCGAGAGTTTATTAATGCAGCAAGAATAAGACTGCAAAAACCAACGGAACATTTAATGTTAATAAAGAAGCAATGAGTAGTAAACAGGTAATGTTTTTTATAACCAAATCAGACATTGAACCAATATTAAAAGAGATAGAGGAAGCTTTTGACATTCAATATTTCTTAATGGGGCTTTTTGATAGCCCAGATATTGTTCATTATAATTCAATATTTGATGATCCAAGACTTGGTTTGACGTCTTTTGGAGATTGGAACCTTATTGATCGTTATCTAGTTATCCCAAAAAGTACTACACTTGATATTCGAGAAATCGAACAAAGAAAAGGGGGAATAAAATATGCTGTGGATCTTCTAAATAATCCCAAGGGGATTGAATTGAAACTTGGAGGTGTCTATATTGAAAAAGATGATGTCATCGTGGGCGGAAGGATTGGTATCACTTCTGATGATCCTTCTTCATTGAACTTCTATAATACTTTTTCAAAAAAGGTTAAGAAGGAGTTTAAACGCATTGGCACATCCTATGTGGGGAAAGGTGCGGAAGAGAAGTTAGATGCTGGTTGGCGTTTAGTGACAAGTGTTAATTCACCAGAAGCATATGATTTAGTGAAATCTTAAATCTCAAAGCCTGGTATTGTTCGGGCTTTGTTGTTTTTACTAAAAGGCCTGTTTGGTCCTAAAGTTTTGGATGTATGTATTAATGACGTTAAAAGAATGCTTTGATCTCTGCATCCATTTTCTGCATATAGTGAATGCGATCTACGAATTCTTTGTCATAAGAATTACTTTCTCCTTCTCGGATCAGAAAGTCCGTGGTAAGAACAAAGGGCTTAGCTATTTTGCAACCATTTTAATGGATGGTAAGTTTTCATTGGCTCTTACTTCCCTTTGATCTCACGTGAGACATTAATCTTTTATAGTTTTGAGGAACAAGTTACACATGCAGAAAACTTAATTTTTTTATGAGCAAACAAAGCAGTAAATCAGCGAAGTTCCAGCCTAATTAAACCAAGTCCATTGTTTACTCGTAGTTGGTTTTGTGATTTTTTTAGATAAAATCATTCTTATTTTATCACAATATTTTATAGCCTACGGATGTAAATTCGCAGGCTATTTTCTTTCACACCCCCTCCATTTTTCGTATCTTCGGACTACCCTGTCGAACACGAAATCCCCTCATGCAAAAAGAAGATACCGTACAAAAACCTCCTTTCAAAGACGCAATAAAATTCTGGTTTAAATTAGGTTGGATAAGCTTTGGTGGTACGCTCGGGCATATCAATATCATGCATGATTTCCTGGTCGACAAGAAGAGATGGATCAGTAGCAGCAGGTTCTTTCATGCCCTCAGCTTATGCATGCTTTTACCCGGACCGGAGGCCCAGCAACTTGCTATTTACATTGGCTGGCAGTTACACGGTAAGCGCGGGGGATTGCTCGCTGGCTTATTCTTCATTCTGCCTTCTGTGTTTATTCTACTCGGACTTAGCTTACTATATGTCACTTTTGGTAACCAGACCTGGATGGAGGCTGTATTTAGTGGTTTAAAGCCTGCGGTGGTAGCCATTATCTTTCATGCGATATGGAGCGTAGGAGGCAAGGCACTTCATGGGATTTTACACTATGTGTTGGCTGCGGTTGCTTTTGCAAGCATCTTTTTCTTTAACATTTCCATGCCTTATATAATTCTTGGAACCATTGGTTTTGCTTTATTGTTCAGGTATTTCTGGCCAGATCTGGTGTATAGAAAAAATACAAAAACGGATGAACAGAATCAGGATGAAAATAACCTGGTGAATACTGAACAAAGCTATTACATCAATAAACATACTGAAGGACTTGGGAGAGATTTCAGCACCTGGCTATTGATTAAACAAAGTGCGGTATTTTTACTGATCTGGCTGATTCCTTTCTTATTGTTTTATCTATTGAGTGATGATTTTTCCTTCTGGAAGGGCATGATCTTATTTTTTACCCAGACTGCACTTTTTACCATTGGTGGCTCATATACTGTTTTACCCTATGTAGCGCAGTTTAGTGTGTCTAAGTTTAACTGGTTAAGTAAATCGCAAATGGTAGATGGTTTTGCACTTGCAGAGACTACACCCGGACCTTTAATCATTGTAGTGTGTTATGTTGGTTTTATGGCCGGATTTAATCACTTTGATGGATCATTATGGATGGGCACTATCGGACTCTTAGCGACTACCTTTTATACATTTTTACCTTCGTTCCTGTTCATTTTTGTCGGCGGACCAGCTTTAGAGCATTCCAGGGGAAATGCGGTGATTAGTGATGTGCTCAGCTTTGTAACTGCTGCCGTTGTTGGGGTAATCTTAAACCTTACGCTTTATTTAGGGAAGGATGTGCTTTTTCATAAGGGATTTTCATTGGGAAGTATTGATGTAATGGCTTTATTATGGATACTGGTATCAATGTTACTGATGTTTAAATTCAGGATCAATATTGTTTATTTGATATTACTAAGCATGATTTATGGTGTGTTGCAATACTATTTTATACAACCCATGATAGTTTAAAAGCTGAGTAGTGTAGAACTCAATTCTTTAAAAATGAAAAATATATTTGTATTTGAATGAGTTTTATGTACCTTGCATGCAGAGAGCGTTAATTGAAAGCGGGACTTGTCTTCTGACGAGTCTCGCTTTTTTTAATTTCCTGATTTTACGCGTTTGCTTTCACTTTCTGAACTACTGGAACGTTGTCGTGCAGCTTTAATTTCCTTACTTCCGAAGCGATAAGTACATGTTAGGCGGAAAACCTGACTTTCCCATCTTTCATTAACCACATAGTCTTGAGAGGGTAGTGTGCTGGTAATTCTACTTTTCATCAGTTTAAAAATATCATTGGCTGCAAACTTAATATTCAGCTTGCTATCCATAAAGGATTTACTGGCTCCCATATCAATGCGGTAACGGGGTTCAATTAACAAAGTACCCCATACTTGCTTGGATTCGTAATTTGCCGACCATTCAAATTTAGTACTTGGGTTCAATGTAATGGTTTGGTTTGTATTTAAAGTGAAAGCTAGTCGCCCGCTGGAATATGGAGAACCTAGCAGGTCAGGTGTTTCAAATCTATTATAAAAGATGTTTAAGTTGTTATTGCTACTCCACCATTTGGTAATGGTAAGGGGAGAGCTGATATTCATGTTATAGGAATCTTGTGTCGCCAGATTTTGTTGGGAGATAAATATTGTTTTCTTAGCTGTATCTGTTAGTAAAACCTCGGTCATCACATCATTGGTATGACTATAGCCCATGGTAATATTTAAGTTCTTTTTATAGGAGTAAGAAAACTCAAATGAATTGGTGTATTGAGGCTTTAAGAAAGGATTGCCAAATCTGTAAGAGTATAAGTCGAGGTAATAAATAAAAGGATTTAAGGAGCCATAATCGGGCCTGTCTATCCTGCGACTATAAGAAAAGCCTATTTCATGATTTTTTGATAATTCCTGGTTGATGAACAGACTTGGAAATAGGTTCAGATAATCTCTGTTGACTACCTTTTTTTCGGTTATGGAATTCCCTTTAGATCCTGTTTGTTCTGCCCTTAATCCGATTTGTACGGTTGTAGTTTTGAATTTCTGCTTGTAATTGGCGTATGCTGCATTGATATTTTCATCGTATACAAATTGATTGCTTCTGGCTGGGTCATTTTCCCATTTGTCATTCTTGTAGTTTTCAAAAATGAAATTGTTATCTGTCTTAACGAAGCTGGTTTTAACGCCAAACTCCATTTTAATGTCTTTGTTTATGGGCATCACATAATCGATCTTAGCGCCATAGATCTTAACAAGAGATGGAGAGGTGTTTCTGAATATGTAATCGGGCTTCAGTATTCCACCAGCAGCATTCTTGTACTCATTGTTAAATATGCTTTCCTGAGTTTCAAAATAGCGGGAGTAATCCATATCCATGCTGATTTCCTGACCCAGGGTATCCAATACGCCGCGGTAGTTTAGATTGTAAGTAATTCCTGTATATTTTGAGTCGCTGGTATTAAAAGCTACTACAGAAGAATCTATCTTAAGCGGTTCATTACCAATAAGTGTAAGGATGTTAGACTTGTTTGGACCATTACCATGGTACCCGTTTACAAAAACTCCTATGGTATGGTTATCATTTATAAAATAATCTAAACCAGCTTTATAATTGCGATTAGTTCGTTTTCTATCGTTATGACCTGTTTGTACGAAATATGTTTTATCGGTCATGGTGCCATTAACCCTTGAAATATCAGTTTCATTAAAACTTTTATTAAAGCCGTAATTACCATTTCCGTAGATATTGAACTTCTTATTTCTATAATTTATGTTGAGTCCACCATTTACTTTAGGCAAAGTGCCATATCCAGCACCGGCTGTTACAGTGCCATTAAGACCATAATTGCTGTTTTTCTTTAGTTTAATATTGATGATTCCTGAGTTTCCGGCAGCATCATACTTAGCGGATGGGTTGGTAATGAGTTCTATAGATTGTATGGCGTTACCTTCTGTAGATCGAAGCAGGTTGGCCAATTGTTCGGCAGAAAGGTTCGTTGGTTTACCATCTAACATAATGTTTACACCTTGCTTACCTCTTAAGCTTATCTTTCCATCTTTATCAACTGTTACCCCCGGGGCCTTTTCAAGAATTTCTAATGCGGTGTTTCCTGTCGCCAGAATGCTATTTTCGATGTTGAGCACGGTTTTATCAATCTGACGCTCAATTAAAGGTTTCCGTTTTACAATTTCCACCCCTTTTAAAAGTTTAGCATCAACGCTAAGTTGTACATCACTTACGGTAACAGGTTTTGAGTCAGTTGTGATCACATAAGGTCCTTTAATGGCTTTTTTATAGCCTATTACATTTATGGCGATCAGGTATTTGCCTGCATTTAAGCCCTTTAATTCGTAAAGACCATTATCACTAGTTAAAGTTCCTCTTACAGAAGTTGAATCCTTGGCATTTAGCAGATTTACAGAAGCAAAAGGAAATGCTTTATATTGTTCATCCAGTACTTTACCGGATATTTCGCCTGTAGATTGTGCATTTGCTCGTCTTGAGATTAACAGAAAGCTGCAGAAAATGACAGGAAATACATAGAATAGCTTCGTTTTCATAGGACAGTATTTTTCCATTACGCATTTAGCGCATTTTGTTATAAATCAAATAGTTGTAGATGGGTGCGTTGATTTTGAATATAAGACAGTACTGTATAGCAAAACGTTACAATATTTTTGAAAATATTGTAAATAGCTACTGAATAGAGTGTTATCTTTTTAATGTTATTTATCTAATTTAATTGTTAGATTAATCTAACTTTTGTATGTTTGCTGTTAATAAAATCAATTTAGATCAAATGAAACCATTACTAATAATTGCCTTAGCTTTGATTACCTTTTCAGCAAGGGCACAAGAAACACTAATAAAAGGAAACATCACCGATAAGAACGGACAGCCAGTTGAATGGGTAACTATAAGTATATCCAAAACGAATATTAAAGCTAAAGCAGATAGTGCGGGGTATTATGAGTTGAAAAATGTTCCTTATGGAACCCATCAGTTGGTAGTAAGCTACATCGGTTATGATACTAAATATAAACAAGTTAAGGTTGCTGACGTTCAGCCTATAGTTTTAGATCTGGTATTAACCTCGTCAATAAATACTTTAAACAGTGTTGTTGTGACAGGAACCAGAACCAATAGAAGAAGATTGGAAAGTCCGGTGGCAGTAAATATCCTGGACAGCAGAACTTTTAATAATACGCAGTCTAACACCCTGGCAGATGGTTTATGCTTTCAACCCGGATTACGAATGGAAACAGATTGTCAGACCTGTAATTACTCTCAGTTGAGGATGAATGGGTTAGGTGGCTCATATTCTCAGGTGCTGATTAATAGTCGCCCGGTATTTAGTTCTCTGATGAGCCTTTACGGATTGGAGCAGATACCAGCAAATATGATTGACAGGGTAGAGGTTGTGAGAGGTGGAGGTTCCGTTTTATATGGTTCATCAGCTATTGCAGGTACGGTAAACATATTAACGAAAGAGCCTAAAACGAGTTCATTTACATTAGCCAATAACAGCTCTATAATAGGAAGCAGTACCTGGGATCATTTTTTTAACGCCAATTTAACAGCTGTTAATGAAGCACAAAATGCAGGAGTTTCTTTTTTTGGCTCTCGCCGAGATCGCAATTCTTTTGATGCCAACGGTGATGGGTACTCGGAAATGCCTATGTTAAAAAATAACTCTTTTGGCTTTAACTCCTTTTTTAAATTATCGACTCAGGATAAGCTGGAAATAAATGGATGGAGTATATATGAAGAGAGAAAAGGAGGGAACAAGCTAGATCTGCCAGCGGATAAGGCTGATCAATCTGAGTATAGGTTACATAATATTTTAGTTGGGGGCTTCAATTACGAACATCAGTCAAAAGATAATAAAAGTTCATTTAGCATCTATGGTTCTGCTCAGAATACAAAAAGAACACATTATACTGGAATAGACCAGATTGATGCTTGGGGGAATACTAAAAACTACTCTATACAGGGTGGGGTACAGTATAATTATACAGCTAACAATTTTCTAAAGGGAAAAAACACCTTTACTACAGGTTTTGAGAATCAATATGAATATACATTTGATGAAATTAAGGCTTATGATTATCTGATAGATCAGAATGTGAACCTTTTTGGTGTCTTTTTACAGAGTGACTGGGAGGTAACCAATAAATTTACGGTATTGTCTGGTTTGCGTTTAAACAAATCTAACCGCATCAGCAAACTTGTTCTTACTCCACGATTGAGCACTTTATATAAGTTAAATGCGGAAACACAATTGCGTGCATCTTATGCCAGAGGATTTAAAGCTCCACAGGCATTAGAAACAGATATGCACATGGCTTTTGCTGGTGGTGGTGTTTCTGTTATTAGTACGGATGCAAATCTGGCAGAAGAGACTTCTAATAGCTTTAATGCATCTCTGGATTTTAATAAACCATCAGAGCATTTCATTTATGGTTTTACATTAGATGGATTTTTTACGCGTTTGTACAACACTTTTGTGTTAGAAGATCTTGGAATAGATCCAAATGGGAACAAACAATTACTGCGTAAAAATGGTGGCAATTCAACGGTAAAAGGAATCACCTTAGAAGGTCGTGTAAACTATGATCAAATAGTACAATTAGAGACAGGTGTAACATTTCAGAAGTCGACTTTTGAAAATCCTGTACTTTGGTCGGCCGAATTACCTGGAAGCAAAAGATACTTACGTTCGCCAGATGTTTATGGTTATTATACATTAAGTTTTCTGCCTCAAAGCAGGTTTAATGCGGTGTTATCTGGTGTATTAACTGGTCCTATGGAAGTACCGCATGTTGCAGGTGCTCCGGGGGTAGATCAGGATATACTTTACAGGTCGCCAACGTTTTTGGAGAACAATTTAAAGTTATCATATCGGTTTACATTGAAGAGTATAAAACAGGATCTTCAATTCAATATAGGTGTACAGAATATGTTTAATCAGTATCAAAAAGATTTTGACATCGGTAAAAACAGAGATAGTAATTATATATATGGACCAGGAAGACCAAGGACATTTTTTATGGGTTTGAAATTTGGTTTAATGTAAATAACGATAAAGCTGTATCTTCGCGCTATTATGGGTTATGCAAAAGAAAGAGGAAAGCTAGAAAAGCTATCTACAAAAACTAGGGGTCTGAATAATTATGATGAGAAAAGTCTTACCGTGATTACAGATCTGTATGAGCAATATTCACATACGGTAAGGATATTGAAAAATAAAGATGCTGAGACTTTTATGGATCTTTATCAAAATGAATTGCAACAGGTAAAGGAATGCAAAAGATCACTTAAGGAGAGTGAAGGAGAAGAGGATCGTCAGAATAGTTTTATTAAGTATCGTGATGTTTTAGCTGATGCAATAGACAAAACAATTCAGGCATCCAAGAAAAGTCTATGATTTTGTATCTATAAATCAATTACTTAAAGAAATGTTAATAATAAATTGATTTTGATGTGTGAAATTAGATAAAATTTTATACTTTTGCACTCCTTCAAACAAGGAAACGATTCCGTAGCTCAGCTGGTAGAGCATTACACTTTTAATGTAGTGGTCCTGGGTTCGAATCCCAGCGGGATCACAGATAATAGTAACAAAACGTATAAAAGCCTGCAAATCAAATGATTGCAGGCTTTTTGCATTTAGTGAAAACCCCAAAATATTCAAAAATTCGCAAAAAATAGGTGAGCGATTAGGTGAGTAATTTGAGGTTCCGATTTACTCACCGAATATCTTATAACTATTTGTTATTCAATTAGTTCAAAATTTGAACGACTTGATGCGTAAAGACTGCAAGGCTAACTTTGTTAACCTTAAATCTTTGATTATGAAAACCAATTTCAGTCTGCTCTTCTACATGAAGAAACAAAAAAACTATCTTTCTGGTGGAGCACCTATCTATTTAAGAATTACCGTAGCAGGTAAACGTTCCGAGATGGCAACAGGTAGAGTATGCGAGCCAAAACAATGGAGCTCAAGAACTGGACGGCTGAAGGGAACTAAGGAAGATATTAAAAGTTTGAATGCTTATCTGGACAATCTACAAGCAATGGTTTATCATGCACATAAATTATTAACCTTAGCAGGAGTGGAGATTACCGCGGAAAGCATCAAAAATAAATTTGCGGGAAAGCAAGAGCAAGCGCATACTTTATTAGAAGCCGTTAAAGAACATAATTCAAAGATGAAAGCTTTGGTTGGTAAAGAATATGCAATGGGAACATTAAAACGATTTGAGGTATTGGAAAGGCATCTTAAGGCGTTTATGCTGGAAAAATACAAGATTACAGATATCAGCATAAAAAAAATAGATCACGCCTTTATCAGCGATTTTGAGTTTTATTTAAGAACCGAAAACAGTTGCGCGAATAATACAGCGATCAGATACCTTAAAAACTTTGGGAAGATCATACGCATCTGTATCAGCTTAAAATGGATGGATACCGACCCAATGTTGGGCTATAAGCTCAAATCTAAGCCTGTAGAGCGGCCATTTCTAACCGAGGACGAGTTGCAGCGTATAGCTGAAAAACAATTCAGTACCCAAAGGCTTTTACAGGTAAGGGATGTGTTTCTGTTTTGCTGCTTTACCGGGCTTGCTTATGCAGATGTGCAGAAACTAAAACTATCAGATATAAGTAAAGGAATTGATGGCAATAGGTGGATATTTACCCACAGAAAGAAAACAGGTACCCGTTCTGCTATCCCTTTGTTACCGACTGCTACAATGATTTTAGACCGATATCGTGAAACTGCATATTGCATCAACCAAGATAAGGCAATGCCCGTTGCCAGCAATCAAAAAATGAACGAATATTTAAAAGAAATTGCAACGCTTTGTGATATTGATAAACCACTTAGTTCACATGTTGCCCGGCATACTTTTGCTACCACTGTTACCTTATTAAACGGTGTGCCAATAGAAACTGTATCAAAAATGATGGGGCATACCAGTATCAGAACTACGCAGATCTATGCCAAGATACTGGATATTAAAGTTAGTGAGGACATGGCTTTATTGAGAGATAAATTCCAACAGGCTATCTAAATCCCCATGAAGCGTCTGAAGCATTGGTATTTCAGACGCTTGATTTGGCAACGAAGGCAAATATGAACTCAATTGTTTTCAGTTTAAACAATCAACCTAACCGTGCTGCCTCTTTGAGGATGCCAGGATGGTTTGTATTCAATGTAACCGTAAGTTGTTAAGTCGTTAATATTCTTGTGATAGGTAGCTATTGATTTGATGCGTGAAAACCTCATGAGTTTAGGTCGGCTTACCTGAAATGGTGTTTCGGGCGCCTGGCTATTGCAAAAGTAAAACAAGGCCATAAAGAGGCTGATATGAGTAGGTAATAGTCTTTCGTCAAGTGCCATACGTCGAAAATAATGGGTTAAATTATGCTTCTGTATATTCAAGTAATCCATGTTGTAATTTCTCATGTTATTCTCCTTTCATCATTTTCTCAATATCTTGTTTGTTGTAGTACATACTGCCTCCGATCTTTTTGAAGGGGAGTGTGCCACTGACTCTCAGGTTTTGTAAAGTGCCAGGTGATATACTTAGCATCTTTCTCACTTCTATACTTCTTAGCCATTTAGTCGTTTGTGTAGGCTTTTTGTCCATAATAAGACTTCTCATTTCCCGTATAAACTCTGTTTTGAATTGCTCCAATTCCTCCATTGTCACGATGTCTATTTTCATAATTAATGCGTTCCTTTCTTTGTTCTGGTTGATAATTGTTAAATACTATTGTTGTATGTTTTTTAGATATGGTATCTAAAACCTGCTTATTGTTACTTTTATAGTTATATGAATTGGTGTTAAAGTTTACTTAGGCAAGTAATGGATAATGTTTTTGCGTTTATCTCTACTAGTGAAAAATTTATATCACTAATTGCGATGGAAACAGCTGAAGTTTTGGTAGGGGCGATGAAGAAAGTTGACAAAGCAGATGATGTAATTTGATCTAGAGTACGTATTACTAGTAAATTTCACCAAGCCCTAGTTTATCAATATTGTTTTTGCGAATGCTGAATCCCTAATACTGCCATTTGTCCCAATATCAGGCTAACGAACAAAGGTGCTAAGTCACCAAAAGTGGTCACTTCGGTGTAATCCGGTGACCACTTATGATAAAGCCAATTCTAAATTATAGTCATTTAATTAGATTGACCGGCCTGATCATCAGCTTTTGCTGCTAATTGGATAACATGGTTAACTAAAAAGGCATCGATCAGAGAAAGAGCATAGTTTGTGTTAATTGGCAACATATCTGGTTTCAAAAGTTCTTCGTCAACATATCGCTCCGCATCCCATAATTTGCGTGTTTCCACTGGATGTTCTGGTTCAATACTTGCAAAGATCTGCTCGAAAGCACTTTTCGCAGTTTCAATAAATTCTTTTCGGTCTGCACCGGTCAAAGGAAGAGAGGTAATTTGTTTCGATATTTTTGGTTTGTAGCTACCCTGCTGCATATTTTCAATAACTTTCTTATTGATATTGGAAAGGCGATAGTCATAATGGAGACTTTCGATATCCTCTGCAGGAACCCAAACATTGGTAAAGATTTCAAGTTTTGTCTTGTCATCAAATGTGGTGTTATTTTCCTTTTCGCCATGGGCAATATAATCTTTCCATTCCTGTACGCTGACCTTGTGCGAATTCTCGAAAAGCAGCTTTGCAAGCTCCAGTTCTATTGGTGAAGCCTTTACCATATCTGCCCATTTGTTGAAGCCTGCGAATTTGGAAATGACGTGTTGCGCACTCATCAGGCTGAATTTGTCTTCAGGAATTCTAAAGTCCAGAATAATCCCATGCACGTCAAAGTACTTTGGATGATACTGATAAGAATAACTACCTACTTTTTTGTCGAAGTAAGATTTTTGAGTTTTGTAATCTTTGTGGAGATTTTTTGCTTGGAGTTTGAAATACTCAATTGTTTTCATAATAATACATTCCTTTTGTACCAACTAATTATCCTGAATTTTGCGTTCGTAATCTTGTTTGGATAATAAGAAGGTAGGTTTGCATTATTAAACTATTGGCTGATGAAATCTTTGCACGAACGGGCATGCTTGCCAACAAGCATTACGCAATTATAGAAATAAAAATTCTTAATTTAAAATACCTAAATAATTTTATCAGCGATATAATTATTTATCTCTACTAGTGATAAGGGAAATTTAAGGCTTTCCACCTTTGGCTATCAAATCATATACCCATGAACAAAACAGTCATACTGAAAGCTCAACTAGAGGAAACAAGATTGTCCTCAAGAAAAACCAAAGACCCGAATCTGAAGGGCAGAAAATATAAAGGTAGACCTTACCTGAAACTAAAGAAAGTCAAGACCGATCCACGTGTCAAAATCCGTCAACTCTTAAGGAGCTTCGTCCCCCTGGAACAGTTCAAACCACCTCTAAAATCTGAACAGTCCACACAGTAATTTTTCGCCAATCCATTCATCCTAGTTCAATCACTAACCAGCGTATAAAAGCACTTGTGTGAGGAGCTTATTGTAGCCCGCGTGGTCTAAGCAAAGATATATTTTCGTCCACGAAAACCTTTTTAAAGGCTGCGGAACTTGCCTCTTTTATCTCGTAAATAACAGATTATGCCCAGAAAGAAATCAACCAACCCTGAAACCATTTTGACCCACTTTGTAAGAACCCGGGTAACTGAAAAAGTCTATCTCAGACTGGAAAAAATCAGCCGGAACAGCGATTGTCATTCTGTTGGTGGAGTGGCCAGAAAGATCCTGAGCCAGGAGAAGATCACGCTCTTTTATAAGGATATCACCCTGAATGCAGCAATGGAAGAGTTGGCACTGATCCGTAAAGAATTAAGGGCAATTGGAGTTAACATCAACCAGATCACGCGCAGTTTCAACCAGGACAAGACCGAAACCAAGCGGGCATTTTATGTATTAAAAGCAGCTGACCAATATCAAAAGATTGATGCAAAAGTAGACGAATTGTTAATCATCATTTCCAAACTCGCTGGCAAATGGTTGCAAGAATAATACCGGGCAAGACCATCAGAGGGGCGTTGCACTATAATGAGAACAAGGTGGACCAGGGGGAGGCCAGTTTGATTTTGGCCAGTGGTTTTGCAGGAGACATTGAGCAGATGAATTTTAACCAGAAACTGAACCGATTTAAACACCTATTGGAACTAAGGCCGGAGGTGGGAACCAACACCCTGCACATTTCCCTTAACTTCCATTCCAGTGAGCAACTGGACAATTTCACCTTACAGCAGATTGCAAACCGTTACATGGAAAAGATCGGTTATGGGGATCAGCCTTTTCTGGTGTACCGACACGATGATGCTGCACACCTGCATGTCCATATTGTGACGACCAATATCACCGCCCAGGGGAAACGTATAGAGTTACATAACAATGCCTTTCGGTCAGAAGAGGCCAGGAAAGAAATTGAAGAGGAATTTAACCTGGTAAAGGCCGAAGGTAAGAACATCCAGAAGGAAGCTGGTATCAAAAACGTGGAACCACAGAAGGTAAAATATGGTAAGCTGCCCACCAAAAGAGCGATCAGCAATATCCTGACGGCTGTGACCAGGGATTATAAGTTTACTTCACTGGCTGAATTTAACGCGATTCTGAAGTGTTTCAATGTGGTGGCCTTACGTGGTGGGGAAGATTCACTAATGTACAGGAATAAGGGGCTGATGTTTTCCATGCTGGATCAAAAAGGAATCCCTGTCGGGGTGCCGGTGAAGGCTAGTTCTTTTTATGCCAGACCTACCTTGAAAAACCTGGAGAAAAAGTTTGCCAGGAATCTGCAAAGGAGGAAAGCTTATAGGGCGGATTTGAAGCAAAGGATTGACCAGGTGCTGAATGCGAAGGCTAAAATCTCAAGGGAGGAATTTGAGCTGGAACTGAAAAAGCAGGGGATAGATGTCGCTTTTCGTCAGAATGATCGGGGGCTTGTTTTCGGGATCACTTTTGTGGATCACCGAAATAAGGTGGTGTTTAAGGGGAGTGACCTGGGTAAGGGCTATGGTTCAAAGGCCATTACCGATCGGTTTAGGGCAATGAGTAAAGCAAACATTCAGGAGAAGAAGTCTTTCTTACAACCGGAATTAAAACCCAATCCTCATACCAGTTCACAGCCGGATATCTATTTAAGCGCTGGTGAAAAGACCAATTTCCTGGAACTGTTATTGGCCAAATTGCATCCTGAATATGGTACAGGTATGCCGCGCAGAAAGAAGAAACGCAAAAAACGTCGTCCACAAATCAATCAGGAATTGACTTTATAACTTTTTTTTATGAATACAGGAGAAGATGTGCAGGGCTTACGTAAGATCATTGACCTGACCAGGTTAATCAGCATCGCCATATTGATCATTCATTTTTATATCATTTGTTACCAGGCTTTCTGGTATTGGGGCTTTACGGCAGAAATTACAGACCGTATGACAGCTAATATTGCAAAGACAGGTCTGTTTACTGGGTTACTCAAGCCCAAGCTGGCTGCTTTATTGTTTTTGTGCATATCCTTATTGGGGGTAAAAGGCAAAAAGGAGGAGAAGATCCAGAAGAATAGCATAATCTGTTACCTGTTTGGTGGCCTATTGGTTTATTTGCTTAGCCTGCTGGTTTTTTACCTGCCCGGCAGCATTCCCCTCATAGCTGGCTTGTATATGGGCTTAACTGGTATTGGGTATTTACTGATCCTAACAGGTGGAGCCTGGTTGTCCAGGTTGATCAAGCTCAATTTAAGTAAGGATGTTTTCAATTCTGAAAATGAAACTTTTCCCCAGGAGGAAAGGCTTTTGGAGAATGAGTACTCAGTGAACCTGCCAACCAGGTACAGGTTAAAGGGAGCAGTTCGGAATGGTTGGATCAATGTGGTGAATCCCTTTAGAAGTATTCTGGTGTCGGGATCTGCGGGTGCGGGGAAGACTTATTTTGTCATCCGTCATATCATTGACCAGCATTTGAAAAAGGGATTTTCCATGTTTTTGTATGATTTTAAGTTTGATGACCTGAGTAAGATGGCTTATAACAAGTTGCTGAGGTATGCGAAGAATTATAAGGTTAAACCAAGTTTTTTTGTGATTGACCTGGAAAATCCTAAGCACCGCTGTAATCCGCTTGATCCTCAGAGTATGGAGGACATTACCGATGCGACTGAATCGAGCCGGACGATTATGCTGGGCTTGAATAAGGAGTGGTTGAAAAAGACGGGGGATTTCTTTGTGGAAAGTCCGATTAACTTTTTAACGGCGATCATCTGGTATTTGCGCAAATATCAAAATGGGAAGTATTGCACTTTGCCGCATGTGATTGAGCTGATGATGATTGATTATGATCCTTTGTTTGCTTTATTGCAGCAGCAGGAGGAGATTAAGGCTTTGATCAATCCTTTTATTTCGGCTTATAGGAACAATGCGATGGCGCAATTGGAGGGGCAGATTGCTTCTGCAAAGATTGGACTGGCGAGGTTGTCTTCTCCGCAGCTTTATTATGTACTATCGGGTAATGATTTTACGCTGGACATCAATAATCCTGATGCGCCGAAGGTAGTGTGTATGGGGAATAACCCGCAGAAGATTGAAACCTATGGGGCGGTATTGTCTTTATACGTGAGCAGGTTACTGAAGCTGGTGAATAAAAAAGGGAAGTTAAAGTCGAGCCTGATCTTTGATGAGTTTCCAACCTTAGTGGCTACGGGTATTGTAAGTACGATCAGTACAGGCAGATCGAATCTGATCAGTTGTACGCTGGGGATTCAGTCTATTGAGCAGCTGAAGAAGGAGTATGGTGCTGAGTTTGCGGAAATTATTGCTGGGATTTCGGGTAATATCATTAGTGGTCAGGTGACAGGTGATAGCGCAAAAAAGCTTTCAGAAACTTTTGGTAAGATCATGCAGGATAGGGAAAGTGTGAGTATCAATAGCTCGGAAACGTCTGTTTCTAAATCTACGCAGCTGGATTATGCGATTCCGGCTTCTAAAATTGCGACTTTATCTTCTGGAGAATTTGTGGGGATTGTGGCGGATAGTCCCAGTGAGAAGATTGCTTTAAAAATGTTCCATGCAGGTTTGCAGAATGATCATGAAGCGATTGCCAGGGAAGAGGGGGCTTATGTGCCTATTCCTTTGATCAGGAAGGTGAGTTATGATGATTTGCAGGAGAATTACATCAGGATCAAGAATGATATTCAGGAGATTGTCAGGGCGGAATTGAAAGTGGAGGAGAAGGAGCAGCCGGTTACAGAAAAGAAACCAAGGAGCAGGAAACGGCCGATCAGGAAGTCTGTCCCTGCTGTTAAAGGGAGAACGAGTAAAGGACAGCAGCAGACCTTATCTTTGTGAGCTAATATTAATCTTTGGTTTCTTCAGATTGAGGTAAACCAAAAAGAATTAGCGTTTATTATGAATTTTATTGGCCGTCTGCAAGGCAATTGGCCTATAAGGAGCAACTTAAAAACATAGACAACAGTCGACTGAAAAGCCATGTTTTCAACAGGACTATAGGGATGTGGTGAAACTTCTCGAAGAAAAAAACCTCAATTTTATACGGTTGAATCCTAGGCTGAGAGACAACATATATGACTGTAAACGTTTTGTAGAAAATAAGGCCGAAGATATTTATATAAACCTTTATTGAATTTAATGAAGGTTACAAGACTAAGTTTATTCACCGGGTTTTGAAAGGTATTGTATAAAGTTCATTGAACTCTTAAAACCACTTTTATGGGATTTTACGAAGAAAATCGGAATTAATTTTTGTGGCTTTACTTTTAGGTTTCGTTTAGAAGGGAATACAATAGAAAAACCCCAGAGAATATTGCAGACAAAAAAGGATAATGAGTAAGCTTTTGTTGCCTTGTTAAAGGGTGTATAAAACGAAGGTAATAATCCTAATCAATCAATGCCTTGACACATTTTATTTTACATACCCCTAAATCTACATTTTTATGAGGTGTGTTTTGTGTTAATCTTCTGTTCTGTAGTGTTTTATGGTGTTTTGTGGCCTACATTTTATATAGAGGGCACTAGTTGGTATACGTTTAGTTTTATATTTGATTTGGAACTCAATCCTTCAAAAGATAGCTGAGCTATCTTATATATGAATTAACTCAATCAAATATGCTAAATAATGCCAATAACTCTTTTACAAGGAATTTTTGGGTAGATTACCTTAGGTCCGCGCTAACTGTGCTGGTAGTAGCACATCACTCGGCATTGGCTTATACAACCTTTGCTAAATTCGATAAAAAAACTTATATTTTTTCTACCCATCCAATAGTGGATAGTCAGCGTTGGGTTGGGATAGACCTTTTTCAAAATTTCAATGATGTATTTTTTATGTCATTGATGTTTTTAATTGGAGGGCTATTTCTCTCTAAAAGTATAGATAAGAAAGGGGTTGTAAATTATGTAAGAGATCGAATATTCAGACTATTGATTCCATTTTTTTTTCTGGGTACTATTTTTATGTTAATTGCCTATTTTCCTTCATATTATGTGGCCAATAATAAAGAAACGGGCATTGTAGTATTTGTATACGATTTTTTTCATCATCAAAAATGGCCTTCTGGACCTCCATGGTTTATTTGGGTTCTTTTCTTGTTTAATTTAATTGGCATTCCTTTTCAATTTTACTTTAAGAAGTTAAACGATAAGATCGCTGTTGTTTTTGATTCATTTGGAAAAAAGCCATTATTTTTTTTCGTTGTTTTTTATCTGTTCACCTGGGTAGTATTTGTTCCTTTAACCATGCTTGTAGGTCCGGGAATCTGGGTTGGCTATGGCCCTTTTGATTTTCAATTAAGTAGGATACTCTTATATTTTGGCTACTTCACTATTGGAGTTTTGATCGGAAACTCAGATTTCAATAAGGGGATATTTTCGATTCAATCAGGTATAGTCAAGAATTGGAAAGTTTGGGCCTTTGGAGCATTAGTTACCTACGCTGTTTTAATCAGATCAGAAGAAATCCTTACCAAGGCGATTGCTGATGGAATGTTGACAGTATTAAATGCACATATTATTTATTGGTCTGTCTATGTAGCATCTTGTGTGTTGAGTAACCTCGCTTTTTTGACAATATTTAGGAATTTTATGGATATGGAAAGCATCGGTTGGAATTTGTTGAACGAGAATGCATATCTGATTTATTTGCTTCATTACATTTTTGTAATCTGGATTCAGTTTTGTCTTCTAAGTGTTAGCGCATCCGCATGGTCAAAATTTCTACTTACATTTTTTTTCGCTTTTATCCTTAGCTTTTTGGTAAGTTCTTTTTTAAGAAAAATCAGACTTGTTAATAAATATCTATGAGTGTAACGACCTAAGATCTGGACAGGTTCTTATTTACTAAGACAAATAATTTAAGTATTCATATTTCAGTTACAGGTTCCGAAATTCTTAGTTATATACGGTTGTTATTAGGCCATTTGATTACTTAACTTTTACTATCTTAAATCTCATGATAAAGAAATACTCATTGCTAACCTTATTGTTTTTCCTGTCTTCTGGCACTTATTCACAATCGAAACTAAAATCACTCTTAGCTGAATTGGATCAAACGATTGAACGCAGCGATTTCTACATGAAAGAAAAGGAACTGAAAATTTCTCAATTGAAACATAAATTGAAGTTACCTAGATTGTCTGTGCACGAAGTTTATGATTTAAATACTTTGTTGTGTAACGAATACAGACCTTATAAAACTGATTCAGCCATTCGCTATATAGAACATAATTTAATCATTTCTGAAACACTGAAAAATAAAACGATGATAGCGGAAGCAAGGTTGCAACGTGCATCCTTATATGCCGTATCGGGTATGTATATTAAAGCAGAAAAGATGCTTAAAAGTATTAATAGTAAAGAATTGAACCAATGGTTGAAGGCGGACTATTATCAATCTTGCAAGGATCTTTACAGCAATATTGCTACTTACAATTCATCAGCGGTAAAAGAGTACGATGAATTGAGTACTGTTTACAGGGATTCTTTATTAAATATTCTTGATAATGATTCTAAGCGATTTCATGCTGTTTATGCTGAAAAGCTTCGCGTATTAGGTCGGTTCTCAGAAGCCAGAAAAATACTGTTAGCTCAGTTGGACAGTGTCATCTTAAAAAGTCATGAGCATGCTATGGTTACTTCTGCACTAGGTATTTTGTGTAAATCAGAAGGTAATAAGGAGATGGAGAGGATGTATTTTGCTATCTCAGCTATTTCTGATATAGAAAATGCCGTGAAGGAAAACACATCATTACAGGCTTTGGCGATCTCTTTATATGAAATGGGCGATCTGGATCATGCTTACAAATATATAAAGTACTCTATGGACGATGCGATTTTCTGTAATGCTCCATTGAGAACCTTGGTGATCTCTAAAATGTTTCCTATCATTGATGCTGCTCATCAGGCCAAAATCGCTCAGCAAAAAAGACAGCTATGGAAATATTTAATTTTGATTAGTTTTTTGTCTGTTTGCCTAATTGTGGCTGTTGTTTATGCATTGAAACAAATGAAAAAAATAAAATCCTCTCGATTAGAGATTACTCACGCAAACTTACGCTTAAAGGAACTCAATCAAAACCTTCAGCAGGTCAATCAGGAGGTAACAGGTGCGAACAATAAGTTGTTGGAATCTAATCGAATAAAAGAAGAATATATCGGTAACTTTCTGGATTTATGTTCCAATTACGTTAACAAGCTGGAGGATTACAGGAGATTATTAAATAAAAGAGCAACATCGGGTAAGACAGAGGAATTGTTTAAAATGCTGCGATCTTCAGACTTGATTGATGAGGAGCTAAAACTGCTGTACCGTAATTTTGATGATATTTTTCTTCATTTGTACCCAGACTTTGTGGAGCAGTTTAATGGATTACTTGTAGAAGGAGAGCAGTTTTTGCTGAAGCCTGGTGAATTGAATACCGAACTCAGGATTTTTGCTCTTGTACGTCTGGGCATACAAGATGGTACAAGAATCTCAGAATTTTTACGTTGCTCGATGAGCACAATCTATAATTACAGAACTAAGGTTAGAAATAAAGCTGCAGTCCCACGGGAGGAATTCGATCGGTTTGTATTGGAAATAGGTACGATTTCAAATATGTATCAGGTCAAGTCGGGTTAGTCAGGATTTGTCTAACCTATTGTTTTGAATCATTGAAATAGGAATATGCCATTTTTTGGAAGTGGTTTTCTACATTTTAAACTTAATGTGTATAGGTTAATTCGTTGTTTGTCAGTAGTTTGTTTTGTCTTGTTTTCTATATTTTTAATCATTCGATAGTTGAGATGTTCTGATGAAGCTTACATTTGAAAATCACTAAAGTGAAGTTTTTAAGAACAATGTCCATTCACTAATTCACTGATTAAAAATAATTTATGAACGAAATTGCTAAAAATAGATTTACTGTTCCATTTACTACTTTAACTATGCTTTTCTTTATGTGGGGATTTATCACCTGCATGAACGATGTGTTGATTCCGCATCTTAAAGAATTGTTTAGCTTGAGTTACCTTCGTTCGATGCTCGTTCAGTTTTGCTTTTTCGGAGCTTATTTCATTGGTTCTGTCATTTATTTTTTTTCCTCTTATTTATGGGGTGATCCCATTAACAAAATTGGTTATAAGAATGGGATGCTACTTGGATTAATGATCGCTGCAATTGGATGTTCTTTATTTTATCCTGCAGCTGTATATTCAGTGTATGGTCTTTTTTTAGGTGCGTTATTTATATTGGGATTGGGATTTACCTTATTACAAATTGCTGCAAATCCCTATGTCTCTTTATTGGGGCGGCCTGAGGAAGCTTCCAGCCGTTTAAATCTGGCGCAGGCTTTTAATTCTTTGGGAACTACCATCGCCCCCGTAATTGGGGGGTATTTGATTTTCGAATTTTTCGCCGAAAACGGAAAAATAACGGCCAGAGCAACTGAAATGCCTTATATTATTTTTACTGGAATATTTTTATTGTTGGCATTATGTTTATACCAGATTAAGCTTCCGGAATTCAAATCCGAACAATTTGAGGAAAGGGGATTTGGAGCTTTACGTTTTCCTCAGCTGAAACTCGGGATTCTGGGTATTTTTTTCTATGTCGGAGCGGAGGTTTGTATCGGGAGTTTCATCATTAATTTTCTCTCCCTTCCGCAAATTATGGGTATTCCAGAATCTGTAAGTAAAAATTACCTGGCCCTGTATTGGGGCGGGTCAATGATCGGTCGATTTCTTGGTGCAATATCCTTAAATCAGGGTGTACCTAGTATTAAAAAAATTGGGTTTATGGTTACTACTGCGATAGCTGTTTTTCTGCTTATATTTTCAATAGTTGATCTTAGTTTTGCGCAGATTGGGACTTTTTTCTTATTCATGGCCGTTAATTTGGTAGGATTCTTTATAGGTAAAACTGCGCCGGCTAGAACACTTTTGGTATTTGCAGTGATCAATGTAGTATTGGTTTTGCTTGCCATTATTAATGTAGGTTCTATTGCAATGTGGACGATTATAAGTGTAGGCTTGTTCAATTCTATTATGTGGTCAAACATATTCACACTTTCAATACATGGGTTGGGTAAATATACCAGTCAGGGCTCTTCATTACTGGTAATGGCTATTTTAGGTGGAGCATTACTTCCATTGGTCCAAGGTGCATTTGCGGATAGAATTGGAATCCAAGGCTCTTTTTTTGTGCCGGCATTAGGTTACCTGTATATCGCTTTTTTCGGTTTTTACTGTTCCAGAAAGTTGGGAAAAGTTAGGGTTGAAAATATATCGAAAGGACATTGATTTTTGAAGTATTACTGAGGATTTATTTCAAATTTGTTAGTCGTTCTATTAACTTTTGAGCATGATCCTTAGCTTTTTTTTTCACATCTTCTTCTGTGTAACCTGCAGTTAAAGATGTTCCGTGAAAATAAATCGGGTCAATGTAATTCATCTGTGAGTAATACGCTGTTTGCTCCAAATTCTTACAAAAATCGTGTACCCGGAAATGATGTTCACCTAATGTGAAGTATTCCTTTTCTGATGCGCCTATTGTAAAGCTGGCTAAAAAGTTTTTGTTTTTTAGTTTATCTCCTTTTGAACCATATGCAAATTGGTGCGTAAATGTCACATCGAACCAGTGTTTTAAGATTGCTGGCATATTATACCAGTAAAATGGGTACTGAAACACTATAGTCGTGTTACGTAATAAGGCGTTTTGCTCAGCCGCCATATCAATTTTGTAGTTTGGATATAGGTCTTGAATATTCCTGATTTCTATATCCAACGTGCTTAATTTCAGATCTTCGATAATTGTTTTGTTAGCCAGAGATTTATCGAAATCTGGATGTGCTAAAATTATTAATGTTTTCATGTTGTGTAGTTTTATTTATGTCAGTAAATAATCAATGATGTTTCATCATTTTCTCTAAGTATTAGCAACTCTTTATTATCCATATTTCATAATTTTAATACTATAATTTTTATAGTTGCAAAACTAATTTTAGCAGTTTACATTTGCAATAACTATCAAAAATGATAGACTAAAAAACTTGCGAAATGAAAATAGAATGTATAGGCAATTATGTGAAACTAAACCATAAAACTTACCCTTGTACTGTTAGCCTTACTATGGACTTGGTGGGTGGAAAATGGAAAGCGGTTATTCTATATCATTTGAAGGATGGTGAAAAAAGATATAATGAGCTCCGAAAAACGATGCCTGCTATTACTGAAATGACTTTGAGCCTGCAATTAAAACATTTGGAGAAAGATGGGTTGTTGTCACGAAAGGTCTTTGGAAAAAAGCCCCCTATCAAGGTAGTTTACAGCTTAACAGATTTTGGGAAGAGTTTATTACCTGTGCTGGAAGCGATCACTCAATGGGGAAATCAAACAGTTCTTGAAAAAGGTGAATTTGTCGAAAACGCCTCATAACAGACTAAATATCTTTTGATTGTTATGTATCTATATCCTAAATTAATTTTTACGCCATTCAATAGAACAATCTGTAATTAAATTAAAAAATGAGAATCAAGCTGATTTCCTTGTAAAAGACAATATCAATTTGTTACAAAAATAACTTCAGTTTCTACTAATATCCTCACTGTTATTTGTCGTAAGTATCACTGTGTCATTAGTTTAATTTGTTTTTTGGTCTACATTTTTGTTTTGTAGCAGTGTAATCAAACCAGATGCACCCTACATTTGATCAACAACAAAAACCAAATTTAAACTTAACAGCATTTACATGATTTTGTCCGTTTTTTATTCTAGGGATACCTTTCTCAGAATTTTCAAGGTATTATTTATATGTTATACATTCGCTTATCCAAATTTTGGATTCGCTCAAGAAATCAAATCACCTGATGGTCACCTTGTAGCGCATTTTAGCCTCTCTGATTCTGGAGAGCCGGCATATGACTTGTGGTATAAATCAAAACCTGTCATTAAACAAAGTTTGCTCGGTTTTAAACTTAAGGATGCCCCTGATTTATTGAGCGGGTTTGAGGTTAATGAAACTAGTCAAAGTACCTTTGATGAAAGCTGGAAACCGGTTTGGGGCGAGGTTAAAGAAATTCGAAACCACTACAATCAGCTCATGATTACCTTAAGGCAACCTAAAACAAAGCGCTTGATTCAAATCTGTTTCAGGTTATTTAATGATGGATTGGGTTTCCGTTATGGTTTTCCCGCTCAGGATAGTCTGAACTATTTCACTATAAAAGAAGAGCGTACACAATTTGCGCTCGCCGGTGATCACAAGGCATTTTGGTTACCCGGAGACTATGATACTCAGGAATACAGTACTATCACTTCGGATCTTTCTCAGGTCAGGGAAAAGATGAAAGCTGCCATTACACCAAATGTATCTCAAACACCTATATCTGCAACTGCGGTACAAACTCCGATAATGATGAAGAGTAAAGACGGATTGTATATCAATATCCATGAAGCTGCGTTGGTGGATTATTCCTGTTTGTCATTGGAATTGGATGATCGAAACATGGTTTTGGAATCAGTTCTTACACCTGATGTGTTAGGAAATAAGGGGTATCTGCAGGCGCCTTTTCAATCCCCATGGAGAACCATAATTGTGAGTGACAAAGCTGCCGATATCCTGGAATCTAAGCTGGTATTGAATTTGAATGATCCTACACAATTTAAAGATGTGTCCTGGATAAAACCGATAAAATATATAGGGGTGTGGTGGGAAATGATTACAGGTAAAAGTACCTGGTCTTATACTGATCTGAGTAATGTTCAATTGGGGATTACTGATTATTTGAAGACAAAACCAAATGGAAAACATGCTGCTAATACTTTAAAGGTGAAGTCTTATATTGATTTTGCTGCCAAACATGGTTTTGACGCAGTATTGGTAGAGGGATGGAATCAGGGTTGGGAAGATTGGTTTGGACAAACCAAAGATTATGTTTTTGATTTTGTAACACCATATCCTGATTTTGATGTAAAAGACCTAAGTAGCTATGCATCAGCTAAAGGAGTTAAGATCATGATGCATCATGAAACTTCTGGCTCGGTCAGGAATTATGAACGTCATCTGGATACTGCTTATAAATTTATGGTTGATAATGGATATAATTCTGTTAAAAGTGGGTATGTCGGTAATATTCTTCCCCGTGGAGAACATCATTCAGGGCAGTGGCTAGTTAACCACTATCTTTATGCGGTAAAAAAGGCTGCAGATTATAAAATCATGGTAAACGGCCATGAAGCTGTTCGTCCAACTGGGTTGAGTCGTACTTATCCGAATCTGATTGGGAATGAATCTGCTCGGGGAACAGAGTATGAGGCATTTGGAGGAAACAATCCGGACCATACTACTATTTTGCCTTTTACCCGTTTAATCGGTGGGCCTATGGATTATACTCCTGGTATTTTTGAAACAAAATTAAGTAAGCTTAATCCAGGTAATAATTCGTCAGTAAATAGCACACTCGCACGTCAGCTTGCTTTGTATGTAACAATGTATTCACCTTTGCAAATGGCTGCTGATCTGCCTGAAAATTATGAACGCTTTGAAGATGCTTTTCAGTTTATAAAAGATGTTGCAGTTGATTGGGATGATACGAGGGTATTGGAGGCCGAACCCGGCGATTACATCACTATTGTTAGAAAAGCAAAAGGCACCAATAATTGGTTTGCTGGTAGTACGTGTGATGAGCAGGGAAGAACCTCTAGTATTAAATTTGATTTTCTGGATGTTGGGAAAAAGTACTTGGCAACAATTTATAGTGATGCCAAAAGCGCACACTTTAGTAACAATCCACAAGCATATCAAATTAAAAAACTTCATGTTAACAGCAGTTCGTCGCTGAAAATAAAATGTGCACCAGGTGGTGGGTATGCCATTAGTATAATTGAAATCAACTAGTCTTTTCAGATCTTATATAACGCTTTAATCATGAGAACATGCTTTTTTTTTCTGTGTGGCCTTATTTGGACAGGGTATGCAAAAGCTCGTATATCCGTTCCATCAACAGATACCGCTCGAAATGCAACAGTAAAATGGAAATTTCAAAACAAGGCGAAAAGTTATTCAACACCTGCTGTACTCGATGATAAGGTGTTTTTCGGTAGCGAGGACCAGAAATTTTACGCTTTGGATGGAAATACAGGTAAAGTTGTCTGGAAGTTTAAAACCTCGGGTGCAATTAACTCGTCACCTGCAGTGGCCAATCAGAGCGTGTATTTCGGTAGTATGGATGGCTTTTATTATGCACTAAATGCCGATAATGGTAAGCTTCATTGGAAATTCAAGACGGATGGCGAGCAGAAGATCGGAAGAAAAGGATTATGGGGAATGCAACCAGATATTTTTTATATGGATGATCCTTTCGACTTTTTCATTTCCTCACCAATAGTGGATAGAGAAGGTGTGCAACAAACCATTTATTTTGGTAGTAGTGATGGAAACCTTTATGCTCTAAATGCAGACAATGGAAAACTTAAATGGAAATTCAGTACGGGGGGGGCAGTCAGGAGTACACCTTGTTTATATAATGGAATTGTGTATTTCGGTAGCTGGGATCAGTTTATTTATGCGGTAGATCAACATTCTGGTAAGCTGATTTGGAAATTTAAGACTAATGCTGATGATGAAAACCACTTGTTGGAAGGGATACAGGCTTCTGTTGTTGCAGAAAATGGAAGGGTATATATTGGATCAAGAGATGGTTTTTTTTATGCTTTAGATGCGAAAAATGGTAATCTGCTATGGCAATATAGTACATGGCCATCCTGGATTTCCAGTACATCTGTCGTTAAAAATGGAGTTGTTTTTATTACGACTTCCGATTCTCATCTGATGATAGCGCTTGATGCAGTCAGTGGAAAGGAAAAGTATAAAATTAAGACCAAGGGTTATAATTTTTCTTCTGTTTCTATTGTTGGAGATAGCTTGTTCCTCGGCGATTTCACGGGAAATCTTTATACAGTAAATGGTGAACGTGCAATGGTTTTTTTTGAAACTGAGGGTAGAAATAAAAACAAGTCCATACTGTTGAACGCTGATGATAAGCTTGACTTTCAATATGCAGCAGGGAAAATGGATTTATCGTTGTACTCGACAACAGTTGAAGTGTTGAGTCTATTGCATCAGCTGGATCCCATTGTGGCAAGACCTGTTATACACAATCAATCACTTTACTTAAATACTGCGGGTGGCTGCTTTTATGCAATAAACCTGTTCAATAATTAACCTAAACAACCAAATATGAAAATCCTTTACTTAAAAAGCATGATGTTGCTTTTGTTTTGCTGTACCGGTATGTTGTCTGTGTATGCGCAATCAGGTAGTGTCAGTGGTCTGGTAACAGACGAAATCAACAAACCTGTACCCGGAGCGGTGATCCGTGTAGAAGGTACTACTCAAACCAGCCAGACGGATTCGAATGGCAAATATTATCTTAAAGGGATTAAACCCGGACTGGCGACGATTTCCGTAAGTTTTGTCGGATATACGACCCAGAAAAACACGATAAGCCTGAGTCAAAATTCGATAGTGCTAAATTTTAAATTACAACCGGCTAATGAAATCCTGAATGAGATAATAGTAATCGGTTATGGTACGCAAAAGAAACAGGATTTAACTGGATCTATTACTACTGTTGGTGCAAAAGATTTTCAGAAGGGAGCGATCACTACACCTGAACAGCTTATTCAGGGTAAAGTCGCAGGCGTAAATGTAGTCTCCAATGGAGGGCAGCCAGGTGGCGGAAGTATGATCAGGATTAGAGGGGGAGCATCTTTAAACGCTAGCAATGATCCTTTAATAGTGATAGACGGGGTTCCTTTTAGTGGAAATACAATTAATAATGCACCAAATCCGCTTGCGCTAATCAATCCTGCGGATATTGAAAGTTTTACTGTTCTAAAAGATGCAAATGCTACAGCCATTTATGGTTCCAGAGCTTCTAATGGAGTGATTTTAATTACGACAAAAAAAGGTTCATCAGGAGCTGCTGTGATCGAGTTCAATACCAATAATGCTTATTCTACAATCGCTAAAAAGGTGGATGTGCTTTCAGCGGCTGAAATTCGTGACTATTTTGATGCTCATCCGAATGCGACCTATGGTAATGAACCTTTTAAAAATCTATTGGGAACCGCAAATACAGATTGGCAGAGCGAAATCTATGAAAATGCATTTTCTACAGACAACAACTTAAACCTTTCAGGCGCTTTTCAAGGAGTTCCATATCGTGTTTCAGCTGGTTACCTGGATCAGAAAGGGATGTTGATTACTGACCGTTTCAAGCGGGCTACCGGAGGCTTGGCACTTCAGCCCAAACTGTTTGACGGTCATTTAAAAATTGACTTAAATCTTAAGGGTACTTTAACGGATGCGCATTTTGCAAACCAAGGTGCAATCGCTAATTCAATACAATTTGATCCAACCCAAGCCGTCAGAACTCAGAATGATGAATTTGGTGGATATTATGAATGGCTTGGAGGAGGCTCGCTTAATCGTAATGCCGCCAGAAATCCGGTTAGCATGATCTTAATGCAGGATAATAATGGAAAAACTGAGCGGAGTTTTGGGAATGTTCAAGTCGATTATTCTTTTCATTTTCTTCCGGAATTGCATGCTAATTTAAATCTTGGCTATGATGTTTCGCGCGGGTATGGAAGCATTTTTGTTCCCGCAAACGCAGGTCTTAATTTTGTCAATGGCGGTTTCCAGACTAAGTCGTTATCATCGCAAAATAACAAGGTTGGAGAATTTTATTTAAACTATACCAAGAATTTAAAAAGTTTAAAAAGTAAAATAGACCTTACGGCTGGTTATGGCTATTATGATAATAAGACTACGACTTACAATTTCAAGAATTATGATGCTACAGGAACTACCGTACAATTTACCCCTGCGTTTCCTTACGATATTCCCAGAAATAAATTAATATCTTATTATGGAAGGTTAGTATATACTTTTGCCGATAAGTATATTTTATCTGGTACGATGCGTGCGGACGGTTCTTCTCGATTTGCCAAGGATAAACGCTGGGGTTATTTTCCTTCCGTTGGTTTTACCTGGAAATTGAACGAGGAAAATTTCTTAAAAGACAATCGAAGTTTATCTGACCTTAAAGTCCGTTTAAGTTATGGACAGACTGGTAACCAGGATGGGATCGGTAATTACAATTATCTGGCTAAATATTATTTAAATGCTCCAGCGGGGCAATATCAACTAGGTGATCATTTTTATGATTATTATTCTCCTTCAGACTATGATACTGATTTGACATGGGAATCTACTACAACCTATAATACTGGACTGGATTATGGATTCTGGGGTGGAAGAATTAATGGCACATTAGATGTATATTACAAGGAGACTAAAAACCTATTGTCAACTATCGATATTCCTTCAGGTTCAAATTTTAACAATACCCTGTTGACAAATGTTGGAAATATGGAGGTGAAAGGTGCCGAGTTCAATATAAATTTGGCGTTGATACAGGGTAAGAAGCTAAATTGGGACATAGGTTTTAATGCTTCCTACAACAATAGAAAAATAACTCAGCTCTCTTTAAATCCAGATCCCAGGTATAAGATCAGCGCTGGTACAATTACAGGTGGTACAGGAAACAATATCAAATATAACGGTGTTGGCCAGGTTCCGCAGTCATTTTATGTACGCAAACAAATTTATGACCGAAATGGGAAACCATTGGAAAATATGTACGCAGATTTAAATGGTGATGGCATTTCTAATGCAGATGATTCATATTTCTATAAATCACCGGATCCTGATCTTGTGTTTGGCTTAAGTAGTTCGGTAAACTTTAGAAGATGGACACTATCAACGGTACTAAGGTCGAATATTGGTAATTATATGTACGACAATGTTTCCTCCAATTTTGGGGTGCAGTCAAATGTGATGAGTAGCCTCGGTTTTGTAAACAATGCAACCCGTGACATTTTAAATACACAATTTACTTCTAATCGTTACGAAAGTGATTATTACGTGAAAAATGCTTCCTTTCTTAAAATGGATAACCTGACTCTGGCGTTTGATGCAGGTAAATTATTCAAGGATCAAAGCCGTAATTTGAGAATATCTGCGGGTTGTCAAAACGTATTTGTTATCACAAAATATAAAGGGCTTGATCCGGAAGTGTTCTCCGGTGTTGATTTGAATCTATATCCGAGACCAAGAATATATAGTCTGGGTTTTAATGTTGGTTTTTAATTAAAATATATACGAAAATGAAAAAGATATATAGATTGACAATTCTGTTTAGTTTGATAGGGATTTGTATTTCCTCATGTAAACATTCAGAATTAGACCTTGTTCCTACAAATGATAAGGTTGGAGCGACCGTATACACATCGAAGGAAGGCTATAAAGCAGGATTAGCTAAACTCTATGCTAGTTTTGGTTTGGGACACTCCAGTGGTGCAACAGCGTTAAGTGACATTGGGGGACTTAATGTAAGTTTCGTAGATTTTTTGAGATTGTTCTGGTTGTCTCAGGAATTAACTACAGACGAAGCTATTTGTGGATGGGGGGATGCGGGAATTCCGGATCTTGTTCAGATGAAGTGGACTGCTGATAATCAGTTTCTACGAGGGCTTTACTCCAGAGCAATTTATCAGATAACCGTTTGTAATGAGTTTTTAAGGGAAAGTACTGCTGAAAAACTAGCTTCCAGAAATGTTAGCGATTCCGAAGAAATCCGAAATTTTCGTGCAGAGGCAAGGTTTCTCAGGGCGTTTCAGTATTGGGTATTATTAGATGGTTTTGGTAACCCGCCATTTGTTACTGAAAATGATGTTATCGGGAAACAGGCTCCTAAGCAAATCCAAAGGTCTGAACTCTTTAAATATGTTGAATCAGAATTAAAAGCTATTGATGGCGATCTTGTAGATGTTAAAGCCAACGAATATGGCAGAGCAGATAAAGGAGCAGCCTGGGCACTACTTGCCCGGTTATATTTAAACGCAGAGGTTTATACAGGTATACCGAAGTATACAGAGGCCATCACTTATGCTCAAAAAGTTATTAACGGGGGCTACCGATTGGCAGCAAATTATAAGAATCTGTTTTTAACAGATAATAATATCACCAGTAAAGATGAGATGATATTGACCATTAATTATGATGCCAATAAAACGCAGAATAATGGCGGAACAACCTATATCATCAATGCGTCGATTGATCCTGCTACTATGGACGCTGCTTCATTTGGCATACCAGGCGGCGGATGGTCTGGTAATCGTGTCAGGAGTACTATCCCGGCAATTTTCGGGGACTATAGTGGGGCTACAGATAAAAGGGCTATGTTTTTTGGAAGTAAAATACAAAATGATAATCTAGCTGAGTTTGGGGATGGTCTTAAAGCAATCAAATTTAGAAATGTGAGTTCTTTGGGTGTTCCATCGCTAGAGCCAGGTGGGACCTTTTGTTCTTTAGATTTCGCAATTTTTCGTCTGGCGGAACAATACCTGATTTATGGGGAAGCAGTGCTTCGTGGTGGAACTGGGGGGTCAGTAAGTCAGGCGGTGGATTATGTAAATGAATTGCGCAGACGTGCATATGGAGATGCTTCAGGTAATGTCTCTTTCGTTGATCTGGATTTTTTTCTGGATGAAAGGGTAAGGGAACTGTATTGGGAAGGCTTCAGACGTACGGACCTGATCAGGTACAATAGATACACGGAGGCTTCTTATTTATGGCCGTACAAAGGTGGGGCGAAATCAGGTATAGAAGTAGAGGCTACAAGGAAGTTATTCCCGCTTCCAACTGCAGATATCATTTCCAATACCAATTTAATTCAGAACAAAGGTTATTAACTACATAAAAAAAGTTAAAATGAAACAATTTATCTTTAAAAGTTGCCTTTTAGGCATACTTGGCTTGGGATTGAGCTCTTGTGAAAAATCAGAAAACCAAGTGGTCTCTGATGTTAGCCCTGCCGGAACATTAAGCAGTTCTACAACGGTTTTGAATCTATCGCTGGAAGATGGCGATAAAACCGCCTTGTCCTTAACTTTTCCGAAAGCTGAAATTAAAGGCGCTATAATACCTGTGGAATCAACAATTCAGTTTGATGTTAAGGGAAATAATTTTGCGAATCCGGTTGAATTTGTTCAAAGCTCCTATTCCTTTTCACCTACAGTAAATGAAGTGAATGCGATGATGTTGAAACTGGGTTTGAAGATTGGGGAGGCTGGTCAGCTGGAAGTTAGATTGAAATCTGCGCCTGCAGCTAATGCAGTAACCTACTCTAATATAATTATGCTGACCGGTACACCTTATAAGGCTTCTAGCTGGATCTATATTCCTGCTGCATATCAGAATTGGTCGCCAGCGACTGCCGACAGTTTACTTTCTCCGATAAGTAATGGTGTTTATGAAGGTATTATCAATTTTCCGGATACTAAACTGGAGTTTAAAATTACACCAAAGAAGAACTGGACGACCGAGTATGGAGATGCTGGTAATAATAGTTTTAGACTTTCGGGGGATAATTTCAGTGTTTTAAAGCCGGGAGCAAAGAAAGTTACCATTGATATGAATAAGATGAAGTGGGAATTGACAGAGGCAAAAACCTGGTCACTAATTGGTAGTTCAACTGCTAAAGGCTGGGAGGGGGATACCGATCTGAAATTTATAAATGATGGTACTGAGACCCATACTTTAACGCTTGATTTGCTTGCCGGGGAAATTAAGATCAGGTATGGACACGATTGGGGGGTGAGCCTTGGAGGTAGTGTGAATGATTTTGTGTTCAATGGCGGAAATGTTCCGATTGCTGCAGGTAATTACACCATTACGCTGAACGTTACCAAGACGGATGATACAGGAAAACCAACTGCAGTGAAAATTACCATGGTTAAAAACTAAATAAAATATGAGAAGTTTAGCCGTTTTGTTGCTGCTTTTTTTCAATGCCTGGGCAAATGCCCAGGTATTGAAAAAGGTAGAGCCTATGTTTTGGTGGGTGGGTATGAAGAATCCCAAATTGCAGTTGATGGTCTATGGTCAAGATATTGGGGCAATGGATGTGGAAATTGTCTATCCAGGAGTTAAAATCATTAAGATAAACCAGGTTGAAAACCCAAATTATTTGTTTTTGGATCTTGAACTTTCAGAAAATGTAAAACCGGGAAAGTTTCCGATCAAGTTTATCAAGGATAAGAAAAGAAAACTGGAATATATTTATGAACTGAAACGAAAATCAACGGATGTTAACCGAATATCTGGTGTTAATCAGGGAGATCTCATTTATGAATTGATGCCCGACCGTTTTGCTAATGGTGATCCTGGCAATGACATTGTTCCTGGCATGAAGGAAGCAAAAATTGACCGAAATGGGCTGATCTCCAGACATGGAGGGGATCTGCAGGGCTTAATTGACCGTTTGGATTATTTAAATGATTTGGGAGTAACGGCGTTATGGCTAACCCCTGAGGTAGAAAACGACCAGTATGAGGCTTCTTATCATGGCTATGCCATTACTGATCATTATAAAATTGACCCAAGGTTCGGAACAAACAAACTTTATAAAGAATTTGTTGGCTTATGTCATCAAAGAGGTATAAAAGTAATTAAAGATGTTATCCCCAATCACCTCGGAAGTGAACATTGGCTGGTTAAAGATCTACCTATGAAAAACTGGTTGAATCAATGGCCGGTGTATACGCAAACCAGTTTTAGAGACCAGACCTTAATGGATCCCTACGCCGCATCGGATGACAGGAAGAAAATGTTGGATGGCTGGTTTGCGCATACAATGCCGGATTTTAACCAAAGAAATGAATTTGTACAAAACTACATTACTCAAAACTTGATCTGGTGGGTCGAATATGCAGGTATTGATGGGCTGAGAATAGATACTTACCCCTATAATGATCTGGGGTATATGGCTAAATGGGCTAAGCAAATGAAAACTGAATTTCCAAAGCTAAGTATGTTTGGTGAAGCATTGGTGAATAGTGTGGTCAGTCAGGCTTACTTTACTCAAGGTGACCGATTAAACCTGGGAGTAGAAACTAACTTGCCTGGAGTGATTGATGTACAGATTAAAGATGCGATTTATGAAGTTTTAAACGGTGAGTTCGGTTGGACAACCGGAGTAAATCACCTTTATTCAATACTTTCCCAGGATGTGATTTATAAGGATGCGACTCAAAACGTGGTTTTTTTGGATAACCATGATATGAGCCGTTTTTACTCAATGATCAAAGAAGACATTAATAAGTATAAATCTGGACTTGCACTTCTTTTTACGATGCGTGGTATCCCACAGGTTTATTATGGGATGGAAATATTGATGAAGAATTTTTCTGATCCTGATGGTTTGGTGAGGTTTGATTTTCCTGGTGGATGGAAGGGGGATCCCAATAATAAGTTTGTATCAGAAGGTCGTACTGATATGGAGAACGAAGCCTTTAATTATTTTAGAAAGTTAGCCAATTTCAGGAAAAATTGTAGGGCGCTTCAGTTTGGTAATTTAATGCAATATGTACCTGAAATGGGGATGTATGTATATTTCAGGTATACTGATGACCAAACGGTTATGGTCGTTACAAACTCCAATGCTGATGCTGTTACGCTTAAAATGAATAGGTTTTTCCAACGGATAGGGGATTTTACTCGGGCTGAGAACGTGATTACCGATAGTATTTTTTCAATTGAAAAAGATTTGCTTATACCGGGGAAGACAACACAGATTTATGAACTAAAAAAATAAGAAATGATAGCGTCTAATACAAATGAGAACTTGCTAAAAATAACAAGGATAGATGCAAGTAGTGTAGATTTCAAAGAACTGGTTATTAAGCTGGATGCTGAATTAAAAACCAAGAATAGAAATGCTAATGATTTTTATGCATCACATAATTCTATAGAGAAAGTTGATCATGTGGTCATTGCATTCAAAGATGATATCGCAGTTGGTTGTGGGGCGATAAAAAAATACGGGGTTGGTGTAGTGGAAATTAAAAGGATGTATGTTTTACCTCGATTTCGAAATAGGGGGATTGCTTTAAAAATACTAAATGAGTTGGAAAATTGGGCATTGGAAATGTCATTTACCAAGTCGATTTTAGAAACCGGAAGAAATTTTCCGGCGGCAATAACACTTTATTTAAAAGCAGGATATACTATTGAGCCAAATTATCCTCCTTACGAGTATGCAGAAAATAGTATCTGTATGAGTCGTTCAATTGCCTAACATTTTTTAGCGGAAATGATTAAGTAATTGTGTATAGCCCTGGATATGGGCTATACTTTTTGTTTTCTTTAAATTAATTAACCTTTCATGTTCTTATTTTTTGATATGGTGATGGATTTTGGAGAAATGCATCCGCTGACTGCTGTAATTATTGTACTGGAACTGATGATGCTCAGTGTACAATTATATTTTTATTTGATTTGGCCTTATCACCGTAGCCGGTTTACTTATCTGGTTCTGCTGGTATTACTGATCTTTTACAATCTGGCTGGAGGCTTTTTCCCCGATCGGGATATAGGATGGCTTTCCTTATCTGCTCAGAATATTATCGCTCATGGTATGGCCTTTTTAATGGCAGCTTACTTTCCATATTATTTTTACATTTCCTTTGACCTCTCTCCGCTGCGCTTTCATGCATTATATGGGGCTCCCATTTTTTTACTCTTACCTTTTTTGTTTTTTTTTGTGTTTTTACACATTTTACATGGGGATCTGGATTATGCAATCAGTTATGGGGTTTTGATTCCGGGTCTGTATTCTCTGGTTTTAATGGTAGTGATTTTTCGTGCGATTAGTTTCAGGGTTTCCAGTAAGGAGTCTCAACCTGATGATTTTACCTGTTTAGAGATGCAGGCGGTGTATTGGGCTGTTTTTCCCTGGGGTTTTATGCCATTTTTTATTTATCTGCAAATGGATCAATGGGGCAGGGTACTTTTTGCCAATATTGGCTTTGTGGTGATTGCCGTGTTGTTTTTGTTTCAGTCTGGTAAGTATGAACGTAAGCAGCGCAGGCATAGGGAGGAGCGTGAGGCGATGGAGGAGAAGCAGCGGGCGGATTTTAATCAGACTTGTTTACAGATGGGCTTGAGTTTGCGAGAGGCAGAAGTGGCGCTGATGCTTTGTCAGGGTTTTGAGTATAAGGTGATTGGTGATTTGCTGCATATTTCTGCAAGGACGGTGGATACACATGCGCATAGGATTTATTACAAGTTGGAGGTTAGAAATAAAATTGAGCTGCAGCAGGTGCTGGGCTTTTCAAATTAATGCTTTTGTGATGAATGAATTGATTAAACCTGTTTCTGATATTGCTTTTGAGCGGCTGTTGAAGGTACTGGAAACTGTGATGGTATTGAGTGTGCAGTTTAAGCTGGAATTAAGAAGGATGTTGTATGAAACCAGGTATGAGAAGGATGCCCGGATTTTGAATTTTGGTGGGACCCAGCAGGTGGTTTGGTTTATATTATCGGGTTTGCTCAGGGAGATCAGGATAAATAAGGTGACGCTGAAGGAGAAAACATGCTGGTATTGGCTCCCCGGGAGTTTTGTGTATACAGATCCGGGGTATTTTGGTCAGCAGCCTTCCCTTAGGGCGATTCAGGCGGAGGCGGATTGTGATTTGATTTTGATGAGTTATGAAGATTGGCTGGTTTTGAAAGCTGCTTTTGTGGAGGTGGAGGTGATTACTGAGCGGATCAGGGGGGATTATAGTCAGTTACGTTTTGAGCATATGGAAGACATGAAGCTGCTGAGTGTGGATGAGCGTTATCTGGATTTGGAGGCGACGCTAGATTATTTGTTTTTAAGAACGCAGCTGAATTATATTGCGGATTTTATGGGGATGGCGCCTGCTACCCTTGGTCGTTTACGCTCGAAGTATTATGACCGGATGCGATAGTTTTTAGACACGATCTGAATCGTGTTTTTTTGCGATCTGGATCGTGCCTTTCCGGTTTTTCATTTTAGAATTTAGGGTAACCAAATATCAATGTTATGAATGGAAACCAGGATGCTGTCGGACTACCGGCTGTACACGATCGCAAAAATGCTTTGTACCGAGGTGGCACCAAATGAAAAGCTACAGGAGCAGATTTTATCCAAGGGATTAAATGGGCTCGGGATGCTCACCTGAAGGGCAAGCAATCCATTGATCAAATTTTAAAGCTATGAACATTTCAACACTTAGCATACACCCATTAAGCTTATCTCCCAAGACAAAGGAGTGGTTAGCATTTGCCATTAGCTTGATCTGTCTGGCACTTTTTATAATTGCTGCATATGATAAAGTTGCTGACAATGAAAGGTTTGTTAAGGGCTTAGCCACTGTTCCTGTAATTGGTGCTTATGCCGGGACGATTGCCTGGCTGGTTCCAATGATAGAGGTTATTGTGGCTGTATTGCTGTTGGTTCCTTCGACCCAAAAGTTTGGGCTTTGGGCTTTTCTGATAACAATGGTGGGGTTTACCATCTATATACTTGGTATGTGGTTATGGGCAGAAAACCTTCCTTGTCACTGTAATTTGATTGTGGAAAAATTGAGCTGGGGTGAGCATGTGGTATTTAACATGGTCTTTATTGGCCTTGCGGCATGGGCACTTTGGTTAGTGAAAAATAAAGAATACAAATCTTAAATCTTAACATTTAAAAAAATAAAGAATGAAAAATTTTAGAAAAGTCGCCTTAGGATTGTTGGTAACAGTTCTTGCGTTTGGATTCAGTGCTTTTAAAGCAGAAGTATCAGGTAAAAAAAATGTGCTTACTTATCGTTATGTGAATACTGGCACAGATTACCAGTTGAAATCCGATGCTGAAGTAATTGATGGTTGTGGAGGTACCAGTCCGCACAATTGTATCATTGAAACAAACGTGAACAAGGGAACGAATTTCAGCTATGATGATCTGGATGATTTCTCATGGGAGGCTTATGATTCTTCAGCACCTGCTGAATATCAGGGATTATAATAAATGTAAAGGGCGGAATAATTTTTCCGCCCTTTACATTATATCGCTTTATCGATCAGTGATTTAATTTCTGCTCCCTGATCAATTCTGGGGTCTATAGGGTTTGAAGAAATGAGTTCCTGGTTCCTTCCGATTATCAACAATTGAGGATAACTGTTATAGTTGTAATATCGGATCAGGGGATGATCAGTACCCATTGTCCCGGTATTCAGGTTAATTTGTCCTTTGGAATGATATAAACCGCTTTCAAGTCCTTTCATCCAACTTGATCTGGACCGGTCGACATTCAGACTGATGAATTTTACATCCTTTTTATGTTTGTACCTTTCCATTATTCCTTCCAATGCTTTTGGCATTTGTGTGCATCCTTTGCAACCTAGAAACCAAAAATCAATTAATAAAATACTATCCTTAAAATCCGTTAGGCGGACTGTCTTGCCATTTTCATCCAGCAGTGTAAAGTTGTATACTTTGGAACCCGCTGTATGTTTTGTGGTCCAGTTGATAAGCAAATCTTTTTCTTTTGAATGATCCATTGTTTTTAAAGCGATAGCCGCATATTTAAAGACTTCAGCTGGTTCTTTTTTTGCCAGGGTCAGCAGGCATATTAGTAATAACCGGTCTCTGATCGGGCTTTTATATTTAGTTACAATATGATCAAAAATCTGTTGTAGTGTTATCTTCTGACCTTCATACTTAAAATTCAGTGTCAGCCATTCCATCTGGTAAGCGAGATTTAATGCAAAAGCAGATTTTAAAAGTGTTTCATCTGACGTTATGGGCAGCTGAGTTGATTTTAATAGATAGTCATTAAAGAACGTGCTGATGGCATTTTTCTTAACTTTTGTGCTAACAGTATAAGAAATGCTGAGAGATTTCAGGTACTTAAATCTTTGTTCGGCGGCCATATCAGTTTCAATGAGTTGGTATTGATCAGCAGCAAGGCTGTCTTTATAGCTGTTTAAGATTCCTGCTTTTAGTACCAGTAGATTTTCAAGGCTTTCGTGCAACAATTGGTAAGCTGGAATATGTGCTGATTGGTTATGCAGTTGCATCACCCGATCAGTTATCCCAGCAGGTAACGATACACTGGAGATCAGTGCCTGACAGTTAAGTTTTGCTGCGCCTTTTCCTGAAAAATGAATCTTTGCACTTTTCATATTGAGATCCATATTGACTACATCACCTGCGGAAAACAGGAAAGGTTTTACCAGAAAACTACTGGTTAAATCGTTTACAGGCTGTTGTCCGGGAATTTGCAGAGAAAAGCTGATGTAGACTAACTCAGCTGATGGATTAAGCGTGATACTGAATTTACCAAGGCTGTCTATAAGGCAGTTTTGACTGTTTTTAAATTCTGCTAATGCGCTGGGAATATAATCTGCATACAGGTTAATAGTCAGGCTGGAATTTTTAAGGATAGATGTTCCTTTCAGTGTTCCGTTAATGGTAATGGCAGGCTGCTTTGCCGATGAATTGTTTAAGCTGGATATGAATAATAACCAGATCAGGGTGATTTGTATAATCTTCATTTTTATAGTTTTAGACTGCTGTTAACGAATGTTTTGTTGGATTTTGCTTCTGCTGATCTCATCTTCAGGGATGGGAAAGGTATAGCGTAGATCATTTGGAGGTAGTAAATATTGCTGACCGTTTAAGGTCCGTTTCAGGGTAATTTCAGCTCCGGTTTTATTCAACCGTTTGATGTCTTGCCATCTGATTCCCCTCCAGATCAGTTCTTTTCTGCGTTCTAAAAGAATGATGGAAAGTGCTTCTTCGGGGCTTTCAGCTGAGATTGGTTGGAAGCTTCCGGTTTTAAATCGCATGACCAGCAGTTTGTTCAGCCATTCCATAGCAAGGATGGTTTGGTTTCTTCTGGCTAGACATTCAGCTTTGATTAGATAGATTTCATCTGTAGCCAGTCCCGAGAAAGGATAACTCCCGCCACCAAAATACCCTCTTTTAAAATAGCTGCCTGTCGTGTTTTGACCAAACAGGATCGGTAGACGCAGATCATCTTTGGCATAACTGCTAAGTATTTCCGGGTTGACACGTATGGAAGTATTACTGCTTATGGTATTGGTGCTGCTATAAGTTAGTACTTGTGAACTGGTAAAAATGGCTTCCTCATTCAAGCGGCTGAAAGGAGTAGTGCTGGTTTGAGAGATGGAATTGTAGTCAATCAGCTTGTCGTATATACTTAAGGTGAGTTCAGCAAAACGTTCTGCCTCGGTATAATTGTTCATGTTTAGATAGATGCGTGAAAGAAAGGCATACACCGTGACTTTACTTGGTTTAAAGCGGTTGCTAATCTGGAATTCGGAACTAAGCAGGTTTAAGGCGCTGTTGAGGTCTTGGAAAATTTGTTGGTAACATTCGGCTGCAGTTGACCTTTGAGACAGCTCGTCAATACCGGGTTTGAGTCGGATCGGGACGCCGAGGGCTTTATTTGAATTACTTTGGTCATAAGGTTCTGAAAAATGCTGAAGCAGATCATAGAGTGAATAGGCGCGTACGAATAATGCCCAGCCTTTGATCTGTTTGAATGTCGGACTGTTTTTATCATTGAGTTCATCAAGCCCTTGTAGGATATTGTTGGCATAAAAGATCGAGGAATAAGGTTTATTCCAATCCATTCTGTCAATTTCACCTTCAAAGATGTCTTTTGCCCATATATAAGCGTTTCTCTCTGTTGCGCTTGCAGCCTGCCAGCTCGCAAAGTTGTTGAATTCATAATCATCACTGGAAAGGTTTCCCAGTGCAGCGGTCAGATTGAGTTGATTATTGTTGAGTAAGTTTTCAAAATCTGATAGGGTACGGGGGACAATGATATCGGTACTTGGTTTTGCATCTAAAAAGTCTTTTTTACAGGAACTGATCAGGCTGCAGGTTAATACCAGTACTGGTAGGATGGTTAAAGATAAATTTCGTTTCATATGTCTATGTTTTAGTTATAAGTCTGCTTTTAATCCCAGGGCGAAGGTTTTTGAGGTGGCTATGTTCCTGCTGTCAGGATCGATATGGTGCTTGTTTTCTCGCCATATGATGCCCAGGTTATCAGCGATAAAGAATAATCTGAAATTTTTGAAAGGAAGACTGGGGATATTCTTTTTTAGTTCATAGTCCAGTCTGATATCTCTGAGCCTAACATGGCTGCCGTTTTCTACAAGTACTTTAGAGTAAGTGTAAAGGCTGGTACGGTTTGCCACCGCCGGATAAACCAATCGGGGAACTGAAGTAAATGACTCATCTCCTGCTTGCTGCCAGCGTTTACCATAATCAGGCATGTTAAATGCGCCATTATACAATGTACCGTTATCAAGGGAGGCTCTTCTGAAATAATAACCGCTTTTGAAAGTGATGTTACCTGAAAGGCTCAATGGTCCATAAGAAAAGGTGTTCAAAAGGGAGCCAAAAAAGGTTGGTGTTCCCGATCCATGATAGATCAGGTTATTGCGGTTTTCTGAATTTCTGATTGCGGTGTAGTCTTTACTGATTATTCCGTTCAGGTAACCTTGTGGATTGCCCTGTTGATCGAGGCCAGCGTATGGATAACTGAAAATGGCTTGATAGGGATAGCCTACAATGGGGTTGTCGTATAAGGTTGCAAGGACGTTATAGTTATTTCCGGGATCTTTGTGATAGGCTGTTACCTGATCTTTGACAAAACTCAAAAGAATCATAGTATTCCAGGTAAGTCGTCCCCGGATATTTGTAGTGTTCAAATTAAAATCAATTCCATTTGTTCTGACATTTGCTGAATTTCCCCGAAATTCTGATATGCCGGTTTGGGGAGCAATGGGGGAGTTCCCGATCAGATCAAGGCCGGTTTTGATGTAGTATTCAATGCTTCCTGAAATTCTGTTTTCTTTTGTCGCGAAATCCAGTGCCAGATTGATGTTACGGACTTTTTCCCATCTCAGAGCGGGATTCGGTGGATTTTCAATGGCTGAAAAGGGACCTCCAAACCAGCTATTGCCTCTTACTGCGGCAGTTAGGTAGGCGGATGTGGATTTGTCTGCGTTTCCGTTATAGCCAATGGTGGTTCTGATATAGAGTTTAGGAAGTATATCTAGTTTGTAAAAAGGTTCATTGGAGATTTTCCATAGACCTCCTGCGCTCCATAACGGGACTCCTTTCTGATTGGCTTTTACGCCAAAGAGATTACTTTCATCTTTTCTGGCACTTGCGCTTAAAATGTATCTTTCTTTGTAGGTATAGGAGAGATTGAAAAAATAAGACCTGTTGCGGTCTGTGGTTCCTCGGGTAGTTGCCCCGTTAATGATTCTTGCTGTTGTGGAATTATAGAAGTAAGGAAACGTTTTACTGAAATCTACCTGCTGATTGAGATTGATGCCTGTTTCAGGATCATAACCATACAATATATTGGAATTACTAAGACTTTGGTAGTCGCGGACTTCAAAACCCAGAATTCCATTTAGGGAGTGGTCTTCTCCAAAAGTATCTTGGTAGCTGATCAATGCCCTACCGTAGTTACTTTTATATTCACTTGCTGTTGTGTATTGGATGTTGCCAAGGGGGATTGGCCGGATGACTTCTCCACTTGTAGTATTGATCTGGGTGAGGGTGTTGATGGTATTTCTTGCATAATAGGAATACTGGTCGTGATTCGTATTTTGCTGATTGCTACCTTTTTGATAGAGGTAGGATAAGCTAAAATCAAGTTCGGGAATGATCTTGTAGGTGGCGGTACTATTAAATCTGTAGTCTGTCAGATGGGTGACGACTGTTTGATCTAGTTCATCCAGCGGCCTGTACATCCAGTCCAGTAGTTTTCCGTTGCCTGCATTTTGAGCATAGTTTAAACTTAAGTTTCCGTCTGTGATTGCTAAATGGTTTCCGTTTTCATCTGCGATGTTTTCATAGGGATATCTGGCATTTTTTGACTGGTGGTTAAAGCCGGATTTGCTTTTAGTGAAGGACAGGCCTGTCTGAAGTTCTAGTTTATTTTCCAGAAATGCATAGGTATGATTTGCGTTGAAAGTAAAGCGATCATTTGAACTGGAAATGTCGTTCATGAGGTTTTTATCATAGCCAGCAGAGAGGTAGTATTTTTGTTGTTCGCTTCTACCGGAAAGGTTTATCTGGTGTTGTTGTATCACAGGAATCCTGTATAAGTATTCCAGCTGATCTTCTCGATAATCATATTGGCTGATGGAGTCCAGCAACTGGTTTCGTTTGTCGATCCTGATATTTCCTTGTCTGTGTAGTAACATGATTTCTACAGCGGGGGAGAGCGATCCGTAACCATTGTTAATGGTGGAATTGTATTTGCCTTTATCAAAAAGGTATTGCTCCACTTCAATGTATTCCTTGCTGGTTAATTGAGTTTGTGTGAATAGTCTGGGTTTCTGCCCGATGGTGATGCTATTGTTGAAACTAATGTTGGACTTCCCTGTTCGTGATCCTTTTTTAGTGGTAATTACGATTACCCCATTGCCTGCTTTGGTTCCCCATATGGATGCGGCAGCTGCATCTTTTAATATGGTGATGCTTTCTATATCATTTGGATTGATGTTATTGAGGTCACCTTCATAGGGGAAATTATCCAGTACAATTAATGGATCGGGATTACCGAATAAGGTGGAGCGTCCTCTGATGGATAGGTCAGATTTTACGCCTCCCACAGCATTGTTTCTGTTGAAGATCAGGCCGCTTGCAACACCATCTAGTCTTGATAGAATATTGGTGCCAAGGCTTCTGTTGATCAGGGTGCTATCTATGAGTACAAAGCTGCCGGTTGAGCGTTCCTTGGGCAGTGTCTGGTAACCGGTACTAACGATTTCAACTTCTTTTAATTCGCTTTGATCTTCTGTTAGGATGATGTTAAATGTTTTTTTTGCTGGATTGAAGGGGATTACTATGGAATTATAACCTAGGTAACTAATTTGTAAGATGCCCGTTTGTTTTGTGGAGACGATATTGAATTCACCTTTTGTATTTGTTTGGGCAGTAACTTTTTCGTCTTTAATTCTGATAGTACTGCCCGGAATGGGGATGCCTTTTTGATCGGTTACTTTGCCGTTTAGGATTGTGGCTTGTTGCTGTGCGTTTGCGTTGAAAAAAAGGCAAAGCGCGGCCATTACGATGATTGGTATCGATTTTTTCATACTGTTTTTATGAATGATTAGTGGTTAGTTTTTTCGAGAAAAGTGGAGGTGTAAAGCGAGACAGAAATGTCTGCTCCCTAATACATATGAGCTGTCTTCTTTGTGCAAGGGATTTAATCTGGCCCTTTTATGATGTTCTTAAATAGGTTTTTAAGGAATCGATCACAGTTATTGAACGTAGTTTTACAAATTTTGGAATAAGAATTTTTTAGCCATAGGAGTCTTTTAAAGTTTCCTTTTGAAAGAATAAATATGGAAGGACTTAGTATCATGATCTAATTTTGATTTGATACCGAAAGATTTGAAATTCAGAAAAATAAGAAAGGGCCGCCTTAATGCTTATTCTGAGACGAAGGCGTAGGACCGCCACCGCTTTTCAGCGGCCGAACACAGAAAAGCAGGCGACCCAAATCCTTATGTTATGCAAAGATAACATAGGAAATGAGTTTTAACCTACCTCTTGTGTTCAAACGTCCTACTTTTCGTCACAAGTTCTTTCGGTAATTAACTCATTCCAGTTAACTGGATGATATTTTTATATATGTCTTTTTACAATAGTTATAATTAATTGATTGTTATTAGCTAAGATAATGAAAATATTCTAAATCCACAAGTGGAGTTGATGTAAGTTAATTATTTATGTCTATTGCCAATCAAATGGCAAACAATACAGAAGATATTATTTATGTTGAGATATCCGAGATGGATTATCTTCTAATATGTTTTGTACGAGCTCTTAGAATACAAAAAGGATTAACTCAATTACAGCTTTCCCAGAGGATGAAACTTGCTGATGGTTTCGTTTCAAAAGTCGAAACCTTTGGTGAACGAGCGAAGTACAGCATTCGCCATTTACCTCTTTTAGCGATAGCACTTGAATGTGAAATTAAAGATGTTCTACCAAAGCAAACCCCGAAATACGATCAGATTAGATTAACTCTGAGAAGAGCAAATAAGATTAACAAGGATGGATCAACCTCTAAAAAAAAGTTGACTGAAGTTATAAGCATCGAGCCCATAACCAAAAAAACAATAGGGGATCGGTAGATAAAGTCGAAATTCGATTTGATGTTTAGAGTGTTTTTTTGAGCTATTTGGCTGGGTAATCCGACCCGTGGAATTGCTAAGATTCTAATGAATGCCACAAAATTATTTTCAATTCTAAGTATCCAATGTATATGTTTAGTACATTTAGGAATTGGTATTTACAAAAATGACGCTTTATCACTCATCAAATAATGATCTTGCACCTGGCGATATTATTCCACCTGGTAATTGGGGGAAAATGGTATTTTACTCCAAGGTTGACCATCATCTTTGGAAAAGAGAAATGACAATTGAGGCGATGAGGATCTGGAATTTTGCCGAAAAGCCCTCCAGATTAAAATGTGCATTTGCTTGTGATAATTTAGATACGATGGTTTGTTACCATGTCAAGGAAAACCCTGAGGGGTTTATCTATCAGGTAGAAGCTGTCGATCCTCATGCGCCAATGCATAAAGGTGACTTTAATGCTGTTGGAATTCCAAAGGGATATCCTGACAATATGTGGGGAATTGCTTCAAGGTATTGGGGCTACGATTTAAAAACGCATATCACTGAGTGGCCAGGTATAGAATGTTCAGAGATTTTAGTAGGATCAGGTTTAAGAGTGATTCGGAAAATATCAGAGGAGATCATAAAAAAGAAAGCCGGTGAATTGATTCTACCATCAGATCCGGCCTAGTTATGAATATTCGCTAATTTATCTATCTTCGATTAGCCAATGTTATGCAGGATTATTATAAAATACATGCTGAATGTGAAATAAGTGCTGACAAAGTTTCGGTTGAAGTTATTGCTCCCCATACTGGTTGGCTGGTTTGGTTACTGGAAGAAGGGATTGCGCTTGAATCTTCAACTTGCATTGCCTTGCTCGATCTGGATGGTGCTATGGATAAGATATGAGGAAAATTGTATTTAGGTTTTGGCTGGTTAATGTGGTGCTAAGTCTCGGGCTGTTTATGCTGTACAGGTTTGTTATTGACGGTTTAGTGCCTGCTGATACTAGTTTTTTAGAAAGGTTTTTTAATTTTATGGATGTATTGATAAACCTGGGTTATTCATTGATCTATCTTGCTGTGATGATTGCGGGTTCTTTATTTGTTTTTCTAAATCAAATTGAAAAGGTTAAGCGGAGTTATTTTTTGTCTTTACTGACGTTTTTAGCAGTCCCTTTGGTTTGGGTTGGTTTTTTGGGTGTTAATGTTTTGATGGGTTTTTACGAGTATAGCCTTGCGCCTGCTGGTCCGCTAATAATACCGTTTTGCTTCTCGATTATTTATTTGGTTTGTGCTGTTCTGGAGTTTCTAATTTTCAGAAAAATAGTAAAAAACACTGATAAATAGATTTTTACCATTTTTTCTGGTTTGGTGCTGTCAGTGAATGCGTCATTTCTCTATTGATTAACCTGAAATTATGGTGATTTTCAGAGAATCGATCAGGAGTTTCTTTCTTTTTTTTCGGTGTTTGTACGGGTAATCCCGTATTATTTATTTTACGTTTTTTCCCTTACGTTTTCTTTTTTCTGTGTGGCTAGATTGTGGGCTTAAAGCTTTTTTAGGCTGATGTGGTTTGTTTAATTTTTTCTTGCCGGGGTGATGAATTAATGCCAGTTAACGGGTGCCGGTGGGGTTTATCTAAATTTATAATGCTATGCGTAAAAACAATAATGCGAAGCAGGAGTTCCGGGATCTCCGGTTGAGGTTGAAGGGGATTGCCTCTCGTGGGGATTATTCTTTGCTGTCTCGTTTTAATGAGTCGATTTCTTTGATTAATGCTTTTCTGGCTGTGGTTAGGGAGCGGGTGACGACTGTTGCTTTTCGGGATCAGCTGGAGGAGATCTATTTTTTTAAGTTCGAAAAGCCGGAGTATTATGCGCTAAAGATTTACCAGGTGTCTTTGTTTGCGATGCTGAATCAGCGTCCGGTGGGTACCGATGAGATGCTTCGGGATTATTATGTGGAGGAACTGGCTTTTATTTCTCGGTTTTTTAAGCAGTATGCTTTTTTGTATGAGTATTACCGCTCTGGTTTTACGCAGATGGATGAGTTGTTGTTTCTCAGGGATGGGATGGTTCCTGATGTGTTGCTGCCTGAGTTTTGGGAGCTGGATGGGGAGTTTTCTACGCCAGGGGATTATTTGTTTTCCAAGTTTATTGCGTATGAGAGTTTGCGGGAGTTTATCCTGGGGGAGCTTCGGGTGTTGGAGGTGAGGGCTGCTGCTGTGGTTTCGTCTGTGAATGGGGATAAGAAGTGGTTTGACTGGACGGGGGAGGTGGTGAATTTGGTGGAGTTGGGTTATGCGCTGTATGTATCCAGGCAGATTGGGGATGGTAAGGTGTCGCTGGCGGAGATTTTTCGCTGGCTGGAGGAGAGTTTTGGGGTGGAGGTGGGGATTCCTGCGAACCGTTTCAGGGAGATTAAGCGCAGGAAAAGGATCAGCCGGACGCATTTTTTGGATTTGTTGCAGCAGGCTTTGCTGAAATATATGGATAATGATCTGGAGGGTTAGGTTTGATTTTTGGGGCTTGGTGGTGGTTTTGGGTGGGTTTTGCTTGGATTTTGGTTGTTTTTTTCAATTTATTGATCTCTACTAGTGACCAAGTGATTTTGGGCTTTTGAAATTTTGTGTGGTGAATCGGCTACAATGTCGTGGCGGATAAAAATTAAAAGATATGATGTTACAAGTGTTTACCTGGCAGGAGTTTTTGATTGCTGCGTTGGTGTTGAGTGTGCTCTGGTATGCGGGGGTTGGGCTGCTGTTTTACCGGGGGGAGATTTTGGGGTTTTTATCGGGTAGGGGAAAGAGTTCTGAGCCTTTGGCGCATAGCTGGCAGGATCAGGTGGATGAGCTGGAGTTGGATCTGATGGGTGGTGTTGCTGGGGAGTCTGGGGTGAGTGTGCTGGAAGCGGATGAGTTCAGTTTTGTGCCCAGGGAGTCTGTGGATAGGGATTTAGATCCTTTGGGTGATCTGGCGGATGTGCAGGATGAAATTAAGGGCATTTGCTCGGTGTTGGAGATGGAGAATGGAACCAGGGCGGATTTCTTTGCGCTGTTTGCGATGATTCGAGAAAAGTACCCGAAGGTGTTTGAGGGTGGTGTAAGGGTTGAACTGGCGGAATTTATTGTGGAGCATTTGCCTTTTGAGCTTTCCGAGGATGAGCTGGCTGGTCTTTTGGACTAGGTAGTTTTGTTGGTTCTTTTCGTAGGTTCTTGTTGAGTCTTCTTTTTTGAAATCCCTGCCACATAGGTAATGGCGGTGATTGGACTGCTGATCAGGGAATTTTAAATAAGATGTATGAAGAAAAAAAACAGTGATGCTTTGGAGTTTGGGAAGCGAAGAAAATTATCAGGCCGGTTCGTTTTACTGGCGATGTGTTTGTCGGTGTATGGGGTGTTGAGTAGTGTCGTTGCCAGGGCGCAGGATGGAGAGGCTGGTGCGCCCATATAGGGTTGTTAATAAATGTGCCTTTGGCAAGGCATTGGGTTAGTGTTCAAAAGACCCAACATTAATCAGCTAACTCGTGAGGGAAACCAATAACGGGAAACATAGCCTGCTGATAAAGCTATAAGTCAGTTAGTTATCAGACTGCGACTGAATAGTGAGATGAAAAAACAGATATAAGGATAAAGTCCTGATTGATTGAATGATAGCCTGAGTGTTCTTTGCCGTGTTTATGACGTAAGATAACTAAAATCGTCATACTGTAATACTCCCAGATTCCCTGCCTATCGTGGGAGCTAGAACAAATTACAGCACAACTGCAATATGCAGTAAAAGGTGGAAGTCATATCCGATAATCTGTTGCGCCATAATTATTAACAACTAAATGGGGATTACCTAAATCGGAATGCCACTGGCGTGGCTATGAGAGTAGTCTCTGAATATCCGGTATGGTAACGGAGTCTTCGTAGTAGTCCGAGCAAGGGAAAGCCTTGTACATGGCGAAGGAAGACAGCTAATATTTTTTAATACTAATAAAGGAAAATGTGTGAGACATTATGAGAAGTCCGCAAAATGTATTAAACAGTCTAACAAGACACAGTATGGTTCCAAACTATAAGTTTGAGAAACTATACAGGATTTTATTCAATCCTGAGATGTACTATGTTGCCTATCAACGTATTTATGCGAAGCCAGGTAATATGACAGCAGGTTCTGACGGCAGTACTGTCGACGAAATGAGCCTTGCAAGGATTGAAAAGCTAATCGGTGCCATTCGTGATGAATCGTACCAACCAAAACCTTCAAGGAGGACATATATTCCAAAGAAAAAAAGCGGAAAAAAACGTCCTCTGGGGATACCAGTATTTGATGATAAATTGGTACAAGAGGTAATCAGATTGGTGTTGGAAGCGATTTATGAGGGACAATTTGAACATTGCTCTCATGGCTTCAGACCCAAACGAAGTTGCCATACTGCACTAATGCAAGTTAAAACTACTTACCGTGGAGTAAAATGGTTTGTTGAAGGCGATATTAAAGGTTTCTTTGATAACATCGACCACGATGTTTTAATCAATGTCCTGAGAGAACGCATAGAAGATGACCGTTTCATTCGGCTTATAAGGAAGTTTCTAAATGCTGGGTATGTTGAAGATTGGATTTTTCATAAAACGTACAGTGGAACTCCGCAAGGTGGAATTGTTAGTCCAATTCTGGCTAATATATACCTGGACAAACTGGACAAGTATATGAACGAATACATCCAGAAATTCGACAAAGGAAAAAAACGGAAAGCAAATCCTGAAACAGCTAAACTTCAAAGTAGAAGAGCTTTACTGGTCAAGAAACTAAAAATTGTAGAGGATGAAACTGAAAAGTTATCTCTTATCAGCGAGATAAGAACTATTGAAAAAGAAAGAACCCTAATTCCTTATGCAAATGAAATGGATGGGAATTACAGAAGATTAAAATATGTAAGATATGCAGATGATTTTCTGATCGGTGTAATTGGTAATCTGGAAGATTGCAGGCAAATCAAAAAGGAAATTAAAGACTTCCTCAATGATAAGCTGAAGCTTGAACTATCAGACGAAAAGACTTTGATCACCTATTCAGAAACTCCTGCTAAATTCTTATCATACAATATTACTGTAAGAAAATCCAATCTAGCAAAAAGGGATGAGAAGACTAGAAGTTTAGATCGTGTTTATAGTAAAAGGGTCGTTTTAAAAATGCCTGAAAATGCGATGAGGGACAAGTTGATTGAATATGGTGCTGTCAAGTTTGATCAGTATCAAGGGGAACAACGGTGGAAGCCATCAGCAAGACCAAGGTTATTTAATAATGACGATCTGGAAATTATAAGTCAATACAACTCCGAAATCATAGGGTTTTATAACTACTATTCAATAGCGTTAAACGCTGGAGCGATTAACACCTTCAAATACTTCATGGAATACAGTATGTATAAAACCTACGGGAGAAAACATCAACTGTTCATTCCACGAGTAATTGAGAAGTACAAAATTAATGGTGAGTTCACCATAAGGTACACAAATAAAAAAGGTGAAAACAGAATCAGAGTCTTATACAACAGAGGTTTCAAAAAGAAAGATGAAGCTATGACATCCCGTGTGGATAGTTTTCCAAAGTGGGATGATATGTTTTCTACAACCAGTTTAATAGACAGGTTGAAAGCTCAAAAATGTGAATTGTGTGGTTCGGAAGGAGAACTTCAGATGCACCATATAAGAAAGATGAGTGACATTAATAAGCAAGGCAAAGCGCCTTGGCAAATTAAAATGATCGCCAGAGCAAGGAAGACAATGGCAGTGTGTATACCCTGCCATAAAAAGATTCATCACGGAGGTTAGACTGCGAATATTAGTGGAGAGCCGTATACATGGAGACGTGTACGTACGGTTTGGGGGAGAGACCTCGGAAACCTATTATAGAAATATAAAAAGGCGCTGGGTTCTTATCCTACGGATCAGGGCTGCGGCGGATCAGGTGTCGGGTTATTTTGATACGGGATGTGATCTGGTGTATGCGATCGGTGCAGTAGTGGGCTTGAT
>NZ_JBEHBV010000006.1:0-376713 GCF_040203335.1 Pedobacter sp. ASV1-7 | reverse complement strand
ATTTAGTCCCGTAGCTCAGTTGGTTAGAGCACTACACTGATAATGTAGGGGTCAGCAGTTCAAATCTGCTCGGGACTACATTAAGGTATAATCTTAAGGGGGATTAGCTCAGCTGGCTAGAGCGCCTGCCTTGCACGCAGGAGGTCAACGGTTCGACTCCGTTATTCTCCACCATCACCGGTGCTTAATACAAAAGGCACAGAAATAGGGAACAAACCTGTATAGGAATGTACTCCGGGATAGAACAGTTCTTTGACATATTGGAAGAAGTTAAAAAAGAAGAGCAAACAACAATAGAGACGTTGTTTGGTCGAAGGAAAGAATGCAGTAAGCAATTACTACAAACTGACTGACGATTTAACAACAATCAAAAAAGCATTTCCATATGCGCAAAAGGGTATGGAGAGAAGAAAGTAATTAAGAGCACACAGGGGATGCCTTGGCTCTCAGAGGCGATGAAAGACGTGATAAGCTGCGATAAGCTTCGGGGATTAGCAAATATGAATTGATCCGAAGATTTCTGAATGGGGAAACCTGGCTAGTTGAAGACTAGTCGTACAATGTACGCAAACCTGCCGAACTGAAACATCTAAGTAAGCAGAGGAAGAGAAAATAATAATGATTTCCTAAGTAGTGGCGAGCGAACGGGAAAGAGCCCAAACCATATTTGTTACGGCAAATGTGGGGTTGTAGGACTACGATAAGATTATAATGCAATGAAGTGGAACAGGATGGGAAGCCTGGCGATAAAGAGTGATAGCCTCGTACACGTAAGTACCATTAGTCTAGTAGTATCCTGAGTACTGCGAGGTCGGAGACGCCTTGTAGGAATCTGCCGGCACCATCCGGTAAGGCTAAATACTCCTGAGAGACCGATAGTGAACCAGTACCGTGAGGGAAAGGTGAAAAGAACCCCGAACAGGGGAGTGAAATAGAACCTGAAACTGTGTGCTTACAAGCGGTCGGAGCGTCCAGGTGGCGTGACGGCGTGCCTTTTGCATAATGAGCCTACGAGTTACTCTTCTCTGGCAAGGTTAAGTGTTTCAGACACGGATCCGAAGCGAAAGCGAGTCTGAATAGGGCGTATAGTCAGGGGAGGTAGACGCGAAACCTTGTGATCTACCCATGGACAGGTTGAAGGTGCGGTAACACGTACTGGAGGACCGAACCGATAAACGTTGAAAAGTTTCCGGATGATCTGTGGGTAGGGGTGAAAGGCTAATCAAACTGGGAAATAGCTCGTACTCCCCGAAATGTTTTTAGGAACAGCGTCGTGGTGAAGTTAAATAGAGGTAGAGCTACTGATTGGGTGCGGGGGAGTCAAATCCTACCAAATCCAGACAAACTCCGAATGCTATTTAATATACACGGCAGTGAGGCGCGGGGTGCTAAGGTCACGCGCCGAGAGGGAAAGAACCCAGACCATCAGCTAAGGTCCCCAAGTTACAGTTAAGTTGAACTAACGAGGTCCGATTGCATAGACAGCTAGGATGTTGGCTTGGAAGCAGCCATTCATTTAAAGAGTGCGTAACAGCTCACTAGTCGAGCGATCGGGCATGGATAATAAACGGGCATAAAATTGTACACCGAAGCTATGGGTAATGTGTAAATATTACGGTAGGGGAGCATTCCAGCGGCAGCGAAGGTATGACGTAAGTTTTGCTGGAGCTTCTGGAAAAGCAAATGTAGGCATAAGTAACGATAAGGCAGGCGAGAAACCTGCCCGCCGAAAGGATAAGGTTTCCTGATCAACGCTAATCGGATCAGGGTTAGTCGGGGCCTAAGGAGAACCCGAAAGGGATATTCGATGGACAACGGGTTAATATTCCCGTACTTTTTATAACTGCGATGTGGGGACGGAGTAGTGACACTGCCGCGATCTGACGGAATAGATCGTTGAAGGCTGTAGGTATAGGACTGGTAGGCAAATCCGCCGGTCTTGCTGAAGGCCGATAGTACCGCAAACCTTCGGGGGCGTGGATAGTGCAGGTAATCAGACTTCCAAGAAAAACCGCTAAGCTTCAGGTTATAAAAACCCGTACCGCAAACCGACACAGGTATCCGGGAAGAGAATTCTAAGGCGCTCGAGTGATTCATGGCTAAGGAACTCGGCAAAATGGCCCTGTAACTTCGGGAGAAGGGGCGCTGGTAGCAATATCAGCCGCAGTGAAATGGCCCAGGCGACTGTTTAACAAAAACACATGGCTTTGCAAAATCGAAAGATGAAGTATAAGGCCTGACACCTGCCCGGTGCTGGAAGGTTAAGAGGGGATGTCATCCTCACGGAGAAGCATTGAATCGAAGCCCCAGTAAACGGCGGCCGTAACTATAACGGTCCTAAGGTAGCGAAATTCCTTGTCGGGTAAGTTCCGACCTGCACGAATGGTGTAACGATCTGGGCGCTGTCTCAGCCATGAGCTCGGTGAAATTGTGGTCCCGGTGAAGACGCCGGGTACCCGCAACGGGACGGAAAGACCCCATGCACCTTCACTACAATTTAACATTGACATTGGATGCAGGATGTGTAGGATAGGTGGGAGACTGTGAAGTGGCGTCGCTAGGCGTCATGGAGTCAACGTTGAAATACCACCCTTTCTGTATTCGATGTCTAACTTCACTTAGTGAAGGACATTGTTTGATGGGTAGTTTGACTGGGGTGGTCGCCTCCAAAAAGGTAACGGAGGCTTTCAAAGGTAAGCTCAATACGCTTGGTAACCGTATGAGGAGTGCAATAGCATAAGCTTGCTTGACTGTGAGGCAAACAAGCCGAGCAGGGTCGAAAGACGGATATAGTGATCCGGTGGTTCTGCATGGAAGGGCCATCGCTCAAAGGATAAAAGGTACGCTGGGGATAACAGGCTGATCTCCCCCAAGAGCTCATATCGACGGGGAGGTTTGGCACCTCGATGTCGGCTCGTCACATCCTGGGGCTGGAGAAGGTCCCAAGGGTTCGGCTGTTCGCCGATTAAAGTGGCACGCGAGCTGGGTTCAGAACGTCGCGAGACAGTTCGGTCCCTATCTGTTGTGGGCGTAGGAATTTTGAGTGGGGCTGACCTTAGTACGAGAGGACCGGGTTGGACTAGCCTCTAGTGAATCTGTTGTTCCGCCAGGGGCATTGCAGAGTAGCTACGCTGGGAATAGATAAGCGCTGAAAGCATCTAAGTGCGAAACTAGCCACGAGATGAGAATTCCATATAGGACCGTAGCAGACTACTACGTTGATAGGTTACAGATGTAAAGATGGTGACATCAAAGTCGAGTAATACTAATCATCCGAAGCTTTCAAGAGCAGTAAACTGTTGTTTGTTCTTCCTAACTTAACTTCTTTCAATAATATGTCACTTGTTTAGTAACAATAGCCATAATAGTCTGAAAAGATATTATGAGATATATCACTAAATATTTAAAAATATTTAGGTGCCTATATCGGTGGTGTCCACCTCTTCCCATTCCGAACAGAGAAGTTAAGCCCACCAGAGCCGATGGTACTGCGGTAACACGTGGGAGAGTAGGTCGGTGCCAAATCTTAAAGAAAGCCTTTCAGTAAACTGAAAGGCTTTTCTTGTTAATGGCAATTTTTAATCGCATGATTTTTTTAAGTTTACAATCTCTAAGCGATATTAAATGAAATTTATACAAAGTACTCATCAGGATATAGATGGGATTTTCCAACTTTATAATTATGCTACAACCTATCAAGGTGAGGTAGGTACACTGAAGTGGCAAGGATTTGAAAGAAGCATGGTAGAAAAAACAATTGATCAGCATCTTCAATGGCAGATTATGCTGGATGATGAGTTGGCATGCGTTTTTACTTTGACATTAAATGATCCTTTAATCTGGGAGGAAAAAGATAAGGATCCTGCTATTTATATACACCGTATAGCTACAAACCCCAAATTTAGAGGTAAACACTTCGTGAAACACATAGTAGAATGGGTTAAGAAGTATGCTTTGGAAAATGGGAAGTTGTATGTAAGAATGGATACGGGAAGTGGTAACGAACGATTAAACAATTACTACATAAGTTGTGGCTTCAATTATCTTGGTGTAGTAAAATTAAAGAACACAGCAGGTCTTCCAAAGCATTATCAGGATGGTTCATTTAGCTTGTTTGAAATAAAGCTCAGCTGATATCTTATTTATCCGGAGGAGGGAATTACTCTTCTTCCTCCAGATAAATTTCGTGGACTAAAAACCTGGCATGTTTTATTGGTTGTAAAAGTTCAGTTATGTCCTCTGAATCGATATGGTAAATCGTTTCACCAGCATCTGGAATTTCAGAGTCAGGAATTAGTTCAAAGAACTTTACAGTAAGGTCTGTATCGAGTTCTACAAGTTTGATATAATCTACACCATTTGCTTTCCAGTCTTTTAATATCTGTTCTGTAAAGAGTACGTAGGGATTTTTATTTTCTTCTTCCATTTTATATGCTAGTTCCGTTATACGGATTATTTATTGAAGAGTTGAATAATCTTATCATAAGAGAGAGCAGTATAATCGTCAATATATGAATTGCAGGGAGGAAGTTCGTCTTTAGTATGAGACGTTAATACGCCAACTACGTACATTCCAGCATTCAGAGCCGCAGATACGCCAGAAAATGAATCTTCAAATACCAGGCACTGCTCAGGAGATACGCCAAGATTAGCTGCAGATCTCAAATAAACTTCAGGATCTGGTTTATGTTTTTTAACATCTTCACTAGCTAGTATGGAACCCATTTTTTCACGGATATCAATTTTGCTTAATATCAGATCGAGATTGGCATAAGGAGCTGAGGTAGCAACACCTGTTTTAACACCATGATCTTTTAAATCTGATATAAAATCAAGTATACCTTTTATTGGTTCGATATGAGGTTCGTAGATTTTCCTGAAAAGGCTTTCTTTTTCTTGTTCAAGTTCTAAAAGCTCATCACCTGTAACAGGACGTTTAAAAAAATGGCTTAAAATGTAGCTGTTACTTTTTCCAAACATATGTTCAGCAAACTCCTCGTCAGATGGAGCTAAATCTCTTACAGCAAAAAATTCACGAAAGGCAAGAGAGTGGAAGGGGTTGGTATGGCAAATAACACCATCCATATCAAATATAACTGCAATATCACTATTCATATAATACAAATTTAGTGAAGTTTATTTGCATTGCTGTAGGCAGTTGGTTAAAGCATAGTAAAGAAATTAAGTTTATTTTTATATTAAATTTTCAGTAATTATTGAAGGTTTAATAATTACTGATTAGAATGCAGATAGAATTTTAGATACTATACTTAAAGCTAAAATGAAGACGCTTAAAAATTACTTGATTTTATTCGATGAAGAATGTCCGATGTGTAGTATGTATACCAATGCATTTGTGAGTACTGGTCTTTTAGATCAGGATGGACGTTCATCTTACCAGGAACTACCTGCGCAGGTTTGTCCGAATGTAGATAGGCAGCGTGCAGCTAACGAAATTGCATTAATAAATCAGGAAACCGGGGAAGTTACTTATGGTATAGAAAGTTTGTTTAAAATATTTGCAATGATAGTACCGTTTTTAGGTCCATTATTTAAATTTAAGCCTTTTATATGGGTAATGAGTAAGATGTATGGTTTTATTGCATATAACAGAAGGGTAATAGTTCCTCCTTTAAAAGGAGAGGACTTTAAGTATCAGCCAACCTTTAAATTGCACTATCGCATTATTTATCTGATTTTTACCTGGTTTATTACCGCATGGATACTTTCTGCGTATACCAGTTTAATAGCAGGTACGTTACCTGCAGGACATGCTTACCGTGAGTATTTTGTTTGTGGGGGACAAATCTTTTTCCAGGGAGGGATTGTGTTTCTGGTTAATGAGAAAAAGGTATGGGCTTATTTGGGAAATATGATGACGATCTCTTTTGGAGGAGCATTGTTATTGTTACCGGGACTAATAGTGGATGTATGGCTACAGTTGGATCCTATATTTTATGTGTTATGGTTCCTCGCTGTAGCTGGTTTGATGCTATTGGAACATATCCGTAGAACTAAACTTTTAAATCTAGGTTGGATACCAACGATTACCTGGGTATTATATCGTATTATAGTATTATTAATCATCTTTTTAATGGCATAATTAGGGATTATCATAAAATAATGCCCGCTTGTCGCAATCGCCCCTTCGATATGTCGGCATTACACTGCCATAATTGTTTAAACCTGAGTTACCTTTACAATATAGTATCGATATTAAATATTTAAGTTATGGAAACGACAAATAAAACAGTTATTACAGTACAAACAACAGTTAATATGTCTGTTGAAAAAGTATGGGAATCATGGACTAAACCAGAGCATATTATCAAATGGAATAGTGCTTCTGAAGATTGGCATACCACAAAGGCTGAAAATGATTTAAGAGTTGGAGGATCATTTTCATCGCGTATGGAGGCAAGAGATGGGAGTTTTGGATTTGATTTTGGTGGAATATATGATGATGTTAAGACTCATGAAATTATTGCTTATACGCTTGGTGATGATAGAAGGGTAAAGATCACATTCGAATCAAATGATCAGGGGACAACAGTTACTGAATCTTTTGATGCTGAAAATGAAAATCCTGTTGAAATGCAAAAGGAAGGATGGCAGTCGATTATGGATAACTTCAAAAAGTATACAGAATCCTTTTTTACCCCTAAAATTTGAATGAGTATCAAATAAGGCAATTAGAATTATATATTTGTGTAGTACAATTGGTTAATTCCTTAATATACCTTGAAAATATATATGCTATGAAAAAGTATACTTTTTTACTTCTGTTATTGTTCTCAGTTTCGGCCTATGCTCAGAATACCATCAATAATTACAAATATGTAATGGTGCCAGAGAAATTTAGCTTTTTAAAACAACCCAATCAGTATAGGCTAAACGCGTTGACCAAAGCCTTATTAGAAGATAAGGGGTTTACAGTTTATTATGATAACGAGCTTCCTCAGGAAATTGCCAATAATAAGTGTAGTGCTTTACAAGTTGAAGTATTAGAGAAAAACGGAATGTTTAGTACCAATCTGACTTTGTTATTGAAGGATTGCCAGAGCAACATAGTTTTTAAAAGTAAAGAAGGGAAGAGCAGAGAGAAAGAATTTAGCGTATCATATAACCTCGCTTTAAGAGATGCCTTTACATCTCTTGAAGAAACACCCTATGCTTATGTCCCAACTGCACAAACCAAAGCTCCGGCCGTTGTAAATGCACCTGTAGCGGTGCAGCCAGTTGTAGCGGTGCCGGTTGTCAGTCAGCCTACAGAAAAGGCTGTTCCTGTAACTTCAGAAAATGCAGCAGGCACATTATATGCACAAGCAACAGCTAATGGATTCCAATTGATAGATACGACTCCTAAAATCGTTTTAACACTACTTAAAACTTCACAGACAGATTATTTCATTGCTAGCAATAATTCTTCAAGCGGAATTGTGTTTAAAAAGAATGAAGAATGGTTCTTTGAATATTACAAGAGCAATACACTTACTTCTGAAAAACTGTTGATTAAGTTTTAATTATAATCTGGCCAGGCAATTTTGCCTGGCCGGATTATTTTATGCATTTTCTAAATCTGCTATAATTAATTTTTTCATTTTCATCATTGCGTTCATAGCCCTTTGTCCACGAACAGGATCATTAATCAGTTTCACAATTCCTTCGGGAATAATTTGCCAGCTGATTCCATATTTATCCGTTAACCAACCGCAAGCTACCTCATGACCTCCATTTGAGCTTAGGTAAGTCCAATATCTATCTATTTCATCCTGTGTTTCACAAGAGACAACCAATGATATGGCATCATTAAAGCCAAATTTATGATCAGCAGAACTGTCCATGGCCATCATTATGAAGTCCTTGATCTTGAATTGAGCATGTTTTATAAATTCTTCTGAATCACCTTCTCCCTGTTTATAATTTAAAATTCCCTGAATATTAGAGTCTGGAAATAGCTGAACATAATCCTGAATAGCTGTTTTGGCCTGACCAGCTTTATTTCCTGTAAACATTAAAGTCGGACTGAACTTTTGCACCGTATCTGCTTTATCTCCTGTATACAATTGCCAGGAAACGCCATACTTATCTTCGATCCAACCATATTTAGGACTCCAATCATACTTATCAAGAGTCATTAATACTTTTCCACCATCTAATAATTTATTCCAGTACTGCTCTGTTTCAGCTTCAGTTTCACACATCACCATAAATGATATGGAGGGATTGGGGCTGGAAGAGGGACCATCATTAAGCAACATAAATTTTTGGCCACTTAATTCTATTAATATAACTATATCTGAGGTTTGTAAGACTTTTGCACCTCCAAAGGTTTGGATATAAAATTCTGATGCTTCCGCAATTTTACCTTTTATTCCAAGGCATGGATAAATTGAGTTTTTCATAATCGTTTTGCATTAGTAACTAAGTGTTTTACTTATATAAATATAGCACTGTTTAAAGTCGTAAAAGCGGTATATGGTCGACATATAACAGGGGTATATGCGACAAAAACATTTGTTCTGTACTATTGTTTTTTATAGAGGGTTTCAGACATCTGCTTTATTCCATCGCTATAACTTGTTGGTTTAATTTTAAAAGTGTTTTCAAACTTTGAAGAGTCAAAAATGTAATCCTGATCATATTGGTAATACATCTCTACCGTTCCTGCCACTACTTTTTTAAATATGCCTGCTAATTGAAGCATGAACTTATTGATAGTAGAGAAAGAAGGTTTTACTTCATAAATCTGTGCAGCTAAATCAATGAAATCTTTACCTTTTAATGGAGCAGCTGTTGGCAAATGCCATATCTGATTTCCAGCTTCAGGATCCTGTCCTAATAAGTAGAGGGCTTTACCAGCATCAGGTATATAGGTGAAATTGTGTAATACTTCTGGATTTCCTATCCATTGCGCACTATTCCCTTTTGCATATTTATCCAGCACCATCATATCTAAGAAGCTGTTCTTAGAGTCAGTCCCATAAAAATCTGCAGCTCTTGCAATTGTTGCCTGTATATTCCCCGTTTTTACTTCATCCATTAGTTGGGTAGCTATGCGGGCTCTTACCTCTCCCTTTATGCTAATTGGATTGTATGGTGTGGTTTCGAGCATCGGGCCATGTACAAGACCATACATATATACATTGTCGAAAAATATTAACCGGGCCTGTGTTTCTTTAGCTGCATTAATTAGATTCTGCATAATAATTGGCCATTGCTGTTGCCAGATTTGTTTGTCATACACCAATCCTGCACACATATAAATAACTAATGATCCTTTTGTAGCTTGTAAAACCTCATTGTAATTTAATAAATCGGCCTTTTTCCAGGTAACATTCGTGCCTGATGTTTTTATTGGCCTGCGACTTACCAATCTAATGTTTTCATGAGGATTGTGTTGAAGTAGCTCTCTTGTTATCGCATTCGCTGTTGGTCCGCCGGCTCCTAATATGGTATACATAGTCTTATGTTTTTGTATAGTACAAACTTATATTATGAATCCAGGTTAAATTGTTAACAAAAGATAAGAAATTATGAATTTATTGATCAGGATTGAAATACAGTCCTTTTTCTGATACGTGATAATGAAACAGGTGTAATGCCTAGATAATTAGCTACATAATGTTGTGGTACTCTTTGCATAATATCAGGATCTGTTTTCAGCATTTTTAAGTAACGCTCTTCTGGAGTGTCCAAAATAAAAGAAGAGATTCGCTCTTCATAGCAGCAAATGTAATGTTCTGCAACTAAGCGTCCGAAACGTTCCATTTTATAAGCCAGAAGTGGATGGTTGAGCATTTGCTCCAGATTATTATAAGAAATAATAGCGAATTCAGTTTGTTCAAGTGCTTGTATGTAGCCTGTGCCAGGCGTCCTTGTTACATAGCTTTTATAAGAGCTAACAAAGTCATTCTCGAAGCTGAAATAACCAGTTATTTCTGTTCCATCTTTAATGTGATAATACCGAACAGAACCATTGACAATAAATCCGATATGATCACAAATTTTACCGCTAACTGCAAAATGATCTTTCTTTTGAAGCACTTTGAGCTCAATGTAATTTTTAAGAATTTCCCATTCAGTATCTTCAAAGACAACATAAGTAGCCATTCCATCGCGGAATATTTTTAATGAAGTATCATTTATCTGGGGAGGGATCATTGATGATTAAATTAAAATTAGATGAATATTCTTGTTCCGGAAAAACTCTTCCTGAACTCTTTTGGTGTACAGCCCTTTTTCTTTTTAAATATTCTGTTAAAATTTGAAATGTTGTTGAACCCGCAATTATAAGCTATTTCGGCAGCAGTTTGAGTTGTGTCGATCAGCATCCTGGATGAATGCCCTATTCTAATGTCATTTAAACTATCGATAAATGTTTTTCCAGTTCTTGCCCTAATAAATCTACTAAATGAACTTTCTGGCATGTTAGCTACTTTCGACACATCTGCAAGGCTTATCGCTTTAGCGTAATTGCTGTTCATATATTCAAATGCCTTCTCAATTCTGCGGCTATTATAATTAAACTGACTATTGTCGAATGCAGAATCAGATAGTGTTTTCATGTCCTTTGATATAGATAAGTCATGAAGTATAGAAAATAACTCGAGAACCGAGTCAAACCCTGTTTTTTTGTCCAGGCCAAGAATTCTGTCTTTTAACTGATGGACTGTTTGCTTCGAAAATAAAATACCACTTTGGGCTCTGTCGAACATATTTCGTATGAAACTTAACTGGTTTCTTTTCAGTAGACGGTCATCCAGCAGTTCCTTATGAAATTGTATGGTTAGTTCTTTAATCTCACCACTGGTACACTGATGAGTAAACCAGGCATGTGATAAGTTTGGTCCAATAAGTACCAGTTCCAGATCTCCAATAACATCAATATGGTCGCCAACTATTCTTCGGGCCCCAGGTGCATTGATGATAAAATTAAGCTCATATTCTTCATGGTAATGTAAAGGGAAATCAAATTCCTTCTTTACTCTGGAAAATAAAGTAAAACAATCACTTTGTGTCAAGGGCGTGATTTCTCTGATGATATTATTGCTCATTTTAATGTGCCTGTTAAAAATGTACTATAAATATTTGCCGTTTGGTTCTCGTGAAAATGGATTAACTGAAATCCAAAATAGCATTTATTTTGACAAATACTTAATTAGGAGACCATTTTATATCCTAAATAGTGATGATAACTAACGAGATATGTTGTTGTTTTATGTTTATGGCTTTTATAAGTGTAAAGGTTGCAATCACTAAATAATTAAAATAATGTAGAGTGATATCTAATTATTTGTATGATTAAATGTTAAAATAGTATTAAGTTAAAGGTTTCGTTACGCCTAAATTTGTTATAACCAATGTAAACTAAATCTTATGAAACGAACTTTCTACTTGAAATTATTCAACAGTTTTTTTCTTTGCTGCTTTGTCTGTTTAGCTTATGCGCAACAAAGACAAGTTGGGGGACAGGTAACGGATAGTAAAAATAAGCCCATTCCGGGTGCAACGATTAGCATTTCTGATACTAAAACGAGCGTACAGAGTGATGCCAATGGCAATTTTAGTATCCTGGTTCCCGACGGTTTTCAAACACTTGTGATAAAGTATTTGGGAATGGATACTAAAACTGTAAAGCTAACATCGGGACAGAAGACTGTAAAAGTAATCTTAGATGAGGCTCCGAGTGCTTTGGATGAAGTTGTTGTTGTAGGCTATGGAACTGTAAAACGTCGAGAATTGACGGGCTCAGTTGCTTCTATAAAAGGTAGCGATTTGTTAAAGACTGTACCAATAAGTATTAATGAAGCTTTACAGGGACAACTTGCAGGAGTTGAGGTACAACGTAATGATGGAGCTCCAGGTGCCGGCATCAGTATACAAATCAGAGGTGCCAACTCATTTGCAAGTAGTACAGAACCATTATATGTAATTGATGGTATACCGTTTAATGCGGCAGCTACTCCGGTAAATGAAGCAACTGAAATGAATCAGACCATTAATCCATTATCTACCCTAAACCCAGAAGATATCGAAACCATTGATATCCTAAAAGATGCTTCCTCAACGGCAATTTATGGTTCCAGAGGTGCAAATGGGGTTGTGCTTATTACAACAAAGAGTGGTAAAGCTGGAGAAGATAAGATAGAGTTCTCTGTTAATACTTCTTATAATACTGTGGCTAAAAAAATTAAGCTGTTGGATGCTTATGATTATGCAACATTCCAGAATGAAGCTTATGCAAATCAGAACTTTTATGAAGGGACAAACAAACAGTTACCTTACAGAGGGGAGATGATGACTGATCCTGCGACAGGTGGGACTTATCTAAATCCTGCACCAATTGATTTTAGAAATGGATACAATGGCGGAGGAACAAATTGGCAAGATAAAATTTTCAGAAATGTGATGACCAGTACTTATTCTCTTAGGGTTTCCGGAGGGAATGCAAAAGGAACTTATGCTTTCTCAGGAAACTATGTAGATCAACCTGGGGTGATTGTCGGTTCAGGGTTTAAAAGAATTGGTACACAGATTAATCTAAACCGGAAAGTTCATAATTGGGTCGAGATTGGAACAAATACCAACATTTCAAGAACAACATATAATTTGTCGAAAACTAATGCGGATAACTTTAGTTCAAACGTGTTAAATTCTGCATTACATTATCCATCAACTCTGCCTGTTTTTGATCCTGCATTAGAATCGGGTTCTTCAGATTTGGATTGGTTCTCTGCAAATCCATTTACCTATGTTAGTAAAGCAAAAGATGTGACACAGTCTTTTGGCTTGTATTCATCTACCTATGCAAAACTGAATATCAATGAGTTTCTGAATTTTCGCCAGAATGTAGGTTTTAATATCAATCACAATAACAGAGATATTTATTATGGAAGATATTTAATGGAAGGAAAAGCACCTAAGAATGGTATAGCTTCAAAGGCTGACGACCAATGGCAGGGGATGACTTTAGAATCAATTTTGACTTTCAACAAATCATTTCAAAATAAACATAATCTGAATGCCACCGGTGTATTTGCATACGAAACGGGAAGGTATTCTGGTAAATCAGTAACTGTTAAGAATTTTCCAAATGATATTCTGGAAGATAATGATATTTCGGCAGGTTTAGATAGGCCGGTATTAAAGAGCCGTAAAGGAGATAATACACTACTATCATTTTTAGGTAGAGTGATGTATAATTATTCTGGTAAGTATTTCGCCACTGCTTCATTAAGGAGAGATGGTTCGAGTAAGTTTGCTCAGAAACATAAGTATGGTTTTTTTCCTTCATTTGATGCAGCGTGGCTGATCTCAGAAGAGGAATTTATCAAAAATAAATCTGTGATCAGTAACCTTAAACTAAGAGCCAGTTACGGTAAAACTGGTAACCAATCGATCGGCTCATACCAGACTTTAGATAGATTAAACAGTACCAATGCAGTTGTAAATGGCACTTTGGTTAGTGGTTTCTCTAATGGAAACCCGACAGACCCGGATTTAAGATGGGAAACTACAAGCGCATCTGATATTGGTTTAGATTTAGGCTTGTTTGATAATAAGTTAACCCTGACGGCCGATGTTTACTATAAAAAGACAGAGAATCTGTTACAGAATCTACTGATTCCACCTAGTACAGGTTCCAGCTCTTATTTGACCAATTATGCTACAGTGACGAATAAAGGATTGGAACTGGCTGTAACTGCTGCTATTTTTAGAGAAAGGTCTTTTAACTGGAATGTGAATGCCAATATATCCTTTAATCGCAATAGAATTTCTGGTTTAATTGGTGACCAGTTTGCACGTCGCTTATGGAGTGGAATAGATCAGGTGTTTATACAGAGAAATGGTTTGCCTATCGGGGCAATTCTGGGATACGTTGAAGATGGGTTTTATGATAATGAAGCCGAAGTAAGGGCTGATCCTGCCTTTGCAAATCTCGGCGACCCAGTGATCAGAGCGATGATTGGAGAACGGAAATATAAGAATATGGATAATGATAAGACCAGTATCAGCACTACTGATCGGGTTATTATTGGAAATACCAATCCTGATTACACTTTTGGGATTACCAACAACTTTCAATACAAAAAGTTTAATCTGAGTATTTTTATTCAGGGTGTTCAGGGCAAGGATATTATCAATTCAAATCTGTTGTCTAACAAATTGGCGCAAACAGGTAACATCACACAAGAATCCTGGGATAATCGATGGACACCAGATAATTTCCAGAACGCAAAATGGCCTAAAGCAAATTCATCTTTTGACAGGAGGCTTTATTTTTCAGATAAAATCATAGAAGATGGCTCATATATCCGCCTTAAAAACATCAATTTCGGATATACTTTTAACAAACCGTTTAAAGGCCTGTCCTCAGTAAATGTTTATGGAAATGTTTCAAATCTTATCACTATTACGAATTACAGTTGGTATGATCCTGATATAAATTCTTTTGCCAGTGATCCGGCTAGCAGGGGAGTGGATTTGAATGCTTATCCGACGAGCAGAACTTTTACTATAGGAATTAAAACTATTTTTTGATAAAATATATAGTGATGAAAAGACTTAAAACTATAATATTCATTACAATCTCAGCGCTTAGTTTGGGATCTTGTAAAAAGGCATTGGTAGAAACACCTTATGATTTTATTAACCCCGGACAATTGGGAACGACTGAAGCTGATGCAAAATTGTATGTAAATGGAGCTTTAAATGCCATTAATGGAGGTAGCATGTTTCAATATGGAGCATTCCCTAAAGTTCTTGAACTGGATCATGATGATATTACTGGTCCTGATTGGGGAATGGGTGATTTTGGTGCCGGGAACTTTACCGCTTTCTGGGGTATTAATACCATGTGGAGTGGACCTTATACTTTGATCAAAAGGGCCAACTTCGGTATTTATAAGATTACGCCAATGGGCTTTGATGAGAAAGCAAAAAACAACGCACTTGGACAACTGAACTTTCTAAAAGCATGGGGTTACTTTTTACTTGTTCGCGCTTATGGAGATGTTCCTCTATATAAAATATCTTTAGAAGAAGGAGCTGCACCACAAATGCCCCGCGCACCGATTAAAGAAGTTTATGAGTATATTATTGAGACCTTAAAACTGGCCGAAAGTCAGTTGTATTCAGTAAAAGATGGAAAGTATGAAGTTGGCCGTATCAGTAAAGGTGCTGCCAGCACGTTGCTTGCTAAAGTTTACTTGCAAATGGCCTCAGGTGCATTATCTGGTGCACAGATTACAGTTATGACAGGCCCTGCACTCAGAACGGTGGGAGCTACAAAAGTAAGAATAGCAATGCCAGTGCCGATGACCTTTACAAAAACGGTAGTAGCGGGATACGAGAGTTTTGATGCTAAGACTTATTTTAAGCTGGCAAGAGATAAGGCAATGGAAGTTATCACGAGTAAGGATTACGACCTTTATCCAACTTATATGGATACATGGAAATTAGCTAACAGAAACAAGCTGGAACATATCTGGTCTTTACAGGCCCTAAGTGGTGATGAAGAGCTGGGGAATACAATTTCAAAAGAGTATCTCGGTGTATTAAAGACTGCAATGACAAATATTTCACTTGATGCCCCTCAGACATTAAGTGGAAGATGGTATGGAGTAAGGGATCATTGGTATGAGATTTTTGAACCTGAAGACCAACGCATCACCGATGGCATTTTGCATCGCTGGCAGGATGCAAATGGATTTTATCGGTTTTTTCCTGGTAAGTTCTCCGATATCGTAAAAGGTATTGATGTATCACCAGCAGCTTTAGCAATTAAGGCCCGTTATGGTTTTCAGTCGAGCGATAGTTATGTGGCCAACTCTTTTCATATTGGCATGCTCAGGAAGTTTGCAGGTGTGACCGATCCTACAATAGATCGTCAGGATTTTGCTTTTCCCTTTTTAAGGTATGCAGATGTGCTGCTGATGTTTGCTGAGGCAGATAATGAATACAATAACGGACCAACAACTGATGCTTATACCTATCTGAATAAAGTGAGGTTAAGGAGTAACGCTTCTAAAGCCGAAAACTTAAATCTGGAGAGCTTCCGTTCAATGGTTATTGAAGAAAGAAGACGTGAACTGGCTTCTGAAGGAAATAGACGCTGGGATCTGATCCGTTGGGGAATTTATTTGCAGGTGATGAATGCGGTGGATATTGATGAAAATAATGTGCTTAAACGCAGGCAGGAGAGACATTTGTTATATCCCATTCCTTTGGATGAGTTGAGTGCTAATAAATTAATCACAGGCAATAATAAAGGTTGGTAATTATTAAATTCATAAGGTTATGAAAATAAAAGTATTAAACAGTATATCATTGGCCATTGTGTTTGTTATGACCGGCCTCTTATCCTGTAAAAAGGAAAAGGTTGAATCTTGTGCTGGAGTACCCGGAATTACAAAGGTTTCTACGACACTAAACCGTGATGAGGGAAAAGATAAAGGAAACTTATCTGACTGGATTATTATACAGGGTATAAATCTATGCGATGTAAATAGCATCTCATTCAATAACATAGAAGCAGATTTAAAAACTGCTTTTATTGAAGCGAATGAGGTCACCATCAAAGTGCCCAGAGGAGTGCCTTCTGATGTCAACAACAAGATCATCCTGAAAACTAAAAACGGAACTGCTGAATATGGTTATACCATTGTTATTCCAGCCTTACAAGTATCCAGGATGTTAAATGAATATACCCCTGCCGGCGAAACCATGGTAATTCTGGGCAAGAACTTCGATTTGTATGAAATCAATAAGACAGATGGAAAGGTGATTTTTGGGACTACTGAAGTTAATATTGATAGGGCAAGTGCTGATTCAATTTATTTCAAAGTACCTGCAAATGCAGCAGTTAATTCAGTTATCAAGTTAAAGGATAAGAGAAACACTGTGACTCCTGTTCCTGGTTTTTACAGAGACAACCGAGGGATAATTTATGATATGGAAACGGCAGGTGATTATTGGAATTCTGCTGTGTTAGTACGCCAGGACGGTCCGGTACCTACACCTGTTGCTTCAAAGTATGCATATTGGAAAGGAAATTATAATGCATGGGGTTGGAACGAGGCTTTTCATATTGTCAGTAATCCCAAATTAGGTGATTATAATGTTGTAGGTTCTTCCAATAATTATACAATTAAGTTTGAATTGAATGTGCTGGATACCTGGAAAGGGAGCAATATTAAAATAAAATTAATGGATATTACTTATACCTGGGTGCCACCTTCAGGTTTTCCAGTAAAAACTAAAGGTTGGGAAACAGTTAGTATTCCGTTAAGCGTATTTAAAACAGCTAATGTTCCGATTACTATAACCCCCACACAGGCTGCAACAGCTAAAGAGCTTCGGATTTATATTCATGGTGCAACTGTGGAGGCTTTAAATATGGCCATTGATAATTTTAGAATTGTACCGAATGACTAAACTATATCTTTTACCCTCTCTTTTGTTCTTTTTGCTGGGTATACCTCATTTCTGTATCGCCCAGCAGAAAGTTCTTTCTGATAAAAAAGCAACAGTGGAAGCTCAGAATCTATATCGAAATATGGATCGGCTTATGCAGAAGGGAGTGATGTTTGGACATCAGGATGATTTGGCTTATGGCGTGAACTGGAAATATGAAACAGGTAGGAGTGATATTAAAGATGTCGTAAATGATTATCCTGCGGTATTTGGATGGGACATTGCCGGATTGGAATCTGATAGCGATAAGAATATTGATGGTGTTCCTTTTTCTAAAATGAAAGCATACATCAAATGGGTGTACGACAATGGAGGCGTAAATACCATTAGTTGGCATATGCTAAATCCCCTGACCAATGGCTCGGCCTGGGATACAACAAGGACTGTTTCAGCAATATTACCGGGTGGGTCTCAACATGCACTTTACAGAAGCTGGTTAGATAAGTCAGCAGTTTTCCTTGATCAGTTAAAGGGGAGTGATGGTAAAAGTATTCCTATTCTTTTCAGACCCTTTCATGAATTGAATGGTTTCTGGTTTTGGTGGGGTGGCAGACACGCTACTAAGCAAGAGTATATCAGGTTGTGGCAATTTACTGTTGCATATCTGCGTGATGAAAAAAAGTTACATCATCTGATTTATGTGTACAATACCAACAGTTTTGCTACTCAGGAAGAATTTATGGAAAAATATCCCGGTGATGAATTTACAGATATGATGAGTTTCGATTCCTATTGCTTTGCGGCATCAAATGCATCAGAAGAGCAAATAAAACAGGCTTCAGCCAAGTTTAACAAGTCCTTAAAGCATAATCTTAGAATTCTATATACTGAAGCTAAAAAACACAATAAGATACCCGCTTTAGCAGAAACGGGATTTGAAGGAATACCTGATAAATTATGGTGGACAGGCACTTTGCTCGATGCTTTAAAGCAATATCCTATTTCTTATGTGTTATTATGGCGTAACCATGGTTGGCAAAAATCAACCCAACGAGATCATTACTATGCACCTTATAAGGGGCAGATCTCGGCCGCAGATTTTAAGATTTTTTATAGGGACAAAGCTACGCTGTTTAAAAATGAAATAGCAAAGGAATCTATATATCAGCTAACAAAATAAAAATGGCAGTACTTAAACTAAAAGAAAAGATAGGTTATGGTTTTGGCGATTTTGCTTCCTCCATGTTCTGGAAGATGTTTTCCATGTACTTGTTATTTTTTTATACTGATGTATTTGGTATTTCTGCAGCTGTAGTGGGCACGATGTTTCTAATCACGCGTATCTGGGATACTGCTTTGGATCCGATTATTGGGATAATAAGTGATCGTACAGATACTAAATGGGGTAAATTCAGGCCATACTTACTTTGGGTAGCCATTCCTTTTGGTGTGGTTGGTATTCTGACTTTTAGTACTCCAGAGCTTTCGCAAAATGGTAAAGTAATTTATGCATATATAACTTATACCTTGATGATGATGGTTTACTCTGCTATCAACGTGCCTTATGCTTCTTTAATGGGAGTAATGACTCCAGATATTAAATCGCGTACTACCTTATCAACATTCCGTTTTATTTTTGCTTTTGCAGGTAGCATTCTGGTACTGGCAACAGCAGAACCTCTGGTGGTATTATTGGGTAAAACCAGTGATGGTGTTGATTTACAAGGTGGCTGGCAAAAGACGATTGTTATTTATGCTGTTATTGCTTCTGTTTTGTTCTACCTTACTTTTGCCTGGACATGGGAAAGAGTTAAACCGCCTAAGAGTCAAAAAACATCACTAAAAGCTGATTTGAAAAATCTGGCTACCAATAAACCCTGGTTTATACTGCTTGGTGCAGGGGTTTGTACATTAATTTTTAATTCTCTTAGAGATGGATCTGCTATTTATTATTTTAAATATTATTTCAATCGTCAGGAAGCGTTTACTATTCCGCTGTTAGATCTGAATATTAACTACAGCACTTTGTACCTGGTTTTGGGGCAGGCAGCTAACATTGTAGGTGTGTTGCTTGCGAAACCAGTTTCTGACCGGATTGGAAAGAAAAACACTTTTATGTATGCTATGATTGTGGCTGCAGCTTTAAGTTGTATGTTCTTTACGTTTGGAGAAAACGACCTGTTTCTAATTTTTCTTTTCCAATTTTTAATCAGTATCTGTGCGGGTAGTGTATTCCCTTTATTGTGGTCTATGTATGCTGATATAGCAGATTATTCGGAATGGAAAACGGGACGTAGAGCTACCGGATTAATTTTTTCATCGTCTTCTATGTCGCAAAAATTAGGTTGGACATTAGGTGGTGCACTTACTGGATGGATGCTCGCTTTTTATGGCTTTGAGGCTAATGTAGCACAAACTGAAGAAGCCAGGACAGGTATACGGTTAATGTTGAGTTTTATCCCTGCTACAGGCGCTGTATTATCCGCCATATTTATCATTTTTTATAAGCTAAGTGACACTTTTATGATCAAAGTAAGTGATGAGCTTGAAGAGAGAAGGTCAAAAGAAATTGCTGATCATTTATCCTAACATTAATACCGAATTAAATGAAATTTAAAGAGAAGTTGAATCAACTGTTTAAAGCATACGAAGCTTTAGTATCTAAGGTGAATGAGCCATCTACTATCGGTAATGGCGTTTTTAAACGATATAAATATCCTGTATTAACAGCAGCTCATATTCCTGTTTTCTGGAAATATGATTTAAATCAGGATAACAATCCTTATCTAATGGAACGGATAGGAGTAAACGCAACCTTTAATGCAGGTGCCATAAAATTTAAGGATAAATATCTACTGATCGTTAGGGTAGAGGCAAGTGATCGTAAATCATTTTTTGCAATAGCCGAGAGTGATAATGGCATTGATAATTTTAGGTTCAGAGAATATCCGATCAACCTCCCTGTAAATGATGGTGCCGATACTAATGTTTATGATATGCGTATTACCTTACATGAAGATGGTTATTACTATGGGCTATTTTGCACGGAAAAACGCGATCCGGAAGCACATGAATATGACCAGTCGGCAGCAATAGCGCAATGTGGAATTGTTCGTACCTTAGATTTTAAAAATTGGGAGCGCCTTCCAGATCTTAAGACCCCCTCCGCTCAACAAAGGAATGTAGTCTTACATCCAGAGTTTTATAATGGAAAATATGCCTTATACACTCGTCCGCAAGATAGTTTTATTGAGGCTGGGCATGGGGGAGGTATTGGATTTTCACTGTGTGAAAGTATGGAAAATGCTATTATTGGGGATGAATATATTCTGGATAAGAAGGTGTATCATACCGTTTATGAGCTTAAGAATGGGCAGGGGCCAGCTCCAATCAAAACGGATAAAGGATGGTTACATCTTGCGCATGGAGTAAGAAATACAGCTGCGGGACTTCGTTATGTACTCTATATGTTTATGACAGATCTGGATGACCTTACTAAAATTATCCATAAGCCAGGAGGGTATTTTATAGCACCGGAGGGAGAAGAACGTATTGGAGATGTATCTAATGTTGTTTTTTGCAATGGCTGGATTGTAAACGGGGAGGACGTATTTATTTATTATGCATCATCGGATACTCGTATGCATGTGGCTACCTCTACAGTTAGTCAGCTGGTTGATTATGTGATGAATACTCCTGAAGATGGTTTTAGCTCTGGAGAAACCTTAAAGACCATTTATAATCAGATAGAAAAGAATTTATTAATATTGGATAAAGTACCTACTGGGAATTAGTATGCTATGATTGATATCCGTAATGATGTAGAAAAGGCATTGGCTGATATTTTAAGCTACTGGACCAATAAAATGCCAGATAAGGTGAATGGTGGCTTTATTGGCAGAATAGATGAATTTGGAAGTTTAGATCTTGAGGCTCCTAAGGGAGCTGTTTTGAATGCAAGGATATTATGGGCTTTTTCAGCTGCATTCATCCATACGGATAAGCTCGTATATAAAGAAATGGCTGATCGGGCTTATAGTTATATCATTAACCATTTTATAGATGAAGAATTTGGAGGAGTTTACTGGACTGTAACTTCAAAAGGAAAACCGTTAGAGACTAAAAAGCAGATTTATGCTTTGTCGTTTACAATATATGCTCTTGCTGAATATTATAAAATAACTCAGTATGAAGAGGTATTAGAGACAGCCTTAAAGCTTTTTAATGCAATAGAAATTTATAGTTTTGATAAAATCAGAGGAGGTTACTTTGAGGCATTTAACAGAGACTGGTCACAAATGGAGGACTTACGCTTAAGTAGTAAGGATGTAAATGAAAAGAAGACCATGAACACTCATTTGCACATTCTTGAAGCATATACTAATTTATACATGGTTAGCAGAGACGAGCAGGTATATGTTAAAATAAAAGGGTTACTAAATAGCTTTTACAAACATATCATTAATCGGGAAACAATGCATCTTAACTTATTTATGAATGAAGAATGGCAGGTTTCCGGTTCCGGAATATCATATGGTCATGATATTGAGGCTTCCTGGCTCTTACTGGAAGCTGCCCAGTTGTTGGGTGAACAGGAGGTCATTGATCAGTTTAAAGAATTGGCGATCAGGCTCACAGAAGCAGCAGTTGAGGGCCTGGAAAAGGATGGCTCTTTGATTTACGAATACTTTCCTGAAAGTAGTAAATTTAATAAAGAAAGACATTGGTGGGTACAAGCAGAAGCATTAGTAGGTTTTTTAAATGCCTGGGAACTTACCGGCAAACAGGATTATTTTAATTACTTTAGTTCTTGCTGGAAATTTATAGATCAATACATTGTCGATAAAGAAGAAGGGGAGTGGTTTTGGGGAGTAAATGAAGATTTAACGATTATGAAAGGGGAAGATAAGGCTGGGTTATGGAAATGCCCTTATCATAATACCCGTGCATGTATTGAAACTTTAAAAAGACTGGCTGATTAAAAGAATACACACTAAAATTCATTAAACTATAATTTACAACCAAATGAACCGTTTTACCACCACACTTTTTTCATTGTCAAAACTTACTTTAGTCACTTGTTTCCTTTTTGTTGTTAACTTATCCCAGGCACAGGTTTACAATGCGAAAAAGTTTGAAAAAAATATCAAAGCTTTTGATAAACGTGATAGTGTAGAAAAAGTGCAGCCTGGATCAAATCTATTTGTAGGTAGTTCATCTATTACCAATTGGAAAGATGTAGCGAGTTATTTTCCTAATTCTTATGTAATTAACCGCGGGTTTGGTGGCTCTAAATTTGAAGACCTGTTGTATTATGCAGATCGAGTAATTATGCCATATAAACCATCGAAAATATTTGTTTACGAAGGTGATAATGACATAGCTTCTGGTATGGATACAGAGATATTGATAAAGCAAGCTAAAGAATTAAGAGAGAAGATAGCCATTGCTTTTCCTAAAGTTCCTGTAGTGTTTATTTCTGTGAAACCAAGTGTGGCCAGATGGAAGTTAAAGGATAAGTATGTAGAGTTTAATAAGGCACTTAAAAAGTATGTAAAGAAAACAAAGCGTACAGAATTCGCAGATGTGTGGACGCCTATGATTGATGAGAATGGCGAAGTATTTAAAGATGTTTTTCTGAAGGATAACTTACATATGAAAGCAAATGGTTACAAAATCTGGCAAAAGGTATTGGAACCAATGGTTTTAAAGAATAAAAAATAACATTAATCCTGTTCCTGTAAAGTTTCTACAGCTGGTTTTCTAAATACCCAGTATTTTTGCAGAACGTAGTTGAAACCTAACGACACGATGATGTCGACCATAATTCTGGTGATTTTATAATCTAATTTAAGCCAATTGGTAAACAAGTAAGTGCCAGATGACTTTAGAGCAATACTACCGGCAACTACGAAAATAAATTTAGCCAGCTGTATGCCCACAGGAGAATGATAGGCTTTGTTGTCTTTGAAAGTCCAGTATCTATTAACTGAAAAGTTTAGGATTGCGCCAATAATTCCGCCAATAGCAATGGATATGGTGTAATGGATGTGTAGAAGTTCAGTGCAGAAGATCATTACAGAGTAGTCCAGTAATCCGCCTGTAAAAGCCGACATTTGTGCCTTTGCAAATACAAAAACGGACTTCTTCTTACTCATTAAGCAGCATTCTTTTTAGCTTTCCTTTCCATATCATCTCTGATGTCTCCAAGCTTTAAGAGCTTCCTGGTGTCAAGGATATTAATGATGAAAAGAGTAATACATATTGCACCAGCAAAATATTGGAAAAGACCACCAAATATTGTTTCTAGAATCAGAATAATTGCAAGGATGATACGAATTTCGGTTGGACCAACAATGCCAGAATCAATACTATAAATATCTGTTATTTTATATCTAAGTTGAGAAATTATCATTGCCCAGCCGTAAAGGACTACAAAAATGAAAGCAATGAGCTCATAATAACTTTTCGCATAAACAAGGTAGCCCATTCCAATAAGTACAGTGCTTACCCAATCCATAATAATATCAAGAGAAAAACCGTACCATTTTCGTGGTATATTTCTGTAATAAGCTACACGGCCATCTAATGAATCACCTAACCAGTTTAGAGCTAACCCAACTACACCCAAAAGTAAATATTCTCTGGTCCCATAAAGATGGGCTAGAATAAAACCAAGTAACACTATTGCTGATCCCAGTGTTCCGATAAAAGTAAGCATGTTAGAGGTAATAAAGTCCGGAACTCTTTTAACGAGGAAGGAAATTGTTTTTTGCTCTATCGCATTTAAAATATTCGTTCTCTTTCTATCCTGAAATACTCTTTTAAGATCATCAGTTTCAGCAGATACAGTTAAAGTTTCTTCTCTCAATTTATTTTGTTCCATTAAGGCTCTATAATGTATACCAATAGTATACCATGCAAAAGTATAGAATTAAAACAATTCAAATTACTTTTTGTTGGAAAAGAACCTTTCTATGATAATTTAATTGTCAATCCTTTTAAGTTCAATCACTGTAATTTCAGGCCAGATGCCTACACGCCCCGAAAAACCGAGAAAACCGAAACCTCGATTTATGTTCAGAAACCTGCCATTTTTCTCAGCAATTCCTGCCCAATGTGCATATCTATATTTAACAGGGCTCCATTTTATACCTAAAGCTTCAATACCGAATTGCATGCCATGGGTATGCCCAGACAAGGTTAATGCTATTTTAGTGGGATGGTCTTTAACCTCATTATCCCAATGTGTAGGGTCATGAGATAATAGAATTTTAAAATCCGATGGATTGGTGTCAGATAGTGCTTTCTTAAGATCTCCACGTTCACCAAAACCAATACCCCAGTTTTCTACACCGGCAAGTATAATTTTTTCACCATTCTTATATAATTCTATATGTTCGTCTAGCAATAATCTGAATCCTAATTCTGCATGATGTAGTTTTAATTGTTGCAGATTGGCTCTTTTTGCAGCCTCACTATCCCATTTTATGTAGTCCCCATAATCGTGGTTCCCTAATATAGAGAATTGTCCATAAGGGGCTTTGATTTGTGAAAAATAATTGATCCAAGGTTCAATTTCTTCCGCTTTATTGTTTACAAGGTCTCCCGTGAATACAAATAGATCGGAGTTTTGAGCTTTGATCAGATCTATACCTCTTTGAACTCCTTTAGGGCTTTTGAAACTTCCGGCATGTACATCCGAAATCTGGGTAATGGTGAAACCATCGAAACTTTTTGGCAAATCTTTGAAGTATAAAGTGTGTTTTATCACTCGATAAGCATACTTTCCCTTTACAATTCCATATACAAATAAGGTTACGGTAAGAATAAACATGATCATTGCAAATTGTACCCAATATATGTTTCTGGGTGTCTTAGCTATCAGACGGTAAAGATCGGGAGGGAGCAAGAGCAGAATAAAAACAAGTTCTGCTACAAATAAAACCAGGAAAACATGGGTAGCAATTTTGAAGAGCATATCCATGCCATTATCACGCATACGTTGGATAGCATAAATAAGGGCCAGCAATATTAAAGTTGTTATAATCCAGAATATCGGGGTTATGATTGGGTTCATACTTAAGGTATGAATCCCGGAAAGTACATAACTATTAATTAAGAAGAATAGTATAGAGATTACTGCAAAGGGCAGGACATTTATTTTTCGTTTCATTTTGTATTAATTACAGCTTGGATGGAAAAGAGTTTCAGGTGTTACACGAAATTACATTAACGTGAAAAAACATAGATATAGTTGTTGAAGGTTTATATTATTAAAAAGGGATAATTTAGACGTGTTACTTTTAAAATTAGAATGAAATGACTTTTTTAGAATGTTTGTTATGTAAAATAATCTATTGTAAATCAATTAATTACATATTGTTTATAAATAAATACACTACTATTCCTGTATACTTTATATATTTGCTTTATGAACAAAACTAACAACAGTACTATTTGCCTGAACATGCGTTGCATGTACGAGTAGAATTACGGACTGTTGAGATAAAGAATACAAGCTTCTCCAGTCTTTAGACAGAGGAGCTTTTTTTAAATAGAACCAAATTGACATGCACAGTTTTAGGACAGAGTTAGAGAATCCAATCGTTGAGAAGGATATCATTGATCTTGATAAAAAGATCAGAGCATTTCGCGATGGTAAAATCCATGATGAGAAATTTAGAAGTCTACGTTTAGCACGTGGTATTTATGGCCAAAGACAGCCAGGCGTACAAATGATACGCATCAAACTGCCTTTTGGAAAAGTAACTTTTAAACAATTGTTACGTATTTCTGATGTATCGGATGAGTATGCAAGTCGAAATCTGCACCTCACTACTCGTCAGGATATCCAGATTCACTATGTGAGCTTAGATAGGACTCCTGAATTATGGGAAGAACTTCAACGTGATGACGTGACGATCAGAGAGGCCTGCGGTAATACTGTTCGGAATGTAACTTCTTCACCTGATGCAGGTATTAACCCAAATGAGCCTTTTGATGTGTCTCCTTATGCTCATGCTTTTTTTAAATACTTTTTGCGTAATCCGGTTTGTCAGGAAATGGGACGGAAGATTAAGTTTTCTTTCTCCTCTGATGAGAGGGATACCGCTTTTAGTTATATACATGACCTTGGTTTTATTCCTAAGATAAATGAGCAAGGTGAGCGTGGTTTTAAAGTTTTACTTGGTGGTGGTTTGGGTGCTCAACCTTTCCTAGCCGAGCTTGTTCATGAGTTTTTACATGAAGACCAGATTATTCCTTATGCAGAAGCTATGCTTAGGGTATTCGATCGCTATGGTGAACGTACGAATCGTAATAAAGCACGTTTGAAGTATCTGGTTCAGAAACTTGGATTGGAAGAAGTTTTAAGATTAATAGAAGAAGAGCGTATTGCGAATAAGGTTAAGTCTTTTAAAATAGATCGTGATGCAGTTCCGGCAACACAAATCCCTGAACTGATTGATTACCCAGTTTTAGATGAAGTAACCAGCAGTCTGGATTATAAACATTGGAGAGCTACCAACGTTGTTGCTCAAAAACAAGAAGGTTTTTTCGCTGTATACATAAAAGTTACCAAAGGTGACATTCCAACAGAACAAGCTCGTAAACTAATTGATGCTATTGCACCTTATGCTGCTGATGAAATCCGCGTTACACAAAACCAGGGTTTAATGCTCAAATTTGTTAGAGAAGCTGCATTACCAGCATTATATGTTGAGCTTAAAGAATTAGGCTTTGCAAAACCTGGCTTTGATGGTGTTGGAGATGTTACAACTTGTCCAGGTACAGATACTTGTAATTTAGGTATTTCAAATAGCATGTCGCTTTCTGTCGCTCTTGAAGATGTGATTTATGAAGAATATCCTGAGCTGATTTATGATAAAGACATTAAAATCAAAATCAGTGGTTGTATGAATTCCTGCGGACAACATGGTTTGGCGCATATTGGTTTTCATGGAAGTTCAGTAAAAGCAAATGGTAAAGTTGTACCTGCAGTACAAGTGATGTTAGGTGGTGGTACTATTGGAGATGGTGCAGGCCGAGTAGCTGAGCGTGTTATTAAAGCGCCATCTAAGCGTGCAACAGATGTGCTGAGAACTATTTTAAATGACTTTGAAGCGAATGCTCAAAAAGAGGAAAGTTTCCATCAATATTACGACAGAAATGGTAAAGACTATTTTTATCAGATGTTAAAGCCGCTTGCTGATTTAGGCAATCTGAAAGATGAAGAGTTTGTTGACTGGGGGCATGAAAGTATATTCGTGCCAGCAATAGGGGTTGGAGAATGTGCTGGTGTGATTATTGACCTTGTAGCAACTTTATTATATGAGTCTGAAGAAAAGCTTGAATGGGCAAAAGCCTCGTATGAAGCTGGTGCGTGGTCAGATGCTATTTATCATACCTATGCTGTATTTGTTAGCATTGCAAAAGCACTATTGCTTGATAAGGGTGTAAACAGTAGTACTCAGATAGGCGTAATCAGAGAGTTTGATAAAAATTATATTGAAACAGGTGAGTTCGTGTTAAATGGTTCATTTAATGACCTGGTCTTACAAATTAATAAAAATGAACCAAATGAGGCTTTCGCTACATCTTATCTAGCTGATGTGGAAGCTTTTTACAGTGCAATCAAGGAAAAAAGAGAGGGACAGTTACAATGATTACTCAAATAAAAAATAAAGAACCAAAAATTACTTTAGTTGGTGCTGGACCGGGCGATCCTGAATTAATTACACTGAAAGGTGCTAATGCACTTAAAACAGCTGATGTGGTTTTATATGACGCCCTGGTAAATGAAGGTGTATTAGATTATGCCAATCCAAATGCCATCAAGGTATATGTAGGTAAAAGATCCGGAGAACACTCTTATGGCCAGGATGCTATAAATAAACTAATGGTTGATTATGCACTCAACTATGGCCATGTTGTAAGATTAAAAGGTGGTGATCCTTTTGTTTTTGGCAGAGGTTACGAAGAGTTGGATTATGCAGATGGATATAGTATTCCTGTTTCAGTTATCCCAGGCTTATCAAGTTCTATATCAGTGCCTGGTTTGCAGCAGATTCCAGTTACACATCGTGGGTTAAGCGAAAGCTTTTGGGTGGTAACAGGAACCACTGCTTCAGGTCACATTTCTAATGATTTGTATGAAGCAGCACGTTCAAAAGCTACAGTTGTGGTATTGATGGGCTTAGGTAAATTAAAAGAGATTGTTAAGTTATATCAGAATGAAGGCAAAAACCTATTACCGGTAGCGGCCATTCAAAGTGGATCAACTGAAAATGAAAAACTAGCTATAGGTATTGTAGATACAATTGTTGAATTGGTAGAAGAAAAGAATATCAAAGCTCCGGCATTACTTGTTTTTGGTGAAGTGGTTTCTTTACATCCTTCTTTTCAGCCTATTAAAGATTTTTATCAGGCTTTAAAGGAAGAATTGTAGGTTTTATGGAAGACAACCAGTTATTTCCTGTCTTCATTAAATTAGAAACCATCCATACTTTATTGGTTGGCGCTGGGCCTGTTGGACTTGAAAAGCTGAATGCAATTTTACAAAACAGTCCTGATGCAAACGTAACTGTAATAGGCTTAGAGGTATTGCCTGAATTAAATAAGCTTGCGAATCAATACGAAAGGGTGACAGTTTTGAAACGCGAGTTTAATGTATCGGATCTTGATGGCGTAGACCTTGTGGTAGCCGCTACAAATAATGATGATTTAAACCAGCAGATCAGACTTGAGGCAGACAGGAGGAATTTATTGGTTAATTTTGCAGATAAGCCTGATTTATGTAATTTCTATCTTGGCTCGATTGTAAAAAAGGGAGACTTAAAAATAGCAATTTCGACTAATGGTAAGTCGCCCACTATTGCAAAAAGAATAAAGGAAGTCTTAAATGATAGTCTTCCTGATGAAATAAATGATACCCTGCAAAATATGCAGGCATTAAGAAATACGCTAAATGGAGATTTTGCGTCTAAAGTTAAAAAGCTGAATGCAGTTACTGCTTCGCTTGTTGAAACTAATGGAGAAAAGAGCAGACCTAAGTTAAAGTGGTTGATCTGGCTTGCAATAGTATTTTCGTTTGCTATTGTTGTTACAGCCTTTTGGCATAAAGAGCCTCAATTTCAGACTTACTTAACCGAGCTTCATCCTACGTTTTACTGGTTTCTGATTGGTGGATTTATTTTTGCCATGATTGATGGAGCAATAGGAATGTCGTACGGTGTGACCAGTACTTCGTTTTCTATAGCAATGGGAGTTCCGCCAGCTTCAGCAAGTATGGGCGTGCATTTATCAGAAATTCTAAGTAATGGAATTGCCGGATGGATGCATTATCGATTTGGAAATGTAAACTGGAAGCTGTTTAAGTTACTACTGATTCCGGGTATTATTGGGGCCGTGACTGGAGCGTATTTATTGTCTTCTTTAGAGCATTATAGCCATTATACCAAGCCGGTAGTTTCGCTTTATACTTTAATACTGGGTTTGGTTATTTTATCGAAAGCCTATAAAGTGAGTAGAAAAAATACAATAAAGCAAAGTAAAATCAAGAAGATTTCAATACTGGGGCTTTTCGGTGGTTTTATTGATGCTGTTGGCGGAGGTGGCTGGGGCTCAATTGTATTGTCTAGTTTAATAGCAGGAGGAAGAAATGCGCGAACTTCTTTGGGTACCGTAAAAATTACCCGCTTTTTTATAGCGCTGATGAGCTCGCTTACCTTTATCACCATGCTAAATGGTGCACACTGGGAGGCAGTAGCAGGTTTAGTAATTGGTAGTGCCCTGGCATCACCAATTGCAGCAAAAGTTTCCAATAGGATCTCTGTTAAAACCATTATGGTTTCAGTAGGTATTCTAGTGGTTTTAGTGAGTTTGCGGAGCATCATCAAATTTATTCTTGAATTAGTATAGTCATGAAGGAAAAATTAATAGAAATAGCAGAAAAAATAAAGGATCTTGATCCAGTTGAAGCATTACGCTTTTTTGCTGATCAATACCCTGGAAAAATTGTTTTTTCTACCAGTTTTGGCTGGGAGGATCAAGTAATTACTCATATGATATTTGCCAATGATCTTCCTATTGAAGTGTTTACATTGGAAACAGGTAGGTTATTTCCGGAAACCTATTATGTATGGAACCGTACTTTAGAAATTTACAATAAACCTATCCATGCTTATTTTCCTGATGCTCAGGTTTTACAGCAAATGGTGGATAAGAAGGGGCCGAATAGTTTTTATGAGTCGGTCGAGAACAGGAAAGAGTGTTGTGGAATTCGTAAGTTGGAGCCATTAAAGAGAGCATTAAAAGGAAATGATTTATGGGTTACAGGTATCAGGTCTGAACAATCAACAAACAGGCACGATATGGCAAATCTGGAATGGGATGAGCAAAATCAGATGATAAAATTTCATCCTATCTTTTTCTGGTCGTTGGATAAAGTAAAAGAGTACATTAAAATAAATAACATTGTTTACAATACACTGCATGATAAAGGCTTCCCAAGTATAGGCTGTGCACCTTGTACCAGGGCGGTTAGAGAAGGTGAAGACTTCAGAGCTGGTCGCTGGTGGTGGGAAGATCAATCAAAAAAGGAATGTGGTTTACATACCACAACGTAATTGCAACAGAACATGAGTAAGTATAATTTAGATTATTTAGACGAATTAGAGGCCGAGGCGATTCACATATTACGTGAGGTGGCAGGGCAATTTGAAAAACCAGCCTTATTGTTTTCGGGCGGTAAGGATTCTATCACCTTGGTAAGATTGGCAGAAAAAGCATTCAGGCCAGGTAAATTTCCTTTTCCGCTTGTACACATTGATACTGGTCATAATTTTGAAGAGACCATCACTTATCGTGATGAAATGGTAGAAAGGTTAGGTGAAAAACTGATTATTGGAAGTGTACAGGAATCTATAGATCAGGGAAAAGTGGTGGAGCAGACTGGTAAAAATGCGAGTAGAAATGCCTTGCAGACTGTTACCTTGCTCGATACTATCGCTTTGCATGGTTTTGATGCATGTATTGGTGGTGCCAGAAGAGATGAAGAAAAGGCAAGAGCTAAAGAGCGTATCTTCTCTGTAAGAGACGAGTTCGGACAATGGGATCCTAAACGTCAACGTCCGGAGTTATGGAATATCTATAATGGTAAAATTCATAAAGGAGAGAACGTAAGGGTGTTTCCAATCAGCAACTGGACAGAGCTTGATGTTTGGAACTATATCAAAAGAGAAAACATGAGTCTGCCTTCTATTTATTTTGCGCATAACAGAGATGTAATTACACGTAATGGCCAGCTTATGGCAGCTTCTCCATTTTTAAATATGGATGAAGATGATATCGTGGAAAATAAGAGAGTAAGGTTCCGCACAGTGGGAGACATGAGTTGTACTGCAGCTGTTGAATCAGACGCAGATGAATTGGATAATATTATTGCTGAAATCAGCGCGTCAAAAATTAGTGAAAGAGGTGCCCGCATGGACGACAAAGTTTCGGAAGCTGCAATGGAAGACCGTAAGAAAGGAGGATACTTTTAATGAATATACTTAAGTTTTTTACAGCCGGTAGTGTTGATGATGGTAAAAGCACACTGATAGGTAGGTTGTTATATGATACGGATTCTATTCTGGCTGATCAGCTGGAAGCTCTGCAAGCTTCTAACCGCAAAAATGATGATGGAACAATTGATTTAGCTATTTTAACTGATGGTTTAAGAGCGGAACGTGAACAGGGAATAACTATAGATGTGGCTTACAAGTATTTCCAGACAGAAAAACGTAAGTTCATTATTGCAGACACCCCTGGACATATTCAGTATACCCGTAACATGGTTACAGGAGCATCGACAGCTAAATTAGCTATCATTTTAATTGATTCAAGAAACGGTGTGGTTGAACAAACGATTCGTCATTCATATCTGGTATCGTTATTAGGTATTGAGCATGTGGTTGTTTGTTTAAACAAAATGGATATGGTGGGGTATAGTGAAACAGTATTTACTGCTATTACAGATAAGTATAAAACACTTGCAGCTGAATTGAATTTAAAGGATGTAAACTTTATTCCTGTAAGTGCATTGAAAGGCGATAATGTGGTAAATGAGTCTGAAAATATGTCATGGTATAAGGGCCGTAGTTTGTTGCATTTCCTTGAGACTGTAGACGTAGAAACCGGAGCTGAATCTGATTTAGCTCGTATGCCAGTTCAATGTGTGATAAGGCCACAGACAGACGAACTGCATGATTACAGAGGTTATGCTGGTCGTATTTTAAGTGGAGAATTTAATGTAAATGACAAGATAACTGTTTTGCCATCTGGCCATAGCTCAGTTATTGATAGCATAGAAATTTTTGATAAAAAACCTGAAGTAGCTTATGCCGGGCAATCTGTAACAATTCACCTGAAAGATGATATTGATATCAGCAGAGGAGACGTAATCGTCAATTCAGATCACCTTCCTCAAAAATCTCAGTTGATAGAGGCTGATGTTTGCTGGATGGATGCACGTCCTTTAGATGATAGTATTACTTATTTGTTGCAACATAATAGTAAGGTCACCAAATGTAAGGTGAGAGATATCATTTACAAAGTTGATATCAATACTTTAGAAAAGCAGGATGCTTATGAATTTAAGCTAAATGATATTGGTAGAATAATTCTGAAAACTGCTGATGAGCTTGCTTTTGATCTTTATGCAGATAATAAGGCTAATGGTGCAGCAATATTAATTGATAGCAGAACTAATCTGACGGCTGCGGCATTGATGTTCAGAGCTGTAGCAGATTAATATATTAATTTAAGCCTGTTTAAATAAAGGTTTATGATAAAAAACGGATAGACTGTTCTTTGGAATAGGATATCCGTTTTTTTATTTAATATTATTTTTATCTAAATATTTGCTTTACGTTAGTTAATCGCTATTTTGAGATGATTTTTAAACCATCAGATTATGGAGATTATACACCTTAGTGCGGAATGTTATCCTATTGCTAAAGTTGGTGGTTTGGGCGATGTAGTGGGTGCTTTACCTAAGTATCAAAATAAGCTTGGACATGTAGCTAAGGTAGTCATGCCTGCATACCAAACTAAATTTTTACAGGAGAATGAGTTTGAGGTGGTATATGATGGCTGGGCTAAACTTGGATTTCGAACTTTTTCTGTAAGAATATTTCGAGAAAAGACCAATAAATTGGGATTTGATTTATTTCTTGTGCATATACAGGGTTTGCTAGACAGGCCTTTAGTTTATGGTTATGAAGATGATACCGAACGTTTCCTGGCTTATCAGATTGCAGTATTGGATTGGATTGCACAATGGGAGCATTCACCAGATGTAATTCATTGTCATGATCACCATACAGGTCTAGTGCCTTTTATGGCAGCCTATTGTGAGCAATTTAGAAAACTAAACCAGGTTCCAACTATTTTGACAATTCATAATGCCCAGTACCAGGGACAATTTGGTTGGGATAAATTGCATTATATTCCTGCATTTGACTTATGGAAGACCGGTCAATTAGATTGGCGTGGTGCTATTAATCCACTGGCTGCAGCAATTAAATGTGTGTGGCGGGTTACAACAGTTTCACCAAGCTATCTGGACGAGATCAGTCATAGGGCAAATGGACTTGAAGACTTATTGGCACAAGAACGTAGCAAATCGTTCGGTATTTTAAATGGAATAGATAATGAGGTTTGGAATCCTCAGACCGATCCTATGCTTACCAAAAATTATAATGCACGTACTGTGGAATCAGGTAAGAAAGCCAATAAGCAAGCGCTATGTACGATCTTTAACCTTGATCCGGAGAAACCATTATTTACATTTATAGGTCGGTTAGTAGGTGAAAAAGGTGCAGACTTGCTTCCCGAGATATTTTATAATGCTTTAACAACTTATTCTGATCAAATTAATATATTGGTATTGGGGTCCGGAGATCCACAGGTTGAGGGGCGTTTATCTCAATTAAAAGATGTATTCCCAGGGAATTATAATGCTTATATTGGTTATAATGAAGAATTGTCGCATCAGATTTATGCTGCTGCAGATTTTTTACTCATGCCAAGCAGGGTAGAACCTTGCGGCTTAAATCAAATGTATGCTTTAAGATATGGAACTATTCCCATTGTAAGGAGAATAGGAGGGTTAAAAGATACAGTATTGGATATAGGTGATGGAGGTTTTGGGGTTTGTCATGACCAAACCAGTTCCTGGGATGTAGGACATGCAATTGGGCGTGCATTTGATCTGTATACAGATGCAAAGCATGTTAAAGAAATACGTAAGTTAATAATGCAGCTGGATCATTCATGGGATAAAGCAGCGCAAGAATATATAGATCTATACCACATTTAAAATGTAAAACTATGACTGATAATGTATTGGGGGTGATTCTTGGCGGTGGCCAAGGTTCAAGGCTAGCGCCATTAACAGAGACACGCTCTAAACCAGCGGTACCAATTGGTGGGAAATATCGATTGGTAGATATTCCAATTTCTAATTGCCTGAATTCGGGGATACACAGAATGTTTGTTTTAACACAATTTAACTCTGCATCACTAAATAAGCATATTAAAAATACTTATCATTTTAGTCATTTTAGTTCGGCTTTTGTAGATATTCTTGCCGCAGAGCAGACCCCTGATAATCCCACATGGTTTCAGGGAACAGCTGATGCAGTTAGACAAACTATGCATCACTTATTGAATCATGAATTTGAATATGCATTAATCTTATCTGGTGATCAGTTATATCAAATGGATTTCAATAAAATGGTTCAGGAGCATGTGAGTAAAGGTGCGGAAGTAAGTATTGCAACCATTCCTGTAACGGCTAAAGATGCGACGGATTTTGGGATTTTAAAGGTTAATGAAGATAGCTTTATTACCTCTTTTATAGAAAAACCGGCGGCGAAATTACTTCCGGACTGGTCATCAGATACAGGGGCAGAAATGCATGCCGAAGGAAGGGATTATCTGGCCTCGATGGGAATCTATATATTTAACAGGGACTTACTGGTTAGGATTTTACTGGATAATCCTGATGAGAAGGATTTCGGTAAAGAAATTATTCCAAGAGCAATGGCTCATAATAAAGTGTTGAGCTTTCAATATGAGGGCTATTGGACTGATATTGGTAATATATCATCATTTTTTGAAGCAAATTTGGGGCTTACTGATGATATTCCTAAGTTTAATCTATTTGATAGTCGCCAAAGTATATATACAAGGGCAAGGATGTTACCGCCATCAAAAATATTGGGAACAACTTTAAATAAAGCTGTAATAGCTGAGGGATGTATTTTACATGCTAAGGAGATCTCACATGCTGTGGTTGGTATTAGGGCCAGAATTGGAGTGGACACCGTTATCGAGAATGTCTACATTATGGGAAGTGACAGGTATCAGACATTAATTGAGATTGAAGAAGAGGTTGCGAAAGGTAGACCTTTGATTGGAATTGGCGACAGATGTAAAATTGTTAATGCACTGGTAGATAAGAATAGCCGGATTGGTAATGATGTACAGATTATAGGTGGAGATCATTTGCCGGATGGTGATCATCTGTTATATACTGTGAAAGATGGTATTGTTGTGGTAAAAAAAGGAGCTGTTATACCTGACGGAACAGTTATCCGATAGCCTGCGTTAAATTGTGTTTATATTTGTAAAATGAAACGCAGTTTTAAGGATCAGCTTAATAGGGATATTGAAGTCAATTTTCCTCCAAAACGAATAATTTCACTGGTCCCCTCGCAAACAGAGTTGTTATTTGACCTGGGATTGGATACAGAGGTCATTGGTTTAACAAAGTTTTGTATTCATCCCATTAAAAAGTTTGCTGAGCGTACGAAGATAGGGGGGACTAAGAAATTAAACATTGATCAGATCAGAAGCTTAGAGCCTGATCTGATTATTGGGAATAAAGAGGAGAATGAGCAAGCGCAGATCGAGGAATTAATGACAGAGTTTCCGGTTTGGATGAGCGATATTTATACACTTGCTGATGCTAAACAGACCATTACTCAGATAGGAGAGTTGGTAGACAGACAACCTGAAGCTTCATATTTAAATTTTTTGATAAATGCAGGTTTTACAGATCTTCAAGCATTAGCCTTGCAACAGGGAATTGATAAGAGAGTTGCTTATTTAATATGGAGGGAGCCGTATATGTTAGCGGGTAAGGATACTTTTATCGATGATATTTTAACCATTAATGGATTGAGAAATGTGATCACTCAAAGCCGTTATCCTGAAATTGATCTTAGTAAATTAAACGAATTAAAGCCTGACTTTATTTTTCTTTCTTCCGAGCCTTATCCTTTTAAGGAAAAGCATACGGAAGAAATAAAAAAAGCAGTACCAGGAGCTAAGGTAATGTTGGTTGACGGTGAGATGTTCTCCTGGTATGGAAGCAGATTAGTAAAGGCTGTACAGTATTTGTTTCAGTTGCAAAAAGAATTGGTGTAGGGGCTATGTGTTTGTGGGAGAGCAATATTCCAGTAAAAGATTTTTAACTTCATCGTAGAACAATAGCATATCTATTTGCTTATCGCTATCTATTTCTGTGGCGCTGTGTAAAAACCATCCTTTATACATATCCCACAATAATGAATCAATTTCATTCTTATTATAGTTCTTGAATAATTCTCGGTGGTGAGTTAATTTAGTTGTAGGGTTCATGCTGACAAAGGTAAAAAATTAACAAAAAATAAAAGACAAGTATTGTTGAGATTAATTTTTGTAATTGAATATTTGTGCTTGCCATTTGTTGGTTTGTTAATTTATAACAATGTATCTGATGAATTATATAGTTTATTTAGGGAATGTGAAATTAAATAAAAATATTTTTGCTGAAAACCAGTATGTTAACTGAGGGGTGTTAAAATAATTCAAAAACTCTTTTGACTTTTCAGAACAATATCTATCTTTGCAGTCCTCAATACAACCAACATATGCGGAAGTGGCGTAATTGGTAGCCGCACCAGACTTAGGATCTGGCGCTTCACGGCGTGGGGGTTCGAGTCCCTTCTTCCGCACCAAAATCAAAAGCAGCCCAAAAGGCTGCTTTTTTGGTTTAAATCTAAAAAGACATAGGGCTTGTCAACCATGGTATTAAGGACTTTTAGGTGCTTAAATTCAGACATTTTAACGACATAATATTTTAATTTAGAGGCTTTGAAATCAACAAAAAACCATATATTTGCGGCCTCGAATTGGGAAATTTGAGCGGTGGGTTGGATTCAATTCTTCCGCAGTAAACTTCCTCCGCAACACGGGGGATTTTTTATATAAAGAAATTAATAATTATTGATTCAGAAAGATGAACATTACACAGGAAAAAATTAACGATTTAAACGCGATTGTAAAAATTAAGATTGCGCCTGAAGATTATACTGAAAAGGTTGATAAATCTATAAAAGAACAAGCTAAAAAAGCTACCCTTCCGGGCTTCCGTAAAGGAATGGTTCCTGCAGCTCACATTAAAAAGATGTATGGCAGAAGTATCCTGGTTGAAGAGATCAATAATTTGTTAAGTGAAACATTAAATAAACATCTTACAGATAATAAAGTAGAAATCCTTGGTCAGCCACTTCCTGTAATGGATGACTCAAAAGAATTTAAATGGGATTATACTGATGAGTTTGAGTTTGATTACGAATTAGGTCTTGCTCCAGCTATTGATGTAAGTATCACTGCAAAAGATAAATTCACAAAATATATCGTTAAAGCTGATGCAGAAACGCTTGCTGCACGTATCAAAAATATTCGTAGAAGCTACGGAAAAATGACAAACCCTGAAGTTTCTGCTGAAGAGGATGTACTTTATGCAGAGTTGGTACAGCTTGCTGCAGATGGTTCGGTATTTGAAGGCGGAATTACTCAAACTGGTTCTATCCGTTTGGATCAGGTAACTGATAAAAAGATTTTAAAATCTTTAATAGGTCTTAAAAAAGATGATGTTGTAGAGCTTGATGTACAAAAAGCTTTTGATAAAAATGAGGTGATCATCGCCAAATTATTAAACATCAGCGAAGAAGATGCTAAAGATTTACAGTCTAAATTCCAGGTAACGGTTAAAAATGTAAATCGTTTAGAGGAGTCTGATTTAAACCAAGAATTTTTTGATAAATTATTTGGTGCAGGTGTTGTAACTGACGAAGCTGGTTTTACTGCTAAAATCACCGAGGAAGTAGAAAGCATGTTCCAACAGGATGGAGATCGTAAATTACAAAACGATATCTATACTAAACTTATTGAGAGTGTAAAGATTGAATTGCCGGATGAGTTTTTACGTAAATGGTTAAAAGCTACAAACGAGAAACTAACTGACGCTGAGCTGGCTGAAGGTTATGATGATTTTGCTAAAAATCTGAAATGGACTTTGATCGAGAACAAATTGATTAAAGACAATAACATCGAAATTAAATATGAAGATGTTTTCCAGACAGCAAAACAACGTTTAGATGCTCAATTCAGAATGTATAGCCCAAGCCCGATGCCAGAAGATCAATTGGCACAGTATACAGCTACTTTCTTAAAAGAAAAGGACAACGCTAACCGTATTTTTGACGAAGTAAAAGCGATAAAAGTATTTGATTACATTCAATCAGTAGCTACTTTGGATGAAAAAGAGATCGCATACAACAAGTTTATTGAGTTAAAATAATCCTTGTTTTATTACAGCAATAAATTACTTTTATATAAAATAAGAATAAGGCGGCTTTTTTAGAAGGCCGCCTTATTTATATAAAAGGGAAACTAGAATTTTACATTTCCACAATAAATTACCAATTTAGTTTTATTACTATTGATGTAGTACAAAAGATAACAATTAGAAATCATGAAGATAGATAAAGACGAGTTTAGAAAATACGCAGTTAAACATCACCGCATTAATGGTTTAAATGTTGACCGTTTTATAGGAGCTACAAACAATTCTCCAAAGAGCATGACTCCGTACATTATTGAGGAACGTCAGCTTAATGTTGCACAAATGGATGTATTCTCCCGTTTGATGATGGATCGCATTATCTTTTTAGGAGATGCAATTTATGATGGAAATGCTAACATTATCCAGGCCCAGTTGTTGTTCTTACAATCAACGGATAACAATAGAGATATTCAGATATATATAAATTCACCAGGTGGCTCTGTTTATGCAGGTTTAGGTATTTATGATACCATGCAATATATAAGCCCGGATGTAGCGACAATTTGTACTGGTATGGCAGCTTCTATGGGCGCGGTATTATTATGTGCAGGTGCAAAAGGTAAGCGTGCTGCTTTACCACACTCTCGAGTTATGATTCACCAGCCTTCGGGTGGTGCACAAGGTGTAGCTTCAGATATGGAAATCAATTTAAGAGAGATGCTTAAATTAAAAAAGGAATTGTATGATATTATTTCAAACCATTCCGGACAAAGTTATGAGTGGGTAGAGAAAGCTTCAGACCGTGATTACTGGATGAAAGCTGAAGAAGCGAAAAGCTTTGGAATGATTGATGAAGTGCTAGGTGCTAGCAAGAAAGACTAAAAGATGGCAAAGCAAAGTAAAGAATCCCGTTGCTCATTTTGTGGCTCAGGTAAGCAGGATACATTAATGCTTATTGAAGGACTGGATGCATTTATCTGTGATAAATGTGTGGCTCAGGCTAATCAGCTACTTGTGCAGGAATTGGGAACTAAAAAATCGAAACCTTTAGATACTTCGATTACCTTATTAAAACCGCAGGAAATTAAAGCACATATTGATCAGTACGTTATTGGTCAGGATGATGCAAAAAAAGTACTTTCTGTTGCAGTTTACAATCACTATAAGCGATTAAGTCAGAAGGTGGATAAAGGAGATGAAGTTGAGATTGAAAAATCGAACATCATGCTTGTAGGTGAAACCGGTACAGGAAAAACATTATTGGCAAAAACAATAGCGAAAATATTGCATGTTCCTTTTTGTATTTGCGATGCAACAGTATTAACTGAGGCGGGTTACGTAGGGGAGGATGTAGAAAGTATTCTTACGCGGTTGTTACAGGCAGCTGATTATGATGTGACTTCTGCTGAACGCGGGATTGTATATATTGATGAGGTAGATAAAGTTGCGCGTAAAAGTGATAATCCTTCTATCACCCGTGATGTTTCAGGAGAAGGTGTACAACAGGCTTTATTAAAAATTTTAGAAGGAACGGTTGTGAATGTTCCACCTCAGGGCGGACGTAAGCATCCTGACCAAAAAATGATCCCTGTTAATACCAATAATATCCTATTTATTTGCGGGGGAGCCTTTGATGGTATTGAACGTAAAATAGCGAATAGATTACGTACCCAGGCTGTTGGTTATAAAGTGAAAAAGGATGAAGAAGAGCTTGATCTTAAAAACTTATACAAATACATCACTCCTCAGGATCTCAAGTCATTTGGTTTAATCCCAGAGCTGATTGGACGTATACCTGTTTTAACACATCTTAATCCATTAGATAAACAAGCTTTACGTAATATATTGACAGAACCAAAGAACTCTTTGGTACGTCAGTATCAAAAGTTATTTGAATTGGAAAATGTTCAGCTTACATTTGATGATGAGGTTTTGGATTTTATAGTTGATAAAGCTATGGAGTATAAACTGGGGGCAAGGGGACTACGTTCTATTTGTGAAGCTATTATGCTGGATGCGATGTTTGAAATTCCATCTGACATAAGTGTTAAGGATTTGAATGTCACACTCGACTATGCTGTACAGAAATTCGAAAAGGCAGATTTTAAAAAGTTAAAAGCTGCTTAAAATATAAAATCCCCGGTTTACCGGGGATTTTTTTTTATATTGTTATTTAGAAAGGATGAATATGAACGAAGAAAAAGACGTAAAAAAAGAGGAGCAAACTTCTGAAAAAGCAAAAAAGGTAAAGGAGGTAGAAACTCCGATAAAAAAAGGTCTGAAATCGAAAGAAGAAATAGTAAAGAACTGGTTGCCTAGATATACAGGAAGACCTCTTGAGGAATTTGGACAATATATATTGCTTACGAACTTTAGTAAGTATGTACAGATGTTTTCGGAACTGCATGATAATGTACCAATTATGGGAATCGATAAGCCTATGCAAAGTGCAACGGCTAATGGTATTACGATCATCAATTTTGGAATGGGAAGTCCACTGGCTGCAACAATGATGGATTTACTTTCAGCAATCCAACCGAAGGCAGTACTGTTTTTAGGTAAATGCGGAGGTTTAAAAAAGAAAAATCAATTGGGGGACCTTATACTGCCTATAGCAGCAATACGGGGGGAAGGGACGTCTAATGACTATTTGCCAGCAGAAGTGCCTGCTTTACCTGCTTTCGCCTTACAGAAAGCTATTTCAACAACTATACGCGATCATTCAAGAGATTATTGGACAGGGACATGCTATACGACTAACCGCAGGGTATGGGAACATGACAAAAACTTTAAAAAGTACCTTAAAACTCTAAGAGCAATGGCCGTAGATATGGAAACAGCAACTATCTTTACTACTGGATTCGCTAATAAAATTCCAACAGGGGCCTTGTTATTGGTATCAGACCAACCAATGATTCCAGAAGGAGTTAAAACTACAGAGAGTGATAGCAATATAACTTCTAAATATGTAGAAACGCATCTTAAAATAGGAATTGATTCATTGAAACAGTTGATCAATAACGGACTTACTGTTAAACACCTACATTTTTAATCGTCATTCAGACTTTTAGGATAATCAAACTGGATAAGTCTGCCAGTATGGTGACTTACCAGCCCCCAATCATCAATGTCAAATTCTATCAATACTGTCCCGCAGGTAGGAATATTATATATATCTGCATCACTTAGGTAATTCGCCAGATCCGTAAAACCAGGGTTATGTCCAAACATGGCGATATAATTGAAATCGTTGTCAAAGTTGTTGATCACTTTCAATAGTGCAGTTACATTGGCTTCATAAATTGAAGCTTCCTGTTTTATTTGTCCGGCCGATTTTTTCCATGCTTGTACAAAGTGCTGAGCAGTTGTAATAGCTCTTAATGCAGGACTGCTAACAACCAGCTGCGGAACCAGATCTTTTTGAAGTAATCTTGCTGCCATTTCTGGCGCATTTCTATGTCCTCTGGGATTTAATGGCCTGTCAAAGTCTTTAAGATGAGCATTTCCCCATTCCGATTTACCGTGTCTAACCAATAATAGCTGCTTCATATGAGCGAATAGATTAAGAGTTTATAAAACTAACAACGATTTCAGGTTTAATGTTTTTCATACAATTAAAATGACCTAAAGGACATTTTTCCAGGCCAAATTTTGAGCATGGTCTGCATGAAAGATCTTCCCCAACAATTAATGACTCAGAGATTTTATAGGGATGTACACCTAGCAGATCAGGAGTTGTTCCGCCCCAGATAGAGGCTAAAGGTCTGTCAAATGCTTCAGAAATATGTGTGAGACCAGTATCAAAGCCAATCACCTTATGTGCCTTAGACACCAGGAAAACAGATTGATCAAGGTTTGTAGTACCACATGTATTAAATACTTTGTTGCCTATCGCTTGTTGAATAATCAGGGCATTTTCTTTTACGTCATTTCCACCAAGTAAAACAATTGGAAGTTCTATTCCTTTACATATTTCAATAATCTTATCATTTGGTAGTCTCTTGGTAAAATGAGTCGCACCTATAACAAATGCAACAAATTTTTGCTGATGTGTTTCCGGTAAAAAAGCTGATAATTCGTAAGATTTGGATATATAATAATCAATAGGCTTGTTGTCATTTTTTACACCTAGAAACTTTACGGTTTCCAGATATCTGTCTACAAGATGCTTTTTCGAAATAAAATGATTCCATTTGAATTTTAAAGCCAGCCATTTGCTAACCCTATCTTTTTTGTAAGTGGAAGAAGGTATTCTTGTTGCCAGTTTAATAATGGTAGTACGAAGGTTATTATGGAGGTCAATAATTAAATCGAATTTTTCAGATTTGATATCAGCAATAGTCTCTGATAATGTAGGCTTAAGTGTATGTAAAGCTGTTAAATAAGGATTATTCTGATAAATGTATTTAAAGGCAGGTTTAGTAAGAAAATGGATTTCGCTATCCGGTAGTTGTTCTTTCAGGCATCTCACTACAGGAGTAGTGTAAATGATATCGCCCATAGAGCTAAATCTTATAACCAGGATTTTTTTAGGTGTTTCCAAAAGCTCAATCTTCCTTAACTATTTTTAATTTTATCTATAATGCTGGTCGACGAATATCCTGGTAAAAACGTAAGGACTTTAACTTCACCCCCTTTAGCCAGTGTCTCTTTTGCGCCAACAATGTTATCTAAGTTATAATCGCCGCCTTTAACCAAAACATCTGGCTCAATAGCAGTGATCAGATTAAGAGGGGTATCCTCGCTGAAAAGTACGACAGCATCCACAAAGAACATAGATGCGATGAGTTGTGTGCGACTAAATTCATTGTTTATAGGCCTATTTTCACCTTTTAGTTTGCACACAGATTGATCTGTATTTAAGCCGATAATTAGAATGTCTCCTAAATCGGCTGCATCGCCAAGATAAGCGATATGACCTGGGTGAACAATATCAAAACAACCATTAGTAAAAACAATCTTTTTTCCTTCGGCTTTCCAGATTTTGGTTTGAGCTGTAAGATCATCTATAGTAAAGATTTTTTGAGTTAAAGCTTGTTTTATATTTCTGTTCATGATTAATACAGATTATCTACTGAAGTGCAAAGGATGTGACCAATAAGAATATGCATTTCCTGTATTCTTGCCGTATTGTCCTCCGGGATTACAATATTTAAATCACAAAGCTCGTTCATGAGTCCGCCATCACGGCCAGACAAACCAAGAGTTTTGCAGCCCATTTCCTTTGCAGTCTTTAATGCACTTATGATATTGGCGCTGTTTCCACTGGTTGATATAGCGATGAATAAATCAGAAGGACGGGCGTAAGCCTCAATTTGACGTTGAAATACTCTTTCATAACCATAATCATTACTAATTGCAGTTAATGCAGAAGTGTCAACCGTAAGTGCAATTGCAGGCAGTGCTTTACGTTCTTTTACAAATCTCCCGGTTAATTCTGCAGCAATATGTTGCGCATCAGCTGCACTTCCTCCATTTCCAGCTATTAAAACCTTTGCGCCTGATAATATTGTTTCCGTAATCATGGCACAACCTTGTTCAATTTGAGGTACAAGGCTTGAAATGACTTTTTCAATGGTTAGTCTATGGTGATTTAATTCGTCTAATACCATGAATATTTAATCGTTTTTTAAAGATGCAATGATTTCGTCTATGTTTGTAGTTGCACTACCAATATGTTTAATAACAATTGATGCTGCATGATTTGCAATTGTTGCCGACTCTTCCATATTAAAGCCTAAAGCCAGGCAATAAGCAAGTGTTGCAATTACCGTATCTCCGGCACCCGTTACATCATAAACTTCAGTAGCAGCAACAGGTAAAATCGTATAATCGTCTTTTGTGATAATGGCAATTCCGGCTTCTGAAAGTGTTACAATTAAATAGGTAGCTTTGGTTGCCTCTAAAATTACACGAGCTGCCTTAACTAAATCTTCATTGGTACTGATATTTTCCGATTTGGCTGCTTCCGCTAATTCTTTACGATTAGGTTTAATCAGAAAAGCTCCCTCATACTTGCTGTAATCCAGCCCTTTGGGATCCACCAGCGTTTTCTTTCCAATGCTATTGCAATACGTAATGATTTTTAAAGATAGGCTGGGAGTGATTAACCCTTTGTTATAATCAGAAAGGACAACTATATCAGCTTTTTGAATGTAAGGACTCAAAAAGGCAAATAGAGACGATTCCAGATCAGCAGATATGTTGTGTGAATCTTCTTTGTCAATCCTAACGATCTGATGATTTCCTACAATAACACGGGTTTTTACCGTAGTGATTCTACTTTCATCATTTATAATGAGCTGGCTATTTATACCCTTAGCTTCTAAAAGCTTCTTTACATCATCTGCAAACTCATCATTACCAACAACACCTCCTAGATATACCTTTGCCCCCAAATCAATCAGGTTGCTTGCAACATTAGCTGCACCTCCAATAATTTTAGATTCTTTGTTTGCTTTTACAATTGGAACTGGAGCTTCAGGAGATAGTCTTGTTGCAGAACCAAATAGATAATGGTCCAGCATCAGATCGCCTATAACTAATATATTTGGAGTAGGGTTATTATGATGGGCTTGATATAGTTTTTCTGTTAACATGCTCAATTATTAAAGACAAAGGTAAGCATAATGGCTTTTATAACGATTAAATATTCTTGATTCTGCTTTCAAAGAGGGCAGTAATCTCACTTAAGGAATAACTATTTAAACATTGTTTTGGGGTTAAACCGCCCTTTCTTCCAATCAGCACTCCGTAATGCATATCATGGAATCCTTCCTTTCTGTGTGCATCAGGATTTATAGATAGTAAGACTCCCTTTTCTAATGCATAACGATGCCAGCGCCAGTCAAGATCAAGCCTCAACGGGTTTGCATTAATTTCTATAACCACATTATTGGCAGCACAAGCGTCAATAACTTTTTTGTAATCAATAGGGTAACCTTTTCTGCTCAATAATAGTCGACCAGTAGGGTGTCCAAGAATGGTTGTATAAGGGTTTTCAATTGCTGTAATGATTCTGGAAGTAGCTTTCTCTTCATCCATTCTCAAAATGCTATGGACCGAAGCAACTACAAAGTCGAACGTTTTAAGAATGTCATCACTATAATCTAATGATCCATCATATAAAATATCACTTTCAATGCCTTTGAAGATCCGGAAAGGGGAAAGCTTAGCATTTAAAGCATCTATTTCCTGATGTTGAGCATAAATACGTTGTTCATTTAATCCATTTGCATAAAAGGCAGATTTAGAGTGGTCGCACATACCCAGGTATTCTAACTGTAGGTTCTCTTTACAGAAAACAGCCATTTCTTCAAGCGTATGGACACCATCACTCCAGGTAGAGTGGTTGTGTAAAGAACCCTTTAAGTCACCATAGGTAATTAATTGAGGTAGCTTGTTTTCTTTTGCCAGATCGATCTCATTTAATCCTTCCCTTAATTCAGGCTCAATAAAGGCTAATCCTGCTTTTTGATAGATTTCATGTTCAGAGTTGAAAGGACCAGAACCCGCTAGTGCCAAAACCTCATTAACATGCTTTTCATTTCCAGTAAGTTTAAACCAGCTGAGGTAAAAATCACTTTTAGCTACAACTTGAAGTTTTATCTTTAAACCAGACTCACTATGGGCAAGGTAGCTGTTTTCAGTTTGAGGTTCAAAAGTTATCGATTTAAAATCAATAATTTTGGTTTGCAGTTCTTCAAGGCTGTCTACACCAATAATTAGTTCAATTTCTTCAATAATTTCTAAGCAACGACGGTAATCTCCTCCAATGCTTAATAATGGGTTACCGCTAATCGTATTTAGCCAGACAGCAAGATCTGCGTAGAGTTTGTTTACAGGACCTTCCGTTTGAGCATACAGGAATTTACCCTGTGCAGCCATTTTAAACTCAATGATTTTCTTGATTTCCTCCTGAGTTTTTAGCCCAAATCCTTTAGCTTCAATCAACCTGTTCTCATTACAGGCATAATAAAGTTCCCCTAGATTTTCTATACCAAGATCTTTCCATATTACAACAATCTTTTTTGGCCCGATTCCTTTTATGTTAAGCATTTCAACAATACCTTCAGGAGTCTGAGCAAGGATGGTATCCAGTTCAACCATAGATCCTGTTTCTAGAAGCTCCCATACTTTTGCAGAAATACTTTTGCCTAAACCATCAATCTTGCCTATTTCATCAAGACTTTTATCTTTAATTGCAAAAGGTAATTTATCAACCTTAAAAGCGGCATTAGCTACTGATTTAATTTTAAAAGGGTTCTCATTGTGGAGTTCCATCAACTGAGAAAGTAAACGTAAAGTACGGGCGATCGTCTTATTTTCCATTAAGAAAATGTTTTATTATTGTATTTTAATTTCAAATGGCATTCTGGTCTGAATTCCAGATCTAGATATTGCCGATTTTATTTGTTGATAAATGGTATAATTAGCACCAAGTTCCTGTTTAGCATAGTACATCTTAATTTTATCTGTAGTACTTTCCATTAATGACTTAAATGGATCAAGCATTTCAGGGTATTCTACCACACTGTAATCTTTTATCTTTGCTTTTTTAGCAGCGGCGACTATAGCTTGGTTAAAGTTGCCGGTTCTGTCGGCCAGACCAATTTTAACTGCATCAGTACCAACCCATACTCTTCCACCTCCAACGCTGTCAACATAAGCTTTTGTTTTTTTACGTCCATCAGCCACACGTTTAATGAAGCTATCATACACACGGTTTACATCATTTTGAATAATCAAACGTTCGCCAGCAGTCATAGGGCGATCTGTACTCATGATATCTGCATATTTTCCGGTTTTAACACCATCGAAAGTAATACCTAGCTTTTCGTTATATAATTTCTGTAGGTTAGGAATTACACCAAATACACCAATAGATCCTGTTATAGTATTGGGCTGTACAAAAATTGAATCAGCTGCACAAGCGATATAATAACCACCAGAAGCAGCTACATCACCAAATGAAGCAATTACAGGCTTAACCTTTTTGGTTAGCACAATCTCTCTCCAGATTACATCAGAAGCTAATGCACTACCACCTGGAGAATTTACTCTTAGCACAATGGCTTTTACAGTACTGTCTAAACGTGCTTTTCTAACAGCTCTGGAAATCCGTTCAGAACCAATCTGTTCATCAGAACCTTCACCTCCAATGATGTCACCATTTGCATAAATTACTGCGACTTTGTTTTTTGCCGAATTATCCTGCTCATTCGAAAGATTTCTGGCATACTCATTAATGGTGACAGCAGATATGTTTCTTTTTTTATCTTTTCCACTTAAGGTTTTAAGCTCATCAATAATCTCGTCTTTATATCTCAACCCATCTACCATTTTATAAGCAATAGCATCTTCCGGCTGCTGGATCTTATAGTCATCTGCAATCTGATGCAGGATAGAAGCACCGATGTTTCTGCTTTTTGAAATTCCATCAAGATAAGTTTCATATAAACCATTAAGATAAGCTGTTACCTGCTCACGGTTTTTATCACTCATTTTATCTGTAAAGAATGGTTCAACAGCACTTTTATAGTTCCCAACCCTGATGATTTGAGCTTCAATACCCAGTTTGTCCAACGCACCTTTAAAAAACATGGTTTGAGACTTCAGACCTTTAAATTCTAAGGCACCTTCCGGGTTTAGATAGACTTTATCCGCAACCGAAGCCAGGTAATAAGCACCTTGAGTGTACACCTCGCTATATGCTATTATTTTCTTTTTACTGGTTTTAAAGTCTATTAAAGCATCTCTTATTTCACGCATAGTAGCAAAGCCTGCTTGTGGCGAGCTAACACTGAGGTAAATACATTTGATGTTGTCATCAGTTTTAGCCTCACGTAATGAGCGTATTACATCGTTAAAGCCTATGTTTTTGTTTCCTTCAGAGCCAACTACAGGAAGTTTTGAAAACGGATCTTCTGTGGTTCGTTCCGTTATAGTCTGATCCAGATTAAGGAAAAGAACAGAATTGCTGCTAACGTTAACTTTGGTTTCCTTAAGTGAGGATTTTACAATGCCAACAATAAGTACAATGAAAAATACTAAAAACAGAGCGAGTGAAATGACTACTCCAACAACTGTTGCAAAAACATACTTGAAAAATTCTCTCATGTGCCAGGTAAATATTTATTTTGTAAAGATAAGTAAACGATATGAGTTTACTTTTTAAATCGGGCTTTATATGGAATTGGATAATGAAAATGTTTATTTGTTACTGGGTAGTAATTTAGGAGATCGAAAAGAATTGATAGATGCTGGTTTAAAACAGATAGAACTACGTATTGGTCGTCCTTTTGGTATATCTTCTTTTTATGAAACAGCAGCTTGGGGTAAGGAAGATCAACCTTCATTTTTAAATGTTGCAGTAGGAGTAACAACTAGATTAAGCCCTATTGAAGTATTAGACATAGCTTTGGCAATCGAATCAGAATTAGGAAGAGTAAGACATGAGAAATGGGCTGAACGCTTAATTGATATTGATGTGATATTTTATGGCAATGAGATAGTTGATATGGGAGATCGTTTGCAGATACCACATCCACAGATGCAATATCGAAAGTTTGTATTGAAACCCCTTGCAGAAATTGCCTCAAATTATGTGCATCCCGTGCTTCAGCTTAAGGTATCAGAAATATTAGAAAGATTAAATGATAATTTGTCGGTATCAAAAGTATAAAATCAGTATTTTTGTTTATGATGATAAACGTAGAAAAAAATAACGAACCATTAGATCTGTCTTATTTAAGGGATATGTCTGGGGATAGCGCTGAATTTATCATAGAGATGATAGATATGTTTAAAATCCAGACTCCATTATACATCTCTGATCTGGGCAAGGCGATAGAGGACCAGGATTGGCCAAGAGTATCAAATTGTGCCCATAAAATAAAGCCAACATTTGCTTATGTAGGCAGAGAAGATGCAAAAGATCATATGCAAATGATGGAAAACAATGCCAGAGATCTTAAAAACATAGAGGGATTACCAGCAGCATTTCAGGAAATTAGTTCTTTCGTTGAAATTTTATATGCACAGCTTGATGAGGCAAAATCAGATCTGGAAAAACAGCTTTAAACTATGCTTTAAGTTGTCGGAAATGAAGAACTGACAGACCAATATACATTACCAGAATTAAGGGAACAGCTGCAAATTTTAATACCGCAACAAGCAATACAGATAAAATAAGGAAAATGTACTTTATTTTGTTCTGTGCCCAGCTTGTAGAGCTGAATTTAAGAGAGAAGATTTTTATCTCACTTACCAATAGCCAACTCACCAATACAATTAGTCCGACCAGCAAAGGTGCAGAACCGATTATTTCAGGATAATCTTTCTGAATAAAAGGCAATGACACAATGAACAATGTATTCATAGGGGTATTTAGTCCAATGAAATCTTCAGTTTGTCTGGTGTCTATATTGAATTTTGCTAACCTTAAAGCAGAAAATGCAGTAATAACAAAGCCAAAATAAGGTAGGTATGGTGAAGAGAAATCACTTTGACTTAACAATTGAAACATCACTACTCCGGGCAAAAAACCAAAGCTAATTACATCAGCCAAGGAATCCAACTCTTTGCCAATATCAGATTTTACGTGTAGCAATCTTGCAGCAAACCCATCAAAGAAATCGAATATTCCAGAAAGCAAAACAAAATAAGCAGCGGTTTCAAGGGCGCCATTAAAAGCATAAACAATACCGATACAGCCTGAAAATAAGTTTGCGCAGGTAATAGCATTTGGAATGTGTCTTTTCATATGGATTCAGGGGCAAAGATTAAGGAACAAAGATAAAGGAATAAGGAGTAAAGAGAAAGGAATAAAGAAAAAGGAGCAAAGAACAAAGACTATCTTTCTAGTCCTGGTTCCTTGCTCCTTAATCATTTAGTTATTATAACCCTTAGCTATTCATTGAAATCAAGAATTCTTCATTGGATTTAGTGCCTTTTATTTGTGCTTGAACAAACTCCATAGCTTCCTGTGCATTCATATCAGCCAGGTGATTACGTAAAATCCATACACGTTGTAATGTATCTCTGTCATGTAACAGGTCATCTCTACGCGTACTTGAAGCGGTAATGTCGATAGCTGGGAAGATACGTTTGTTTGATAACTTACGATCTAACTGAAGCTCCATATTACCAGTACCTTTAAATTCTTCGAAGATTACCTCATCCATTTTAGAACCTGTATCAGTTAATGCAGTTGCAAGTATGGTTAATGAACCACCTTTTTCAATGTTACGAGCTGCACCAAAGAAACGTTTAGGCTTATGTAAAGCATTTGCATCAACACCACCCGATAGGATTTTTCCTGAAGCAGGGGCTGTAGTATTGTAAGCTCTTGCCAATCTGGTGATCGAATCCAGTAGGATTACTACATCATGACCACATTCAACAAGGCGTTTTGCTTTCTCAAGAACGATGTTTGCAATTTTAACATGGCGTTCAGCCGGTTCGTCAAAAGTAGAAGCGATTACTTCAGCTCTAACACTTCTGGCCATATCTGTTACCTCTTCCGGACGCTCATCGATCAATAAAATAATCAGATAAACCTCAGGGTGGTTTTTAGCAATAGCATTTGCAACTTCTTTCAGTAAGTTGGTTTTACCAGTCTTAGGTTGTGCAACAATTAAACCACGCTGACCTTTACCTATAGGAGTAAATAAGTCGATGATACGTGTAGAGTAGTTATTTGTTTCTGTAAAAAGATTTAATCTTTCAGTAGGAAACAAAGGTGTAAGGTAATCGAATGGTACGCGGTCCCTAACATCGGCAGGTATACGGCCATTGATTGTTTCTACTCTAACCAATGGGAAATATTTCTCTCCCTCTTTTGGCGGGCGGATACTACCTTTAACTGTATCACCTGTTTTTAATCCAAATAGTTTAATCTGCGACTGAGATACATAAATATCATCTGGTGATGAAAGATAGTTGTAGTCTGCAGATCTTAAGAAACCATATCCGTCAGGCATAATTTCAAGTACACCTTCATTTGTGATGGTGTTGTCGAAATCAAGATTAGAATAACTGTTCTCATTTTGTTTATGTGGACCGTTGTTATTCTGATTTTGGTTTTTAGGCCTGTTATCTGGTTGTCTTTGTTTTTTATTATGATCATTATTACCAGGAGCAGCAGTCTTACCTTCTGGTGAAGAAACAACGGCCGTTTCCTTTACAGGAGTTGCAACAGCTTCTTTTTCCTCAACTTCAGCTGGCGATTCAGATAATGCTTCCTGCTTGTTTGCAAAACCTGTAGGTTGTGGATCAAATAGCGAAGCCCTATTGAATGGCCTTTGCATTTTTTCTTCCGTTTCTTTCGGAGCAATGCGTGTTCTTTTTCTTGCAGGTTTATCTCCTTGTGCATCTTTCTCACCGTCATCAGTCGGTAAGGTTGGAGCAACTTGTGTTTTTACATGACGTTCCTTTGCAGTTTGCACTGGTTCTGTTACTTCTTGTACTACTTCTACGTCAGTTCCAGCCTCAACTTCAGCAACAGCCACTTTTTTTGCCGGGCTTACTTTAGCAGGTGTAATTTTTGGAGTAGTTTCTTTCACCGCTTTAGTTTTTGTAGCTTTTACGGGAGGCGCTATAGGAGCTGGCTCTGCCTCGGCTTGTTGTTCTGTTATTTGGGCAATAATTTCAACAAGCTCAGCTTTACGCAATTCATCCGCATTTAGAATGCCTTGAGTTTTTGCTATCTCACGCAATTCTGCCGTGAGTTTTTCATTTAATTCCGTTTTATTAAACATTTATATGGATGTAGAGAAATTTTTTAAAAGGTAATTGTATAATTAACTAAAATCGTATTTATCAATTGTTGAATAATCAGTCGTATTTTTCATATTTATCAACAAAAATTGACCATTTGAACAAAGCAAAAAATGCAATTATAAAAGGCGTTGTAGAACAAAATTTTATGAGATTTTCTGGAATGGTCAGATGAACTTTAGAGAATTATGTTGCAATTGTATGTATTTGAAATCGATTCTCCAAGAAAAATTTGAAATTGTTTGTAATTATTTTGGTGAAAAGTTTTGTAAATGTCCGAAAATCATTTTGAAAATTAACATCTTTGTAGCCATAATTTACCCTCAGATGAATAAAAAACAACTATTTGAACAAATTAAAAGTAAGAAATCGTTTCTATGTGTAGGTCTTGATCCAGTATTGGAAAATATACCTAAACACTTGTTCAAATATGATAATCCTGTACTTGAATTTAATAAGCAGATCATTGATGCAACTAAAGATCTTTGTGTAGCCTATAAGCCAAACACTGCTTTTTTTGAATCAATGGGATTGAAAGGATGGGAGAGCCTAATTAAAACCTGGGAATATATTCCTCAGGATATATTTACAATTGCTGATGCGAAAAGAGGTGATATTGGTAATACTTCTGCTATGTATGCTGATGCTTTTTTCAATCAAGAGAAATCGGGAATGAGTTTCGATGCAATTACTGTTGCTCCTTACATGGGGAAAGATTCGGTAGGACCGTTTTTAAGTTATGCAGATAAATGGGTTATTTTACTGGCTTTAACATCAAATGCAGGACATAGCGATTTTCAACTTCATCAAACATCAGAAGGTAAACTTTATGAAGAAGTAATCAGAATATCTTCTCAATGGGCAAATAGTGATCAGCTGATGTATGTTGTTGGTGCTACCAGGGGTGCAGAGTTTGAAAATATAAGAAGATTAGCTCCTGATAACTTTTTATTGGTGCCTGGTGTTGGTGCACAAGGCGGAAGCATGGCAGATGTTTGTGAGTATGGATTAAACAGTGAGTGTGGATTGTTGATTAATTCTGCCAGATCTATTATTTATGCCAGTAAGGGAGAAGATTTTGCGGAAAAGGCCAGAGAAGAGGCTTTAAAACTACAACAAGAAATGGAGCAGATTCTGATGGCTGCACAATTGGTATGACCAAAAAAATAGATTTAAAGCTGATTCTGGCGCTAACTGGTGTAGCTTTAATATGGGGTACTACCTATTTAGGAATAAGGGTTGCAGTACAAACTATACCACCCTGGTTTGTGGCAGCATTCAGACAATCAATTGCTACAGTTATATTGTTCATCATTCTTTTAAGAAAGAATGAACTGACATGGAAAGGCTGGCCACATGTTAGACGTCAGATGATTTTGTCATCTCTTATGATTGTTGGAGCCAATGGATTAACTACAGTTGCGGAACAAACTGTACCAAGTGGTTTAACTTCCTTATTAACCTCGCTTAGCCCACTATTTGTATTCATCAGTAGCGTTATTCTTGGATTACAGAAACCAAGTTTAAAAGGTTTTGCAGGTGTTCTGATTGGTTTTCTTGGAGTAGTATTTATTTTCAGAGAGGGGATAAGTGAGCTGCTTGATCCCAATTATAAAACAGGAATTATGTTTCTGGGATTTGCCATCTCTGGTTGGACAATCGGTACGATCTATATTAAAAAGTATAACCAAAAAACAGATAATATATTTCTTGATCTGTTTTACCAATTTGCTTTTTCGGCAGTAGTTCAGTTTATTCTGGCTCTGATTTTTTCTAAGGATATTAGTATATCTGATTGGAGTATGAATAGTATGCTTGCTGTTGCTTACCTGGCTATCTTTGGTTCTGTTATTGCCTTTTTCTGTTATCATTATGCTTTGAAAAAGGTGAGTGCTACAGAAGTCTCGATTCTTAATTATTTCAATACCGTAATTGCGTTGTTCCTGGGTTGGCTTATTTTGAATGAAGTTATTACAGTAGATATTCTTATAGCAACCGTACTCATTATCATTGGGGTTTTTATTACTAATTATAAAAGTAAAAAAGAACAACTTTAATTTGTGGAGCAAATGGTCCCTTTAGGTTAAATTCACAGAAATGGATTTTAACGAGGACTTTTTACACTTTATTTGGAAGTATAGGCTGTTTAACTCTGCGAAACTTGTGTGCAAAGGTGGTGAAGAACTACAAGTATTGAATCCGGGGATTTTAAATAGAAATGCTGGACCTGATTTCAGTGATGCAAAATTGATTATTGATCAGACGGTCTGGGTTGGACATGTAGAGATTCATGTTAAATCATCAGACTGGTTGTTGCACGGACATCAGAATAATGCTTTTTACGATGCTGTTATTTTGCATGTGGTTTATGAACATGATAGTCCCATTTATCGTACAGATGGTAGTTTAGTCCCTGTACTTGTAATTGAAGGATTATTTTTGGATCGGGTGTTGGATAACTACAAGAGACTTATTGCCAATGCAAATCATTTCCCTTGCGAACGTCATATCAGTTCTTTAGACCAGATTCATATTTATTCTTTCTTCTCCAGAATTGTCATAGAACGTTTTGAACAGAAAGCAGAAGAAGTATTTGAAAAACTCAACAACAATCGTGGGGATTGGGAACAGTTATTTTATTGTTTTCTTGCCAGAAATTTTGGTTTTAAAGTAAATGCTGTTCCATTTGAATTACTTTCAATAGTTACACCTCTTCATATTCTTTCTAAGCATAAGAATAATGCATTGCAAATAGAAGCACTTTTGTTTGGGCAGGCAGGTTTTTTAGAACAGGAATTTTTTGAAAATTACCCATTGCAGCTACAAAGGGAGTATTTATTTTTAAAGAAGAAATATCGTTTAATTCCAATGAATGCAGCTGTATGGAAGTTCTTGAGGATGCGTCCTCAAAATTTCCCTACAATCAGGATTGCTCAGTTTGCAGCATTAATTGTTAAGTCAAGTCAGCTGTTCTCAAAAATGCTAAAAAAGGATACACTTTCAGATTTGTATACTATTTTTAATGACTTACCTGTAAATGAATATTGGCTAACTCATTATCATTTTAACAAAACTACAAATAGGGTTATTGTTCAACCGGGTAAAGGAAGTGTTGATAATATTATCATTAATACTGTGTGCTTGTTTTTATTTTGTTATGGAAAATATACAGATCAATCCGAATTATCAGATCGTGCATCTGATTTTTTAGAAAGGATTCCATCAGAATGTAATGCTATTGTAAATCAATATAGTAGTGCTGGTATTGATGTTCCGAATGCTTTAACTTCGCAAGCCCTGCTTCAATTAAATAAATATTATTGCAATGAAAAAAAATGCTTAAATTGTACTTTGGGTTTGAAAATCTTAAAAAAATAAAATGTTCCAGCAGATTGTAACCTTTTTTGAAAAGCGGAGTTTTGGGGTATGTACATATCTTGCCGAACGGCTAAACATATCCATCAGTAAAATTAGATTGTTTTTTATTTATGCATCTTTTCTTGCTGTGGGTTTCCCTATTATATTTTATGTACTTGCAGCCCTTGTTTTGGATGTAAGACATTATATAAAAAAAATAAGACTATGGGTTTGGGATGTTTAATTAAACACTCAAGATGTCAGCAATTTCATTAAAACCTTTTTCCCGGGCCAGGTCTGAAGGTAATTTCCCCCCTTCCATTCTTACATCAACCTCTGCATCATGTTCAAGTAATAGAATGATCAACTCAATATTACCCAATTGTGCAGCAGCATGAAGTGGAGTAAAGCCTGCCTGTTGCATTACATTTACATTAGCGCCTGCATTGATCAGCATTTTTGTGATATTGACATTTCCTGAAGCAACCGCAGAATGTATCGGGAAAACATTAAAGCCATTTTGAGCTGGAGTATTTACATTAGAGCCTCTGGAAATTAATAGCTTAACTATTTCTTCATTGCTAAAGTAAGCAGCCAAGCCAAGTGCAGTAAAGCCATCTTTTGAAAAACTATTTACTGAAGTTGGATTACGCTCTGTAAGAAAATCCGTTTCTTCCAATTTGCCTAGGGCAGCAGCTTCAAATAGGTTGATTTGTTTAGCGAAATTAGCTATTAACCCAGCAATCTGTGGTTTTTTAAAATAACAAGCCAATAAAATGGGTGAAATGCCATGACTGGTGTCTTTACTGGCTTCAGCTGGATATTGAGTTAGAAAATCAAAAATATCCTGTCTGTTGCCTGTTTCAATTAATGTTTCAAGATCCGCCATCGCTACTGTTAAATTTCGGCTAAAATTGAGTAAATAATTTAATATAGGCAAATGAGCTTAATTTTTTAAATTGAGTTCATGAATGTTTACGCAATTTATCTAAGTTTGTTAATTATTAAAATCAGTAAATAAAGATGTCGGTAAGGGGAAATCAATTTAAGTCCAATTCATTCAAAAATGAGGCAGGAGACAAGAAAAGCTCTAGGTCAACTGAACCCAGACCATTCAAAGAAAGGATAGATGTTTTGCCTCGTCTTAATTTTCAGGATGGAAGGCTATTTAAGATCATTGGACTTTTATTTCTGATCTTATCACTTTATTTTCTGATTGCTTTTACTTCGTATCTCTTTACATGGCAAGAGGATTATAGTTATGTAATAGATGCTAACGGGGGATGGGACAACCTGTTTAAAACTTACGAAGAACTACAGCAAGTGAACATTCCTCCTGTTGTACAAAACTGGCTTGGTAAAATAGGCGCATTACTATCGCACCAATTTATTTACGAATGGTTCGGACTAGCTTCTTTTCTATTTGTTTTTGTATTTTTTGTAATTGGTTACCGCCTGTTATTTAAGGTGAAAATATTTTCAATTGAAAAAACATTAGGTTATAGTTTGTTTTTCTTATTGTTTCTGTCACTAACATTTGGCTTTGCACACGCATTTTTTACAAATACTCCTCACTATATAGAAGGTGAGTTTGGTTATTGGACAAATAAATTACTAGTTGCACAAATCGGGATAGCAGGAGTAGGTGGATTAATTGCCTTTTTAGCATTAACAGTATTGATCATTGCTTATAACATCGATTTTAAAATTCCAACACGTACAAAAAAAGAAGAAACAGCGGATGATCTTGGTGTAGTACCAGATGTTCCGAAAAATGTTGAGCTAGAAGATGAAGTCAGATCAGAGCCTGTAGAGTTTACATTAAACGATAAGCTAGGTAATCAGCGTAAGCGTGAGCAGAACATAGTAATCACGCCATCCTCAAGGTTTGAAGAAAAGGAAATTGAAGAGATCATTCCTCAATTTACACCTGCTGTAAACGTAATGGCACCTTCTCCGGAGGTAGTAACCCCTCCATTAGAGACGGTTCCACTAAAGGTTGAACCACAATTAACTATTGAAAAGACCGAAGAAGAAAAGAAATCGGATGAATTAGTAGAGCAGTTTGGTACATATGACCCTACTTTAGACCTATCTAGTTATGTATATCCACACCTGGATTTATTAGAAAATTACGGATCTAATAAAATTTCAGTTGATTCTGAAGAACTTGAGGCCAATAAAAATAGAATTGTTGAGACACTTAATCATTACAATATCGAGATTGATAAGATCAAGGCAACTATAGGTCCAACAGTAACCCTTTACGAGATTATACCTGCTCCGGGTGTACGTATATCAAAAATCAAGAATCTTGAAGATGATATTGCGTTAAGTCTTGCAGCATTAGGAATCCGTATTATTGCCCCAATGCCTGGAAAAGGGACTATTGGTATTGAGGTGCCTAATATGCATCCGGAAATGGTTTCAATGAGAAGTATTCTTGCGACAGAGAAATTCCAGCAAACAACCATGGATCTGCCTATTGCAATGGGTAAAACCATTTCAAATGAAGTCTTTATTGGTGATTTATCAAAAATGCCTCACTTGCTGGTTGCGGGAGCTACAGGACAAGGTAAATCAGTTGGTATCAATTCTATCCTGGTTTCTTTACTTTATAAAAAGCACCCATCTCAGCTTAAATTTGTATTGGTTGATCCAAAGAAAGTAGAGTTAACACTATTTAATAAGATTGAGCGTCATTTCTTAGCTAAATTACCAGGGGAGGCAGATGCTATTATTACAGATACGAAAAAGGTAATTAACACTTTGCAATCATTGTGTATCGAGATGGATCAACGTTATGATCTGCTTAAAGATGCGCAGGTGAGGAATTTAAAAGAATACAATGAGAAATTTATCAAGCGAAAGCTGAATCCTAATAATTCACATAGATTCTTGCCTTATATTGTTTTGATCGTGGATGAGTTTGCTGATCTAATGATGACTGCTGGTAAAGAGGTAGAACAGCCCATTGCACGTTTGGCACAGCTGGCCCGTGCAGTAGGTATTCACCTTGTTCTTGCTACTCAACGTCCATCAGTTAATATCATTACAGGTACTATTAAAGCCAACTTCCCTGCCAGGTTAGCATTTAGGGTGTTGTCAAAAATAGACTCAAGAACTATCCTTGATAGTGGGGGGGCAGATCAGCTGATTGGTCGTGGAGATATGCTTTTATCAACAGGGAATGATCTGATCAGGTTGCAATGTGCTTTTGTAGATACGCCAGAGGTAGATCGCATTTCAGAGTTCATCGGAAATCAGAGGGGATATCCTGAGGCTTACCAATTGCCTGAATATATTGATGAAGCAGCAGAAAATGCAAAGATGGATTTTGATGCGTCAGATAGAGATTCTATGTTTGAAGATGCTGCACGTTTAATTGTATTGCATCAGCAAGGTTCAACATCTTTAATTCAGCGTAAATTGAAATTAGGTTATAACAGAGCTGGTCGGATCATTGATCAGTTGGAAGCTGCGGGAGTAGTTGGACCATTCGAAGGCAGTAAGGCCAGGGAAGTATTAATTCCTGACGATTATGCTTTGGAACAGTTCTTGAATGAACTTGGCAACAAATGAAATTAAAAGATAAGATGATGAAGAGATTAATGTTGCTGCTGGTAATAGCTATTGGGTTTATATCAGCCGTAAATGCACAAACTGATGCTAAAGCAAAAACCATATTAAATGAAGTAAGTAAAAAATATCGCTCTTACAATATCGTAAAGGCTGATTTTTCTTTACTAATAGAAAGTAAACAGACTAACTCAAAAGATACTCAGCAAGGGACTTTATATGTAAAGGCCAATGCGAATAAATATAAGGTTAGTATGACTGGTCAGGAAATGACTAGTGATGGCAAAACACTTTGGACTTATCTGAAAGAGGAAAAAGAAGTTCAGGTTACTGATGTTAATACTAGTGATGAGGCGCTGAATCCTGCAAAAATATTCACAATTTATGAAAAGGGATTTAAGTATTTATATACCGGAGATAAAAAGGTAGGTGCTAAAGTTTATCAGATTATTGACCTGACACCTACAGATATCAATAAATCTTATTTTAAAATAAGATTAACGATTGATAAGGCTGCGAAACAAATTGCAAGTGCACTTATATTCGAAAAGAATGGAAATAAGTATACTTATGATGTGAAGTCATTCGTAGCCAATGCTAAGGTGCCTGAATCTATTTTCACATTCGATGCTAAGAAATTTCCTGGAGTAGAGGTTGTAGACTTAAGGTAATTTTTCTAAGTTTGAAATACATGCTTGGAACAGAAATATTTTGAAAGTAACATTTTTAGGAACGGGTACTTCCCAGGGCATTCCTGTTATTACCTGCAAATGTGCAGTTTGTAAATCACCAGATTATCGTGATAAACGATTAAGGGTTTCAATTTTGATAGAAACTGCTGATAAAACAATAGTGATAGACAGTGGGCCTGACTTTAGATATCAGATGCTTCGGGCAGGTGTACAAGATTTGGATGCTATATTGTATACACATGAGCATAAAGATCATGTAGCCGGACTGGATGATATCCGTCCTTTCAATTACCTGTTAAAAAAGAATATAGATATTTATGCAACTGAAAGGGTTCAACATGCGTTAAAGCGTGAATTTTCCTATATCTTTGCTGAGGTTCATTATCCAGGATTACCACAAATCGACATACATACCATTAACGATCAGCCTTTTCATATTGGTAATTCTGAAATTATTCCATTGAATATTATGCACTATAAATTACCAATTCTAGGCTTTAGGATAGGTGATTTTACCTATATCACTGACGCTAAAACTATTTCTCAGGAGACATTGGAGAAAGTCAGAGGGTCGCGTTTTCTGGTAGTAAATGCTTTGCAGCACGAACAGCATATTTCTCATTTCACATTGGATGAAGCGATTGATTTTTCGCAAAAGGTTGGGGCAGAGACTACTTATTTCACACATATCAGCCACAATTTGGGGCTTCATTCAGTTGTGGAAAAAGATTTACCAACAAATATTAAATTAGCATACGATGGGTTGACAATATCATCCGAATAAATATATATTTGCAACACCAAAATATACCCAGGTGGCGAAATTGGTAGACGCACCAGCTTGAGGGGCTGGCGCCGGCAACGGTGTGGGAGTTCGAATCTCCTCTTGGGTACAGCCGGACTTTGAACACTTCAAAGTCCGGTTTTTAATGTTAAATCGATGCTTTTAGCTAGTCTGCACTTACTCAAAGCATTCCTGCCAAAGCAATAATGCCTTCTTCCAACTCTTTTTCATTTAATGAACCATAACCTAACCTTATTCCTTTAATGTTTGTATCAAAGCTATAATTATCAGGGGTGATAATTTTAATGCTTTTTCTTTTCAAAGCTTCAGAAAGTTTTACCCAATCCACTTGCTTGTCAGGCACTATCCAAAGAGCCAGACCGCCATCAGGAATAGTATAAGTTATTTTAGAACTTAGATGTTTTTCCAGCAAGGAGGCGGTAAGATCTCTTTTTGTTTTATAATAGTTTGTTGCCTTTTTGATGTGTCGTTTTATGATGCCGTCTTTGATTAGCTGTAATACTGCCTGTTCCATAATATTATCACCTTGAACATCGATGATTTTCCGTAAATCACCTACCTTTCTAACGAGGAAAGAGTCGTTGCTTGCTAAATATCCGATGCGTAATGCAGGTGCAACAACCTTGCTCATTGTACCAATATAAACGTAACTTTTAAGTTCAGTAAAACTTGATAAAGGCAATATGGGACGATAACCAAAGTGAAATTCATTATCATAATCATCTTCAATAATCGAAAAGACGGATTCATTAGAAAGCCGTATCAACTCTAACCTTCTTTTTAAACTCAATGTAACTGTGGTTGGGTATTGCCGATGGGGTGTAACGTAAATAGCTTTTATTTTTTTGCGGGATTTAAGATGCGCAACAACATCCTCAATCACCAAGCCGTCCTTATCTACGCTAACAGGCAGTAACTTTGCACCTGCATTTTCAAAAGCAGCCCATGCAGGCTTATATCCCGGATTTTCAATCATCACATAATCACCTTTTGAGAATAGGCAATGCGCTATCAGGTACATTGCCATTTGACTTCCACGAGTTATGCAGATACCCTGTTCGCTTGTCTGCATTCCCCTCTGATGATTGAGCATTTGAGCAATTTCTTTCCGAAATACCTCATCGCCTAATTCGCAGCCATACCCCATCATTTTCCATCTTCCTTTTATATTGAAGATTTGACGGTATGCCCTGGCCAGTTCTGCAATTGGTGCTATTTTACTGTCAGGGTGTCCATCATCAAATTCTATGTGATAATGCTTAACTGCTGAATTGTTTATTGCAGTAAGTGTTTTTCTGTCTTTTTGTGTTTCTTTTAAAGATGGCAACGTATCAGCAACAAAAGTGCCTTGTCGTTCTTTAGGAGTTAGCCAGCCCTCAATAATCAACACATTAAGTGCCTCTACAACAGTGTTCCTGTTTATATTTAAAAGCCGGGCAAGGTTTCTGCTGCCTGGCAGCGCATCGCCTGCCTTTAACCTACCTGAATGAATGTCGTTTATTATGGCATCCGCTATTTGCAGATAAATGGCTTTATCCGATTTTTCATCTAACTGTATCTGAAATTCCCAACCTCTAAGCATCTGGACTATCTATTTTTATAAAAACTGTATCATTTTAATAGGCCAAAGGTATGATACTTTTGTATTGCAATAGTGCAATAAATGATAAATTATTAATGCTATGTCAAAGTTAGAAACAGCAACAGAAGTAAAAGAATTAATCAATGCAGAGCAAAAGCAATTTAGCTCTAAAGATTTTCATCAAACATTTGCAAGACCAGCGTTTGTGAAACCATCCCATGTCATTCACAAGAATGTTGAAAATGCAGGGGTACACAATCAATTTTCAGCAGAAAGAAAACACCCTGTTTTCTTCGTGGACTTACCAAGCAAAAATGTAAGTATTACCATTGGTGGTTTATTACCCGGGCAACAAACACATAAACACCGTCATACTTATGAAACTATATTATATGTACTCGAGGGAAAGGGCTGGACACTCGTAGAAGACGAACGTGTAGAATGGGAAGCGGGTGATGCCGTTTATATACCGTCCTGGGCCTGGCATCAGCACCAGAATACAAGTAATAGCGTACCCGCAAAATATATTGCCTGCGAGAATGCTCCGCAGCTTCAGAATTTAGGAGTGGCATTACGTGAAGAAGAAGGGAGGGATTTTTAATAATGAATACAGTTCCATTTAAAGGTGTTATTGCATACCCAATTACACCATTCAACGATAATGAAAAGGTAGATATTCCTTTATTCAAAAAATTAGTAGAACGACTTGTTGTATCAGGCTCTCACGGTATCGCTCCATTAGGAAGCACAGGCGTATTGCCTTATCTCAATGATGAAGAAAAAGAAGCTGTAACTGAGGCTACCATACAACAGGTTGCAGGGCGTGTACCTACGTTGGTGGGCATTTCTAATCTTACCACCGAGAAGACTATTTACCACGCCAAGTTTGCTGAAAAAGCCGGGGCTACGGCAGTAATGATTATACCGATGAGTTATTGGAAACTAACCGACGACGAAATTGTAAAACACTATGATACCATTGCTTCCAAAATTTCCATTCCGATAATGGCGTATAACAATCCGGCAACTAGCGGAGTAGATATGTCGCCTGTGTTGCTGAAACGCTTATTGCAAATTCCCAACGTAACAATGATAAAGGAAAGTACAGGCGACATTCAACGAATGCACTATTTGAGAAAGGAATTAGGAGAAGAAGTAGCGTTTTACAATGGATCTAACCCTTTAGCATTGGCTGCTTTTGCAGCAGGTGCTAAAGGTTGGTGTACTGCGGCTCCAAACTTGATACCCGAATTAAATATTGGTTTGTACAATGCTATCCAAAACAATGATTTTGAAGCAGCCCGAAATATTTTTTATGAACAGGTTGATCTGTTGAAATTCATTGTGGCAAAAGGTTTACCGAGAGCGATCAAGGCTGGACTAAACATCTTGGGTGAAGATGGAGGGTACTTAAGAAGTCCTTTGCAGCCACTTACACCTGAAGAAACTAAAGAGCTTAAGAGCATCCTTTCATCTGTTACCGACAGTCTATCTGTTTAGCATTAACAAAATTTAATTATTAACAGTTTCAAATTTTAAAAGTAAAATGACAAAAGCTATTTTTTATCACGCAGGTTGTCCTGTTTGTATCAGTGCAGAACAGGATATTTTAAATCTTATATCTGAAAATCAGGTTGAAGTAATCCATTTGGGTACGGATAAAGCAAAAGTAAGTGATGCAGAAAGTGCGGGAGTAAAATCTGTACCGGCATTGGTCTTGTCTAATGGCAATGTGTTACACATTAACTTTGGTGCTTCGATAGAAGATTTGAAGTAAAGGGACCAAAATCTAAAAGCCCGGAGGCGGTTAAGACTTTCGGGCTTTTAAAAGCTAGACAAAAAATAATAAAGCATGAATCTGGAAGATAATAACATTTCAGCAGCACAAGACAGGGCATCGGACACAGTGGAAGTAACCCTGATACTGGAGGGGATTACACGCCAAATCCAGTGGAACAAAAATGTACCTTTGCTTGATGCTCTTCTCAACGCCGGCATTGATGCGCCGCATTCTTGTTGCAGAGGAAACTGCGGTACTTGCGTATGCAAATTGGAGAAGGGTGAAGTGCGATTAAGGAGAAACTTCGTTTTATCGGAAGCTCATATAAAGCAAGGTTTGATTTTGGCTTGTGTCGCAGCCCCGGTCAGTGAAAGAATCGAGATAAATTATGATGAATTTTAGTGCGGCATTATTAATATGTGCGACCAGTCACCCCGAAATACAACATTTCATTTGCTGAAGCCAAAGACCATACATTTACTTTGGTAAAAGCTGTATTGATAAAAGAATTGGAAGGAAAACAAAAATATGCAGAAGTATGAAGGAAGAAATTCTACAAAACATTGCCGTCATACAAGAACGGATAAACAATGCTTGTAAAGAAAACGGCAGAAATCTCAACGAAGTAAAATTGCTCCTGGCTACTAAAACTGTTCCTGAAGAACGTATTAAAATAGCTTTACGTGCAGGACAAACATTGATAGCCGAAAATAAAGTCCAGGAACTTAAAGAAAAACATGAAGCATTAAAAGAAGTTCAGCATACCAATCATTTCATCGGGCATTTGCAAACCAATAAAATCAAAGACCTTTTGAAATACGATGTTTCCTGCATCCAGTCGCTTGACCGTTTGGATTTGGCAGAAAAACTGCACCAACGGTTACAGTTTGAAAACAAGACCATAGAGGTTTTGATACAGATAAATACCTCTTTTGAAGAAAGTAAATTTGGTGTAAATCCCAATGATGCTATTGAATTGGTAAAACAGGTTGCACAATTAGAAACACTGAAAATAAAAGGCTTGATGACCATAGGTCTGTTCAGTGCCGAAACCGAAAAAGTGCGTAAATGCTTTCGCTTACTCAAAAACATTCAGGAGCAAATTATTGTTTTAAAAATTCCGAATGTAGATATGCAGGAATTGTCAATGGGAATGAGTGGAGATTTGGAAACAGCGATTGCAGAGGGGGCAACCATTGTGAGAGTAGGTACGGCAATCTTCGGTCAAAGATCTACTTCCGACGGTTATTATTGGAATGAGAAAATAGACATTTAACTGTGGTTATTACCGGAAGAGGAAGTGGTATTACAATGGAAAAAATTGTTGTCCGCATATAAATGCACCTGGTATGAAATGAATATAATGGAGAAAATTATATCTTTATTACCAAACAAAAATAATTTTTTGTAACTGCTAATCTTAATCTGGTAATGATAAAACTTGTTAGAAACCCGCTGGCTCATTTTGTTGTTATGGCATGTCTATTCAGCTCCTGCTCATTAAACAAAAAAGTGCAGGTAAGTGAGTATGCAGGATTGATCAGCTGTCACCAGCAGAGGACTTTTAATGGCGGTGCATTAAAGCCTCGTCCTATTCATGAATTGAAGATTGACACAGCACTTGTAAGTCACTTTGGTTTTGCCAGTTTGAATATTGCTAACGCCTTTGGTTTTCTTGACCTCTTGCAAAAGTTTGTGAAAGCAAAGGAAGATTATCAGGGATCACCTGTTATAGAAAACAGATTGAGGAAAATTGAAGTGGCAATGAAGCTTTCAGAGCGGATTAACCTGGCTTCATTAGAAATTTCTTCTTTTGCTTCTGAATTGGATTGTGAGGAGGAACGAATTACGCAGGTAGCAGATTTTTTAAAAGGAAAGGAAAAACAACGGGAAACACGTTTGACTGTTGCTGCTATTGGAATTGGTGCTATTGGTGGGGTCGCTTCAGGGTTCTTATCATCAAATGATAATGCTGGCCACAGTGGGGATTATGTAGGTATAGGAACTGGTATAGCAGAGGCTATTTTAGGAGTTCTTATTTTAAAGAACAGCAAAATTACGGAATTACAACACCCTCGTAATGCTTTAAAAGATATATGGTATGGGCAAGACAGTTCAGCAATTTTCCCCTCTTCAGTCTGGTATTATATAACTTATAAAAATCCGACTAAACCTGATGAACTTTCATTGAGAGAAAAAATTATTGAAAGGTGGAAAGGCTTTAATCAGGTATCGGTTGATAATGTAGAAGAGATGAATAAATTTAAATTACAGTATCTTCAAGATAAAGGTGTTTATGGTACAGATGATCTCTATAATCGTGCTAAAATGTACGACCAGATTGAATCTTACGTTAAAATGATAAAGCAGGATTTAACGACCCTATCTCTTGAATTAGGAGATCAGAGTGATATCTGATATATAAATCATTTCCTTATTTCCATATCATCCAATCCCCATACAGCCATTGCATTTAGAACAGGTTGTAGCTTAGTACCTGCAAGTGTCAATGAATAAGTTACAAAAGGAGGGACAACAGGTTCTGCAGTTCTAAGCACCAGGTCATCTTCCTGCAATTGTTTTAAGTGTTGGATAAGCATCTTCTCTGTAATATTAGGAATCGATCTTTTTAATTCGCTGTAGCGCTTTGGGCCAATTGAAAGCTGATATAAAATGATAGGCTTCCAATGCCCACCTATTTTGTTCATTACATAGGTGATGGGGCAAAAAGTGGCAGAATTTTTCTTATTAAAATTACGGGTAGAGTTTTCTTTAATTGCTGTCATTGGCACATACTTTGGGGTAAGTACTTGTTTAAAAGTAAGTACAAATATACCTTTGTAATCAACAATTTAAAATATATAATCATGAATTTTACAATAACAGGATCGCTCGGAAATATCAGTAAACCATTGGCTGAGATTTTAATAGCAGCTGGCCATCAGGTGACTATCATTAGCAGTAATGAAGCTAAGAAAAAAGCAATTGAAGAGCTGGGTGCAATAGCTGCAATTGGCTCTGTTGAGGATGTAGCTTTTTTAACTAAAGCTTTTTCAGGTAAAGATGCGATATATACGATGGTTCCTCCAAATTTTGGTGCATCGGATATCAGGGGATTTATTTCAGATACTGGCAAAAAATATGCTGAAGCCATCAAGGCAGCGGGTGTTAAGCATGTAGTTAACTTAAGTAGCATTGGAGCGCATTTAGACGGTGGTACAGGGCCGATTGCGGGCCTGCATGATGTGGAACAAACCTATAGTAAACTTGAAGATGTAGCAATTAAAAACCTTCGTCCGGCATATTTCTATATCAATTTCTTAGGAAATGTTGATATGGTTAAACATGCAGGTATTTTAGGATCAAATTATGGTGCTGATACTCCTTTAGTATTGGTACATCCAAATGATATTGCAGCTGTAGCAGCTGAAGAATTGCAGCAAGCATTTACAGGAAAAAGTGTAAGGTATATCGCAAGTGATGAAAGTACTGCAGGAAATGTAGCTAGTGCATTAGGAGCTGCGATTGATAAACCTGAACTTCCATGGGTAGAATTTACTGATGAAGATGCTTTACAGGGTATGATGCAGGCTGGTCTACCTGAGCCAATGGCTAAAAGTTATGTGGAAATGGGCGATGCAATGAGAACTAGAAAATTATATGAACACTATTTTAACAATAAGCCATCATCCCTGGGAAAAACAAAATTAGAGGATTTTGCAAAGGAATTTGCACAAGTATATCATGCATGATAAGCTATAGATTATAATACTATTTATAATTAGATCTGCTAACTAATTTTGCGATATCTTTTACCCAGATTTTTCGTCCTTCAGTTCTGATAATTCCTTCAGATTTGAATTCCCTTAATAAGCGGATGACATTTTCTTTAGCAAGACCAGCCATATTTGCCAGATCACTACGGGATATATTAATTATTGTTTCTTCTCCTTCGGGGGTTTCAATCTTTGATTTCTCGCGTATAAGGATCAGGGCTATGGCTAGTCTTTCCGCTGCAGTTCCTTGTGAGAATATTGATATGCTGTTTGTAAGCACACTATATTCATGACTGAGGGCTTTTAACAAGCGGTTAGCAAAGGCAGGGGATTGATTTAGAATGCTTAAGAAGTCCTCTTTCGGAATAAATGTGAGCACACTTTCTTCTAAAGTAGCAGCAGAATCTGGATAACGTTCCTGAGATAAAACTGCATGGTAGCCTATCAGTTCATTCTTATTGGCTACATAGATGATTTGTTCTTTACCAGCAAGGCCGATTTTGTATTTTTTTATTTTACCCTTATGGATAAAATATATACCCGATGGGACCATTCCCTCTTTGAAAATGACTTCACCTTTTTGATATTTTTGCACCCCCTGCTTGCTGATTAAAAAGTCGTAATCTTCTTCAGAGAGGGCGTTTAGAATGGATTGTGTATTAAAGTTCCATTGATCAATTGGGAAAATATCAGATAAACTCATCGGGTATATATTGTACTTTTAAAGTACAGACTCTTCTTTTGCTACTGAGCGAAGGCATATAAGCGCATAGCGTATACAGCTCCACTGTGTACTGTTTACAGAAAGAGGGGATAAGTCTTCAAGTTTATCTTGAAGTGCTTTGATGAGCTCATTTTGTGAAAATCCAGAATCAGTCATCGGATTTGTCCAATTTGAAATTGCAGTTTCTACTTGTTCGTAATTTTTCATTTCGCTAATTTTTTCAAGGATAGCGGAAACATGCTTGTCTAAGGTCATGGTATTTCTATTAAAAAATTGTTTTATCGTTTAATCCACATTTTAAGGTGCTGGTCAAAATCTGTTTCTACAAGATTGTAGCAGATTGGGATTTCATTTTCACTTACATGGTAAGTGGTTAGTCGTGTTCCTACAGGTTTTTCTTCCAGTATTTTGTACAAATAGTTTGCATAATAGTTGTAAAGGCTAGGCGAATGTTGAATTGTATTATCAATCCTGCCGAAAGTATAGAGGTTTTCAGCAAAGGAGTTATAGAAATAAATGCCTGTATAACCATCAAGATTTAATTCTGTAAAATCGCCATACATAAAATGAACATTATTAAGACCTGATACTTCTTTTGAATATTCTGCTGCAGTATGTAGGCTCATGCGTTGCTCTATGCCATGAAATTCCGAGTGAGGATAGTAATAAGCTGCAACAAGGCAAAATTTACCTACTCCACTACCTATATCAATAACTTTGCAGCCAGGATTTGGTGCAAGAAAGCTTGCTGCTCTCTTAACCACAGATAGAGGGGTCCAATGCACTTTGGATAATTTTCTTATCCTCGGAGAAAAAAGCTCATCAAATGAATCATCGTTCTGATAGCTTGGAGAGCCTAAAGAATCTATATTCATGATTTCAATACTGACCTGATTTTACAAGTTATTGTTCAGGGACAAAGTTATACTTTTTTCCGTATTGAGGCGTGGTATAGTGTCAACAGAAAAGCTGATATTTATCAGTTTTTACACTATTTAAACACGATTTTGTAAGATGTAATATGTGAAAAGTCTGGCATCCAGATGGAGTATTAATGAACGCCAGGCTAATGAGTGTTATTTTAAAGCACTGGTATTTAGTTCCTTCATGAAGGATTCTAATTCGCTTAAAGTATAGCCGTTGCCATCCAAACTAATAGAATACCTTTCTTTGTAAAGGTACTTAATAGATGAACTAACAGATTCATCACGCTTGGTGTCTTCTGTTAAAGTACGGATTCCATTGATTTCAGTAGTTTTAGTCTTAGTATCCGCATTTTCCGATTCGGTATTCATACTTAACGATAAGGCTAATAAAGAAACCATAGCGCTTCCAGTCTCTCCTGCACCATCAATAATTCCAACCTTAATTGATTTAATATCATCACCATATTCCGCTTCAATAGAACTTAGGCCCCCAACCGCAGATAGGCCTCCTGCATTATAACTTTTTCTTTTCAAACCATTTAGCGTCTCTGGTACAACAGCTTTAAGTTCATCGTTGGTTAAAGGTGTAAGTCCTTTTAATTTCTTAGTGATCTCCTCAACTTTATCTCCGGCGCTGGCAATTTTACTGAGATTGCTGACTTTGTCTAATACACTGCTGGTTTCCGAATTTTGCTCTTCCTTGTTCGAGTTTCCGCAAGAAAGCATGAATAATGCCATACCTGCAATCATTGTTTTTTTAAGCATGAGTTATGATTTTAAGTGTATTCGAAAATAATGAATATATATTATACCTGAGGATATTAATATGTTAAGAATGCATTTTTTTACTATAAATATTACTATAGCCTTACTCCGGCCTTACTAGGGGGTTACTAGGGCCTTTCTAGGGCTATTGGCCCTAATAAAGCCCTTGTAGTACTTAAGTAATGCTGCTATGGTGATTAAATAAGTATTAACACGGATAAATAAGTGCTTATTTTCTTAAACCATATGTAATAGCAACTATCAGCATCAATGCACCTATAAATGCAAAAGCAATATTTAAAGAAAATTGATAGGCTATAAAACCAAGTAATGCAGGTCCTGCCAGTTGTCCGGCATAACCCATTGTGCTGATTGCTGGTATTGCTATTGTTGCCGGAACATTTTTGATTCGCCCGCCTTCACTAAAGAAAACAGGGACAATGTTGGCCGCTCCAATTCCAAGAAGTACAAAGCCAAGAAGTGATGTTGCTATCCATGGAGTAAGTATGGCAAGAAAAATACCTGAAGCGGCAATGATAGAACCACCAATAACTACTGTCTTTCCGCTTAAATGAGATACAATTTTATCACCCAATAAGCGCATTGTTGCCATAGCAATAGAGAAAGCCGCATATCCAATGCCAGCCATTTCAGGGTTAATACCCTTATTTTCATCTAGGAAAACAGCACTCCAGTCTAACATAGCTCCTTCTGAGAGGAAAACGGAGAAACACATGAAGCCTAAAAAGATGATGCTCCCTTTTAACCAGGATATTCCTTTCAGGTTAACTTGTTCAGTTTCACTGGAGAATTTTCTGATCAACTCCTTTTCTGTATGAACATCAAAAAGAAACCGATAGTTCCAGGAAACAATTAAAATTAATAAAAAGGCAATACTTATTGCTGCGGCAATCGGACTCAATCCTAATTTCATTAAAAAGCCAAGTCCTAATGCCCCAAATAGGCCACCAACACTGAACAGGCCGTGAAGTGATGACATTATTGGTTTTTCTGAACTGTTTTGTACCTGAACGCCATGTGCATTCATAGCAACATCTACAGTGCCAACGGTTCCTCCCAATATAAAAAGTGCCAATCCCATCCAGATCGGAGAATTGATTAATAAGAGTAAAGGAAGTGTAAGCGCCATTATTATTGCTGAGTATCTGATTACAATACGAGTTCCATAACGATGTGCAAGTATTCCACTAACAGGCATCATAGCTATAGCGCCCGCACCAAGTAATAAAAGTAGCAGGCCAAGGTCAGCATTATTAAGATTTAAACGATCTTTTGCATAAGGTACCATTGGTGCCCAGCTGGAAATGCCCAGTCCGCACACTAAAAAAATAGCTTTTGTAGCTTTCCTTGCTTTAATTGTTTGTATTAGCATAAGATCTTTAATATTAATTGCTGCAAAAATATGCAATATTTTGCTGTATTTATGCAGAATTCTGCAATTTTATTAAATAAGTGATTACAGCAGAATTCTATAAATTATTCACAGAATCCTATAAAACAAAGGGGGCTTAGCTACTTACCTTTGTTATAGTCAAATAAACAATAATTATGAACAACAATATAGAAACGATATCAATGCCAGTTCTAGGTATGACTTGTGCATCATGTGCGGTAAGTGTTGAATCTATTATAGGGGCACAGCTAGGTGTTGATAAAGCAGAGGTTAACTACGCTACTCAATCAGTAAAGGTAATTTATCACCCAAATGAAATACAGCCAGATGCATTCCAAAAAGCTGTGCAATCAATTGGTTATGATCTAATCCTTGAACAGGAGGGAGCCAAGGAACTTCAGGAAGAAACTCAGAGAAATAATTATAATACTTTAAAAAAACGAATGATCTGGTCTGCGATATTGACCCTTCCAGTCGTGATTATTGGAATGTTCTTTATGCATATGCCTAATGGCAATTATTATATGTTGGCATTAACTACTCCTGTCTTGTTTTTCTTTGGACGGGTGTTTTTTATCAACGCATGGAAACAAGCCAGACATGGTAAAGCAAATATGGATACATTGGTTGCTTTAAGTACTGGTATTGCATATATATTTAGCGTCTTCAATACTTTTTATCCTGATTTTTGGTATAATAAAGGACTTGAACCACATGTTTATTTTGAAGCTGCAGCAGTAATTATTGTTTTTATCATGCTGGGCAAATTGCTGGAAGAAAGAGCGAAATCAAATACTTCCTCTGCCATTAAAAAACTGGTAGGTTTACAACCTAAAACCGTAATTGTAATTACTGCCAATGGCGAAAAAGAGATAGCTGTTGCTGATGTGCAGATTGCTGATCAGATTTTAGTGAGGTCGGGGGAAAAAATTCCTGTTGATGGGGAGGTGTATGAAGGAACTTCATATGTTGACGAGAGTATGATTACAGGAGAGCCTGTCGCCGTAGCAAAGAAAGAGGGCGATAAGGTATTTGCAGGAACAATTAATCAGAAAGGTAGTTTTAAATTTAAAGCTGAGAAAGTAGGTGGAGAAACTATGCTCGCTCAGATTATAAGACTGGTACAGGATGCACAAGGCTCTAAAGCCCCGGTTCAGAAACTGGTGGATAAGGTGGCTGGTATATTTGTACCCATAGTTATTTTAATTGCCATAATCAGTTTAGGGGCGTGGCTATTATTTGGCGGTGAACATGCCTTTACGCAAGGTTTACTTGCCATGGTTACCGTATTGGTGATTGCCTGCCCTTGTGCGTTGGGTTTGGCAACACCAACGGCCATTATGGTAGGTATTGGCAAAGGTGCAGAGAATGGTATCCTTATTAAAGATGCCGAAGCCTTAGAGCTTGGGCATAAGGTAAATGCAGTAATTCTGGATAAAACAGGGACAATTACTGAAGGAAAACCTGAAGTTACGCATATAGAATGGGCAACTGAATTACCAAAAGATAAATCGCAACTAAAGGAAATACTAGTGGCTCTGGAGCAATCTTCAGAGCACCCATTAGCAGAAGCAATTGTTAATAAGCTGAAAAGTGATGGAACAAAGGGCGCATCAGTAAGTGGTTTTGAGAGTTTGACCGGTAAAGGAGTGATGGCCGTATTTGAGGGAGATAAGTACTGGGCAGGAAGTCATAAGATCCTTGCTGATCAAAATGTTCTGGTGGACGCTGCCTTGCAGGAAAAGGTTACTGCATTACAGCAACAGGCACAAACGGTAATTTTCTTTACCAATGCTACACAGGTATTGGCTATTGTGTCTATTGCGGATCAGATTAAAACAGGTTCAGCTAAGGCTGTTGCCGCACTAAAAGCTGATGGTATTGATGTCTATATGCTTACTGGTGATAATCAGCAAACAGCAGCATCAGTTGCCAGACAGGTGGGGATTGATCATTACCAGGCAGAAGTCTTGCCATCAGATAAATCGGAATTTGTGAAAAAACTGCAAGCAGAAGGGAAATTTGTAGCAATGATTGGTGATGGTATAAATGATAGCCAGGCCTTAGCTCAAGCAGATGTTTCTATTGCGATGGGGAAAGGCTCTGATATTGCTATTGATGTAGCAAAAATTACATTGGTGTCGTCAGACTTGAAACAAGTTCCAAAAGCATTGCGCTTATCAAAGCTAACAGTTAAAGCAATACGTCAGAATCTGTTCTGGGCATTTATTTACAACTTAATCGGCATACCAATTGCCGCCGGACTATTATATCCGGTAAATGGATTCTTATTGAACCCAATGATTGCAGGGGCTGCAATGGCACTAAGTTCTGTATCTGTTGTAAGTAACAGTTTAAGACTGAAATTTGCAAAACTGGTGTAGATTTTTTAACTAATTAAATTAATAAACATTAATAATTATATCATGGAAACTTTAAAATTCAAAACAAATATCAAATGCAGTGGATGTATCGCAACTGTAACACCATTTCTAAATGATTTGCCTGAAATTGAAAACTGGGCAGTAGATACAGATAATCCGGAAAAGATACTTACTGTAGAAGCAAGTGATGAATTAACGGCAGAAACTGTTGTTAAAACTCTTGAAAAAGCTGGTTATGTAGCATCAGAGGTTTAAGCAAGTGCTTTAAACATAGGCTGTATAGCTAAAGCAAAAAACGATATGTAAAAAAAGAGCGGAATTATATAAAAATAATTCTGCTCTTTTTTTAATCTTTGTAAATAATGAAAAGAATACTGCTCACCATACTTGCCGTTTTTTATCTGGGAATTTCCAGTGGGGCATCTGTGCATTTTCATTATTGTATGGGAAAGCTGGTGAGCTGGGGTCTGGAAAAACAATCCGATAAGATTTGTGATTTTTGTGGAATGCCCATAAAAGACACTGATAAAAAATCATGTTGCGAGGATGTAGAACAGCAAGTTAAGGTTGAAAAATCACAGAAAGCCGGTCAGACAGTCTACAAATTTGAATCCTTTTCTACTGCAATCCTGTTACCTGAATTTTATATAAATTATAAGGTATCAATACCAGTAAAAATTACCAGGGAAGCATTAAGTAATGCACCACCTGAAGGACAGGGAGTTCCTGTTTACCTGAAAAACTGTACTTACAGAATATAATACCCTCTTTCTTTTTTGCGCTAACGTGCATTATGAGGCAGTATGTGCTCTACACGGGCAATAAATACGCTGCTTTTATCAATTCATTTATTTCAAATTTCTTCAAAATCAATTCAGATGAAATCATTAAGAATTCTTTCGGTGGTCGCGTTGACTTTCCTTAGCAGTGCTGTCTTTGCACAATCAAAAACAGACAAAATTAAAGTTTTAGGTAACTGTGGAACCTGTAAACATAAGATCGAAACTTCACTTAAAGTTCCAGGTGTTACTTCTGCAGAGTGGGATAAAGCAGCAAAGGTGCTGACAGTAAGTTATGATGAGACAAAGATTAGTAACAAGCAGATACAGAAAAAAGTTGCTGCTGTAGGTTATGATACCGAGATGTTTAAAGCCAAAGATAAAGTATATAACAAGCTGCATAATTGCTGTAAATACGACCGTACGGGTAAAACAAGCGAAACGCACTAAAAAAGATAGAGGGTTATTAAAAAAGGAGTTTTTAAATGGTACATAAAATTATAGAATGGTCAATGCGCAATCGCTTTATTGTGTTGGTGCTATCTGCAGGGTTATTTATATGGGGCGTATTTTCCATACAAAAGAACCCGATAGATGCAATACCTGACTTGTCTGAAAACCAGGTGATTGTATTTACTGAATGGATGGGTAGGTCGCCACAGCTGATCGAAGATCAGGTGACTTACCCTTTGGTTACAAACCTGCAGGGGATCCCTAAAATTAAATACGTAAGGGGATCGTCTATGTTTGGGATGAGTTTCATTTATGTCATCTTTGAAGATGATGTAGATGTTTATTGGGCAAGAGAACGGGTATTGGAACGTATCAGTACAATTTCCAGAACCTTACCTGAAGGTGTTGCACCTCAGCTGGGTCCCGACGGTACGGGGGTAGGTCATATCTTATGGTATACGCTCGATGCGCCTGATATGGATTTAGGAGAACAACGTGCTATACAAGACTGGTATGTAAAGTTTGCCTTACAAAATGTGCCGGGTGTGAGTGAAATAGCCTCGTTCGGAGGTTTTCAGAAACAATATCAGATTTCAATAGATCCTAATAAACTATTGTATTATAAGCTGAGTGTACCTCAGGTGATTGCTGCTGTAAGAAGTAATAATAACGAATCAGGAGGGCGTAAGTTCGAAATGAGTGATATGGGGTATATCATCAAAACATCAGGTTACCTTAAATCACTGGACGAGATTGCTAATATTCCGGTAAAAAACCAAAATGGTACGCCAATTAAAATATCAGACCTCGCCACAGTGCAGATGACGGGAGAAACCAGGCTAGGCATATTTGACCAGGATGGCGAGGGTGAGCGTGCAGGAGGTATTGTGGTCATGCGTTACGGAGAAAATGCTGCCGAAGTAATCGAAAGAGTAAAAGCTAAAATGGAAGAGGTTTCTAAAGGCCTGCCTAAAGGAGTGAAGTTTGATATTGTATACGATAGGGGGGAGTTGATTAAAGAATCTATAGCATCTATAAAAACTACGCTGATCGAAGAGATGATCGTAGTATCGTTAATTGTATTGATTTTCCTGTTTCACTGGCGTAGTGCATTGAGTATCATAATTCAGATCCCAATTACCATAGCAGCCAGTTTTATATTGCTCAATGCTTTTGGCATTTCATCAAATATCATGTCGTTAACGGGTATTGCTTTGGCAATCGGCGTTATCGTCGATAATGGAATTATCATGAGTGAAAATGCTTATAAGCACTTGGCTGAACGCTATGAAGTATGGGAAAAGGATCAAAATAAAACAACAACATCATGATCACCATTATGAGTTTACACTCAAATAGCTGCAATCCTAACTCATGATAGCTTGAATACAATTGAAGAAAAATATATACTAATGAAAAACTGGTTTAAAAATATATTTAAGAAATATCCGGATTGGATTACTGAAGAAGATCGTCTTGCAGTAATTACCAAATCCAGTAAACAGGTTTCAAGAGGGGTGTTCTTTGCAACAGTCATAATCATCACCTCATTTTTGCCTGTATTTATGTTAACAGGACAGGAGGGTAAATTGTTCCATCCATTGGCCTTTACCAAAACATTCATCATGATTGTTGATGCTTTGTTGGTTATTACACTTGCCCCGGTTTTAATCTCCTTTTTTATGAAAGGGAAGTTTAAACCAGATAGTGCTAATCCGGTAAACAGAGTATTGGAAAAGGTTTATGAGCCGGTTATCAGAACTGTGTTAAAGTGGAGAAAAACTACAATAGCTGTAAATATTATTGCATTGCTGATTACTATCCCTTTGCTTAAAAATCTGGGTACAGAGTTTATACCTCCATTAGATGAGCAAAGTATTTTATTTATGCCGGTAACATTGCCTGACGTCTCAAATGCTGAGGCGAAAAGACTTTTACAGGTACAGGATAAAATTATTAAGTCGGTGCCAGAGGTAGATAAGGTACTGGGAAAAGCTGGTAGAGCAAGTACTGCAACAGATAATTCACCGATGAGTATGATTGAAACGATCATTACGCTGAAACCGAAAAGTGAATGGCGTGAGGGGGTTACTAAAAAAGATATTGTGAATGAGCTGGATGCAAAGTTGCAAATCCCCGGTGTGGTAAATGGCTGGACACAACCTATTATCAACAGAATAAATATGCTGGCAACAGGAATTCGTACGGATGTAGGTATTAAAGTGTTCGGACAAAATCTGGATACCATTGCATCTGTGTCTGAAAAGGTAAAAGCTACTTTAGAGGGTACTCCAGGGGTGAGTGACTTGTTCGTTGAGCCGATTACCGGAGGTAAATACTTATCTATTGATGTTAAAAGGGAAGAGCTGGCCAGGTATGGTTTGAATGTTGACGATGTGAATCAGGTTGTGGAATCTGCATTAGGAGGTGCCACAGTCGGCAATACAATTGAAGGCAGACAGCGTTTTTCTATCAGTGTCCGGTTGGCTCAGGAATACCGTAACAGTGTGGAACGTATACAAAGAATTCCTATTCAGTCGGCCAGTTTCGGTGAAGTCCCTTTATCAGCAGTAGCTGATGTCAGATTTGAGGATGGACCGCCAATGATCAGTTCTGATAATGCCATTTTACGTGGTGCCGTAATGTTTAATGTAAGAGATAGAGATTTGGGGAGTACAGTGCAGGACGCAATGGAAAAGCTAAATATGGAAAAGGGTATTCTTCCTGAAGGGTACTTTTTGGAGTGGAGCGGACAGTACGAAAACCTGATTCGTGGTAAACAAACATTAATGTGGATTGCTCCTGTAGTACTTGTCATTATTTTCTTCTCTCTTTATTTTGCATTCCACTCTGTAAGAGAAGCTTTTTTAAGCCTGATTACCGTTCCTTTTGCATTAATAGGAGGGGCATATATGATTTATTTCTGGGATGTAAATCTCTCCGTTGGTGTTGCCGTTGGTTTTATTGCCCTGTTTGGTATTGCTGTAGAAACGGGTATTGTAATGGTAATCTACCTGAATGATGCCATGCATCAGCTAATTAAGCTAAGGGGAAATTCAAGTGAAACTATTTCGAAGGAAGAGTTAAGAGAGTTTGTGGTTCATGGAGCAGCTAAAAGATTACGACCAAAACTGATGACAGTTTGTGTGTCATTATTTGGTTTGGTGCCAGTATTATGGGCCACCGGTGTAGGGGTAGACGTGATGCAGCCTATTGTGCTGCCAATGATAGGTGGGGTATTAACCTCCTCAACACACATTTTACTAGTTACCCCATTGATCTTTTTAATGTCTAAAGAGTATGAATTGAGGAAATATGGAAAACTGGAGGTGCATGATGTTCATCATTAAAAGAATAACAGTTTTACTCCTGCTACTACCTTTTTATGGAGTAGCACAGGAGGTTCGGGTATTGTCGCTGGATACTGTTTTGCAAAGAATAGACAAAAATAATTTATTACTGCAGAGCTATGGTCTGAAAGCCGAAGGCTATAAGCATACCGCAAATGCTGCGACTGCCTGGATGGCGCCAATGATCGGCGTTGGTACTTTTATGACTCCTTATCCCGGCCAAATGGTAATGGATGAAGGAGATAAAGGAGCAGTAATGGTACAATTGGAACAAGATATTCCAAATATAGCTAAGCTAAACGCTAACAAACGTTTTATTGAATCAAAAGCTAAGGTAGAAAATGAAACCCGTGGGGTAACATTAAACGAATATAAAGCACAGGCTAAGCGTTTGTATTTCGGTTGGTTGGTTGCACAACAAAAGATTAATGTGTTTAAGCATAATGAGAATATTATGCAGATGATGAAAAAGATTGAAGAAATCAGATATCCTTATAATCAGTCGAAATTAGGTAGTGTTTATAAGACCGCCGCCAAATTGGAGGAAAATAACAATATGATCAGGATGCAGGAGGGAGATATTGCTCGTAGCCGCGCCTGGTTGAATAGTCTGATGAATATGAAGGGGAATAGTAGTTTTATGATAGACACTAATTTCAAGCCCGCCTTTGTACCTGCAGCAAGTATTGATACAGGAAGCCTTGCTCTGGCTAGAAATGATATCAGGAAAATGGATTATAGTATACAATCCATGCAACTGAATATCGAGGCAATGAAGAAACAGAGCAGGCCCGACTTCAAACTAAGGTTTGATCATATGTCGCCTTTAACTAAAATGATGCCCAAGGCTTATAGTGTGATGGGGATGGTGAGTCTTCCTATTGCTCCCTGGTCTTCTAAAATGTATAAATCTGAAGTGAAAGGGATGGAATATGAAATTCAGGCCATGGGTAAAGAGAAAGCAGCCATGTTACAGGAAACTCAGGGTATGTTGTATGGTATGCAGTTCGAAATCCAATCAATGCAGAAAAGGATAGAAGCAATGGAAAATAAGATTATTCCAAGTCTTCAAAAGACGCTTGATGTTAACTTTTTAAGTTACCGGGAGAATAAAATGGAACTGCCTGAAGTAATTGACTCTTGGGAAGCGTTGACTATGATGCAGACGAATGTGTTAGATGAGAAGTTGAAACTTTATTTAATGATTGCTGATTATGAGAAAGAATTATATCGTTAGGCGGATCACGCAAAGTGGTTACAGCTTGGTTGCTGTACTGATGATCGGTATATTATTCATCAGTTCATGCAATAAAAATAAAAGTAATAAAGATGATCATCATGATCCGGGAACTGTAAATATTGATAGTAATCTTGCTCATTTACTGCAACCATCAAACGAACAGGTAGTTTCTACTTTGCCTTTAATTAAGGCAGAGCATGGTACCAGAATATTTATTGAAGAAGCACAAGGGGTTATTAATTATGATACGCGTAATCAGAATAGTATAGCTAGTCGTGTGAGTGGGAGGATTGAACGTTTGTTAATAAAGTACAATTATCAACCGGTTCGGAAAGGTCAGCTCATTATGGAGGTTTATTCTCCTGATCTTGCTGCTGCTCAACAGGAGCTTTTGTTTTTGAGATCTACAGGAAACGATGTTCAGCTATTACAAGCAGCAAAACAGAGATTAATGTTACTCGGAATGAGTGCTGATGCTGTGAACAGGGTATTGAAAACAGGAAAAGTTAATTACCGCATACCCGTATATAGTAATGCTGATGGTTATATTCTGGAACAATCGGCAGTAGCTTCTTCAAGTCCCGCTCCATCAGCACCGCCTGCTGCTACTGGAGGAGATGGAATGAGTGGTATGGGAGCTTCATCATCAACCCCGGCTGCTGCCTCTAACAGTACTGCTGCGGTGAATACACCTGTGTTATTGCGTGAAGGACAGTATGTTAATGCAGGTCAGTCGCTTTTTACAATTTACAACGCAGACCGATTGATTGCTGAATTTTCATTAAAGCCTGCTCTTGCTGCACTATTAAAAAAAGGAGACAAGTTTTTGTTTTATAAAACAGCGGATAAAAATACAATTGTAAGCACTTCAGTGGGTATGATTCAACCTGTTTTTAAAAATGGTGAAAACTTTACCATAGCCAGGGTTTATCTGAATAAACCGGGTTTTAGGGTAGGTGAATTACTTAAAGCTCGTATCCCGGTTTTATTACCTGCATCATTGTGGTTACCTGAAGCAGCAATAGTGTCACTTGGAAATCAATCGATACTGTTTAAAAAAGAAGGTAATGTGGTAGTGCCTAAATCAATTAAGACCGGTGTTACTATTGGAGGAATGGTGCAGGTTAAAGAAGATATCAGCAGTTGGGAAGTTAGTGCAAATGCAGCCTATCTGGTAGATAGTGAGAGTTTTATTAAAGAAGGTTTTAAAAAGTAAAGCTATGGAACGGAAATTATTTATAAAAAATATAGCTTTAATAGCAATAGCACCATCGGTATTTTTTTCTGCCTGCAGTGGGGAGAAAAAAACAGATTCCGGAGTTGCTAAAGAGAAGCAGCAGACCTTTACCTGTCCTATGCATCCGCAGGTAATTAAGAATGAAATGGGAACCTGTCCGATTTGTGGAATGGACTTGGTGCCATTTGAAAAAAATAGTAATGATCTGGCTTTGAAATTAGATGATAAACGTCAGGTTCTTGCGAATATCACAACGATTATCATTGGTGAAAATACATTATCAGGAGCTAAACAATTGAATGGCAGACTTACAGTTAACCCTGAGCAAAGCAGCTATATCTCTAGTCGGATAGCAGGGAGGATTGAACATCTGTACATCAGGGAGACTGGTGTGAGAGTAAATAAAGGACAACCATTATATAAAATATACTCGGAACAGCTGGCAACCTTACAGCAGGAATACCTGATGGCAGTTGCTCAGGAAAAACAGTTTCAGGGAGATAAAGTAGAACGTGAGATTGTAGCTTCTGCAAAACAGAAACTCCTGTTGTATGGACAATCTGAAAGTCAGCTGCAGCAATTGCTTAAAACACAAAAGAGGGATCCTTTTGTAATGTTTTATGCACCAGAAAGTGGTGTGGTAGCAGAGTTATCTGTAACACAAGGGCAGTATGTGAGCGAGGGGAGTCCAATCTTAAGATTAGAAGGCTACGGACAGCTATGGGTAGAAGCGGATGTTTATCCGGCTGAAGCCTCTGGAATAAAAGTTGGACAAAAAGTAAAAGTTATTGTTTCCGGTTGGGAAGATCAGCCTCAGGAAATGGTAATTAGTTTTATTACCCCATCACTGCAATCGGGAACCCAGCTTACTCAGGTTCGTGGGAGTATTCCCAATCCAGGCAATCAGTGGCAACCTGGTTTACAAGCTAATGTTTTTCTTCCCTCAGCAAATAAAGGAAATGTACTGACATTACCTGTAGATGCTGTAATCAGAGATGGAAAAGGAATGCATGTATGGATTAAAACCGGTAAAGAAACTTTTGAACCAAGATTGGTGAAAACAGGGACAGAGAATGAGAGTCAGGTAGAAATAACAGAAGGCTTAAAAAATGGTGATCAGGTGGTTGTAACTGGTGCTTATCTGCTGTATAGCGAATATGTGCTTAAGAAAGGAAAGAACCCGGCTGAAGGTCTGAAATTAACTAAATCATAAATATAAAAATCAAAAAAGAAGATGAAAACAGTAACTAATTTTGCAATTGCTCTAGCTGCAGTAACAATGTTTGCAGCATGTGGAAATACACAAAAACCAGCCGATGCAGATCCTCATGCAGGACACAATCATGCTCCGGGAGAAGGCCATGGTGCTCCTGTTGAACAAAAAACTACATCAGTTAGTCTGAAAGATGATAAACTTAACGCAGTTTATCAGCATTATATCCACCTGACTACAGCACTTGTAAATGGCGATATGGCGGAAGCTAAAATAGCGGCTGCTGCAATTGAACTGGGTGCAAAAGAGTTAAGTAATGGGAGTGTGTTAGCTACACTGGCAAGTAAAATTGCCGCTGCAGCAGATATTGAAGCGCAAAGAATACTCCTTTCTGATTTGAGCAATGACTTCATTACAAGGGTGAAAAGTTCCGGATTAAGTTCAGGTGAGATATATGTAGAGTATTGTCCGATGGCAATGAATGATAAAGGCGCATACTGGTTAAGCAATCAGAAAGATATTAAAAACCCTTATTATGGCGAAAGCATGTTAACTTGCGGAGAAGTAAAAGAAACGATAAAATAATTTTTCAGATACCTCTGCCGTTTAGTATCTTTAAGTAAATACTAACTGGCTATCTATGAAAAAACTAACTTTTTTGTTGCTGCTAACAGCAATTTCCATCGCAGCTTTTCCTCAGAACAAAGATGCTATTCTTGGTAAATGGATCAACTCATCTGGTGAAGCTCATATTGATATTACCAAAAGAGGTGATAAATATTTCGGTAAGATTGTTTGGTTAAAAGAGCCTAAAGATGAAAAAGGAAATAACAAAACTGACGTAAAAAATCCAGATGAAAGCTTAAAGTCGAAACCTATCCTGGGACTTGAAATTCTTAAGAATTTTGTTTTTGAAGATGGGAAATGGACTGACGGTAAAATCTATGATCCTAAGTCGGGCAAAACTTACAGCTGTAATATGACCTTGAAAAGCAATGATGTATTAAATATGCGTGGATATGTTGGTATTTCGTTACTAGGGCGATCCGAAACCTGGAAAAGAGTTAAATGAAAAAATGGGATCATCTCTGGTGATCCCATTTTTTATAAATGTAATTCTGTAAAAATGCTAGCTCATTGAGAATAAACCGAATGGATTACCTTCACTATCCACACATATGGAGATAAAGCCGAATTCACCAATTGAGAATTTTGGTCGGGTAACAATACCACCAGCACTGGCAATACGACTTTCCTCTACACTACAATCCTCACAAGGAAAATAAACCATAGTATTGACACAGGCTCCGTCACCTTCCTTAGTCCCTGCCATCTCAACTAAAGCACCAGATACTCCCTGGTTCTCTGGTGAAGAGAAAAAAGCCATTTTCATGTCGCCAGCATCTTCAGTTGGATCCGACATATCCGTAAAATTTGTGCCTAAAACAGCATTGTAAAATTTCTTTGCTCTATCCATGTTACTCACATAGATTTCAAACCAGCAGACAACGTTTTGATTCATATTATTGGTTTTAAATTTTTGAATGATTACTTAATCAAATTTAAATGGAAAACTCTGATTTTTAATATGCTGAATACGCCATAATATAGGTGTAATCGCGCCAAAAAAAGATTAGTACTTTTATGGTATGATAAATAAAGTTCATCACATTGCAATCATTTGTAGTAATTACGAAGTTTCCAAGTCATTTTACACAGAGATATTAGGCTTTACAATTATCAGAGAAGTTTATAGAGCCGAGCGACAATCTTATAAACTTGATCTGGCTGTAAATGGTGTTTATATGATTGAACTATTTTCTTTTCCTGAACCTGTAAAAAGAGCATCAAGACCCGAGGCTATGGGTTTAAGACATTTAGCTTTTGAAGTGGATAACCTGGAGGAAATAATAGCAGCACTTGAAGAAAAAAAGGTAACAGCTGAACCAATTCGGATTGATGAATTTACCGGTAAGCGATTTACTTTTATTGCTGATCCTGATCTGCTTCCTATAGAGTTTTATGAAAAATAATAAGACGCACACAATAAAACAATTATTTAATCGTCTATACATATGAGAGCGTTAATTTAGATAGCGGGGATACGGTGGATTGCTGTATCTCCGTTTTTTTTTAAAAAATCTTTTAATTCGAATATGCCTGGTAAATTAAAGCCAGGTCATCCAACCTGGCTTCTTTTAAACAAAACTTAGATCTAACCAAACATCTAAATGCAGTCAATGTATAAATTGTACTGGACGTCAAGGGTGGATTCGAACCACCGTTTAAGGTTTTGCAGACCCCCACCTAACCACTCGGCCACATGACTATATATTCATCATTTATTTGATTACTTATGCAAATATATATAAAGTCTATAAAATTACTAGACTTTATTTAAAATATTTTATGACTGAAATTTAATTATTTGATTTTCAGATGTTTTAATTTTTATGGAAGCGATTTTGGTAGTGAGGAATAAGAATTGTTAATTAAAATCTGTCGGTTTTACCCCCTAAAATTGTCGTTTTATAACCATCTGATTCCGCGTTGGAATGTATAGCTTTAATTGACAAAATCATGTTAACCATTAAACTATAAATTATGGAAACTAAAACAGCAAGTACCAGAATTGAAGGTCTGCTTACGTTATTTGATATGCAGACTACATTCTTTGAACGGGCTATAGATGGTATACCTGAAAAGGATATGCACAACCGTTTAAATACAAAAGCAAATCACATGGCTTGGCTTACGGGTTCATTAGTACAACAGCGTTACTGGATGACAACGGAAACTCATCCTGGATTAACACAAACAGGAGAGGAGTTTTTTAAAGACTATAAAGGTATTGAAGATGGAGCAACCTATCCGACAAATGCTGAGTATATCAAGGATTGGAATAGGTTTACACCAATAGCCAGAGAAACTCTCGTAAATATTTCAGATGCAAAGCTGGACAGTGAACTGGATATGGGAGGGATGAAGATGAGTTATTATGAAATGATATCATTCACCATATACAGAGAAGCCAGCATTATTGGACAACTCGCTTTATGGCGCAGATTATTAGGATACCCGGCATTGAAATATGACTAAATAAAAATTTATCTTTGCGACTGCCCCAGGGATTAAATATTTTATCAGTTTGAAGAAGATTTTAAAGATTACAGGAATAAGTGTTGTTTCATTATTCCTTTTACTGTTTATTGGTCCTTATTTATTTCCGGATACAATTAATAGAGAAGTACAAAAATCAATTAATAATAGCATTAAAGGAGAGGTTAAATTTGAAAGTACCAGCCTCTCTTTTTTTAAGCATTTTCCTACATTAACATTAAGTTTAAATAACTTTATGTTGAAAGGTGCTGCACCTTTTGAAAGAGATACGCTCTTGTATTGTAAACAGTTATCATTTGGTGTTAATCTAAGTACTCTGTTTTCTTCACAGATTAAAATCGATAAAGTATTTTTAGATGAATCGGTGATTAACATCAAAGTAGATGAAAAAGGTAATGCAAATTATAATGTTTACCAAAGTGATAATAAGCCAGCTGAAATGACAGATACTGGTTCTACAGCAATAAAGATTGACGGAATATTTATCAATAAAAGTAAGCTGATCTATGAAGATCAGTCGGTACCTATGTTAATTAGTGCCAAAGGATTAAATTATACTGGTAAAGGAGATTTAAGTCAGGCTATTTTTGACTTGAGCAGTAAAGCACAGATAGAATCATTGGACGTTTATTATGATAAAGAACCTTATTTGGTAAATAAAAAGATTGATGCCAGATTGGTTACTAAAATCAATACCAATTCACTGGAGTTAAAGTTCGATGAAAATGATCTGAAAATCAACTCACTTCCTATTCATTTTATAGGCAGGTTTGCTTTCATAGAGGACGGTTACGATATTAATTTCAGGACCAAGGCTAAGGAAACTGATCTGCATAATATTTTTACAGCGATGCCTCCTGCTATTGCTGAACGTATGGAGCGGACTAAAATAAAAGGTTACGCAGAAATTAAAGCATCATTGATAGGGAAATATCTGGCAGGGAAAAAGATTATGCCTACACTTTCATTTAGTTTGAAAATACGTGAAGGTGAGATTGCTAACCCTAAAGCACCAGAGCCCATTAGTAAACTTTATATCAATCTGCAAACCAAATTGCCTTCATTAGATATGGATAGCCTGTACATCAATATGGATAGTTTGTATTTTAATTTAGGTAAAGATTATGTAGGAGCAATGGTGAACTTAAGGGGATTGGTTACACCAGAACTTTATGTGAAAAGCAAGATGAATATTGATCTGGAGAAATGGGCGAAAATTTTCGAAGTAGATCAGCTGAGAGGCCAGTTTTTAATGGACTTTAGTGCACAGGGAACTTATACTAAAAAAGTTGTACGCAGCGGTATTAGAAAAGTTGATACAGTAATTGCAACTATCCCAACTTTCAAACTTAGATCTTCATTGGAAAATGGGTATTTTAAACATCATGCAGTTGCTTCGGCAATAGACAAAATCAATTTTAATATTCAGGGGGATAATACGGATGGTGATTATAAGCATACAACGCTTGAAATGACGAACCTGAATATACAAGCCCTCTCCAACTATATCAGAGGATTTGCTAAATTAAAAACTTCAGGAAGTACACCTATCGATGTGCAATTGAATGGTTTATTGAACCTTGCAGAAATTAAGGAGTTCTATCCGTTAAAAGATCTGGACCTGAATGGTAAGTTAAACCTGAATGTTAAAGTTAAAGGAGACTATAATAAAGCAAAGAAACGATTCCCTGTTTCTGAAGTAAATGTTTTGTTAAATGATGGAAGAATTAAAACAGCACATTTTGATCAGGCGCTGGAACGTATTTCTATAGATGGAGTGCTGACCAATAGAGACGGGACGCTTAAGAGTACGATAATGAACATAAAGCCGATATCATTTGAAATGGGCGGACAACCGTTTCAACTAAAGGCTGCGGTTCAGAATCTGGAGAATGTGAAATATAACATTACTTCTAAGGGGAGTATTGATATTGGCAAAATGTATAAACTTTTTGCTATTAAGGGATATGATGTAAAAGGCTCTGTGTTTACCAATGTTGCTTTTAGCGGATTGCAAAGTGATGCAATGGCTGGTAGAATTGAAAGGCTGAATAACAGAGGAAAGGTAACGATAAAAGAAATGACTTTTAATTCGGATCTGTTCCCAAAATCATTCCTGGTAAATAATGGAGTTTTTTCATTTAAGCAGGATAAAATGAAGTTTGATCAGTTTAAAGGGCGTTATGGTAAATCGGATTTCAGTATGGAAGGTTTCCTTGGGAATGTGGTGAATTACGTGTTGTCCGACAAATCGAAACTGACAGGAAATTTTAATCTGAAAAGCGGGAAGTTATTTGCTGATGAATTTATGGCTTATAATGATGGCTCTGCAAAGGCTGGAACCACAAACAATACGGCAGCAGGTGTAATCATCATTCCTGATAATCTGAATGTATCTGTTAATGCTAATGCAGGTTCTGTATTTTACAATGGACTGGAGATTAAGAATGCGAAAGGAAATCTTGTTCTGAATAATGGGACAATGAGTTTAAATCAAGCTGGCTTTAATCTGATAGATGCTGATGTTACAATGGATGCAACTTATAAAAGCTTAACACCTTTATCTGCTACTTTCGACTATCGTATTCTGGCTAAGGAATTTGATATAGCAAAAGCATATAAGGAGATCAAGCTGTTTAGAGATTTAGCAACTTCTGCATCAAAGGTTAAAGGTGTCATTGGACTTGATTATAATTTGTCAGGCAAGCTTAATGGTGATATGATGCCTGTATATCCATCTTTGAAGGGCGGAGGCGTACTTTCAGTTAAAAAGGTGAGCTTAATGGGTTTTAAATTAATGAATGCAGTGAGCAAAGCTACTGATAGAGATAGTTTGAGCAATCAGGATGTTTCTGAAGTACAGATAAAATCGACCATTGCCAATAACATCATTAATATTGAAAGATTTAAAATGCGCGTTGCAGGTTTCAGGCCTCGTTTCGAAGGTCAGGTGAGTTTTGATGGGCGTTTGAATATGAAGGGAAGATTAGGTTTGCCACCATTTGGTTTGTTTGGTATTCCATTAAGTATTACAGGAACGCAGGAGAATCCAAAGGTTGCATTGAAACGGAATAAAGAAGGTAAATTAGAAGAGACTGCAGAGGAATAAAACCGATGTGCTTTTTGACCGGGTATTGCTTAATATTGTATTGTGGAAGAAACAGGTAAAAAGCAGATTAAACTGGATAAGAAAAGTGCTTTGGCTAAGGCCGAGCATTATTGTGCATATCAGGAACGTGCGCAGCAGGAGATTCGCGATAAGTTATACGAATGGGGATTATGGTCTGCTGATGTAGAAGAGTTGATCTCGGAGCTTATTCAGACAAATTTTTTAAATGAAGAACGCTTTACACTAGCTTATGTTTCGGGAAAATTCAATATCAAGCACTGGGGGAAAATTAAGATAAAGCAAGGTCTTAAGTTGAAAAGGATACCAGATAAAATGATTCAACGGGCATTAAATAGTATCGATCATGATGAATATTTAAAGACTATTCAGTCTTTAGCCGAAAAAAAAGCGGCATTGATTAAAGAAAAAGATGCGTTTAAACGCCAATATAAGTTGGTTAGCTACTTAATGGGGAAAGGATTTGAAAGAGATCTGATAATTCTAGTATTGAAGACCAGTGACTTAGCTTAAACGCTGTTTTTTTATTAAAAATAACTTGACAGTAAATTAAAAGTATTTATATTTGCAATCCCAAACGGAAACAAGGTCATTAGTTTTACCGGGTACCAAAAGGGAACGACATCGGATGATGTCAGGCAAATGCGAAAGTAGCTCAGTTGGTAGAGCACGACCTTGCCAAGGTCGGGGTCGCGAGTTCGAATCTCGTCTTTCGCTCTAAACATTTTCAATACCAGGAAGATGTTTATAAAATTAATCCTATCGATGGTTATTGATAAAGATTATGCTCAGATGGTGGAACTGGTAGACACGCAGGACTTAAAATCCTGTGACCTTAAAAGTCGTGCGGGTTCGATTCCCGCTCTGAGTACAATAAAGACTGTTTCTAACGAAATAGCAAATAATACCAATGCGAAAGTAGCTCAGTTGGTAGAGCACGACCTTGCCAAGGTCGGGGTCGCGAGTTCGAATCTCGTCTTTCGCTCTAAAAGCCTTCTTCAACGAAGGCTTTATATTTTAAAAAAACATTTTCTCATGGATATGGAGAAATGCTCAGATGGTGGAACTGGTAGACACGCAGGACTTAAAATCCTGTGACCTTAAAAGTCGTGCGGGTTCGATTCCCGCTCTGAGTACATTGGGTTAATCCCGGAAGGTTGTTCGAAAACGAGCAACCTTTTTTATTTATATCTATTTTATAACCCTACTAAAGTCGAACCAATTCTTACACATTAAAATTCATTGCTGTATTATAGCCTATAAATTAGTCGCCCCACCATCGAGCTACAGATAAGGCTGAGCCGACTTCCTTGTCGAACGCAAATCCTCTTAGAGTCCTTGTAGACTCATTTCAAGGTCTTTGGACTTATACAGGATGACCGACAATTCCCAAAGAATGATCGAATTCTGACTAAGCTTGAGAAGTCTTTTTAGCATTATTCTTAGTTCTATTTCTAAGAATAATTAAAAACTAATTGATCTTTTCTTGATTTGATGTTGGTATTCTCATTAATAAAAACGATTTTCGGTAACGTTAACGATTGATTTAAATAGATATTAATATCATTTATTATCGATCCTTATAATTAATACCAAATATTTATCTTATGAAAGTAAAACCAATCATTGCAAGAGTAGGTTCTCTTGTCAGAAGTTTATTGCTTCCCGGGATTTTAACTGCTACAGTAGCAGCCCAGGGGGAAACAATGGTTAGCCGAACAGAAATTTTTAATGAGAAAGGTAATGGCCTTGAACATTCATTGTCTAGCCTGAACAGGATTATTAAAGGTGTAGTGACCGATAATCAAAATCTTCCTCTTCCAGGAGTAAGTGTTACAATAAAAGGAACTGCAATAGCAGCAATGTCTAACAATAAAGGTGAATTTCAGCTGAGTGTTCCTGATGACCAGCCGAATGTAGTACTTGTTTTTACATACATTGGTTTTAATACAAAGGAAGTAACTCCGGGAACACAGCAATCTGTTAAAGTTCAATTGGAAGAAAGTGTGAAGTCAATGGATGAAGTTGTTGTTATCGGATATGGTAGCATTAAGAAAAGTTCATTAACTGCTTCTGTATCAAAAGTTAGTAATGAAGGCCTGGATCAGATGCCTGCGGGAAGACCAGAGTCTGCCTTAGTAGGAAAAATGGCAGGGGTAAGTATTTCTCAAACCAGTAGTGCACCAGGCGCCGCTCCTGTTATCAGAATTCGTGGTGCTGCTTCTATTGGCGCAGGGAATAGTCCTTTAATTGTGATCGATGGTTTTCCAGGAGGAGATCTGAGTCAGATCAATATGAATGATGTGGAGTCATTTGAAGTCTTGAAAGATGCTTCTTCTGCAGCAATTTATGGATCCAGAGCTTCGGGTGGAGTAATTATTGTGACCACTAAAAAAGGAAAGATTGGAGCGCCACAAGTTAAATTAAACACTTACTATGGTATCGCTAAACCAATGCTACATGACGACTGGATAACCGGTCAGGAGTATTATGATTATGTAGTTAAATATCAGAATAGAGAATTGGTTTGGGATGGAGGAGATCCTTCTACCGGTCTGTGGAATGATCCGAACAGACTTCCCAAATATCAGGTGAATCCTATTATTAAAGAAGGAAAACAGACCATCTGGCAGGATGAGGTGATACAAAGGGCACCATCACAAAGCTATAATGTTGCTGTTAATGGCGGTAATGAGTCAGTTAAGTATTATATATCAGGAACTTATAATGGTGAAAAAGGAGCTATAAAAACTGCAGATTATCAGTTCTATGGTTTTAGGGCAAATGTTGATGTAAAAGTTAATAAAATGATAGATGTAGGACTGGTATTAAACCCTTCTTATACTAAAAGACGCACAACAACTACTATGGTAAATCTTGCCAAGTACCCACCTTTTGTAGAGCCTATTTATCCTAATGGAACTTATCCAAGGGCCAGAGATTACTGGTCAATTAACGTGACAGGTCAGGCAAATCCAAATGGAATTTTGAATGGTACGGTAAATACAAACAATAGGATAAGTAATACGGGGGAAGGATATTTTGCCTTGAATCTGATTCCTGGGCTTAAATTTAAGTCTTCATTGGGCGTGAACATGTTAAATACTGAGATAGATGCATTTGCCGCAACTTATACCGGTAATGCTAGTACAGGTTCAGCTGGGGATGCAAGGGAAATTAGTGTGTTAAATGAAAACACTTTAACTTACAATAAAACCTTTAATAAAGATCATGATTTTGTGGCATTGCTAGGAGGTTCTTATCAGAAGAATACATCAAGGCGCACCAATCTTATCGCCGTAAATAATACTTTTAACAATGATATCCTGTATACACTAGGCAATGCAACTATTAACCCCACCGGAAGTAATACTAACAAATCAATGTGGGGGCTGATCTCTTATTTTAGTAGAGTTAATTATGCCTATAAAGGTAAATATTTATTGTCTGGATCGATGAGAATGGATGGGAGTTCCAGATTTGGACCGGATAACAAGTGGGGGTACTTCCCTTCTGCTTCTGTAGGATGGAGGGTTAGTGAAGAAGAATTCATGAAAGGTGTGCCTGCTATCAGTAATTTAAAACTTCGTGGAAGTTATGGAGTAACAGGTAATTTTAATATTGGTGATTTCGAATATCTGGGAAAAATATCATCGGTGCCTTATTCGCCAAATAATAGTTTGAGCAATGGTCTGGCACAGTCTAATGTGGAAAATCTTAAACTAAGATGGGAAAAAAACATTGGCTATGATATAGCTGTGGACTTGGGACTTTTTGATAATCGGATTAGTTTAACTTTAGATTACTATGATAAACTGACTCGTGATATGCTTTATCCTGAAGCTATTTCGGCATTAACTGGTTTTACTACCAGGTTATCAAACATAGGATCTGTTAGTAATAAAGGTATAGATCTGGAATTAAAGACGATTAATTTAAAAGGTAATTTTAGATGGGAAAGTGCATTTAACCTGAATCGTAATAGAAACAAGGTTGTTGATCTTGGTAGTGTTCCTGAGAACATTGAAACGGATACCTTTGGCATGAGCTGGTTGTTAAGAAGGGGAGAGTCTATGTTTTCTTACTATGGCTATAGGATGATTGGTGTCATTAAAGATGCACAGGATCTGGCAAGTTCAACAGTTCTTCCGGGTTCTAAAATTGGTAACCCTAAGTATGAGGATGTCAATAAGGATGGAAAAATTACTTCATTGGATAGGGTTATTCTTGGTAGTTATCAGCCTAAGGTAACTTTAGGTATGACCAATACATTCTCCTACAAAAGATTCGATTTAAGTCTTGCTATGCAGGCTGTCCTTGGACCAAAATTATACAATTTTGAGAACCAGTACTTTGAGGGTAATACCCTCGGTGCAATGCGTAGGTCTTTAGTAGAAAATCAATGGTGGTCGGTAAATGAACCTGGAGATGGGAAAACACCTGCAGCGGCATTGAGTCAGTTAAATTTTCAGGGGCAATCAGACTTCTATTTGGAAGATGCTTCATTTTTTGCAGTTAGAAACTTGAATTTAGGATATACTTTCTCTGCTGACCTGGCAAAAAAGCTTCATTTGAATAATGTTAGAGTATTTGCAACATTGAATAACCCAATTGTGATTACCAAAAAGGGATTTCATGGTTATAATCCTGAAGGATACACTCAAGGTGAAATTATAGGTGTAGCAAGTAAGCCAGGTTATAATGCAAATGGTTCTGAACCAATTAACAGAGTTTATGCTCTGGGATTAAATGTTGGGTTTTAATTTTTAAATGTGTAAAAGATGAAAAGAAGTAAAATTTATATAATAGGCTCACTTTTGACAATGTTGTTATTTAGTGCATGTCAAAAAGAATTATTAGAACCAAATCCTGAATCGTTACTAAATACGGAAAATTTTTATCAGGTATCAAAAGATATAGATAAAGCGGTATTGGGAATATACAGTAGATTACAGTCAAGGAAGCCAACAGATTACCTTCTATTGGAGATCCCAACTGATAACTTGTATGCCTCAACAAATACTTCTGTATCAGGGGCAAATGCATTAGATGTTTTAGCAGTTACTCCGGATAATGATCTCATTGCAGATTTCTGGGTAGCGAATTATAGTATAATTTTTCGTACAAATGCAGTTCTGAATAATATCGATAAACCTACAGACTACAAAGGTATAGAAAAAAACCAGTATACAGGAGAGGCTAAATTTATGAGGGCATTGACTTATTTTGAATTGGTCAGGCTTTTTGGTGGAGTGCCAAATGTAACTACATTATTGAGTGCGGAAGATGCAAAGAGGGTTCCGAGAGCATCAGAAGCTGATATATATAAGCTGATAATTGATGATCTAAAGGATGCGATACAAAAACTACCTGTGACTATGGCAGCTGGCCGTGCTTCAAAAGGGGCGGCAATAGCACTGTTGGGGAAAGTGTATGTTTATCAGAAAAAGTGGATAGAAGCAGAAGAGCAATTGTCACAATTGTTTAAAGCTCCTTTTAGCTATATTCTTGTCAATAATTTCGCCGATTTTTGGAAAATGACAAATGAAAACAGCAAGGAATCTGTTTTTGCTATAACTTATCTTGCAGGTTCTAATGCACATAATTTGTCTACCGCTTTTATACCGAATGGAGGAGTTGCAGGAGTTGTCTCTCGTGGCGCTGAAGTAGCTTTGCCATCCTGGAGCATAAATAAGCTATATATCTCAGGTGATACCAGAAAAGCTAGTACGATTACCGATATGTTGATTAGTAAAATAGGCGATACACCTTTGTGGTACCCATATGTTTCAAAATATGCGGTTGTTCATGATTATGGTTCTTCCGGCCTGGATTTACCTGTTATACGTTTTGCAGACGTGGTTTTACTTTATGCAGAAACGCTTTATGGGCTTAATAGGCCAGGGGATGCATTAATTGAATTGAATAAAGTTCGTGAACGTGCTTTTGCTGGCACCTCCAAAAACTATATCCTGTCGGATATTGCCAGTCCTGCAGATTTTAGTGATAAGCTGTTTCTTGAGCGCCGTTTAGAGTTTGCTTATGAAAGCGAGCGCTGGTACGATTTAGTTAGGTCTGGGAAGTATTTAAATTTTACTTCTGAAGAACGTGCTTATAATCCTAATACAGGAACTGCTTTAATTGTGCCTGTGGCAACAAGAGCTGCGCTTAAATATCTTCCAATTCCACAAAAGGAAATAGATAAAGCAAGAGATGTGCTGGATCAAAACGACGGTTATAATTAATCAATAAGTTAATATCCTGAAATTGAATAAAAACGGTGTCCTTACTTTTAGGACACTGTTTTTGTTGCTCATTAATCCGTAATCCAACAGTGTTAAGACATAAGATGAATTGAACAATAAAATCGCTTTTTTGTAGAACTAATTCAAAACAGGATTGTTTTACCAATACGCCATTTCAAGGGGTGGTCATTATGGAAAAACATGTTAAGTTATTCCTGATCTTACTGACCGTTGTCTTAACTTCATCTGCTCAAGAGCGAGTGCCACATCGCTTATTGCAGGCTTACTGGGATGATGACTATATAAATTTTTATGGAAAGGGAACAGATAAATCATATACAAATGGTACCAGGATCAGTCTGTTTTATATTAAGAAAAAACCTTCTGATTTCCTGATTGACCGCCTTTTACCTAAAGCTGGAGATAGTAGCAGAAATGTGTTTGGAGTTGGGCTTTCACAATTGATGTTTACTCCTAATGATATCACCAATTCAAATTTCCAATCGGATGATTATCCCTGGTCTGGTGCCTTATTCATTACCTACAACCTTTATTCTTATAATGAAGAGAAGAAATATGATTTTCAGACAGAACTGGATTTTGGAGTTACAGGACCAGTATCGCTGGCAAGGCAAACTCAAACAATGATTCATGAGATCGTTAATTATGAAGAGCCTAAAGGTTGGAACAATCAATTGCGGAATGGTTTGATACTGAATCTGAACTTTACAGCCGAACAACAATTGTTTCGGCATAAGGGATTTTTTGAGGTGATTGGTGGTGGTCAACTGATGATAGGAACTGGAAGCAATGGAGCTGGATTATATTCTTTGATCAGAATAGGAAAAATGAACCCCTATTTTCAAGGTCTGATTAAACATTATAGCAGATCAGACGAAAAAAGTAAAGTGCAGTTTTATTTTATTTTCAGATCAAAGGTTCAGTTAGTTCTGAGTAATGCGATCTTACAGGGGTTAACATTGAAAGGGAATCGTTACCGGCCTATTAAGAATACTGTGGCAAATTATTCATTTGGTGCTGTGCTTGTACTTGATCGCTTCAGTATTTCTTCCGTTCAGACAACTTCAACTGCCTGGATGGAGGGGCTGTATGGTCATACCTGGGGGAATTTTACCTTCACCTATGTTTTTTAAATCTTACATTTCTCTGTTTATACTCTTTTGTATAGATAGGCAAAAGGAGGTATATTTGTGTAAATATTAATCTTTCAAAAGAAATCTATTATGAAAGAAAAGCAAGAAACCCTGGAGCAGGCCGTATTAAATGAATACAAATATGGCTTCGTGACAGATATAGATACTGATACCATTCCCAAAGGTCTTAACGAGGATGTGATTAAGCTGATTTCCCGTAAAAAGAATGAGCCCGAATGGATGCTGGATTGGCGACTAAAAGCTTACAACTACTGGTTGAAGTTAGAAGAGCCTACCTGGCCTAATGTTAAATATCCTAAAATAAACTATCAGGATATTATTTACTATGCTGCGCCTAAGCCTAAAAAACAATTAAACAGTCTGGATGAGGTAGATCCTGAGTTACTGAGTACTTTTGAAAAACTTGGTATTTCTATTTCAGAACAAAAGCGCCTGAGTGGAGTAGCTGTAGATGTGGTAATGGATAGTGTTTCTATCGCAACCTCTTTTAAACAACAGCTCGCTGAAATTGGTGTGATTTTCTGTTCTATTACTGAGGCTATTCAAGAGCATCCGGAACTGGTGAAAAAATACATGGGTTCTGTTGTTCCAATGACCGACAATTACTTTGCCGCATTAAACTCTGCTGTGTTTACTGACGGTTCCTTTTGTTATATACCTAAAGGTGTAAGGTGTCCGATGGAACTCTCTACTTATTTCCGTATCAATGCGGAGAATAGCGGTCAGTTTGAAAGGACATTGATTGTGGCCGAAGACGAAAGTTATGTAAGTTATCTGGAAGGCTGTACTGCTCCTATGCGTGATGAAAATCAACTACATGCAGCTGTGGTGGAGCTGATTGCGATGGAAAAAGCGGAAATCAAATACTCTACTGTGCAAAACTGGTACCCCGGAGATAAAGAAGGAAAAGGTGGTATTTATAACTTCGTGACCAAAAGAGGAATCTGTAAGGGAAATCACTCCAAAATATCATGGACACAGGTTGAGACCGGCTCCTCTATAACCTGGAAATATCCTAGTGTTATTTTAAAAGGAGACTATTCTATCGGAGAGTTTTATTCAGTGGCTTTTACAAATAATCACCAACAGGCTGATACTGGTACGAAAATGATGCATTTGGGTAAAAATACGACCAGTAGAATTGTTGCTAAAGGTATATCTGCTGGTTTTAGTCAGAATAGCTACCGTGGATTGGTTAGAACAAGTAAACAAGCACTGAATGCCCGTAATTATTCACAATGTGATTCTTTGTTACTAGGTGATAAATGTGGTGCACATACTTTCCCCTATATAGAAGCTAAAAATAAAACAGCTATAGTTGAGCATGAAGCTACTACCTCTAAAATCGGGGAGGATCAGCTTTTCTATTGCAGGCAAAGGGGGATTGATCAGGAGGCCGCTGTGGCGCTTATTGTAAATGGATTTGCTAAGGAAGTAATGAACCAGCTACCTATGGAATTTGCTATTGAAGCACAAAAGCTATTGGCAATTAGTATGGAAGGTAGTGTTGGTTAATTAAAAAAGAAGAAAAATGTTATCAATAAAAAATATACACGCAAACGTAGAAGGTAAAGAGATATTAAAGGGAATCAATCTTGAAATCAAAGCAGGAGAGGTGCATGCTATTATGGGACCAAATGGCTCTGGTAAAAGTACATTGGCTTCTGTACTGGCAGGCAGAGAGGAATATGAAGTGACAGAAGGTGAGGTGAACTTTTTAAATAAGGATTTATTGGAATTATCTCCGGAAGACCGTGCTCGTGAAGGGCTTTTTCTGGCTTTTCAATATCCTGTCGAAATACCTGGTGTAAGCACAACAAATTTTATCAAGGCTGCGGTTAATGAAAAGCGTAAATATCAGGGTTTAGAGCCTCTGGATTCTGTTGCTTTTCTAAAGATAATGAAAGAGAAAATGAAGCTGGTAGAAATTGACCAGTCTTTGTTGAGCCGTTCTATTAACGAAGGCTTTTCGGGTGGAGAAAAGAAGCGTAATGAGATTTTTCAAATGGCTATGCTTGAGCCTAAACTGGCCATACTGGATGAGACAGATTCAGGATTAGATATTGATGCTTTACGTATTGTGGCTAATGGAATTAATAAACTGCATAATCCTGATCGGGCGGTGCTGGTAATAACCCATTATCAGCGCTTACTGGATTATATTCAGCCAGACTTTGTACATGTTTTGTTTAATGGTCGTATTGTTAAATCGGGTACCAAAGAGCTGGCATTAGAACTGGAACAAAAAGGTTATGACTTTATTACTGATGAAATTGATGTACCATGATTGATTTAACTTATTTTAAAGCTCAATTTGAGACTTTGCAACAGAACAATCCGGATGGGAACATTGCTGCCATTAGAAAGGAGAGTTTTGATGTTTTTAATAAAACCGGATTGCCAACTTATAAAACAGAAGATTGGAAATATACTGGCGTAAGCAGCTTATTTGAGCAGGTATATCATGCTGCAAAGCATACCATAGGTATTGTTGAACTTGATGCATTACGTATGCCTGGTCATCATAAAGCCAATGAACTTGTATTTGTAAATGGTCGTTTTGATGCCGCATTATCTAATATTCTTTCCCCTGCTGATGAAATAACTGTCTTATCTTTAAAAGAAGCTGTAAATGGTTCTTATAGTGATTTGTTAAGGAAGCATCTTAATCAAAGTAGTACATATATTAAAGACGGAGTGCATGCACTTAACGGTGCCTTTATTGATGAAGGTGTATTTGTACATGTTCATAAAGGGAAGATACCTCAACATCCAATTTATGTTTATCATATTATGGATGGTAGGACTCAGCCTATACTAGCCCAACCCCGTAACCTTATCTATGTTGATGAAAATAGCAAACTCCAGCTTACAGAAACTTATGCCACTTTAGGTACATCTGATAGTTTTTGTAATGAAGTTCTGGAGATGGTGGTGGAGCAAGGGGCCTTTGTTGAATATTATAAAATTCAGAATGATGTTGCACATGCCAGTCAGGTTGGTACAACGCATATTACTCAGGTCGGACGAAGCTATGTACATACTGTAACAGTTATTTTAGGTGGAGGGATTGTTCGTAATAACTTAAATCTGATATTAGATGCAGAGGGCGATGAAACGCATTTGTATGGACTTTACCTGTTAAAGGGTAAAACTCATGCGGATAACCATACATTAATAGACAACAGGCAACCGAATTGTTTCAGTAATCAGCTTTATAAAGGAATTGCTGATGACTCTTCAACTGGGGTTTTTAATGGTAGAATCATGGTGCAACCCGATGCGCAGAAAACCAACTCTTTCCAATCGAATAAAAATATTCTTTTATCCGACAATGCTACAATTAATACTAAGCCACAGCTGGAGATTTTTGCTGATGATGTGAAATGTTCACATGGTTGTACAGTTGGACAATTGGATGAGGAGGCGCTTTTCTATTTGAGAGCCAGAGGGATTCCAAGAGATAAAGCTGAAGTATTGCTTTTACAGGCGTATGCTGCGGATATAATTGCACAGATTAAGCCAATGGCCATACGTGCATATGTCGAAAAACTAATTTACGATCATTTATCAATTGTGTAGAGATGATAATCACGGAATTAAGAAAGCAGTTCCCTATTTTGGGAAGAACAGTTAAAGATAAGCCATTGGTTTATTTTGATAACGCAGCTACTTCGCAAAAGCCACAATGCGTGATTGATGCTTTGAGCCATTATTATTCGTATTACAATGCCAATATTCACCGTGGCATTCATACACTTGCAGAAGAAGCTACGCTTGCTTTTGAAGGTACTCGTATTGCTGTTCAGGAGTTCTTAGGTGCTGCTTCTACGGATGAGATCATTTTTACAAGAGGGACTACTGAAGCAATTAACCTGGTTGCTTATACCTGGGCTAGGGAAAATATTGGAACTGGTGATGAGGTGATTGTTTCTGAAATGGAACATCACTCGAATATTGTACCCTGGCAAATCATCTGTGAAGAAAAGAAAGCCGTTTTAAAAGTTATCCCCGTAAATGATAAAGGGGAGCTTAATATGGGCGTGTTTAGAGAAATGTTGAGCAATAAAACCAAAATGGTAGCAATTGTTCATGTATCTAATTCTTTAGGCACAGTAAATCCTGTAGAAGAAATTATCATAGCTGCTCATAAAGTGGGTGCAAAAGTGCTTGTGGATGGGGCGCAGTCGACCGTACACCTGGATATCAATGTGCAGGAGATGGATTGCGATTTCTTTGCTTTTTCTGGTCATAAGGTTTATGGACCTACTGGTGTAGGTGCTTTATATGGTAAAAAAGAACTGCTGGAAAGTATGCCTGTTTTTCAAGGTGGGGGTGAGATGATCAAAGAGGTGACATTTGAAAAAACCACTTACAATGATTTACCTTATAAATATGAAGCGGGTACTCCGAATATTGCAGATACAATTGTCTTAAAAGCAGCACTTGATTTTGTTAAAGGCATTGGAAAAGATAAGATCAGAGCACATGAAGAAGAATTGCTTACCTATGCAACTGAGCAACTAAAGGCCATTCCGGGATTAACCATTATTGGTGAGGCAAAAAATAAAGTTAGTTTAGTGTCTTTTGTAGTTGAAGGAGTGCACCCTCAGGATATTGGTGTACTATTAGATAATATGGGAATAGCTGTCAGAACTGGTCATCATTGTACACAACCGTTGATGAAACGTTTTGGTATTCCAGGTACAGTAAGGGCTTCTTTTGCATTGTATAACCAAAAAGAAGAAATTGATGCATTAATAATTGCACTGAACAAAACCATAAAGATGTTAGCCTAATGGAAACGAAGCCGATACTTGAAATAGAAAGGGCGATTGTTGAGGATTTTGAATTGTTTGACAGTTGGGAGGATAAGTATGAATACATTATTGATCTTGGTAAAAAGTTGGAGGCACTGGATGATGTTCATAAAATCGAAGAAAATAAAATTAAAGGCTGTCAATCTACTGTCTGGCTAACAGCTTCTTATCAGGATGGTAGGGTTGTTTTTAAGGCCGATAGTGATGCTGTGATTGTAAAGGGCTTAATCAGCATGCTGATTAAAGTGCTGTCAGATCATACACCTGATGAGATTTTAGCAGCTAAAATGGATTTTATAGGCGAAATCGGTATGATGACACATTTGGCACAAACCAGGTCTAATGGTTTGCTGGCTATGATAAAACAGATGAAAAATTATGCGCTCGCCTATAAAATGATGCATGACAATAAAAACTAATAGCTCATGGATAAGGAAGAATTAAAACAAAAGGTTATTGACTGTTTGCAAACGATATATGATCCTGAAATACCGGTGAGTATATATGAGCTTGGTTTAATTTATGAGACTGAGATTCTGCCCCCGTTAAATAATGTGCAGATTGTGATGACACTCACCGCGCCTGGTTGTCCTGCTGCGCAGGTCATTCCACAGGAGGTAGAGCAAAAAATAAAAGAAATTGAAGGAGTAAACGAGGTTTCGGTAATCGTTACCTGGGAACCACCATGGAATAGAGACATGATGTCTGAAACTGCCCGGCTGGAATTGGGTTTTATGTAATTTGATTTAAGGTAATGAAGATAACAGCACAAGAGGAATACGGATTAAGGATTTTACTCCGGATTGCCAGACATGATCAGAAAACGGGTGTAACTATACCATTAATTAGTGATTCTGAAGGTATTTCTACAGCCTATGTAGCTAAACTTACACGTATTTTACGTATTGCTGGTTACATTAACAGTACACCTGGTAATAAGGGTGGTTATGTATTGGCACAACCTGCAAATCAGATTAATATTAATCAGGTCATGAAAGTATTAGGCGGTGCACTTTTTAGTAAAAAGTTTTGTGAAGAGTATCCGGGTGCATTAAAGCTATGTACAAATTCTATTGATTGCTCTATTAGGTCTTTATGGCAAATGATACAGCATACAGTTGACCAGTTGTTAGATAAAGTAACTTTACAGGATTTGATTAATCCAGAACATGAATCAAGCGCTTTGCTGGAATCTATTTTGGAGCAACAAAGTATTTAAAGAAATCATGTGTTTTTTCTTGCAAAAAAAAATGCCCTGATAATTATACTAGGACGCCATTAACGCTTAATTTTGTCGGATGATCAACTTTCCCTATACCATTCCTCATATCGCAGAAATATTAGGCCTGAAGTCTTTTAAGAAGATGAAACAGGTATTAATTACGAAATTGGTAATTGATAGCAGGGCAGTAACAGAACCTGAAGGATCCCTTTTTTTTGCGCTGACAGGTAAACGGGATGGCCATAAATATATGGCTGACGCTTATGCAAATGGAATAAGAAATTTTGTGATCAGTGATCCTCAGTATAGCCAGCAATATGCTGATGCTAATATATTGTTAGTGAATGATGTTCTGGCTGCGCTGCAAAAGCTGGCAAAAAATCATCGTGAGCAATATAATTTAAAAGTAATCGGAATCACTGGAAGTAACGGGAAAACTATTGTTAAGGAATGGTTATACCAGTTATTGGCTGCTGATTTTAATATTATCAGAAGCCCTAAGAGTTTTAATTCACAAATTGGTGTTCCGCTTTCTGTCTGGGAAATACAAAAGGAGCATACCTTAGGTGTTTTTGAGGCAGGAATATCCAAAGTAAATGAAATGGATGTGCTGGAAGAAATTATAAAGCCAGACATAGGGATTCTTACAAATTTAGGTGAGGCTCATGCTGAGGGATTTAGCTCTGCAATTGAAAAACTAAACGAAAAATTAAAGCTGTTTAAAGATACTGAGCTGTTTATTTATGCTCCGGAGTATACAGAAGGAATACTTAAAGATAATTTACCGGGTAAAACTAAATTTACGTGGAGCCTTAAAGAAGATGCAGATCTTCAGGTTCTTTTTATTGAGCCTGTTGACGGTCAGAATTATATTATTGCAAAATACAAAGGAGTTGAAATATCCTGCCTTGTTCCATTTAATGACCAGGCATCAGTAGAGAATGCGATCATTTGTTGGGCTACATTACTAGCCTTGGGCTATTCGCCTGAACAAGCAGATGAACGTTTGGATAAATTAACCCGGGTAAGTATGCGCCTGGAATTAAAAAATGGAATTAACCAATGTTCAGTAATTGACGACTCTTATAGTGCTGATATCTCATCTCTGGCAATAGCACTCGATTTTTTGAATATTCAGAATCAACATCCTAAAAGGACTCTAGTTTTATCTGATCTTTATGAAACGGGCAAAGATAATCGCATACTTTATAAAGAGATAGCTGCATTGTTGAAACAAAAAAATGTAGACCGGTTAATAGGTGTAGGGCCAAATATAATGGCATCAAAGGGATTGTTTCCTATGGAAACTAGGTTTTTTGAAAGTACACAGGGCTTTATCGAAAGCTTTCCTTCTTTGCATTTTAACAATGAAACTATTCTGATAAAAGGAGCCAGAAAGTTTGAATTTGAGAGAATCAGTAAGTTAATCGAACAGAAAGTACATGATACTGTCATGGAGATTGATCTCAATGCTTTGGCCGGTAATCTCCAGTTTTATAGGGCTAAATTAAGCCCGGGTGTTAAGATCATGGCTATGGTTAAGGCTTTCTCTTATGGTAGTGGAAGTTTTGAGATCGCCAATCTATTACAATACCATAAAGTAGATTATTTGGCTGTTGCTTATACTGATGAAGGAATTGCTTTAAGAAAAGGAGGGATTAAAATGCCTATTATGGTGATGAGTCCGGAACCTTCTGCTTTTGACGCAATTGTACGTTATAAACTTGAGCCTGAATTGTATAATTTAGAAATCCTCAATAGCTTTATTGATTTTGTAAATGAAGTGAATTATCCTGTACATTTAAAAATAGATACAGGGATGCATCGTCTGGGCTTTGAAGAACCTGATTTACCAGAGCTTTTAAATATAATAACGAATACAGAAAAGATAAAAGTAACTTCTGTTTTCTCTCACCTGGTGGGTAGTGAAGAGGGGATGCATGATGATTTTACGAAACTTCAGATCGCACGTTTTAATAAGGTCGCAGATATGATCGGCAATGCTTTGGATTATAAAATCATCAGGCATATTTCCAATACTTCTGCAATTTCACGTCATCCTGATGCCCAGTTAGATATGGTTAGAATTGGAATCGGCCTGTATGGATTTGATGCCGGTATAAAAGATAATAAAGGACTGCAGACGGTTGCGGTTTTGAAAACAACAATAACTCAGATAAAGCATATTAAAGCTGATGAAACTGTAGGTTATGGCAGACGTGGGCTGTTGCATGCTGATGGAACCATTGCAACTGTAAAAATAGGGTATGCTGATGGTTACAACCGTGCTTTTGGTAATGGAGTAGGTCGGATGTTGATTAAGGGGAAATTGGTTCCTACTGTGGGGGTAATTTGTATGGATATGTGTATGCTTGATGTAACTGGTCTGGATGTGAAAACTGGTGATGAGGTCATCGTGTTTAATGATCAATTAACTATTGCTAAGCTGGCTAAACAGATCAATACTATTCCCTATGAAATACTTACAAATGTTTCTCAACGGGTAAAGCGAGTGTACTTTTATGAATAAATCCATATAAAAATATCTAATTTTGCATTATGAATAGAATTGGCAGGGCGCTACTAAATTATCTGATCAAAGGATTGTTAATTGTACTCCCTATTGCATTAAGTGTTTTTATTGTGATCTGGGCGGTAACTACCGTCGACAGCTGGTTAAATGTTAATAATATTCTGGGAGTTGATCCTAGAACTGGTGCGAGTAGGAATATACCTGGTCTTGGACTTGCTCTGGTTATTTCATTGATCTTGCTGGCAGGAATTTTTGTGACTTATTTTGTGACAGAACCAATGTATACGTGGTTCCAGCGGTTGTTAGATAAGGTTCCGTTTTTAAAGTTTATTTATTCTTCAATTAAAGACCTTACTGAAGCTTTTGTAGGAGATGAGAAGAAGTTTAATAATCCTGTGCTTGTAGAAGTTGAGGGTGATTTGAAACGAATTGGATTTTTAACACAAAATGATTTGGCATCTATTGGCTTGCCAGGAGAATCTATTGTTTATTTCCCGTTTTCTTATTCTTTTGCAGGGCAGGTTTACGTGGTGAAACATGAGAAAATAAAACCACTAAATATGAGTGCGGCAGAAGCTATGAAATTGGTGGTGTCTGGTGGTGTGAGCCATTTTGGGTAAAAAATGGTTTATTGCTCGCCTCGCCAAAGATTTTTCGGAAGAGCAAAATCTTTGCATGTCGGCTCACAACAAAACCATTTTTTTCTGATATGCAACCACCACAAGTGGGAGTAAGAAGGAACCCTAAAACAAGAAAAATGATAAAGATTTACCATAATAACAGGTGTAGTAAAAGCAGATGTGCTTTAACAGCTTTAGAAGAAAGCGGTCAGGAGTTTGAGGTGATCAATTACCTACAATCAACACCAACAGCAGATGAACTTCGTGAGATTATAGAAAAGTTAGGCATTAAACCTTATGACCTTATTCGTAAAGGTGAATCTGTCTATATTTCAGAATTTAAAGGTAAAGATCTTTCTGATGAAGAATGGATTGCAGCAATGGTTGAAAATCCCATTCTAATTGAGCGACCAATATTGGTTTCTGGTGATAAGGCAGTTATTGCAAGGCCAACTGAGCGAATTAACGAGATTCTGAGTTAATAATTGCTATTAAAGGAAGTGTTTAGTGCTAAAAAAAGTCAGATGTTGTGAGCCGACATGCAAAGATTTTGCCCTTCAGCAAAAGATTTGAGGAGGCGAACAATCTCTGACTTTTTTCTTATAAAAAGGGTGTTAGTTGCTCTTAGAAATTTGGTTTCAACACATATTTCTCATAGAATCTGAAAATATGTTCAGCTGCTTCTTCCGCTGTATCAACTAATCTGAAAAGGTTTAAATCTTCAGCATGAATATTATGTTCCTTTTGCAGCATGGTATTTTTTATCCAATCAATTAAGCCTCCCCAGTATTCCTTTCCAATTAAAACGATTGGGAACCTTGCAATTTTACCAGTCTGAATTAATGTGATGGCCTCAAATAACTCATCCATAGTTCCCATTCCACCAGGCAAAACAATAAAACCCTGAGAATACTTCATAAACATCACTTTCCTGATAAAGAAATAGTCGAACTCCAGAAGTTTGTTATGATCAATATACTTATTGTGGAATTGCTCAAAAGGTAGTTCTATATTTAAACCTACAGATTTACCACCATTGTTGTGAGCACCTTTATTACCAGCTTCCATAATACCAGGGCCACCGCCAGTAATTACACCGTAACCACGCTCAGTAAGTAACCTTCCACATTCAACAGCAATTTCATAATACTTATTTGTTTCTGCTGTTCTTGCTGAACCAAAGATAGATACGCAAGGTCCTATCTTCGCTAGTTTCTCGAATCCATCAACAAATTCAGCCATTATTTTAAAGATCTGCCAGGAGTCTGTAACCTTTATTTCCTGCCAGTTTTTATTTTCAAAAGCACTTCTTATTTTTTCTTCACTTGTCATTCTATAGGTGTATTAAATATTAGAATCTGGTTTGGGTTGTTGAAGTTTTTCCGGTAACCCAAAGCAGTATAAAGGTGATTAACCCGTTTAATATAATCAATTCAAAACCCAAAGCGTAATTGAACCACTGCATTGAATTTTTATCAATTATAAAACATAATATTGGCGAAAGCAAACAGATGTAAGGTACCAGCTTATCAGTAACCGCTCTTCTGGTTAACATACCAATGCCAAAAAGCCCGACCAGAGGCCCATAAGTATAACCAGCAGCTTTGAAAATCGCATTAACCACAGAATCATCATTGATGATTTTGAAAATCATGATGACCACAACCATTAGAAAAGAGAATCCAACATGTACCAGGTGTCTCTTCCGGACAAGGTCTGGTGAGTTCTGATCTTTTTTCTTATCGAAATGCAGGAAGTCAATACAGAAAGAAGTTGTTAATGCCGTTAATGCTGAGTCTGTAGTTGCAAAAGTTGCAGCAGTTAAACCTAGCATAAAGATAATTCCGGGGATTACATTGAGGTGGTTTAATGCGATCTCCGGATAAAGATGATCTGGAGTAGCTAATGAAGCCACATTTATTCCATTATTGGCCGCAAAAAGATATAGTAATGCACCAACACTTAAAAAGAAAATGTTCATGATAACAAATACAATGGTAAACGTAAACATGTTCTTTTGAGCTTCGCCTATAGTTTTCATACTCAGGTTTTTCTGCATCAGATCCTGATCAAGGCCGGTCATAGCAATTGTTACAAATATTCCACCTAGAAACTGTTTAAGGAAATGGGTTTTGCTGCCCAGAAAGTCTTCCCAAAAGAAGATCTGGGAGTAACTACTGGTTTTAACAGCTTCAAAAGTTCCGGCAACATCAAGATTCAGAGATTTAGCAATAAATACTATAGATAATACTACAGAGAGTAATAAGAATACAGTTTGAAGGGTGTCAGTAATGATAATTGTTTTTAGACCACCCTTATGTGTGTATAGCCATATTAGGACAAGACAAATGACAATTGTTACCCAGAATGGAACATTCCAGGCATCAAAAATGAATTTTTGCAATACAATTGCAACCAGGTAAAGGCGGAAAGCTGAGCCAATAGTCCGGGAAACCAGAAAGATTACAGCGCCCGTTTTATAACTCAGGAAGCCTAATCTGCGTTCCAGATAAGTATAAATGGAAATGATATTCAGCCTGTAATACAAAGGCAACAGTACAGTTGCTATGATAATAAAACCAACTGCATTACCCAGTATAAACTGAAAGTAACCAAAGTCGCTTTTGCCTACCGCACCAGGAACAGAAATAAAAGTTACACCAGATAGAGCTGTACCAATCATTCCAAATGCGACAAGGTACCATTTAGAGTTCCTGTTTGCAATAAAGAAAGCAGCATTATCAGAGTTGTTTCTTGAAGTGAGGTAAGCCACGCCAATTAATAGCACGAAGTAACCAATAAGAAAAGATAGAAGTATAATTGGACTCATATTATGGTTTTATTAGGTAGATAAATGTAAGGTTTTTAATTAAATTTGTACCATGAACTTTTCCTCTAAACTGCTTGAAGACGCTGTTAATGAATTCTCAAAGCTTCCTGGTGTAGGGCAAAAGACTGCATTGAGGTTAGTATTACATCTGTTAAATAAAGAACAGGAAGAGGTAGATCAGTTTGGAAATACATTGATCAAACTTAAAAAGGAAATCAAGCACTGTAATATTTGTCATAATATTTCTGATCATCAGATATGTAATATTTGTTCTTCTAATAAAAAAGACAAAGAAGTCATATGTGTAGTGGAAGATACGAGAGATGTGATGGCTGTAGAAAACACCGGGCAGTATTTTGGTGTTTACCACGTTTTAGGCGGGTTAATATCACCTATGGATGGTATAGGGCCTGCAGATCTGTTTATTGATTCATTAGTTCAGCGTGTGGCTACAACGCCTGTAAAAGAAGTTATATTAGCTTTAAGTGCTACTATGGAAGGTGATACTACATTATTTTACCTATATAAGCGATTAAAGGATTTTCAGATTCCAATTACTACTATTGCAAGAGGGATTGCATTTGGAGGCGAGCTGGAATATGCTGATGAAATTACTTTAGGCAGATCAATTGTTACCCGTGTTCCTTATCAAGGTTCATTAATTAAATAGTCAGTATGGATTTTAAGAATAAAGTAATTATAATTACCGGTGCATCATCGGGTATAGGAAAAGCATGTGCCGAAGAGTTCGCAAAAAGAGGGGCAAATCTGGTGCTTGCTGCCAGGCAATATGTAACATTATGTGAAATAACCGCTGATCTGGAAAAACGATACGGGATAAAAGCGATTGCTGTACAAACAGATGTAAGTAAAGAAGAAGATTGCAAGCTGTTGATCAAACAGGCTTTAATTACTTTTGGTAAAATTGATATTTTGATCAATAATGCAGGCCTGTCTATGCGCGCCTTATTTAATGACCTTGATCTTTCTGTATTAAAAAACCTGATGGATGTAAACTTCTGGGGTACAGTGTATTGTACTAAATATGCATTGCCTGAGATTCTGAAAACTAAAGGAAGTATTGTTGGGGTGTCTTCAATAGCTGGTTATCGCGGTTTGCCGGGCCGTACCGGATATTCTTCCTCTAAGTTTGCAATGAATGGTTTCATGGAATCCTTACGTACTGAACTGCTAAAAACGGGTGTTCATGTAATGGTGGCTTGTCCGGGCTTTACAGCTTCGAACATTCGCGTTACTGCTTTGGCTAAAGATGGGGCTTCGCATGGTGAGACTAGTATGGAAGAAGGAAAGATGATGAGTGCCGATTCTGTTGCACAAACTATAGCTGATGGTATAGTTGCACGTAAACGTACATTAATCATGACAGGACAGGGGAAATTGACAGTCTGGCTCAATAAATTATTTCCTGCATTGGCTGATAAGCTGGTATTCAACCATTTTACAAAAGAGAAGAATGCATTGATTAAATAAAATTATTTTAAGAAAGATTTGCTCCTTTGCAAAAACAATTACATATTTGTTGAAATGATATTAACAAACGTACTTAATAAATGGTGGTGGCACAACGCAAATGCGTAGTGTAACCCTGTATTGAACGTTTTTATTTTATATAATAATATTTGAGGGTTGCTATAAGGCAACCTTTTTTGTTTTACAGCCTTTTTTAAAAGCCTGGCTTTTGATACTAATATGAAAAAGATACTTAACCACTTATTTGAAAACAAAACCTTTAGTAGTGCTGAGGCGCAAAGAATTTTAACTTCGATTGCTCTTGGTGAATTTAATACTTCGCAGATAGCGGCATTTATTACTGCTTATGGTATGCGTAACATAACGGTTGAAGAGTTACAAGGCTTCCGGGATGCCATGCTTGACTTATGTATTAAGCTTGATTTCTCGGACTTTGAACTGGTCGATTTATGTGGTACAGGAGGGGATGGAAAAGACACTTTTAATATTTCTACCCTGGCTTCTTTTGTGACTGCGGGAGCAGGCTATAAAGTAGCTAAACATGGTAATTATGGTGTTTCTTCGGGTTGTGGCTCTTCAAACGTAATGGAATATCTTGGATATTCATTTACCAGTGATCAGGATGTATTAAAAAGAAGTTTGGACCATGCAGGTATCTGTTTTATCCATGCACCATTGTTTAACCCTGCAATGAAAACAGTAGCGCCAATACGTAAAGAGCTGGGGGTCAAAACCTTTTTCAATATGCTCGGACCGATGGTAAATCCTGCCCAGCCTAAAAATCAGATTGTAGGGGTGTTTAGTTTAGAACTGGCGCGTTTGTATGCCTATCTATATCAGAATACAGATAAGAACTATACGATTCTGCACGCTGTAAATGGCTTTGATGAAGTCTCTTTAACCTGTGATGTGAAGACCTTTAGTAAAAAAGGTGAAGCGCTTTTGAAAGTTGCTGATCTGGGCTTCGAACAAATAACTGAAGATAAGATTAAAGGAGGAGATACGGTAGAATCTTCAGCAGAGATATTCATGAATGTATTGAATGGTAATGGAACGGACGAACAAAACAGTGTGGTATTATGTAATGCAGCATTGGCCATTCAGACTATAGATGATTCGAAGTCTTTTGGCGATTGTTTTTATGAGGCTGAGTCGTCATTACTGGGATTACAGGCTCTTGACAGGTTTAAAAAGCTTACAGGAAGATAAAACAGAATTTAATAACCTAATAAAAACTCAGAAAATGGAAGTTAAACTGAAAATATGTGGAATGAAACTACCTGAAAATATCCAGGGTGTAGCAACTTTAAAACCAGATTATTTAGGCTTTATTTTTTTTAGAGATTCCAAACGGTTTGTAGATGGTTTAACACCATTGTTTGTTAATAATCTCCCCGCAGGCATTAGAAAGACAGGTGTTTTTGTTAATGAAGAATTAAACAGGGTGGCCCAGCTTGCTGTATTATATGGCTTAAACGCTGTTCAGCTGCATGGGCAGGAGCCTGTGAAATACTGTATTGCATTAAAAGGTCTGCTGGCTGATGCCGGAATTGAACTGATCAAAGCATTTGGAGTAGATGAACGATTTGATTTTAATACTGTTAATCCTTATTCAAATGTAGCTGATTATTTTTTATTCGATACACAAACACCGAATCATGGTGGTTCTGGAATGACCTTTAGCTGGGCACTCCTTGAGAATTATAAGCTAAACAAATCATACTTTTTAAGTGGAGGGATTTCATTGGAAAGTGTGGAGCAATTGAAACAAATAAATGACCCGCGTTTATATGCTATCGATGTAAATAGCAGATTTGAGCTTGCGCCGGGTGTAAAAGACATAGATAAATTAAAAGACTTTAAGAGTAAACTAGCACTATGAGTTATTTTGTAAATGAAAAAGGTTATTTCGGAGATTTTGGCGGGGCATATATTCCGGAAATGCTTTATCCTAACGTTGAAGAATTGAGACAGAATTATCTTAACATAATTCAGGATGAATCCTTTCAAGAAGAGTTTCAGCAATTATTAAAAGATTATGTTGGAAGGCCTTCGCCATTGTATCTTGCGAAGCGTCTTTCACAAAAATATAATGCCAATATTTTCCTGAAAAGAGAAGATCTGAACCATACCGGCGCTCATAAGATTAACAATACTATCGGACAGATTTTGCTCGCACAGCGACTTGGAAAAAAACGAATTATTGCAGAAACAGGAGCAGGTCAGCATGGAGTAGCTACAGCAACAGTCTGCGCATTACGTGGTTTGGAATGTGTAGTGTATATGGGGGAAATAGATATTCAACGCCAGGCACCAAATGTTGCAAGAATGAAAATGTTAGGAGCAAAGGTTATTTCCGCTACTTCGGGTAGCAAAACGCTTAAAGATGCTACTAACGAGGCAATGCGCGACTGGATGAATAATCCTGTAGATACGCATTATATTATAGGCTCGGTAGTAGGACCGCATCCTTATCCTGATATGGTTGGTATCTTTCAATCCATTATATCAGAAGAAACTAAAAAGCAGCTTGTAGAGCATACTGGAAATGATCAGCCTGATTATGTATTGGCTTGTGTAGGTGGCGGTAGCAATGCTATGGGCATGTTCTATCATTTTATTGATGATGAAAAGGTGAAGCTGATTGCTGTTGAGGCAGGGGGCAAGGGGGTAGATAGCGGTTTTTCGGCCGCAACCACAGCTTTGGGAAAAGAAGGTGTATTGCATGGTAGCAAAAGTATATTGATGCAAACGCATGATGGACAAGTTGTAGAACCTCATTCAGTTTCTGCGGGATTGGACTATCCGGGGATTGGCCCACAACATGCTCATTTATTTAAAACTGGTCGTGGACAGTATGTATCGATCACTGATGATGAGGCATTACAGGCAGGTTTGCTGCTTACCCAGATGGAAGGCATTATTCCGGCAATTGAAAGTGCACATGCTTTAGCGTACCTTGAGAAGATGCCTTTTAAAGGCGGAGAAAATGTAGTGGTTTGTCTTTCAGGACGAGGAGATAAAGACATGGATACTTATATGAAATACTTTAACCTATAATTTGGTATGAGCAGAATTAAAGAACTTTTTGAAACGAAGAAGAATATATTATCAATTTATTATACAGCAGGGTATCCGGGCTTAAATGATACGGTTACAGTTGCAGAAGCATTAGAACAGAACGGAGCACAGATTATAGAAGTTGGTTTCCCTTATTCTGATCCGGTTGCAGACGGACCAATTATTCAGGCAAGCAGTAAGCAATCGCTTGATCAGGGAATGGATCTGAAGACGTTATTTGAACAGCTTAAAGATCTTCGTAAGCGTGTAAATATCCCGGTTGTTTTAATGGGGTATTTTAATACGGTATTACAGTTTGGTGTAGAAAATTTTTGTAAGGCATGTGTTGAGGTGGGGGTAGATGGTTGTATTGTTCCTGATCTCCCTATTGTAGAATATGAAGAGCTTTATCAGCCCATATTTGAAAAATATGGTATATCTAATATCTTCCTGGTTACCCCGCAGACTTCTCCTGAGCGTATCCGTAAAATAGACGCAATAAGTACAGGGTTCATTTATCTGGTATCGTCGTCGGCTACAACCGGGCAACAATTGCAACTGTCGGAAAATACAGAAGGTTATTTCTCGAGAATTGCAGATATGAAGTTGAAAAACCCAATGATGACTGGTTTTGGTATATACAATAAGGAAACCTTTGATAAAGCTTGTCAATATGCTAATGGTGCAATTATAGGAAGTGCTTTTGTAAAGGTACTTGATCCAAACGATTTAACCGGTAGTATAAAAAGCTTTATGACAGCATTTAAACCTTAGCAATTGCTCTCTTTTTATTGATTGACTTCAAGAAGATAAATCCAACGAGTCCTGAAATTACAGAAGCACAAAGAATGGCAAATTTGGCTTCTGTAACATGCAGCTCATCGCTAAACGATAGCAGGGAAATAAAGATCGACATGGTAAAACCAATACCTGCCAACATTCCTAAGCCAATGATGTGTTTCCAGCCTGATCTTGATGGCAGGCTGCCTAGTTTTAGTTTTACCGCTATCCATGAGAATAAGGTTACACCAATGGTTTTACCTATAAATAAACCTGCAATAATTCCCATTCCTAAAGGAGAGACCAGGCCGCTGATCATTTCCTTCTGAAAGGTGATATTTGTATTCGCCAAAGCGAAGATGGGCATAATAAAGTAATTTACAGGACCATTTAGCAAATGCTCTAATTTTTCTAAAGGAGATTCTACATTAGTTGCATTTGTTGGTATAGTTAAAGCAAGTAATACCCCAGCGATTGTAGCGTGAATACCAGAATGGTGAATGAAATACCAAAGAAAGACACCTGGGATAAGGTAAAAAAACAATTGCTTTATATTGAAAAAATTAAATGCTATCAATAGCGCCATAACACCTGCTGCCATCAAAAGGTAGTCGAAATGTACTTCATTGGTGTAAAAGATGGCTATCACCAGAATGGCGCCAAGGTCATCTACAATAGCCAGAGCTGCTAAAAATACTTTTAATGAAGTAGGTACACTTTTTCCTAGCATAGAAATAATGGCTAATGCAAAAGCGATATCTGTAGCCATTGGAATACCCCAGCCGCTTGCGGTATCCTGATCTTTATTGAATAAAAAATAAATGAAAGCTGGAACCAGCATGCCACCAAGTGCGGCTACTACTGGTAATGAAGCTTTTTTAACGGATGATAATTCGCCTTCAACCATTTCACGCTTAATTTCTAAGCCTACCAATAAAAAGAATACGGCCATTAAGGCATCGTTAATCCAGGCAGATACTGTAAAAGCATATGTCTGTGCACCAAATGTAAAGCCGAAATCTGTAGATAGGAAATCGGAAAAATCCTGAGCATAGGAGGAGTTGGCGATAAACAATGAAATTGCCACACAAACCAATAAAATTATACCACCAATTTGTCCTGAACGGAAAAAGTCTTTAAATGCTTGTAGGTTTATTATTTTCGCCATGTGTGTAAAGGTAATTATTTTAGATAAACTATAGAAAGTTATCCAGGTCGCCTTTACCATCACGGATCACCTCAAAGTCGCCCGATGTACAGTCAACAACTGTAGAAGGCTCATTATCACCGTATCCACCGTCAACTACTACATCTACATGATCTTCATATTTTTCATGAATCAATTCCGGATCAGTAGAATACTCAATAACCTCATCATCATCGCGAATAGAAGTTGATAAAATTGGATTGCCTAATTGTCTGACGATTTCTCTGGCAATATCATTATCTGGTACCCTGATACCTACTGTTTTTTTATTTGAGCTTAATAGTTTAGGTACGTTGTTATTGGCATTCAAAATAAACGTAAAAGGTCCGGGTAATGCTTTTTTAAGCACCCTGAAAGTTGTTGTGTCAATTGGTTTGATATAATCTGAAATATGTCTCAAATCAGAACAAATGAAAGAGAAATTGGCCTTTTCCGGCTTTATCCCTCTGATGCGACAAATCTTTTCTATGGCTTTTTGATTGGTAATATCGCAGCCTAAACCATACACTGTATCGGTTGGATAAATAATTAAACCGCCTTTTTTCAATACCTCAACAATTTGCTCAATTGCTTTGGGATTTGGGTTCTCAGGGTAGATTTTGATAAGCATATGTAAAATTACACAAATCTTAGACCGAAACTGGATAATTATTATTCTATTGGCATGTTTTTTAGTAAATTGATGTATATGAGAAAAGCATTTATCGCGATTGCGGCATTTTTAGTGGCGTTGACTGTAATGTTGGGGCTTACCTATTCACCATTATGGTGGTTGTTCCTTTTCACAGGACCTGTTGTTTTATTGGGGATTTATGATCTCTATCAGCCGAAACATAGTATTGTAAGAAATTATCCTGTTGTGGGGAGATTAAGGTACTTGATGGAAGATCTAAGACCTAAAATTTATCAGTACTTTGTGGAGAGCGATACCAATGGTAAACCTTTTAGCCGATTAAACCGATCTCTTATTTATCAAAGGGCTAAAATGGAAAATGATACTATTCCCTTTGGGACGCAGCTGGATGTTTACGAAAATGGGTATGAATGGTTAAGTCATAGTATCTCTGCTATAAGTCATCATGAACTTAATGAAGACCCAAGGGTATTGGTAGGTGGACCAGCTTGTTTAAAACCTTACTCGGCTAGTATTTACAATATTTCGGCTATGAGTTTTGGCTCATTAAGTCAGAATGCCATACTAGCTTTAAATGGTGGTGCTAAGTTGGGTAATTTTGCACATAATACCGGAGAGGGAGGGATTAGTGACTACCATGCAAATCCTGGAGGTGATTTGATTTGGCAGATTGGTACTGGTTACTTTGGCTGTAGAAACCATGATGATGGATCCTTTGATCCAGATGCTTTTGCAAAAAGAGCAGGTAATGATCAGGTGAAAATGATAGAAATTAAGTTGTCGCAAGGAGCTAAACCTGGGCACGGAGGGATTTTACCTGCTAAAAAAGTTACTCCGGAAATTGCCAGAATCAGATTGGTAAAAGAAGGTTATGATGTAATTTCTCCACCTTCACATTCTGCTTTTAAGACGCCTGTAGAAATGCTAAGTTTTGTAAAGCAACTTCGTGATTTATCAGGCGGGAAGCCTATTGGGATAAAATTGTGTATAGGTCGCAGGAGCGAATTCTTTGCTATTTGTAAAGCAATGGTAGAAACTGGTATTTATGTAGATTTTGTTACTGTAGATGGGGGAGAAGGTGGTACTGGAGCTTCGCCACAAGAGTTTTCAAATGCTGTAGGCATGCCTTTGCGTGAAGCTATTGCTTTTGTGTATGATGTGTTGTCAGGTTTTAATTTAAAGCAGCATATTAAAATTATTGCTTCAGGTAAGGTGGCTTCTGGATTTGATCTGGTAAAAAATATTGCCCTTGGTGCAGATTTATGTAATTCGGCACGTGGGATGATGTTTGCTTTAGGGTGTATACAGGCGCTTGAATGTAATAGCAATACTTGTCCTACAGGAGTAGCAACTCAGGATCCTAGCTTGATGAAAGGATTAGTCGTAGAGGATAAAAAAGTAAGGGTATTTAATTTTCATAGACTTACTGTGGCGAGTGCTGTAGAGCTGTTGGGTGCTGCGGGGCTTCATCATCCGTATCAACTCACAAGAGCTTATATTAACCGGAGAATAGCGCCAAATGTAATGCAGTCATACCTGGAGAGTTTTCCTTATATCCCTGAGGGTAGCTTGTTGAAAACGCCATATCCTTTAAGATTTGAATTGGGGATGGCGCTAAGTACCTCGGCTAGTTTTACGCCAACTGATTACAAAGTGTCGTTAGTTGATTATGCTCATGCCAACTCATTCTCAGATACTTTGGATGAGGGTAAGAGTAAGCCCTAAGTTGTTTTTAACAAAGAAGGAGTTTGCACTAGTGCAAACTCCTTCTTTGTTTTGTTATAGTGTGTATTAAAACTCGGCATTTTTTGGAAAGCGTGGGAATGCAATTACGTCTCTGATATTGGTCATGCCACTTACAAAGAGTACAAGTCTCTCAAAACCTAAACCAAAACCAGCATGCGGAGCAGAACCGAAACGTCTTGTGTCTAAGAACCACCACAGCTCTTCCTGTGGAATGTTCATTTTTTCCATTCTTTCAGTCAGTTTTTCCAAGCGCTCCTCTCTCTGAGAACCGCCTACAATCTCACCTATTCCAGGGAATAATATATCCATTGCTGCAACTGTATTTCTACCTAATTCATCAGGTTCATTCTGACGCATATAGAATGATTTGATGTCGGCAGGGTAGTCAGTTAATATTACTGGTTTTTTGAAATGCTTCTCTACCAGGTAACGCTCATGCTCTGATTGTAAATCAGCACCCCATTCATCGATCAGATATTTGAATTGTTTTTTCTGATTCGGTTTAGATGATTTTAAAATCTTAATCGCTTCCGTATAAGTTATGCGTTCAAAATCATTATTTAAGCAGAAGTTTAGTTTGTCAAGCAAAGATAATTCGCTACGCTCATTTTGAGGTTTTGATTTCTCTTCTTCTAATAAACGGCTATTTAAGAATTCAAGTTCTTCTTTACAATTTTTAAGCGCGTAGTCAATCAGGTACTTCAACATCTCTTCAGCCAGATTCATGTTGTCTTCCAGATCAGCAAAAGCAATCTCGGGTTCAACCATCCAGAATTCTGCAAGGTGACGGGTTGTATTAGAGTTTTCGGCTCTGAATGTAGGTCCGAAAGTATAAATCTGACCGAATGCCATAGCGGCTAACTCACCTTCAAGCTGACCGGAAACAGTCAGGTTTGCAGAACGCGCAAAGAAGTCTTCAGAAAAGTCTACTTTTCCATCCTCAGTACGAGGTGGATTATCAAGGTCTAAAGTTGTTACTTTGAACATTTCACCAGCACCTTCTGCGTCAGAAGCTGTAATAATAGGAGTGTGCATATACACGAATCCTTTTTCGTTATAAAACTGGTGAATAGCAAATGCTAAGGCATGGCGAACTTTAAAAACTGCATTGAAAGTATTGGTGCGGAAACGTAAATGTGCAATTTCTCTTAAAAACTCCAGGCTATGCTTTTTAGGTTGTAAAGGGAATTTATCAGGATCGCTATCACCAAGTATCTCGATGGTATCAGCTTTAATATCTACTCTTTGACCTTTTCCTACAGATTCAACAATTGTGCCTTTAACGGCTATTGCAGCTCCGGTATTAATTCGTTTTAACAATTCATCCGGTGTATTATTAAAGTCAACTACGATCTGGATATTTCCCATGCAGGAGCCATCATTTATAGCAATAAACTGGTTGTTCCGAAATGTCCGTACCCAACCCATAACAGTTACTTCCCTGTTAAATTCATTTGTCTCTAGCAGACTTTTTACTTTTTCTCTGTGTATCATGATTTTATTATGGAGAGTGTCAAAAATAAGGAAAATCATGAATAAATAAGAGTGTATTATTTATGAGTTGTTGAGGTGGTGTTTTTTTGTGATTTTTTATTGTTTTTGATTTGGTTTGGTTTATTTTTTAATGTGTTTTTGATTTTTATTGTAGTTTTTTATTTGTTTTAGTTGGTTTTTGGTGTTTGTTTATGTGTTTTGTGTTGTTTTGTGTTTTTTAATTCGTTTTATTTTGTGTTTTTGTGGTTTGTTGTTGTTTATTGTGTTTTGTGTGTGTGTTTTTGTGGGTGTTTTTGTATTTTTTTATTATTTTTTATGAAATATTTTGATTTTATGATGTGTTTTTGTGAGAAATACATATATTTGTAATGCTCGTTTAATTTATATTTGGTTAGAGAGGCCTATATCTGGATGGATATAGGCCTCTTGTTCTTTATAAAAGTTTGTAATTAAAATAAGGCGCAAAAAAAAGCTGCCTTTTTTGAAGGCAGCTTTTAGATATCATTTTTTAATGGCTTATGCCAATACTTTAGTTACTAAATCTGAAGCATCTTGTAAGGCGATAGCAGAATAAACTTTTAAACCAGATTCATCGATCAGTTTTTTAGCCTCTTCAGCATTTGTACCTTGTAAACGGCAGATGATTGGAACTGGTACATTACCAATTTCATTATAAGCATCAATTACACCTTGAGCAACACGGTCGCAACGAACAATACCACCAAAAATGTTAATCAAGATTGCTTTAACATTCGGATCCTTAAGGATGATGTTAAAACCAGCTTTAACAGTTTGTGCATTTGCAGTTCCACCTACGTCTAAGAAGTTAGCAGGTTCACCACCGGCAATTTTGATGATGTCCATTGTAGCCATAGCTAAACCAGCACCATTAACCATACAACCAACGTTACCGTCAAGTTTTACATAGTTAAGGTTTGATTCACTAGCTTCTACATCAGTAGGATCTTCTTCTAGTTTATCACGCATTGCAGCATAATCAGGATGACGGAACAAAGCGTTCTCATCCAAATCAACTTTAGCATCAACAGCAATGATTTTATCATCAGATGTTTTCAAGACAGGGTTGATTTCAAACATTGAAGAATCAGTATTGTCATATGCTTTATAAAGCGCGGTAACAAACTTTACCATCTCCTTAAAAGCCGCACCACTTAAACCTAAGTTAAAAGCAATTTTACGAGCCTGAAATCCTTGTAAACCAACTTTAGGATCAATTTCTTCTTTGAAAATTAAGTGAGGTGTATGTTCAGCAACCTCCTCAATGTCCATACCACCTTCGGTAGAATACATGATGATGTTTCTTCCCTTAGTACGGTCTAATAACACACTTACATAGAATTCTTTAGTTTCAGAAGCTCCCGGGTAGTAAACATCCTGCGCAACTAAAATCTTGTTAACCTTTTTACCTTCCGGACCAGTTTGTGGAGTTACCAGCTGCATTCCTAAAATTGCAGAGGCTCTTTCCTTAACCTCATCAAGGTTTTTGGCTAGCTTTACACCACCGCCTTTACCTCTACCACCAGCGTGGATCTGAGCTTTAATTACAACCCAGTCAGAATTGTAGTCAGTTTTCATTTTTTTAGCAGCTTCTACAGCTTGCTCTACCGTGTCGGCTACTATACCTTCTTGTACGGCTACTCCAAAACTTTTAAGTATTTCTTTACCTTGATATTCGTGGATATTCATTTTGCTGAAAAAATTTGTTCAAATCTACAACTTCAAACCCTTTAAACAAAGGGCAATTGAGTTTTTTTAGAAATGATCCTTTTAATTTTAGTTTAAAAACAGAATAACAACCTTTGAGTAATCCTACTCAACTTTTTAACCTGAAATTTATAGCTTCCAACAAAGTTTTTTGCTTCTTCCTCTCTTTAAATTTATAGGTCATAAACAAAGTCAATAAAAGTCCCATTATTAGGTATATGTTTGGTTCAGACATGCTTTGCGTATCCTCGTCAGGATCAAGATTTTTATTGCCAGAGATAATTTGCTTTTGTTTTTCTAACAAAGCCATTTTCTGCGCCTCATTTTCTACAACAATAAAAGAAGTTAAAGGAGAAAGTATCTCACTTATCATACTTTGCTTTATTAACTGTATGTGCTCATCATTAGATGAATTGTTGTTTGTAATCGCTCTGATCTGCATCCCATGTAAGTTTAGACCGGAAAGCCAGGACTTTTTGTTTGCTTGAATTATATTTGATTCAGATTGATTGTCAGTAACAATTGAAGGTCGATCATCTTTTGGCAAATAAGCAGTGGGAGATGTAACATTTGGCCAGGCATATACAGGCACCGAATCAATTAATTTTGATGTTGTTGTTAGTCTCGATTTGGAGTTTGAATTAAAAGAATGTGTCCACAGTTTATGATCAGCATCAAGTTCATAGAAAAATGAATTCTCAGGGTACGTTATTTTAAAATCTGAAAAATCATTTTGAATAATGGCGTCAGATAGACTTTCTGTTAGAACGATCATGATAGGAAATGACTTCTCCTTATTTTTATAATTGTTGATCAGGATTTTTTTAATGGCCGCATTAAGGTAAAAGCCTCCATCGTATGCATATTTATTTAGCTTGGTTTCCCAGTCTTTATCCATCTGGATTTCATTAGCAAAAGAATTTGTAAGATTAAGTCTAATGTCTTCTTTTTTAAGTTGATGTGTGGTTGTTAGTTTTTTGATTCTAGTTAAATAGCTTCTAATATTTTTTTCCTTGCCTTTAGAAACATCAATAATGAAATGATATATAGGTTTGCGGTTAATCAGTTTTAATTTAGCTTTTTCATTTGCTGGAATATATGTCGTTTGGTTTATAGATTCTGCTTTAGGTCTAAAACTAGAGTCTGCTTTCCCGAAAGGGACCATTACTCCATCAAAATCTAAAGTAAATGGTTCTTTATGAATGAATTCAATACCGGTTTTTCTTACTTCTTTCGCTGAAAATGGAAAGACTTTGAATGCTATCTTATTTCCGGTTAGATAGTAGAGGATCCCTGGATCTCGATTTTCATTTCTAATGTTTGAAAATACCCAAAGTGCTGACTTTTTCTCTGCGAGTATTCCATTTTCTCTTCTTGTCCCAACGTTAAGGTAGTAATTACTGATCCAGCATCCATCAGGTAACGTGAATTCTGTTTTGTAGATTGCTAAATTCATATTGCCAGAATTCGTTAACTCTAAATCCAATGTACTAATCCAAGATTGCTGTTTTTTGTCGAACCTGCTTGTGTTTTTAATTTTGGATAACTTAATGCTGTTTGTAGTGCTATCTTCAACAATTGTTAACGGGTTCTTCTTTTTACCAAAAAAAATCTGCTCTAAAGTATTAATTTTAAGATCAGATAAGATCATATTATCTAAAACCAGCCAGTTGTAATAGGTACTGATGTAAGGTGTGTTACTATTTGCAAATAAGTTGTTACGATCTTTGTTTGTCTTTATGGTTGATAGTGTACTGTGCAATGTTTTTTTATCCACATAATAAGTCTTGGAGTAATCGGGACTATATACATAAGTCAAAGCATTGTTTAGTACTTTTCTGTCGTGTAAATTGAAACCTGTAATCATAAGAGGTAAAATACTGAGCATGACAACAGATAAAATAGTAACTTTTAAGGAAGAATATTTATGCCTCAGAAGTTTCAGCTCTTTATAAAGTTCATTGGTTTGAAGAATAAAAAGAAGTAATGGAGCTAGCATTAAAAAGCCTATTCCAACCAAAAAAGTTGCAATAATAGCAAATGGCAAATAAGGAAGAAATACAATTAGAAAATAAATTGTATAAGGGAAGCAGATTAGCAATCCAGAAATACGGATTATTCGCAAGTTGAAATTTTCCGGAGTCGGTAAGCAAATTAATAGTCCATTTACAATTGCTATAATATAGAACCATACCTGACTAAAGTTTCCGAACATAAATTCTGCAAATTTATATCTACCGGTAAATAAGCCATTGTTAAACCCTAATCCAACTAAGGGAAGGACTAACGCCATAGTGATTTTCCAATAGATAGAGTATTTTAATAAAGTGTCAGATTGTAAGGTAGTTAAGATGTAAATTGCTCTGCAGAGAAAAAACAAGAATAATATAGAAGCCGTTATACATAAAATAATTAAGGCATGAGATCCAAAGAATCTATCTTGGTTTTGCCATAATGGTAGAATGATCTGAGCAAATACGTATGCAGCAAGAGGAATCGACAGGCTATATAGAAAATTTAATCCGGCATTTGTTGTCGATGGTTTGGTACTGGTCATAACAACCAATATAAAAAGTGCATGTGCCAGGGTAGGCATTAGAAATGTTCCAGGATAAAGAATGACCTCAGAAGAAATCATCCAGTTCGGTATGCTGCTAGGGATAAGTATATTGCTATACTCAGAGTAGCAGTAAATTAATAAGCTGTATGATAGTAATGATATTAGCGCATAATATACTGAAAGTTGTTTTTTTTGAATTACACAAAAGATAAGGTAAGCTGATAGAAGGCATGTTAAACTGATTAAAGTCAATCCAAATTTGAACCACAAGGATTTAATTTTAATAGATAAAAGGCTTTCAATAATATTATAGTTGCTGTAAAAAAGGACAAATAGTAAAAGAACCGGAAGAATATTTATTAATATTAACCAACGTGGATTAAGCAAGTTTTTCATTCTCAGGAAAGTATTTGGTGAGTAGATAAGTCAATGTTTTATAAAATACAATAAGGAAGAATAGATATACAAATGTTCCCTGAGCTTGATGAAACCAAGTGCTAATTTGTATTTGAGGAGTCAATTTCTGTATAAAAATGGCAATAATTATTCTTGAAGTGTTTACAAAAACTGTAAGCACCCAAGCACTCAAGATGCTGAAGAATAGTAATTTGAATTTCTTATTTTGAAAGTGGTTTATAATAACAAAATAGCCAATAATGAAGATGAGGATAAAGAAGTTAAAACCAGAGCATGATTTTTCTATTAAAATATTGAAATCATGATAAAAATATCCAGAACCGTTTAAGAATACACTTTCGGAGTTACTTAAAAATGAAATCATTTTGTTTGTTGGGCTAAGGATGAAGATTAAATCATTTGCATCCATATGTGTGTAGGCAATTTTAAGTACTCCAAATAATACAATGCCCAAAGCATAATAAAAGCCATTTTTCTTTATATCCATTTTATGCATTATTTATTCAATCCAAAGTGCTTAGCTGTATTTCCATCCACTAGATTCCATGATAACCAGGACGTTTTTCGATAACGTTTGCCGAAATTTTCAATGCGTCGATCAAGTCGCTCCTGTAATTTGATGTTTGGACTAATAGCTTCTGTGTTTAACCGATTAGCTTCTGAAGTCGAATCACCGAGCAGTTTATCTCGGTTTTCATCAAGTAAAGGGAGTACCCTGTCTGATAAGGAAAGTAGATAGTCAGGATCTATGACTTTTGACTCAGAGTGGTTGAAATTGTATTTAGCGATAAAAACGTCCCAGCTTACTAAACTAAAACCAAGAAGTAAAGCAAACCAAATGTGACCATTGATTTTAAACAGGTAGAAAAGGGTTTTTTGTTTAGCCACCTTTATATAAACGGTGATCAAACCAATTATACAAAGTAAGGCAAACACCATAACACCAATTCTTTTTTGTGTCAAACCATAGAACTCAATATAGTAACCGTCTCTAATAAGGACAGATACGATCAGGATGGAGTTTTGGATCATCCAGGTAAATGCCAGAAGTCTTAGTGTTTTACTTTTACTGTAAAAGTTTAGGTTCCCTCTAAAGAAATATAAGATTACTGCCATAGCCATCACGATGCTAAAAATCAAAGCATTGGTTCCTTCATGTAAATCAGCAGAAAAATTACCAGAAGGTTTAAATCCAAACCATAGAGTGCAGATATCTATGGTATTTATAATTAGTAATAAGATATTCAAAGCTATAAATGAGATGATCCCGGTGATATATTCCGTTTTAAGTGCTAACTTTTTATATAGTAGATTACCGCTGAAAGTTTCAATAATCTGGTACCATATGGTTTTTGATCTTTTGCTTCTTCTTTCTAAATCCTCTTTAATATTTTGCTCTAGATCTCCTAGCTTTTTACTAAAACAGGTAAGCAATAAGCCCCCGGTCAGTATGAGTCCCAGACAAAAGAAAAATAGACGACTGAAGTTGAAATCGACAAAAAACAGATCTAGAAATCCAGTTAAAAGTAAGGATAAGCTTGTGGAGATGTTATCCAGGTAATGTGCAAAAACCTGATTCGCATTACTATAAATAATCGTAAAAACGGTGACAATAAATAGCGGGATGAAAATGTATTTAGCCAACTTTAAGATTGGTCTGAGATTGAAATTTCCAATATTAACCGAATTGAGGTTTTGAATAACATTAAAAGGTAAAGTCAGAAATTGTACAAATGCAGCCATTATTGCAGTAAAAACCGTTCTAATTTGTTGGTAATGACTAAACCCTATAAATAGGATCAGACTAATGTAGTAGGTTGCAATACTTAAATCCGAGTTGATAATTACAACTAAAATGGCTGCAAGGAGATGTGAAGCCGCATATATTATAAACTTGCGACTCTTAACAATCTCAGCATTGAAATATGTAATACCAAGAATATAAAGACTATATATCAAAAGATTTAGTCCGACGTCCTCTGCCCAGAACAGGTAGTTAAATAGCAATCCACCTAATAAAGTAGATAGGAGCAGAAAGTTGGATTTATTGTTCATGTTATGCATAGTTTTTTTATTTAAAAGTACTTTGTAGTTCAAAGTGTGGGTGTAAAAAAAAATTAAATGCCCTTAATCATCTTTTCTAAAGCATCTAGATGTGCTTTGAAAGCATATCTGCCTAAATCTGTAATGATGTATGTAGTATTTGTTTTTTTGCCGATAAATGATTTTTGGACTTTTAGAAATTCTGCCTGCTCCAGTGTATTTAAGTGGGAGGCAAGGTTGCCATCTGTTAACTCTAGCAATTGTTTCAACTCATTGAAGCTAATGCTATCATTTACAATTAATACAGACATTACGCCCAATCTGATCCGACTGTCGAATATCTTGTTAAGTGCCTCGATTGGGTTCTTCATTAATTGGCCCTTTCATATTTAAAATACATCAGCATTCCATAAAGAATATGGAGTATACCAAAACCAATTGCCCAGAAATACAGACCATAACCAATGTAAAACATACAAATCAATCCCAATACAATTTCACAATATCCTAAAAATCGAATATCAGTATAAGTGTATTTACTGGCATTAATTAAAGCTAATCCGTAAAAAATAAGGCAAGATGGAGCAACTAATCCATATGTGTTAGGATGTACAAGAAGTAAAGCAATAATGAATAGTCCACCAGAAACCAATGGGATAGCTAGGTTTACCAATAGATTTTTTGTGGTTCTGTCCCAAAATGGTAATTTCCTTTTTCTACTTTGTCTCAATGTTAAGAGTAAGCCACCAATTAATGCCACTACTAATACTCCAAAACCTATTTTAAGTAAGTTGGCTTCGAGATCTTCTAATGAATGACCATAAATAGAATTATTATTTAAAAAAACATTAATCTCGTTATGAGCAAGGTAAGCACCTACAAGGGCAGTTAAACCAGCGAAAACTCCTGATAATCCGCTTAAAGAAATGAATCTGGACGAACGGTCCATCAACTTTTTGATGTCGTTCAATGCATTGAGTTGTTCTTCCTTGTTGTTCATTTTAAAAGTACTTTGTATTTCAAAGTTATGCGATAAAATTGAAACTGCAAATATTATTTTCAATTATTTCTTCGAGTCAATCTATTTTTAAATTTTATCGTGCTTGTACTCTTAACCTTGTGCTATGTTTTTGTAAGTTTGCAGCTATGCTGAAAGCCACGGGTATAAAAAAATCTTATGGAAGTCTGCCTATTTTAAAAGGAGTAGATTTTGAAGTGTCGAAAGGTGAAATTGTGAGTATTATTGGTGCTTCCGGTGCTGGTAAAAGTACACTTTTACATATTTTAGGTACTTTGGATAAACCTGATGAGGGTCAGGTGGAACTGAAAGGAACCAAGGTTAACCATTTGTCGGGCGAGTTGTTAAGTGTTTTTAGAAATAAAAACATTGGATTTGTATTTCAGTTTCATCACTTGTTACCTGAATTTACTGCGCTCGAAAATATTTGTATTCCAGCTTTTATAGCCAAGACAAATAAGAAACAGGCGGAGCTCAGAGCTTTTGAATTACTGGATCTGCTTGGCTTAAAGGATAGGGCAGATCATAAACCCAATCAATTATCGGGTGGTGAGCAACAGCGTATTGCTGTGGCAAGAGCCTTGATTAATAATCCGGCTATTATTTTGGCGGATGAACCATCAGGTAACCTGGATTCAGCAAATGCGAGTACTTTACATGATTTTTTTATTACGCTACGTGACAATTTTCAACAAACCTTCGTAATTGTTACCCACAATGAAGATTTAGCTAAAATAAGTGATAGGGTAGTAACCATGAAAGATGGTTTAATTATATGAGAATACTAATAACTGGCGGGAAGTCTGCCCAAGCCATAAAACAGGCTAATCAATTTGAAAATGATAATGTAATCCTGGCAGATTATGGTGATATGCCAAGTTTTCCATCTGCAAAGTATAAGTTCTTGTCCTTAGGGCAACGGAATGATGATGTCATTGCCCATAATTTATTAAACCATTGTCTGAATGAGGGAGCTGATGCAATTTTAGCATTACAGGATTTTGAAATGGTTGAACTTCAGAAGTCGGCTGTTTTGTTTGCTGAATTTAATATAGAGATCCTAAGTCCGGACACCAATAAGCCTCAAAATTAATAATGACTGCTGCTGAATATTTAAAAGAAAAAGAGTTCTTTATTTTTGAACTTGATAATGTTATTTATCCTGAAAAGGACTACCTGTTACAAGTATATTACCTATTTGCTCAGTTCATTGAGTATGGCGAACAAATTAGTGCTGTAGATATATTAAAGTATATGCAGGACTATTATCTGGAGCATGGAGATAAAGATACCTTTGAGAAGACAGCAGCGAAGTTTTCTATCCATGAAAATTATAAAGTAAACTTCGATATGCTGTTGCATAGTGTGCGTCTTCCTTTAAAGCTTTTGATTTATAATGAAGTATCAGCATTAATGCAGGCTATTGTTTTAGAACGTAAGAAAATCTTCTTATTTGTGCAGGGAAATAAAGCTATGCAACTCAATAAAATAAAACAAACTGACTGGAAAGGATTGGAGCAATATCTTACCGTATTCTTCACAGAAGAGTTTGAGCCTGAGAATGATGCTTTGAAATTGATAATGCAACAGTATCAGTTAGATATAAGGAAAGCATTACTTATAGGGAATACTACATTTGCAGAAACATCCTCAAGAGTAAATAATATGGACTATTTGAATGTGAATGAACTATTTGTAAGATAATATCGTTTATAATTATCTTATCTTTACTCAAAATATTGAACATGAAACTTCTCTTCTGGTCGGGAAAATCAAAATTCCTAATTGCATTGCTTTTAATTACGGCCCTGGGAGCCTGTAAAAAGTCAAAAGTTAATCCGGATCCGGTGGATCCTGCAGTTGAGTCAAATACAAAGCAAACGCCAACAACAAATAGAAGAGAATTGACAAACGATTCTTTATTTCTGTATGCAAAACAGATTTATTTCTGGAATACAACTTTGCCAAGTTATGATGTTTTTGAACCCCGGAAATACAAAACCTATCCTCTTGATCTGGATAATTTCAGAGATGAACTTTTTAATATCACTAAATACTCAACTTTTGAAACTGTACCAGGAGCAAATTATTCTAAATATGCTTACATAGTAGACAATACTGAATCAAATGGAAATCAAGCAAGTGCAAAATTTGCAAGCCTTGATGCAAATGATGTTGGTTATGATATGGGTATTGTTACATTTAGGAATTACGGAACTGAAACAAATTATACTACTTATGTAGCGGGTGTTTATCCAAACTCCCCTGCTGCAAATGCTGGTATTACAAGAGGAACGCAAATCACTAAAATCGGTAACGTAAGTATTGGTACAAACTTTAATAGTGTAGTACAGACATTAAATGCTGTATTAAACAACCGGCTTACTACAGCACTTTTTTCTGGAATAAAAGCAGATGGAACCCCATTTACTGATGTTCGTTTAACTATAGCTAGATATAACAGTAGTTCTGTTTTTACTTCAAAAGTGATCACTCAGGGAGGTAAAAATGTAGGATATTTTGCTTATTCCAGGTTTTCGGTTTTAACTGTTGGAGGAAAAACACCTTCTGATGTCAGGCTCGATCCGGTATTTGCAGAATTTGCATCCAAAGGAGTTACAGATTTGGTTATAGATTTAAGGTACAATGGAGGTGGTTCTGTTGAGACAGCAGAATATTTACTTAACCTGATTGCCCCTTCAACTGCAACAGGTAAGATGTATCAGGAGCTGTATAACAATACTATGAAAACCGGAAAGGCTACGATCTTAGAAAAACAGCCTTTAACAGATGGATCTGGAAAGATTTTGTATAGCTCGTCTGGTAAGATGTATACTTATGATGATGTTGACTGGACTGAAGCAGGAAATACTTATTACTTTTCTAAAAAGGGATCTCTTACAGGTGTTAAGAATATTGTGTTTCTGGTTTCAGGTGGAACAGCTTCTGCAAGTGAGATGCTGATTAATTGCATTAAGCCGCATGTTCAGAGTGTAAAGTTAGTGGGAACTAAAACTTATGGAAAACCGGTCGGCTTTTTTCCTATACTTTTAGATAATCGTTATAATGCATATATCCCAAGTTTTGAAACACGGAATTCAAGAGGAGAGGGAGGCTATTATGCAGGCATGACACCTGATTATCTTGATGATGGTAATAATGGTATTGTTGACGATGCTAAGTATGATTTTGGAAATCCTAATGAAGGCTATCTGAAGACAGCACTCTCTATTCTTGCGCCAGTTGCGCAAGGGGTGTCTAGCGGTCGTACTTCATCGGTTGCAAGTACACCTGCAGGTAATATAAAGACCTTAACCTTTGCAAATGATAATATCGAAAACGTTGGGATGATAGAAACCAGATTCAAAATCAAAAAATAAACACTTGTTATTCAGTACGTTCATAAGTATGTAAATATCTATTTACATACTTATGAGGAAAATGACTTTGAACTATCCTATTTTATTGCGATTTTAAGTACTACAAAGCATTTTAATGTAAATACTAAGATAATTATGATAGGGGAATTAATAGAAAAGGAATCAATCGACATTAGTCAGATCATACCAGCAGAAGAAAATCACACTGAAGAGTTGAAAGATAAACTGAACTCAGCGCAACGTTTGGGAAATGAATTTAAGGCTAAAGCAGATATTTCATTTAATACAAAGGAAGGGCCTAAAACAGTTTCTACAACCGTATGGTCAGTTACGGAAAAATATATTCAATTAAAAAATGGGATACACATCCCTTTGAATAGTTTATTGGCAATAGATTTTTAGAATTATTGCTTTTTCAATTGCAGCTTCTCTCTAAAGATGGATTGTAGATTACGGTCTTTATCGATGTTGGTAATGGTTTCCAATATGGCAGCAGCAGCATCGGTAAAGAACGCTTTATTGATATTCTTGTATTCATCTGATGCCTGATGATAGTCTTTATGATCTTCAACGCCGAAGTACAGAAAAGGAATGTTTTTATCATTAAATGAGCTGTGGTCACTTTGATTAGTCCAATCTTTAGATCCCGTTTTAGGGTCGTCATGACCAAATAACACTTTAATCTTTGGACTGGTAGTTATAAAGTACTTTTTCAGTTCCGGGTATTTGAAAGTGCCACAAGCATAAAGCTCTCCTTTGTCATTGTGACTAATCATATCCATATTTACATTTAACTTGATTTTCCCGAGGCTTACAGGTGGAGTGGTCACAAAAGCTTTTGAACCTTGCATCCCCATCTCTTCCGCATCGAAAGCAGCAAAAATTAAAGTGTGATTTGGCTTATTTGCTTTAAAATATTCAGCAAATTTAAGTAAAGCAGCCACGCCGGAAGCATTATCGTCGGCACCATTGTATATTTCATTTCTAATGATACCAATATGATCGTAATGTGCAGAAATCACGATTACCTCATCAGTTTTTCCCTGAATATACCCGATCATGTTTTTGCCATTTAAGGTTCCTCCGTTTTTGTCAAAAGAGAAATGCTGCTCATAACCTTTAAATTGCTGAAAAGAAAGTAAACCTATATCAGTAAAACGTTTACCAATATATGTTCTGGCCATTTCTGCTCCTTTAGTTCCTGTTTTGCGCCCTTCGTAAGCATCAGAAGATAGTATTTCAACGTCATTGAGTAGTTGCTTGTCAGCCTGGGTAGAGGTAGACTTCTTTAGTGAACTACAGCTTAATAACAAGCCCAGAGATATTAGCAGATAGATGTTCATCTTAAGTGGTGCATACATTAAATAAAGGTAATTATATTGAATGAAAAAGCCATCATCGTATTTTTGTAAAAACTTAAAGACAGGCCCTGCTGTTTTAATTAATCATGGTAATTTGGGGATATTATTAATCATAAATAATTTAAAATGGAATATAGACGTTTAGGAAAGTCCGGCTTGCAGGTTAGTGCTTTATCACTCGGTAGCTGGCTTACATTCGGACAACAGATCAGTGATAAAACAGCAGATGAGCTTATGGGATTGGCTTATGATGCAGGTGTGAACTTCTTCGATAATGCAGAAGGATATGCGGCGGGTAAATCTGAAATTGTAATGGGTAAAATTCTTAAGGCTCATAAATGGGAACGCGAATCTTTTGTTGTATCCAGTAAAGTGTTTTTTGGAACGGAAAACAAAGGACCGAATAGGGTAGGACTTTCACGTAAACACGTTATAGAAGCTTGCAATGGTGCTTTGTCAAGATTGCAGGTTGATTACCTTGATTTATACTTCTGTCACCGCCCGGATAGAAATACACCAATAGAGGAAACAGTCTGGGCGATGAATACCTTATTACAACAAGGTAAAATCCTGTATTGGGGCACTTCCGAATGGACTGCAGTTGAAATTATGGAAGCTATTCGTGTGGCTAAACAATACAACCTGATCGGACCAACTATGGAACAGCCGCAGTATAATCTGATGGAAAGGAATAAAGTTGAAAATGACTACATGCTATTGTTTAAAGAGCACGGATTAGGAACCACCATCTGGTCTCCATTAGCTTCTGGCTTGTTATCTGGTAAATATACTGCGAAGAATACCACAAATACTCGTTTGGAACTAAAAGGGATGGAGTGGCTAAAAGATGCAGTGTTAAACGAGGAAAAGTTAAAGAAAGCGGAAGAACTACAAAAGCTTGCTGATAAATTGAACGTTCCTCTTGCTAAACTTTCATTAGCCTGGTGTCTTAAAAATCCAAATGTAAGTAGTGTGATTTTAGGCGCGTCAAAAACTGCGCAATTAAAAGAAAATCTGACAGCTTTAGAAGTTGTGCCATTACTGACGGATGAGGTGATGACTAAAATTGAAGATATCGTACAAACTAAACCAAAAGTGGTTCAGTTTTAAATAGAAAATGTCCGGAATGATATGGATGGCCAATCATTCTGGACATTTCTTAATGTTAGTAATAAGTTAGCCTGATTACTCCTGCCATCTTTTTTGCTACTCTGATCACCTGTCTGGTGTACCCGTACTCATTATCATACCAAGTGTATAAAACTACTGATTTATTGTCTTTTGCTACAATGGTAGCAGGTCCATCAATAATAGAAGCATGACTGTTACCAATAAGATCTGAGCTTACCAGTTCGTTAGAAATTGAATATTCAATCTGCTCAGATAAGTCTCCAAACAATGAAGCCTGCTTTAATACTTCTGTAATTTCCTGTTTAGAAGTAACAGTGTTTAAAGATAAGTTCAATATCGCCAGAGATACATTTGGTGTAGGGACACGTACAGCATTACCTGTCAGTTTACCACCCAGATGCGGAATAACTTTCGCTACAGCCTTGTCGGCACCAGTTTCGGTAATTACAAGGTTTAAGGCAGCAGAGCGCCCTCTGCGGTATTTTTTATGGTAGTTGTCTAATAAATTCTGATCATTTGTATAGGAGTGTACAGTTTCAATATGACCTTTCTCAATTCCAAAAGCATCATCAACGATTTTCAATACCGGAACAATGGCATTGGTGGTACATGAAGCATTTGACAGGATATTTTCTACTTCGAAATCAATCGCGGTATCATTAATTCCCGCAACAACATTTGGAATATCTCCTTTAGCTGGTGCAGTAAGTAAAACTTTACTAATGCCAGGCGATTGCAGATGTCTGCTTAATCCTTCACGATCACGGTAAATTCCGGTGTTATCAATTAAAAGAGCATTTTTAATATCGTAAGCTGTGTAATCAACTGATTCAGGATTGGAAGCTACAATGAAACTAACAGTTTGTCCATTAATAATTAGTGCCTTATTTTCAAAATCTTCTACTATAGTGCCATGAAAAGGCCCATGAATAGAATCTGTACGTAGCAATTCCGCTCTTTTGATCAGTTCTTCATCGCTATAGCTACGGGTAACAATGGCTCTCAGGCGAAGTTGTTCTCCTTTTCCGGCTTGTAAAATAAGTTCGCGTGCAGCAATTCTGCCGATGCGACCAAAACCAAACAGCACAACATCTACCGGTGTTAAGCTTATCTTATCCTTTCCGATGTGTTTAGTTAGTCTGGTTACTACAAAATCATGAATAGAAGAATAGTGATCATTATCTGCCAGCCATTCCGAAGCTAATCGGCCTATGTCTACTCTGGAAGGCGCAAGATTACATTTAGCAATAGTTGCAGCGAGCTCTAAAGTTGTATAGATGCTGATGTCTTTTCCACTAACTTCTTTTGCATACTGGTGATGTGCGAGTATCTCGCTGCTGCCTACATCAAATAAAGGTTTTCGGAATAAAACGAGTTCAACTGATCTGTCGAACCATAGTTGCCCTACAATATTGATCAGCTCAATAGCTTTTTTTTCTTTTTCAATCCAATTTTGAAATTCGGATTGGTACTTGTTTAACATGTCAGTTTTTTTTGGTTAGAATGCTGCAAAAGTAAAAAAGATTGAGTGAGTACCCAATCTTTTTTGCTTTATAATTTTAATTAAAATGTATTCGAGGTTTTATCCAAGATATGATTTCAATATTTTGCTTCTTGAAGTATGACGTAAACGTTGTAAAGCTTTGTCTTTAATCTGACGAACACGTTCGCGGGTCAGGTTGAATTTCTCGCCAATCTCTTCTAGAGAAAGAGGGTGGTTCGTACTTAAACCAAAGAATAAAACGATAATTTCACGTTCACGTTCAGTTAAAGTTGAAAGTGAACGTTTTATTTCCTCAGAAAGAGATTCATTGATTAAGCTGCTATCAGTATTCGGTTCGTGATTTTCCAATACATCAAGTAATGTATTTTCTTCTCCCTGAACAAAAGGGGCATCCATAGATACATGGCGACCAGAGTTACTTAAGGTGTCAGATATTTTATCTACCGTAGTCTCTAAAATGTCTGCCAATTCTTCAGGAGAAGGCTCGCGCTCATATTCCTGCTCTAATTTTGAGAAAGCTTTACTGATTTTACTTAAAGAGCCAACCTGGTTTAAAGGTAAACGTACAATACGACTTTGTTCAGCAATAGCCTGCAATATCGACTGTCGAATCCACCAAACGGCATAAGATATAAATTTGAAACCTTTAGTCTCATCAAAACGCTTAGCAGCTTTAATTAAGCCCAGGTTACCTTCATTGATTAAATCTCCTAAGGTTAAACCTTGATTTTGATATTGCTTAGCAACCGAAACCACGAAACGTAAGTTAGTCTTTGTTAAGCGTTCTAATGCAGCTTGATCCCCTTCTCGTATCTTCCTAGCTAATATTACTTCTTCTTCTGCGGTTATTAAATCCACTTTACCAATCTCGTGAAGGTATTTGTCTAGTGATTGACTTTCGCGATTGGTAATTGATTGCGTGATTTTGAGTTGTCTCATTTATATGTTTTGGTACTCGTTATTTGTTTTGACGTGCAAAAGTAAGGATTTATAGGCATTTTTGAAACATAAATTCCTGAAAATGTTACACTTTACAACGGTGATTTCTATCATGTCTTTGCAGCAAATATTATTCCAAAATACTTCTGTCAGTCTATTATTTTATACCATAGGCAACTAAAATAGAATGTGTTTAGGGGGATGTAGATTGATTAATAATCATATACAGAGAATATATGGCACGAAATGTTATTTTGTCAAATGTGGTTATTGACGGGGATATGACTTAATTCGGGCTTTTTCTGATTCAAATTATTACATTACTGTCAATGTTTCACAACATTTTATTGTACAGAAAAACATAATATTGTACATAAAATTAGCAAAAAAATGGTCAATCCGAAAAAATATTAAGAGACTGATTGAAAATAAAAGGAACATTTACAAGATAAGTAAAGCTATTTTTAAACAGTCTCTTAACTATATCAGTTCTTAAATTAACTTAGATCTGATACCTCAGCATCAGGACCATTTTTCTTAACTGATTCAATACCATTGTCGCGACTAGCTACACTTTCGTACATTTCACTAGTTCCAATCACCTGGCCATTTGTAGCTTTCAAGGTGAAATAAGGTTTGTCATTTGAAGAAGTTTTTCTTTCGAATTTAGTGTCATCTGACGAATTCTTTTTAACGGATTCAATACCATTTTGACAAGCTCCTTTAGTTGTGTAGCCTTCACTAGCTAAAATTACCTGACCGTTACCTGCTTTTAAATTGAATTGAAATTCTCCGTTTTTTCTTTTCGTGATCTCAAATTTTCCCATGATTTCTATTTTTAGTTTTTAATTAGGTTGACTTTCAGTGCAATATAAAAAAAAGAAAACATAAACAAAAAATGAAATTGCTTGTTTTTTTGTTTTAATTATAATCCAGCATAAGAAACTAATCCTATATAATAAATAACTAAATTAATGTAATAAGAAAAGAATGGTGGCATTATACTAAATACTATTTAAGTCGAATGTCTTATCTAATCTGATTCCTTTCTCTGTTTGCATTACTGTACAACATTCATTAACCGGGTCATGTTCGAGATATAAGATGTAGTTCTTATCTGCAGCTTCTTGTAGAAAAGCTTTCTTTTCTTTCAATGTCTGTAAAGGAAACATGTCGTATGCCATTACATAGGGTAGGGGGATGTGGCCAACAGAAGGCAGAAGATCTGCCATATATACAATGGTCTGTTCTTTATACTGTATTTGAGGTAACATCATTGCGTCTGTATGTCCATACGCAAAGCGGATGTTAATCCCATCATGAAATTCTACACCATCTTTATCCGCAACAAATCTCAGTTGTCCACTTTCCTGAATAGGTAAAATGTTTTCTCTTAAAAATGAAGCTTTCTCTCTGTCATTAGGATTTACAGCCCAATCCCAATGTTGTGCATTGCTCCAATAAAAAGCATTTTTAAAAGCTGGCCGAAGTCTGCCATCAGCTTCTCTTATAATAGAGCCTCCACAGTGATCAAAATGTAAGTGTGTTAAAAACACATCTGTAATATCATTTCTGCTAAAGCCTTTTGCAGCTAAGGACTTATCTAATGTGTCGTCGCCATGTAAATAATAATGTCCTAAAAACTTTTCATCCTGCTTATCACCAATTCCATTGTCTATCAATATCAGTCTATCTCCATCTTCAATCAGCAAGCACCTCATCGCCCAGGTGCATAGATTATTTGCATCTGCCGGATTGCTACGCTGCCATATTGATTTGGGTACCACACCAAACATTGCGCCGCCGTCCAGTTTAAATAGTCCTGTATTTATAGTATGTAAGTTCATTGTACAAGTAAGTTAGAATTGTAAATATAAAAAAAGAGGTAGTTAATAACCACCTCTTTTAGCTTTTTGCATGAGCAAATTCAATGTTTCATTTAATTTGTCTCTTACAAGTGAATTACCTCACCATACGCATCAGCAGCAGCTTCCATAATAGCTTCGCTCATTGTAGGATGTGGATGCACTGATTTTATCATTTCATGACCAGTAGTCTCCAATTTGCGGGCAACTACAATCTCAGCGATCATTTCAGTTACGTTTGCACCAATCATGTGCGCACCTAACAACTCACCATACTTAGCATCAAAAATTAATTTTACAAAACCATCTTTAGAGCCAGCAGCACTCGCCTTACCTGAAGCAGAGAATGGGAATTTACCAATTTTTAATTCATAACCAGCAGCTTTAGCCGCTTTCTCAGTGTAACCAACAGAAGCAATTTCAGGACTGCAATAAGTACATCCAGGGATGTTGTTATAATCTAATGGCTCGGGTTTATGGCCAGCAATTTTTTCCACACAAATAATACCTTCAGCAGATGCAACGTGAGCAAGTGCTTGTCCGCCTACGATATCACCAATAGCATAATAACCTTTTACCGAAGTATTGTAGAATTCATCAACAACAACTTTGCCTTTTTCAGTTTTAATGCCGGTTTCTTCTAGACCAATGTTTTCGATGTTAGCAACCACACCAGCAGCAGAAAGTACGATATCACATTCTAAAGTTTGCATACCAGATGCAGTTTTAACCTGAACTTTGCAACCAGCACCACTAGTGTCAACAGATTCAACACTTGAAGAAGTCATGATCTCGATACCTACCTTTTTTAAGCTGCGTAACAATTGTTTTGATACATCTTCATCTTCAACCGGAACTACATTTTCCATGAATTCAACGATAGTTACTTTAGTGCCAAGAGTTGCGTAGAAATAAGCAAACTCAACACCTATAGCACCAGAACCTACAACTACCAATGATTTTGGTTGTTCAGGTAATACCATTGCCTGCCTGTAACCGATTACTTTTTTACCATCTTGTTTAAGGTTAGGTAATTCCCTTGATCTTGCACCAGTAGCTAATATAATACTAGTTGCAGTATATTCTTTTTGTGTACCATCAGCAGCTTTAACCTCTACTTTATTTCCAGGTTTAGCTTTTCCGGCACCCATAATCACATCAATTTTGTTCTTCTTCATTAAGAATTGAACGCCTTTGCTCATGCCTTCAGCAACACCACGACTGCGTTTAATAACAGCAGCGAAATCTGCTTCAGCTTCAGCTGTTTTAATACCATATTCAGCAGCATGATTAATATATTCAAATACCTGAGCGCTTTTTAATAATGCTTTGGTAGGTATACAGCCCCAGTTCAGGCATATTCCACCTAAAGATTCGCGTTCAACTACCGCAGTTTTTAAACCCAACTGAGAAGCTCTGATCGCAGCTACATATCCACCAGGACCGCTGCCTATTACAATTACATCGTAGTTCATATCTTTAATAAGGAATTTATCTTAGTAATTGCCAAAATTAAAAAAAAATGTTCATTAAATCCCTGTTACAGGATACGATTATGCTATGTTGTTCATAAAGAACGGTATTACAACTTTATTTCAAATTACATTATGAGTTGGAATGAAAATAAATAATTGATAAACTGTTGGTTATATATTTAATATTTCTGTTAAATGTTGAAAAATACTGCCATTCTTAATAATTATTTAACATTGGAAAATAGAATGCCAGCATAATAAATATATAACTTTGCATCAGTGTTTTATAAATAAGATTAGAACACAAAAACAGAATTATTATCTAACTCAAAAAGAATGAAGAAATCTCTACTAACCAAAATCATGGTTTTACTCCTTGTTTTTGCAGGGACAGCTGTGTCCTTACGGGCACAGGTAACCACCTCATCAATCAGCGGAAGAGTTGCTGATGCTAAAGGACCGCTGCCTGGTGCCAGTATTAAAGCTGTACACGTACCAACAAATACGGCGTATAGTTTAGTAAGTAATAATGGTGGTAGATTCACCATTTCAAATATGCGTTCAGGTGGACCATATACAATTGTTATCAGTTACATTGGGTATGAGCCTGAAACTATCAATAATATTTATTTGAAACTCGGCGAAACGTTGCCAATAAATGTAAATCTTAGTGAAAGCGGAAAAGATTTATCGGAAGTTGTTATAGCAGGTAAAAAGAATTCAGTTTTTAATAGTGGAAGAACTGGTGCCGCAACAAACATCAGCAAAGAACAAATTGAGGCTTTGCCAACATTAAGTAGGGCACTTTCTGATTACTGGAGATTAACTCCTCAAGCAAATGGTAACTCTTTTGGTGGTGCAAATCAGCGTTACAATAATATTACTATTGATGGTGCTGTGAATAATGATGTATTTGCAGCTTCAAGTACAGCAATTACTCCTGGTAGTAAAACAAATACTCAACCAATTTCATTGGATGCAATTGAAGAAATTCAGGTTGTTTTGGCTCCTTATGATGTTACTTACGGAAACTTTACAGGTGCCGGTGTAAATGCTGTAACAAGGTCTGGTACGAATACTATTCAAGGTTCTGCTTACTTCTTCGGAAGAAATCAAAGTACAGTAGGTAAACAACCGAATGGATTGAAATCTACTGATTTTAATGACTATCAATATGGTTTCCGTATTGGAGGACCTTTAGTGAAAGATAAGTTGTTCTTCTTTATTAATGGTGAGTTAGGTAGAAAACAACAACCTACAACATTAAACGCAGGTGATCCTTCGGCTTTGCTTACTGTTGATCAGGCTCAACAAATTGTGGATAATGTTAAGGATAAATATGGATTTGATATTGGTTCATATGCTGAACAACAAGCACGTACTCAAAGTGATAAAGTATTTGCTCGTTTAGATTGGAACATTAATAGTAAAAACCAGTTGATGTTGCGTCATAACTATATAAAAGCATTTGATGAGGGGATTTCCCGTTCAGCAAGTAATTTTAGATTTGGAAGTAACCTTGTAACTAATAATGGTAAACAAAATATCAGTGTTTTAGAATTAAGAAGTGCAATTTCTCAGTCTATATCAAATCACCTGATTCTTGGATATTCAAGAGTTAGAGATTTTATTACAGTCCCTGGACCACTATTCCCTCAAATTGAGATCAACAACATCAATAATGTTTCTGGAAATAGAGTTGTATTTGGATCTGAAAGAAGTAGTACTGCTAATCAATTAGACCAAGATATCTATGAGTTAACTAATAACTTTAAAATAACATCAGGAAATAACACCCTTACTTTTGGTACTCACAACGAGTTCTTTAAATTCAGGAATTTATTTGTGAACAACCGGGCGGGCTATTGGCAGTTTACCAATATGACTGACTTCCTTGCAGGAAAGGCATCAAATGTTCAAGCTACTTATCCAATTACAGGCAATCCTGGTGAAGCTAAATTTAGTGCTGCACAATTGGGATTCTATTTCCAGGATGAGATTCAAGTTACTCCTGAGTTTAAGTTTACAGCAGGTATGAGGATTGATGTCCCTGTGTTTTTTGATAAGCCAGCTAGAAATGTTCTGGCAGAAGATGTGTTTGGCTATAGAACAGATATAACTCCTAAAAGCAGACCATTAGTGTCTCCTCGTCTTGGATTTAACTATGATGTTTTAGGTAATCGTGCAATACAATTACGTGGTGGTACAGGTATTTTTACAGGACGTGTTCCATTTGTATGGTTGTCTAATCAATTTACCAATAACGGAACTTTATTCGGTACTGTTAATCAGAATAACCCACCTGTATTTATTACAGATCCTAACAACCAGGCATCAGCTGGGACTGCTGGTACAACTTATGAGTTGAATCTTGCTGATCCAAACTTCAGAATCCCTCAAACATTCCGTTCAAATATAGCAACTGATATTCGTTTGCCTGGAGGTATCGTTACTACTCTGGAAGCGATTTACAGTAAAACTTTAAACAATATTGTTTACAAAAACCTTAACCTGAAGGGCCTGACAGCTACTGGAGTAATTGATCCTACTTTAACTGGCGGAGCTGATACGCGTCCTGCTTATACTGGAAAAGTTAATAGTACAGTAACTAATGCTTTGTTAATTGAGAATACAAATAAAGGATCATCTTATTCTTTGACTGCACAGGTGCAAAAAGCATTTAATTTTGGTCTGAATGCTTCATTTGCGTATACTTATGGTCAGTCTAAAGAAGTTAATAGTGGAAATAGTTCAACAGCATTTTCAAACTGGCAGTTTAATCAAATTGTAAGTAACCCAAATTTCCCAGAGTTAGCTTATTCAATTAATGATATACGTAATCGTTTGGTTGGAACACTTTCTTATGGAGTTCATTATGGTAAGAATAAATTATTTGGAACCTCATTATCTGTATTTTATCAAGGTAGATCCGGAGCTCCAATCAGCTATGTGTACTTTGGTGATTTAAATGGCGATGGAGCAAATCAAAATGACCTAATTTATATTCCAAGGACTCAAAATGATATCAGGTTAGTAACAATCCCAGCTGTTGCTGCCAGTGGAACCAGACCTGCTGTGCCAGCCATATCACCTGCAGAACAATGGACTGCATTAAATTCATTCATTGAAAATGATCCATATTTAAAAGCTAATCGTGGTAAATATGCTGAAAGATTTGGTGGACGTATGCCTTGGGAACATTCATTTGATTTACGTTTTCTTCAAGATCTTGGTGGTTTAGTGAATGGTACTGCAAATAAAATACAGCTTTCTGTTGATATTATTAACGTAGGTAACTTACTTAATAAAGATTGGGGAAGATCTTATTTCTTATCAAATAATGCATCAACATTAATAAATTATACATCAGCTGGATATACATTTAAAGCTCCAGCTGACAATACAGCATATTCAGTTAGTCAGATTTCATCTCGTTGGGCTGCTCAATTTGGTATAAGATATTTGTTTAACTAACAAATAGATTTTACAGTATTGTTTAATCCCTGATTCTTTCAAAAGGATCAGGGATTTTTTTAAGGTTGATTTTTACTTAGAAGTACATTGGTTTGTCAATAATTACTATATGATCAGATACTAATCAGATCGTAATTATGACTCATTCCTTTTAAGATTTTAACTCCGATGCATTCAATAACAATAAAATTTATATTTTTATGCCACAAAATCTAAGTTATAATGGTTAAAATTTTTGTAGGGGGGCTTCGTCCGGATGTTACTGAATTAGATCTTGTAATGTATATAAGTCTGCGCGCTCAGGTAAATACGATCAAAGTTGTGCGCGATAAAGTGACGAAAAGATGCAAGGGATATGCGTTTCTGGAAATGACAAGTTTAGCAGAAGCTGAAAAAGCAGTGTCGTTACTTAACGGAGAAGAGTATCAGGGACAAGTGTTAAATATTAAAGTAGCAGAAGAAGTGGCTCCGCCAGCTACCACTTATGTAAAAACAAATAAGTCTTTTCAAAAGAAAAGACCTAGAGTGTAATTGAGTCTAAAAAACTAGCTGAGTGACAATAAGCGATTGCGTACCAATAAGCAAGCACCAATCAAGCCTGCTCGCTCACCCAATTTAGACATCTTTAAAACAGTGTCCTGGTTAACTAGCGTCAGTGAGTATTTATTGATTGCACTTTTTATAGGAAGTCTGATATACTCTTCAGTTGCAGCAAGGCTTCCCCCAAGTATAACAAGCTCCGGGTTAAACAGGTTAATTAGTAAGGCAATGCCACGCCCTAAATTCTCACCGATTTTAGCAATTAATTCAATAGCAAGAACATCATCATTGTTGGCGGCATCAATGATGTCTTCCATTTTCAGATCATCCGGATTAATACTTGTTTGAGTTAGAATTGACGAGGAACCTTGTAATAGCCGCTCTTTAAACATACGGGTTAATGCCCAACCTGAAGCTTCTGTTTCCAGACAACCTTTTTTGCCGCACTGACAGATAATTTCATTGTTAAACAAGGGAATATGTCCAAACTCACCTGAGTAACCCGATTTTCCGTAGTAAATCTGACCATTAACTATTATGCCAAGTCCAACTCCATGATCCAGGTTGAGAAATAGTATGTTCTTCTCATCTGTAACCACACCAGCCGAAAATTCTCCATAGGCCATTGATTTCGAATCATTCTCAAGAAATATCCGAACACCTATTTTTGATTCAAGGATTTTACTTAATGGCTCCTCATTAAAATGAAAGAAACTATAACTATAACCTGTTGTATAATTGATGCGGCCAGATAAATTGATCCCTATTCCCAGTAGTTTTTCTCTAGGTATGCTTAATCCATTAATGAAATCTTTAATGAGGTCGCAAAGTGCTTCCAGCGATTCTTTATTATTATCTAAGTTGTATGGAAGCTTTTCAGATACTTTAATCAGTTTTTTCTGTAAATCTGATAAGCCTATATTGATGTGATTTTGTTTAATGTCAACACCTATAAAAAATGCAGAATCAGGCACCAGGCCATATAAGTTCGGTTTACGGCCTCCCGTAGATTCTACTTTTCCATAATCCTTAATTAATCCGTCTTCTATCAGGTCAGCCAATAGAGCGGTTACTTTTGGAGCGCTTAGGTTTAATTCCTTACAAAGATCTGCAATGGTTGCATTTCCTATATTGGCAAAATAACTAAGTACCCTTTTTTTAAGACTAACGTTTTTATAGGCTACACCTGTTACGTTTTCATTGTTTAATTCCTCGAAGAAAGTTTTTCCCATTTTAATGTTTTACAGATTATACTTTTTATTAAGCCTTCATAGGGACTACCTTATACAAATTAAACATTAATTATTCATAGTTAGGAGAAACTTTTTTCAATGCCTCATAATCTAGAAAAGGAAGTTAATAATGGTTTAGCCTATGTTTTACTTGTGATTCGTTATAATATTTGTAACTTCTTCCATTTAAGAATAAATAAATTTATATCGTAATAACTTAATAAATAAAAATAATAAACTTTTGTTTGTTATTAATATATTTATATATTCACATTTGATTTATTTAAAGATAAGGAAAAGCGATTAACCAAGCGTATTTTTATCTTTTGCAGAGATTAGTGCTTGTTTTTATAATAAAGGTCGGATAATTTAAACGAAGCGTGTGTGGGATCTTTATAATAAAAATTTAATAATGTTAACCCATAACCTAACCAAATGAAATTTAGATTGACCTTTTATTGTTTTTTGTTAGTTTTCTGTATGCCAGCCATGGCTCAAAATTTTGCAAAACCTAACATTATTTTCTCAGGGAGTAGCTCCAACGACCTTTATGTATTGCTGCAAAAGCAAGGTCTTCATGTAAAAAGATTTAATGAACCAGCACAAGCCCTTCAAGCTGCAAAGGAGGGAGACGCTTTATTTGTAGTAGCGGATAATTATCCGAAAAAAACGGTAACGTTAACGGATGATTTTTTTCAAAAAGCAAAACTTAAAAAATTAAAATTATATATAGAATATTCAGCTGCAATTCCAGGTGTTCAGATTGATGCTACACCTAAAAATACTCAATTAGAGCGTGGTATCGTCGCTACAACTGTTTTCGAGCCAGGTCTAAAACCGTTGAGCATTTTAGGAATTAACGATTGCTACGTGTTGCCTGCAAAGGTAGAACGTGCGGATATTGTATTGGCTAAAGTTGCGGGCTTGGATAAAGCTGAATACGGAATTGATGATGTAGAGAAGTTTCCTTTGCTTTTTGAAAAGGACAATATGATGATTGCCACAACCAAGCTGACTAATTTTGCTACTGGTAGATATGGTCCGGACGATGCATGGAAACAGGTCTGGTCTTACATTCTAAAAAAAATGACCGGACAGCAATATGTATTCAAAAGCTGGCCGTCTTATGTTACGCCAATGTACAGTCGTAACCAGGTTTTACCTGCTAATGCAAAACGTAAAAGCGTAGAGCTTGGGGTAGAATGGTTTAATAAAGCTAAATTGTTTGTTAATCCTACCTGGAAAGACATGTTCCTGAAATATCAAGGTAATGGCGAAGCGCCTTTTGGTCCACGTGTAGATCAGAAATTACCTGTAGGTGATGGCACCCTTGGTTTACTGGAAGGTCATGCTTCAAAAATATACCATGATGGTACACAGCAATATCGCTATTGGATGAGAGCTGATGTGCAAGGCGAAGCTGCTTTTGCATTGGCTGCTGCTGGTAACCTGCTTCATAATCAGGGATACGATAAAAAGGCAAAGAACCTCGTAGATTATATGTTTTATAACTCTAACCTAAGGGCGGCTGAAAGAAATGATAAGAAAAGTCCTTCTTATGGCTTAATTGGCTGGTCGGTAACTCATCCTCATGTTTATTATGGTGATGATAATGCGCGTGCATTGCTGGGTATTTTAGGTGCTTCTGCTTTTATGAAGACTGACAAATGGGATAAGGAAATAGTTGAAGGTATAATGGCCAATTTCAGAACGACTGGGAAATATGGCTATAGAGGCGAACGTCAGGAAGATAAAGATTTACAGAAAAAAGGCTGGGAGCATTATTGGAATAGGGATGTAATACATAATGCGCCACATTTTGAATCATGGACATGGGCTTGTTACTTGTGGTTGTATAATCAGACTGGTTACAAACCTTTACTTGAAAAAACAAAAAATGCGATAAGAATGACTATGGAAGCTTATCCTGATAAATGGGTTTGGACTAATGGCATTCAGCAGGAACGTGCAAGAATGGTATTACCTCTGGCTTGGTTAGTTCAGATTGAGAATACTGAAGAACATCGCAAATGGCTGGATATTTTAGTGAGTAAATTATTAGAAAATCAGGTGGAAAGTGGTGCGATAAGAGAAGAGCTAGGAGGAGAAGGAAAAGGTCGATTTGGCCGTACAAAATCCAATGCTGATTATGGTAAACATGAGGCGCCTCTTATTTTTACCAATGGTGATCCAATTGCCGATATGCTGTACACCAGTAATTTCGCTTTCTTCAGTTTAAATGAAGCTGCACACGCTACAGGGAATAAAAAGTACACAGCTGCAGTTGCAAAACTTTCTGATTTCCTAACCAGGATTCAAGTGAAAAGTGACCGTTATAAAGATTTAGATGGAGCTTGGTTTAGAGCATTCGAATATAAGCGTTGGGAGTACTGGGGATCTAATGCCGATGCAGGATGGGGTGTTTGGGGTACTTTAAGCGGATGGACACAGAGCTGGATTGTTGCTACACAGGTATTAACAACTCAAAACCAGAGCTTTTGGGAGCTGACTAAAAAATCGGAAGTAAAGAATTATATGCAACCGACAGTAGATTTAATGTTTAACACTAAAAAATAATATAAGCGTGCAATCAACTCTAGAAAATTATATTCAGCAGTATCGTAGTAACTTGCTGGAAGACGTTATACCTTTTTGGTTAAAAAATTCGTTTGATGAAGAATTTGGAGGTTTTTTTACCTGTTTAGATAGGACAGGTAAGGTTTATGATACTGATAAATTTGCCTGGTTACAGAATCGCCAGATCTGGTGCTTCTCTATGTTGTATAATCAGGTTGAAAAAAAACAGGAATGGTTAGACTTTGCTATTCAGGGAGCAGAGTTTATGAAAGTGCATGGCCGCGATAAAGAGGGAAATTGGTATTTCGCTTTAACAAGAACGGGTACGCCGCTCATTCAACCACACAGCATATTCTCTGACTGTTTTGCCAGTATGGCCTATGCACAATTGTATACGGCTACTGGTAATAAGGAATATGCTAAGATTGCTGTAGATACTTTTCACAACATTCTGAAAAAGCAGGAGAACAGCAAAGGAATTTACAATAAAAGTTATCCAGGTACAAGGCCTATGCAAGGGTTCTCTCTGCCTATGATATTATCTAACCTTGTATTAGAACTGGAAACGCTATTGGATCCTGAATTGGTGGAACGCACTATGAAAAATGCCGTAAACTCGGTTATGGAAGTGTTTTATCAACCGGAACTAGGACTGATTCTGGAAAATGTTTCAGATAAAGGTGAGTTTGTTGACTGCTTTGAAGGAAGGGTGGTAAATCCGGGACACGGATTGGAAGCTATGTGGTTTATCATGGACTTAGGCAATAAAATGTCAGACCCACAACTGATTCGTAAAGCGGTAGATATTTCATTGAATATTCTGGAGTATGGTTGGGATAAAGAGTATCAGGGTATTTTATACTTTAAAGACGTAAAAGATGCACCGCCATTGCAATTGGAATGGGATCAGAAATTATGGTGGGTGCATGTAGAAACTATGGTTTGTATGCTAAAAGGCTATATGTACACTGGCGACCAGCGTTGCTGGGATTGGTTCGAAAAGGTGCATGCCTATAGCTGGAGTCATTTTGCAGATTCGGAATATGGAGAGTGGTTTGGTTACCTGAACAGGAGGGGAGAAGTTTTATCACCTGCAAAAGGAGGTAAATGGAAAGGATGTTTTCATGTGCCACGCGGTTTATATCAATGCTGGAAAGTATTGGAAACAATTAAAGAAAAACAAAGCACCTTAACTGTATAAAAATGGCAGGTTTTAGTTCACAGAATGTAGTGGTTGAAGAAACAATATCAGCTACAACGAGCACTAAGCAGAGTTATGTTCCGGCCCTGATTTCACTGGGTGTACTCTATTTCATGATGGGTTTTATAACCTGTTTAAATGATACCCTTGTGCCCTTTTTTAAAAATAGCTTTACCTTAAATTACTCCCAATCATCATTGGTGCAGTTTTACTTTTTTCTTACTTATGGAATAGCCTCCATTCCGGCGGGTAAAATTGTTGAACGGATTGGTTATAAGAATGGAATGGTAACTGGTTTTTGTATTGCAGCTTTAGGGGCATTATTATTTTTTCCTGCATCTATATTGCACGAGTATTATATATTTCTGGCAGCGCTTTTTGTACTTGCTCTTGGAATAGTTATGCTGCAGGTTGCAGCTAACCCGTATATTACCGTTTTAGGGCCAGCAAAAACAGCCTCATCAAGGTTTACATTAATACAGGGTATAGGTTCCTTAGGCACTACCGTTGCACCTATTTTTGGGGCTCATTATATTCTATCAGGCTTAACAGAACAACAGGCTTCTTCATCAGATGCAGTGAAGTATCCTTATCTGGGGATAACTGCATTACTATTGATTATCGCAGGAACAGTTTATGTCTTGAAACTCCCGCAAATCAAGGGTGGATCAGCTGAAGCAGCGGAACAGGATATTGATCAAAATAGAGGTGTGCTTTCTTTCAGAAACTTAAAGCTGGGGATAGTTGCTCTTTTCTTTTATGTAGGAGCAGAAGTTTCAATAGGTACTTTTTTAACCAATTATATAGCAGATACCTTATCAATAAGTGAAGCAGCAGCTAATACTTATGTCGCATTTTATTGGGGAAGTATGATTGTTGGGCGTTTGTTCGGTGCGGTGATTCTCAATTATCTTAAACCCTCAAGTGTGCTTACTTTTTGTGGTATAGCAGCCATGGGATTGATTGCTATTTCACTCAGTACAGGTGGAAGCATAGCTGTCTGGTCAATGATTGGGGTAGGGTTGTTTAATTCTGTAATGTTTGCAGTTATTTTTTCTCTTGCTGTAAATGGAGTAGGAAAGTATACCACGAGAGCATCTGGGTATTTATCAACTGCCATTGCAGGTGGGGCTATCATATCTTATTCCCAAGGGCTACTCATAGATCATTACAACTGGACCATTGCTTTTACACTTCCTTTATTGTGCTATTTATACATTGTTTTTTATGGAATAAACGGATATAAAACAAATAAATAACGCTCAAAAATTAATTAATAAAACCAAATATTAACAAATCAAATCTGTATGCTTAAACAAATTCTACTCAAATTCAGGTGGAAGATGCTGTTACTGCTATTTATGAGCAGTATGGCTTCTTTCAGTGTTAATGCTCAAAATGTACTATTTAAGGGAAAAGTAGTAGATGCTAAAGGCGAGTCAATACCAGGGGTAAGTGTCCAGGTTAAGGATACGAAGATAGTAGCAATAACTAACTCCGATGGTAGATTCGAACTTTCTGCTGGTAAATCAAATGTGATCCTGGTTTTTAAGTTTATTGGATTTAAAACTAAAGAGCTTAATGCCAGTAATGCTACAGCATTAAATGTAGTGCTTGAAGAGTCCAATGAACAATTGGGAGAGGTTGTGGTGATTGGTTATGGTACACAGAAGAAAGTAACACTTACAGGTTCTGTTTCTGTAATTGATGGGAAGTCATTAACGAACAGACAAGTGGGCTCAGCCTCATTAGCGCTACAGGGTGCTGCCCCGGGTGTAACCATCAGACAGCAGTCAGGGGTTCCAGGTGGTGATGCTGGAACAATCAGTATCAGAGGGATAGGTTCCATTAATGCAGGAGCTAATCCATTGGTATTGGTAGATAACGTAGAGATGAGTCTGGATGCAATTGATCCTAATAGTATAGAAACTATCTCTGTATTGAAGGATGCTGCAGCTTCAGCTGTTTATGGTTCAAGGGCTGCAAACGGGGTGATTTTGGTAACCACTAAAAGAGGGGCTGAAGGTGTGAAGGTGAGTTATTCTGGTTATATTGCTAAGCAAAAACCTTCAGATTTACCTGTAAAGGTAAATGCACTTGATCACATGAAGCTTTGGGATGTTGCACAGTTAAATAGTGGTTTGCCTCCGGCATTTACAAATCAAATTGCCGATTACGAAAAATTTGGTGCTGATAATTTTGCAAGGTTTGATACCGACTGGAAAAAGCTGGTATTAACTAACAATGGAATGATGCAGAATCATAATGTGAATGTATCTGCAGGAACGGAGCGGATTAAAATGTTTGCATCAGGTGGGTTCTTAGATCAGAATGGTTTAACTGCAAATACTAATTTTAAACGAACTGATCTGCGTTTTAATACTGATGTAACTTTAACAAAGAATCTGTCTGCTTCGATGGATCTGGTTATGAATAAATCAGAACGAGTATGGCCAGGTAATAACTCTGCAACAGGAATTATCAGGTACATGTTGGGGTTACCTGCAATAGCACCAGGTCGCTTTGATGGTGGAGAATGGGGCGAGGGCTGGTCAAATACAAATCCTGCAGCCCAAGCTGAAGATGGTGGATTTGATAAGCTGATAAAGGATTCAAGAATACTTAGTGGAACCCTAACCTACAAGCCTATTGAGGGATTAGAATTACTTGCTACTTATAGTACGAATAAATCTGAAGATCACACGCGGAAGTTGCAGGGACAATACGATATTTATGTAGCTGATGTTGCCAATAAAAAGTTGAATTTTGCTCGGAAATGGCCAGCATTCAATGCTCTTTTTGATAATAGGTCAGAGTTTACGAACAATCTTTTCAGAACACAGGCTACTTATTCAAAGGATTTAGGTGATCATCAGATCAAAATTTTAGGAGGTTTTACAACCGAGACTTTTGATATAAGTAATGTAAATGCATTCAGACAAAATCTGATTTCTGAGGATTTACCTTATCTGGATATGGGAGATGCTATCGGCCAGACTTTAGGCGGAGGTGCCGGTGAGTTAAATATGGCTTCGGCATATAGCAGGATTAATTACAACTATAAGGAGAAATATCTATTGGAAGTGAATGGTCGTTTTGATGCTTCATCCCGTTTTATTAAAGAAAACCAATGGTCACTATTCCCTTCGGTATCTGCAGGATGGAGAATTTCAAATGAAGGGTTCTGGAAAGGAATTGCGGATAAAATAAATGAAGCTAAAATAAGAGTATCCTATGGTATGCTTGGTAATCAAGACCTTAGAAGAAATAATGTGGCTGATTATTACCCAACAAGTGCTACTTATAATGGAGGCTATCCTTACTATTTCGGCAATGCAATTAACACAGGATATGCTATTCAAAATGCTGTAAATCCTTTCATTCAATGGGAAACTTCAAAAGTATTAGATATCGGCTTAGACCTTGCGTTCTTGAAAAATAAACTGACAGTTACTGCAGATTATTTTAGAAGAGACATCAGTCATATGCTTATGGAGGATGTAATTCCAAACTATGTAGGTTTAGGGGCTCCTTTTATTAATGTTGGAACCATGCGTAACACCGGATGGGAATTGGGGATAACATGGAAAGATAAAATTAATGATTTTAGTTATCATGTTACAGGTAATATTTCCGATGTGAAAAATAAGATGATGGATTTGAAAGGCAAGCAGTATATACCTGCTGCAGGAGGATTTATTACAAAAGAAGGCTCTGCTTATAATTCTTATTATGGCTATGTTGCTGAAGGTTTGTTTCAATCTGATGCAGAAGTTGCAGCCGGTCCATTTCACTTTGCTAATACAAAAGCAGGAGATATAAGGTATAAAGATATTAGTGGCCCAAATGGTGTGCCTGATAATAAAATAGATGGATTTGACCGTACAGTATTAGGAAATTATTTTCCACGCTATGAATACAGTTTAAACCTGGGAGCAAATTATAAAGGATTTGATTTTACAGCGTTCTTGCAAGGAGTTGGTAAAATGGACAATTACTTATCTGGAACAGGATCTCAGCCATTTTATTCAGCAAGTTTTCAGGGTTCAATTTATGAACACCAAAAGGATTATTGGAGTCCGGAAAATCCAGGAGCGGCCTATCCACGTTTAACAGCAAATAGTAATACTAATAATTATGTAAGCTCTTCATTTTGGATGCGTTCTGGTGCTTATCTGCGATTAAAGAATGTGGTTGTAGGCTATACCTTACCTAAAACCATTACAGATAAAGTAAAGATTGGTTCTGCAAGGTTGTATGTGAGTGGTCAAAATCTGATTACCTGGAGCAATTATTTCCCAGGATTTGATCCAGAACAAAGGGATACTGCTGGAGAGTTCTATCCAATTATGAAAACATATACTGTTGGTTTAAATGTAAATTTTTAAGCGCATGAAAAAAATTAAATATATATCCGCACTTGTAGTCGCTTTAATTGGATTTACAGGCTGTCAGAAATTTCTTGATACAGATCCATTAGCGGCTCCAGCTACCACCACTTTTTTAAAGAATGAAAAAGAAATAAATGCTTCTCTTACTGCAATTTATAAATCCGTAAATTGGGACTTTGGATTGGTGCCTTATCAGTCGGCCACTGATGCCTGGGCTGATCTGGCTATACTAAGAGCAAATGATTTAGGCGAGGGTACTTTTGATACCTATAATGCACACCCGGCCAATTTATGGAAAAATGCTTATTTACAGATACAACGTGCAAATACACTGTTAGTAGGTATGCAAGCTGCAAAAGCTGATGTGCCGGCAGGATCCTTTAACAGGATGGAGGCTGAAGCCAGAGTGCTTAGAGCATGGGCCTATCATTATCTGGTATTTATGTTTGGTGATGCTCCTTTAATTACAAAACCCTTAGAGTTGGCGGAATTTAAAACTCAGAAACGTGCACCAAAAGCAGATATCATTGCCTTTATTTATAAAGAACTGGATGAAGCTGCTGCAGTTTTAAGCTGGGCTCCGGCTGAGCGTGGTCGTGTTAGCAGAGCAGTGGCTTTGGGACTGAAAGCAAGAACAGCATTGAACAATAAAGAATATGGTTTAGCAGCAACTGCGGCTAAATCTGTAATTGATAATTCGGGCCTTTCATTAAACCCTAAGTTCCAGGATTTGTTTACCAGAAGCGGACAGAAGCCAAATGCTGGCGGAGAAATCATGTTCGAAATTCTATATACCGATGCTGATGTAAACTCACGTACCAATTTGCCTTTAGGAAATGCTTCCAGAGCAGCGGGTGGGCAATCAGGCCGTTTCCCGGCACAACGTTTGGTAGATATGTTTGAAGCAACAGACGGAAAACGTATCGATGAATCGGCAGTGTATAATCCGCAAAAACCAAGAGAAAAACGTGACCTTAGGTTAAAGTATACTGTGGCTCTACCAGGGGATACAGTTTCTATGAACCTGGTTACTTTCATCTATGACATTTATAGCAATAAAACGAAGTTTTTAAAAGCCGATGGCACCTGGAAAGAGGAGACGAATGCAGATTTTGATAACGCATTTGGTCCTGCAAAAAGTGGTGTAGGTTATTTGTGGACTAAGTACACCATGACTGATGAAAATGCTTTCCAGTCGAAAGTAAGCTTCATTTTAATGAGATATGCTGAGGTCTTATTAACCTATGCTGAGGCTAAAATAGAAGACAATCAGATTGATAATACGGTTATAAATGCAATTAACCTGGTTCGTGCCAGAGCTAAACAACCAGCCGTACCTACAGCAATTGAAAACGATCAGCATGAATTACGTAAATTGATCAGAAGAGAACGGACTGTTGAACTTGCTGTGGAAGGTTTCAGATGGTTTGATATCCGCAGATGGGGTATTGCGGATCTGGTTATGCCAGGTCAGGTAATCGGTATTTCAAAAACAGCTACAGGTTTACCTCCAGTACCAAACTACAAGAAAACAGCGGTACATGATCTAAATAGTATTCCTGATTATACCGGACAGATCAGTCAAAGGTATGTGAGGGAAACCCGTTTTTGGTTCCCGAAATTGAATTTACTTCCTGTTCCACAGGGCGAGAGAGATATTAACCCCGGACTTAGTCAGAATCCGGATTGGTAATTTTAAAATAGATTAAGATAATTGATAATGAAGCGTAGAAATTTTTTAAGCCTCCTTGGTGTTTCGGCAACTGCCGGTGTAATTGGAGTTCCAACAACAGCTTTGGCTGAAGTGGAAAAGACAACTCTAAAAAATGGTGATGAGCAGCTAAAAGCTGATGTAGTGATAGCAGGTGGAGGCCTGGGTGGATTTGCAGCTGCAATGTCATCGCTTAGAAATAAGCAGACGGTAGTTTTAACTGAAGAAACAGATTGGATTGGTGGTCAGTTAACCCAACAAGGGGTACCACCGGATGAGCATGGTTGGATTGAAACACATGGCGCAACGCAAATGTATCGTGATTTCAGAAATGCCATCAGAGAGTATTATAAAAAGAACTATCCTTTAGTAGATTCAGCGAAGAATAATCCTTTGCTGAATCCAGGGGATGGATCTGTATCTAAATTATGCCATGAGCCAAGGGTAGCACTAGCCATAATGAATGATATGCTTGCTCCTTATATCAGCTCTGGTAAATTGGTTTTATTAACAGAACATAAGATTACCAAGGCAGCAGTCAATGGAGTAAAAGTACAATCGTTAACGGCAAAATCTATACGTACTGGTCGTTTGATTACACTTACAGCTCCCTATTTTGTAGATGCTACTGAAATGGGTGATATATTGCCATTGACAGGTACAGAACATATCACAGGTACGGAATCTAAAAAGCAAACCAATGAGCTACATGCGCCAGAGGTTGCTAATCCAAATAACAATCAGGCATTTACAGTTTGCTTTGCTATTGATTATGTTCCTGGTGGAAATTATGTAATTGATAAACCGAAAGATTACGATTTCTGGAGTAATCATGTTCCAAAATTGACCCCACCATGGGCAGGTAAATTATTGGAATTACATTATTCAGATCCTAAAACTTTGAAACCTAAACGACTTGGATTTAATCCTGATGGAAGTAAAACAGGGGCAATGTTGAACTTATGGAATTACCGTAAGATCATCAATAAAGATAATTTTGTTACTGGTACTTATACAGGTGACATCACCATCGTAAACTGGCCACAGAATGATTACATGTTGGGTAATTTAATTGGTGCTTCTGAAAAGGAGTTCAATAAGCATGTTAATGGAGCAAAGCAGTTGAGCTTATCATTATTGTACTGGCTGCAAACTGAAGCTCCACGTGAAGATGGGGGCAAAGGTTATCCTGGAGTAAGGCTGCGTAAGGATATTATGGGTACTGAGGATGGATTAGCTAAATATCCATATATCCGCGAATCAAGAAGGATAAAAGCGATGTTTACCATTTTGGAAGAACATGTGGGCAAGCAAAATAGGGCGATGGTAGCTAAACCTACTGAAAAGAATATTGCAGCTCCTTTTTATGACAGTGTAGGAACGGGCTATTACCATATCGATCTGCATCCAAGTTGTGATCAGGTAAACTATGTAGATTTTGATTCACTCAGATTTCAAATTCCATTAGGTGCTTTGCTACCCGTAAGAATGGAAAACATTCTACCTGCAAATAAGAACATTGGTACTACACACATTACCAATGGTTGTTACAGATTACATCCGGTTGAATGGAGCATAGGTGAGGCAGTGGGCCTGCTGATCCGTTTTGCCAGAGAGAAAAATGTAATACCAAGAGAAGTAAGAAATAATAAACAGTTGCTAAGTGGTTTTCAGGATTATGTTAGGTCACAAGGGATTGAAACAGCGTGGCCTAAATGAGAAATACAATAAATAAAATGATTTGTGTGGTTTTGTTTGTAACCAGCTTTACTTCGGTAAGGCTGGTTCAGGCACAGTCGGCAAATATTGAAGGTAAGTTTACCAACCTTGGGGTACAATTAACTTCTGCCAATTTACAGGCAAATTTGTTTGTGCAAGGGGCTGATGGTAAGGAATATGCTTATGCAGTAGTTAGAGGGAAACCTGGTCATCTAATAGGTTACGATATGGAATTGAAAACTGTGGTGGCCGACATAGAAATTAAAACAGCCGATGGTGCTATGGATATGGCGGCATCAACTGATCATTGGTTATACATTGGAGCCTCTAACGGGCATTTATATCGCACAAGACCAGGTAGTCAGCAAATTGAAGATCTGGGTCGTGCTTTGCCGGAAACTGCTGAAATTATGGAAATGACCGCTGGTAGCGATGGGGAGGTTTTTGGTGGTACTTATCCTACAGGGAAAGTGTTTCGTTATCATCCAAAAGATGGTTTCTCGGATGTTGGAAAGGGTAGAATGATAGCCAGTGAAAACTATGTAAGAAGCATTGCTTACCAGCATAAAACGGGTACAGTATATGCTGGTGTTGGTTCTCACGCTCATCTGGTAGCAGTTGATGTTAAAACTGGTAAGAAAGAAGAAATGCTTCCGGAGAAGTATTGGAACCAGGAGTTTATTTATTACATGGGCGTAGCAGAAGGATTGGATGGTGGCGACAGATTACTTGCCTGGTTAACGAGTACCAAGGAACGTAAAACATTGGTTTATAACTTGTCGACCCGTAAAATTGAACAAATCATAGAATCACTTGACGCCAATGCAATCGTTAAATCCTTAAATTCTAACCAGGTTTATTTTACATCCATGGGTAAATTGTATAAAAATGACCTGACTAAAATCGGGGAGAAATCTGTACTTCTGGGTAGCTGTAATGAAGCTAAAGATATGAGATGGGGCAAAGATGGTCGTTTACATATCCTTACTAAATACGGGGAAATAAGAAAGTATGATCCGCAAACCAGTCAATTTATTGAAGATAAGATAAAGGTTAGTCCGCAACCTTATGGTATTCAAACAATGATAACAGGTCCAGACGGTAAAATTTGGTCTAGTGGTTATCTATTTGGTGGTAATGCCGTTTATGACCCGGTAACGATGAAATCAAAACAGTATGGCGGACTTGGTCAGGCCGAAGGAATGGTTAATTATAAGAATAGCATTTATTTTGGGATTTATCCGAAGGCCAGATTCTATGAATACGATACCGATAAAGCATGGGATGCAAAAGGAATAAACCCTCGTATGGTCGGAGCTGCAGATGAGCAGGACAGGCCTTTTGCAACTGCTGCATTAACCGATAAGGAACAAGTATATTTTGGCACTATTTCAGGCTACGGTAAACTTGGTGGTGCCTTGGTTTCATACGATGTGAAGTCAGGTAAAGTCGAAACTTTTAAAGATGTGGTAAAAGATCATTCGGTAGCCAGTTTGTATTATGACAAGAGAACTGTATGGGCTGGGACAACCATATTTGGAGGTTTAGGTGCAGTGCCTACTCAAAAGGAAGCTAAATTGTTTGCCTGGGATCCGGATAAAAAATCTAAGCTTTTTGAATTTGTTCCTGTGCCGGGAACAATGGCTATCACCTGTTTAACAAATGGTCCGGATGGTAAAATATGGGGGCTAGCTGACGGAGTGATATTTATATTTAATCCAAAGAGCCGTAAAGTAGAAAAAACACATAAGCTTTTTGATATTCCGAAAAACCCAACACACATCTGGAGAGTTGGATTCCTGACGCTTCATCCTTCTGGCATAATTTACGGTACCGCTAACGGTGACTTTTTTAGCGTGCATCCCAAGACCATGAAAGTAACTGTGTTGAAAAAAGGAGTTGGATTACTTGCAGTGGATGCTGCGGGAATATTGTATATGAGGGATTCGGAAAATCTCTGGAGTTATAAACCTTAATTTTAAACTAAAAAAGAGTGTATGAGCATGAAAAATTACTTTAATCTAATGTTTTGCTTTTTCCTGATCGTTCTAATGGGGGCTTGCGCTAAGGAAGAACAGGGGGATGCAGCAGATCTGACTCCAGATCTTGTAAAACTCAGTTATGGCGAAATGATTAAACAAAATACAGATTTTATAAAATCGATTGTTTCTGAGGTAGTCCATAATGACTACGAAGGGATGGAAGAGGTTCATCTAAAGTTCCTGAACAAAAATGATCAGCCTCTATCTATGATTCTGCTGAATGTTAATCTGAATTCAACTGGACTGAATATAGCAGTTACTACGCCAAATAACGGACCTGAGGTAAATAGTTTACAACGTTTATCGGCCATGATTACAGCCAAAAATGCTGGCCATACGGATAAAAGAGTTATTGCAGGTGTAAATGGCGACTTCTTTGATTTTACACCAGCATCACCGCTTGGTCCAGTTCATATGGATGGACTTCAGATCAGGACTTCAATGAGTACTGGTTATAAGTTTTTTGGCCGGGTAGATAATGGTAATTACGTATTAGGTAATTATGATTTTTACCAGGCATATAAGAGCAGAATGCAGGAAGTTGTTGGAGGAAGATATCATCTGGTTGAAAATGGAAACCTGGTGCCTCAGACACTCCCGGAAATAAATCCAAGAACTGGTGTAGCTGCTGTAGATTTTAAAAAGGTAATGATTGTTGTGGTTGACGGTCGTGATGATGCACTTTCTGTCGGAATTTCTCTTACTGATTTTGGAAAGTTGTTTAAAGCCCTTGGTGCTAAAGATGCAATATGCTTAGATGGGGGAGGCTCAACTGAAATGATCATTAGGAATAAAACAAACGGACAATACGAGGTTAAGAACAAATTATCTGACGGCGCAGAGCGTGCAATTGCCAACGGATTGGTCGTAATGCAAAGTACCAGGTAGGAGGCGTTTTAATAAAACTACCCTTATACCAGAACCAACCAAGCCTATACCAAAAAACTAAACCAAACACTAAACCAAACCAATTATAGACTGTATGAAAAAAAACTACTTAGGACTTAATGTCTTTAGGGCATTATTGTTTTTGCTGTTCATAATAGCCCGGCCAGGGGATCTTTGGGCACAGCAGCTAACTGTTTCTGGGACAGTTAAATCGGCTGCTTTTAACTTGCCAATTCCTAAAGTAAAGGTATCTGCTGCGGGACAAAAGACGAGTGTAATTACAGACGAGCAGGGTAAGTTCACTATTTCTACTTCAAAGGGATCATCATTAACATTTTCCCTAAGTGGCTTCATTAGCAGTAAAGTGGAATTGAATGAGCAAAAAGAACTTCAGATAGTTTTATTTGATAATCCCCTTGGTCCTGATACAACTTACAGTACCTTGTTTGGAAATCCACAAAAAAGAAAGCTTTCTGTATCAGGTGCTTCAGAAATATATACCAATGAATTGGAGCAAACAAACTCCAGGTCGACTGCCGGGCTTTTGGTAGGCAGACTTCCTGGTTTGTTCGGTAACCAGGCTTCTGGCGAGCCGGGTGGTGATAACGTTACCCTTAGCTTAAGAGGTGCAAGCCCATTAGTAATGGTAGATGGAACACCTCAGAGTTTTGGAGCCATTAATCCGGAGCAAATTGAATCTATTACTCTGATGAAAGATGCTTTATCAAGTGTAATGATGGGCAACCGATCATCAAATGGAATATTATATATTACAACTAAAAAAGGTAGAGAAGAAGTACAACGTATATCCTTTAAGGTGCAGTCTGGTATGCAGCAGCCCTTGAAACTGCCGAATTTTTTAAATGCTTATAACTATGGTGTATTGTATAATGAGGCCAGAACAAATGCGGGTTTACAACCTACATATTCTCAGGAAGCGCTTGCTGCCTATAAAAATAATACAGATCCATTAAAATATCCCAATGTAAACTGGTATGATGAAGTGTTAAAAAAGCATAGCACTTTCAGTAGGTACGATCTTGCAGTTTCGGGAGGTGGTAAAATATCAAGGTATTTTGTGAATCTGGATTATATGGATCAGGGTGGTTTACTAAAAACTTCAGATGCAAATACTTATAATACCAATGCTGATTTTAGAAGATATGGTTTCCGTACAAATGTAAGTATAGATCTTACCAGCATATTGACAGCAACAGTTAATCTGAGCGCACAGATTCAAAATGGAAATGAGCCAGGCTCTACAGTGCCAACCATTTTTTCGAACATAATGAAAACGCCTAATAATGCTTATCCGGTAAGGAATGCAGACGGCTCGTATGGTGGAAATGATAATTATACTTCAAATATTTTAGGACAAACTATTAGTTCTGGCTATAGACCTTATACACAATCAGAATATAAAGCAGATCTGAGTTTAAAAGCAGATTTGAAAATGGTAACCCCTGGTTTATGGGCCAGGGCAACAGCTGCTTACAAAAGTTATTTGTTAGAGAATATTACGCGAACCAAGACATTTGAAGTGTTTAAAATGTCGCTCAATGCCATAGGCGATACAACTTATACCAGAAGTGGTCCTGTAGCAACCGCTATGGTAAATCAAGGTGGAGTAGGCTCGCGTTACCGTATGATCTATTCGGAGTTAGCTATGGGTTATGACAGAGATTTTGGTGCTCATGGCATTAATGTACTCTTTAATGCAAGTAATGATAATGTGCAGAGTGGTAATACTTTGGCAGACAACTACAGAGGTATTGCTGGTAGGGTGGCTTATAACTTTGAGGAAAAATACCTTGCTGAACTTGCTTTTGGATACAATGGTGTAGAACGTTATCCTACAAATAAACGTTACGGGTTTTTTCCGGCATTTGGCTTAGGCTGGAATCTTTCAGAAGAAGATTTTCTAAAAGATGTAAACTGGCTTAGTCAGCTCAAATTACGTGCAACCTATGGCCTTACTGGTAATGCCAATGCAGGCTATTTTGTATACAACCAATACTATGTTCTAGGTACTTCTTACAATATAGCTAATACACCTACTAATGCCCAAGGTATTGCACAAGGGGCATCAAATATTCCTGCCAATACGTTGATTACATGGGAAAAGGCTAAGAAATTAAATGCTGGTGTAGACCTTGGTTTACTTGATCATAGGTTAACGCTAAAGGCTGATTATTTTGTGCATAATTTTTACGATTTACTACAGGCTCCAGGAACCAGATCAGCCATATTTGGGGGTACTTATCCAAGTTTAAATATTGGTAAAATTAAACGGTCAGGTGCAGAGTTTCAATTGCTTTATCAAGACAAAGCAGGATCGGTAAATTACTTTATACAGCCTAATTTAACAGTACTTAAAAGTATTAATGTGTTTAGTGATGAGCTACAGCCTAATTATGAATGGCAAAAAAGAACGGGTTTACCTGTAGGACAGCCATTTGGTTATATAGCAGAAGGATTGTTTCAAACTAATGCGGAAGCGGCTGCTAGTTCTACTGTAGTAGGGTATAGTCCACAGGCTGGTGATATTAAATACAGAGATCTGAATAATGATGGTATAATAGATGCTAATGATGTTACAGCCATTGGTCATCAGAAGCCACTGATGTATTACGGACTTACCTTTGGTTTTAATGTAAAAGGTTTTGACCTGAATGCCTTGTTGCAAGGGGTTGAAAACAGACAAATATGGTATACTGGCAACTTTGTTTGGGAATTTGAAAATAACGGTAGATCACAGGCATTTGTCCATCATTTAAACAGGTGGACACCAGAGAATGCTGCAAATGCAACTTATCCGCGTTTAACCATTGGTACAAACATCAACAATCAGGCTAATTCTTCGTACTGGCTAAGATCTGGAGATTATTTCCGTATTAAAAGTTTAGAAGTTGGATATACAATTCCTTCTTCATTGACTCAGAAAATTGGTCTGGCTACAGCTAGGGTCTTTTTTAACGGAACAAATCTGTTTACTGGTTCTGATATGAATGCTTTGGATCTTGATCCGGAAGTGTATTCTGGTGGCTATCCAATGCCCAGAATTCTATCAGCAGGTATCAATGTTAAATTTTAATCGCTAACGAAATGAAAAGATTTATATACTTAAGCCTTTTAGCTGGTTTTCTGTTTAGTCAGATGAGTTGTTCAAAAATGGACCCCGAGAAAGAACCTCTGGACGAATATACAGAGGATTATATTTTCGATCCTAATGACCCTGCGGGTACATTAGCAATTCAGTTCTTAAATAATGTTTATACGCATTTGCCTGACGGCTTTAACCGTATAGGTAACGACATGCTGGATGCGGCAACGGATGATGCTATGCCATCGAGAGATAATAGTAGCATTGATGTTTTAAGAGCAGGTAGATTGAGCAGTGTGGTATCAAACCCAGATGGAGTTTGGAATGATCAGTATCTGGGCATCAGAAAAGCCAACATATTCCTGTCTAAAATAGATATTGTTCCGCTAACAGATGAGGTTAAAAACAATTGGAAAGCTGATGCGCGTTTTTTACGTGCCATGTTTTACTTTGAATTGGTAAAGCGATATGGTGGGGTACCTATTGTAGGTGACACCGTTTTTAATATAGGGGATAGGGTAGAGCCTAAACGCAATACTTTTGAAGAATGTGTTAATTATATTGTGAGTGAATGTGATGCCATTAAAGATATTGCCAGAAAAGATCCTGTAAGTATTACGGATTGGGGAAGGGTATCAAAAGGCATTGTGCTAACGCTAAAAGCCAAAATTCTGAATTATGCAGCCAGCTACTTGTACAATGGAGGGAATATTGCTTTAAATGACGGCAATCCTGCAAATGATGCATTACAAGGCTACCTAAATTTTGATGCTACAAGATGGGAAAAAGCAGCGCAAGCGGCTAAGGATGTGATGGATTTAGGTATCTATGATTTAGAGAATAACAATAATCTATTTATAGAACGTAGAAACAAAGAGGTGATTTTCTCTTACCTCAGGCCAACTAATCGTGATATTCCATTGTTAAATGGACCGATAGGTTTCAATACTGCTACTACAAAAGGACAGGGATTAACTAGTCCAACGCAGAACTTTATAGATGCCTTTCCTATGATTAGTGGAAAGCCAATTACAGACGCTTCTTATAATGAGAATAATCCTTATGCATCAAGAGACCCTCGTATGGATAAGGCGATTCTTTATAATGGACTAAGATGGTTAAACAGGCCTGTAGAAACTTTTGAAGGAGGACTTGATAAACCTAATATAACCAATTTGGTGCAAACTAAAACAGGTTATTATACCCGTAAATTCACAGCTCATTTTAACAACTCTGCAGAGTATAGTCTGCAGCATCTAAACTTTAATATCTTCCGCTATGCTGATGTTATGCTAATGTATGCAGAAGCACTGAATGAGTTTAATGCAGCACCGCCTGCAGATGTTTATCAGCAACTTAAAAGTATCCGGACAAGAGCAGGAATACAGGCTGCAAGTAATTATGGAATCCCTGTTACAATGACTAAAGAGGAAGCCCGATCTTTTATCAGGAATGAGCGCCGAATAGAACTTTTTCTGGAAGAGCAGCGCTACTGGGATGTACGCAGATGGAAAATTGCAGAACAGGAATTTAATAAAGACCTGGAGGGTATGAAGATCACTAAGGTAGGCTCCACTTTTACTTATCAGCGATTTATAGCCGGCAAAATTGTATTCAATAATCCACGGATGTACATGTACCCAATTCCTAACAGCGAAGTGCTAAAGAATAAAAACATGGTTCAGAATTCAGGCTGGTAATTATTTAAGAGAAACAACGATGAAAAAATATACAATTTTAGTTTTCATATGTATCGTTTGTATAGCTACGGCTTATGGCCAGCAACGAAAGATAACAGGTACGGTAGTTGACCAGACCGGCCCTTTACCGGGGGCCATGGTTATTGAGAAGGATGTAACCTCTAATGGTGACGCCACCACTAATAGCGGTTCCTTCTCTCTTACATTGAAAGGTAGTACACAGACTATTATAGTTAAAATGGTTGGTTATCTGACACAAGAAATAAATATGGCCGGGAAAAGTAATGTCAATGTTAAACTAATGCAGGATACCAAAGGATTGGAAGAGGTTGTGGTGGTTGGTTTTGGTACCAAAAGTAAAATCACCAATACAGGTGCAATCAGTCAGATTTCAGGTGCAGAAATTCGTCAGAATCCATCAGCCAGTATTCAGAATACATTAATGGGCAGACTACCTGGCTTTACCAGTCAGCAACGTAGCGGACAACCCGGTAGTGATGCAGCTGGTTTTAGCATCAGGGGTGCAAACAGTTATTTAGGTGCAGTTACTCCATTGGTAATTGTGGATGATGTAGAATATCCCTTGGCATTGAGTGATCTTGATGCAGATCAGATAGAGAGTGTCACTATCTTAAAAGATGCATCTACTCTTGCTGTTTATGGTGTAAAAGGTGCAAATGGTGTGGTGCTGATTACAACAAGGAGGGGACAGATGGGGAAACCTCAGATTAGTTTCAGGTCGGAAGCAGGAGTACAGGCACCTACAGTTCCATTGAAGTTTTTAAACTCTTACGAGACAGCTTTATTGGCAAATCAGGCAGCATCAAATGTGAATAGTACTACCATGCCTTTTTCGGATGAAGCTCTTACAGCTTTTAGATATGGAACTGATCCTTATGGTTATCCAGATGTGGATTGGTCTGAAACCATATTGAAAAAATATTCCACACAAATTAGAAATAACCTGAATATCTCTGGAGGAACTGAAAAAGCAAAGTATTTCGTAACTGTTGGTCAGTTGTACCAAAATGGGATTATGAAAGACTTTAGTACGGAAGCGTCTGAGTTTAATTCTAATTACTATTATAAAAGATATAATTTTCGTTCCAACATCGATATTAAGGCAACTAAGGATATTACCATAAGCGTAGACCTATCAGGTTATACAGGTGAACAGAACAATCCTTGGTTAAGAGGGACCTCTAACAACCCTTTTTTTGAGTTGAACGACTATATGAGGTTACCGCCATTTGCTTATCCGGTTTACAATCCAGATGGCTCTTATGGAGGAAATAATTCAGCTCAATTGGCAAGATTAGCTTATAATGTTGTGGGTAGGATGACTCACATGGGATACCAAAGAAAGTATAGCAATGGTATTATGGCTAACATTTCAGGAAAGGTGGATTTATCTTCTATAACCAAAGGTCTAACATTAAAAGGCGTTTTTGGTTATAGTACTGCACATGGTTATAACCGTAATTTAACAAGACAAGCCTTTCCGTCTTTTGTTTATGATTCTAAAACTGATTCCTATTCGCCATTTGATCCAGCAACTATTAGAATGCCTAAATTAGATTTAGAGTATACCTCAGATGACATGATTAAACGCATGAATATGCAGGGGAGTGTAAATTACGACCGCACATTTGGAGAAAAGCATCACGTTTACGGTCTGGTACTTACCAATTTCTATGCTAATGAAGCGGGTGAGAATCCCCCTACAAATTTTAGAGGATATAGTTTTAGGACAGGCTATGATTTTAATAAGAAGTATATCGCTGAGTTTACAGCAGGGTATAATGGAACAGATAAGTTCTTGAATGCGAATCGCTATGCGCTGTTTCCGGCCGGATCAATTGGATGGAATGTATCTGAAGAACCATTCTTTAAGAATACATTCAAATTTATTGACCTGTTTAAGATCAGGGCTTCTTATGGACTTTTAGGTAATGATGATGTGGGTTTGTCAAGCTATGCTTTCGAACAGATTTATACCCGTACCACAGGTGCTTATTCTTTTGGCGAATCTGCAGGGAGCACAACGCCTAATGGAGCCAGGTTAAATGAAGGAGTACTTGAAAATTTAAATGTACGTTGGGAATTGGAACGTTCTGCGAATTTGGGTGTAGACCTGAATGCTTTTAAAGGGAAATTTAAAATATCTGCAGATATATTTGAACGCTATCGCTATGATATTTTAAGAGCGAGACAAAGTATTCCTGTGTACTCGGGTGTAGCTTTTCCTATCTCTAATAATGCAAGTTTAAAGATGAGAGGGATGGAGATTGATGCTACTTATAGAGATAGAATTGGTCAACTGGATTTCTCTGTGAATGGAAACGTTTCTATTTCTGAGAGTACAATTGTAAAAGCAGATGAAGCTACTCCAATTGTGCCGTGGCAGGCCCAAACAGGTGGATCACTCGGTCGCCCTTTAGGGTATTTGTATGACGGTTTTTATAAAGATGCAGCAGATGTGGCGAATAGTCCGAAGCCAGTTGGAGTGGCAGTTGCACCGGGAGATTTGAAATATATTGATCTGGATGGAGATGGGGTGATTGATCAGAAAGATAGAACCCGACTTCAATATTCTAATATGCCGAATACCATTTATGGGGTAAACCTGGGCCTTTCCTATAAAGGATTTAGTATGGCGCTGACCTTACAGGCAGCAACTAATTTTGCGATAAGAGCCATTTCTACTCAGATTGTGCCATTTGTGTCTAACCTTCGTGAAATACATCAAAATGCTTGGACACCTGAAAATCAGAATGCAGAACTTCCACGATTAATGCCAAGCTGGATAGGCACAGTGAATGATCCAAATACCTTCCTTTCTGATTTCTGGAATAAGCGAGGTGATTATCTGAGAATAAAAAGTGCTGAGATTTCTTATAATATTCCAAAGGAATGGGCTAGAGGTATTCATTTAAATGGTATAAGGATTTATGCAAATGGGAATAATCTATATACCTGGATGCTTGTAGATAAAAATATCTATAATCTGGACCCCGAAAGTGCACCTGCATCAGGTATACAGGCTTATCCACAGCAAAAGATATTCAATTTAGGGCTACAGGTTACATTTTAATTAAAAGGACATGACTAAAATAAATATAGGTTTATTAATCGCAGTTTTTGTACTAGGCCTTTCAGCTTGTAGAAAAGGAGCCGATTTATTAGATAAAACCGAAACAACTGATTTAAATAAACAAAAAACTTTTTCAGATAGTACGCTTACTCACGAGTTTTTAACCGGACTGTATGCTGACGTAGCTTTTAACTGGGAATATAGAAAATATCCGAGCACCAGAAGCGGCAATAGTGATGTTTCAGATGATGCGATTAGTGCCAGCATTAATAATGGTGCAATTCACCCTATTGTAAGTGGAACGTTATCGCCTATGTCAAATAGTCCATATACTACTTCCTGGAGTGTTCCTTATAAAAGCATCAGGTTGGCCAATGTTTTTCTGGCCAATGTAAGTCGCTCTCCTTTATCTGTCAATAAAATTAAAAGACTGACTGCCGAAGCAAGGTTTTTAAGGGCATGGTATTATGCTTGTTTGCTTAGGTATTTTGGTGGAATACCCATTATTGGAGATGAAGTGATTGACGTGAATCATGAGTTTAATGAAAAAAGAAGTACATATGAAGAAACTGTAAATTACATTGTTTATGAATTGAATGCTGCTGCGGTTGATTTGCCAACGGGGTATACGGGGAATGATTTTGGTCGCGCCACTAAAGGTGCTGCACTTGCTTTAAAATCCCGTGTTTTACTATATGCGGCAAGTCCTTTGTTCAATGGTGGGAATATTGGTGTGGAACTAGGGGCTGGTGCAGAGAAAATTGCTTTGGCAGGATATCCTGGTTATGATAAGAATAGATGGTTATTAGCACAACAGGCAGCATTTGAGGTAATGGATATGCATATGTATGATTTGTATGAAGCACCTGATGCAGCAACTAATCCTCCTGGATATAGTTTTAGTCGTATGTTTTTAAAGCGGATGAATAATGAGTATATCATGCAATATAATTTGCCGTTGAACAGAGATCTGGAGGCAGACTTTTTTGCGCCAAGTAGAAACTCATCTTTACGTTCTATGCCGACTCATAATTTGGCAAAATCATTTGGAATGATCAATGGTAAAGCGATCACTGAATCAGGCTCGACATATGATCCTGCTAAACCTTTTGTCAATCGCGACCCACGTTTTAATTATACCATTGCTTATAATGGTACGATGTGGTATGATGGTACTACCAGTACTAAAAAGCCCGTGTATACTTATGTTGGAGCTGCACTTGATGGCTTTAATAACAGGCAATACCATACTGGTTATTTCTGGAGAAAGATGCAAGAAGAAAATACAGCATGGAATGGAGGTAGTCAAACAGAAAGATGTTTACCTATTATTCGCTATGCCGAAATACTGCTCTCTTATGCTGAAGCCAGCAATGAACTTAACGAGACGGATAAAGCTTATGATCAGTTAAAACTGATTCGTAAACGAGCTGGTATTTTACCTGGTATTGATGGTTTATATGGCTTAAAAGATAATATGACTGTTCAGGAAATGAGGATTGCATTACAGAACGAAAGACGTGCTGAACTTGCTTTTGAAGAACATCGTTTTTGGGATGTTAGACGTTGGAAAATAGCTGAACAAGTCTTAAATGGATTGCAATTAGAGGCCTTAAAAATAACTATGGTATCTACTAACGTGTATACTTATGAGGTTTTGCCTATAAATCATGCGAATAGTAAACTTAAATTTCTTAAAGCCAATTATTTGTTTCCGATAGATCAGATTGAAATTGATAAAAATAGGGGATTGATTCAAAACCCCGGCTATTAAATGCTAGTTTTACAGGAGGTGTATTATTGATACATCTCCTCTTTTAATTAATGATAATAATGAAGGATCTTTTGAAAATGGCAGGCATAATGTGTTGCCTGGTTTGTTTATCGTTAACTTCTTGTACTGGTCAATTTAAGGTGCTGAATAAGGGGATTGGTGGTAATAATTCTAATGATTTATTAAGAAGGCTGAATGCTGATGTGCTGCAGGAAAAACCTGACCTGGTGATAATGATGGTGGGGTCAAATGATATGGTTAATTCTAAGAAACTGATTGATTATCAATTGTTTAAAGATAATTATCAGCAATTGATCGATCAGGTAAAGTCGACGGGGGCAAAGATAGTGTTGATGAGTCCACCTCCAGTTGATACTGGATATATATATAAACGCCATGACCGCAAGGCTTATAAAGAACCGCTTAATTATAAATTGGATTCCTTAAATAAGCTGGTAAAGGAAATAGCAAGGACTAATCATATACATTTTGTGGATTTATATTCTCTTTTTAAATCCAAAGGATCTCCTAACCGTGAAATCAGCTCTTTAATTTTAAACCAAAATAATTTTGGAAAGGAGGATGGTATTCATCCTACCAAACAAGGTTATCAACTCATTGCTGAAACCGTGTACAGTTACCTTAAGAAAAACAGATTATTAAAAAAAGGAAATAAATTGATCTGTTTTGGTGACAGCATTACTTATGGTGCATATATGTCAGGAGAGGGGACTGCAAGTGGAGATACCTATCCAGCTTTTCTGAGCAGATTGATTAATAATTAAAACCGTGTTGCTGTTGTATTGATCTGATAGCTGTGAAATAAAATATAATATTATACAATATTGAACAGCCTGTTTCTAGTGAGCAGACAAGCGCCAAAAATACCCCCTCTTTCTCCCAATGTAGAAATCTTTAAGGCTGTATCGGTATTCATTAAGCTTAATGAATATTTGTTGATTGCACTTTTAATTGGAAGTTTTATGTAATCTTCAGTTGCGGAAAGACATCCTCCAAGTATTACCAGTTCCGGATTAAACAAGTTAATTAGTAAGGCAATACCCCGTCCCAGATTATCACCTATTTTTGCAATCATTTCAATTGCAAGTACATCATCATTATTGGCTGCGGCAATAATGCTTTCCATATTTAAATTTGGGTTAGCATTTTTTTGTGTTAAAATAGATGTAGCTCCCTCTTTTAAACGTTCCTTTAACATACGGGTAAGTGCCCATCCTGAAGCTACGTTTTTTTCAAATGTAACTGCACCAACTGAAAACTCTCCGTAGGCCATAGCTCGGGAATCATTTTCCAGAAATACCCGTATACCAATTCTCGATTCAATGATTTTGCTCAAAGGTTCTTCACTAAAATGGAAGAAGCTATAGCTGTATCCAGTAGCATAATTTATTCTTCCTGAAAGGTTAATGCCGATGCCCAGCAATTTTTCACGGGGTATTGTAAGTGTTGAAATAAAATCATTAATCAAAGTAATCAATGCTTTTAATGATTCTTTGTTGTTTTCGAGCTGATAAGGTAGTTTTTCCGACACTTTGATCAGATTTTTTTGTAAATCTGAAAGGCCTATATTGATGTGGTTTTGTTTAATGTCAACACCAATGAAGAATGCTGATTCAGGAACAAGACCGTATAGATTAGGTTTACGACCACCTGTAGAATCTACTTTTCCGTAATCTTTAATCAGTTCATCCTGGATCAGGTCTGCTAATAATGCTGTGATTTTTGGAACACTTAAATTTAATTCTTTACAGAGATCAGCTATAGTGGCATTGCCAACATTGGTAAAATAGCTGAGTAATTTCTTTTTAAGACTAAGATTTTTGTAGGCAACACCAATGATGTTTTCACTGTTCAATTCTTCAAAAAAAGTTTTACCCATTTTATTAATTAAAATTTTATGATTGAGTTAGTTTGATCCAATATGATTGCTGCAAAATAACTGTAATTTATTAATAATCAAGATCAAGGCGATGGTTTGGTGTCTAATGTTAATCTTGGTTAATATGATATTACCAAATGATTATAAAAACTAAGTATGTAATTTTCATAATGATCGAATAAAACAGGTTGATGTAATATATCTGTTATCTACTTAATAATAAAAAATAGTATATAGCATTTAGTTATTAAAAAATATCTATATTCACATGCTGAATGTGTGAAGGCTTGTTATTTGTGTTTAAAGAGCTTTTTAATAGGTTATGAAATATGCTGCTAATTGAATTGGATATTTTTTCCGTTGGAGATATTTAGAATATCTTAATAATAAAAATTAAAATATGAATAAATTAAAATACATATTGATTGCGGTTTTCGGATTGGCAGTATTTTCAGCAAAAGGACAAGATTTGTTGTTGCTTAAATCTTCTGCTTTAAAAACAACAGATAGTGTGTTGGTTTATAAACCGGCAAGTTATGATGTAAAAGTTAATTATCCTGTAGTATATTTATTGCATGGTCATTCGGCAAATTATAAAACCTGGACCAGGCTTTCTAATCTGCAAAGTATGGCAGATACCTATAAGTTTATCGTGGTTTGTCCAGATGGATTAAAAAGAAGCTGGTATATGAATTCGCCTAATCCTGATAGTACGCAACATGAGGACTTCTTTATGAAAGAGTTGATGCCAGCAATTAACACTTCTTATAGAACAGATCAGACTAAAGTTTTTGTAACTGGAGCAAGTATGGGTGGTTTTGGGGCAATGTATCTTTTTCTGAATCATCCTGATGTTTTTTTAAGTGCAGGTAGTACCTCTGGTGTACTCAACTTGAGGCATTCTGGTTTTAAAAAAACAACTATAGCATATTTATTGGGTGCATATTCTGAAGAAAATAAAGCGTTTGATGCGTATTCACCTGTAAACAGATTGGAGCGTATCAAGGGCTTGAAAAAGACACTTATTTTTGACTGTGGAACTGAAGATTATTTATATAAAGCCAATAATCAATTCCGTCAGAAATTAGATGAGCTAAAAATAAAAGCCACTTATATTGCTCAGCCGGGGGCGCATACAGGAACTTATTGGACAAAAAGTATTAAAGCGCATTTCGACTTCTTTTATGAGTTGGCTAATAAGGCTTAAAGATTTTACGGGTGTTAAAGAATCATTTTTAATTAAGAACACAAAAAACAAACAAATGAAATACAAAAACTTAAAAACTACATTGAGCCTGGCGCTTATTTGCGGTGCCATGCAATTGAATGCACAGACCATTAAAGTGGAAGATGCAGCGAACTTATTAAAGGCAAAGCAGGGCAGCGTTGTTTTATTGAACGACTTTTTCGCGGTTAAACCTGCTGACATTAAGTATGAAAAAATGGTTTTGCCTGGCCCGCAGTTTATTATTTCTGATGATCCGGAATACATCAGGATTCCAGAGGCAATTGCTTTACAAGAAAATGTGCAGCCAGGTTCGGTTAGGTTGTATGTGTATAATGTGAACGGTGTGAAAGAACCTGTTAAGATAGATCGTAAAATTACTGCTGTAATTAAAAATACAGGAAAGAAAAAAATGCATATCCGTATGCTAAAGTATTCTTCACAGAAACCTAGTGCTAATTATTTCCAGATCGGTAAACAAGGTTTGTCAGATTATTTTGCTTCTAATGGATCAGATGAAATTCGTGTAGTTGAGCCAGGGGCAGCAATTGCTATTGATGAGAAATTAGAACGTAATGTTGTTAAATATGATGAACTGACTCATGGTTTTTATGATTTTGTAATTGATCAGCCTGGGCAAATCAGTATCATTCAAACGGATCTTAAAACATCAGGTCCTGTCGCTTTAAGTAGAATTAAAACAGTTATTCCAACAGGACATAAAAATGCAGGCCGTGGTTTATTTGGTGTAAGTAATTATAAAATCACTGCTGTTGATGTATTGGATACAAAAAATGGTGCTGCTGAATTTATTGTAGCTGATGGAGTGAAAGATCCATGGGTTAAAGGTATTGAAGGAACAAGTGGAAAAGAATCTACACTTGCTGGAAACTATGGTGTAATATATGATATGGAGTTGAAGTGGAAAAGTACAGATGGTAAGGGTTTGGCTTTGGTTACATGGAACTCTCGTTCAGCAGACAATCAATGGTGCAATGGTATGGCTGCCACAATGATTGTAAGTAAAGGAAAGTTTAAAGAAGGGATCATCCAGTTACCTAACGATAGATTAGTTACTAAAGCTGCTCCCGAAGCCATATTGGTTCAGGTATTTCCACCGGCTAAAAACGGAGAGGAGCAAACAATTAAGTTAACTTATTCTCCGCCGGGAGCATCATGCTTACCAACTCCGCTGGTATTTATTCCAGTAGATATGGATAAGTTAAAATAATTAGATAGAATATTCTAAAAGTCTTTTTCTAACTAAGAGGCAGGCGCCCATAACGCCTGCTTCTTCACCAAGCTTTGAAAGCTTTAATTGTGTGTCGCTATTCACAAGGCTTAATGAGAATTTATTTAAAGCGCTTTTAATAGGTAAGTGCAAATGTTCGCCGGTTGAGGCTAATGCTCCACCTAAAATAACCAGCTCAGGGTTATAAATATTAATCAATAAGGCAATACCACGTCCCAGTTTCTCTCCAACCTTAGCAATCAGCTCAATCGACAATACATCATCATTGTTTGCTGCATTGATAATGTCCTGCATTTGAATGTTGTCGTCTGCCGTTTTATTCAATGAAGAAGAAGAGCCTGTAAGTAATTTTTGCTTAAATAGTTCTATTAATGCACGTCCTGAAGCCTCAGTTTCTAAACAACCTTTTTTACCGCAATGGCAAATAATCTCGTTGTTAAATAAGGGGATATGGCCTATTTCTCCGGCAAAACCAGATTTTCCATAGTAGAGCTCATTGTTGATCAAAACCCCCATACCGAGTCCATAATCTAAATTCAGGAAAAGCACATTTTTCTCTTCTTTTACTACGCCGCAATTAAACTCTCCGTAAGCCATAGCTCTTGAATCATTTTCAAGATAGGTTTTTAGGTTAAGTTCTTTTTCCAGTAGTTTGCTTAATGGATCTTCGTTGAAGTGGAAAAAACTATAACTATATCCAGTGGCATAATTAATCCTTCCTGAAAGGTTTAATCCAAGGCCCAGTATTTTATCTTTTGCAATGGCTGATTCTTTAATGAAATCTTTGATCAATTGACAAAGTGATGCAAGAGATTCAGATGTGTTATTTAAGTTGTAGGGTACGTCTTTAGATATTTTAATAAGTTTTTTCTGCAGGTCGATCAGGCCAATGTTAATATGATCATGCTTAACATCAACACCCAGGAAAAAACCTGAGTCAGGTGCCAATCCATAGATGTTTGGTCTTCTGCCTCCGGTTGAACCAACTTTTCCAAAATCCTTTACCAGTCCGCCAGAAATTAGTTCGGTAATCAGTGTGGTAACTTTAGGTACACTTAGATTTGTTTCTTTACATAGTTCGGCAATAGTTGCGTTGCCAGCGTCAGCAAAATAAGAGATGATCTTTTTCCTGATATGTATATTCTTGTAAGCGACTCCGGTTAATATATCGCTGTTATCATCAAAAAAATCAGTTTTCATAGCGTTGGTTGTATTGGTTAATTGTACTGTATTGTAATCTTGTTAATAATTATTAATAATGCCATCAATATTTGATGAAAAAGTATTGTTTTAATCAAAGTTAAATAAAAACACTCAGCTTATCTGTATAATGTATTATTTAGGTGTAAAAATGTGCTTTAGTCATTAAATAGATTAGGTTATGTATAAATATGAGGTAAATATTTATGATTTTAAGGGGATGGATTTGAGAGAATGTTAGTAATTATTTTCATGTATAAATTTGTGTTTTGATATGTTTGTAAAAATTTTAATATAACTGATGGGTTGTTTTTAATATATTTAATAAAGTTATTATATTTACTGCATAACCAAACCATTATGAACATAAAACTAAACTTTGCCATTATCCTTGTTGCAGCAGTGTCAATATTGTCTGCATGCAGTAAATCTAAAGAAGGGAAATATCATCCCGACAAACCTGTAGTGGATTCAACACCTCTGGTGAGTTTGTCTTCCAATTGGAAGAAATCAATCCAGTTAATGGGCGGTTTCCCTAATGGGGTGCAGGTCTATGAAAATCATACGCCTATAAATGGAAAGCCGGTATTAGCGTATACTGTTATTTTTGATCCGAAAGCTGATCTGGAATTAAAACCTGTATTGCTGAACGCTGGGAAAACAGTGTCAAACTTTTATAATGATGAACCTGGTGATAAATATGCCACTATCAATGGTGGTTTCTTTACTACTGGAAGTTCTTTAAGCTTATCTATGTATAAAGGCATAGTAGAAGCAATAAATATTAAATCTTTAAATCGTACATATAATGGTGTAAGTACACCTTATTATCCAACCAGAGCCGCCTTTGGTATTTCGGCTAAAGGAGTGCCTGATGTGACCTGGATTTATCATGTGGGTACAGGCAACGGGACTATTTTTTCTTATGCTGCTCCTGCTGCAAATTTATTAGGTTCAGCACCACTTCCTGTGCCTACTGCAGTAATACCATCTGTTGGGGCTTCATGGGATGTTAGTGCTGCAATCGGAGGCTCACCAATGCTGATAAAAAATGGAGAAATAAAAATTACAGATGAAGAAGAATTGATAGTAATAGATAATACTTCAGCTCGCGCCCGCTCTGCAATAGGTTATACCCAAAATGGTAAAGTAATCATTCTGGCAGTTGAGGGTGGTAATACTACTACAGGTGTTGCAGGACTAACTCTTGCTCAAATTGCACAGATGATGAAAGATATGGGCTGTGTAGGTGCTATAAATCTTGACGGTGGAGGTTCTACATCATTAACTGTAAATGGGAAGCAAACTGTCAGACCTTCGGATGCAGGAGGGGTTGAAAGGAAAGTAGTGACTGCATTAATTGTTAAGGAAATACCTTAGAAAATAAATTTCAATATATATAATTACTTAAGTTAAAATGATTCAATCTGGATTTATGAAGGGACTTTTAGTCGCACTAACGTTATCTTTTACCGCTCTAACTATTTCTGTCTCTGCTAAAGAGTATCAAACACAATTGCTGGTAATTGGTGGTGGTGCAAGTGGAACTACCGCCGCTGTACAGGCTTCAAGAATGGGTGTGAAAACCCTGGTTATTGAAGAGACTGAATGGTTGGGGGGAATGTTAACTTCCGCAGGTGTGGCTGCTATAGATGGGAATCATCAAATGCCATCTGGTTTATGGGGTGAATTCAGACAGAAACTATATGATTATTATGGTGGGCCCGTAGCTGTAGAAACCGGATGGGTAAGTAACACTTTATTTGAGCCATCTGTGGGCAATAAAAAGCTAAAAGAACTAGCTACAAATCCTAATTTGACCATCTGGTATAAAACAGAATGGAGAAATGTCACTCGTAATGGAAACAAATGGACTGTTGAAGCTTATGTAAAAGGAAAACGGTCTGTGATTACTGCTGATCTGATCATAGATGCAACTGAGCTAGGGGATGTAATGGGCTTTTTAAAAATTCCTTCTCGTATAGGTATGGATAGTCGTCATGATACTGGAGAGTCTTTTGCTCCTGAAAAAGCAAATGATATTATCCAGGATTTAACTTATGTAGTGGTATTAAAAGATTTTGGTAAAAATGCCAATAAAACTATTGCTAAGCCTGCAGGTTACGATCCAAAGGAGTTTGATTGCTGCTGTGATGTTACTGATCCATCAGCTGATGCTAGTCAAAAGCGTTCGATAGACTGTAATGTAATGATCACTTATGGCAAATTGCCAAATAATAAATATATGATCAACTGGCCAAAATGTGGAAATGATATTTATATGAATATCATAGAGTTGAGCAAAACAGACAGAGAGAAAGCGCTTAAAGAAGCAAAATTACATAGCTTAAGATTTATTTATCATTTGCAAACCAAGCTTGGCTTTAAAAACCTGGGAATTGCAACAGATGAATTTCCTACAAAAGATAATTTACCTATGATTGCTTACCACAGGGAAGCAAGAAGATTAGATGGTAAAGTGACCTTAACGGTTAACGATGTAGCTGCTCCATATCAGCAAAAAACAAGTTTGTATCGTACTGGTATTGCAATTGGTGATTATCCTATTGATCATCACCACTTGAAAAATCCAGCGGCACCAGAAATTGACTTCATCAACATCAAAGTTCCTTCTTATAACATTCCTTTAGGTGCTTTAGTTCCTAAAAATGCTGATGGAATTATTGTAGCTGAGAAAAGTGTGAGTGTAACCAATATTGTTGCTGGAGCAAGCAGATTACAACCTGTGGTATTAACAATCGGGCAAGCTGCTGGTGCATTGGCAGCAGTAAGTATTAAAAATAATCAACAGCCTGCTGATGTAAATATCCGTGAGGTACAATCTGCATTATTAGAAAGCAAAGCTTATCTGATGCCATTTATTGACGTGAAGCCTGAGGACAAAAACTTTGTGGCGATGCAGAAAATTGGCGCTACAGGAATATTGAAAGGAACTGGAATTGCTTACAAATGGGCTAACCAGACCTGGTATTATCCAGAGCAGCCAATTAATGAGTTTGCACTGGTAGAAGGTTTTAAAGCTTTTTATCCGGTAATTGAAGATTTAACGCCATCCGGGAAAATGGTAGATGCAGCATTTGCAGCAAAACTATTGTCGTCGGTTGCAAAAAAGGAAATTACAATTTCAGCAATTTCTAAAATTATAAATGAAAGTATTGCTAAACAAGAAGTAAATGGAGAGACTGTTTTATCGAGAAGAGCATTGTCTGTATTGATAGATCAGATCTTAAACCCATTTGCAAAGGAAATTGATTTTAACGGATCAGTTAAAAATAAATAAACCAAATAATCAAACTAACCAAATTCATTATGCTACAAGTATTTATAAAAAAGAAGGTTTGGCTTATCAGCGGGATAAGTCTACTTTTTTTGATGTGCATTTCTACAGTTTCATGGGCCCAGGAACGAACGGTAACAGGGGTAGTTAGTGATCTGCAGGGCGGACCACTTGTGGGTGTAATTGTGCAAATAAAAGGAAGTAAAACCACTACAGCAACATCTTCAAAAGGTGACTTCTCAATTAAAGTACCAGCAGGAGCTCAGACTCTTGTCTTCAGGTATATAGGGTTTGAAGATAGAGAAGTTGTGGTAAACCAGAATACAACGATTAAAGTTACTTTAAGAGAATCAGTGTCTCAATTAAATGATGTTGTAGTAATCGGTTATGGTACAGCTACAAGAAAAGATTTAACAGGTTCTGTTGGAACAGTGAGTATGGCCGACTTAAATAAGGCTCCTGTAAAATCATTTGATGAGGCTTTAGCTGGTCGTGTGGCTGGTGTTCAAGTTGTTTCTAGTGAAGGACAACCGGGTGCACCAATTGAAATCAACATCAGGGGTAATAACTCAATTACACAATCAAACTATCCTTTGGTGGTTATTGATGGTTTTCCTATGGAAGATCCAAATAATGCTGTGGTGAATCCTTTAAATACACTTGATCCAAATGAGATTGAGTCGATCGATATTCTTAAGGATGCTTCTGCAACTGCTATTTATGGTGCAAGAGGTGCAAATGGGGTGGTAATGGTAACGACTAAAAGAGGAAAGCTAGGTGCACCTGTAATTACTTATAATGGCTATTTTGGATTACAGCAGAATAACAAAAGAATGAAGTTGCTGAATCCTTATGAATTTGTGAAACTGCAGAATGAGATTGATCCTGTAAAAACAAAAAACCTTTATTTTAAAGATGGTTTAAGACAGGAAAGTTACAGAAACGTTGATGGTATAAATTGGGAAGATGAGGTAACACGTATTGCGCCAATGCAAAATCATTATTTGTCTTTAGCAGGTGGATCTCAAAAAACAAAATATAGTGTTTCCTTGGCCCATGTTGGTCAGGACGGGATAATTATAAACTCTGGGTTTAAACGTACACAAGGAAAAGTTTCAATAGATCAGGAAGTATCTAATAAACTTAAAGTAGGTGCTAATGTTACTTATGCTGATTTAAAACGTTATGGTACTCCTACCTCAACAGGTAACTATAGTAATGAATTAAATATGCTTTTTAGTGTGTGGGCTTTCCGACCTGTAGTTGTTGATCCTAACATTAATTTGGTCGATGAACCATTTGACCCTGAGGTTGAACAAGGAAGTAACAGTACGTTTAACCCAGTGATGACGGCAAAAAATGAGTTGCGTGAGAACTTTTCGACAAGTTTTACTGCAAATGGTTATTTAGAATACACAATAATTAAGGAGTTGAAATTCAAATCAACTGCTTCATATAGCAGAGGGATAAGGAGAGATGATGTGTTTAATGGTCCTTTCTCGAGAAGTGCAACTATAGGTAACTATGGAATTAATGGAAGTCAAACTCACTTCAATTCAAATAGTTGGCAAAATGCAAATACTTTAACTTATGCAAAGAGGTTAAATAAAAGTCATTATTTCGATGTAATGGCTGGCTGGTCTCTGGAATCTAATTCTAATGCCGCTTTTGGTGCAAATGGGATCTTAATACCGAATGAAAGTTTAGGCTTAAGTGGTATTGATGAAGGTGATCCATTGAGTATTAATTCTGTAACTTCTAAGTCGAGCATGGCTTCCTTTATCAGTAGAGCGAACTATAAATTGTTAGATAGATATGTATTTACTGCTACTTTCAGAGCTGATGGTTCATCCAGGTTTCTTGGAGATAACAAATGGGCTTATTTCCCATCAGCAGGTTTTGCATGGCAAATTAATAATGAGCCTTTCGCAAAAGATATTAAGTATCTTTCTAATGCTAAGTTAAGAACTTCATGGGGTAAAACAGGAAATAATGGTGTTCCCAATTTTGGAGCTTATTCAAGCATGGGTTATGTAAATACGGATCCAACTAATCCTTTTAATAGTAATCCGGGTTATATGTTTGGTAATACCTATTATAAAGGTGTAATGTATACAGGTTTAGGGAATTCTGAGTTAAAATGGGAAACTACAGATCAGTATAACATAGGTTTAGACCTTGGCTTTTTTAAGGAAAGGTTTACACTTGGCTTGGATTTATATCATAAAAAAACTTATGATTTATTACTGAATGCGGTAATGCCTCCTGTGAGTGGATACAGTAGAAATATTAAAAACATTGGCTCTACACAAAATAGAGGGATGGAAATTACCTTAGGGATTACCCCAATAGAAAACAAGGATTTTTCATGGAACGCATCCTTTAATATTGCTTTCAACAGAAATAAAATCCTTGGATTGAGTGAAAATCAATTGATGATTGCTACTGCTCAAAATTGGGGAGATGATTGGAAAAATATTCCAGGCTATGTAGCTAAAATCGGAAGTCCTATTGCTGAGTTTTATGGGTTAATTTATGACGGCGTTTATGGTTATGACGATTTTATTAGAGTTGGAAATACCTATACCTTAAAGGAAAATGTTCAGGCGCATGGTGGAGCAAGAGCTAACGTTCAGCCTGGAGATATAAAATACAGAGATTTGGATGGCGACCTTCAAATTACTGAAAATGATAAAACTGTAATTGGAAGTCCTTATGCTAAACATACTGGCGGTTTTAACAATAACTTTAATTATAAAGGATTTGATTTGAACGTGTTTTTCCAATGGTCTTATGGTAATGATATTATCAATGCCAACAGAATTATGTTCGAATCATCTTATAAATATGGATACAATCAGTTTGCGACTTATGCAGACAGATGGACTCCTGAGAATACAAGTTCGAATATACCAGGTGTTGCTGCTGGAAGGGGCGGCTCTTTGAAAGCTTACTCTACAAGAACAATTGAGGATGGTTCATTCCTTAGATTAAAAACCGTTTCACTTGGTTATAAGGTTCCTGTAGATCTTTTAAAAAGAACAAAAGTGATTAAATCAGCAAGGGTTTATGTTTCTGCACAAAATCTTTACACATGGACAAATTATTCAGGTTATGATCCAGAAGTTTCTGTAAGAAACAGTGCCTTAACACCAGGGTTTGATTACTCTGCTTACCCAAGAGCACGTACAATTACTTTCGGAATTAACAGTACTTTTTAATAAAATATAAGTTATGAAACGTATATTATATAGCATAGCGATAGCGGCAATGGCATTAACTTCATCATCTTGTAAGAAGTTTCTGAGCCCGGGACCAACTGATTTTACAGTACAAAAAGATTTTTTTAGAAATGAAGCTGAAGTAAATGCAGCTTTAACAGGTGTGTATGATATACTTGGTAAGTCCGCCACTTATGGAAGGTACATGTTCTTTGAAATGGATGTAGCTGATGACAGCTTTATTCATCTTTCAGGTTGGACTCAGGATATAGCTTTATACAACTATAGCCCTTCTGATACAAAATTAACAGATAACTGGACTGCATTATATAATGGAATCAACAGAGCGAATATGTTGATAGAGAACATTGATAAAGCAGTAATGGATGAGAATAAAAGAAAGATAGCGCTTGGTGAAGCTATTTTCTTAAGAGCGTATTACCATTTCATCCTAACCAGTAACTGGGGAAATGTACCCTTGAAAACAAAATCTACTACATCTGGTTTAGAGGTGAATTATAAAAATTCACCTTATAAAGTGAATTACGAGTTTATTGTAAGCGAAATGGAAAAGGCGGCAGATATGGTAGCTCCACATTTCACTTATACCTATGGTAGCAGAGTTACTCAATCTGTTGTCTGGGGAATACTGGCAAGAGTAAATTTGAAAATGGCAGGCGCACCACTTAGAGATGCCTCACGTTATGCAGAAGTTGTAAAATGGGCAAAGAAAGTGCAGCAGGCTGGCCACTCTTTGAATCCAGACTATAAGAGAGTCTTCATAAACATGAGCGAGAAGAAATATGATACTAAGGAGGTAATTTGGGAAGTTGAGTTTGGTAAGAGGAATGGTACTCAGGTTGAGGAAGGTTCTGTAGGGGTGATTAATGGAATTGCAGCAAATGAAAAGATAGGATTTAGTTATGGTGGAAAACATGTTACAAATGCTTTCTTTAATTCTTTTGATACTGATGATTTAAGAAGAGATTGGAATATTAATAATTACTATTATAGTGAAGCTGCACCAGGTGGTAAAATTGGATATGGCCCAACGCAGATTTATAATCGTGCTGATGCCAAATGGAGACGTGAATACGAAACTACAGCTCCAAAGTTTAATGGTACATCAACAATTAACTTTCCAATATTGCGCTATTCAGATGTACTTTTAATGCTTGCAGAAGCTGAAAATGAAATAAATGGGGTTACTTCAGATGCAGTTGATGCAGTAAATGAAGTGAGGCGCCGTGCGCATGGAAAGCAAATGTCAGGAGAAGTAGTGAAATCCGTTACCATTACTAATGGTGGTGCTTACACTGAGGCTCCAACTGCTATTTTTTCTGGTGGTGGTGCAGGATCAGGTGCTGCAGCTACTGTAGTGGTGTCTGGTGGAAAAATTTCAGGAATTTATATGATAAGTGGTGGTTCAGGTTATACCACTGAACCGACAATAGTTCTGGTAGGTGGTAAAGGTGCCGGAGGTGCAGTTTTAACACCTGTAATGAGCAAAAATGCAACTAATAATTATGACTTGACTACGGCAGAAAAGGATTCTCCAGACAATTTAAGAACGGCAATCAGAAAGGAAAGATCTTTGGAATTATGTTTTGAAGGTTTAAGGCGTTTTGATTTAGTAAGATGGGGTCAATTTTATTCGGCTATGAAAGCTTATGAAAATGAAATCAAAACTACATTACCTGCTACTGGTTATGATCACGCTATAAAATCAGCGAGAAACGTTTCTGAAAGGGATACATTATTTGCTATTCCTGCAGCAGAGCTTAATTCTAATGGTGATATCATTCAAAATAAAGGGTGGTAATTTTAACTCATAAAAGTAAATAACATGAAAAAGTTGAAATATATATTGGGCGCTTTATTATTGCCTGCTATGGTTGCCTGTCAGAAGTCTGAACCAGAAAAACCAACATTTAATGTAACTACAGCGCAACAAGAATATAAAATAGGGGATACAGTTTTGTTTTCTATAAGGGGATATGCAGATTTGATCTCTTTCTATTCTGGTGAGCCTGGTAAAGAATATCGTTTTAAAGACAGAATTGAATCTGATGATACTAAGTTAAAGCTGAATATCAGTACACAAAGTCTTTATGCTACTCAAAGAAATAATTTGAGCTTGTTGTATTCTACAGATTTCAAAGATGTATATACTCCTGAGGGCATTGCAGAAGCTACATGGATAGATATTACAAGTAGATTTAAGTTAAGCCCGGATGAAGTTCCAGGAACCAATTATCCTGTTACTCCTTCAGGGGAGGTGGATATTGCTGATCTTCCAGTTGCAAATACCCCAATTTATTTTGCTTTCAAATTTGTTGGACAGCCAAGTGCTACAGCTTTTGCAGGTGCAAGGACCTGGAGAGTTCCAGTTTTTGATCTCTATAATGTAACTGAGGACGGCAGAAGGACTACTGTTGCTGATGTTAAGACTGCAGGTTGGTTGGGTATTGATGTTCAAAATCCAGTTAATAAATGGACTATTCAGGCAGTTACTCCATTCTTATTTTTTGCGCCTGCCAGTACACTACTGGCTAGTGAAGACTGGGCTGTTAGTAAGGCTTTATTGCCAAACGCTGCAAAGCCTGATGTTGGTGTAGGGATTAAAGATTATCTAAAACCAATGAAGGATTATAAATACGTGTTTATGCAAGAAGGTAATTATACGATTACGTTTGTTGCCAAAAACGTAAATAACCGTGGCGAGGAAACAATAATCAGAACCTTAAATATTGCCGTTAAAAAATAATCTGATAAATATGAATATCAGTTAATGGTTAGGATTAACTGATATTCATTCTAATACAATCACACAAAAACACAAATGAAACTATTTATAAAATGTACATTTGCTCTTTTCTTCATCTGTCTTTTCGGACAAGTGAATGCACAGCAAAAGAATCTCTTGTATTTTGATGCGACAGCTAACTATAAGCGCTTCGCAAATAAAGACTCGATCATTTACTACCTTCAAAAATCAAAAGAAGTAGGAGTAACTGATGTTATTGTTGATGTAAAACCAATTTCAGGAGAGGTATTATACCCAAGTAAAATAGCGCCTGTAATGAAGGAATGGCGTGGTTATACCAAGACAGGTAATTTTGATCTGCTGGAAACATTTATCACTGAAGGTCATAAACTTGGTTTAACTGTACATGTAAGTGTTAATATTTTTAGTGGCGGTCACAATGCCTTTAAAAGAGGAATCGTATTCAGCGATAAAAAGAAATCTAAATGGCAGTCATTAAATTATACTGCAAAGGGATTAACACCTATTACACAGATCGAAAATAAATGGTCGGCCATGATTAACCCAGCAAATAAAGAAGTGCAGGATTATGAGCTTTCTATCATATTGGAAATCGCCGCAATGTATCCTAAATTAGATGGTATTATATTGGATCGTGTACGCTACGATAGCATTGAAGCAGATTTTTCACCTTTATCACAACAGCTATTTGAAAAATATATTGGTGCGAAAGTAAAGAAGTTCCCTGCTGATATTTACACTTATGACGTCAATAAAAAACGTGTTCCGGGAGTACATTTTAAGAAATGGATAGAGTGGAGAGCAAAGGTAATCCACGACTTTTTCTATACTGCAAAAGCAGCATTAAAAAAGAGCCAGCCACAAATGATATTTGGAGATTACACAGGTTCATGGTATCCTACTTATTACGAAGTTGGTGTAAACTGGGCAAGTAAGGAATACGATCCTTCATTAACGTTCGATTGGGCTACACCTGAGTATAAAAACTTTGGATATGCTGAAGCTCTGGATCTTTATACTACAGGAAGCTATTACTACGAAGTGGATAAAGCTGAAGCTGCAAATATTGATGTAACTAAAGTTAACAGAATTGAAGCAGGGCAGGGTAAGGGTAAAGACGACTGGTATACAGTCGAAGGATCTGCAGAAATGGCTATGGAGATTACCAAAGGTAAAGTTCCTGTTTATGCCGGAATTTATGTAGAACAATACAAACAGGATGAAAAGCAATTTATAAAAGCCTTGAAAATGTGTCGTAAAAAATCAGACGGTGTAATGATTTTTGATATTGTGCATGTGATTGAAAAAGGCTGGTGGGAAGGTTTGAAAACTGGTTTAACAGAAGCAATTAACAACTAAGCATGAAAAAAAGAGAAGAAGCCTTAGATGCACTGAGAGGACTAGCTATACTGCTGATGGTTTTATCCAGCAGCATTTCTTTCGGAATCTTACCTGCCTGGATGTATCACGCACAGGTGCCACCACCACAACATATTTTTAAACCAGAATTACCTGGAATTACCTGGGTAGATCTGGTTTTTCCTTTTTTCCTGTTTACAATGGGAGCGGCAATTCCACTGGCATTACAAAAGAAATTAGCATCGCAATCTGTGTTTAAAACTGCCGGACAACTTGTTCAACGTTATTTTTTACTGGTTGTATTTGCATTGTTTACCTTTTATGCACGTGCATGGGTAATGAGTGGTACTCCAGGATGGCAGGAACATCTGTTGTCTATCGCTTGTTTCTTTGTGCTGTTTTTAATGTATGCGCATTTCAATAAGCTGGAAAACAAGATGATTGCTACAGGTATTAAGGTTGTTGGCTTTGCACTTGCAGCTGCATTTCTATTGTGGTATCCTTTTAAAAATGGATTTAGCTTAGGATCAAGTGATATCATCATTATTGTACTGGCTAATATGGCATTTTTTGGAACGTTGATCTGGTGGTTAACCCGTAACAATCCAATGTTGAGAATCGGTGTTTTACCATTGCTAATGGCTTTGTTGCTGACAGGTAAAGATGTTGGCACATGGAATAGCTTGGTGTTTAACTGGTCGCCAGCCCCATGGATGTATAAGGTATATTACCTTAAATATTTGTTTATAGTCTTGCCCGGGACATTTGCAGGTGAATGGTTGTTAAAAAGAAGTGCATCGACTGTTCAAAATCTAGTAGAAGGTGCAAAAACAAAACTATTAACAGTAGGTGCCTTATGCTGGGCATTAATGATTTGTAATGTGGTTTGCTTGTACATGCGTTGGTTGGTTCCAAATCTGTTTATCTCGGTCGCGCTTGGCCTTTTGTTAATGCAAGTGTTAAAAGGGGTTAAAGAGGGGGCTGATAAAACCTTATTTACAAAATTTGCAAACACCGGAATTTACCTGTTGATATTAGGATTGTTTTTCGAAGCATTTGAAGGTGGAATAAAGAAAGATATATCAACTTTCAGTTATTACTTTTTAAATACCGGACTGGCTTTTCTGATACTTTTATCCTTCACTATTTTTGAAAAACTAGGATATTTCTCTGCTGTAATTACTTTCTTAGGAAATAACGGTAAGAATCCAATGGTAGCTTATACAGCCGGAAACTTATTACTGATTCCTTTATTAAAACTTACCGGTGCCGAGGTTTATTTAGACAGTGTTGCTGGTTTACCAGCAGGAGGACTGATAAGGGGATTGATATTTACTGGTGTTGTATCACTCATTACGCTATATTGTACAAGAGCAAAACTGTTCTGGAAAACCTAAAAAGCAAACCTGATTACTAATATTTAAATAAGAATTTTGTGTCAAAATTAAAAACCAAAAACCTCAATCCCATTTACTGGATACCAACTACTTGGTTCGCTATGGGATTACCATTTGTTGCATTATCAGGAGCAAGTTCCATTATGTACAAAAACATGGGGATCTCGGATGCTAAAATTGCATTCTGGACTTCCTTGATCATGTTCCCCTGGACTATAAAACCACTTTGGGGACCATTCCTTGAAATGTATAAAACAAAGAAGTTCTTTGTTTATACCACTCAGATTTTTACGGGTGTATTGTTCGGGCTTTTGGCCTTAACCTTACAAATGGATCATTTCTTTGCTTTCTCCATAGCCATTCTAACGATTATCGGATTAAGTGGGTCTACGCATGATACCGCTGCGGATGGAGTTTATCTGAATGAACTCACACCTAAACTGCAAGCTAAGTTTGTGGGTTGGCAAGGTGCTTTTTATAACATTGCAAAGGTTTTTTCTGGTGGTGTTCTGGTTTATTTTGCTGGACAATTGGAAAAGGAAATAGGTATACATAATGCCTGGATGGTTGTCATGTTTGCCTATGGAATTATCATGGTAGTGTTAGGGCTATATAACATGAGGGTTCTGCCGGAAGGTAACGAAGTTAAAACAGTAAGTTCTGTTAAAGAAGGATTCGCAACGTTAAAAGATGTAATTATCACATTCTTTCAGAAAAAGAATATTTGGTTCAGTTTGTGTTTTATTGTGTTCTATCGCTTTGCGGAAGGACAAGCTATTAAGATTGTTCCTTTATTTTTCAAAGCTTCAAGAGAGTCTGGTGGATTAGGATTAAGTACATCAGAAATAGGTTTGTTATATGGTGTTTTTGGTTCTATAGCTTTCGTGTTGGGGTCTATCGTTGCAGGATATTATGTTTCTAATAAGGGCTTAACTAAAAGAACTCTACTTATTTTATGTACGTTCTTTAACCTGCCATTCGCTGCTTATGCTTTCCTTGCAATAGCTATGCCTCACGAATTATGGATTATTGCTTCTGCTGTAGCTATCGAGTATTTTGGTTATGGATATGGTTTTGTGGGCTTGATCTTGTTTATGATGCAGAATATTGCTCCAGGGAAATATAAGATGGCTCACTATGCATTTGGTAGTGGATTGATGAATTTAGGATTTATGATCCCATCGATGATCAGTGGTGTACTGAGTGATTATCTGGGATATAAGGAATTCTTTATCTGGGTGTTAATTGCTACAATTCCGGCATTTATTGTAACCTGGTTAGTGCCATTAATGGCACCTGAAAAGGAATCTGAAGAAGAAGTGATTGCTGAGTAAATAATATGATTAAGCTGAATACAATGAAACGTCTTTTTTTAATTGGAACATTCCTGGTGTCATTTTTTCATGGCTTTGCACAGGAGGTAGTAGTGGATAGCAGTTATGCAAATGGCCACTACCTGCAAAGACTGGATTTCTTTAAAAAGATGCCCGATCAGAAAAATGAGATCGTCTTTTTAGGCAACAGTATTACTGAAGGTGGGAAATGGCAGGAGCTTATTCCCAAAAAGAATGTAGTAAACCGTGGTATTAGCGGCGATGTAACTTTTGGCGTTATTGCCAGGATGGATGAGGTGCTAGCTTCAAAACCTGAGAGGATTTTTATTCTGATAGGGATTAATGACATGAAGCGGGGAACGCCACCACGTGTAATCCTGAATAACTATAAGAGGATCATTGCTAAGATAAAGGAGGCTTCGCCCACAACGAAAGTATATGTGCAAAGTATCCTTCCGATAAATAAAAGGATGTTACCTGTGTCTTATGAGAAATTATCTAATGCAAATATTCTGGAGTTCAATCTTAAGTTAAAAGGGTTTTGTGAAGCGCAAGGACTGAATTATGTAAATCTGCATGAGGTGTTTGCAGGAGCAGATGGTGAGCTGAAAAAGGAACTGAGTATAGATGGTCTGCATTTAAGATCTGCAGCCTATATTTTATGGGCGGGATATTTAAAGAAACTTAATGTTTTATAAGATGAAATGTATAAAAATATTTGCATTGACCTGTGGTATGGTCTCAGCGGTTGTTACTGCAAAAGCTCAAACTCCGGTAAAGATCGACAGCGGTTACGCTAATTCTTATTACCAGCAAAGAGTAGAGTATTTCAATAAAATGTCTCATTTTAAAAATGAAGTCATTTTCTTGGGAAATAGTATTACAGAACGTGGAGAGTGGCAGGAGATTTTATCAGGCTATCGTTATCCGATTGTTAACCGTGGTGTAGGTGGCGACAATTCTTTCGGTATCCTTGCTCGTATGGACGAAGTGTTGATCGCAAAGCCTAAAGCCATCTTTTTAATGGATGGAATAAATGACTTGTTCAGAAAGCTGCCATATGAAGTAAGCATCAATAATTACAGAAGAATCATCAGGAAGATTAAAAAACAATCACCTAAAACAAAGATCTACATTGAAAGTGCATTGCCTATAAATGAGGAAATGACTAGTGCTTCTTATACCAAAGGACGCAGCGCAATGGTACCGGTGTTAAATGAGAAAATCAAGCAGTTGGCTAAAGAAGAGAAAGTAACTTATATAGATATCGTTCCTCTATTTGCGGATGAGAAGGGTAATTTAAAAAGAGAAATAACAATGGATGGTGTGCATCTGAAAGCCAGTGCATACATCACCTGGGTAAACTATTTAAAAGAACAAAAATACTTATGAAGATAACGGGAACTTTTCTAGACGAGATCTCGCATGATATTCCCCATCAAAACTGGGGTAGAGTAGAGTGGGATAGAGATTTCGCTCACATGAAATCGGTGGGGATTGATACAGTAATTATGATCAGAAGTGGCTATCGTCGCTTCATTACATACCCTTCAACTTATTTACAAGATAGCTTTGGCTGTTATCGTCCGCCTTTGGACCTTGTTGAGTTGTTCTTGCAACTTGCAGATAAATACAATATGAAGTTTTACTTCGGGCTGTATGATAGTGGTAAATATTGGGATACAGGAAATCTGCAGCATGAAATTGATTCTAATCGTTTCGTTATTGATGAGGTGTGGAAGCAATATGGACATTATAAGAGCTTCGGTGGCTGGTATTTAAGTATGGAAATCAGCAGAAAGACAAAAGGTGCAACTGAAGCTTTCAGGACTTTAGGGCAACAATGTAAAGATGTTAGTGGTGGATTGCCAACCCTGATTTCACCCTGGATTGATGGTAAAAAGGCTGTTATGGCTGCTTCTTCTGCTTTAACAAAAGAAGATGCGGTTTCTTTGCTAGAGCATGAAAGAGAATGGGGAGAGATATTTCAGGGAATAAGTGGAGCTGTTGATGCAGTTGCTTTTCAGGATGGGCATATAGATTACCACGAGCTGGACGACTTTTTTGCAGTGAATAAGAAAATTGCTGATCAGTATGGTTTGCAATGCTGGACCAATGCAGAGAGTTTTGACAGGGATATGCCGATAAAGTTCTTGCCGATAAAGTTCGAGAAATTACGTTTGAAACTGGAAGCAGCCAGAAAAGCTGGCTATGATAAAGCTATAACTTTTGAATTTTCACATTTTATGAGCCCACAATCTGCATATCCGCAGGCAGGCCATTTGTTTAACAGATATAAAGAATACGTTGAAGGATTAAAACTTTGAGTTTACTGATCAGATGATCATAAGTATAACTTGAAAAATACAATACATTTTGATGAATAACTATAGAGAGATTTACGAGCAGGAATTAGTAAATAATGTGATTCCATTTTGGATGAAGCATTCAAAAGATGAAGTGAATGGTGGGTATTTTAACTGTCTGGACCGTACGGGTGATGTGTATGATACAGATAAATTCATGTGGCTGCAGGCCCGTGAAGTATGGACTTTTGCTACTTTATATAATGAGCAGGAAGCCAGACCGGAATGGTTGGAGATGGCTAAGCATGGAGCTGATTTTATAGAAAAGCATGGCCGTGATGCAGAGGGTAACTGGTATTTTTCTTTAGATAAGGAAGGTAATCCTTTGGTTCAGCCTTATAATATTTTTTCTGATTGTTTTGCTAGTATGGCATTTGCAGCATTGTACAAAGCTGATCCGCAAGAGCGTTATGCGAAAATTGCTAAAGATACTTTTAACAATATTTTAAAACGTCAGGATAATCCAAAAGGTAAATACAATAAAGCTTATCCTGGTACACGTAGCCTTAAGAACTTCGCTTTACCAATGATTCTGAGTAATTTGTCGCTGGAAATGGAGCACTTGCTAGATAAAAATACAGTTGATGATCTTTTAAAGGCTGTAATCCACGAGGTAATGGAGGTGTTTTATCAGAAGGATAGTGGTTTAATACTGGAGAATGTAAATGTTGATGGTTCTTTCTCTGATTCTTTTGATGGTAGATTGATCAATCCAGGTCATACGATCGAAGCTATGTGGTTTATGATGGATCTTGGTGTTCGTTTAAATGATCAGAAATTAATCGAAAAGTGTACTGAGATTGCTTTGCGTACATTGGATTATGGATGGGATAAGGAGTTCGGAGGTATACTTTACTTTATGGATATTAAAGGTCAGCCGCAACAACAGCTGGAATGGGATCAGAAGTTATGGTGGGTACACCTGGAAGCACTGGTTTGCATGGCTAAAGGTTATGAGTTGACAGGCAATGATAAATGTATGGAATGGTTTGAGAAGTTACATGATTATACTTGGAATAGATTCAGAGATCCGGAACATGGCGAATGGTTTGCTTATCTGAACAGGAGAGGTGAGGTACTATTGCCTTTAAAAGGTGGCAAATGGAAATGTTGTTTCCATGTGCCAAGAGCATTGTTTCAGGTTTATAAGGCGTTTGAGAAGATTAAAAGTAAAAAATAACCATTCTCCTCTGAGTCTAGCATCTTTTGCTGAAAAAGCAAAAGCGCCTCAGGCCTCTTCGGAGAAGGTGATCTTTTCTTCAAGCATGATGGCTAGCTGAATTGGTTAGCCATTTTTTATGAATCATTTTTAATTTTTATAATTTATTTAGCGTTAGTTATCTATTTTTTTAGATATGTGTTCTTATTTTAAATTATTTAATCGATAGGTTCTTGTTAGATTTTAATTATATTGGTCTAACCAAATTAAAACCAAACTAAATTGTATGAAACGATCTTTTATTATTTTGCTCTCTTTTTTATCTGTTTGCTTTATTGCTTGTAAGGAAAACACAACGGATGGAATGTATGAAGACAAAATAGGCTTTTTAAATAGTGGCGAACAGCTGATTGGTGCCTACATAGCTAATACTGAAATTGAGTTTGAATCTCCTGTTTATAAAAGTGGAATAGGTACAGGACAAGCCAATGTAGTAGCGAGTCTGGATGAAGCAACTCTGGATGAGTATAATCTTGCAAAAGAAACAGATTATGAGATGATGCCTGCTGATTGTTATACCATTACAAATAGTGATTTTGTTTTAAATAAGGATAATAAAAATGGTGTAGTTAAAATTAAGATCGATGTAAAGAAACTGCAGGCATTGCAAGGGGTAATGAATCAGAAATATGTGGTTGCCTTGAAATTAGCTGTAAACGGAGATATTGCGTTAAATAGCAGCAAGTCAACCATGATATTAATTCCTGAAATTACCGGTGGTATTCGTCCGAATAGTGCTAAGGTACTTTGGAATAAAACCTTCCTTGATATGGGGATTCCCAATGATAATAACGCAGGAAGTTTTGCTGTAACAAGCCAATATGTATTTGTTAATGGAAGGAGTGCGGATTTGAAATATTTTGATAGGTTTACTGGTGCATATGTTGGTAGTGTTGTGTTACCTTTTAAAGGGAACCTAACCAATTTTACTATAACAGCAGATAGTAAAGATAATTTGTTGATTACAAATCTAAGAAATTCGGCTACTGGTAATGCTTTGCAGACTATTTATCGAATAAAAGGAACAAGTGCACCAGTTAAGTATATTGATTTAAGTCATGCTTATCCAAATGGTAGGAAGCTGTCTGTTACCGGTGATCTGGATCAGGATGCCATTATAACCGCCACTGTAGAAAACTCCTCAAGGGTTATATATTGGTTGGTTAAGAATGGTGTTTTAGTATCTCAGACTCCACAAGTTTATACAGCTGATGCAACAAGAATAACATGGGCTACTTTTGCTGATGCAGTAGCTTTAGGAACAGATCTTGAAAAAGGTATGTTCATTGTTGGTAATGGTACCAGGTCGAATTTAGGCTTCTTTAGCAAGAACGGAGATAGCAATGCTGAATATGATTTGTTGGGGGGAGGTCTGGATCCGGCCAGTTTCAGATCTCAATCTTTGTCTTACGCTACATTTAATGGTGCCAGTTATTTGGCTGTTGCAGCACAGAAAACGAATACAGAGATGTTAGCAGTGCTTTTCGATGTCACTAAAACAAGTAATTTAAAATTGGACCCAAATAGCCAGAAATTAATAGCTTACAGATCGCCTTCAATGACGACTTTAAATAATGGAAATTTTACAGCGGATGTGCATTTAAAGGTATCTGACGACTTAAATACCATGGTTTTATATGGACTAGGAACAAACGGGAGTGTATATGCTGTTCAATTTGATAATGATGTGCCCTGAGGGCAATAACCCTTTTTAATATGAAGAATTTGTTACTGGGGATGATGCTTCCCTCAGTTTTAGCGGTGTATGTTGTAAGTCAGCAACCAAAGTTAATAGAAATTGAAAATGTTATCCCGAAAGATGGGATAACATTTTTTAAAAATGAAGTTAGACCAGAAAAGAACATGCCTTGCTTTAATGGGGCCTACTACAGGAAAGCTGTGTCTAGTAAGGATGTCTGGGTAGGTATCTCGGGAACCGTTTTGCTTCCGAAAATAACATTTGATCCATCCAGAAAGAATGATCAGAATCCGGGTCAGTTTTTAGATAACCCTTCTGTTTATATGGGGGGAAGTATGAACGGACAGGAGACGGATGTTGGTATGACATGGGCGGTAGTCAAGGATGAAAAAGGTAACATTAGTGCCGAAAGAAAAGCCTTCAGACCATTCTTTAGGAGAGCATCTTATCCACAAACCGGGCAAAAAGACAGATGGCAGGATGCTCCGGCAAGTAAAGAGTATTACTGGTATCCGGGTGAAGAAATTAAAATGTCTGTTCGTGTGGTTAGTGATGGTAAACTGAGGTTTACTGTTGAAGGTGCTGGAAAGCATTTTGAAGCTGATTTTGAAAGTGATGGTTATAAAATGAATGGTATCGGAGAGTTTAAACGTGTGAATGCCATTGACCAGGTAAGGAACGAAGGGAAAGCTGCTCAGCCTACCAAAACACGTGTAGAAAATGCGGTTTGGAAAGAAACGAATTTATTCAGAATGCAAAATGGAAAGGTAATACAGGTTCCATTGCATAAAGACAGGTTTACAGATATGCGTTGTCCGGATCCAAAATTCATTAAAATCACAGCGAATAAAAAGCAACAAAAGATAGGTGCTGAGACCATTAGCATCAACGGAAACGTACAATAAGCTTATCATATAATTGATACATCGAATATGAGCACATTTGATATATCATTATTAACTTTGCGCCAACACTAACTAATATATTTATATGAAAAAAATAGTTTACTTGCTGTTGTGCGCAATGTTATTATCTTTTGCAACTACAGTAAGAGCAGACGAAGGGATGTGGATCCCGATGCTGATCGGTAAAAACCAGGAGCAAATGAAGAAACAAGGGTTTAAGCTTACTGCTAAAGACCTTTATAATGCGAATGGATCTAGTTTAAAGGATGCTATTGTTCACTTTGGTGGCTTTTGTACCGGAGAAATTGTTTCTGATAAAGGATTGATTTTTACCAACCACCACTGTGGCTATGATGCAATCGCTTCCAATTCTACTGCTCAGGATAATATTTTAGACAATGGATTTTATGCAAAGAATTATGGTGAAGAAAAACCTATTGCTGGTCTGTTTGTTCGTTTCTTGCAAAGAATGGAAGATGTAACCACTAAGGTTAATGAAGCGACTAAGGGCTTAACTGGTGCTGAAAAAGAAGCCAAAATGACTGAAGTGTTTAATGCTATTTCTAAGGCTGCAATTACAGGGCCTATGATTGAGGCTAATGTTAAAGATTTCTATAAATCGAACCAGTTTATTCTTTTTGTATATGAACGTTTCGATGATATTCGCTTGGTAGGAACCCCACCTCAAAATATCGGTAAATTTGGGGGTGATACAGACAACTGGCAATGGCCACGTCAGACTGGTGACTTTTCTGTATTCCGTGTTTATTCATCAACAGGTAATCAGCCTGCAGCATACAATGTGCAGAATGTACCATACAAGCCAAAGAAATTTCTTCCTATCTCCCTAAAAGGAGTACAGAATGGTGATTTTGCTATGGTTTATGGTTTCCCTGGACGTACAGATAGATACCTGACTTCTTATGGTGTTGATCTTGCTACTGAAAAGGTTAGTCCTACAATTGTTAAACTTCGTGATATCCGTTTAAAAGCATGGAGATCAGAGATGGACAAAGATGTAAGCTTCCGTTTAAAAATGTCTTCTAAGTATGCGCAGATTGCCAATTACTGGAAATACTTCATCGGACAAACTGAACAGTTAAAAGGTTTGAAAGTTGCTGATAACAAGCGTACAGAAGAAAAAGCTTTCACGCAATGGGCATCTCAGAAAACTGAGTTTGCAGGTTTGATGGATCAGTATGAGCAGATTTATGCTGATATAGATCCAATTTCTGTACAACGTACCTATATTAATGAGGGTTTTAATGCTTCACAATGGGCTGTTAATGCGTCAGGAATAGGTAGAGCATTAATTAACTTCTCTAAAGGTAAATATGATGCTGCAGCAACTAAGCAGATTCAGGAAAACCTGACTAAAGCAATAACTGCTTATCAGGAAACTTATAATGAGACAGCTGATAAAAAGATTTTTGCAAGAATATTGAGTTCGTTTTATGCAGATGTTCCTGTAAAATCACAACCTAAATTCTTTGCTGAAATTGCTGAGAAATATTGGACAGGTAATCCGGAGTCAACATTCGAGAAATTCGCGAATTATCTTTGGGAACGTAGTAACTTTATTAATCCAGAGAAGCTGAAAGCATTTGTTGCCAGCAATCCTTCTGCAGATGCAGTGACTGATGATCCTGGTTATCAGTATGCTTTGAATATCATTCCTGCTGATTATATTAAAACAAACTTTGGTTCAACGGTGGCTGATTTCGAAAAGAAAAAAGCAGAACTTGATCATTTGTATTTAAAGGCAATTCTTGAAAAGAATGCTGGTAAAATGATGTATCCTGATGCAAACTCCACTATGAGACTTTCTTATGGAAATGTGCAGGATTATTCTCCAAAGGATGGTATCGTTTATAAAACTACGACTACCATTGATGGGGTAATGCAAAAGTATATTCCAGGTGATACTGAGTTTGATTTGCCGGCTAACCTGATCGAGAATTATAACAAAAGAAATTTCGGTCAGTATGGTAATGATGGTACTTTGACTGTTGGCTTTGTGACCAATAATGACATTACTGGTGGTAACTCCGGTTCGCCTGTTATCAATGGTAATGGTGAATTGATCGGTCTTGCTTTTGATGGCAACTGGGAAGCAATGAGTGGTGATATCGCTTTTGATAAAAAGTTTAAACGTAGTATTAATGTTGATATCCGCTATGTGCTTTGGTGCATTGATGTGCTGGGTGGTGCAAAGAATATCATTAATGAGCTACAGATTAAAAAGTAAAAAATAACCGTTCTCTTTAGAGTCTGGCATTTTTGCTGAAGAAGCAAAGCGCCTTTGGTCTCCTCAGAGAAGGTGATTTTTTCTTCAAGCAGGGTGGCCAGGCAAGATGATTGTTTGGCCATTTTGTTTTTTATATTTTAGTAGCATTATTGAGCGTTATGACACAGATAGAAAAGAAACCAATATTTTTAAATCACATTGCAGTACATGTGTCAGATTTACAAAGAGCTGCTGATTTTTATAGTGCGGTATTTGATTTGGAGAGTATTCCAGAGCCATTTAAGCTGGGAAGACATGCCTGGTTCTCATTAGGTGCTGCGGGTCAGTTGCATTTGATTCAGAATGAGAAAAGTAGTATGCAGCATGATAAACATGATCATATTTGTTTTAGTGTACCTTCAATAGAGGCGTTTATCCAAAAACTGGATGCTATGAAAGTCATTTATGAAAACTGGGAAGGTGATCAGAATACGATACAAATAAGGGTTGATGGTATAAACCAAATTTTCTTTAAAGATCCTGACGGTCATTGGCTGGAAGTGAATAACGACTATTTTATGTAAAATGCTTGTTATATAATAAGAAAAATATAAAAGATCGTATTTATAGTGTTTTAATATTAAATAGTTGTTTTGATTGTGTTTACACTTATAGGTAATTTATCGAATCGTTATTTTTCATTTTTTTTATTTAATCGTTGATTTTAGTTCATTTGCCTAATCTTTATATGTTAACTACGTGTCTTTTAATTATTAAAAAATATACAAAAGTATTTGTAGATAGTTAAAAAACTAATATATTCGTTGGTGCTATTAAAAGTAGTGTGTAGTAGTTGGTCCAACTGCAACGAACTAAATTAAAATCATATATGTTTATCGACAGGTGGAGGGGGGCGCTTCCAGTATTCTTAAATAGAGGTTGTATTATTTTTTCGGTTTTTGTAATCGTAGCAATCTTGGGGGCTTGTTCTGGTCAGAAGCAGAATTCAGTAACGCAAAACTATGTTAAGTTTGTTGATCCGTTAATTGGTTCAGGTGGACATGGTCATGTGTTTGTTGGTGCCTCTGTACCGCATGGTATGGTGCAGGTGGGACCAAATAATTTAACTAAAGGTTGGGATTGGTGTTCCGGTTATCATGATTCAGATTCAACAATTATAGGATTTGCACAAACGCATTTGAGTGGAACGGGTATTGCCGACCTGGGCGATATTATTTTTATGCCTGCAACTAATGTTTCTGTTAATGGACTTAACGATACAACTAGTTTTGCAAATTCTTACGTGTCAACATTTAAAAAAAGTAATCAGGTCGTTTATCCTGGTTATTACTCTGTTTATTTAGATCGCTATGCAGTGAAAGCTGAATTAACTGCCACGACAAGGACAAGTATTCAGAAATATACTTTTCCTAAAGATAGTAATGCCCAGGTGATCATTAATTTAGAAGAAAGTGTACAGTCGTTAGAAGCACGCAAAGGAACTTTAATGTCTGGTTTAACAATTGTTAACGATAGTACTGTGACTGGCTATAGGGTTTCTGATGAATGGGCGAAAGATCATAAGGTTTATTTCACAACTATATTTTCAAAGCCAGTTTTAAGTTCCTATTTTGTAAGCGGGACTAAAGTAAGTAAGGGGGTAGCTATTGAAGGTTTGAAGCTTAATGGGGTTTTTAGCTTTAATAACTCTGAAGAACCGCTTCTTGTTAAGACCGGTATATCTTATGTATCTGAAAAGGGTGCATTAGCAAATTTACAAAATGAATTACCGGGCTGGAATTTTGAGGATACGAAAGAAAAAGCTGTAGAAAAGTGGAATCAAAGTTTATCTAAATATGATTTTAAGGCCAAGGATTCTTTAGCTGTCACAAAATTTTATACCGCACTTTATCACACACAAATTTCCCCATCAGTCTTTAATGATGTTGATGGAAAATACCGTGGGGCTGATGGCGAGATTTATATGGAGAAAAACTTTACTCCTTATACTGTATTCTCACTTTGGGATACGTATAGAGCAGTTCATCCGCTTTACACTTTAACAGATACTACTGTAGCTGATTATGCCAAATCTTTATTGGCTATAAATACACAACAGAAGCGTATGCCTGTTTGGCATTTGGTGGGTAATGAGACAGATTGTATGGTTGGGACACATAGTATTCCAGTCGTTATTGATGCTTATCTGAAAGGGTTTAAGTTAGATCAGAAACAAGTATGGGATGCTGTAAAAGATTTTGATCAATATAACCAGAACGGATTGAACCAGATTCGTGAGACAGGATATATCGCGGCTGAAAAAGAGCCTTGGTCGGTGGCTAAAGGATTAGAATCTGCTATTGACAGTTATGCTATAGCTCAACTTGCTAAAAAATCGGGCAATCAGGCTGCTTATGATAAATATCAGAAATACGCAAAAAACTACCATCACTATTTCGATAAGGAAAGCGGGTTTATGCGTGGTAAGCTCTCAAATGGTAGCTGGAACTCAAATTTTAACCCCTTTTTTAGTAAGCATTTAGAAGATGATTATGTGGAAGGAAATGCATGGCAATATACATGGCTGGTACCTCATGATGTAGAAGGTTTGATTGCTTTGTTTGGTGGAGAGCAGAAGTTTAAGCAGAAACTAGATAGCCTATTCCTGGTTAAATCTGAATTAAATGAAGGGGCTTCTATAGACATTACAGGCATGATTGGTCAGTATGCACATGGTAACGAACCAAGTCACCATATTCTATATCTATATCCATTTGTAGGTGAACAATGGAAAACAGCGGAAAAGGTCAGAACTGTTTTTGATAAATTTTATAAAGCTACTCCCAATGGCTTGATTGGAAATGAAGATTGCGGACAGATGTCGGCGTGGTATATTTTCTCTTCATTAGGTTTCTATCCTGTTAACCCTGTAAATGGAGTATTTGTCTTCGGCTCACCACTTGCTGATGAGGTAAATATTAAATTAAATAATGGCAAAGCTTTCAGCATAAAATCAAATAACAATAGCGCTCAGAATAAATATATACAATCCATCAAGTTAAACGGAAAACCTTATACGAAATCCTACATCACCTATCAGCAGATTATGCAAGGGGGGGAGTTGATTTATAGTATGGGAAAAACACCTAATTACGAGTTTGGTAAAAATAAGGCCGACCGGCCTGTCTCAGATCTTTAGAGCGTTCGAATAAACAATTATATGAAGAATTTACAAAAACAAAACTTCTACAAAAACCAATTATAGTCCACATGAATAAAACTCTAACTTTAATTTTATTCCTTTTTCTTGTGGGTTCTGCTAAAATTTATGCGCAGAATGCAACATTTAAAGGGACAGTGTCCGATGATCAGGGTACATTACCTGGTGTAAGTGTATTTATCAAAAATACAAAAGTAGGGACCACTACGGATGGGAGTGGTCAGTTTCAATTACAGGTAAAAAATGGCGAAGAAGTTACTTTTTCAGCCATTGGTTATGAAACAAAATCTATCATTTATTCAGGTCAGCAAAACCTGAAAATCGTATTAAAGGGCGTAGCGCTTTCTCTTGAAGAAACCGTAGTTGTAGGATATGCCAAACAAAAGAAAGCGACATTAACAGGTTCCGTTTCTTCAATTACTGGAGATAATCTTAATCAGCGCAGTGTAGCCTCTTTATCTACTGCATTACAGGGAAAAATGCCGGGTGTTACTGTGCAGCAGTCCTCTGGTCAGCCGGGTAGTGATGGTGCAAAAATCCGTATTCGCGGTATTGGTTCAATCAAGTCTACAACTGACCCATTGGTTCTTGTTGATGGTATCGAAACAGATATGAACCAGGTAGATATGAATACTGTGGAATCTGTTTCCGTGTTAAAGGATGCTGCATCAGCATCTATTTACGGTTCAAGAGCATCAAATGGTGTGGTGTTAATTACCACAAAGAGAGGTAAAGCAGGCGATGTGAAAACCAGCTATAATGCTTATACCACATTGCAAAGGCCTACAAATATGCCGGTTGCTGTTCATGCATATGAGTATCTGCAGGCAGAACTTGATGCTTTTGATAATGCAGGTATCTCTGTGTCACCATCACAAAGGGAACAGCAGTTAAAAATGATTGCAGATCAAAAGAATCTGCAGCCAGATAACTGGAACCGTTACGATACAGATTGGAGATCGGCTACTATGAAAGCTAATTCATTAATGCATAGTCATAACGTAACGATGAGTGGAGGAAGTGAAAAACTTACCTATTATGGCTCTGGTTCTTATCTGGGACAGAATGGTCTGATTCCGAACAATAATTATAACCGTACCAATTTGTTGTTAAATGCAGATGCTCAGCTTTTATCATGGGCTAAATTCTCATTAAACACTACTTTACGTCAGTCTAATACATTAGCGCCTGGTGTAAGTACACCAAAAAGTATCATCAATAAATCATTATATATGTTGCCGACTTTATCTGCAGCGAGAGAACTGGATGGTAATTGGGGTTATGGTAAAAATGGTGATAATCCAGCTGCAATAGCTAATGACAGTGGTGAACAGAGGAGAAAATCTTCAGAAGCTATTGTGAATGGTACCTTGACTTTAAATCCTTTAGCAGGATTGGAATTGTTGGGTCAATACTCTTTAAGAACATTAACAGTAAGAGACAGAAATTTAGTTACTCCATACACTACTTCATTAAAAGGAACTGTGATGGGAATTTATCCATCTGAAGATGGATTAAGAGAAGGTTGGGATCAGGCGATACGTAATTTTTATCGTTTCCAGTCTTCATATGAAAAAAATATAGGTAAGCATTCAGCTAAAGTATTAGTAGGTTATCAGGCAGAAGATCATAACTATAGTTCATTCTTTGGTACCAGCAAAAACTTCGAATTAGACAGGTATTATTTGAGTAATGGAGATGGGGCAACGGCAACTTCTGGTGGCGGGGCTAACAGTTGGGCAATGATGTCTGGTTATGCTCGTTTGAATTATAACTTCGATTCAAAATATTTATTAGAAGTGAATGGAAGATACGATGGATCTTCACGTTTTACTGCTAGCAATCGCTGGGGATTCTTCCCTTCAGTTTCTGCTGGATGGGTGCTTTCTCAGGAAAACTTCATGGCTAAAACAAAGGATTTTATAGACATCTTAAAGATGAGATTGTCCTACGGTCTTTTGGGTAATCAGGATATTGGTAATTATCCTTATGCTGCAACCATTAACACAGGTTATGGTTATTACTTAGGTGATGGTAAAGAACTTGCTTCAGGTGTAGCGCAAGTTGCACTAGCAAATTCAAATATCACCTGGGAAAAATCGAAGCAATTCAATGTTGGGGTTGATTTAACTATGTTCAGAGATAAGATAACCTTTACAGCAGATTATTATATCAAGAGAATTGACGATATGTTGTTGCAATTCCCTTTACCTTATTATGCAGGTATGCAACCGGCCTTCAGTAATGCAGGTGATATGGAGAACAGAGGTTGGGAAATTGCTTTAGGATATAAAAATAAAATCAATGATTTTACCTATGGTGTAACTGTATCCTTAAATGACAATCGTAATAAAATTACCAATCTAAATGGATTAAATTCTCAGGATCGTACGATGGTTGAGGGCTATCCAAGCGGAGGTGTCTGGGGTTATTTATCAGATGGTTATTACCAGGATTGGGCAGATGTAGCCAATTCACCTAAACTGAGTGGTTCAGCTCGTCCGGGTTATGTGAAATACAAAAAAATATATCAAGGTGCTGGTGTGGATCCTCTTTTATTAGATTCAAGAGATATCGTTTACATTGGTGATCCGTTTCCACACTATGAGTATGGTGTAAACTTAAATGCTGGTTGGAAAAATTTTGATTTCACGGCATTCATTCAAGGTGTGGGACAACGTTCTGCATTTTTAAGTGGAGTAGGCTTAAAGCCATTTGCTAATGGTTCGAACTTATTTACTCACCAATTGGATTCCTGGACAGAAAGTAATCCAAATGCTCAATATCCGATTTTAGTGCCAGAGGCTAACTCTGCAGATAACTTTGTGAAGTCTGATAAATGGGTTAGAAATGCAGCTTACGCAAGGTTAAAGAATGTGGTTGTTGGTTATACACTTCCAAAAGAATTTACTCAAAAGCTTAAAATAGCAAGTTTAAGAGTTTACTTAAGCGGACAAAACTTATTTACTGTAAGTAATTTCTATGATGGTTATGATCCTGAGGTAGATTACGGTACTCCTGGAACTGGTACAGTGGGAGGAGAATTTTATCCAATTATGCAAACTTATACATTCGGATTAAATCTTAGTTTTTAATAGCCCTGGGCTTTATAAAAAGAAATAAACCGATAATGATAAATTATATTCCAATGAATAAAACGATATTAAAAACCAGTTTTGCTGCTTTAGCTTTAGCAGTAATGACTTCAATGTCTGGTTGTAAAGACTATTTAGATAGAGAACCACTTAGTGATTATTTATCATCCAATTTTTATAATAACGAAGGCGCTATTAAGCAAGGAGCGAATGGCTGCTACCAAATGTTAAAAATGAACCATGGTAGCAGTAGCAATATTCCATTATCCATACTGTACGATATGTATACCCCCTTTGGTATAGAACGTGCAGATAATGCCAGTATTGGTGTGGGTAGTATTGATTTGAGAACAAATTTTGCACAGGAAACAATCTGGGCAACTTTAAGTACTTCTGTGGCACGTTGTAATTCTGTACTTGCGGGAGCTGAGCCATTTTATGGAGAGTTAAACGACAAAGCAAAACAATACCTTGCCGAAATCCGTGTGCTTAGAGCATATTATAATATTCACCTGGTGACTTTGTTTGGTGATATCCCTTATTTTGAAGCACCAGTTACTGAAGCTGAGCTGAAACAGGTTAAGCGTACACCATGGGAAACTGCTGTAGATGCTATTTTAGTAGATTTAGACAAGGCAACTGCAAACTTACCATGGGTTGCAACAGAATGGGGTAGAGTAGATAAGTCAGTAGCCTTTGGTTTAAAGGCAAGAATTGCTTTGTATGCAGGATCATGGAATAAATTTGGTTTCGGCGTAAAGGCAATTAAAAACCCTGCAAAAGCAGATCAGTATTTTAGAATTGCTGCGGATGCTTCGAAGAAAGTTATAGACGAATCGGGTAGAGGATTAGCTACTAATTACGGTGATTTGTTTACCAGGGTCGGACAAATGAAAGGGGACACCAAAAGAGAAACTATGATGTTTATGATGTTCTCAGATTTTGGTGATATCAATTCTCATTATATGTCGCTGGGTGAGCAAGTTCGTATGATTGGCCAGAGTGGAAGGTTCCCTACACAACAGCTGGTTGATACTTATGAAACATCAAATGGAAAACGTATCGATGAAACTGGTTCTGGTTATAACCCGAAAACACCTTTCGTAAACAGAGATCCACGTTTAAAAGCTACTATTTATACACAGGGTGATACTATTATTGGAAATACTGGTAGTAGCAAACTGAAATTTTTAATGGAGGTATACAATCCACTAACAAAATCATTTGATGCAAGTGGTAATGTGAAGCTGATTGATAATAAAGATTACACAGGTTCTGTGGCTGCTTTTGGTTATGTACAAAGTGGTGTTGGTTTTGCCTGGAAAAAGTACAATCATTATGATGATGAAAGTTCGGCAGTACCGACTTATAATATCGGCATTATGCGTTATGCAGAGATTTTGTTGACTTATGCTGAAGCAAAAATTGAATTGGCTGAGTTAGATCCTACAGTAGCCGATGCGATTGATAAAGTTCGTGCCAGGGTAGGAATGCCAGGTATACTTGTTTCAGATCCTTCAAGATCAGGAAATCAGGATAAAATGAGACAAATTGTTCGTCGCGAGCGTAAAGTAGAATTAGCTAAAGAATCATTGCATTTCTTTGATATGAGACGCTGGAGAATCGGAGCCCTTCAAAATGCTGAGCCAACTTATGGTTATCCATTGGCAACAGGTGTTGTTGCAGGTTCTAATATCTATCCGAATGGCTATGATCAGGTTACACCAGATATGGTTCCGTCATTTGGGGGAGCTGGAACTGAACGTGATTTAAATGATATTGCAAGTTATAAGGCTTATGCAAGCAAGCTTAGAATGAGAGATAAAGACCGTAGATGGGAAGATAAGTTTTATGTGTGGCCAGTTCCACAAACAGAACTTAATAAGGCACCATGGTTAGGTCAGAATGACGGTTATGGTCAATAAGAATATTATTTAAAAATTAAAATTAAAGAAATGAAATTTATAAATTCTTATACATCCAGAATCAGTGCTCTCATGCTGTTTATGGTTGTTCTATTTACAGGTTGTGATAAAAAAGATGAACTGGATAGAATGTATGAAGGTGTTAAAATTGTTGGTGTAAAGCTAAATAGTGAACTTTTTACACCGGTTTATACAGGCAATGAAGCTAAAATTGTTGTTCCTGCTGGAAGAGATCTTTCAAAAGTTAAAGTACAGATCTTGGTTGCAAATGGTGAAGTGCTAAATTTTGACAACAATCAGGTTATGGATGTGCGTAAAGCACTTTCACTTTCTCTTAAAGGCAGTGATGGTCAGAATGCAGAGGTGATTCTAAAAATTCAATCTCCACCGACTTTATCAACCTTTATCATTGAAGGCTTAAATGTGCCAGCTTCTGATGTTCATTTTGGTAGTAATACACTGATTGTGCAGGTGCCACCAAGTACAGATCTGACTAGCTTAAAGGTAACTATGGGGTTTGTAAACGGTACATTGGTAGACTTTACAAACGGAGTAGCAGGCGATTATAGTAGTCAAAAGACTTTCTCAATAAAAGGTGTTGATGGAGAGACTATTTATACCTATAATTTTATCATTACCACAGAGCAAGTGGGGCCGGCTTCTATAAAGTCGATGACCATAAATGGCAAGGAGACAGTGTCAGTGGAGACTATTGCACCGGCTACTGTTGTACCTTTTATTAAGGGATTAACTAATTTCACTTCAGCTACAGTAACAATAGAGGCAGGTTTTGGTAATGTGATTGATCCGGCTTTTACTGGAACTAATTTGAATTTGTTAACAGGAACAACTAAGGTTAAAATTACAGGATCAGATGGTATTCAAAGAGAATTTACTATCGGTGTACCGAAATTAGCTTTGACTCCTGTGTTCAGTAAAAAATATGAAGACTTCGGTTTTCCGGCAAATGATTTGACAGGAGTTGCATTTAGCCAGAATTATATCGTGGTTTCTAATTATTCAGCAACTGCACCAACTGTTGTTGGCCCAAATTATTACGATCTTTCAGGTAGCCAAGTAGGTGTTTTAAATAAAACCGGAGTAGTTATTGCGCATAGCTTACGTAAATTGGCTTCTGATGAAAAAGGAGCAATGTTAGTGGTCCCATTAGGTCTCAGTTCAACTGATCAGACGATTTATAAATGGGATAATGTGACTGCTGCACCAACACCATATATTACTTATTCGCAAGCTAGCTTAGGTTTAAATTATGCACCTCGTAGTGCAGGAATAAATATTTCTGGAAGTTTAGATGGGGACGCGATCATTACTGTAGGTATGGCTCAGAAAACTGAAGTGTTTGTTTGGAGAGTAACTGGTGGTGTATTAAATCCAATTCCTGTAAAATATGACTTTCCATATGCTGGGAATGGTTTTTATTGGGGTATAGAACCTATGCCAATTGGAACATCAGGATTTGTTGGTGCCGCAACTGGAAATAGTTTCAGCGGTATTATTGGTTTAAATAGTACCATGACAGAGACAGTCAAGACAACTGGTCTTTCTTCATCGGATTGCCGTATTTATAAACATCATGGCAGAGTGTACTTAGGTTTTGTAGTGTATGTGAGTGGTAAAGGTGCTTATTTCCGTTTGGCTGATATTACAGATAATCAGGCAGCATCTGTCCAAAATCCAATTATGGATATTTTAATGCCATCTACAGCTGCAAATGGTAACCTGACTATGGATGTAGATATCACCAAGATTAATGGAAAGCTACATGCTGTTTTTGCTTGTACAAACGTTGGAATGCAACTGTTTAAATTAGAAGAATAGCTTTAATGAGAAATAAATTTTTTAATGCTGCATTGTTATGTTTAGCATTGTTAAGTAGCTGCGCCTGTAAAAAGGGGGTAGCTACTTCAACCGATACTAAACCCAAACCTGGTCCACATTTTTCAGCTACCTGGGTAACTAATGTGGCCAGTGATGCGATGAACTCCAGAGAGAATATAAAGCAGACTGTAGCTACCTGTAAGAAGAGTGGTATCCAGAATATCTTTATCGTAGTTTGGAATCAGGGGCGGACTTTGTATCCAAGTGCCATTATGGAGAAAACATTTGGTGTTAAAATAGCACCAAAGTTTGAAGGCAGAGATCCGCTTCAGGAAATGATAGAGGAAGCTCATAAGGAAAATATCAAAGTTCACGCATGGTTTGAATATGGGTTTGCGACTTCTTATGGGCAGAATGGAGGTTTAATTTTGCAAACCAAGCCTGAGTGGGCAGCTAAAGATGTTCAGGGAAATTTGCTTAGCAAAAATGGATTTGAATGGATGAACGCATTTTTACCGGAAGTTCAGGATTTCATGATCTCACTGGTATTAGAAGTGGTGAAAAATTATGATGTAGATGGTGTCCAAGGTGATGATCGTTTACCAGCTTTACCATCTCATGGTGGCTATGATACCTATACGGTTAACCTTTATAAAGAACAGCATAATGGGAGTGCTCCACCTGCAGATTATAAGAATGCAGAATGGTTAAATTGGCGCACAAATCTGTTAACTGCATTTTTAGGTAAGTTATATCAAAAGGTAAAGGCTGAAAAACCTGATGTTCTGGTAACTACTTCACCTAGTGTTCATCCTTTCGCAAAAGATGAATATTTGCAGGATTGGCCAACATGGCTTGATAAAGGATATACAGATTTAGTTATTCCTCAGCATTACAGATATAATATTGAAGCTTATCAGGCTACGCTTAAGCAGCAGCTTAGTTTTTTAAAGCCACAACATCGCAATAAATTTTATCCTGGTATTTTGATACAGAATGCTGATTACAACCCAAGTCTTGAGTTTATGAAGCAAATGATTGAGGAAAACAGAAGACAAGGTATAACTGGTGAAAGCTTTTGGTTTTTTGAAGGGATAAAGAAATTCCCTGAATTTTTTGAAACATATAATAAGTAATAAATTGAAAGACATAAAAAAGGCGATCATCTTATAAATGATCGCCTTTTTTATGTCTTAGCAGATGATTAAAAATAAGTGTAATTTCCTTTATCGCTATTTATAGTTACTTGTTTCTTATTAGCACTTTCAACACGACCAATAATCTGTGCGTCAATATTGAAACTCTTAGAGATGGCTATGATATCTTCTGCTATTGCTGCAGGAACATATAACTCCATTCTATGGCCCATATTAAATACCTTATACATTTCTTTCCAGTCGGTACCTGATTGCTCCTGAATCAATTGAAACAGGGGAGGAACAGGGAACATGTTATCCTTAATGATATGAACATTATCGTTAACAAAATGAAGTACTTTAGTTTGTGCGCCACCGCTGCAATGAACAATACCGTGAATTTGATTTCTATGACTTTCTAAAACTTTTTTAATTACAGGTGCATAAGTTCTCGTTGGAGAGAGTACCAGTTTACCAGCAGTAACCGAAGTGTTCTCATCTATTTGAACATGGTCTGTCAGTTTTTTACCTCCAGAAAATACCAGATCGAATGGAACAGCTGGGTCAAAGCTTTCCGGGTAAGCATTGGCAACTGATTTATCGAATACATCATGACGGGCAGAAGTTAATCCATTAGAACCCATGCCTCCGTTGTATTCAGTCTCATAGCTTGCTTGTCCAGAAGAAGATAAACCTACAATTACATCACCAGCCTGGATATTGTCATTGCTGATGATTTTATCTCTTTCAATACGGCAAGTTACAGTTGAGTCAACTATAATCGTACGTACCAGATCACCCACATCTGCAGTTTCCCCACCGGTAGAATAGATTGAAATACCTTGTTCACGTAATTCTGCCAGGATCTCTTCTGTACCATTGATAATTGCTGCAATTACTTCACCTGGAATCAGGTTCTTATTGCGACCAATAGTTGATGATAACAAAATATTATCAGTAGCACCAACACAAATCAGGTCATCAATATTCATAATGATTGCATCTTGTGCAATACCTTTCCATACAGAAATATCTCCTGTTTCTTTCCAGTATACATAAGCCAGAGAAGATTTTGTACCTGCACCATCAGCATGCATTATATTACAAAAAGCTTCATCATTACCCAAAATATCAGGAATGATTTTGCAGAAAGCTTGTGGGAAAATCCCTTTGTCTATATTCTTGATGGCCTGGTGCACATCTTCTTTCGAGGCAGAAACGCCACGCTGGTTGTACCTGTTATCACTCATGTTGCTGCAAAGATATTAAAAAAATACCCCCTGCCAATTAAGACCGGGGTTATAAAACTAAAAAGTTTTAAGTATTTAGGTTTTGTTTATTACAAATTAATCACATCCATACTTTTTTAATAATTGTTTTCTCTAATTCTGCTAGTGTTTTACAATCTGTTTTTCTAAAAATAATAATAAACCCCGGGATGAAGCCTGTTAAAACAACTCTATAATGAGAAATGAAATTAGTTAATAAAGAATAATAAAAACCACCTTTTTATGCTAAAAATGTACTTTTTTTGCAAAGAAAATACCTACATGTAGGTATTGTGCTAGGAAAACCGACAAATTATCTTTGATAGTTCACTACATGAAAAGTGGGTAGATAAAACTATAAACTTATATCAATTGACAATGGTAAAGCTAATTTGATAAAAGAAATTGGATTCAGATTAAATTATATTACTAAATGATATTAAAAACCAAATAACAATGAAAAAATCATTTACACTTTTCGCCTTATTCCTTGGATTAGGAATGGCAAATGCACAGACCGATTGGCAGAAAGAAGAATTGAAAGGGAAGGTGAAAGAACTTTCTGAAAAACGTAGAAAATCCATGAAAGATATCCCGCCAAATGATTGGGAAATTACACAAGATAAAACATTAGTTTTTAACCTGCAAGGCTATAAAACAAAACAGAACAATTTAAATTATGAAAAAAGAGACGAAGACAATATAGAGTATGAATATGATGCGAAAGGAAAGCTAACAGCCGAAAGATCTTTTAGTTCAGTTGGGCATAGATTTATTAAAGGGATAGCATATAGTTATGACAAAAAAAATAACTTGACATCAGAAATAACTATTTATTCATTTGGAGAGCCTCGTTATGGTACAATTTATACGTATGACCGAAATAATAATTTGTTAGAAAAAAAAGAGACTTCGGGTTATGGAACCTCTGAAGAAAAATATAAGTATAATTCAAAAAATCAAAAAATAGAAGAAAACACAGCTTCATGGATAGGGCGTTATCGTAGTTTTTTTGAATATGATACTAAAGGCAACGTGATTAATGAAAGTATATACAGAAGTGATGTAATCGTAAATACAGTCAAAAATAAATACGCAGACAACGGAAAAATAAGTGAAAAAACAACCTTTTCTTATACAAATGGTAAAAACCCAAAAAAGACAGAATACCAAACTTATAAATATGATTTGATGGATAATTTGATCGAGTACATTTATGAATCACATATCCTTACTAGACCTTTTCCAACAACATATAAATACGAATATGATACATCCAAAAATTGGATAAAACGTGAAAAATATGAGTATAATAAACTAAAGGAAGTCATCGTACGAAAAATCGTTTATTTCGATTAATTATATAGGCTCAGTGAAACTGATGAATATAATTATAAGGGGAATATGCAATCATGTCATAAAACCAGGTTTATGACTGCTGAACAACAAACCCAATTGCAAGAAAAAAGGGTACAATTGCAAATCCGTATTCGGTTTAAAGAGTTCTTAAAAGAATATATTACGTCTTTTTTAGAAATTTTGGACGAGTTCCAAAACTTAGAAATCGAATATCGAGTACTTTCGTTTCGTTGTATTCCAGAAGAATTTCATGATTTACTTCGAGAAAATCTACAAATCAAAGCTTTGGTAAAATATCAATTAGCACAGGTTGAGATAACTGCCGAAGACCTGCGATTTGCTGCTATTTTGGAAAAATATCCAAGTGCCAACCCATTTCGCTATGTTTTGGATGCACCTGTTGGCTATAACAGTCAGCCAGGCGAAGTCTTGCAGGAAATTATGAAAACACACCGGATTTCGGAAGAGATAGTTGTTATCTGCTGGCTAAAATATGCGTTTTTACTGGAAATAAATATAAATGATTTAGCTCAAAAAACAAACACTGGTATCATCAATACTTGGCATGGCGATACCATTATTTTTCCAAAAGATTACCGTTGGCTTATTGCCTATTCCTTAGAAGATGAATGGAGATTTAAAAGTTAGCAAACAGACCTTGTTATGGATAAAGGTGAGGTAGTAAAAAAAAAACGGCTGTAAAGTATTTATTTACAGCCGTTTTGCCTATTTATGATCTTTGATGTTTTTTGCTGAAAAATTATTTTAAAAACAATAACTCTCTGAATTTAGGCAATGGCCATACACTATCGTCAACAATCTGCTCTAACTTATCGCAGTGGTAACGGATAGTATCAAAGTATGATTTTACCTTCTCATCATAAGCGATTGCTTTTTCACGGCTATCCTCAATAGAGTTTACCTTTTTACGTTGCTCAAGCATTGCATCGATAGCAGTTTTTACAATAGTTAAGTGTTCAGATAACTTGTTGATGATTGCTAAAGGAGTAGCGATTGCTTCAGCTGATAAGCCTAGTTCTTTCAAGCCTTTGGCGTTTTCAATCAATGAATTTTGATAAGAAATAACTGCAGGAATAATCATGCTGTTTGCTACCTCACCAAAAACACGCGCTTCTATTTGGAGCTTTTTGAAATAGCTTTCTAATAAGATTTCATGACGGGCATGTAGTTCACGTTGGTTAAATATATTTAATTTGCCAAACAACTCTGTCGATTTTTCACTCACTAATGCATCTAAAGCTTTAGGAGTAGTTTTGATGTTAGACAAGCCGCGTTTTTCAGCTTCAGCAGCCCACTCATCGCTATAGCCATTACCTTCAAAACGGATATCTTTAGATTCCTTGATGTATTTCTTTAAGATAGTTAACAAGGCAACATCCTTTTTCTCACCTTTTTTAATCAGCTTGTCAACTTCAACTTTGAATTTATTCAATTGATCTGCAACGATAGCATTTAAAACTGTCATCGGTGCTGAAGAGTTTTCAGAAGAACCTACAGCTCTTAATTCAAATTTATTTCCAGTGAAGGCAAATGGAGAAGTACGGTTACGGTCGGTCGTATCAAAAGAAATCTGTGGGATTTTAGGGATACCTAACCATAATGAATCTTCATTTTTCACTTTCTTGATGATGCTTCTAGAAGTTTCGATTTCATCTAGAACATCAGAAAGCTGAGAACCCAGGAAGATAGAGATGATCGCTGGTGGCGCTTCGTTAGCTCCTAAACGGTGATCATTACTTACTGAAGCAATACTTGATCTTAATAAATCTGCATGCTCATGAACCGCCTTAATCGTGTTGATAAAGAAGGTTAAGAACATCAGGTTATTTTTAGGTGTTTTACCTGGTGATAATAAATTTTTACCAGTATCAGTAATCAGTGACCAGTTGTTATGTTTACCAGAACCATTGATACCTGCATATGGTTTTTCATGTAAAAGCACTTTGAAATCATGTCTGATTGCAACTTTTTCCATCAAATCCATTAACAATTGGTTGTGGTCAATAGCAAGGTTGATTTCTTCGTAAAGAGGAGCACACTCAAACTGAGAAGGTGCAACTTCATTGTGACGGGTTTTCAAAGGAATACCCAATTTTAAAGCCTCATTCTCGAAATCTACCATATAAGTGAATACACGCTCTGGAATAGAACCGAAATAATGATCTTCTAATTGTTGTCCTTTTGCAGACATATGACCAAACAAAGCACGACCTGTAAGTGCTAAATCAGGACGGGCATTAAATAATGCACGGTCTACCAGGAAATATTCTTGTTCGATACCTAATGATACCGATACTTTAGTGATGCTTTTATCAAAATACTGACAAACATCAACAGCAGCTTTATCAATTGCAGAAAGAGCTTTTAATAAAGGCGCTTTATAATCCAGAGCTTCACCAGTGTAAGCAACAAATACAGTAGGGATACAAAGCGTTTTACCTGCTTTGCTTTCCATGATGAAAGCTGGAGAAGAAGGATCCCATGCAGTATAACCACGAGCTTCGAAAGTGTTGCGGATACCACCATTAGGGAAGCTTGAAGCATCAGGCTCTTGTTGAACCAATGCACTACCTGCGAATACCTCAATAGCACCTTCGCTGCTAGGTTCGAAGAATGAATCATGTTTCTCTGCTGTAGTACCAGTTAATGGCTGGAACCAGTGCGTATAGTGAGTAGCACCTTTGCTCATTGCCCAGCTTTTCATAGCTGTCGCAATGTGATTGGCATCTTCATGATCAATTAATTCACCCTGGTCAATTGAAGAAATAAGTTTTTGAAACACTTCTTTTGATAAGTAGTCTTTCATCTTTTTCTTATCAAAAACATTTACGCCGAAAAAATCAGAGATTTTAGTTGATGGCGACTTTACTTCTGGAGAAACTCTTGTTTGTGACTCTTTTAATGCAATTGTTCTTAAGCTTTTCATCTATTTGTTTAAAGTATGGTCAAAAATAAGTTTTTTGTTGGTTGTTTTTATTAAATTGTTTGTAAAAATACAAATGTTGACAAATATTTTAATAAAAAAATGATTAATTATGTGTTTTGTGGGTTTTTGAGTTGTGTTGAGGGTGTTTTTTGCAAAAATGGTAAAATAGTAGGCTGGTTTTGTTGGTTTTGTTAATGGTTCTGCTTTTTGCGCTGCATATCTTTAATCATATAATAAGATAAATAGCCTAAAAAAATGATCAAAACAGCAATTGTAAGCCACATCCAGGTTTTTGTTATCAGGATAGAACCCTTTTTCGGGGATTCTTCGATGTTGTTTTTGAAATTCAGAACATTAATAAAAGGTATAGAGTTACTAATGCTGTCATTAAAGTAACTAAGGTCGTACCTTGGGAAAGATATATTTACTTGTCCTGTTTTAATGATATAATGTTTATTATTCTCAAGATAAGTAATCAGTTCAATGCTTTTCTGGTATGCTTTTATATTTTTTACAGATAGAGGTTGGCTATCTTCATTATCTATGATTATAAATAATTGCTTATATCTGTTTTCTCCATAAAGTTCGATAATTGGTTGTTTTTCTGAAGAAATAATGAAGTTTTCTAATCTGTTTTCGGAATAGCGGCTTTTTTTATCACGTTTAAGTGGATTTATCCCGGTTATCCAGGCTGTTCTTCTATAATATTTAAAGCCATGGAGAGTTAAAACTAATTTATCTATCTGATAGTTTTCTTTAAAATTGATTTGGATAATAGTTCTTTTATTTGCTTTGTCTTCTTTTACTATAATATAAGGAGCTGGAACTAATGTGTAATTTTGTAGTTTTAATGCAGTCGAATCTTTTATATATATACTGTCCGGTGTTTTACGGATTAGGTAAGCAATCTCCTTATCTTTTTCAAAAATTCTAATGTCCGACAAGTTAGTGTTTTCGGTTTTAGAAGTTATCTGCGGTGTTACCACTATTTTGTAAAAGCCATTGGTTTTAACTTTCTCCAGATCTGCCTGCCATCTGAAATCTTGTGCACCAGCATTAAAAAAGTTAATAAAGAATAAAAGAAAGGAGAAGAACTTAAATTTCATTTTCAGAAGATTCTTTTTTGTCGCTTGTAAGCAAAAGATTTTTCAAACGCTGATACATGAATGAAATAACCAATAACAATACACCAAGAGAAATGAAAGCTGCTATTTTCCCACCTTCGGATAAACCCCTTAAATCGAAAAGGAATAATTTTAGTAAGGTAATAGCCAATATACTTATTGAGATTATCCGGATGTTTTTAGATTTCCATCGCATACCTATATATATACATAGAAAAGCAAAGCATCCCCACAAAATCGCGAAGCCAGTTTTGTGGTTGCTGTTTAGAATTGCAATGATATTCTTTTCTTTTGAGTATTGTGAGATTACCATTAAATGGTCCAGCTCTGCACTAGCTACATAAAGAACAATAAAAGCGATGAACCATTGTAAGGCAGTTAAGCCAGTAGTAGATTTAATGCTTTTCTCGTTTCTGTAAAGAGTGTAAAGCATGGTGGCTATCAATGCAACCAAGATATAATGGAAGAGGTAATTGCCGAAACTGCTATTGTGTAATTCAAGATAATTATTCCTCAATAAAATAGTTTCCTGATTAAAAATCAACGGATAGCATAACAGGCATACAGCTGCGATACTCCCAACAACATATTTAAACTCTTCAATTTCCACATTTTGTAAAGCAATCAGCAAAATGGTAACATACAGGTATGTAAAGCAGCCCAGTGCAAGAATTCTTAACATTGGGAAATAATGCCAGGCTTGGTAATTTAGTTCAAAAACAACTACGAGATAACCAATAATTACAGCAGCTGTAGCCAGAATAGTCCTGGCAGTTTTTACTTCTCTAAAAAGAATCGATCTGATTTCAGATTTCAGCAGTTTCGAATATAAGATCAATGCCACTACGACCACTAATCCTGTAATAAATCCCTTGTTTGCTAAAGGGGTTAGGCGATTCTTAGTGTCATATAATCCACTTGCATAAACCTGTTGCCAATCCATGGCGAGGCTAATACCTAGCAGAACCAGGACGACGATAGAAGATTGTCTGATTAGAGTGATGCCCGATTTTTGTGATAACCAGAGTAATAATATGCATTCAGCCGCCCAGAATAAAGTGATATGATTACCTTTTAATTGTACTGGAGCCGCAAGACTGATAAAGGTCAGTACAAGTCCGATCAGCAGGTAAATAAGATTCCTGTCTATTTTGTCGTTTTTATAAAGTGTATAAGCAAAAACCAGATTTACCAAACCTAACAATGCTGTAAATAAACCCTGGTAATTTCCATCACCTAGATGATTTAATATCAACATTCCAGCAGCATAAAATAAGAATGTATTGCTTAACAAAATTCCAATTTCAAGCGCATTGAAATCAGTTTTTTCTTTAATGTTGTTGATGATATTCATCAACAGGAATACAAGGTAAAACAATGAAGCGAATACAAGTGCACCAAGATAAGGAACTGGTTTACCATCATCATCCAGTATTTTAGTAGTTAGCCATCCGCCAAATAAGATAATGGTGAATACATAGCAAATGATATTAATGATTGGCCATTTTTTGTAATAAGCCAGTATCAGCATACCGATATTTAAGGTGAGAATATAAGTAAAGAGAACTATGTAGTTACCCTCGCCAGTGCTCACCATGAAAGGGGCGCCAAAACCACCGAGTATAGCAAATATAGCCAGTTCCATACGATTATAGCTAAGAGATAGCAGTACAGTAAAACCTGTAATGAGGATAGTTAATATAAAGGCTAGTGTTTGACTGAACAACTGGTATTCGTGGAAACCAATGGTGACTGTAAAATAGAGAATGGCTACACCACCACCTACGAGTACAGAACTAAAAGTCGAAAATGATTTACGAAGCCGGTGGGCAAGTCCAATTAACAATCCACCACACAGGAATCCTATACTTACACGTCCGATTTCATTAATCCAATCTTTATCAATCGCATATTTAAGGAAGAAGCCCATTCCTAATACCAGGATAACAATACCTATTTTGTTAAATAGGTTTTCGCCAATGAATTTTTCAAGATCAGGATTTCGTTCACTAAAAGAAGCTTTTTTAACAACAGGAGGGGGAAGAAACTCGTGTTTTGATCGAGGAGGTTCAATTGGAGAGATTGTTGCATGTTCTTCAATAGGAGTGTCTTTTTGCTCAATTGAAACTTCTGGCTCGGGTTGGGGCGTAATTATAGGTTGCGGGACAACTATCGGTTCAGGGATAGGTGTCGATTCCGGTACACTTACAGGTTCCGGAATAACTGGGTTTTGCGATTGATATGGTGTATAAGGTTTGAAGCTTTCTTTCTGTATAACTTGTTCGGCAGGTAGCTCAGTTTCAACTTTTGATATAGTTGAGCTGTCTTTGCTGGCCAACAAATTAGACAGCTGTTCAATTCTCAGGTATAAAAAATCGAGTTTCTCAGTGAGGTTCTTTTTTAATTGTATGAGAACTATCAGAACAACAACAACGAGAATGAATATAACCGATTCAAAAAACATATAGGTAGATTTGGTTTGGCTTTAAAGTTAATAAAAACCTAAACATTTACACTACCTTTCAATTACACCACCAGAGCCTATAACGGTTTTTTCTATTTCTGGATTGCCAGTATAATATACATGCCCTGAACCACTGATTACTGCCTTTATTTTACCATCAGTTTTAACACTGATGCTTCCTTTTCCACTTATTCTTGCAGATAGCTGATCAACTGTAAGAGTTTTACTGCCGAAGCTGCCAGGACCACTAAGTGTCACACTAGCGACATCTGCTTTTCCAGTAATGTTTGCAGTACCTGAGCCACTAACTACAGCCGTAATTTTGTCTGCTTCTACATTAGCTTTAATCGTTCCTGATCCACTTAGGGTAGTGGCAAATTCTGCGGCGGTAATTGTGCCAGATACAGTAATGCTACCATCACCACTCATGGTTAAGCTACTTAATTGCTTAGCTGTAACATAAGCTACAATTTTTTTATTCTCATATTTTCTGGCCCAGCTAACCCAACTTGTTTTCGGACGGATAACGAGCTTATCGCCTTTTACTTCAGTAACAAGAGTAGAGATGGCCTCTTTGTCACCCTCAAACCTTAAACTTTCTTTCGTGCCGAACTTAACAATAACCTGGATAGGGCCACCGGCGATTATTCCATTAAAGTCTTTTACCTCACGCTCATCGAAATTTGATTTAATGACATTGATACTTATCGGAGAAATAGCATTGGCGCTATTGATTTGTGTAAATGTAGAGGCAACTAATAATAAGCTGAATAATGATTTCATTTTTTTGATGTATGTGTTTAAACTAGTTGAATTATCTGATGATATTATTAAGACGTTTCAAATAGCAGATTGTTGTATGTGAAAGAAGAAAAACTGTGCCAGGTTATTTTACGAAACTATGAATGCGGTAAAGGATACGTTCTCTGATAGCATTGAGTAAAGGGAGGTCAATTCTGCAATCCAGACTTTGTCTGCAATGCTCCGGATCCTGGTCATCTAATTCAATTGTAGCCAGGCGTTGTTTTTGATCATTAAATATCTGGTACTGTAATTTGCTAAGAGGGTTAATGATAAAAGAGTGACCGATTCCATCAGTTCCAGCCGCTTCAATACTGAATTTTTTCATTGTTTTAGCTATTAATGCTCGAAGTTAACAAATTGAATTACAGATTGTTCATCTGTAATTCAATTATTTTTATCAATAGCTGAAAAATGTTCAGTTTACTTTACTTGTTGTTCAATCCATTCACGGGCGTTTACAAAAGCTTCCATCCACGGAGATACTTCGTCTTTACGCCCCTGAGGATAATTTGCCCAATGCCATTGGAATAATGAACGCTCAATATGTGGCATCATTACCAGGTGACGACCAGACTCATCACACATCATGGCAGTGTTGTAATCAGATCCGTTAGGACTAGCAGGGTAGCTTTCGTAAGCATATTTTGCAACAATACGGTATTTATCTTCTGAGTAAGGCAATTGGAAACGACCTTCACCGTGTGAAACCCAAACACCTAATGTGCTACCAGCTAAAGTAGAAAGCATTACAGAGTTGTTCTCTGCAAGTGTTAACGAAGTAAATATGCTTTCGTGTTTATGACTTTCATTGTGTAGCATTTTTGGTTTTTCGGTATGATCTTTATTGATCAGACCAAGCTCAACGAAAAGCTGGCAGCCATTACATATACCAACAGAAAGTGTATCAGGGCGACTAAAGAAATTCTCTAACGCGATTCTGGCTTTTTCATTGTACATAAATGCACCAGCCCAGCCTTTTGCTGAACCTAAAACATCTGAGTTTGAGAAACCACCAACGGCACCAATAAACTGAATATCTTCTAAGGTTTCCCTTCCAGAAATCAAGTCGGTCATGTGCACATCTTTTACATCAAAACCTGCAAGGTACATCGCGTTAGCTAGTTCGCGTTCAGAGTTACTTCCTTTTTCGCGGATGATGGCTGCTTTAGGACGGGGTTTAGTTTCGTCGATAACAGGTTTTTTGCCATCAAACTGAGTAGGGAATGTATATTTTAGTACTTGATTTTTATAGTTGTCATAACGTTCTTTCGCTTTAACAGCTCCACTTTGCTTTTTATCAAGCAGATAAGAAGTCTTAAACCAAACATCACGTAAATGATCGATATCAAAATTTAATGCAGTGTCACCATTTTTTATGGTTAAGGTTGCAGTATTGCTTACTTCACCAATTTTGTGGAAAGTAATGTCATTTGCTGAAAGTGTATTTTCAACTGATGCGTCAGCCTGGAATACAATACCGATATTCTCTGCAAAAAGAAGTTTGATGTTGTCTTGTTCAGCAAGTGCCGATAAGTCAAGGTTTGCACCCAGATCACGATCTGCAAAGCAAAGTTCTAACAATGTAGTGATTAAACCACCACTACCTATATCGTGACCTGCTTGTATTTTATCTTCTTTAATTAATTGCTGAATAGTGTTGAATGCATTTTTAAACTGTGATGCATCCTTAACATCAGGAGTGTCATTGCCAACTTTGTTTAAGATCTGTGCAAATGATGAACCCCCTAATTTATAAGAATCATTTGATAGGTTAATATAATAGATAGAACCACCATTTTTTTGCAATACAGGTTCTACAACCTGAGTAACATTGTCGCAGTTACCACCTGCAGAAATGATTACAGTTCCAGGTGCAATTACATCACCATCTTTATATTTCTGCTTCATTGAAAGTGAATCTTTACCAGTAGGGATATTGATTCCTAATTCAATAGCAAAATCAGAACAAGCTTTTACAGCCTCATATAACCTTGCATCTTCACCTTCATTTTTACAAGCCCACATCCAGTTTGCAGAAAGCGATACGCTTTTCAATCCATCTTTAAGCGGAGCCCATACTAAGTTGGAAAGTGATTCTCCAATTGCAATACGACTACCTGCAGCAGCATCAATCAGTGCAGAAACAGGAGCGTGGCCGATAGAAGTTGCGATACCCTCTTTACCCTGAAAGTCTAATGCCATAACACCACAGTTGTTTAATGGCAACTGTAATGGGCCAGCACATTGTTGTTTAGCAACACGACCACCTACACAACGGTCAACTTTATTAGTTAACCAATCTTTCGAGGCAACGGCTTCTAACTGTAATACCTGTTCCAGGTATTCATTTAATAAAGCAGTATTATAAGTTACAGGCTCGTATTTTCTGTCAAGTGTTTTATCTTCCATTACAACCTTTGGAGAGCTGCCGAACATATCACTCAATTCCAGATCCATAGGTTTTTTGCCTGTAGTCGCCGATTCAAAAGTGAAACGGTGATCACCAGTTACAGTACCTACAGTATACATTGGAGAGCGCTCACGATCTGCAATCTTTTGTAATGTATCAATGTTTTCCTGGCTAATCACCAATCCCAGACGTTCCTGAGATTCATTGCCAATAATTTCTTTAGCTGATAAGGTAGGATCACCAACTGGTAATTTATCAAGATCAATTTTACCCCCAGTCTCTTCAACTAGTTCTGATAAACAGTTTAGGTGACCGCCAGCTCCATGATCATGGATAGATATAATGGTGTTGTTGTCACTTTCTACCATTCCACGAACTGCATTGGCAGCTCTTTTTTGCATTTCAGGGTTAGAACGTTGAATAGCATTCAACTCAATTCCAGAACCCAAGGCACCAGTGTCAGCTGAAGAAACAGCTGCACCCCCCATACCAATTCTGTAGTTTTCTCCACCCAGGACAACAATTTTGTCTCCCTTAGCAGGTTTATGCTTTTTAGCTTGTGTAGCTTTTCCGTATCCGATACCACCGGCAAGCATGATAACTTTATCAAAACCTAATTTGCGTGAATCTTCTTCATGTTCAAAAGTAAGAACCGATCCAGTGATTAAAGGTTGTCCGAATTTATTTCCAAAATCAGTAGCTCCGTTTGAAGCTTTGATCAGAATATCCATTGGTGTTTGATACAACCAAGCTCTTTCTTCTACACCTTTTTCCCAGGGACGGTTTTCTTCCAGTCGAGAAAGGGCAGTCATATATACAGCAGTACCAGCAAGAGGTAATGAACCCTGACCTCCAGCCAGCCTATCTCTGATTTCGCCACCAGAACCCGTTGCTGCACCATTAAATGGTTCAACAGTAGTAGGGAAGTTGTGTGTTTCAGCTTTTAAAGAGATCACTGAATCAAAATCGCTCAATGTATAGTAATCAGGAATATCTGCACGTTTAGGTGCAAATTGCTGAACTTTAGGCCCTTTAACAAAAGCTACGTTGTCTTTATATGCAGAAACGATATCGTTAGGGTTTTCTTCAGAAGTTTTGCGGATAAGCTTAAACAATGAAGTAGGTTGTTCAATACCATCGATTACAAATTTTCCGTTGAAGATTTTATGACGGCAATGCTCAGAGTTTACTTGAGAAAAACCAAATACTTCAGAATCAGTAAGTGGTCTGCCTAATCTTTTTGCCAGATTGTTTAAGTATTCTACCTCTTCATCGCTTAATGAAAGACCTTCTTGTGTGTTGAAGGCAGCAATATCATTGATCTCAAGAATTGGCTCTGGTTTAATATTTATGGTATAGATATCTTGATCAAGCAGATTGTATTTTTGAGAAAGCATAGGATCAAAGTCTGTGTAGCTTTCTTCTACCTTTTGGAATTCCTCAATCCGGATAATATCCTGAATATCCATGTTTTGGGTAATTTCTACCGCATTTGTACTCCATGGTGTAACCATCGCTGCGCGAGGGCCTACAAAAAAATCAGTTAAAGTAGTTTCTTGTTTGAGTTTTGCACCGCCAAACAACCATTCTAGTTTATTAATATCTGTCTGAGTCAGCTCACGTTTAATTTGTAAAGCGAAAACTGTATCGGATGGGCTTGAGAAGAAATAAATCATGCTTTTTTTTTGAAGATGCAAATTTAGCGTTAAAATTTCAAAAGCGCTATTATAGTATGTAATAAAATCGTCCGGAAATTGAATGTGTCTGGAATATGCTTTATATAGGCATAATAAACAGAAAAGACAGCGGTTACACTTTTCTTAGAAATAAAATAGATATCACTAGGGTATAACAGGAAGTTTACAGGCATTTGTCCCTGTTAAGTCCCTGTTGAACCCCTGTTATATCCCTGTTATTTCCCCGTAGATATTAGACTGTGATAGAGGTGTTGTTAGATTTGAGTTAACTTATGGTTAATTGTTTAATTGATGTGGCAGGCTTTGTTTTTACCCTGAAAAACAATAAGAATTTATCCAAATATAAACTTTTACATTTGTCTTAACATATGAATGATTAAAAATATGGTTGATTTGCCATGAAGAACGCTTTTAAGTTTAAAGAATTTGAGGTTGACCAGACTGGTTGTGCAATGCGTATCAATACAGATGGTGTATTGCTTGGCGCAATTGCCACAAAAAACAATGCATTAAATATATTGGATATTGGTACTGGTACAGGAGTGATTGCATTGATGATGGCACAGCGTTTTCCTGAAGCGATGGTAGATGCTGTAGAAATAGATGAATCTGCTGCGCTAGCTGCTGGAAAGAATGCTGGATATTCCAGCTTTTCAGAACGTGTAAAAGTGATGCATACTGCGATTGAAGATTACACTTCAGATAAAAGTTATGATCTTGTCGTTTCTAATCCACCATATTTTGTGAATGACCTTAAAAATCCTGAGTATAGAAAGGGGGTTGCGCGCCATGCTGAAGCTGTTTTTTTTGAAGATATGTTACGAAGTGTAAATCAGTTGCTGAGTAAAGATGGCCGCTTTTGGTTTATATTACCAGTGAAGCAGGCTGATGTTACGATCAGCATTGCGGCTGAACATGATTTATTTCCTGCAGAAATTATTCATTTACATTCAGATGAAAGCAAGCCGGAGTTCCGGCAGATCGTTTGTTTGGAGTACTCAACTTCAGTTATCAAACATCAGAATTTAAACATTTACGCTGCAAGAGGGGTTTATACTGATGCTTATAAATTACTATTAAAGGATTTTTTTTTAGCTTTTTAATATATACGAATGAAGACGATAGGATTAATGTCGGATACGCATGGTTTTTTAGATGATGCTGTTTTTAAACATTTTGATAAATGTGATGAAATATGGCATGCGGGAGATTTTGGTCCGGATGTGGCCGAGCGACTTGAGGCTTTTAAACCTTTAAAAGGAGTATACGGAAATATTGATGATAAAGAGATTAGATTGAAGTATCCTGAGCACCTGCGTTTCAATTGTGAAGATGTTGATGTCTGGATGACTCATATCGGTGGTTATCCTGGTAAGTACGCTCCACAGGTGAAGCCGGAGATTTACACTAAGCCACCCATGTTGTTTGTTTGTGGTCATTCACATATTTTAAAAGTAATGCATGATAAAAAAACGGGTTGTTTGCATATAAATCCCGGTGCATGTGGTAATTCCGGCTGGCATCGCATAAAAACTTTAATCAGATTTTGTATTTCAGATGAAAAAATACATACCTTAGCGGCCATAGAAATAGGGAATAGATAATGTATAAAATACACTAAGTATATGTCCGGAATAAAAACACTAGGTCAATTCATAATTGAGAAACAGGCAGATTTCTCTTATGCAAAAGGAGAACTTTCAAGACTGCTCAGAGATATTGGAATAGCAGCAAAAATAGTGAATCGGGAGGTCAATAAGGCTGGTCTGGTTGATATTTTAGGTTCGGCAGGAACGGTGAATATACAAGGTGAGGGGCAGCAGAAGCTGGATGTATTTGCCAATACACAATTTATCAGTGCATTAACCAGTGGTGGTGAATGTTGTATTGTGGCTACGGAGGAAGAGGATGACTTTGTTCCTATAGATTCACCTGTGTCAAAAAATGCGAAATATATCGTTTGTATTGATCCATTAGATGGATCTTCAAATATTGATGTAAACGTAGCTGTGGGTACGATCTTTTCTATTTTCAGAAGAAAATCTACTGAGGGTATGGCAACCATTGCTGATGTATTACAAAAGGGTACTGAACAAGTTGCAGCGGGGTATGTAATTTATGGTTCATCAACTATGATAGTTTATACTACTGGTAAAGGTGTGAATGGTTTTACCTTAGATCCTTCTATTGGTGAGTTTTGTTTGTCGCACCCAAATATGAAAGTACCAGAGGATGGTAATATCTATTCTATTAACGAGGGTAACTATGTTCATTTTCCGGAAGGAGTGAAGAAATATATTAAATATGCGCAGGTTGAGGATGCAGCTACCAACAGGCCTTATACTTCAAGGTATATTGGATCGATGGTAGGTGATATACATCGTAACCTGATTAAAGGTGGGATTTATATTTATCCTACAACTTCAAGCTCTCCGAATGGAAAATTAAGGTTGTTGTATGAATGTAATCCTATGGCTTTTATTATTGAGCAGGCTGGGGGAGTTGCTTCTGATGGTTTTAACCGTATAATGGATATTGAACCTACAGAGTTACATCAACGTACTTCTATTTTTATTGGTTCACCTAAAATGGTTAAAGTTGCTGAAGAGCTGATGGCAGAGTTTTCTGCGGAGAAAAACAATTCGCCTCTTAAAGTGAAATCTTTAAATGGGGTAGCGTAGTTATAAGAGCTAATGAATCGATTAAAATATTACGGTTTTATATAATTCACATGAAAGGCAGCCCAGGCTGCCTTTCATGTGAATTATATTTTAATTATTGAGTGCTTTTTCCATCTCGAATTCTTTATCGATACCTAATGCGGCTTTGTTTTTTGAAGCGGCTACTGCGAGTACATCACAGCGCTCGTTTTCGGGATGATTGTTATGGCCTTTAATCCATACAAACTTTACATTATGGATTTTATATATATTTAGGAATTGCATCCAGAGGTCTTTATTCTTTTTTCCCTTAAAGCCTGTTTTTACCCATCCGAATACCCACTTTTTTTCTACAGAATCAATTACATATTTAGAATCGGAGAACACGGTTACATCTTGTCCGGGTGTTTTTAAAGCATTTAAGCCTACAATAACAGCAAGAAGTTCCATTCTGTTATTTGTTGTCAAACGGAAACCTGCACTTAGCTCTTTATAATGCGCGCCTGATCTTAAAATTACTCCATATCCCCCTGGACCTGGGTTACCGCTAGCTGCTCCGTCTGTATAAATTTCTATCATAATGTTAAGCAAATCTAGGTTTTTAAGCTTTAATATCAATTTGTAGGTAGTGATTATTATTTTTTTGAAAAAACAAATAGCTGAAATATAATTGGTTAAAAAAAATGTGTGCAATAATGAATTAAAATATTTGATTAAGATATTTTTAATCGTACTTTTGTGACATTGAAAAACACATGGTGGTTTTAGCTCAGTTGGTTAGAGCATCGGTTTGTGGTACCGAGGGTCGTGGGTTCGAGCCCCATATTCCACCCCTGAAACAAAAAAAGCAGTCTGAAAAGACTGCTTTTTTTGTTTCAGGGGTAATTTTCTTACAATTATGGAATTTGATTCCTGTTATTCCGGAATTGGATTCCGGATTTGTAAGAAAATTAATTAATGTTGTTTATATTTATGTATGATTACTCGTATTGCAGCAGAAGAAGTTAAACTCCTGGCAAGCTAATTTAAAGCTATAGCCATTGTAGGACCCAGGCAGTCCATGTAATTACTGATATGATTAAAACCCGATATAATAGTAATGAACCAATGAACCTATATTTTTGGCGAGGCAATGCTGGTAATGAAATGGATGTAGTAATCGATACTGCAGGGACATTATATCCGGTCGAAATTAAATCAGGTAAAACTATTATTCCCGAATTCTTTAAGAATTTTAAGTTCTGGCAAAAGATATCTGGTAATGAAGGAGGTGCTGTCATTTATGGTGGTGAGCAAATTCAAAAATAGAAGTAATGGGCTGAAAATTGTACCTTGGAATAGTTTGGAAGCTAGAATTTAATGTACCATAATTTTTTTGTTTCTGTAGGGTTCATTTCTGATGCTGAAAATTGATTTAATTGGATCAAGCGGAAAGTTGAATGGTAACAATGAATTACTGATCAAATTGCTTTAATCAGTTTAATGATTCGCTCAACATCACTGTAAAATGCGGTCTCATTTCTATAATAGCTTACAATAAGTCTGCCTCCATTTTCTATAAAATGATAGCCATTGTCTAGGTACCACCGTATCTTCTTTTCTGCATAAAATTCATAATCTGAATTATCCATCATGCCGAAATGTTCCCAATGATAAACAACTTTATTTTGAGGTGACACTATGGTGAAGTCGGGAATTTTGTTATAGCCTTTTATTCCAAACGACCTCTCATAATAAAATTTTAGGCCGACCTCTTCCAGTAAACGGTTATATATATATTGCTCCTGATGTGATCTTACTGCGCCTCCATCGTTTGTGGCTATATTACGGTCAGACTTATAGTATTTGGGTACAGTTATTACTGATTCTGAATTCACTTCCGTTGGGGCTTTCAGCTCCTTTCGATAAAACCACCATTGGTAGTAAGCGTGATTAGAAATATCCACATTATGATTCTGGATAACTTGACGAAGGACGCCTTCCTGATGCATCTTTCTAAGGAAACGGCTGAAATGTGTTCCGGTAGGAAACTCTTTCCGAAACGGTTCTTTGCGACGGGCAAAATCATAGATGTCTGTTGAACGGGCGTTGCCAATAGAATTGGTTATCCTGAAGAACTCGTCTATTTCACCTGATATCATTTTCAACAAAACTATTGCTTTGGAAAGTTCCATAAATTAATTTACGAATTTTACGAACTTAAGCAAACAGTTTAAACTTCATATTTAAAAATGGTGGCTAAAAAGTATTTGATTTGTTGCAAGTCCATTAATGTAATTTATGCATTAATAAATGAAAAAATAGCATTTTATTGCATTTGTTGACTGTGTAGATTTGCAACATGGAAAATATTGAAATAGTCCTTGTTACGCCTAAAGACGTTCTTCAGTTGCAATATATTGGAAAGGAAACTTTCTCTCAAGCATTTTCAGATATCAATACTGAAGAGAATATGAACAAATATCTTAATGAAAGCTTCTCTATTGAACAGCTGAATGAAGAATTGAATAATGAGTTATCGCAGTTCTATTTTGCAATATTGGATAATGAAGTGATAGGTTATATGAAACTGAATAGAGGGGAGGCTCAAAAAGAAAATCAAAATGACAATGCACTTGAAATAGAGCGAATTTATGTATTGCAGAACTTTCTAGGCAAGAATGTGGGGCAACGGCTTTACTTCAAGGCTATTCAGGTTGCTGAAGAAATGTCCGTAAATTACGTTTGGTTAGGGGTATGGGAAAAGAATTTTAGAGCCATTGCTTTTTATAAAAAGAATGGATTTATACCATTTGATCAACACATATTTATGCTTGGTGATGATAGGCAGCTTGATATCTTAATGAAACTAAAATTATCTAAAGAAAACAAATAAAAAATTTTTAAAAAAAATCCGCCAGACTTCTATTGTCTCTTAGCTGAGGACCAAGATGCAGTAGCAGGAATCCTGGTCTATTATTTTCTTCCTTTCACTGCTCAAAACAGGCCAGCAATTTATATGAAAGAACTGTATGTTGACTAAAACTACAGAGGTCAGAAGATTGCACGTGATACTGTAGTGAAGGGCTGCTATAACAGAAGTTGAAATCTTACTTAGAATGACTATCTTGTTGATCTCGATCCAGAGAAAATAAATAGCGCTAATCATCAATCAAACATATGCTAAAACAAATTAATTATGTTACGGGAGTAAAAATGTATTATTTCCGTATGCTATTGGCCTTCATGGCCATTTCTTTTTTAACGGTTTCTTGTAAAGACAAAGCCGTTGAGGCTCCGCAAACCGTTTCACCACCTTCTATCGTATCCTTGTCTCCGGATGCTGGAACTGAAGGAACAGAAGTCGTCATTCTTGGAGAAAACTTTGGTGATAATAACAGTAAGGTAGACGTTAATTTTGGTTCTAAGGCTGCTGAAATAACTAAAAGATCAGGTACTGAACTCAAAGTTAAAGCTCCTGCAGGCTTCAATAATGTTGCGGTAGATGTGAGTGTATCGGTTAGTGGCAGAGGGTCGAATATAAAAAAGTTTACTTACAACGATACTACATTCCCGTTGATCACAACTATGACTACTACATGTTTTTATAGTTCTGCAGTTGTAATTAATGGTAATAACTTCAGCCCGGATATACAAGGTAATATTGTTAAGTTTGGTGCTATAGAGGGAACAGTTACCGCGGCAACGAAGACTTCTTTAACAGTGACCACCCCTGATTTAGGTAGTGTAGCTACTGCAGAGGTTACGGTTACCAAATCAGGACTAACGTCGAATGCCAAAAGTATTGTTGTCGATGTTGACCAAAACAAGATTGCCACATATAACTGGACAACGCATACGGTAAAACAAGGGTTAATTTACAAAACCGGTCAGTTCAGCTTGTTTGGTGAGACCCAGCGAAGAGTATATATTCTGGACGTTACTCTTAATGCATCTAACACATTAGGAATAGGCTTTACTACAACAGATGTTAATACGGTAACAATGTGTAATAACTACAATGCTGTAGCTGGTGTGAACGCTGGGTATTTTCCGTTTGGTGGGTCTAGCGACAAAGATCCTTATATCAGAATCAACTCAGCTACAGTTCAGAATGGTCACACGAACGTAAGCCAGATCTTTACAAATTCTGCTCTACTTATAAATAACAATGTAGCTACAGTCAGAAAATTTACGGAGAGTGGCAAGAATCTGAATTTAGTGGCAGCAGCTATCCCTGCTACGGAAGCACAGAATATCATTGTTTGCGGGCCTATGCTGATCACTTCCGGTATTATAGAAGCTCTGGATATGTCGGCGTCACATAATTCTTCGCAAACCTCAAGGACGGGGTTGGGCGTAACGATAGATGGTAAACGTATTTTTATGGTTGTTGTAGATACAGGTGGAGGTGTTACGGGTGTGACTACTTTACAGTTGGCAAAAATCTTACAGGCTTTAGGAGCGGTTAATGCTATGAACTTAGATGGGGGTGGTTCATCAACAATGTTTGTCAGTAATCAGGGTGATAATGGGCGTGTCAACTTTCCTGCCGGAGGTACATACATGAGACCTGTAAGGAGTGTGATATATGTTAAGTAGCACTTGCCAAACTACACGATTAAAGAAACCAAACTATAAAAAGTAGTCTTTTCAGACTGCTTTTTATAGTTTTTCAACAAATATCGGAGTCTCAGTTACTTCAATCTGAAGCTTCCCATTCGTCGTATTTACAGTTGTGCTCAGCATTTCGTTTTTCCCAATCTGGAGCGTATGAATAATTGCTTGTTTAGCATTACCGAGATTAAGTTCATATTTGGCAGTTCTTCCTTTTTGGTCAGGTATAGTAAGCACATAAACCTCTTTTTTATTTAACTTATACAGATCTACGATAGGATCTCTGTTTAGTGTTGAAGTATAATGGTAATTGCCAATAAGTTTCTTCGTTTGTAAGAAATAATCGCTGACAGGTCTTTTACTACGGTCTGGATTTACAAAACCAGATGAGTTATATTGTGTTGCACTGTTAAGGTCTACATCATCGAGCATATAGAACACGCATTTCTTTAATCCAGTTCTTGCATACAAAAATGCAGCACGTAAATTCCAGTCTGCCTGTGTAACCTGTGAGTTTTTATTGCCTATTTGAATTGCTCGCTGTGGTGTCTTTGGACCAATATCATAACCTGTTTCTGTAATCCATACCGGCATGTTATTGGCATATTTATCAGACATTTTTATAAACTCTTTCGCGATTTTAGCATTCAAAGAAAGTTCTGGAGCGATACCAACAGTTGCTTTGCCATTATTTGTATTCGCATCATTAGCATAATAATGATAATTGATGACATCAAAGCACAGATCAACTGAGCCATCAGGTTTGGTACCTCTGTTTTTTCTGCACCATTCAATCATTTTGATTACAAAATCAGGATCTGGGCTGGCTAAACCACCTAATACGACCATCATATTTGAATCAGCAGTTTTAACACCTACATTCTTTCCAAGCTTGCCTTTGTTTCCATCGTAAAATGCTGACATATTGGCTGCATATTCTTCTGGAGATTGCTGTGCTTTTTTACCTTTCCACCATTTGTCGCGCTCATTGTCGCATTCAATATATTTAACTGTTCCAAGGCCAATTTTAATAGCATTTGGTCTATCTGCTGTCCAACGTGGGACCTTGTCTACTTCTATCAAAGATGGATCAATATTTTTATTCGTGCCATATCTGGCCGCTAGCTGAAATCCTGCTTTTGCTTGCTTAATATAAGAAGCGGGGTCAGATCTGTTTAATCCATAAGGGGCTGGAACATTTTCTACATCCCTTTCATCGTCAGGGTATGTGTTAAGTAGCCAGGCTGGACAAGTCTTGATGTCAATAATTACTTCCATCCCAGCATCTTTAATACGTTGATATATCAAGTCGTAATCCCAGCCACCTGAATGTGCAGGACTAAAAGTAAACTTCCCCTCTTTAGGTTCTATTTTTTCCCAATCCAGATAATGACGTATGGTGGAAAATGATTTAATGGTTTCGAACCTTGATTCGCTAATTGTTTCAGGGGAACTCTGCTCTACAAAATCCCATTCAAAAGCATTTATGCCGAGAAATTCTGAAAAATGAGTGTCAGATGGTTTTCCAGGAATTGCTGGCACTTCCAGATCGGAGGATATCCCATCTTTATTCTTTTTTAAGCAGGAGTATAAGGTAATTAATGACAGAAAGGCTATTATGAAATATTTCATGTAGTTGCGATTACCTATTTATAAATATAAGTATTGTTTAATTAAAAAACAGATCAAAAAAAAAGCATCCAATTATTGGATGCTTTTACATAAGGATTCTTTGTTTTAGCTAAGTTTTACCTTAGTTGCATTTAATCCTTTTTTTCCGTTTTCAACCTCGTAAGTAACGCGGTCGTTTTCTCTTACCTTATCGATAAGGCCTGTAACGTGTACAAATATTTCCGGTTCACCATTTTCTGGTATGATAAATCCAAATCCTTTTGACTCATTAAAAAATTTTACTGTTCCTTCTGGCATTGCAATGTTAATTTAAAATTTAAGTGTAGGAGGTTATATTATGTTGAATATAAAAACAACAATGCAATATAATTGTTTTTGATGTTTTAAAACAAATAAATTTATACTGATTTTCTATTTATTGTTAAATAGTTGCTCTATGTACTGGAAACAGTAATTGTATGTTAATTAGGTAGATAGTGAAATGCGTTAAGATGAAAGGTATTTGTTCCTAAACGATGATATCTATCCGGATTTGTCGTTATTAATTATTTTTTGTTAAATTACTGTTAAAATATTCTTTTTTATATTTGTTTGGCATGCTTATTGGCAACTGCAATTAGTTTTATTTTATAATTAGTTTTATTTTATAAAAACGCTCAGGTTATAAGTACAAATTGGATGAAAAAAAAACAACGTTCTTTTCTGATTATTTTTGGAATTATAATTGTATTTATAACATTGTTGTTTCGCAACGCTATTATTCAACGGACCGAACAGAATTCATTAATTGGCACATTTGGCGAGCTGGAATTAAATAATCGTCAGATTTCTACACTGGATTCAATCACTTTAAGTTTACAAGTAGCAGAGAATAATTTCAGAATGTATACTTCTCTGTGGAATCCGGAATATTTTACAAAATATACTGAAGAGATAAAAACCATTACAACTTTAATGGCCGGTTTATCTGTTAATGGTAATAAAGAAATCTCTGGTAGTATAGTTGGCGATCTGGCGAGTAAACGTAAGCAGATGTCGCTCTACGCAGGAATAAAGCAACTTGCAGATTCTATTACCAATATCAATTTGCAACTTGATGTAAATAAGATTAGTAACAGCATATTGCCTGAAAAGACCATTCCCAAAGCCACTTTAAAGAAAGTTGTTCAGGTTGAAGAAATTAAAACTGAACCGGAGGTTAAAAAGAAAAAGTTCTTCCAGCGAATTAAAAGTGCTATTTTAAATGAAAAGGATCCTGTTGATACTTCCAGACTGAGAAAGACTGAAACTACTTATGAGCGTTTAGATAATGGAGTTCAGGCATATAATAAGAGGCAGTTGGAGAAGATTGGTGAATATTACAAGAATCTATTGGATAATCAGAAGAAGAATCATGCCCGGTTAACTGAGAAAGAGCAGGAGATTCTATCTTTAAATGAGCGGATATTCGAGAATATAAAACTACTTTTTAAAGAGTATAAAAGCAGTGTTGCTTTAAATGTAGCAGCAAGAAAGGCAGAACTTAAAAATAAAGCGAAACTTTCATTGGACAATATAGATTGGTCTGGTAAATTGAATTTTGTAATTAGTTTGTTCTCTTATCTGATTATTATCATACTCTTATACAAATTGTTCCGTGCGTATAGTACTACAATCAAAGCCAATAAAATGGCAGCTGAACAGGTGACGAGTAAATTGCGTTTTTTTACTAATATCAGTCATGAAATGCGTACTCCATTAAATGCCATTCTTGGTGTTTCTGAGCAGTTAAGGTCAACTCCACTAAATGAAGATCAGCTCCCTATGTCGAAATTGCTGGATACTTCGTCGTCTATGCTTTTATCTGCAGTAAATGAAGTACTTGATTTTTCGAGATTGGAAGCCAGAAAACTGACATTAGCCAAAACACCTTTTCGCTATAAACGAATCTTGAAAGAGGTAGCTGACACAACCAGGGTACTGGCAGAGCAAAAGAAGCTGGAACTAGAGCTGGTACAGGAAAATATACCTGATTTATTACTGGATGGTGATCCTTATCGTTTGAAACAGATTATTACAAATCTGACGGCAAATGCTATAAAGTTTACGGATAAAGGAAAGGTGAGTATCATTGTTGAACTAAAAAAGAATGATGCGAAAAATGTTCAGCTAACTGTTAAGGTAAAAGATACAGGAATTGGTATTGCGCCAGCTAATATTCCGCTTGTTTTTAATGAGTTTTCTCAGGTGATTGATTCTAAAAGGCAGGACTGGCAGATAGGATCAGGATTGGGCCTGACGATTTGCAAGAAACTGGTCGACTTACATATGGGGAAAATCTCAGTAGAAAGTGTTTTAGGTAAAGGATCTTCTTTTACTGTAGAACTACCTTATAAAATTGTAAGTGTTGGGGAAGAGAACCTGGAAGACCACAAGGAAAGAATTATCAATAGCGATCGTTTTAAGGATATTCATATTTTGACTGTGGATGATTCAGAAATGAATTTGCTGGTGATGAAAATGCACTTTAAAAAGCATGGTATTCGATTTGATTCTTGTACAAGTGCCGAAGAAGCACTTTTGCTGATGGAGAAAAATAAGTATAATTTGGTACTAACGGATATTCAGATGCCTGGAATGGACGGAATTGAATTTGCAAAACGTATCAGATCAAATACTAATAATAAAAATGCGAATATTCCTATGATTGCCATTACCGGACAAGTAAATGAGGAAGATCATGAAATGTATCTGTCTGCTGGTTTAAATGACTATATCATTAAACCCTTTACAGAAATTGAACTGATCGAAAAAATTCTTGATTATAGCGCTTAAAATTACGCAAACGTTTGTAATGATTAAAACAAACGTTTGTGTTGTAACTACTCATTTAATCGTATTATTTTTAGTTAAATATTTCAGTATTATTGTTCTTGAGCATTCAATTTGAATTGCTTCAGAACTAACCATTTGAATCTTTTAAACCAAATATAAAACGTATGAAATTGAATAAGTATCTATTGGTTTTTCTGGCGTTTCTTAACGCATCTCCAATTTTCGCCCAAGTGGATGTTATACCGCTTCCTAAGCAGGTGAAAGAAACAAAAAGCTCGTTTACGATTAATAAATCAACTCCGATATATTATGAGAAAGGTTTAAAGCAACAGGCTGAATTGCTATCGCTTGCGCTTTCTCCTGCAACTGGTTTTGATTTTGTAATTGCGGAATTGAAAAGTCCTGTGCCAAAGGGGATCGTACTTCGTCTAGATAAGACATTCGCAGCAAACAAGGAAGGTTATCGCTTATCTGTTAACAATGATAAGATTGCTATAAATGGAGGGAGCCCGGCAGGAGTTTTTTATGGTATTCAAACCGTTCTTCAATTATTGCCGTCAGAAATTTACAATAAGCAACGTCAAAAGGGGGTATCCTGGAAAGTTAAAGGTGTTGAAATTGAAGACGCACCATTATATACTGCCTGGAGAGGAATGATGCTGGATGTAGCAAGGTACTTCTTTAGCAAAGAATATGTATTGCGTTTTGTCGATATGATGGCGATGTACAAATTAAATGTATTGCATTTTCATCTGATCGATGATTCCGGATGGCGTTTGGAAATAAAGAAATATCCTAAATTAACATCTGTAGGAGCATGGAGTGGTGTAGGAGCTCAGCGTCAGGGTGGATATTATACTCAGGATGATATTAAGGAAATTGTGGCTTATGCTGCAGCAAGAAATGTTGAAGTGATTCCGGAAATTGAATTACCTGCTCATACTTTATCGGCCGTTGCCGCATATCCTTATTTGTGCTGTACGGGAGATCAGTATACCGTGCAAACACAGCATTCAATTAGCAGAGAGTTATATTGTGCTGGTAAGGAATCGACCTTTGATTTTTTGGCTGATGTTTTTGCTGAAACTTTTGCATTGTTTCCTTCAAAATATGTTCATATAGGTGGCGATGAAGCTAAATATGATCGTTGGAAAGCTTGTCCGCATTGCCAGAAGCGCAAAGCTGATTTAAACATTAAGACGGAAAAGGAGTTACGTAATTACTTTACCAATCGTGTACAGAAAATGGTAGCAAAGTATGGTAAAACCATCGTTGGTTGGGATGAGATGATTGAGGATGGATTAGAAGGTAAAGTAGTGGGCATGATATGGCATGATCAGAAAAAAGCACTTAAAGCAGCACAAGCTGGCCATTCATCAGTAATGGCATTAACCGCAAATAGTTATTTTGATGCACCAGAAAGTAGTATTGACGGTGAAATAAAAGCGGCAACCTGGCTTCCTGCAATTTCACTTGAAAAGGCATACCAGTTAAACCCAATGTTACCTGGCCTGGATGAAAAATATAAACCTTTGATACTGGGTGCACAAGGTGCATTATGGTCTGATCAATTTATTCATGGTACAGTTTTACAGGAATTACCTCGAATAAATGAAAACCGTTCTGAAAAGTATTTTGATTATCTTACTTTTCCAAGAATGGCAGCATTGGCTGAAGTTTGCTGGACGCCGGTAAGTCAACAGAATTTTAAAGATTTTGAAAAACGTATGAGTAGTCATTACGGACGTTATGATCATGCTGGATATGGATATCGAGTACCATTACCTAAACTTATTGCTAATGATAAAGGTGCCGATGGTTATACCTTAAAATTAGAAAACCCGGTAAAAGGTGCCGAAATTAGATATACTACTGATGGAACAAGGGCCAATGTCTACTCGCCCGTATACACTGGTTCGGTTAAGGTTAAAGATCTGAGTGATTTTTATGCAATTACTGTAGTGAACAGACAGCAATATTCTTTGCCATTATACTTCCCGGAAAACTATGATATGTTTAAAAAGTATGGTAAAATCGTTATTGAGTGGAAGCCGGAAACATTAAAAAATAGTGCTCTTTTGGAAATTGATGCCAGTGGAAAAGTGAATGCTAATGGAGCATATCAACTTTCATTCTGGCATATAAAAGGAGATGAAGGCTTAAATATCCAATCAATAGAAGTTTATAAAAATGGAAAGAAAATAGGAGAGGATATTCATGAAGGCTTTGCTGGTGCAACACCTAAGGATAATGTTTATAAGTTTAGTATTAATGACTACGAAACCGGTGCAGCTTATTTAATCAAAGCAAAAGTGAGTGGTAAAGCTAGTACCGGAGCTGCTTTTTTAAAGAAATGATAAAATGTAAAACATGAGCTCTTAAGGCTCATGTTTTACCCAAACATTATAAATTTCAACCGCTCCGTAGGCATCGCATGATTCTCCTTCAACTTTCCTTCGTCCTTGACAAGAAGATTGTACATAAGCTCCTGCTTTAAAGTAGGCACCTGTGAAGGCTTTAGGATAAGTAAACTTTAGTTTACCATTGTAGTAACATTCAGTTTGGTTGTTTTTTACTTTAAACATTACATTAAATCGGGCTCCCAGTTGATAATTGTTGTCTAACACAGGACCGGTTTCATCATCTATTTTTATAAATAACTTATTCTTTTCCAGTCTGAAAACAATAACATCATCATCGGCATCATGAATCTGTCCGATTACAATATGTGGTTTAATAGATGGTAAATGAATGATGCTTTGATCTATGAAGAGGGTATGCGTACCTTCTGAAGATGACCAGGAAGCATTCGTTTTTCCATTGTTTGTCATTTCTCTGAGTTCAGAGCGTGGATAGCCTGATCCTTTGGTTGTAGTGCCTCCGGTTATAGCACTGAAAACTACAGCATCACCGGTTTTATTGACATAAAACCACTTTTTATCACTGTATGTATTGAGGTATGGTTGTTTGTATTCGTCGGAAAGGCCTGGCGTTTTAATTCCTTCGGGTACATTAATTTTCCAATTGCTAAGGTCCAGAACCTGAGCAGGTAGTTTTGGAGTCTGCTGAGCTAAAGCTACTGAAGAAAGGAAGCATATTATTCCGGTTTTAAGCGATGCCTGGTAAATTTTTGTGATTAAATTCATCATACTTTATGCTAATACTTAGTTACACCTATTGGCAATTGATCGCTTGTAGCAGGTGACTGGCCCTGCCATTGATAATTAAGTTTTTCGGCCGCCATATATGATGGTTTAATGTGATAAATATGATTGCCTGCAGCTTTATTATAAAAGGATTCAATTTTTCCAGATTCATAAAAATTGCAATGATCAACCAGAATGCTATCCCAGCGGTACTCCTGGAACTGAATTGATCTTCCGCCTTGCCCGCTATAAGAGAAATTGCTATTGGTAATTGATGCATATTGTGCACCTATCAATCGTACCACAGTGCCCTGTTCACGGTTTTCAACTTCATTAAATGTACAATGGTCAATCGTTACAAACGGACCTAAAGTACTTTCATCATTCCCTCCGCGGTAAATGTTTATCGCACTACTTAGTAAATTGGTAAAGGTGCAGTTCCTGATTATAGTGTATTCTGCGTTATACATACCTTTATCATCTTTTTCTGAAGATAAATCTACACCAGTACCCGACATATGATGGAAAATTGAATTGAGCACAACGAGGCTATCAGCAAAGGTTCCTTTTGATGCTTTGAAGCCACTGTTGCTGCTTTCATTATAATCGTAAAATTCGCAATCATCTATGGTCAGATGATAAGGTCTGTTCATGGCCTGGTCAGTTGATCTGATACCAGCATCGACTGCTGAAAAACTTTCATAAGTACCTCTGAATGCAATTCCTTTAACATACAGATCTCCGCCATTTTCTATGCTGATAAATGCCGGTAAGGATTTAAATGATGCATTTACAAATGTCGGTCTGCTGCTTAAGTTTTTGGCAGCCATAACGATCAGCGGCTTGTTAACTTTTACCTCAGTATTCATTTTATAAAGTCCTCTTTCTGATAAAATGATGGTATCTCCAGGCAAGGCATCATTGATAAGATTTGAAATGTTTGCGCTTTGTGCTGCACTTACGCTAAAACTTTTTGGTTTCCTTGATGGTGCTACAATAGTTGGTTTATACCATTGTGCACCGGTTTCTTCTCTTTGTATTAATGGGAGCTTTTTAAGATCTGCACCGTATCGGCTGTCATAAGGAAGTTCGAGTCCTTTTATACGTGTTGATTTAATTTTTACCTTTTTAAATCCTGCAGGCGTTTCTCCTTTAAAGTTATCGTCCAGAGCATTGTCAGAAAACACAATTCCTTTATCCTTGTTCAGGTCTGTATATATTTCATCTTTTTGACTAAGGATAAGGTTGTTTTTAAATGATACATTTTCTGGTCCTAGTGTCCGCTCTGCATCTTTACCTGCGCCAAATAAGATGTTGCCGCTATTGATAAATGTGTTTTTCTCAATCTGGGCATCTTTAACCTGATAATATCTGTTGATCAGTGAGTTTGGTACGCCGTTTAATACAGCTAATGCAGCTCTGAAGTTCTCACCTTGTAGTTGATAGAAAACATTATTAACTACCTGCTGACGAGGGTTAATGACTCTGACACCACCGGTAAAGGGTTTGTTATTGCCTATGAAAAAGTTTCCTTCAACAATGTTTCCCGAACCATGTCGTAAAACCAGCCCCCCTTCACATTCAAAGAAAGTATTGAAGCTTACGTTGTTTTCTCCTGATTTAATAGAGACGATTTCTACCTCGCCGTTGCAACGCTCAAAGTAATTGTTTACAATATTTGTACGGGAAGCAGTTAATGAATATCTGGAAACACCAATACGAATGGTTTCACCTCCATTTGATCCAAAACGCTGTCTGCCTTTAAAATAATTATAATCAATGCTGTGGTTGTTTTGCTGACTTCTTTCATCGTCCAGTTCGGCAATGATGAATGGACCGGAATTTAGCTTGTTTACTAAAGTAGAGTGGTCTATACGGTTGTTTTTCCCGTATAACGTAATCCATACATCCGATTTGAAACGCTGAGGCTGGCTATAGTCTTCTATAACAATTTCAGTTAGCCTACAGTTATTTGCCAGTTTATCATTGTTGATGCGAAAGGAAATTACTTCCCTTCTTGGAGTATATCCATTTTTAAAATGAAATCCTTTGATGATCAGATGTTCACCTGCAATCTGCATGTAAGACTGGCCTGTAAAGGTCACACCTCCAGGTGTTTGCGGACTAATGGTAATAGGGGCCTTTGCGGTTCCATTTCCTTGTAATTGTATTGCTGCATTGTTCCAGGTGCCATCCTTCAAAAGAAGGATAGCACCTGGTTTAGCTTTGCTTATAGCAGCTTTCAATGCTGCTGGATTTTCTACAATGACGGTTTCTGCCATCGATAAAAAGCTATTGAGTAATAAGGATACAAATAATATGGTCTTTAGCATATGGTCATAAATTATTTCTGGATATATATATCGAATTTCATGGTCGAGTTACCAGCACTTGAATTCACTTCTTTTATTACCATAATGGCATTTTTATACGCAGAGGTAGTACGGTTTGTAATCCGCAGGTAAATGATTTTTGCTGTGGTCAGATTAAACAAAGATGCTGAAGGTGCTGCTGATGCTTCATATCTGGGGCCACTGCTAGATGGAGTCGACAATGCTCTGGAAGTAAAGAATGCATCACTTAAATCGTCTATTTCATTTGCGGCTACCAGATTATAAACATCAGTTTGTCCGGTACTTGCTCCATTGATCAAGACCCTGAATTTGGTGTCTTTTAATGCAGCTGGATCAGCAATCGTCCATCCCGTTCCACTACATTTCATATTTGCAGGGAAGGTTCCTGTTGTGCCACTAAATGGGTTATATAAGGTTGGCCCTGCGGAAGGAGCAAAAAATACAAACTGAATATTCGCTTCATTAGCTATCAGGTTGCAGTTCCCTGCTGTAGTTCCATTCTCAAGGAAAATGGTGTTAGTGCCCAATGTTTGTGCGGTCATGAATACATCTCTGTAAACCACACTGCCATAATTGACATTTAAAGGAATGATCAGCTCAGTTTGAAGGTCCTCTGTATCAACTGCAATGAGTTTAAGGTTTGATGCTCTTTTTTTGTATAAGTAAGTAGTATTTATATCATAAGTTTTAACTCCATTCAGTTCACTTAAAGTGGAAACCAGTTCATAGATTCCATTACGGTCGTCGTAGATATCTATTTTCTTGAGACCAGTTACAGAGGTGATATTGCCAATTAGAGGTGTAGTTCCTCCAGTGATTGGTGTAATGTTAGCTGCAAAACCAATGAATTTTGGTTTAAAAACAGAAACATCCACAGGCATATTGATGATTAATTCATTGGTCTGATTGTAGATATCCGTAACCTGTATTTTAATGTGTTGGGCAGCTTTGCGGTAGGTATATGCATAGCTCAATGCATATTGTTTAGCACCGTTTACATTGTTAATGCTGTGTGCCAGTACATAGGTGTTCTCGGTTTGGAAATCATCGAATATATCAACTTTTTTGATGCCATATTCTGAGGTTAGATTACCTGTTATTGTAGTTGCTCCACTAAGATCTGCATTAATTTGAGTAGGGAAACTGTTAAACTGAGGTAGGTCCGGATCGAAGAATTTAATGGGAATAAATCCTTCAAGAGAACTGTTATTACCTTGCTTTACCATTATTTTTACGCCTTTTACCTGGCTCATGTTGTTTGCCGGAAATGAAGCAAGCGGTATGGTAAGGGTGTAATTTGTCGGGTTGTTTTTTACATCAGTGGTGATATAAATCAGAGAATCCGTAGCATTATTCCTTATGAGGTACGAATAAACTATTTTGATGCCGCTGTTGGCAACAATTTCACTTTTCACCTCATCTCCCAGATCAAAACTTTTTGTGGCCTTGTTAAAAGTATAAGTTTCGGCCTTAATTGAGCCTTCTCCAATTTCTGAAAGTTTCTCTTTTTTGCAGGAGGCTATTGTGGCTGCAAAAGCCAGCATAAAAAACCCTGTTTTTAAAAATTTTTTCATCTCTATAAAATTTATAATGAGCAATTAGTAACCTGGGTTTTGAACAATTTTTATTTGGTCGTTTGCATCCAGTTCACGTTGTGGAATTGGCAATAACAGTTTTTCTATAGTTAAATGAGACTGGAGTTCTGCAAGTGTAAATGCAGGTCTGTAAGCCTTGTAATGTGAATCAAATTCCACCGAAAAGTGATTTTTTATCACAGTAATTGCTTGTCCGGTTCTTACCAGATCAAAGAAACGTTGATTCTCAAATGCAAATTCAAGTTTTCTTTCGTTTAATAATGCGATTATAAACTTATCTGGCGTATTAATCTCATTGACACTTCCATCAGTTGGGTATTTATAAAAACCGGCATTGAAATCACCACTCACATAATCTGTCGCACCTGCTCTTACTCTAACATCATTAATCAGGTTTACACTAGCTGAACTGAAGCCTAATGCTTCTGCTTTCATTAACAATACATCGGAGAAGCGAATTACAGTGAAGTCATTTTCAGCGTCGAGTTTAACTAATACCTGCGACAAGAATTTTTTAACATATAATTTGCTGTTGTACTTTCCCATGGTAACAGTTTTTCTTGCGTCTGTTGATCCTGTTGCTGGTGTTTTATAGGTTAGATCCAGATCATTGGTAGGGAAATTATATCCATTACCATCCCCGTTTACAATCGAAGATCCGCTGGATGAAGGTGCAAAAGTGTTTGCCATAAAGTTACCCAAACCAAATCCGCCTGCTTTAAATCTAACGGCGAACAAGATCTCTTTGTTCATCTCGTTATTGATCGAAAAAACATCAGTGAAAGAAGGTAACATACCATGTCCGCTATTGCTGATTACATCATCAAGAAGAGGCAATGCACTTGATGCACGGTTGGTGGTTAAATAAACTTTTGCCAACAAGGCTTTTGCTGCCCATGATGTCGCACGTCCGGCTTCTGCATTAGATGTAGAAACATATGGAGTCTGAGAAAGAAGGTCTTTTGCCGTCAGCAGATCAGCGACAATTAATTGGTAACATTCCGCAAGTGGAGTTCTTGTGATTTTTTTAGATTGTTCTGGATCTACCGGCTCAGTAATCAGAAATACATCACCATATAACCTTACCAGGTTAAAATAATGATACGCACGTAAGAATAGAGCCTCACCGGCAAGCTGATTTTTTTGCTGTGGAAACATCTTGGCGGTCCCTTCGCCAACAGAAGTTTGTCCGCCTGCATAGCTCACACCCAGACTTTTCAATACATAATTGATTGATCTGATGTTTTTATAGGTAGAAATCCAATATTGATATACTTTATCATGAGCCGAGTTTAATGTAAACATGTCTAACTCATTAAATTCGAAATTGATAGGTGTTGAACTGTTTGCTACTCCTTGTTTAGAAATATCAGTTCTCAGATCAGTCAGCATCCATTCATATTCCAAAGGTTTTTGCATACCGTTATAACTTCCTGTAAGTGCAGCCTTTGTTTCTTCGTAATTTCTATAAAAGGCATTAACCCCGATATTTGAAATTGGATCTATATCGATGATCTTGTTACAAGCTGTTAGGCTAATACTAAGCAGTAAGCCTGTGGTTAAGTATCTAAAGTTTTTCATTTGATTAAATCTTAGGTGTTTCATAATTAAAAATTAACATCTATGCCAAATGTATATGTACGGGCAATTGGGAACGCACCACGCTGATAGCCGTCAATAAGTGGGGAAGAGTATAGTGAAGAAAGTACTCTTGCTTCTGGATTGATGCCACGGTACGATTTACCCATCAGATAAAGTACATTATCAGCTGATCCGTATATTCTGATGCCTTTTACGCCTGCTTTCTTTGTTATTCCGGCAGGTAAAGAATACCCTAATATCACGTTTCTGATAGCGGCATAAGAACCATCTTCAATTACATAATCTGATAACATCCAGTTTTCACCATTGGTATAGTATGGTGTTTTGCCATCTCCGGGATTGGCAGCACTTACCCATCTGTTTTTAGTGAAGTTTTCATTATATCTTCTAGTTTCATTGTAGTTGGCATCGCCATTAATGATACTTAAACCTTGTACACCCTGGATCATAATATTCAAGTCAAATCCTTTGTATTTGAAAGAGTTGTTGATGCCCCAGGTGAAATCTGGAAATGGGTCGCCAATAGTGGTTCTGTCATTCATATCAATGATATTGTCACCATTCGTATCAACAAACCTTAAACCTCCTGGTGCAAAATATTTAGCAAGTGTAGAAGTTTGTCCGCCAGCCTTTGCTTCGTCGATCTGTGCTTGTGAAGTCCAGACACCATTTGTTTTATAACCAAAGAACTGGATGGCAGGTTTACCAACAATAGCCGCATAAACTTCGTTTCGTTCACCATAATTGTATTGAAAAGGTTCTCCACCCAATTCAAGTAATTTATTCCTGTTAGCTGAAAAGTTTAAAGCAGTAGTCCACTGGAATGCTTTGTTTTTAATGTTATGAGAAGTCAGTTCTATTTCTACACCCTGATTTTTTATCTTTCCGGAGTTGTCGAAATATTCAAATGATCCGCTAAAGGACTGTGTAGATCTTTTGTATAAGAGTTTATCTGTAATTGAATTATAGTATTCTAATGTTAAACCAAATCTATCATCCATAAAGCCAAGGTCTAAACCGGTATTGAATTCAAAAGTACGTTCCCAGGTGATGTTCGGGTTAGCCAATACATCTGCATTAGGAGAAAGTCCAAGATTTACATCTCCATTTCCAGTTCCAAATGAGTAATTTCCTGGATAAAGTAAGTTTTGGAAAGAAAAACTAGGTATTTTGTTGTTTCCTGTAGCACCATAACTGGCTCTGAGTTTCATGTTGCTTATCCAGGTTACATTCTTCATGAAATCCTCTTTGGCAATTCCCCAGCCAGCAGATATTGCAGGGAAGGAGCCATATTTTTTCCCTTTATCGAAGTATGAACTTCCATCCATACGATAGCTTAATCCCAACAGGTATTTACTTTTGTAATCGTAAGTAATACGCCCTAAATAAGAAATCAATCCTACACGGTCTTTCAGCGTTCTGGTTAAGGCCTGGTCTATTTGAGCAGCCTGATTAAGGGTCTCAAATTCATCAGTAGGAAAGTTTCTGCCTACCATATTGGATTCCTTGATCATGGTTTGCTGGGTTGTGAAACCTAGTAAACCAGTGAAATTATGATTGCCCTTTGTTACATTATAGTTGAGTGTATTCTCAAATAAGAGGTCCATATAGTTTTTAGTATATATCACAGCTTGATTGATATCACCGTCTTTTCTGGCACCGGTCTTGGTAAATGTTGTATTCTCCTGTTGTGTGAAATACCCTCCCAGGGAACTTTTAAAGGTTAAATTGGGAAGAAATTTAATGCTGATGTCTCCACCACCCAACATTCTATAGGTTTGTTGATTAGCGTTTTCTCTTGCAGCTATGGAAAGCGGTGTATTATTGCTGGTTGCAAATGGCTCTACTGGTCCGGTACTGCTCCATAGGCTTCCATCTGGCATTGTTCCTGAATATTGTAATCCATTAAAATGGCGTGCCTGAACAAAATCCCCTGGAAGTATATTTGCCCATTGTGAATTCTGGTGTATATAGGCTGCAGTAAATTCGTTATGATAAACCGGCAGAAATGATCCGAATCTAAAGTAATCGGTAAAGTTTACTGCTGGTCTTTGTGTCTTGATATATGATGGGTTGAAGTTGAAACTGAAATTCACCTTTTTGCTCAATGCACCATCAATTTTCGCTTTTACATTTAAACGCTCGTTATCGCTATATTTTAAAATAGCCTGATCTTTCTGCCCACTTGCAGAAAGATAATATTTTAAGTCTTTTTTACCTCCGGAAATGCTCAGTTGAATATTAGCAATTGAGGCATCTTGCAAAGCTTCTTGTTGCCAGTCAGTCGGAATGCCACTGATTTGGTCTTCAATAATATAGGCTGCTCTTTCAGGACCTGTTATGATGTTTTTATTAGCTGTTGGTACGGTTGGGTCATTTTGTCTTAATGCCGCTTCATTGAACAGCATTTTAGTGTATTCGGTAATGCTCGTGATCGGGTTCAGCGCATAAGGCTTTTTAAAACCATAGTACGATTTAAAAGTATACCTTGGTTTATCTGAGACGCCACTTTTTGTAGTGATCAGGATAACTCCATTTGCAGCTCTGGAACCATAAATAGCGCCAGAAGCAGCATCTTTCAATACCTCAATCGATTCTACATCCTGTGGATTTACAAATGATAGTCCATCTGGTACAGGATAACCATCGACTACAACCAGTGGATCTGAGTTTGCACTGATTGAACTGAAACCACGAACTCTTACAACAGGTTCAGCACCAACCTCGGAGCTTACGTTCTGAATGGTTACACCAGCAATTTTTCCAATTAAAGCATTGTCTAATCTTGATGTAGGAATTTCATCGAGATTTTCATTTTTGAGCTTGCTTACTGCACCTGTAACTGATGATTTCTTTTGGGTACCGTAACCAATTACCACCAACTCGTTCATCGTGTTTTCGGTTTCCTGCAAGGTTATGGTGACTGTTGCATTACCTTTTACTGCATAAGCTTGTGGTTTGTAACCCATGTAGTTAATGAGAAGCAGTTTCCCAATTTCGGCGTTAATCGTAAACTCACCTTTGTTGTTGGTAACTGTTCCTTGTTTTGAATCTTTAACAGTAACAGAAGCACCCGGTAAAGTTTCTCCACTTGTGGACTTAACCACACCTTGTACTTTTACTCTGGTTTGAGTGAATCCGGGAATTGAAAACAGAAAACAGGAAAATACAATGAGGAATATTCCTCGTAAGTAAAATTTCGAATTCATATTGGTTATATATTTGGTTAATTGATGTTTAGGTACCTTACTAAGGGTAAAGTGCCTTTAGTTTTTTGATGAGATGCGGTAAATGTGAATCATAAGCAATGAAAGGTTTATATTGATTGTTTTAATGCAGGGGGAAAGCCCCCTGCAGATATTTAATGTTACGAAAAGTTTAAACCTCCATTGATGTCGACATTAGTTCCGGTAATATAGCTTGCCTGGTCTGAAGCCAGGTAAATAACTAAGTCTGCTACTTCCGAAGCTGTCCCTTCGCGTTTTAGTAATGTAGCGTTAGCAACATTTACCCTTACTTCAGGTTTGCTAAATGTGTCGTGAAAAGTAGTAGCAATCATACCTGGTAAAACCGCATTTACACGGATGTTTTTAGGGCCTAGTTCCTTAGCGAGTGATCTTGTATAAGTCATAATTCCCCCTTTCGCAGTTGCATATGCACTTGCTCCCGGGCCACCGCCATCTCTTCCTGCAAGTGAGGAAAGGTTGACAATCGCAGCACCTGATTTCATGTGTGGAATTGTGGCCTGGCTAACAAGAAATACACTTTTTAAGTTCAAATCCATTACTTCATCCCAGAAATCTTCATCAATTTCTAAAGTGGCTTTTCTGGCAATCATGCCGCCGGCAACATTAACGAGGATGTGAATCTCATCCCCATAGGTCTCTCTTGTTTTATTAATCAGCTCAGCTACTTCGAGAGACTTGGTAACGTCTCCTTTAACAATGATACCCTCACCACCGTTATCTGTTATTTGCTTTAGAGTTTCCTCTGCATTTGACTTATTGCTATGATAATTGATTACAACTTTTGCACCTTCTTGGGCCAACTGAATAGATACAGCTCTACCGATATCTCTGGATCCACCTGTTACGATTGCAATTTTGTTTTTTAAACGCATATTCTATGATTTTTATTGGTTAATGATTTTTTTAGATGTTATATATTTTATACATATCCAGGAAATAGGTACAAGTGCTGCCGCCAGTACGAAGAAGGATACGTAGCTTGTTTTTGTCATAACAGGTACAGCCCACGTGGTTAAAAGTGTTCCAATTACTGCTGCGGTGCCACCCATTCCAGCTACAGTACCTACGTTTTTACCATTGAAATAATCGCTGGGTAAGGTTTGTATATTTCCAATAAGAAACTGGAAGCCAAACAAGGTTGTGCCAATTAATATCATGGCCAGAGTAGGGGTATCTTTTAAGCTATCCAGGAAATAAACAATCGCAACAAGTGAGAGTAGCATAACTATTGAACCTATTGCAATGGAGTTTTTTCTGGCTTTTACGGCATTAACTCCACGTTTAACTTGCCAGGATGAATGGTACCCGCCAATTAAGCTGCCAATAGCTGCAAAGAGATAGGGTAACCAGGTAAATGCACCGATCTGTTTGATATCGAAAAAGAATTGTTCTTTTAAGAATGTGGGTAACCAGGTAACAAATAGCCACCATACCGGATCAATAAAGAACCTACTTGTAATAATACCCCAGGTATTTCTAAATTTTAATAATTCTCTCCATGTTAAAACCGGAGCTACATCTTCAACAGTATTAACCTCAGTATCTTTGTCTAGAATATAATCTCGTTCTTTGTCTGTTAACCAGGGGTGTTTATCTGGTGTTGTCTTATTGATCACCAGCCATGGAATAACCCAGATCAGCCCCAAAGCTGCAATCAGTATAAAGGTCATTTTCCAGCCAAACGCAATATAGAGGAGTGCTATGATGGGGGCTGATATTACAGAGCCTAATGAAGCACCCGCACCAAAAATGCCTTGTGCAATTGCTCTTTCTTTCGCTGGAAACCATTCAGCATTACTTTTTGTTGCTCCGGGCCAATTACCTGCCTCTGAAAAACCGAGCAGAAATCTGAAAATGTTGAAAGACATCAGTCCACGTGCAAAGGCGTGAAGAGCAATGGAAATACTCCAGCCAATTATTGAAATGGTCATACCTAATCTTGTACCAACTGCATCCATCAGCTTTCCTGTGAAGGTCTGACCCAGGGCATAAGCGATCATAAAGAAGGTGGTGATCAGTGCAAGTGCACTTTTGTTATCAACATCAGCAATTCCAAATTCTTTATAGATGTATGGCCACATGATATTGATGGCGCTACGGTCTATGTAATTAATCACTGTTGCAAATCCAATCAGTGCAATGATATACCATCTTAATCCTTTTACTTTCATGTTTTTTTATGATAGGGTTATAGCCCGAGACCTTTTAAAAAGTCCATAATTTTTGCATTGACCATACGATTGTCTTCCGCTTCAAATTTTCCGTGTTGTCCACCTTTAACAGTAATGAATTCATTTTTTACACCCAGCTCGTCGAGTTTTGCCTTCAGGGCAACAGATTGCTCATATGGTACAATAGGGTCAGCATCACCATGAACAATGAATACCGGTGGACTTGTTTTTTTTACCTGGTACAATGGTGAAACGGACTTCGCAAAATCTTTGTCTTTGGCTTTATCACCAAGCCAGCTGGTAGCAGATTTACTAGTCTTTAATGTGCCATAGCCCCAATCCCATACATCAGTAATCCCATATTTGTCTATAATAGCTGCTACTTTAATGTTTTTTGTTCCTTTACAGTTGGTGTCGAAAATTGGGTTGTTTTCTAACAAACCACCCATTAATGCCAGGTGGCCACCTGCTGAACCGCCCATAATCACAATCTTGTTTGGATCGATGTTTAGCTTTTTTGCATTATTGATCAAATAGATCAGTGCACAACGGGTATCTTCAACAGCAGCTGGAGCAGTTGCTACTCCGGTAAGGCGATAGGCGATGTTGGCAACGGCATAGCCTCTTTTAAAGAAGCCGCTGAATCCTGTTTGTGATTCCTTGTTTCCTTTATTCCAGCCTCCACCATGAATGTTAATCACGACAGGAGAAGGACCATTTTGAGCAGGTGGTAGATATAAGTCTAATTTACCTTCCCAGTCGTTCACTTTTGTATAAACGACATCTATTTGTTCGGTATATCCGGCTGGATAAGTTACTTTTTTTACTGCTGTTGCATCCTGGGCAATAAGGGAAAAATTGGCCATAAGGATCCCGCAAAGTATGAATATCTTCTTCATCTTTTTTAGATTTTAAGGTTTATATTTAAGCTATTTTTAGAGGAAATCTTCCCGATGTGGGGAAAACACATCTATCAGAATTCCCGGTTCAATACATACACAGCCATGCCATACATGAGGCGGAGCATAAAAACCATCTCCTTTTTTGATGATCCTTTTTTCCTCGCCAATGGTCATTTCAAAAACTCCACTTTCTACATAAGTAACCTGCGAATGGTGGTGCTCATGTAAAACCCCTACAGCTTCAGCTTCGAACTTTGCTTTTACAAGCATTATTTTGTCGTCATAGCCATATATCTGTCTTTTAATTCCGTTGCCGAGATCTTGCCAGGGTGTTTCTGCGTCTATTTGAAATAAATTGTTCTGTAACATGACGTATTAATTAAGTTTAATAAAGTTTTCTTTGTTATTATAGTTGATCTGGTAGCTGTATGGTTTACCTTTTACTTTAAATGAAACGGTTACCTGATCTTTGTTGCTGTTTAAAATTTTCAGCTCAGTAATTTTACTGGCAGCTCCAGTTGTGGTTTCACTAACGGGATTCGTTTTACCATGTGTTTCTACAATGTTAAAGAAAGTCTGATTGGCCGATCCTGAAGAAGAAAGCATGAAAGCTTTGCTTTCAATCAGACTCATATCCGGATCGTTAGCCCCAAGCATCAGCATTTTTAAGTTAACAGCATTATCTGTAGTGAAATGGGTGGTGTAAAACCTTTTGTTATTTAAAATAGTCACATATCCCGTTTTGTTTTCTATTGGCATATCAGCATTCAGCCATATGTGTTCATATCCGTTCTTTTCTCCAAGTGGTTTTAACTGACCTTTAAATGCATTTATCTTCACTGAGGCATCAACAATATGCCCCTTATACCAAAAAGGAAGGTCGTACTGGTGCGATTTACCCGACAATACCTGGAACACATCAATGATCAGTGGTTTAGTTAGCTCAGCTACTTTTAGTAAAGCAGAGGTTCTGATCATTTGTACATCAGGATAGGCATTGCGCTCAATGGCACTCATAACCTGAAGATCTTTATCGACTTTAAAGTATAGTACTTCAGGGTAAGAATCCTGTGCAGTTTTAGGGTTTGCCTTGTAGTTTGAAGTCTGGTCTACCACCAACGTATTGTGTGCAATGGTTTGTTTAGCCCAGGATTTATTTTCTGGTAAATAATCTCCTCCTTTTTTCGATTCAATATTGATGAATCTGGCTGATCCATAATCAGGAAATACTTCAACACCGTTGTCATAATACAAAATGTTCAGACGATCAAAATGACCATGCCCCATTCCTTGTGAAGTTGCTTTTAGCAATAGAGCTTGCTGGTCTTCATTGTTGCCAGACCTGAGTATTCCCAAACCACCTTCTTTGCCTGAAGCACCGTCTTTAATTAATTGAGATACATAAGAGAAAGGTTTGGCTTTACCTGCTTGAATGTCAGCGGCAACCTTTAACCCTGCATCGGAAATGATTACTTCGGCTTGTCTTTCGGCAATTGATAATAGTTCTGCTGATGGTTTGATATCAGCATAGGATATATTTACCCCATACACCAGTTCAGGTGTTTCATAAGTTTTTCCTTTTACTGCATCGTTAAATGGGAAAAAGGTGCCGTCTGTATAAGTAAGCTGTAAAGAGGTGTTAATGGCTTTGGCCAATAGCTGATTGCGGTATTCAAATATTTTTAACTCTGGTTGAAAGTTATTAATGGTTTTAGCGAAAATGATGAAAGGTAATAACGCATATCTTTGGTAGTAAGGACCTTCGGTGTAATATCCATCAGGAGAAAATAACTGATCTATTTGGGCCAGGTAACCTGTTTTACCATCTTTTGAAGATCCTTTTATAGCCATTTCTACATATTCAGGTTTATTTAATACGTATCCGGTCATACCTACAGCTGCAATATCCCAGGTGCCATGATTATGGATTTTATCAAAGGTTTCTTTACAGTCTACCGTGAAGAATTTAAGCATAGGCTCGAATAGTCCTGCATTGATTGCCGCTCTGTTTTTTGGAGAGATGGCATCGTAAACCATGTCATAGCCCTGTATGGTATATACCTGCCACACAAAATCATTCAGGCTTTGCCAAAAGATTTTACCTCCCTGGTGATTCTCTTTTCTTTTTGGGTGTAAGGGCCATTTGCTGTAATCTGCAGCATATTTTAATAACATGTTTTCTACATACACAGCATATTTTTTATCACCTGAAATCTGGTACGCAATACCGCAATTCAACATTGTGTTATAATTTTTTTTGTGTTGTTCGTGTGTAGCTCCACCACCTGCATCTTTTGGTGTAGGTACATTTATAGGCTCTAAAAGGGCTTTGTCGGCTTCAGTTTTCACCTTTTTGTATGATTTTTTAAGTATAGGATAGGTTTCGACACCTTTTCTTATTGCTCCAATGTTTTTTTTGGTCAGCATTATGCCCGGATGCTCCTGTGCTATTGTGAGCAGAGGAAATATCAGGCAAAACATGGCCATTACTAACTTTTTTAAGTAGTTCATATGCATTATAAAAGAAATGAGTTATTTGTGCTTAGCTAGTTATCATTAATAATATTTTGTGCGGAAAATCCGGCTTTACTAATTTGAAACATATCGTTGAGGTGAGCCGCCACAGCATTTTCTGCAGCATCAATATCCTGACTTTCAATAGCTGCAAGTATATTTCTATGCTCAGCAATGGCCAGTTTACTACGGTTCTCACCACAAATTTTATTTTCTACAATATTCTTGATCAGATCGGGAATAAGAATGAGGATCATGGATTCAATAACCGAGTTTTTGGATGCCTTTGCAATGGCCATATGAAAAAGCATGTCTTCTTCAACAGCATCAAGGTTATTGTTGGTCTTATTTTCATAATCCATCAGGGCTTCCCTTAGTTTTATCAAGTCATGTTCTGTTCTTCTTTCAGCAGCTAGTTTTACCGCATCCAGTTCCAGGTAGTATCTTGCTTCTAAAAGTGAATTGAAATCGTCTTTATTGAATTTAATAATATCGGTGATGATGTTGTCTAAAACCTTAATGCTTAAGCCGGAAACATAGGTTCCACTTTGAGGGGTAGTTCTGATTAAACCGTAAAATTCAAGTTTTAAAATTGCCTCACGAACAAAACTGCGACCCACCCCAAATTTTTCAGCCAGTAGTCGTTCCGCAGGTAGCTTGTCACCGGGCTGAAGTTGCCCGCTGGTAATAAGATGCTTGAGCTGACCTATAATCTTATCGACCGGAGATTCGACTTCAATTGATTTGATCGTTTCTATAAATGACTTCATATAATATATTTGGTTGACCAATTATTGGTTAACCAAATATATACATTAAAATAAGCAATCCAAATTTTAAATGCTTTTTACTTGCATCCAGATTTCTTCATTTACCGGAATGCCATTTTTTTCATTATCCAGACGTGTTTTTAGGGTTCTTTCTCCGGGATAAGTTATTGGTTTTTCAGGCTCAACTTCTGTACTTTCTTTAGTAAATGCCAGAATTTGTTCGATTAGAGCGCTATGCATATCTGGTTGTTTGATACAAATAAAGCATTGTGATACACCTGTTTCATATTTTTCTGCAGATATTTTCTCTGTGGAGCGGCCACCACTAAGTGCTACAGCCAGTATATCGAGCATTAATGAAAGACCCGAACCTTTCCAGAAACCGATTGGCAGGGCTAGTTTGGTTTTCCTGATTTCTACAGGGTCTGTACTTAAGTTTCCTGCTTCATCATACCCTCCGGGAAATGGCAGCATTTCACCCTTCAGTTCATATTCCTGCATTTTACCATAAGAAAACTGTGACATAGCCATATCAAGTACAACATGTCCTTCTGTACGTGGTACAGCAATGACAAGCGGATTGTTTCCTAAAACAGGAGAAGTTCCACCCCAGGCAGGCATACTACCTACAGCATTGGTAAAACATATCCCAATACATCCTGCTTCAGCTGCTTGCCAGCCATAAGTGCCACCACGCATCCAATGATTCGTATTCCTTATCGCCACACAGCCGATTCCGTTACTTTCTGCTAAAGCTATAGCACGGTTCATTGCATGTGTAGCATTGAACATTCCAGGTGCCAGTTTTCCATCCCAACGCTCTATACTTCCATTGCTTTCTAATAATTCAGGTACTGCTGAAGGGATAACCAGACCTTCGGTTACATGCTTTATAAAAACAGGAAACCTGTTTAAGCCATGAGAGTAAATTCCATCTCTGCTGTTGTCTGCAAAAATTGTTGCACAGGTATGGGCCATTTCAGGACTAAATGATAATTTTAAGAGTACTCTGTTGAATTCTTCCTGAAGCTGCTGATAAGGTATACGCATGATAGGGTGGTTTATTTTCAAATATACGTTGATGAAAAATAAATTGAGCTGGGATGACAGATTTTTATAAAAACAAATATCTTAGTGTAATAATTCTTCAACCCTGAATGACCAAACATATTAAAGAGAAGAGTGCTGCAGCTTACCTGCTTAGTGCTCCTGTAATTGTAGCCGCGCTTGGCTACTTCGTAGATATTTATGACTTGCTTTTATTTGGTATTGTAAGGATACCCAGTTTAACAGAATTAGGGCTGGATGAAGCTGCAGTATCCATAGAAGGAGCCAGTATTTTAAACTGGCAGATGACCGGCTTGTTACTTGGTGGTATTTTGTGGGGAGTGTTAGGCGATAAAAAAGGCCGTCTGTCTGTATTATTTGGTTCAATTATTACTTACTCTCTGGCAAACTTTGCCTGTGGTTTTGTACATGATATAAACATTTATAAAATACTTCGTTTTATTGCTGGTATTGGTTTAGCAGGTGAACTTGGTGCTGGAATTACATTGGTCTCAGAAAGCTTGCCTAAACGGTTAAGGGCAATCGGTACCTCGCTTGTGGCGGGTGTCGGTTTACTTGGTGCTATCGTTGGTTATTTTACTGTTGAACTATTTAGTTGGAGAAACGCATATTTTATAGGCGGTGGTATGGGGATTTTGCTCTTATTTTTAAGAATTGGTGTTTTTGAATCGGGGATGTTCCATACGATGAAAGAAAAAAGTCATGTAGCAAAAGGTAATTTTCTCTCATTCTTTACCAATAGAAAGAGACTGATATTGTATTTAAAGTGTATTGGGATTGGTTTACCGACCTGGTATATAATAGGTGTTCTGGCCACATTTAGTAATGAATTTGGTAAAGCATTAGGGATTAGTGAGGCCATTAAGCCTGGACTCGCAGTTATGTGGTGCTACGTTGGACTTTCTATTGGCGATTTACTAAGTGGTGTGGTCAGTTACTGGCTTGAATCACGTATCCGTACGGTAACTTATATGATGGCTTTTACAGTAGTTGGTGCCCTGATCTATTTATATGCAGGAATAACTACTTCAACGGGGCTTTATGCGATATGCGTTTGGATGGGTTTTGGTATTGGCTACTGGGCTATGTTTGTCACTATTGGAGCTGAACAGTTTGGTACGAATGTAAGGGCAACTGCTGCCACCACTATTCCGAATATGGTGAGGGGAACAGTAGTATTGATGACAACATTATATACTACATTAAAGCCTCATGTTTTTGAATTAAAGGCAGCTGGTATAGTTGGATTGATATGCTTTGGGATAGGTTTCTATTGCATAAGAACAATTCCGGAAACCCATCACAAAGACCTTGATTTTATTGAGGAAGACTAATCGATTACAAAAACGGTCATTCCTTTAGGGCCGTGAGCACCTAAAACCAGAGATTGTTCTATATCGGCTGTTTTAGATGGTCCGGCAATAAAACTACCAAAGCCATAATCAGCAGAACCTATTTTTAAGTAGGCATCATGCATAGTCTGTACAATTTCATTTTTGCTTAGTACTATTGCTAGTTGCTGACAAATAAATGGTACTGCACGTTGATGCATTAAATCTTCAGTAATCCACACTGCTGCATTTTCAGCAACACCAAAATGAGCATTGATTATAGCCAGATCTACATTGGCATAACTATGTGGATCCTGGTTTTTCCAACCTTGTTCCGATAGTTCTTCCAGTTCTGGTAATGTTGATACGATACGCTGACCTGCAAAGTGGGTATTTATATAATCTTTAATAGCATTAAAATCCTTAACTTGTACAAAGTTTCCACCTATATTGGTTAATACGGTTGCAAAAGCCTCAAGTGGATTTGCTGCAGGAAATGCAGTCGAGAGGTCTGCCGGAAGTGGTTGCGCATTGGGCTGATTGGCTAGTACTTTTGCTAATATCTGTTCTCTGCTAGTCATTATTTTTATTCTTTTTATACCATTCACCAAATGATTCTTTAGGTACTGCAGGCATTTCGCGCTGCTGATACCATAAATTAAGTTTGTTATTTACTGTAAAGGGTGCGTGTTTCATAAACCAACGTCCTGCTTTTCCTGCATTCTTGTAAACAAAAGGACTGGATAAGGTAAATTCCATTGCTTTCATTGCCAGTTTCTTTTTAGGATTAGCATAGCCTTCTTTTACAATTACCTGTCGCCATTTGTACAGCTGTTCATGTATGTTAATCTTAACCGGACACACATTACTGCAAGATCCGCATAGGGTAGAAGCAAAAGGTAAATCTGCATATTCCCTCATGTCGAGATTGGGTGCTAGTATAGAGCCGATAGGGCCGGCTACTGCGGTATGGTAACTATGACCGCCACTTCTGCGGTAAACCGGACAGGTGTTCATACATGCAGCACAGCGGATACATTTCAAAGAGTTTCTGAAGTCAGGGCGACTCAATTGAGTTGTACGTCCATTGTCGACCAATACAATGTGCATTTCCTGTCCGGGCCTTGGCTTTTTAAAATGGCTGGAATAGGTGGTAATGGGTTGCCCCGTAGCGCTTCTGGTTAGCAGTCTTAGAAATACACCCAGGTTCTTTCGCTTAGGGATAATTTTTTCAATGCCCATACAGGCAATATGGACATCAGCAAGGTGTGCGCCCATATCTGCATTTCCTTCATTGGTACAAACTACAAATTCACCGGTTTCTGCAACTGCAAAGTTGACACCTGTGATGGCTGCTCTGCGTGTTAAAAAGGTTTCCCTTAGATGTTCACGAGCAGCGGCAGTTAGAAATTGAGGGTCGGCCATTCCTTCCGGTGTACCCAGATGTTCATGGAACAGTTCACCAATTTCTTCTTTCTTTTTATGGATGCAAGGTAATACGATATGACTTGGTGGTTCTTTGGCCAACTGTACAATACGTTCGCCCAGGTCAGTATCAACTACATCAATTCCATTTTTATGTAGATATTCATTCAGGTGACATTCTTCAGTAAGCATTGATTTACTTTTGATGAGCCGGCCTATTTTATGTTTTTGTAATATTGAATGAACAATCTGGTTATGTTCGGCCGCATCAGCTGCCCAATGTACCGTAACTCCATTATTCGTTGCATGAGTTTCAAATTCAACCAGATAGTTGTGAAGATCAGACAGTACATTGTTTTTGATTTGTGAAGCAGTTTCCCTTAGTGTTTCCCATTCCGGGATACTATGGGCTGCTTTATCACGCTTAGCACGCACAAACCATAAAGTTTCGTCATGCCAGTCTACCCTTGCTTCATCTTTATTAAATACATCTGATAATGCTGCGTGATCTTTTCTTTCTGTACTCATTTTCTTTATTGCTGTACTTCTCTTTAATTACAATTCTGCATTTAATATTTCTGCAATATGCAGCACTTTTACATCACTGTTTTGACGACGAAGAATGCCTTCCATATGCATCAAACAAGACATGTCGGAAGCTGTTATATACTCTGCACCATGATTGATATGATCTGCTACACGATCTTTACCCATTTTTACAGAAACAGCTTCTTCTGCAACACAGAATGTTCCTCCAAAGCCACAACATTCATCTTTTCTGCTCAACTCAACCAATTCAAGTCCTTCAACCATTTTTAGTAATTGCAACGGTTTAGAATAGGGTTTATCAACAAGTTCTGTCATTTGAGCAAGCATCAAACCTCTTTGTCCGTGACAACTCTGGTGCATACCTACTTTATGAGGAAAGCGCGCTTCCAGTTTTTCAACTTTAAGTACATCTGTCAGAAACTCTGTTAATTCATATACTTTTTTCCGGATGCTTAAAGCTTTGTCTTCGGCTGTTGAAGAATGCAAGTGATCCTTTATATGTAATACACAACTTCCCGACGGGGAAACGATATAATCAAATTCCTCAAAATTGTCGATAAATAAATCATTGCATCCCTGTGTCAGATGTTCAAAGCCGGAGTTGGCCATGGGTTGTCCACAACAGGTTTGGTTGACAGGATATTTTACTGTTATGCCAAGTTTGCTTAATAAATTTAAAGTTGCAATGGCGGCATTTGGATAAAATTGGTCGATATAGCAAGGTATAAAAAGGCCTACGGTCATTTGTATAGGGTTTGGGCTTTAAATATAGTATTTTTATGTAATCACACTGTCCTGTGCCATCATAGCATTGTCGGTAAAATGCTATTTTATGAAAACGTTTTCATATCAATAAAAAAAGTGGTAGCTTGCAAATATTTACGTTATATGGCTACTGCTAAAAAGACATATCAAAATACAATCCTGGATATTGCAGAGGCATTAAAGCTTTCACCTGCAACCATTTCAAGGGCATTAAATAATCATCCTTATGTTAAAGAAAAGACAAGGAGGGATGTTATGGAAATGGCTCAGAAACTAGGGTATCGCAGAAACCTTATGGCTTCTGGATTAAGGAGTAATAAAACCAATACTGTGGGTTTAATTATTCCCAGAGTTTCTATGTTTTTTCATGCTGAAGTTATCACCACAATTCAAAATGATTTGCATAAACATGGTTTTAGTCTGATCATTTGTCAGTCTAATGATTCTGTAAGTATGGAACGTGAGCTTACAGAAACTTTATTCGCTTCTCGTGTTGATGCTTTAATTGCTGCTTGTAGTTTACAGACAATAGATTTTAGTCATTTCGATAAGTTTGTAGAAAATAATACGCCAGTTATTTTTTATGATCGCGTTCCTGTTGACGGGTATAAAGCAACCTTAATCAAAGGAGAGGATTTTAAAGGTGCTTACCTGGCTACTAAACACCTGATTGATGCAGGGTGTAAACGAATTGCTCATATTTCTGGTCCTTTAACCTCTAATCTTTATCAGGATCGTGAAGCAGGCTTTTTAAAAGCAATGGAGGAACATGGTTTACCTGTCCAAAAAGAATGGATTTTTCATCATGAACTGACACATGAAAATGCAAAGAAAGCCATGCAGGCATTGTTTAAAAAACATATAGTGCCTGATGGCTTGTTCGCTAATAATGATACTAGTGCTATAGCAGCAATTGAATATGCTAAGGAAAATAATATTGCTGTTCCTGGTGGATTGAGTATCGCAGGTTATTCTAATGACCCGCGGACTGCTATTATTACGCCATCTGTGACTTCAGTTGAACAGTTTCCTAACCTGGTGGGTAAACGTATTGTTGAAACGCTGACAGAGTTATTGAAAAATGAGGATGGAGGACAAATGTATAAAACTGATCCTGTCATCATTCCTGTAGAGTTGATTGCCAGAGCATCAACTGCTACATATTAATTATTAAATACATTACATCCTTTTTGGATGATTGAACAAATATAAAATACAAAACAATGAAAACATCTTTTGAAAGCCGCTATGCAGTTAGTCCGGGTGAAGCAAAGCAATTTGATACTGCTGCTTTACGCAAGAATTTTTTAATGGAAAGCTTATTTGAGGCTGATGCTGTTAAGCTTACTTTATCTCATTTCGACCGCTATATAACTGGAGGTGTAATGCCGGTAAATGAGGCTGTAGAATTGTCTAACCCTGAAAATCTTAAAGCAGCTTATTTTCTGGAAAGAAGAGAGCTGGGTATTATAAACGTTGGCGCAAAAGGTAAAATTGTGGCTGATGGTGTAACTTATGAGCTTGAATTTAAAGAGGCTTTATACCTTGGTAAAGGAACACAATCTGTAAGCTTTGCTTCGGATGATAAAAATAACCCTGCAAAATTCTATATCAATTCTGCACCTGCACATCATACTTACCCTAGCAAAAAGGTTTCAAGAGCTGATGCAGAAGTTGTTGAACTTGGATCTCCTGAAACAGCAAATCATCGTGTGATCAATAAGCTGATTGTAAACAGTGTATTACCTACCTGTCAGTTACAAATGGGTATGACGGAATTAAAAAGCGGAAGTGTCTGGAACACAATGCCGGCTCATACGCACGATAGAAGGATGGAAGTATATTTTTATTTTGAAGTGCCGGCTGGACAAAGTGTTTGTCACTTTATGGGCGAACCTCAGGAAACCAGACATATCTGGATGCAAAATGAACAAGCTGTAATTTCACCTAACTGGTCTATCCACTCTGGTGCAGGAACTAGTAACTATACTTTTATCTGGGGTATGGCTGGTGAAAACCTTGATTATGGTGATATGGATCACTGCGCAATTAATGATTTAAAATAGTCGGTACGGCCGACTATTGAACCCAAAATGTAAATAGATGAAAAGATTAGTAGGTTTTTTATTGTTGTTCTCTGGTTTATACAGTCCCTTAATGGCACAAACCAAAGCAACATTAACAATTAATAATCCATCGGCAATGGAGCGTGCAAATGCTGTTGTTGCTGTTAGCTGGAATAACATCACCGCCAGATATCCTAAAATCGATACTGCGAATTTTAAGGTGATCAATGTGCTAACCAAAAAGGAAGTCCCTTTTCAGTTAGAGCGCCGTGGACAAGCCTCTGTACAGAATCTATTGGTACAGGTAAGTGTTAAAGCGAAAGGTAATGTTCAGTTATCTGTTGTTCCGGGTAAACCGGCACCGATAGTTAAAAAAACTTATGGCCGTTATGTGCCGGAACGTTTTGATGATTTTGCATGGGAAAATGATAAAGTAGCTTTCCGTATGTACGGAAAAGCACTGGAAGCAAGAAAGGATAATGCATATGGCATTGATGTCTGGGTAAAAAGGACAACCAACTTAATCATTAATAAATGGTATAAAATAAATGATTACCATCGTGATAATGGAGATGGAATGGATTATTATAGTGTTGGTTTAACACTAGGTGCTGGTGATATAGCTCCAATTGTTAAAGACTCTATTGTTTTCCCTTTAAATTATCATTATTGGAAAGTATTGGATAATGGTCCATTGCGTACAACGTTCGAGTTGGGATATGATGCATGGAACGTTGCAGGGAAGTCAGTTAAGGTAACGAAAACCATCTCTCTGGATGCAGGATCACATATGAATAAGATTGAGGCTGCTTATACTTATGATGGAGATGTATTGCCTCTTGCAGTGGGTATAGTAAAAAGGAAAGAGGCAGGAACCATTTTAATGGATGAAAAGCAAGGGATTATGGGGTACTGGGAGCCTCAGCATGGTGAAGATGGCATTACTGGAGTGGCGACTATTGTTACAGATGAAAAGTTAAGCATGGGTACAGATAAGTCACACTTGCTAACTCGTACTGCATCAAACAACAAAAAGCCTGTAGTTTATTATAATGGCTCTGCTTGGAGTAAGGCTAATGAAATAACAACTGCACAGGCATGGTTTAATTATCTGAATAGCTTTAAAAAACAATTGGAACAACCTTTAAAGGTTAGTGTACAATAAAAATAAAATATAGAAAATGGCAATACTTGATTTATTCAATTTAAAAGGGAAAGTAGCTTTAGTTACCGGTTGTAAACGTGGTATTGGTAAAGCAATGGCAGAAGCTTTAGCTGAGGCGGGTGCTGATATTATTGGAGTGTCTGCAAATCTTGAACTGAGCGGAAGTGCAGTAGAAAATACAGTAAAGGCCTTTGGAAGAAAATTCTATGCTTATCAATGTAATTTTAGTGATCGTGATTCTTTAAAATCATTTTGTGAGAAAGTTAAAGAAGATCATCCGGTAATTGACATTTTGGTAAACAATGCTGGTACAATTCTTAGGAAACCAATTGCAGAGCATCCAGATGAGTTTTGGGATGAAGTTGTGGCTGTAAATCAAACTGCTCCTTTTATTCTGACCAGAGAAATTGGTCGCGATATGGTAAACAGGGGAAGTGGTAAGATTATTTTTACAGCTTCATTGCTAACATTCCAGGGTGGAATTACTGTTCCTGGTTATGCAGCAAGTAAAGGTGCAATTGGCCAGCTAACAAAAGCATTTGCTAATGAATGGGCATCAAAAGGTGTAAATGTTAACGCAATTGCCCCTGGTTATATTTCAACTGATAATACTACTGCTTTAAGAGCAGATGAAGATCGTAGTCGTTCTATTATGGAACGTATTCCAGCTGGCAGATGGGGTGAGGCTGAAGATTTTAAAGGACCAATTGTATTCCTTGCTTCTGAGGCATCAAGTTATATGCACGGTACTGTGATGACCGTTGATGGTGGATGGATGGGCAGATAAGCTTAAACATTTAAATATCATTAAAAGCAGACTTTAGTAAAGTCTGCTTTTTTTATATATTCGAAAAAAACTAACCACATGAAACAATCTTTATTATTAAGTTTTACTTTATTATTCTGTGCGAATGTTACCATTGCTCAGCAGAAAACCGTCTATAAAACATGGAACCCGGAGAAAGACAAAGAAAGTGTAGTAGGAGGACAGGGGTGGCATAGCGGAATACAGAATTTCTATGACCGACTACCTTCAAAAGCTGAAGGTACTGTGCGTAAACCTGTATGGAATTTATCTAAAAACAGTGCGGGATTAAATATCCGTTTTAAATCGGATGCTCCGGAAATTGTTGTGAAATATCAGGTGGCAGGACCGCTTCAGATGTTTCATATGCCTTCAACCGGAGTGAGTGGAGTTGATTTATATGCAAAAGATGGAAATGGAAAATATGCCTGGGCTGCTGGGAATTACGTTTTTGGCGACACAATTGTATGTCGTTTTAGAAGCATAGGAGCTTCGGGGATTAATGATCGTGAATATACATTGTACTTGCCTTTGTATAATACTGTAAAATGGATGGAAATAAGTGTGCCTGAGAAAAATACTTTTGCACCTTTACCAGTTGTTAAAAAGAAACCTATAGTTGTGTATGGTACATCGATAGCACAGGGGGCTTGTGCAAGCAGACCTGGCTTAGCATGGACAAATATGTTAAGCAGAAAGTTAGATCAGCCAATTATAAACCTTGCGTTTTCTGGCAATGGTCGCCTCGAGAAAGAAGTTTATGAATTATTACCAGAAATTGATGCGAGTTTGTATATACTCGACTGTTTACCAAATTTAACATCGGCAAAAGATTTTAATAATGAGGAGATTGTAAAAAGAGTTTTGGCTACTGTTACGTATTTGCAGGCAAAAAGACCAGGTGTACCTATTTTGTTAACGGAGCATGATGGTTATACAGATGATGGCTTATATCCCGCTCGTAAAAGTAGTTACGAACGTGTAAATGTTGCATTAAACACTGCGCTTTCAAAGCTAAAAGAAGCTGGTGTAAAACAGATTTATCACCTTACAAAAGCTGAGATTAATCAGGACATCGAAAGCATGGTAGATGGTACACATCCAAATGATATTGGTATGTTGCATTATGCAGAGGCATATGAAAAAGCTGTTAAGAAAATTTTAAAATAAAGCCAGTTCTACTGGTTTATCCAGCAATACCGCAATAGCGTAAGGTCTTTATCCAGATGCGATTGCGGTATGTTAACTTATTTGGTTTAACGGGTTATTTACGAAGGAAAGACTTTTGATAGGACAGAGGGCTTTGACCAGTTATGATTTTAAAGTGTTTGTGAAAACTGGCAAAGTTATGAAAGCCACTTTCATAGCAGATCTGTTTTACATTTAAACTATCCTCAATCAGAAGTTTACAAGCATGGCCTACTCGTATTTCACTAATAAATTGAGTATACGTTTTCCTGGTCCTGGTTTTAAAATATCGACAAAAGGAATTGGGACTGATATTGGCGACAGCGGCCATTTCCTCCATTTGTATTTTTCTTTTAAAATGAGTTAAAGAGTAATTATAAATAGCATTAATCCTGTCGTTTTCAGAATCCTCAAAGTTGTTATGAAACCCCATAGAGGATAATTGTTTTTCTTTCGCACTGCTTTCAATTTCAAGTAAAGCTTCCATCAGCAATATGATTCTCTGTGAACCTGAAGCGACCAGAATGAGCTCCATAATTGAGGCAATATTTTTTCTATTCGTATCTGAAATCTGAATACCACGCTGGGCTTTTTCTAAAGTCTGTTTAATTCCTTTATTCTCAGGAAGAGATAAGAAATGGTTGCCCCAAAAGTTTTCACAAAAATGAATGACAATAACATCCGCATGATCAGTTTCTCCTTCATTAAAATAGTTGTCATCAAACTTCCAATAATGTGGTAAATGAGCACCTACCAACACTATGTCGCCAGAGCTAAATCTTTTAATACTATCGCCAATAAATTGCGTTCCGCTTCCTTTTTTAAAATAAATCAATTCTACCTCTTCATGATAATGCCATCTGTTATTGATATAAGGGACATTGTCCCTTCTGGCACTGAATGAATTAACAAGATTATTAGAAACTTTTAGCAACTGAGGTTTCATGTGTTCAATTTTATTTCTTTAGCAAGAAGGAAGTCTTTTGATAATTATTTTAACCATGACCACCTCGTAATATCTTAACTCATATTATGAAGATTGAATATATTAAAAATACTTTATATATACATATTTGATGCTGTTTTTGTAATATATTATGCCAATATTGTTTAATTATTTGGCTGTAATATAATTTTTTTGAGATGAAGGATGTTGTGAAAAACTATTAGTTTTTGGATCAACTTTCGTTATTTGATTGTGTGATTATACTAAAAGGCAAATGAGTAGAAAAAAATATGTTTAAACTTTTATTTATTAAAAAAGATTAGTTACATTTGGGCTTACCCTTTCGAGGGTATGTTTTTCATAGGTAGATGTAGGGTCGAAATTAATTTTTCGACCCTTTTTTGTTCAACAGGCTTCCGTATCTTTGCTCTGTTATGGGGAAGAAAAAAAAAGTGATTGTTGCTGTTACCGGGGCCAGTGGGTCTGTTTATGCTAAGTTGTTGCTAGATAGTTTGTTGAAGCTTTCCGGCCAGATTGAAAATGTTGGTGTGGTAATGTCTGACAATGCAAAGGAAGTATGGCGCTTTGAATTAGGTAATGAAGATTATGATAAATATCCTTTTGCTTTTTATCCCAAAATGGATTTTAATGCCCCCTTTGCTTCTGGCTCTGCAAAATATGACACGATGATTATTATTCCCTGCTCTATGGGAACGCTGGGAAGGATTGCTCATGGTATCTCAAATGATCTCATTTCAAGAGCTGCGGATGTTGTGCTTAAAGAACGTAGAAAATTAATTGCTGTAGTGAGAGATACGCCTTTTAGCCTTATTCATATCAATAACATGAAGATTGTGACCGAAGCAGGAGGAATTATTTGTCCGGCTAATCCTTCATTTTACAGCTTGCCGAAATCAATAGAAGAGGTAGCGCAGACCGTTGTAAGCAGGGTAATAGACCTGGCAGGGTTGGAGCAGGATAGTTACCGCTGGAATGAGGAATAAATCACCAAAAACCTTACCTTTGCAGACTTATTAGAATGTCTGGTTAAATGAAGAAAGTTGCATTTTATACATTAGGTTGTAAGTTGAATTTCTCTGAAACATCAACAATAGGCCGTTTATTTACTGATGCAGGTTATGCTGTTGTAGATTTTACAGACGGAGCGGATGTATATGTAATCAATACCTGTTCTGTTACAGAACATGCAGATAAAAAATGCCGTAAGGTTGTGAAAGAAGCATTGAAATATTCGCCACAAGCTTACGTTACAATTGTAGGGTGTTATGCACAGCTTAAACCTACAGAAATTGCAGAGATTGAAGGCGTAGACATGGTGTTGGGAGCTGCAGAGAAATTTAGGATTGTTGAATTTATATCTGATCTTACCAAACAACCCAAGGCAGTTGTTCATCAGCAAAATATAGAAAAAGTAAATCATAATTTTATTGCAGCTTATTCAATTGGCGACCGTACCCGTACTTTTTTAAAAGTACAGGATGGCTGTGATTATCCTTGTACTTATTGTACCATTCCTTTAGCTCGTGGTGGCAGTAGGAGTGATACAATAGAGAACGTGGTTAACCGTGCGAAGCAAATTGCTGAAAGTGGGGTGAAAGAAATTGTATTGACAGGTGTGAATCTAGGCGATTTTGGAATCCGTAATGGACAAAGAGAAGATAAGTTTTTTGACCTTGTAAAAGCACTGGATGAAGTTGAGGGAATTGAAAGAATCAGGATCTCTTCAATAGAACCAAATCTTTTAAGCAATGAAATTATAGAGTTTGTTGCTGGTTCAAAAAGATTTGTTCCTCATTTTCATATTCCATTGCAATCGGGTTCCAATAAAATCCTTGGACTGATGAAAAGACGTTACCAAAGAGAGCTGTATGTAGAACGAGTAGCCAAAATTAAGGCAGTAATGCCAAACTGCTGCATTGGGGTTGATGTTATTGTTGGATTTCCTGGTGAAACACATGAAGACTTTTTAGATACTTACCAGTTTTTAAATGAATTAGATATTTCATATTTACACGTATTCACTTATTCTGAAAGGGAACAAACTGAAGCTGCTGAGATGAAAGGACGTGTTGCAGGAAGCACTCGTTCTGATCGTAGTAAAATGCTTCATATTTTATCAGATAAGAAGCGAAGAGCTTTTTATCAGTCGCAACTTGATACAGTTGGTGAAGTTCTTTTTGAGGATGACCAGAAGAACGGCTTTATGCATGGATTTACAAAGAACTATGTTAAAGTAAAAGCAAAATACGATCCTGTAATGGTGAATGAAATAAAAACCGTAAAACTAGTTGAACTGACTGCAGATGGTGAGGTAGAAGTTGCCGAAACACAAGAAGTATTAGCCCATTAATCCTATATTCGCATAAAACCTTTTTAATTTATGTTTCCTACCGTATCTCATTTTATAGAATACCTTTTCGGAATACAGATTCCGCTTCCATTTAATACGTTTGGTGTTTTTGTAGCATTAGCATTTATTGCTGGTTACTGGGCTTTTTCCAAAGAGTTTAAAAGAAAAGAAGCACTTGGGATCCTTCATCCGGTAAAGAAAAAGGTTACCATTGGTAAACCTGCAAGTACCATTGAATTAGCTTCTAATGCCATTTTTGGTTTCCTTATTGGTTATAAACTGGTTTATGCGCTTTTGAATTATAAACTTTTTGTAGCCGATGCGCAGGTTGTATTATTATCTACTCAGGGAAGTGTTCTTGGTGGTTTGTTTTTTGCAGGTCTGTTTGCTTATTGGGATTATCAGGAGAAAAACAAGGTTAAACTGGATAAACCTAAAACTGTTGAAGTAACTCAACATCCGCACGAACTGATGGGGAACTTGATTGTATGGGCTGCAGTTTGGGGCTTTTTGGGTGCTAAAATATTCGACAATCTGGAACATTGGGATACTTTTGTTGCGGATCCGATAGCTGGCTTACTTTCATTTAGTGGCTTAACTTTTTACGGTGGTTTGATCTGTGGAGGTGCTGCGGTATTGTATATCGCTCGTAAGAATGGTATTAAGCCATTACATATGTTAGATATTGGTGGGCCGGGTATGATGCTTGCATATAGTGTCGGACGGATAGGTTGTCATATGTCGGGCGATGGAGATTGGGGTATTACAAATCTGAACCCTAAACCTTTTTCATGGTTGCCAGACTGGTTATGGGCTTATAAATATCCTAATAACGTAGCTAACGAGGGTATTCCAATTCCAGGATGTGTTGGTAAATTCTGTAATGAACTGGCTCAGCCGGCTTATCCAACACCACTTTACGAAGTGATTGTATGTTTCGTTCTTTTCCTGATTTTATGGAAAATCCGTGACCGCATTAAATTACCTGGGATGATGTTTGGAATTTACCTGATGATGAACGGTGTAGAACGTTTCTTTATTGAATTGATCAGAGTAAATACAAAATATAACGTTTCTGGAATACAATTTACACAAGCCGAACTGATTTCATGTCTGATGTTCTTGTCTGGCTTGCTTCTTGTGCTCTATTCTATAAGAAATAAGGAAAAATTAGCCAATTATTAAACCTGCTGGATTTGAATTACGAAATATTGTGTTCCAAGGTTGTGGCAATTGCGCGACTTACAGGTAATTTTATTAGAAAAGAGTCGATGAACTTTGATGCTGATGCTATAGAGTTCAAAGGACTGAATGATCTGGTTTCTTATGTAGATAAGTCTGCAGAGAAACAATTGGTTAGAAACCTTTCCAAAATTCTCCCTTTAGCGGGATTTACGACCGAAGAAAAGACTATAAACCGTACGGGGAAAGTTTATAACTGGATCATTGATCCTCTTGATGGTACAACCAATTTTATTCATGGGGTGCCTACTTATTCTATAAGCATCGCTTTGTATGAAGAGAACCAGCCTGTAATTGGTGTAGTTTATGAAATCAACAGAGGAGAGATGTTTTATACATTTAAAGGAGGAACTGCTTTTCTTAATAATAAGCCTATTAGTGTCTCAAAGAGAACTGAGCTTGCTGATTGTTTGTTGGCTACAGGCTTCCCTTATTATGATTTTGATAAACAAGCTGAATACATAAAACTGTTTACAGAAATGATGCGCAGGTGTCGTGGTTTAAGAAGAATTGGTTCTGCAGCTGTAGATTTAGCCTATGTGGCATGTGGACGCTTTGATGCTTTTTTTGAGTATAATCTTAATGCCTGGGATGTTGCTGCAGGTGCTTATCTTGTACAGCAGGCTGGTGGACAAATTATGAACTTTAGTGGTGGCGAGGAGTTCATCGAAAAGAGGGAGATTTTAGCAACAAATGGTGGGATTTCTGAGGAGATCCTGGTATTAATGAATGATTACTTCAAATAATATTTAGAGAAATATCTTTAATAAAAGAGAGGGGCTATTCAATTACGAATAGCCCCTCTCTTTTATATTTTGAATTAGTGAATAGTATTTATAATGCTTCAGATATTACTTCTTTAACTTCCGGAACCATACGTTGCAATAAGTTCTGTATACCAGATTTTAAAGTGATGGTAGAAGAAGGGCAGCCGCTACAAGAACCTCTAAGCTCTACGGTAACCACACCTTCATCAAAAGATTTATAGCTAATTGCTCCACCATCCTGTTCAACCGCAGGGCGAACGTAATCGTGCAGAATTTGCTGTATCTTAATCTCCAGGTCTGTTCCTTCAAAAACAGGAGCCTCATCAGAAGTATCTTCTTTAATTTTATATTCAGATTCTACAGCACCTTTAACGAACTCCTTTAAAATCGGTTCGATATCCGGCCATTCCGCATCTTCAGTTTTAGTAATCGTAACGAAGTTACTGGCAAAGAATACACCGTTAACAAAGTTGAACTTAAACAGTTCCTTAGCAAACGGAGAATGCTCAGCACTTTCTTTAGTTGCGAAATCTTCACTGCCATTGATCAATAATTTATTGACCATGAATTTCATTGTAGCAGGGTTTGGTGTTTGTTCTGTATATACGTTGATAGTCATTGTCTTAATATTTTATACAAAAATAGATAATTCATTGCTGCAATTGCAGGGCCAGGTGTCTGTTTTAGGTCATTATATAGGATAACCTGCTTAAAATACTCCTGTATAGTTGAAAGGAGTAATCTGCTTTAACTCTGCTTTTAACTGATCACTTACATTTAAGCCATCAATAAAATTGGCCATTGTAATCGCTGTAATCTGTTGATTTGTTCTTGTCAGGTCCTTCAATGCCTCATAGGGGTTAGGATAAGCTTCTCTTCTCAATACGGTTTGAATAGCTTCTGCAACTACAGCCCAATTGTTTTCAAGGTCTGCAGCTATGGCATCATTATTTAATAATATTTTATTTAAACCTTTTAAAGTTGATGAAATGGCAATTATAGTATGAGCCATTGGAACACCTACATTTCTAAGTACAGTTGAATCTGTCAGATCTCTCTGTAAGCGGGAAATTGGAAGTTTTGAGGCAAAGAATTCAAACAAAGCATTAGCAATTCCAGCATTACCTTCTGCATTTTCAAAGTCGATAGGATTAACTTTATGTGGCATAGCAGATGAACCTACTTCGCCCTCTTTAATTCTTTGTTTGAAATAGTTTTTAGAAATGTAAGCCCAGATATCTCTGTCAAGGTCAATAATGATATTGTTGATTCGTTTCAATGCATCGCATTGTGCAGCAAATTGATCATAATGTTCAATCTGAGTGGTGTGTTGTGCACGTGTTAATCCTAAAGCCTCATTTACAAAACGATTAGAGAATTGTACCCAATCAATATTAGGATAAGCAATGTGGTGTGCATTGAAATTTCCTGTAGCACCACCAAATTTAGCACTGTTAGGGATGTTTTTTAAATTGTTTAGCTGGATTTCCAGGCGTTCTGCAAATACAAGAAACTCTTTACCCAATTTGGTAGGAGAGGCCGGTTGTCCATGTGTATGTGCTAATAGTGGCACTTCTTTCCATTCATTTGCCAGATCCTTTATTTTGCTGATTAACTCAGTGATATTGGGATAATAAACTTCGTTAAGCGCTAACTTAAAAGTGAAAGGTATAGCAGTATTGTTAATATCCTGAGAAGTTAAGCCGAAATGAATAAATTCTTTATAGTTTTCCAATCCAAGATTATCGAATTGCTTTTTTATAAAATACTCAACTGCCTTAACATCGTGGTTCGTTACTTTTTCAGTGTCTTTAACTTCCTGAGCATGCAGATCATTAAATTGCTCATGAATCAATCGTAATTTCGGGTAGTTTGCTTTGTCAAACTGTTCCAATCCGGGTATACCTGCTTCACATAGTGAAATGAAGTATTCAATCTCTACATAGACTCTGTATTTGATTAAAGCATATTCTGAAAAATACTTAGAAAGATTCTGTGTCGTATTTCTATAACGGCCATCAACTGGAGATATGGCTTGAAGTGAAGATAAATTCATGAATGTAACGATTTTTTACGTTGCAAAGGTACATTCCTGAGGGCAATAAAAAAAGGCTTCGGGAAATCCCAAAGCCTTTTTTTATAAGATAACTTATTTAGCTTAGTGAGCTGGAGCAGTTTCAGTAGTTGTAGTAGTTACTGTAGTATCTTTAACAGCTGAGTCAGTTACGTTAGTATCTACTGTAGTTACGATAGCTGAAGTGTCAGTTAACGTAGTATCTGTAGTTTCAGCAGTTTTTTCTGATGATTGACAAGCTGCTACTGATAAAGAAATTGCTAAAGCTAAAAAGCCAAATTTAAATGCGTTTTTCATTCTGATTCTATTTTAAATAATTAATTAATTTTACTGATTAATACCTGAAAGTTTAAAAGGTAACCCAGTTATTTCAAAAAAAGTTGAATTATTTTTAATAACACTTCCTTTTTATTCTAATTCGCTGTTTTACAGTTAAATAAGATTTTCAGGTCCTAATTCCGAGCCGCAAATATATCATCATTTCTTTAAATTCTAATATTTCTTTGTTTTTTATTTTTATGATATAATGGTTTATTCTTATTTGCGTTTGAACCTTAGACAGTTTCGTTTTGATACTCATATTGTTTACTGTAGTTATTAATACGCCCTGATTATGCATTTTTATTGGTGCGGGCAAAAGGATAGCAAAACAATAGCAAAAGGATAGCAAAAGAATAGCAAAAGGAATCTGTACCAATTGACAAGAAAAAATAATTATTTTACTTAACATTGGGTTACCATTCACGTATAAAGGTATTAATTAGTGAGTAATAAGTTAAGCAGTTCAGTTCCAACAGATAGAGAGGTTGTTTTAGGTATCTTAAATAACTCAGAAGAAGCGCTGAATAAACTGTATAGCGGGTATTTTCCGATGGTTTTGCAGTTTATTTTGAATAATAATGGTGATGAAGATGATGCAAAAGACGTGTATCAGGAAGGAATCATTGTTTTATACAATAAGATTAAAGGTGGCAATTTCGAGTTAAGCAGTAAACTAAAAACATATATCTACTCAGTTTGCAGAAGAATTTGGTTGAAAAAGCTTTCGCAGCAAAGCAAAAAATCAAATGATATTTCGGACTTTGAAGATGTGATAGCTGTAGAGACAGATGTAGAACACCATGAAGAGAAAGATCAGCAATTTGAAAAAATGCAATCGGCACTGCTTCATTTAGGGGAACCCTGTAAAACCATTATTCAGGATTTTTATATAAATAACCTTTCAATGCAGGAAATCTGTGAAAAGTTTGGCTATACCAATGCAGATAATGCCAAAACGCAGAAATATAAATGCCTTCAGAGGTTAAAGAAGTTATTTTTTCAATCTTAATATTGATATGAGGAACGAGATAGAATTAGAGGGGATAATTGAAGATTATCTGAATGGTAAGTTAAATGATGATGAAGTTAAGGCTTTTGAAGAACTACGTTTAAAAGACGTTACTGTTGATCATAAGGTTGTAGCTCATAAAGTTTTCCTTGAGTCATTAAATGATTATGCTTCAATTGCTGATCTGAAGAATAAAATGAATGAGGTACATGCAAAAATCGATGTTGCTGCGTTAAGTAATGAGGTTGGTCCACATCCATCATTTATTATAAATATATGGCGTAAGAATAAAGCAGCTATTGCTGTTGCGGCTTCATTTATATTACTTACCGTTGTTACGTTATACTCAATACAACAAACAACACAGCAAAGTGGAAGTGTAGAACTGGTGAGCAGGGAACTTGCAAAAATTAAAACATCTCAAAGTAACCTGATCAGAAAAATAAATTCTACAAATAATTCTGCTAATGTCACGAAAGAGTTAAAGCCTGCAAATTTTGGGGGTACTGGTTTTGCCCTGACTGCAAACGGATATATTTTAACTAATTTACATGTGGTTGACGGGGCAGATTCTGTTTATGTTCAGGATAGTAAAGGTAATTCATACAAGGCAGTGGTTAAGCGCAGAGATTCTCAGTATGATCTTGCAATTCTTAAAATTACAGATGATTCGTTTTCTGCCTTATCAAATTTACCATATCGCTTGAAACAAAATGTAATAGGTATGGGTGAGTCTGTATACACTCTTGGATTTCCTAAAGATGATGCAGTTTATGGACAGGGTTATGTAAGTTCTAAGTCTGGTTATAATGGAGATACTACTCAATACCAGGTTTCTATTCCTGTTAATCCAGGTAATAGTGGTGGTCCTTTATTAGATCATGATGGAAATATCATTGGTGTAATCAGTGCTAAACAAAACCAGGTTGACGGTGCAACATTTGCAGTTAAATCTAAGTACATTCAGGAAGCGTTAAATTCTATTCCAAATGATTCTTTAGGTAAAAAGATTGCTTTCAGTAAAAGAAACTCATTACAAGGCTTAAGTAAACCTCAGCAGGTTAACAAAATAAAAGATTATGTATTTATGATTAAGGTCTATAAATAATAAGGTCTGAAAAAAAGTATTTAAACCCCGAAACTAATTGATAGTTTCGGGGTTTAATTTTATATAGCATTTGATATGGATTTTGGAAAAGTAGCAGAACATGAAATCGCATCTGTAGATTTCACACTTCCAGAAGATGGAAAGCAAACAGCAATAACACTTACCGGACATGAGCCTGTTAAAGATCCTGCATTTTATATAGGTTGTGCGAAGTGGGGAAGAAAGGAATGGCTGAATATGATTTATCCAGCCAAAACTAAAGAAGCTGATTTTTTAGATCAATATGTAAAGCACTTTAATTCTATTGAACTTAATGCAGTATTTTATAGCATACCAAATGCAGAGCTTATCCGAAAATGGAAGCAGAAAGCGGAGGAGAATTCTACCAACGGGTTTATATTTTGCCCGAAATTTTCCAGAACAATCAGTCACATTAAAAGGTTAAAAGACGCTGAAGTTCCAACAGATCTTTATTTATCAAGCATTCACGAATTTGGAAGGTATCTGGGACCTTGCTTTTTACAGCTTGGAGATAATTTTGGTCCGAAGAATTTTGATATTCTGGAGAATTACCTGAAGTTATTACCTGTGGACTTCCAGGTTTTTGTAGAGCTGAGACATGAAGAATGGTTTGCAAATGCGGCTGAACGTGAGCGTTTGTTCGGAATGTTGCACAGATTAAAAAAGGGAGCGGTAATTACAGATGCAAGTGGAAGAAGAGATTGTGTCCACATGGAGCTGACTATCCCTGAAATATTTATTCGTTTTGTTGGAAATGGACAGGATTTTAAGGAGTCTGACTTCGCCAGAATTGATGAATGGGTAGTAAGAATTAAGAATTGGTTAGATAAAGGGTTAGAAAAAGTTTATTTCTTTCTTCATCAGCATGATGAAAAAGATACGCCTGTTTTAGCTGATTATACCATTAAGCAATTTAATAAGCATCTTGGTTCGGATGTTCCTGAAATTAAGTTTTTGTCTGATGATACACCTCCGAAGCAACAGCAAATGTTCTGAGCCTAATTATTACAAAAATAGTATACTTGTTTTGTAGTCTTTATCTGTTTTATTTTGTAGTTTTAAGTTTTAATCTTTAAAAACATAATATTATGAGTTTAAGAATAGGGGACGCAGCTCCCAATTTTAAAGCGGATACATCTATAGGGCCTATTGATTTTTATGAATTTTTAGGAGATAGCTGGGGTGTTTTATTTTCACATCCGGCAGATTATACACCTGTTTGTACTACAGAACTTGGCCGTACAGCGGCTTTAAAAGGTGAGTTTGAAAAAAGAAATGTAAAAGTTTTGGCTTTAAGTGTTGATTCGGCTGAGTCGCACAGAGGTTGGATTCAGGACATTAACGAAACGCAAAATACGGAAGTTGAGTTCCCTATTATAGCGGATGAAGATAAAAAGATTGCTGATTTATATGATATGATCCATCCTAATGCTTCAGAAACGTTAACTGTACGTTCTTTGTTCATTATAGGTCCTGATAAAAAAGTTAAACTGATGCTTACTTACCCTGCTTCTACAGGTCGTAACTTTAATGAAGTATTAAGGGTAATTGATTCTTTACAGCTTACTGCTAATTATAGTGTAGCTACACCGGCAGATTGGGAAGATGGACAAGACGTAGTGATTGCAAACAGCATTAAAAATGAGGACATCCCTGCAAGGTTCCCTAAAGGACATAAAGAGATAAAGCCTTATTTAAGGATGACACCACAACCGAACAGATAATCGGTTTTCAATAAGATTCTAAGCCTGCTACAGAAATGTGAGCAGGCTTTTTTATGTTAAAATTTTAGCTGAAATTCTCTTCCAGTTCTTTAAAACGAATCTTTATTTTTTCGCTTAATTCATTTTGACCGTAACTGGCAGTCATTTTATACAGATTATCAAACTTCATCATATTGTTGTACATCACATCAGTATGGCTACGTTCCGTTTTGTCACGGGTGTCTTTAGGATTTGTTTTAAAAGGAAGTAAGCGCAAGGCATATCCTTCGAGATATAAATAATTGTCCAGGCCAATGTAAGTATCCTTTGATACATTGGTTTCAAAATACACGGGCCTTTCCCAATTGTTATTTGCAAGGATGTCTAAGACGGCCAGGTCTGACTTAAATACATAATCTTTATTGTAAGTCCATTTTTTAGATGGAAGAAAGTTCTGATAAGTGCCATTTGATAATTCTAATTTGTCGGCCTTGTTGTCTGAGGTCATTACAGCTAAAAGGTCTTTTAATTCTACACTATCTTTAAAGCCGTAGTCGAAATAATGCAGGTAATCTCTTACACCATTTACATATTTTTCTTCTGGCATGGATATAGGGAGTGGAGCTGATCTGTTTAACTGAGGTTTCATCTGGTTGATGTAAGCATCGTCTGACAGGTATTGGATGTTTACAACACGGATATCTGTTCGGATACCTTCCACTTCTTGTGCATACCATAAAAGGAAAGTATCATTATCTGCGGTTACAAACAGGATAGCATTTGGTTCGCATGAGTTAAGAACCCTGACCATGTTTGTCATTCTGCCGGCCTGCAAAATTCCACAGGAAATAACGCCAATACATAAAGCCCCAAAGCCCAGGGTATTTACAAAGAACAAATCAGATTTTGCAGCAAACAATACGAAATACTGGATGGCCAACCTGTAGTTTGTCTGCTGCTGTTATAAATTCACCACAGTCCCAAAAACTTACTGTTGGTTCCATAGTAAGCCAGTAAACGAATCCTGATAATCCGAAAAGGCCAAAGCCAATCAGGTTATTAACACGTCTGAAGTTCCTCATAATTTAGTCGGTTATTTAATTAAAAATAACTAAAATATTAGTATTCAAGATCTTGTTGGTGTTAAAGTTTGTTAAAACTGATGGTTGGAGTAATTTAGAACATACCCGGTACAGATTTTATAAGAAGATGTGGTGTATTAATAATGCTGTACAATTGTGGCATCAATAATAAGATAGCCCTCAGTTTTACTTTGTGTGAAGATAAGAAAGCGATGCTGGTCTGGTTTAATTTTATATTTTTTTACCAGGTTCTCTGCTTTGTCTCTGTAATTCCTGGCGATGACATTTCCGGTCAGTTGCTTTTCCTTTTTCAATTCACCAGACTTAATAATTCTGTTGATTTTAAATATTCGACCAGGGAACAGCTTATTTGCTTCGGTAGCTGTATAAAGCTGAGTCTGATTATCCAGTTTTTGCAAACCGTAGGTTTTACCAATGAGATTAAATGCTCCGCTTTTAAGCAGAGCAGAATCAGGTTCATATAAATAAGTTGAAAGAGGGCCTGTAAGGAATGCAGGTCCTGTTAATTCCTCCTCATTTTTAAGAAAATGGAAATGTTTTTCCTGCTCGTTTAATGTCGTACATACAATTTTAGGAGTGCCAGAGGCATGAGGCTCAATAATCCAAAGCAGTTCTTTTACCTCATTTTTAACACTTACAATATGAATTTCAGCTACATTTTGAAGTTCTTTTAATCCTGCACTTAAGTCTAACAGCGGAGCAGTTTTAATGATGATCCGGTTCGATTTGGATAGTAATATATCCAGGTACTCTACTACATTTGGCGTGCAGTCTTTTAACATAAATACTTTTCCGGCTGTACTTCGTCTGGCAGGGTCTATGTAAATGGTGTCAAAAGTTGCTTTACTTTCCTGTATCATCGCAATGCCATCACCAGCAAAAAATGTAATGTTATTTTGGCCGAGTACTTTCGCATTATGAGTTGCTATTTCAGACAACTCTGTATTGATTTCACAATGAGTAACTGTTTTTGCCGTTTTTGCAAAGTATAGGCTGTCGACACCAAATCCACCAGTAAGGTCAATTAAACTATTTCCTTTCACAAGGCTCGCTTTGTAACTTGCAGTAGACTCAGAAGAACACTGTTCAATAGAAAGTAACGCTGGGTAATAAATGCTAGCAGCCTGATACCAGGTAGGTAGCTTACGTTGGGATTTATTTTTAGCAGCAATCTGATTGGCCAGTTCTTTAGCTTCAACAATTGTAAATGGACTTTTAGCCATAGCAATTTTCGCTACATCATCATTTAAGTGTTGATTAATGTATTCCTGAACTGGCTGATCTAAAATATGCTTGTTCAATCCTATTATTCCGTTTCTTTTTTATCCTTCATTACAATCTGGCAGGTATTCCTGCTTTTTACTTCTAAAAGGATGTTTTTGTTGACCGTTACCCGATCTATCGTTTCCTGATTGTAATATCTGATGGTAACCAGTTCTACACCAGTATTGTATTTTATTTTATAGTCTTTAGATAAATCTGTCATCAACTGATCCAGTTTCTTCGCGTCATAGTCAAAGCTGATGGAAAAACTAATGGCTGAGTTGAGCATGGTGTTTATTTTCACCTTATGCTTATGGAATAAGCTAAAAATATCGCTAAGGTTTTCTTCAATGATGAACGAAAAGTCTTTAGGGAAAATTGATAGTAATGCCTGATTTACTTTAAAAATAAAGGATGGTACAGGCAAATGGTTTTTTAAGTCTGTAATCTCGGTACCTGGTGCATCAGGGTTCAGGAAAGACCGTACATATAATGGAATGTTCTTGTTCTGTATCGGTTTAATGGTTTTTGGGTGGATAACCGTAGCACCGTAATAAGCAAGTTCAATTGCATCGTGGTAGGATAGTTGTGGAATCATTTCGGTTACATCAAACCATTTTGGATCAGCATTTAATACTCCTGGAACATCTTTCCATATAGTTACTGATTCTGCATTGAGACAAGCAGAAAATATAGCGGCAGAATAATCAGATCCTTCCCGGCCAAGTGTAGTTGTAAAGTTTTCACTTGTACTGCCAATAAAGCCTTGTGTAACTACAATATTATTCTTTAAAACAGGAGCAAGACCTTTTTGTATTTCTGCTTCTGTTTTTTCCCAGTTTACTAGTCCTTCCCTGTAAGTATTGTCGGTATGAATAAAATTTCGGGCATCTACCCATTTTATATTGTTTTGCAATGTGCTCAGATAGGCAGCAACAATTTTAGTAGATACGATTTCACCTATTGAGACAATCTGATCATAAATATAATCAGGAGCATCTTCGGGTTCTTCTTCAATCAGCCAGTCTATTTCAACAAAAGTATTAATGATATCATTGAATATCGGATGATCATGGTTACTAAAGAGCTGATTTAGCAGGTTAAAATGGTAAAGTTTTACTTCTTCAAAAATTTGGTGAACATCTTCCTGTCCATTTATATAAGCTGAAGTAAGTTCCTCCAGTTTATTAGTTATCTTACCCATTGCAGAAATCACGATCAGTAGTTCATTACCTTTGTGATTCTGAATAATGGATGAAATGTTTCTGACCCCGTCAGCATCCTTAACTGATGCTCCTCCAAATTTATATATCTTCATTTTTTTTATTTCGCCGGATTTAATAAACTATTTGGCTTTGCAATATCCTTAAGTTCAGCAAAAGGAATGAGCAATTCTGTTGTTCCATATACGTATGCTTTAATCTCGTATGGATTGTAAAGGAATTTCAAGCCTTTTTCTGTAATTGTAAAGTTTTGATTTAAACTGAATGTATCGTTCTCAAAGAAATATTTGTCTTTTAAGCTCTCAGTAGGTGACAGCTTCTCATTTTTTCTGAATATTTTTTCCGCTACTTCAGTTAATTCAGGCATAGAATTCGGATTGATGAGGTCATTCAATACTATTTCTTTATGATTTATCGGATCATAATTCAGGTAAGTGAATACACTATTCGGATGTGCCCCTCCTTCATAAGTTACGTAAGTAACTAATGCAGAAAAGTAATGAGGTAGTTTTTCTACTACGTCAATTTTTCCATCCATAAACCAGGTTTGGTTATAGTCTTTATTTTCCTTAACAAAATTATCGTAGTTTTTAATGAAGGCATCGCCGAATTCCTGATAGGTCTTGAAATGTTCTCCTTCATTTGCAAAGGCCATTAGTTTTTGTTCTACGAATTTGTTTAATGCAGTATCAATGGAAACGGGATAGGTTAAGACTGCTTTTGTTGTATCAGTGTTGTTCTCGTTTTTAACAATATGTTTGCTGACAACCTTTACTGAGTCGTAAACGAAAGATATTTCGGCAGATCTTGTCACGCCCGTTGTATCAGATCCATTCCCTGTTTTTTTTTCAGTCTGACAGGCCAGAAGGCTGGCAGATAGTAAAAATAAAGCTAGTTTTTTCATAGTATATAGGTGTAGATGTTAATTAATTCTATTTCATGATTTGTTCCTTCGTGAAAGAGCCATTAAGCCATTCGGGATCAAGATCTGCATGATATTTTTTATAAAAGTTAATTGCAGGTTCATTCCAGTCCAATACCTGCCAGTTCATTCCATTGAAATTTTTGTCTTTTGCGTGTTGCAGAACGGTTTCAAAAAGCAATTTTCCGATTCCACGACCACGATAGGATTCTGTAACGATAAAATCTTCCAGATATAATCTGCGTCCTTTCCATGTCGAATAGCGCGTATAATAAATAGCAAACCCAGCTATAAAACCATTATCCTCGGCAACTATAGCATCCCATACTTTGTTTTGTCCAAAGCCGGCCTCAATAAATTCTTCCAGTGTAACTGTTACTTCATGGGGAGCTTTTTCAAAAACAGCCAGTTCATTAACCAGTTCCATTAATCTTACACAATCTTCTTTAACGGCAGTCCTTACAATAAAGCTCATTTATGATTCGGCTTTGTAATGTTTAATAACACGTTTTCCAAAAATATTACTTCCAATCCGTACCATGGTGCTGCCTTGTTCAATCGCAAGTTTATAATCTCCCGACATTCCCATAGAAACTTCTTTGAAATAATCTACTTTTCTAAAGAAACTCACTTTGATACCATCAAAAAGTACTTTTAACTCATTGAATTCATCTTTAGTCTGTTTTTCCTGGGCATGGTTACTCGCGATACCCATAATACCAACAATACGTACGTTTTGCATCGCTGCGAATTCTTCTGAACGAAGTAACTCTATTGCTTCATCATAGCCAAGTCCGAATTTAGTATCCTCATCGGCAATATAAATTTGTAGCAGGCAGTCAATCACTCTTTTGTTTTTAAGCGCCTGTTTATTAATTTCTGTTAGTAATTTTAAGCTATCTACCGATTGAATGAGGCTTATAAAAGGGGCAATGTATTTGACTTTGTTAGTTTGTAAATGACCAATAAGATGCCACTGAATGTCTTTTGGTAAAACTGCTTGTTTTTCAACAAGTTCCTGGACTATGTTTTCACCAAATATCCGTTGTCCGGCATTGTAAGCTTCCAGAACGGCATCAGCTTCTTTATATTTAGATACCGCAATTAATTTTACGGATAGGGGATCTAATTCGCTTTTATATTTTAATAAGTTATCTGCTATACTCATTTATCAGTATTTTTGGTAAAATTAACAACCTTAGCGAACTTTGTCTAAGAAATAATGATGTTTTAACATAATGAGGAACTTTCTTTATATAGCAATGATACTATTTTCTGTTTCTGGATGCAAACCGGGGGTTCCTGGCGACATCATTCAGCCCGACGAGATGGCTGAAGTGTTGCACGATATTCATATTGCGGACAGTTACCTGGGAATGACATCGCGTTCGGATTCTGTTAAAATAAAAGCTGCTGAATACTACAAGGGGATTTACAAAAAGTATGATATAGACTCAGTACTTTATCATAAGAGCATGGATTATTATTATAAACAGCCTAAAGTGCTAAATGATATTTATGTAAAAGTGACAGCAGAACTGACAAAGGAGAAAGACGGAATTATAAAAGCGGATTCTATTATCCAGGCAAAGGAGATTGCGAAGTTAAGAATGAAGTTTGTTCGAGATTCGACAAGAACTGCTGATTCTACTTTCTGGGCTAACTTTTTGTTAAGAGATACAGCCTTATTGAAAAAGCCAAAGCTTAAAGGCCAGAAAGATACAAGTCAGCAGGATACTGTTGTGAAGAAAAAGATTGATGTGATGATGTTAAAAATGGACTATAAAGGTCTGAAAGATTTAAAATAAGTATGTTATATCCAGAGAATTGTTTGGAGCGTTTGGGGTTTAATGAGGTAAGGCAACTTATTTTAAAACACTGTTTAAGTCCAATGGGACAACAAATGGTCGGGAAGATGCAGGTAATGACCAAATTTGACCAGATCAATAAGTTTTTAAGGCAAACTCATGAGTTTAAAAGTATTCTGGAGAATCAGGAGCCTTTACAGATCAGTACCTTTTTTGATATTAAAAGACTTGCCGAGAAAATCCGCGTAGAAGGAACTTATCTTGTAGAAGATGAATTGCATCAGATGTATGCTTCTTTGCAAACTGTATTTTCTGTGTTGAGGTTTTTTGAAGAAAGAGAAGGTATATATCCTAATCTTGAAGCATTATTTGAGCATTTACCGGTAGAGAGAAATATCCTTAAAAAGATTGAGACAGTACTTGATCCAAAAGGGAAAATTAAGCCGAATGCTTCGCCTCTTTTGCAGGAGATCATTGGTGATATTGCCAAAGCTGAGCAGGATGTACGCAAGCGGATGGACTCTATATATAAGCAGGCAGTAGGTAATAACTGGGTTGCAGATGGCAGCTTAACTATTCGTGATGGCCGGATGTGTATTCCTGTACTCGCAGAGAATAAAAGAAAATTAAGAGGTTTTATTCATGATGAATCGGCTAGTGGGCAAACTGTGTATATAGAGCCTGAAGAGGTATTTACATTAAATAATAAAATACGGGATCTGGAGTTTGATAAACGCAGGGAAATTATCAGAATTCTAATTGCGCTGACCAATGATTTACGGCCATATACCCCACTTTTATTGTCCTACCATGGTTTCCTTACAAAACTCGATTTTGTAAGGGCTAAGGCTTTATTTGCAATTGATATAGAGGCAGATATGCCTGTTTTAATGAATGGGGCGAAAACGAAATTGATTAATGCAAGACATCCATTATTGTATTTGTCCTTTAAAGAGGATAAGAAAACGGTAGTGCCTTTAAATATTCATATTAACGATAACCTTAGGATTGTGTTGGTATCCGGCCCCAATGCCGGAGGTAAATCTGTTTGTATGAAAACCGTTGGTTTATTGCAGCTGATGGTGCAGTCGGGCTTATTAATTCCCGTTCATGAATCAAGTGAGGTGGGGATATTTGATAATATCTTTGCTGACATCGGGGATGATCAATCTATTGAAAGTGACTTAAGTACTTACAGTGCACACTTAACCAAGATGCGTTATTTCGTCGCACATGCCAGTCCAAAATCATTGGTGCTGATTGATGAGTTTGGTACAGGTACTGACCCTCAGTTTGGCGGACCTATGGCTGAGGCAGTATTGGAAGTGTTGAATAACAAGAAAGTAAGAGGTGTAATCACTACTCACTATTCAAATTTGAAGCTTTTTGCAGGTAATACACCTGGTCTTGAAAACGCTTCGATGCTGTTTGATAATGACAGGATGAAGCCATTATATGTTCTGGAAATTGGTAAGCCGGGGAGTTCTTATGCATTTGAAATCGCACAGAATATCGGCCTGCAAAAAGAAGTGCTTGAATTAGCCAGGGCTAAAACCGGTACCAATCAGAATAGAATAGATAGCTTATTGGTTGATCTGGAAAGAGAAAAAAAGCAGATTTATGATACTAAACTCCAGTTGTCGAATCAGCAGAATAAGGTAAAAAATCTGGTAGCAGAGAATGAAAAGCAAAAGGCATATTTAGAAGAAAACAAGAAAATACTGATAAAAGAAGCTAAACTTGAGGCGCAGGCTATCATCAAGAATGCAAATAAACTGGTTGAGAATACTGTCGCCAAGATTAAAGAAAAGCAGGCTGATAATGCAGTAACAAAAGAATTAAGACAAAATCTTCAAAAAGCTTTGGTGCAAAACTATGTGAAAGAAGAGAAAAAGCAAGTGGTAGTAGAGCCCCTGAATACGCCAATTGTGGTGGGCGACTGGGTTCAACTTCGGGATAGTGAAACTACAGGTCAGGTTTTAGAAATCAACAGAGATAATTTAGTGTTGGCACTGGGTGATTTACGTTCAGTAGTAAAGAAAAACAGGGTGCTGAAAATTAGTAATAAACAAGCGAAAAAGGCTGCTCAGACGAATTCCTTTACAGGTAGTATTTCGGATGCGATCAGTAGTTTTAATGCTGAGTTAGATTTGAGAGGGATGCGTGGTGAACATGCTATTCACGAAGTGGAAAAATATATGGATAAGTCGATCATGCTAGGTTTTCCTGTGGTAAAGCTTATTCATGGAAAGGGGGATGGCATCCTTCGAAAAATGATCAGGGAGTATCTTAAAAAATATAGCCAGGTAAACCGATTGGAAGATGAACATGCAGACAGAGGAGGGGACGGTATTACTTATGTTTATTTTAATTAAGTAAACATATTTAAAATGAGTGTGTTATATTTATAATTCATCCTTTAACTGGCTTTTATTATAAATATAACATCATATCATGAAAACACTTGCCCTAGGTATTCTCGCTTTTATATTTGCTGCCGCCTCTTGTTCCAAAAGCAATCCATCTGCTAATGATGATCAGGTATTGCTGCCAGAGGTTGCCTTAAAAACAAGGGTAGTCAGTACGGGACTTTCTCATGTATGGGAAATAGTATATGGTCCGGACAAACAATTGTGGATTACAGAACGTGGGGGTAAAATAAGTCGTGTAAATCCAGAGACTGGTGCAGTAACATTGTTATTGAATGTAGCTGAGGTAGTAAGTCAGAACGAGGGAGGCTTGCTCGGTATGGCATTAAATCCGGAATTTTCTACAAATCCATGGGTATTTATCGTTTATAATTATAATTCACCATCAGGGTATCGGGAGAAAGTAGTACGCTATAATTATTCTGGTGGGACATTAAATACACCTTTAACATTGTTGGAAATGATTCCTGCGGCTTTTGTACACAATGGTTCGAGGTTGATGGTTACTACAGATCAAAAGCTTTTGATTACTACAGGTGATGCAAGTGTTTCTGGTAATGCACAAGACATGAGTTCTTTATCTGGTAAAATATTACGAATAAACCTGGATGGAACAACTCCATCCGATAATCCTTTCCCAAATAGCAAGGTCTGGACCTTCGGACATCGTAATCCGCAGGGTTTAGTACAGGTGGGTAATAAAATATATTCATCTGAGCATGGTCCTAATAGTGATGATGAAGTAAATCTGATTATTAAAGGACGTAATTATGGCTGGCCAAATGTAGAAGGCTTTTGTGATAAATCTTCAGAACAGACTTTTTGTACTGCTAATAATGTAGTAGAGCCCTTGATGGCCTGGACACCTACAATTGCTACATCAGGGCTTACTTATTATAATTCGAATCTTATTCCTCAGTTCAAAAACTCTTTATTACTGTTAAGCTTAAAGGCATCTAAATTTACACAACTTAGGTTGAATGAAGCTGGCGATAAGATAGATGGTAGCAGAGATTTCTTTGTAAATGAATTTGGCCGGTTAAGAGCTATTTGTCAGTCACCCGATGGCAAAATTTATATAGGCAGTAGTAATGGAGGAAACGATAAGATTATAGAAATCGATAAATAAGTTGGTCGGTACGCCAGATATAGTATAATTTAGCAGTAAAATCTAATTATATGATCAATAAAGTTGTTTCAGGTGCTGAGGAAGCTATAAAGGACATCAAAAATGGTGATACTTTAATGCTTGGTGGATTCGGTTTATGCGGCATTCCAGAAAATTGTATCAATGCACTTGTAAAAAAAGGTGTTACAGAGCTAACCTGTATTTCCAACAATGCGGGAGTGGATGATTTTGGAATAGGTTTGTTGTTGCAACAACACCAGGTGAAAAAAATGGTATCTTCTTATGTAGGGGAAAATGCTGAATTTGAGCGACAGTTGTTAAGTGGTGAACTTGAAGTAGAACTGATTCCACAGGGAACATTGGCAACCAGGTGCATGGCAGCCGGATATGGTATGCCTGCAATATTTACTCCGGCAGGGGTAGGTACGGAGGTTGCTGAAGGTAAAGAAGTGAGAAACTTTAATGGTAAAGATTATCTGATGGAATATGCTTTTGATGCGGATTTTGCAATTGTAAAGGCATGGAAAGGAGATACAGCAGGAAATTTGATTTACCGTTCAACCAGCCGTAACTTTAATCCTGTGATGGCTATGGCAGGTAAGATCACTATTGCTGAAGTAGAAGAGCTGGTAGAAGCAGGGGAGCTGGATCCTGATCAGATTCATACGCCAGGTGTATTTGTTCATCGGATTTTTAAGGGAGCAGATTACGAGAAAAGAATTGAACAACGTACAGTTAGAACTAAAGGATAATCCTATAAGATATTTATATGCTGGATAAAAATGGAATTGCGCAGCGCATCGCAAAAGAAATACGTGACGGTTATTATGTGAATTTAGGAATTGGCATACCTACGTTAGTTGCCAATTATATTCCTGAGGGGATAAATGTAGTGTTACAATCTGAAAATGGGCTATTGGGAATGGGACCTTTTCCTTTTGAAGGAGAAGAAGACCCCGATCTGATTAATGCAGGAAAGCAGACCATTACTACTTTGCCGGGATCATCTATTTTTGATTCTGCAATGAGTTTTGGAATGATCAGAAGTCAAAAGATAGACCTGACTATTCTTGGCGCTATGGAGGTTTCTGAAAATGGAGATATCGCTAACTGGAAAATACCGGGGAAAATGGTGAAAGGTATGGGAGGAGCTATGGATCTGGTCGCTTCTGCCAAAAACATAATTGTAGCCATGCAGCATGTAAACAAGGCTGGTGAAAGTAAGTTGCTGCCTAAATGTACTTTACCTCTAACCGGGGTAAAGTGTATTAAGAAGATTGTAACAGAATTGGCTGTTCTGGATGTTTTACCGGAGGGCGGTTTTAAACTGATTGAACGTGCACCGGGGGTAAGTGTTGATTTTATAAAGCAGGCGACATTAGGGAAGCTGTTGGCAGATGATAATGTGCCTGAAATGGTATTCTAAAGCATAAAAAAGGGAGCCGATAGGCTCCCTTTTTTATGCTATTTTGTTTTGCAATATTTCTCTTTTAAATCTACAGATATCTTTTCTGTAATGCTAATGATGTCGTCCGGTGTGTCATGATTATTAACTACAATGGTTTCGCATAAATTTTTATAAGGAAGCAAGAACTCCTGATATGCGGGTACTACATGATGATGCCATTTATAAAGCACATCATCTTCAGGATAGCCTCGTTCCATTCCATCGCGTTTTATGCGACGCTGTAATGCGACACTATCTTCGGCTTCTACGAAGATTCTATGGTTAAGCAATGCTGCGATTTCCTGGAAATGTAAGATGAAAAGTCCTTCTACAATAATAATAGGTGCTGGACTAATTTCCAGGATCTTTGTCACTGCAAGTGGATTATTAAAGTTGTATTCTTTTTTATAGATGACTTCGCCTTTGATCAGTTTTTTAATATCGAGTAAAAATTGCTCATGATCTATAGTACGTGGTAAATCAAAGTTATACAACTTGTTCTCTTCCTGGGTCATTTCTCCTGCAGGATGATAGTAATCATCTTGTGAAACCAGCGTAACTTCATCTTGCTTAAAATGATGAAGAAATGAGTTTAAGAAAAAGGTCTTGCCTGAACCACTTCCTCCTGCAATACCAATAATGAATGGCTTATTGCTCATTGTCTTGTCCGCCGTATGTTAAATTGCAATAAAATCTTTTATCTAATGCACCTAGCGCGTCAGCTACAGCTTTAGTCATTACAATGACAACATCCTTTGTAGATTCATTTTCTGTGAATTTACCTACAACTTTTGCGAAGGTCGAACGGTTAGTCATAGGGTTGGTAATTTTCATTACAGTGCCTATAGGTGCAGACCTGTGTAATACCAACATTTTAGAAGGATCAAGATATGGGTCTGCAATCCATAGTGCAGCTCCCTTTTCATCTATCTGGTTTAAACCATATCGGCTGGCAGGTAACCTTAAAGATGGGTCTTTGATAGAATTTAAGGTGTCAGGTCGCGTATCACCGGCTTGAGATACGTTTTTAGCTGGGTACTGTCCGCTGATTAGTAGTTTTTGACCAACACGCAGAGAATTGTCAGTAAGGTTGTTTTTAGCTTTTAATTGATCCATTGTTAATTTATAGCGAGTTGCTATAGAATACATAGTTTCATTAGAAGCTACAGTATGTTCTATGAATTTTTCAGGTTTACTGTTTTCTGCTTCTTTCTTTTCAGCCTCTTTTCTTTCAGCTTTTGTTGGTTTTTGATATCTGTTCTCTGGAGGAATTTCGGTTTTTACTACCGCGTTTTCTACTTTTTGATTTACTGGCTGTACAGGTGTTTGTACAGGAGTCTGATGTGTTGAAGGTTGTTCTGTAGAACCAGGTACTTTTAAAATCTGACCAATTTGCAGATTGTTATTTTTCAGATCGTTTATCCTTTTAAGTTCATTTACTGTCGTGCCATACATTCCAGCGATCATATTCAGATTTTCCTTTTTCTGAACTGTATGTTCTTTAAACTCAGTTTCAGTAGTTCTTGTGCTTATTGGATTCTGATTTCTATTTCCAGTGGTTGCAGGTGTTTTAGCACTTGCAGTAGCATTGACAAAAGGGATATTTGTAGGTACTTTAATGATGACGCCAATTTGTAAGAATTTGCTGTCGTTAAAGGTCATAATATCTTTAGGAACGACATTATAACGACGTGCAATAGAGTAATAAGTGTCTTTAGCAGCTACCTGATGAATAATTAGTTTCTTCCCTTTGTTGTTTTCCACTCCTATGGAATCTCTGGTGATGGCACTTGCGGCCGACAAGTTCATTAGAAGAGCAAATACGGAGACTATATAATATTTGTGCATTAACGTTTTTGTAAATTTTATTGGGCAATAATACGAATAATATAAATAATGAGCCTAATTCGAATATTAAACGTTCTTTTCTTGCTCCTATTGCACGGTTTGTTGATATTTATAAAAACCATTCTTTGCTTTCGCTGTTATATATATAACAGTGATTATTATAATAATAACACAACTAATAAACAATAAAAATTAACACTATGGCTGCAAATGCAATTAAATTAAGTGAAAATCAAGTGAAACCAGTAGTTGACATGTTGAATGATTACCTGGCTAATTATCATATCCATTATCAGAAATTAAGAGGATGCCATTGGAACATCAAAGGGCAAAACTTTTTTACCTTGCATATTAAGTTTGAAGAGCTGTATACCAATGCACAGTTGACGATTGATGAAATTGCAGAACGAGTACTGACTTTGGGTAAGCCACCACATAGTCGTTTCGCTGATTACATTAAAGAATCAACAATTAAGGAAATTGATACAATAGGTATGAAAGACCTGGACATGGTTAATGCAATTCTGGATGATATGTCTGAACTGATCAAACTGGAACGTGATCTATTGGATGAAACCGATAAAGTAGGGGATGATGGTACTAATGATATGGTCAACAAGTTCATGCAATTCAAAGAGAAAAATACCTGGATGTTACGTTCATTTGCAGGAAAAAAATAAGTTAAAAAGCAAAATGTAAAGAAGCTGTATCATTAATGATGATACGGCTTTTTTTGTATGTGTTTTACGCCTTTCTTTAATATCTTTGGTGACAATGGGATATAAAAGCTTAGCAGATTGTGTTGCTGATTTAGAGAAACACGGTCATTTGGTTCGTATTAAAGAAGAGGTAGATCCATACCTTGAAATGGCAGCTATTCATTTACGTGTTTATGAGAACAAGGGACCTGCATTATATTTTGAAAAAGTAAAAGGTAGTAAATTTCCTGCTGTTTCCAATTTGTTCGGAACACTTGAGCGCTCTAAGTTTATGTTCAGAGATAGTTTGCCTAAGGTAGAACAATTGGTAAACCTCCGTTCTGATCCTATTAAAGCATTAAAAAATCCTTTTAAGTTGCCTGGTATAGGTTTTACTGCGTTGACGGCTTTACCATTAAAGCAATCCTTTAAGTCTGTATTTAAAAAGACCACTATCAGTGCATTGCCACAAATTGTAAACTGGCCAATGGATGGAGGTCCTTTTATTACTATGCCACAGGTTTATACTGAGGATATTGATAAACCAGGGATTTTAAATGCTAATCTTGGAATGTACAGGATTCAGCTTTCGGGCAACGATTACGAGTTAAATGAGGAGATTGGATTACATTATCAGATTCACAGAGGGATAGGGGTGCATCAGTCTAAGGCCAATGCTAAAGGAGAACCGTTAAAGGTAAGTATTTTTGTGGGTGGACCACCTTCACATCCTTTGGCTGCGGTGATGCCATTACCTGAAGGCTTGTCGGAAATGACTTTTGCCGGTGCTTTAGGGAACAGAAGGTTCAGATACTTTTATGATCATGAAGGTTTTTGCCTTTCTGCTGATGCTGATTTTGTCATCACAGGTACTGTGTATCCTCAGGACAATAAGCCCGAAGGACCATTTGGTGATCATTTGGGCTATTATAGTCTTACCCACCCTTTCCCAGTAATGAAAGTGCATAATGTATATCATCGTAAAGATGCTATATGGTCATTTACTGTTGTTGGTAGACCTCCACAAGAAGATACGAGTTTTGGAGCTTTGATTCATGAAATCACCGGTTCAGCATTGCCCAAAGAAATCCATGGCCTGAAAGAAGTTAATGCAGTTGATGCGGCAGGGGTACACCCTTTGTTGTTTGCTATCGGCAGCGAAAGGTATACGCCATATCTTAATGAGCGCAGGCCACAAGAAATCCTGACCATTGCGAATCATATTTTAGGTAAGAATCAGTTAAGTCTTGCCAAGTATTTGTTTATAGCTGCCAGGGAGGATAATGAAACTCTAGATACAAATGATCTTTCTGGATTTATGCAGCATGTGCTTTCGAGAATGGATTTTAAAACAGATCTACATTTTCATACGCATACTACCATAGATACATTAGATTATAGTGGAGATGGACTTAACAGTGGTTCTAAAGTAGTTTTTGCAGCTGCAGGAGCAAAAAAGAGAGAGTTGACGGAAAAACTTCCAGAAAGATTTAAATTACCAGAACCTTTTAGTCATTATCAAATGGCCATGCCTGGAGTATTGGCACTGAAAGGTCATCCTTATATAGATGCTGCACATGCAGAGCAGGAAATGGTTTTGTTAAATGAACATTTAAAGCATCAGGAACTGACAGGTCTGGCACTAATTGTACTTTGCGATGATCATCAGTTTACAGCTGCTTCGATTAATAATCTGGTATGGGTTACTTTTACAAGAAGTAATCCCGCGGCAGATATACATGGGGTAGGAAGCTTTATCCGTGAGAAACATTGGGGCTGTACCGGGCCGGTTATTATAGATGCGCGTAGAAAGCCACATCATGCACCGGAACTGATCAAAGATGAAAGGGTAGAAAGAGAGATAGAAAGATTAGCTGTAAAAGGTGCGTCTCTACACGGAATCCTATAACCTTACAATTATACATATTGTGGATAAAAGAAAAGGCCTGTATCAATTTGCAGGCCTTTTCTTTTATTTAAAATTAAAACTTGACGTTAATAAATGCTTAGTTTAAAATCTTACTCCAAATGTTAAGAATACATTGTTGTTCGAATTTTTAATTGCTGCAACAGGTTCAGCACCATTTAACATATAAGGACTAAATCTGTTTTCAGATTGTACATGTTGATAAGCAATGTCAAAATAATATTCATTGATTCGGTATCCTAAACCACCAGTAAAATACTGAGTGTCAAATATTTTTTTAGTATCATCTTTTACTGGACTGCCATTTAAACCATAACCAGCCCTTAAGCTCAAATCGTTAATTTTATACTCGCCACCCACTCTGTAATTAACAGCAGAGGTATAAAACTTTTTAATTTCGGCATTGTCTGCAGCCATGTCCTGGGTCAGCATTCCGCCTCCATCCATAGAGAATTTTGTGCTTGAATAATCGATGAAATCTACATCGGCAGAAATAATTCCTTGCCCACCAATTACATAACTTGCCCCTAAGGATCCTTTTAATGGTGTTTTCAATCTATAGGTATAGGTGTATGATAGTGGATTAACTGGATTCTCAACTATTGATCCGGATAATGAAGTTAATAAATCTTCTGCAAAATAATCTTCCACATAGAACCATGTAGGTGTCTGGAATGTTGCACCAATTCTGAAATCAGGAACTGGTCTGAATATTAAACCTAATTTACCATTAATACCAGAACCTCTTGTTTCCTGACGACTTGTGTAGGAGAAATTATATTTTTCTTCACCTGTGTAACCTGGAAGCTCTGGAGGAGTAGGGTCATCGTCATAAGGATTTAGAACACCGTTCTCTGTATACTGTGAATCATTAATAAAACGTGTATTAACCATTCCAATAGTTGCACCTAAGTATAGTTGATTAGAAATATTTATTGCACCTGAAAAGTTCAGTTCAGAAGTACCACCGTAAGAAACCGAGTTCATACGCTGTAAGTTCGGGCTAGATGGGGTAGCACTGTAATCAGGAATTCCCCCTCCTGTTGGAGTGATCTTGTTAATTAAAAAGTTTTGGAAGGCCATATTCTCCAGAGAGTTGTTGGCTAGGTTTCCAAACTGATCCTTAGAGTTATTTGCAAGAGCTGCAAAATAATCACGCATTGAGGTTTCTGTATTATTACCACCGTAATTATATTGTTGAGTGAAATCACCGGTTCTGTTAAATCCAATACCGAAGACCACACTTAAAACGCCTTTTCTAGTGTCCTGACCTTCATATTTAAAAGTAGGATTGTACCAGACTACACCGGCCTGATTGATATTCATCTTATCTTTAGATCCGGTTCCTTTCTGACCAAGATAATCTGACTTAGAAGTCGCATTATTAAATTCCGGAGTTAAGCTGAATTCTGATCTGGTAAAAAGACCAAGTCCCGCAGGATTTCCACCCAACGAGCTCATGTCTCCACCAACACCAATCTGAGCGTTACCCATACCTTTAAATCTGGCAGAACTTCCGTAATCACCTTTAGCGGTACGAATTGCATCACCTACGTACTGAGCATATGTTGTGCCTGTGGTAGCTACTGTAGCTACCATAAGCATTTGTATAAATTTCTTCATTTGTGTCTTTCGCTAAATTATCTGCCTCCACCTCTTGATGGTCTGCTTGTACCGCCAGAGCTACCGCCGCCATAACTGCCGCCAGATGATCTTGATGGTGGGTTATACGATGGAGGTGGAGAGTAAGACTCTCTTGTTGGCCTGGAAGCAGGTCTTTCCTGAGGTTGTGGTCTTGATTCCGTTCTGCTGGGTCTTGTAGTTTCTCCTCTGCTTGGTCTGCTGGTTTCAGTGTTCGCAGGTCTTGTAGATTCTCCTCTGTCTGGTCTCGTAGCTTCGCCTCTGCTAGGCCTTGTCGTCGTATTTCCAGTAGGTCTTGAACCATCGTTATTTGATGGTCTATTTATTGTCCCGTTAGAATTGCCCCTTGATGGTCTGGTATTACTGTAACCCGTATTGTTGGATTGTCCTCTTGATGATCTTGGAGAAATTCCGTTATTACCATAGCCTCTGTTACCTGTATATCCGTTCATGCTTCCTCTGCTAGGTCTGGTTCCATAGTTTACAGGGGTTGTTCTGCCGGTATAGAAACCGCCACCCCAATAGCCACCGCCCCAAAGTCCACCACCATAAAAGCCATTACCCCAGTAACCACCGCCATAGTAGTTATGTCCCCAGAAAGGAGAATAGTAGTTACCCCATGAGTTATAATATGGTGAACCCCACATAGAACCATAAAATGGATTATATCCAAAGCCAAATCCTAAAGACATGCCGTAATTGCCATACCATCCACCATCAAAGTAAGGGTCGTAATAACCTCTCCATGATGGACCTCCATAAGAAAATCTATTGATACGCGAAGAATAATCCATATCATAATAAGGATCGCTTGTGCCATAGAATTCATCCTGATTATTGTAATCCGAATCTCTATTCTCCTGATTTCTTACAGGTACTTGTTGCTTATACTCTTTGGCCTGCGCTACAGAGTTATAAACATCGTCATACGAGTTATTCTGCGCAAACCTGGGTGCAGAGCATGACGCAACAACCAGGGTCGTAAGCGCCAGCATACTCGTGATTAAATAATTTGATTTCATAACTATCCCTTCTTTGTGTGTATTTGTGTTTTTTGTAGGTATAAATTTATAGATTTGTAGCCTACATTACAAGTCACTTAATACAAAAAACGTTCCAGATAGTTATGAGCAAAGGTATTACAAGCAAAAACGAAGATTATTCCCAGTGGTATAACGACATTGTTATAAAGGCCGACCTGGCAGAGCACTCATCCGTTAAGGGATGTATGGTAATTAAACCCTATGGATACTCCATTTGGGAGAAGATGCAGGCGGTTTTGGACCAGAAATTTAAAGATACAGGCCACAGCAATGCTTATTTTCCTTTATTCATCCCCAAGTCATATTTTTCTAAAGAAGCATCACATGTTGACGGTTTTGCCACAGAATGTGCCGTTGTGACACATTATCGTCTTAAAAACGACGGAAATGGGAACATTATTGTTGATGAAACTGCAAAATTAGAAGAAGAACTGATCGTCAGACCAACTTCTGAAACTATTATCTGGAATACCTATAAAGGCTGGATTCAGTCGTACCGTGATTTGCCAATCCTTGTTAACCAATGGGCTAACGTTGTGCGTTGGGAAATGCGTACGCGTTTATTTTTAAGAACTACGGAGTTCTTGTGGCAGGAAGGACATACAGCTCATGCAACAGCAGATGAAGCAATTGCGGAAACTAAACAGATGTTGGAAGTTTATGCTGATTTCGCAGAGAACTGGATGGCTGTACCAGTAGTAAAAGGTGTGAAAACACCTAATGAGCGTTTTGCAGGGGCATTAGATACTTATTGTATCGAAGCTTTAATGCAGGATGGAAAAGCTTTACAAGCCGGTACTTCTCACTTCTTAGGACAGAACTTTGCTAAGGCGTTTGATGTGAAGTTTACCAATAAAGAGGGTAAAATAGAACATGTATGGGCCAGCTCATGGGGTGTTTCTACGCGTTTAATAGGTGCCTTAATTATGGCACATAGTGATGACGCTGGTTTGGTGTTGCCTCCTAAATTAGCGCCGATACAGGTAGTTATAGTGCCTATTTACAAGAGCGAAGAAGAATTGCAGAAGATTAGTGCTTTTGTTAATGAACTAAGTGCTAAGTTGAAACGCATGGGAATCTCTGTTAAATATGACGACCGTGATTCGCAACGTCCAGGCTTTAAATTTGCAGAATACGAATTGAAAGGTGTACCGGTACGTTTAGCTATTGGTGGCCGTGATATGGAAAATGGTACTGTTGAACTTGCGCGTAGAGATACACGTGAAAAACAGACTGTTTTACAGGATGGATTAGATATTCACATTGCACAATTACTGGAAGATATTCAGGAAAATATCTTTAATAAAGCCTTAAACTTCAGAAATGAACACATCACAGAAGCCAATTCTTATGATGAATTTAAGGAGTTGTTAGATACTAAAACTGGTTTTATTGCTGCGCATTGGGATGGTTCTCCTGAAACGGAACAAAAGATCAAAGAAGAGACAAAAGCAACGATAAGATGTGTGCCTTTGGATAATAAAATGGAAGATGGCGTTTGTATTTACACAGGTAAACCATCAACCCAACGTGTACTATTTGCAAGGGCATATTAATGGATATGGATACAGATAACTACGGTAAAATATTAAATGAACTTGAGCATAAAGCTTCATTAAAGCAAGCCATTTATAGAAATACTGCAGAGGTATTTGCTTTGTTAAAAAAGCAGCTGTTTAAAACAGCTTCAAAATTGCAGGGTGATTATACGGTGAAAGACCCAAGTGTTGAGGTTCATTTTAAAGAGAGTAGTAAGTTTGAAGCAGAATTGAAATTTTCTGGCGATATGCTGATGGTTTCCATGCACAGTAATGTTTTTAGCTTCGATAGTTCATCATCTATTTTTCAGACCAATTATATTAAATCTGATGAATCGCTGGCTTATTGTGGTGCGATTTACATCCATAATTTTCTTGCAGATTCTGTTAAGTATAATCGTCAGGCAGATCAAGGCTCTTTAATAGCTCGTATTTTAGTGAATAAAGACAAGCATTTTATCGTAGAAGGCGAGGGGACATTAGATTTTCTTTATCAGAATATGGCTGAAAATGTAATTAATGAAGATATTCTTACAGATATCATTGAAAGGTCAATTTTGTTCTGTCTGAATTCTGACCTTATACTACCTCCTTTTGCAGAGATAAAAGATGTAACTTTATATCAGAAACAGACCATGTTAGCTGCAAGTGGTTATCCGACTGGTAAAAACCTGGGCTATCAGTTTAAATCAGAATTAGAGCAAAATAACGACATATGAAGTTTGCAACAAAAGCGATCCATGCAGGACAAGAGCCTGATCCTACAACAGGAGCAGTAATGACCCCAATTTATCAGACCTCTACTTATTGGCAGAAATCGCCAGGAGATCATAAAGGTTTCGAATATTCAAGAGGTACCAACCCAACTCGTGTGGCGTTGGAGGCTTGTTTAGCAGCTTTGGAAAATGCAAAGCATGGACTGGCATTCTCTAGTGGTATGGGCGCTACGGATGCAGTAATGAAATTATTAAGTCCGGGAGACGAGGTGATTACGGGTAATGATCTTTACGGAGGTTCGTACAGGATATTCACTAAGGTTTATGCTAAATATGGTATTAAGTTCCATTTTCTGGATCTTTCCAAACCTGAGAACATTTTACCTTACATCAACGATAAAACGAAGTTAGTCTGGATAGAAACACCTACTAATCCGACTATGCAGATTGTTGACATTGAAGGAATGGCTAAAATTACTAAAGAGCGTAATTTGCTGTTAACGGTCGACAATACTTTTGCGTCCCCATATTTGCAGAATCCTATGGATTTAGGTGCTGATATTGTAATGCATTCCGTTACGAAATATATCGGTGGACACTCTGATGTGGTTATGGGTGCTTTATTGGTTAACGATGAGCAATTGTATAAAGACCTTTGGTTTATTTATAATGCTTGTGGTGCTACACCTGGACCTCAGGATGCTTTCTTAGTACTAAGAGGGATTAAAACCTTGCATTTGCGTATGAAAGCGCATTGTGAGAATGGTGCTAAAGTGGCGCATTTCCTTAAAACCCATCCTAAGGTTGATAAAATATACTGGCCGGGTTTTGAAGATCATCCTAATCATGACATTGCTAAAAAGCAGATGCGCGATTTTGGAGGAATGGTATCTTTCACTTTGAAAGGGGCTGATCTGCAGGAAACCTTTAGGGTAGCGGGTTCGTTTCATGTCTTTACATTGGCTGAATCATTGGGTGGTGTAGAATCACTGATCAATCATCCGGTATCTATGACTCATGGTTCAATTCCTAAGGAAGAGCGTGAAAAGGTAGGTGTTACTGATAACTTGCTGCGTTTGAGTGTTGGTGTTGAGGATATTGAAGATCTTATTGCCGACCTGGAACAAGCACTTAAATAAATAGTATTGGAATTTTTAGAACTTAAGGATTTTCTGGACGTTAAAGTTGAGCAGTACAACAGACCCAATTTTATTCAAAACGACCCGATTTGTATTCCACATCAGTTTGCTAAGAAACAAGATATCGAAATTGCCGCATTTTTTGCGGCAATTTTGGCTTGGGGACAACGCAAAACCATTATTAATAAATGTAATGAGTTGTTTGCCAGAATGGATAATGATCCACATAATTTTATGTTACATCATGATGATGGGGATTTGAAAAGGCTCCTGGGCTTTAAACACAGGACTTTTAATGACACTGATCTTTTATATTTTGTATCGTTCTTTCAACAGCATTATCAGGATTTTGATAGTTTGGAAGCTGCATTTTTGCCTCCGGGAGATATGTTTCAAACGGATTTTTTAACAGATCAGGTTATCGGTAATTATGATGGAAGTTATGCTTCTTCAAGCTGTATGCTTACTGAACTGAATGATCAGGAACCCAAAATTGAGCGTTCGCTTAATTATTTCAGGTCGTATTTTTTCTCTTTACCAGATTTTCCGAGACGCACGATAAAACATGTGTCTTCACCGATGCAGAAGTCGACCTGCAAACGCTTGAATATGTTTTTGAGGTGGATGGTGAGGAAGGATAATAAAGGAGTAGATTTTGGGATATGGAGGTCTATTAAGCCTGCTGATTTGATTTGTCCTTGTGATGTTCATGTGGATAGGGTAGCGCGCAGATTGGGTATGATAGAGCGGAAGCAAACCGATTGGAAGACTGCTGTAGAGTTAACAGCGCGATTAAGAGAGCTGGATCCTCTTGATCCTGTTAAGTACGATTTTGCTTTGTTTGGATTAGGGGTTGAAGAGAAGTTTTAAAGCTTTAAAAAAGGCTTGTTATGTTCGGACTGGAACCTATTGCCTTGAAGAAAGGCAACATTTTCCTATGTCCTCACATTAACAAGCCTTTTTTTGGATGCAGAAAAATCATAGTTTTACCTTCATAAGGGTACTTTTATTAAATTCAGATGAAGATGGTCACTTTTAAAGCTGAAATAGAACGTTTTGCCGAAATGGGAGAGAAGTCTGGCTGGACTTATGTCTTCATTTCACAGGCGATTGCTAATGAGATCAAAGCGGATTGCAAGAAGAGTTTTAGGGTAAAGGGACATTTAGATCAGGTTGAGATTGAAGGCGTTTCATTGGTGCCAATGGGTGGGGGAGATTTTATCATGGCTTTGAACGCTACACTTAGAAAAAAGTTAAAGAAGGACCTCGGTGCTGTTGTGGCTTTAGAATTGGAGGAGGATAAGGATTTTAAAATCGAAATGCCAGAAGATTTGCAGCTTTGCCTTATTGATGAGCCTCATCTGTTGAAAAACTTCTTAAAACAGCCTAAATCTCATCAAAATTGGTATATCAATTGGCTCAATAGTGCTAAAACAGAACCTACAAGAACCAAGCGTATAGTCAAGATTGTATCTGCAATGGATAAGGGCTGGGATTTTGGTACGATGATGCGGGATGGCAGGCCTAGCGATCGTACTTCCTGAACCAGCTAGACACTTTCATCTGGATGACACCAAGAAAAGCTTCTCTGAATATACGGGTGCTCATTTTAGAAGTACCCTCAGTACGGTCAGTAAATATGATAGGAACTTCAACGACTTTAAAGCCGTATTTAATAGCTGTGAACTTCATCTCTATCTGGAAAGCATAACCTACGAACCTGATTTTATCAAGAGGGATAGTAGCTAGAACCTTGCGGGTATAGCATTTAAATCCTGCAGTCGCATCCTGAATGTTAATGCGTGTAATCAACCTTACGTACATGGAAGCAAAATAAGACATCAGTACTCTGCTCATTGGCCAGTTTACCACATTTACACCATTTACATAACGTGAACCGATAGCGACATCAGCACCATTTATACAGGCCGTTTTTAATCGGATCAGATCTTCAGGATTATGAGAAAAATCAGCATCCATCTCAAAAATGTATTGATATTTTGGACGTTCAAGTGCCCATCTAAAACCGTGGATATAAGCTGTACCTAGGCCAAGTTTACCTTTGCGTTCCTCAATATGTAAGGAAGGATATTCAGCCTGTAAACTTTTTACTATATCTGCAGTGCCGTCAGGAGAACCATCATCAATAATTAAAATCTCAAACGCGTCATTCAATGAAAAAACCTTTCGAATGATTTTTTCAATGTTCTCTTTTTCGTTATATGTTGGAATTATGATTAAGCTATCTGACACGGAAATATATTTAATATGCGAAATTATGGATTCTAAATGAGAAACCCTTAGCAAAATGGTCTGCTAAGGGTTAAATATTGTTAAATGACTATTTTTTGAAGTCTTATTTTACATCCTGCATCAGTTTTTTTACCACGGGAGAGATGATTATTAGAATTACCCCAGCAATAAGTGCATAAATTGCAAGTTGTTTGTAGCCTTCGGTATAACTTAAAAGCTTTTGTGTAGGACTGTCATTTTCACTTGCCTGAGCCATTCCGGCACCTAATAAACCAGCAACATACTGTCCATAAGCACTGGCCAGGAACCACATTCCCATCATTACCCCTTGTAGTTTCACAGGCGATAATTTGGTCATAATGGATAACCCGATAGGGGATAAACAAAGTTCTCCCAGAGTCATAACCAAGTAAGCGACAGTAAACAAGTCTAATGATGAAACCCCGTTCTCATCTGCAAAGAACCTGGTGGTATAGAAAATGAAGAATGATCCGGCCAGAAATAAAAAGGCAAGACCGAACTTAATTACAGTATTGGGCTCTAATTTTTTCTTTGCTAATCCAATCCAGATCAAACTGATAATGAATGCGAAAATGATCACAAAGAAAGAGTTTGCAGAGTTGTTAACTCCATTAGGGTCTAGTTTTATAACACCTAACAAGGTGTTATCTAAATTTCTGGCAGCAAAAAGACTTAATGACCCTCCAGATTGCTCAAAAAATGCCCAGAATAAAATGGAGAATATAATAAATATTAAAGCGGCAATAAGCTTTTTACGTTCTGCCCAGCTATACCTGGTCATTTCAAAAAATATGTATAGTAATGTTGCAGGGCCGATAATGTACATAAACCAGTCTGTATATTGAGTCTTGGCAACCATGATCATGATTACAGGAATGATTGCCAGTGAACCTACATAAACGGCATAATCATACCATTTTCTATTGCTTGCTTTACGCTGTATGATTGTCGGCTCAGTGGGTACTTTATCGTCAATCCCTGTCAGATTAATATCTGTTATTTCTTCATCCTGACCAGGAGGTAATCCAATAGGGCCTAAGCTCTTTTGAGTAAACAGGAAAGTAATTAAGCTGATTGTCATTACAATAGCTGCCAGACCAAAAGCCAGGTGCCATGAATACTCTTTACCAATGGTAATACAAGCATATCCACCAAGCAGTGCACCGATGTTTATTCCTGCATAAAACACTGAAAACCCTGCATCTCTGCGGGAATCGTCAGATTTATATAGTTTTCCAACCATGGTAGAGATATTGGGTTTAAAGAAACCAGTCCCTACGACTGTAAAGCTAATTCCCAGAAAAAAGAATTGATGTGGATCATAAGCTAAAATTCCACTGCCTACAATCATAAGAATCCCGCCCCAGAACAAAGACTTTCGGAAACCAAGTATTTTATCAGCGAACAAGCCGCCAATAAAGGTGAAAGCATACACAAATGCTTGTGTAGCACCATATTGTAAGTTGGCGTCTACATCCTTCATAAACAATTGTGTTACCATAAAATAGGTAAGCATTCCGCGCATTCCATAGAAGCAGAAGCGCTCCCACATTTCAGAAAAGAAGAGTGACCAGAGTTGTTTAGGATACTTCCCTTTAAAGTCCTGGATCTCTGCTAATGACAACCGATTAGCCATATAAGTTTTTTTAGAATATAAATGTAAAAATAAAAAAGTCTTTAGAATGTGCTCTAAAGACTTTTAATATTTTGTCATTGGTTTTATCTTACGCTGTGCATCAGCTTTTTAAGTAGTGGATGCAATAGCATTACCAGTACGCCTGCAACCATCGGTACGACAGTGAAAATCAGGAAGAAAGTAGATAGTGAGTATTCTTTGGTAATATTTTCAATTTGACCACCAAGAATGGCAGCTAATTTATTACCAATTGCAATAGCCAGGTACCACATACCAAACATAAAGGCAATCATACGTGCTGGTACCAGTTTAGAAACATATGATAACCCAACAGGAGATAAACATAATTCACCCAGTGTATGGAATAAGTAGGCTAGAACAAGCCAGATCATAGATACTTTTACACCTTCAGCTACACCATGAGAACCAAATGCCAATAATCCGAAGCCTAATGACATGATGATTAAACCCATACCATATTTTACAGCTGCTGGTGGATTGTACTTACTGTCCCAAATTTTAGAAACTACAGAAGCGAAAGCGATGATAAAGAATGAGTTCATGATGGAGAACCAGGAAACTGTTATCTCAGAGGTTTCTGCTGTAAATTCACGGTAAAGCATCCAGATCACAATACCCCAAATAAAGGTAAAGCATACAAATTGTGCAATGTTAGAGCCTGGAGCTTTTTTGAAAGTTTGCTGAGAAAGCTTAATTACTACGTAAGAAATCAGAATTAAAGGAATTACTGTCAGCAGTGTATTTACAATGTTAAATAGAATTAATGAGTTTCCTTGAAGTGTGCGATCAACATTATCACGGGCAAATATAACCAGCGAAGATGCACCTTGCTCAAACGACATCCAGAAAAAGATGGTAAAGAAAGCAAAAACGATTACGGCGATCATACGGTCGCGGATAACTTTTGTATAACGAATTAAACGAGATATAACCAGAAGCAGGAACAATAAAAGACCTACAACAACCACTACCGTTTGTCCTTGCATTCCATTAAATTCAAATGGAAACAGATTAATGTGACCTATTTTGTGTAGTGGATCACCAAAGGCATATAATAAACCGATTAAGGTAGTAATACCGATTAAGATTTTATCAGTTAGTGTAAATGGATTTAATTTATCTTCTTCGTTTGTCGAAGCTTTACTAGCATTATCAGCTGCTAATCTCGAAGCTTTGGTCGGTTTATCTCCAATATTACCAAATATAGGTTTAGCTAACCAAAATTGTAATGTGCCTAAGAACATAAATACACCAGCTAAGCCGAATCCCCAGTGCCAACCAATTTTTTCTGCGAGGTAACCACAAAGCATCATTCCGAAAAATGCGCCAGCATTAACGCCCATGTAGAAAATGGTGTAAGCACCGTCTTTTTTCTCAGGGAAATCTTTATACATCTGAGATAAGATAGAAGTCATGTTAGGTTTAAAGAAACCAGTACCGATCACCAATAAAGCTAGTCCGATGTACAAGAAAACTGGCGATTCAATAGCCATTGAAGCATGTCCGAGTGTCATTACTGCTGCACCAATCACTACAGCCCATCGATAACCAAGGTATTTATCAGCAAGGATACCACCAAAAATAGGTGTGATATACAAAAGCATGGCATAAGTTCCATAAAGAGCACCTGCATTTTCCGCTCCCCAACCCCAACCAGAGAAATGGCTTCCTGATATTACAGCGGTAGTTAGGAAGTTAATCAATAATACCCTCATCCCATAGAAAGAGAAGCGCTCCCACATTTCCGTAAAGAAGAGTACAAACAATCCCGAAGGATGTCCCATCACCTTACTCTCGAAAAAGTTATTTGGTGTGTCCAAACTTTGTGTATTCATATTAGTTTTTTTGTGTAATGAAGTTTAGTTAGTTATTATTAAGTATTTATTATTTCTTGTTTTTTTATGTAGTTTCTAATCATTTGGCAATAGAATCCCATATGCCAATAATGGTTTTGCGTAATTTAAATGCTTATTAATCTGTGTTTTGTTATAGGTCTAAACATTGCTTTCCGCGGTCTAATGAGTTATGGGCCCTATAAACCATCGCGCAAGATAGGTACACTAAGGCAAACTCACAAATTTTAGGGGCTTATTGCGCTTGTAACATATTCGTTAAAACTTTTTAGTAGCCTTAATTTGTTTATCCTTAGGGTCTATATAGTATTCATCATTGGTACTGGGCTCATTCTTTAATTCTACATTTTCTACCAGCTTAAGTCGGCCACCAACAAGCTTATATGCATCAAAGCTCAGGTCAGATGCATAAAATTCAAAGTTGCCCTCCATTTCCGGAGATAAAGGGGCAAGGTGATCGAATACGATCATTCCTACAGTTTTATCCAGTGCCAGAGTCATTGAATTTAATTTGTTATATTCAAAAACCACACGGTTTTTTATGGACTGCCCTTTTAACCCATCAATTATGGCTTTGCCGAATATAGGTTGATTCATTTTATCAAACGAAAGTATTTCTATTACCTTTTTTGATGATTTGGCATTGTTTCCTTTCCAACCTAACAGTACATAGAACGGTTGTTTACCATTTCCTTTAACCGGAATAATGTCGTAATAACGTGCACCGTACCAGTTTTTATGATCAGTAATCTGGTTGATATCCTTTATGTTATTGGTGCCATCAATAAGAGGAAACATTTTAAGCGTTCCATCTTTTGTGGCTATCTGCACACTACCAAAAAATCTATAAGTCCCATCTGAAAGAGGCAACTGCCAGCTAAAAATCCTGAATGAGTTATCTGGTGATTTTAGGATAGAGATTCTTTTTAAGGAATCAAAAGGAAAGCTGAAAGATGAAGGTGTTTTTAATGCAGCTACCAATGTTTTTATGAATTTTGCATTTGCAAAAGACTGATCTTCATTGTTTTTTGCATTATATAAATCATCAATAATCCGTAGGAGGGAGTCTTGATAAGACTTAAGCTGTGGCGTGTTGTTGAGGTTATAGCTATGCTGTGCCGAAATATTCGTTGCTGCACAGCATAGTATAAAAAGTATGATTAAAGGTTTTAAAGCCTTCATGATTTAATTTAGGTTTTCTATAACTATTGCACTTGCACCGCCACCGCCATTGCAAATTCCGGCTACGCCGATTTTGCCATTGTTTTGCGATAAAACGGATAATAAAGTAACTACAATTCTGGCTCCAGAGGCACCTAGTGGGTGACCTAATGAAACAGCACCGCCATTAACGTTTACTTTTTCATCATTAAGTCTAAGTTCCTTATTATTTGCCAGTGAAACTACAGAAAATGCTTCGTTAATTTCGAAGAAATCTACTTCGTTTATGTTTTTTCCTGCTCTTATAAGTGCCAAAGGTATAGCTTTAGATGGGGCAGTAGTAAACCATTCAGGAGCTTGTTGAGCATCAGCATATGAAAGGATTTTAGCCAGGGGTGTTATTCCAAGTTCTTTAGCTTTATGTGCACTCATTAACACCAATGCAGCAGCACCATCATTTAAAGTAGAGGCATTAGCTGCGGTTACAGTTCCGTCCTTTTGAAATACAGGTTTAAGATCTGGTATTTTATCAAATTTAACCGCAAAAGGCTCTTCATCTTTATCAATTAAGGTTATGTTCCCTTTACGATCTTTCACTTCAATTGCAATGATTTCAGAATCGAATTTGCCACTTGTTTGTGCTGCCTGCGATTTTTTGTATGAACTGATGGCAAAAGCATCCTGCTCTTCGCGGCTAAAACCACATTCTTTAGCACATAATTCGGCTGCCGAACCCATGTGATAATCGTTATAAACATCCCACAGGCCATCTTTTACTAGTCCGTCGGTAATCTGGCCATGTCCTAAGCGGTAGCCATTTCTAGCTTTATCCAGGTAATATGGTACATTACTCATGCTTTCCATACCACCGGCAACAATAATATCATTTTCACCCAATGCAATACTTTGTGCAGCCAGCATGATTGCTTTGGTTCCAGATGCACAAACTTTATTGATGGTTGTTGAAGGTAGGTCTGGTAAACCAGCAAATTTGGTTGCCTGGGTAGCAGGTGCTTGTCCTAAATTGGCAGACAAAACATTACCCATATAAACTTCCTGGACATCGTCTGGGTTAATCCCAGCCTTTTCTATAGCGGCTTTAATTGCAAATCCTCCTAGCTGAGTAGCAGAGAAAGCAGATAATGAGCCACCAAAACTCCCTATTGGGGTACGTACAGCAGATACAATTACAACTTCTTTCATTGATGTTTTTTTTAAGTTAGTCTTAGCAAAGTTAAGTATTTACAAGGTATAGGTGGTTAATTTGGAGGTAATTTAACAGCCTTCAAGTTATACTATATCTAAACAGGGTGCAAACAGGGTCTAAACAGGGTGATAACAGGGTCAATCATATGGTTAAGATATGGTTTGAACCGGGTTAATATTATCTATATTTTGACTAAAATATAGATGCTGTTTATTCTTTTATATAAGAGAATGGATTAGTATATACAATTAACGTTTGATTGTATGTCAGAATGGGTGCTAACCATTAAAATAGGATATACTGATGAAATTATATTATTTTTGAATAATAATCAATTTACATCGCTTTGGCTAAGATCAGAAAGAATTCTCATAAAGTACTTTACAGAAAGTATTCCTCAAACATTAAGTATGTGATGATGGTACTTTCCGTTTTGATTATCACAGTGTTTTTACCTAAGCAACCAAGGTTTAGGTATGAGTTTGAAAAAGGAACTGTTTGGAAAAATAAGGATCTGGTTTCACCATTCAGTTTTGCCATTCTGAAAACTAGTCCACAGGTGATCATCGATAAAAAGGATGCACTCGATAATGTTTTGCCAATTTATAAATTTAACAGGGACCTATTTAATGTTGTTGAGGAAGCCTATTTAATTGAGTTTGATGTAAAATGGCGATCTAATGCTTTTCCGGAAAATGAAAGTGCAACTAATAAGCAATCCTCATTTAAGCTATTAAAGAGTATTTACGATAAAGGGATTATTGCTTTAAATATAAAACATCAGAAAAGTTCATCAGGGAATTACGATTTCTCACTGCTAAATAATAACATTTCTAAAACTGTAAATACACAGGATGTTTTTACAGTACAATCAGCGCTGGCCTATTTCAAAAATAACTTTAAGTCGACCAATTTAAAAGAAAAAGAAGTTATTGAAAACCTTGTTGAGGATCATTTACAGCCTAATATTGTTTTTGATGAAAAGCTTACCGCGATTGTACAGAATAGTACAGTGAGCAGTTTATCAACTACAAGAGGGATGGTTCAAAAAGGAGAGCTGATCATATCTAAAGATAATGTGGTGGATGATGAGGCCTATCAGAAATTATATTCATTTAAGGAAGCTTATGAGGCACAAACTAAAACCATTGGTGACAGTAAGGTTGTTTACTTTGGACAAATCCTACTGGTAGGTTTTATTGTGAGCTTGCTGATGGTATTCCTTAAACTATTCAGAAAAGATATTTTTGCCGACAACAGACAGCTTTCTTTGATTCTGTTAGTAATTACTACGATGCTTTTGGCATTAACATGGGCTATTAAACTTAATTTGCCTAGTCTGTATTATATACCATTCTGTATTGTACCCATTATTATCAGGATATTATTTGATACCAGGCTTGCACTATACCTGCATTTGTTGGTCGTGCTTATTGCGGGATTCTTTGTGCCGAATAGTTTTGAATTTGTGTTTTATCAGGTTACAGCTGGTATGGTTGCCATTTACAGTATTCGGAATTTAGTAAAGCGTGAGCAATTGTTACTTTCTGCTTTATTTATTCTGTCAGCTTATTTTATTTCATTCTTTGGGATTTCCTTACTTAGGGAGGGGTCACTTACACAAATTGAATGGCTCAATTTTGTGCCGTTTATTGTAAGCGTATTGTTGTCGCTACTTGCTTATCCATTGATTTATGCTTTTGAGAAGATGTTTGGTATTACGTCCGATATCGCTTTGATTGAGCTTACGAATACCAATAACAGGTTGTTAAGAGAACTTGCATTTAAAGCACCAGGTACTTTTCAGCATTCTTTGCAGGTAGCTAATCTTGCAGAGGCAGCTATCTTTAAAATAGGAGGAAATTCCTTATTAGTTAGGGCAGGAGCATTGTATCATGACATTGGGAAAATAGAGAACCCACAATACTTTATAGAGAACCAGAATACAGGCCTTAGTCCGCACGATAAGCTACCTTATGAGCAAAGTGCTCAGATTATTATTAAACACGTCCATAAGGGTATTGAAATTACCCGTAAGCACCAACTGCCGGAAAGTGTGATTGATTTTATCAGAACGCATCATGGAAATACCCGGGTTGATTATTTTTATCAATCATTTTTAAAGAATTCTCCAGAAAAATTTGTGGACGAAAATATTTTCAGGTACCCAGGACCGATTCCTTTTTCTAAAGAAACGGGTGTTTTAATGCTGGCAGATTCGGTGGAAGCGGCGTCAAGAAGTCTGAAAAATCCGGATGCTCAGAGCATAAATGACCTGGTCGAACGGATAATTAACTACAAATTGGAACAAAATCAATTAGACAACTGCGATATTACATTAAAAGATATTGAGACTATAAAGTTGATATTCAAGACGATGCTAATGAGTATTTATCACGTGCGAATAGATTATCAACAAACTCTGTAATTTTTTTTTGCAAACATAAATGAATTACTATATTTGCACTCCCTCAGCGAGGATACGCAGGGTAAAAAAGGAGAGGTGCCTGAGTGGCCGAAAGGAACAGTTTGCTAAACTGTCGTACTGGTAACGGTACCGCGGGTTCGAATCCCGCCCTCTCCGCTGAAATAAAAAAAAGATGTCAAAGTAGGATTTATCAAATATAAATTGTTTCTTTGCACTCCCTTCGAAAAAGGGGAAACAGATACCAAGTTCGGGGTGTAGCGTAGCCCGGTATCGCGCCTGCTTTGGGAGCAGGAGGTCGTAGGTTCGAATCCTGCCACCCCGACCAAATTACTTGGAAGAGTAATTAAAATTGACCAGTAAAAACAGATACCATTTCGGGGTGTAGCGTAGCCCGGTATCGCGCCTGCTTTGGGAGCAGGAGGTCGTAGGTTCGAATCCTGCCACCCCGACTTAAAATGTTAAAAATTGAAAAAAGAGGCAAAGGCCTCTTTTTTCAATTATACGGCTCTCCGATGGCTATTTTTCTATGGTTCGAAGTAAGTTTATATTTGATTTTCAGTGTTTTTCAAATTGGCTTTAAGCCCGGTTAACTGATGTGTTGATTTATTTTTATGGATAGACTTAATATTATTCGAGCCTTTTTAATGTTTTGATTATTAATATGATGTTTCTTGGTTTTTTATCGAAATATAGATTTTTGCCCAGTCCGAAAGAAAATTTAGTATCGTTAGAGGGCATTGGCTAAAAAAGAGTCATTGTTAAGTCGCTGGCAAGCCAAAAAGGAGCGGAAGCTATCAAGAATACGATTGTCAAGGATATCTCAAAAGTGATAATTTCAAGACACTACTCACAGCCTGCCTTTCAAGTCATCAACCATCCTTTCCTTGAGCACTAAGCCAGCTAATAACCTCAAATCATGTAAAAAAAATCGAAATTTGTATAGGCAGGTCTGGGTGACTATATTGAAAATTTTCCCAGCTGTCTGGCTCCACGTAGTAACAATGGTTTACGTTCAGGGTTGTTTTTCCATTTAATGAGTTCGTGTGATTTGAAGTCGCTATTTTGCTTCAGATCTGATACAAAAGTATTTGGAGTTTTACAATATAGAGTCAGCCAGATAGGACGTGAAGTTAATTAGTTGGAAGCACTAAAGCTGCCAATAACCTCAAATCATGGAGAAAAAGGTTCGAAATAAGTACAGGGAAGACGACTTAAAATGTTATAAACGAAAAAAGAGGCAAAAGCCTCTTTTTTCGTTTATACAGATCTGTTATAGCTATTTTTGAATTCAATTTCATTACTTATCCTATGTCAATGACTGTCTGATGTTCTGGTTGTAATTTTGTGTGATAAATAAGAAAAGGAAAATTATGGCACAGATTGTTTTGCACCAAAATAACACGAGAGGACACGCCAGTCATGGTTGGCTTGATGCCCATCACACTTTTAGTTTTGCTAACTATCACAATCCCGAAAGAATGCATTTCGGTGTGCTTAGAGTATTAAATGATGATCGTATTGACGGAGGGATGGGCTTCGGTACACATCCTCATGATAATATGGAAATCATCACTATTCCTTTAAAAGGTGCCTTAGCGCATCAGGATAGTCTTGGTAATTCGGCTATTGTAAAGCAAGGTGACATACAGGTTATGAGTGCCGGAACAGGTGTAAAGCATAGTGAGTTTAATGCTAATGCGGATGAAGCGGTAAACCTGCTTCAGATTTGGTTATTCCCAAACAAGAAAAATGTGGTACCCCGATATGGACAACTTTCTTTAGATATTGCTGAAAGACACAACAATTTTCAACAAATTTTATCACCGGATCCTGATGATGCGGGCGTATGGATCCATCAGGATGCCTGGTTTTCTTTAGGTCAGTTTGACGAAGGTTTTGAAACTGACTATCAGATCAAAAGAAAGGGAAATGGCATGTATGCTTTTGTCATTAACGGCAAAGTTATCATTGACGGGCACGAACTAAATACCCGTGACGGGTTGGGAATCTGGGATACTGATGCCATTAATTTTAAAGCATTAACCGCCGATGCAGAAGTATTATTGATGGACGTACCTATGGAACTTTAAGAATGAAAAAACTAACCATTCTATATGTCGGCCGCGATGAAGGTATTACTGAAACAATGAACCGCCTGCTCAATGTAAGGAAAGAATGGACAGGTTTAACAGCGTGCTCGGATGGCGAGGCGCTAAAAATATGTCGTGATACAGAGATAGACCTGGTTTTATTGGGAAACGGGATTACAGCTGATGAAGAAGGGAAATTGATAGCTGATTTGAAGTTGATCAAGCCGGATATTAAAATTATTCAACACTACGGAGGGGGGAGTGGATTGTTGTATGGAGAAATTATGTCGGTGAATTTTTAGGGGCTATTTTTACTGTTTTTTCTATTTACTTGCCAAAACTTCGGGAGCCTCACTGTTAAGGTATTTTGAGGTGTAGAACTGCGAGGAATTATTGATAAATAAAACCGTTCTTCCTTCCATAGCATTAACAACTGTTTTAACCAGAGGCTGGGGAACTGCAGGACAGCCCTGGCTACGTCCTAACCGGCCAAGTGCATTAATTGTTCTCTGACTAACATAATCTGCTCCATGTACTACAATTGCTCTTTTTCGAGCGTTTGAGTTAAAATCTTCATCCATACCATCCAATCTTAAAGAGAGACCATGCTTGCCGTAATATTTCTCGCCTGTGATATAAAACCCGATGCTGCTTTTAAGAGATTGTACTACATTTGAGAATTTAGATGCCTTATCAGCACCACTGAATTCCCCGTGCGCAACCCAGGTATTAAGAATCAATTCCTTTTTGTCAAGGTCAATGATCCATAATCTTTTCTCCGTACTGGTCTGGTCAAAATCTACAATGGATAAAACTGCCTTACTTGTCGTCGCTTTGCCATCATTTCTTAAATTATAAAATCCGGTTACAGCTCTTTCGAAAACGGCATAATTAAGTCCGGATTCTGATAAACCAGTACTATCATATATTGATTTAAATGATTCGTTATCTGTTGAATCTGATGATATGAAAGCTGATGACGTTATTTTTCTTTCGGTAGGTTTCCAGCTAATCAAAGTTAAGGCAAATGCAATTGTAATTAATCCTGCTCCTCCTAAAATTCTTCTCCCCATAAGTTATTACTAGTGCTTTTGTTTATGATTTAATCCTTTTTTGTTTAATGTTATTGATTTAATCTTATACAAATGTAGTAGTAATAATTTAAAAATCTATTCATTTACAATGGATTGTGTTTTATTGATAAACGGAATTCTATTGGATTTGGTATAAAATGGAATAAAAGAAAGCAAAGCATAGTGCATTGGTCAATTTAAAAAAGTAAATAAAATATGTGTGTTGATGGGATAAAATGGCACTATATCATATAAAATAAACATAATGAAAGACCAGATTAAATTACTAGCAATACTTTTTTTATTAACATTCAGCGCACAATTATATGCGCAGAAAAAGCTTTCCCTAAATTATTACTCCGATGAAGTATTAAACAAAATACAAGTCACCACGATCCAGAAAGCTACTATTAAAGATATACGGTCAGAACTTGATTTAAAATTATCTGAAATTAAAAATGATCTCGATTTAAGTACTGAAAATAGAGCCAGTAAAAACCGTGAAGCGTATAACACAGCTTATTCAAAATATAATGCTGTTTTGTCTAATGACCAACAAGCAATTGTCAGGAAACTATTATTTGAAATTCAGGTTGAAAATGTAAAAAATGGTTTTGGAACATTCCATGAGAGTGCCCATTTTAAGAAGAGAATGGAGATTTTTAAGAATGATCCATTATCTAAGGGGGGGATTATTTTTCTAGGAAATAGTATAACGGAGCAAGGAGACTGGAAGAATTTATTTCCAGATAAAAATGTTTTTAACAGAGGAATAGGTGGGGATAATACTTATGGTGTATTAGCCAGACTTGATGAGGTTATTTCTAGTAAGCCTGAGAAAATATTTCTTATGATAGGAATAAATGATCTGGGAAGCCGTCAATGGGAGACTTCAGTAATCTTAGATAATTATAATAAAATAGTAGATAAAATTAAAAAGGGGTCGCCTAAAACTAAATTGTATGTTCAGTCTATACTTCCACTAAATGATAATATTTTAAAAGGAGGAACTTACAAAAATAAAGCGGACACTATTATAAAATTAAACAAGGTGTTAAAAAGTATTGGAAATAGTAAATGTGCCGGCTTTGTTGATCTTTATAGTATATTCCATACAGGAGACACTGTGCTGAATGCCAGGTATACAAAAGATGGTATACATTTGCTTCCAGATGGATATCTCATATGGAAAGAGTTTCTGGAAAAGAATAAATATCTTTAGATTTTATGGGTGTCATGCTAGGCATTTTGGTGGCGTTTAAGAAGAGATTTCAGGTATGCCTAACTTAATTTTTTGTCAGGTTTTAGCCGTGATAATAATTTGTAACTTAAGGGGATAAAAAAAACATAAATATGAAAAAATACATTTTAATCATTTTGGGTTTGATAATTACAACTGGGGCTTATGCGCAGGGTTATCAGAGTTTGTTTAATGGAAAAGATTTAGCTGGCTGGACGATTCATGGGACAGAAAAATGGTATGTAGATGCTGGTGAATTGGTTTGCGAAAGTGGTCCTGACAAAGCTTATGGCTATCTTTCAACCAATAAGTCGTATAAGAATTTTATCCTGGACTTAAAATTTAAACAAGAAGCAGATGGCAACAGTGGAGTTTTCATACGCTCTGATATTGACGGGGTAAAGATCAAAGGCTGGCAGGTAGAAGTTGCTCCGCTAAACCTACATACTGGAGGAATTTATGAATCGTACGGTCGAGGTTGGTTAATAAAACCAGATCCGAAAGATGAGAAGATGTTAAAGGTTGGTGAATGGAATCAGTTAAGAATCCAGGCCCGGGATGGAAAAATTACTACCTGGTTAAACGGGAAACAGATGGTGAATATTGATGACGAAAAAATTGGTGCAGCTAATGGCTTTATAGCTTTGCAGATTCACGATGGAGGAGGAATTAAGGTAAGATGGAAAGACATTAAAATTAAAAAGATATAGTAGTAAAAGGTTTGGCAGAAGTCAAAGATAATATGCATTTTGCAGAGACTCAATTAAATTGAGATCCAAATGTTAAACAAATTATGAGAAAAATTGCTTTAAACAGATTCACGAGAATTTGTATACTAGTTTTATCAATTGCTATTCTATCAGGAACCAATAATGTATTTGCTTTTAAACCGATAAAAGGAAAAGGCATTACCGGAATACATAAAGATAGTGTAATTAAGATTCTTGCGATTGGAAATAGTTTTTCAGACGACGCAATTGAACATTATCTATACGGATTGGCTAAAGCTGGTGGCTACCGTGTAATCATTGGGAACTTATATATTGGTGGGGCTCCATTAGATTTGCATTGGAAAAATGCTGAAGGAAATAAAGCGGCATACAGCTATAGAAAAATTGGCTTGGATGGGCAAAAGGTAATAAAACCAAAAACATCCCTGGAAAAAGCATTGGCCGATGAAAAATGGGATTTTATCAGTCTCCAACAGGCGAGTCCTAAGTCCGGACAGTTTGAAACCTATGTAGTACCGCTTCCTCTGGTACTTAATTACGTTAAGCAAAGGGCAAAAAATCCAAAGGTAAAATATGTATTTCACCAAACCTGGGCGTATGCACAGAATTCCAGCAATAAGAATTTCAGTAATTACGGGAATGATCAGATGAAAATGTACAAGTCAATTATGGAAGCCTCTAAAAAAGCAAAAGCGTTGGGGAAATTTGATGTATTGGTACCATGCGGTACAGCAATTCAAAATGCACGCACTTCATTTATAGGTGACAATCTTTGTAGAGATGGCTATCATCTGAATCTGGATATCGGTAGATATATAGCTTCCTGTACCTGGTACGAGGCATTGTTCAGTGAAAGTGTTATTGGTAATTCTTACAGACCTGAAAAGGTTACTGAGAAGGAAGCTGAGATAGGGCAAATTGCTGCTCATAAGGCTATAAAGAAGCCTTTTAAATTGACGAGCTTAAGCAAATAAATCACATAGGTTTGCTTAATTTACTAATATATAGCTAATATATTAGTAACATTAGATATGTTATTTTGCTGCTGTTATTTACTTTTTTATTACTTTTACTCATAGAGTACGGTCTCAAAAGAAAGTTAATGGCAGTAAAATAATAAATCAAAATTTGAGTCTTTAATAATATGCTTCCTTTTCGGACTTTAAGTAACGAGCTAATACAAAGCTATCGAGAAGGTGATGAAGCCGCTTTTAGGGAAATTTATGAATTTTATGCACCCCGGATTAGTAGGTTTGCTTATAGTTTTTTGAAGGATAAAGCACAAAGCGAAGAAATTGTACAGGAAACGTTTATTAGCCTTTGGGAAAACAGACAAAAATTCAATCAGGACAAGGCGCTCGAACCCTATCTGTTTACAATCTGTAAGCGTTTAATCCTAGATGGTTTTAGGAAAGCAACCAGTACAAATCTATTGAGGGAAAAGTTACTCTTGAAAATCTCACAGATTCATAATGAAACCGAAGACGGTATTATACTGTCAGATTTAATGGGATTTGCAGAAAGTGCAATCAAAGAATTACCAAAACAACAACAAATTGTTTTTCGGTTGAGCCGTTTTGAGGGGCTTTCATATGAAGAAATAGCTGAACGTTTAAACTTGTCAAAAAATACAGTTAAAAATCATTTAGTAGTTGCTGTAAAAACACTTAGAACTCAGTTTAGCAATCAGGAAATTATTTATCTGTTGTTTTTTGTGTTATTTTTTTAAAATTATCTGATTGATTATTAGTGTGTTGTTTGTTTTGTAAAAAAAAATAGATAACGAACTAGTCTTAAATTCTTTCTCGTACGTATTCTTAATATAAAGCTCTAATTGGAGAGCTTGAAAACCATTATGAACTTGAAGAACCATAGACTGCAATTTCTTTTGAAATCGCTGGTAGATAATACAATTAGTAAGGAAGAGTTAGATGAACTTGCTGAAATATTGAATCATTCTGGTGACAACGCAGATGTTCATTCTGAAATGAAGAGCATTTGGGAGGAAATGGAATCCTCAAATAATAATCTCAATGAGGACCTTTATGCAGGTATTGTCTCTAGTCCTCGTTTTTTTAAATCTACTAAAAAGAAGTATGCTAAAACTTTAGGATTAAAACGCAATAATTTAATTTATTATGCTGCTGCAATATTACTGGTATGCAGCTTTGGTTTGGGGATTTTCCTCTATAAGAATCAAGTTTCTGTAAACCTCACAAAGCATTATGCTTCTAATACAGATCATAAAAAGGCCCACAATACTGAGCATGTGGTTTTAACGCTCTCTAATGGGAAAAAAATAATTTTAGATCAATTGGCAGATGGGCAGTTAACTAAAGATGATAATGCCCTCATTTCCAAAGTAAACGACGGCCAGGTTGTTTATAATCTGAGTAATCTGAATACTGAAAATAAGGATAATAAGTTAGTCTATAACACTATATCTACCCCTGTAGGTAAAAACTATCAACTTATTCTGGCCGATGGAACAAGAGTATGGCTAAATGCGATGTCTTCCCTCAGGTTTCCTGTCTCATTTGTAAAGGAAGAAAGAGATGTAGAATTGAGTGGTGAGGGTTACTTCGAGGTAGCAAAAGATAAAACCAAGCCGTTTATGGTTGCGGCTAAAAATATGAAAATACAAGTATTAGGTACTCATTTTAATGTTTCTGCCTATTCTGAAGATAACATTGTAGAAGCGAGCTTGCTTGAAGGAGCTATTAAAGCTGACAACGGAACTTCTTCTATACTTTTAAAACCGGGGCAGCAAGCTATACTTCGGAATGGATCTGCAAACATGAAAGTGCAAAGTTTTAATTCTGAAGAAGTAACTGATTGGAAAAATGGCTATTTCATATTTAGGAATGAACCAATTGAGGAAATCATGAAAAAAATTAGTAGATGGTATAATATAGATGTTAAGTATCAGGGTATTATGAGTGAAGAAGCTTTTGGGGGAAAGTATTTAAAGAGCAATTCTCTTTCCGAGCTGTTAAGCAGTTTAGAGCTCACAGGTACTGTGAAATTTAAAATTGATGGAAGGAGGGTAACTGTAATGCAATAATTCTACCACTAACAGTTACAACAAAAAATCAGGAGAGCTTGGACCCTCTCCCGATTAATTCAAAGCATTAAATGCTTTCAGGTAACTAAACTGAAACGAGAAGAGACAGATTAATTAAACCCGTATTCAAATGTATCAAAAATATACTTTTTTAATGCGTAGAATTTTCTATGCGCCCACAAAAATATTGCTCATAATGAAACTAACTCTTGTTTTATTACTTATGGTAGGTTTACAAGTAGCTAGTGCAACTAGCTTTGCTCAGCAAATTACCCTATCTAAGACCAATGCAAAACTAGAAAGTGTACTGGCTGAACTGGAAAAGCAAACAGGTTATAACTTCATTTATAACTCTGCTATGATTTCCAAAATTAACAATGTTACACTATCAGTAAAAAAGGCATCTTTAACAGAGGTACTTAATAAAGCCTTAGAAAATCAATCATTAAGCTTTACCATCAATGGGAATACAATTGTTATTGTGGAAAGAGCCCAAGGTCAGAAGCAGTTAAGAATTACGGGAACTGTAGTTGATAAAGACAACTTACCTATGCCGGGTGTTTCGGTAATGATTAAAGGGACAAAGGTTGTTGAACAAACCAAAGCAGATGGAAATTTTAGCATTAATGTACCTAATGGTGACGCTATTTTGGTATTTAGCTTTTTAGGTTTTGAGACCGTTGAAATTAAAGTTGGCAGTCAGACTAAATTAAAAGTCGTATTAAAAGAAGATGTAAAAGCTCTGAGTGAGGTAGTAGTAACAGCATTGGGTATCAAACGTGAAGAAAAATCTTTGGGTTATTCAGTTACTCAGGTAAAAGGAGAAGAGTTAATGGATGCGGTTTCTAACAACTGGACAGACGCGTTAACGGGGAAGGTTGCGGGTTTAAATATGATTAAATCTGGTGGTGGTCCTGCGGGATCAAACAAAATTATTTTAAGAGGAGAGAGCTCTTTAGGTGGAGACAATTCAGCACTTATTGTAGTGGATGGTGTAGTGGTAAGTTCAAGAATTTCTGAAGGTAATAGTTCTTATTTAGGTACAGAAAATCCAGTTGATCACGGTAATGGCATCAGTGATCTAAACCCGGAGGATATTGAGAGTGTTTCTGTTTTAAAAGGGCCAGGTGCTGCTGCGTTATATGGCTCCAGAGGTTCTAATGGGGCAATTATTATCACTACAAAATCGGGTAAGGAAAGTCAGAAGGGGTTGGGTATTACATTTAATTCCAATGCTACCTTTGGTACTATAAACCGATGGCCGGATTTTCAATACGAATATGGTCAGGGAGCGATAGGAAATGATCAGTATTATTCCTGGGGTGCAACAGAAGATGGAACCAATACAAAAAACACAGGTGCTGCCTGGGGGCCTAAATTCGATGGACAGGAATATTACCAGTGGGATCCGAATTTGTTAACAAGAGGAACAGAGCGGACACCTTGGGTACCTTATAAAAACAATAGAAAAGATTTCTTTGATGTTTCGCAAACATACACCAACAGTCTTTCTGTTAGTGGCGGAAATGCAAAAACTACAGCTCGTTTAAGTTTTACCAATTTAACCAATAAATGGATTGTACCTAATACAGGTTATGACAGAAATACAATTGCTTTAAATGTATCTCAAAAAGTAAATGATAAATTGTCTATTTCCACTAAACTAAGCTATAACAATAAGTATAGCGATAATTTACCCTCAACCGGTTACAACAACCAAACGGTGATGTACAATATTATTGCCTTAGTACCTAATGCAGATATTGATTGGTATAAGCAATATTGGCTACCTGGAAGCGAAGGTTTAAAGCAGATCAGGCCTTTCTCTAATGGCTTAGATAATATTTATCTTTCTGTAAATGAGATGCTTAATAAGTCTAGTAGAAACCAGTTAATTGGTACAATTAGTGCAACTTATGAGTTTACAAAAAATTTAAACTTAATGGTTAGAAGCTCTATTGACTGGTCTGCAGAGGCAAGATCTCAGCTAAAACCAAAAGATGCAGCCAGATTTCCAGATGGGATGTTTCGTACGCAAGACATAGATCAGATGGAAACGAATACAGATTTCCTTTTAAATTATAAACACAAAATTACAAAGGATATTGAAGCTTCTTATTCAGTAGGTGGATCTACGATGATGAATAAGTATAAAATGGTATCGTTAAATGCAGATAAGCTAAGATACCCTGGTATTTACACTTTTGCAAACGTACAGGATAAAGTAGAAGCCAGGTCTAGAACTGCTGAATATGCGGTGAACAGCGTATATGCACTGGCACAATTTTCTTATAAAAATCGCTTATTCTTAGATATCACAGGCCGTAATGATTGGGCTTCTGTTTTAGCGACAGAATTTTCGACAGATAATGTATCGTTTCCTTATCCATCGGTGAATTTAAGTGGACTGGTTTCAGAAATGTTTACTTTACCTAAAGCGGTTTCTTTTTGGAAATTAAGAGCCTCCTGGTCACAAGTTGGTGGTGGTGGTGTCGTTCCTTATTTAACAGGTTATGATTATGATCCAAGAGCAACATACCCTTCAGGTATGGCAAATCCATTGTATATCGCTAATGAAGACCTAAAGAATGAGCTCTCAACCACGCTTGAGTTTGGTACAGATATCCGTTTATTTAATAGCAGATTAGGTGTAGATGCTACTTATTACAGAAGTAATATTAAAGATCAGATTTTAAGAGTTCCTTTAGACAGGGCTACAGGATATAATTATAAGGTAATGAATTCTGGTTTAGTCCAGAATAAAGGCGTCGAATTGGCCCTAAATGGTACTCCTCTTAAATCTAATAAAGGATTAACATGGGATATGACGTTAACTTTCGCTGCTAATAGAAATAAAATTGTATCGTTAGCAGACAGTGTAGATACTTATGTGATGCAAACAGGACCACGTGGTTCTATGGAAGCAAGGGTTGGTGGTAGAATGGGAGATTTGTATGGCTTAGGCTATTCACGTAATCCTGAAGGAAAAATTATCTATAACTCGCAGGGTTATCCGGTGATCACCGAAGAAGCTTTTTACTTAGGAAGGGCAACACCAGATTTTAACTGGGGGTTCTCAAATAGTTTCAGATATAAACAATGGAGATTAAAACTATTGGTGGATGGTCAGTATGGTGCAGTAGCTTATTCGCATACTCACGTAGCAGCATCTATTGCAGGTAAACTAACCAATAGCTTGCCGGGAAGGTATACAGGTATTATTGGAGATGGTGTACAGCTGAACCCAGATCGCACTTATCGGCCTAATGATGTTGTAGCGGAACAAATAGGTACTTATTATAATGAGCATTTTAAAGCTGATAACGTAGAGGCTAATACTTTCAGTACAGATTTTATCAAACTTAGAGAGGCGAGACTAGATTATACCTTACCATTAAAATTTGTAAGGAAATTGAAATTCCAGAAAGCAGTAGTTGGTATTTACGGTAGGGATCTTTTTGTATGGAGCGATTGGCCTGCCTATGATCCAGAGTTTGGAACACTTGGAAATAGCGATATCCAAAGAGGGTTTGAGGTAGCACAATTCCCCTCTACCAGAAATTTTGGTGTTAACCTATCACTTAGCTTTTAAGAAAAAATCATGATGAAAAAAATTATAGCAGCATTATTAATCACAGGGAGTTTAGTTTCTTGTACTAAAGATTTCAGTGAGCTAAATACCAGTAAAGATGGAGCAAAACATACTACTCCGGAAACATTATTAGGCCCTGCCGTACACGATGTACTAAAGAGAAACCTGAACAGATGTTTAAGGTTAACACATGAGTTAATGCAAGTTCATGTTACGCTTTCAGATGGAGATGAAATACACAGATATGTAATCAGGCCACAAGAGTCCGATTATATGTGGAACAATTGGTATATACAATTAACTAATATTAAAGATATTTATAAAGGTGGAGATGTAATAAACAGTAAAGCTTTTATGGGAATTTCTTTAGTATTAGATGCCTGGGTGTCCTCATTATTGACAGATGTTTATGGTGATGTACCTTATTTTGATGCCAATAAGGGACGAGAACTTATTTTACAGCCCCGTTTCGATAGACAGAAGGATATTTATGAGGATTTATTTAAAAAGTTAGAGGAAGCTAATGAGTTATTTAAAACAGCTACGCTAACGGATACGGAAGCTAAGTTAGATCCGATTTACGCTGGCGATCTGGTAAAATGGAGAAAATTTGGGAATAGTCTTTACCTGAGATTGTTACTAAGAGTATCAGGAACCGGTGAATTAAATGCAACCAGTAAAATCCTGGATATTGTAGAAACACGAAAGTCTAACTATCCGATTTTTACAAGTAATAACGATTCTGCAATTTTAAAATTTCAGACCACTGCGCCATATCTTTCTGAGTTTGCCGAATATCGTCCTATCGATTTTCATATTAACAATAGCTTAGGCGAGTTCTTTATTAATAACTTAAATGATTGGGGAGATCCGCGTCGTGAAAAATGGGCTTCTAAAAAAGACAATACGTTTATTGGTATTCAAAGTGGTTATCCGGTAGGGCAGGTTCCTGCTCCACAGTCACAATATCTTGAGACTTTAAAAAGTGAGCCTTTGTTGGGCAATATCATCAATTATCCGGAGTTACAATTTATTTTGGCAGAGTGTGCAGTAAAAGGCTATATAACAGGAGATGCTAAGACTTATTACGAAGCAGGGATAACAGCTGCTTTAAGCATGTGGGGCTATACTGTACCAACTGGATATTTGACAGAAACTACTGCTCAGTGGTATGAAAATGATAATGCTGATCAAAAACTGCATCATATCATGCTTCAGAAATATTATACTTTATTCTTCACCGATTTTCAATCCTGGATTGAGTACCGACGCACAGGTTACCCGGTTTTACCTCGTGGAACCGGCCTACAGAATGATGGGATTATGCCCACCAGATTAAAATATCCAGTAAATGTACAAAGGGTAAACAGAGAGAATTATAGCATTGCAGTAGCCAATATGGGGGGCGATGATTTGAAAACTAAGGTTTGGTGGAATAAATAAAAAATTAATATGAAAAAGGATATAAAATCATTTTTTGCATTTTTCATAGGTATAATAGTCCTTGCTTCATGTTCTAAAAACGAATATGAATCTGATGGCGCTGTTAGTCCGGTTATATATATGAGCTATGTAAAAGCTTTACACAACGGAGACGATGTAATATTAGCTAAAGAGAAATTAATGGGAGCTACACAAATTGCAGGTGTGGTAATTTCTGACAGAAGTAGTGGTAATTTTAATGACAATGAACTCGTAGTGCAAAACACATCAAGAAATAAAATCTCTGGTATCGTGTTTAAGTTTACAGACAATAATACCTCAATTAATTATGGAGACTCTGTTAAAATAGATATTGAGAATTGTGTATTATATAGAGAGAATGGCTCAATGAAAATTAAGGGAGATGGCCTAAGCTTTGCAAAAGTTAATAAGGTGGCATCTGATAAAGTAATTGCTCCACGTATCGTTTCTTTAACACAACTTTATAGCGATTTCTTTAATTATGAAAATACCCTTGTTGAGGTTGCCAATATTGCTTTTCCTGATTTAGTTGGTGGAGAATTATATAGTGGAGATGTGAAGATGGGCGAAGAAGCAAGTGTATTGATCTATTTGAGTACAAAGTCTACTGCTAATTTTGCCCAAAAGTCTTTACCGTTACTTGCTTCTTTTAGGGGGATTCCGACTTACTATAATGCAACTTCTAATTATTATAACACTGCTAAGTTGCTATTTAAGATGAGAAACGAAGAAGATGCCTTTAATGAAACAGGTGCTGCATATGCAAATTTCCCTGAAGATTTTGAATTGGCTGCTGCATCTGCAAAAGCAAGTTATGTAATGCCAGCTACAAATGATATGGTTGCATTTAAAACGGGTACCTGGAGAATTTATCAGGGCATTATAGGTGATGTTGTTAATGTTGATAAGTTTAATCCAACTGGTAAACAAGCGATCAGGTTAAAAGATCAGCTTACAGAATCGGCTTATATAGAAATGAATTTCGATTTGTCTTCTGGTGCTTCTAAAGTTACTTTCTCTTATGGCGTTCCGGCTCTTGGTGCAATTACTCCTAGTACTTTTGATTTAGAATATTCTCAGGATGGAGGAACAACCTGGAAAAAAGTAGGAAATAGCATTACTTATGCAGCTAAGGATGCAAAATTGGCAATATTTAATGTAAATGTTTCCGGGCCCGTAAGATTTAGAATTAACAAATTGGGTTTGGGTCCAAATACATCATCAGTAGATAATGGTTATCTGAATATTGATGATTTTAAAGTTTATCAAAATGTTAACTAAAACTAGTAATTAACAAGATGAAAAATATATTAATTGTTTTTTTAGCAATTGCAGTGTCATTTACAGCATGTAAAGACAAGTCAGGAGATTTTACACCTACTAATCCTTCGATTTCTCAGATTGTGCCCTCAATGGCTCTGGCGAATGAATCAGTAAGTATAAAAGGAAAGCGTTTCTCTAAAGATGCTTCAGCAAATATTGTGAAATTTGCAGGAGTTAGAGCCGACATTGTTAGTGCCACAGATACTTTATTAGTCGTGATTGTGCCAACTAATGGAAGTACTGGCACTGTAACCATTACGGTTAATGACCGCACCTCTAAAGGTCCAATGTTTACCTATGGCGCTGCACAAGTCGAATATGATTTTATCACTTCTACTTATGCAGGTACTGGTGTAGCTGGTGATGAATATGGGCCAATTACAGAGGCAAAATTTATGCTTCCCAATGGTATTGCTTATGATCCGACTACCGGAGATCTAATCGTAACTGATAGAACTGCACAGGCAATAAAAAGAATCTCAAAAGATGGTGTAGTAACTAAGATTGCCGGAACAGGAGTAAGAAGTACTGTTAATGGAGCGCTTTCTGTTGCTACTTTTAATAACCCATATAAATCTGCAGTCGATAGAAATGGCAATATCTATGTCGTAGATAACGGAGCTAATCTTATTAGAAAGATAGATTTATCTAATAATACAGTATCAACTTTGGCTGGAAGTTCTACAGCCGCTTTTTTAGATGGACAAGGAACAAATGCCCGTTTTAATGTGCCAACAGGTATAGCTGTAGATGATGATGGCTATGTTTATGTTGCTGATGCTGCGAATCATGCTGTTAGAAAAATTTCTCCTACGGGAATGGTCACTACGTTAGCTGGAAATGGTACAGCTGGAATTATAGACGGTGAATGGCCAAATGTTAGAATGAATAGACCAACTGCTGTATGCATGGGAAAAGATGGCTTTCTTTATGCGGCAGACAGATATGGGCAAAGGATCCGTAAAATAGATCGTCACACTGGTAGAACAGTTACAATTGCTGGTTCTGGAGGAAATACAAGTAACACGGGTGGACAGGTAGATGGGGAGGCACTAAAAGCGAGATTTAATAACCCCTGGGGAATAGAAATTGACAAGGATGGAACTATTTATGTATCAGAATTGGGAGGTAGTGGTTCAGCAACACACACCATCAGGATGATTAAAGACGGGATTGTAACTACAATTGCAGGAAATGCAAGTTTCAATGCTCCAGGTTTTGTAAACGGCTTGTCGGCTGTTTCCAGGTTTAATAATCCTACTGATGTTGCTGTCGATGACGAAGGGAATATTTATGTTGGTGACATGAATAACTACGTAATTAGAAAAATAGTGAAAGTTCCTAAGCAATAGTTTCAAAATGCAAAGATCAAAAAAGCCTTTATGTTTCAGACTTAAAGGCTTTTTTGTATACCCTATTTGTAAATGACATACCATTCGTTATTTTCGATCGGACATTTAATCAACAATAACGATATGAGAAAACTAATATTAGGATTGGCCGTAACATTGGATGGATACATTGAAGGGCCCAACGGTGAATATGATTGGTGCTTTACGGATCAGGATTATGGGTTAAATGAATTCTTTAATCGTATAGATGCCATTTTCATTGGACGTAAAAGCTACGAAATAGCAAAGCAATATGCCGATAGCAATAATGGCGAAATAATTCCTGGCATGCCTGAGGTAACAGAATATGTATTTTCCAAAACCTTAAAATCTGTAAAGGATGGTGCAGTCCTGATATCAAATGATAGCATTGCTGAAGCGCGAAGAATTAAAGAGCAGCCTGGTAAAGATATTTGGCTGTATGGAGGGGCCTTACTAACTGCTGCGATGATGAAAGCAGGACTTGTAGATGAATTGTGGATGTCTGTGCACCCAATTCTGCTTGGTAGTGGTAAGCCACTGTTTCAGGAACAAAACATCCGTACCCAGCTTACGCTTTTAGATAGTAAAACATATGATTCTGGCCTGGTATCGCTCCGTTACAGTGTTAGAAATTAATGTCTTTCAGCTATATTAGCGTCAACTTAATTTTGCGATAAAACATGAAAATATCTATCTTAACAATACTACTAGTATTAGTTGCAACATTCTCATTTAGTCAGGAAAATAGTACTTACAAATCTTCTTTAAAGAAACTGATTCAAATATCTGGTTCCGAAGCCGCATATAAAGGTGCCTTGGATCAAATGATTTCAATGTTTAAGCAACAACAATCAAATGTTCCTAAAGAGTTTTGGGACGAATTTGCTGTTGAATTAAACAAAGATGCTATTGGTCAGCTGATTAATATGATATTGCCAGTGTATCAGAAGCATTTAACAGAAGCGGATCTGAAAGGCGTAATAGCTTTTTATGAAACTCCTGTGGGTAAAAAATATGCGGAAAAAACTCCTTTGATTACTCAGGAATCAATGCTCGCAGGTCAGGAATGGGGTAAACAAATAGGCGAAAAAGTAGTTGGTAAGCTTAGAGATAAGGGATACTTGAAAGAATAGAAAAACCATTGATTTCTGTATAAATAGTTTTGTGTTAACGAGTTAATTTCTTATTTTCGGGTACGTAACCGTATATCCTTATGGTATGAATTAACTCAAGTTTATGAAACATTGCATAGAACAATTGAACATGGTAAAAAGCTTAATAGTATTGTTAATGATATTAGGCTTTACTACAAATGCATATTCACAAGAAAAAGTTTCTTTGGCTCAGGATTATTCTATTGCGGCTAAAGATGCAACATGGTGCTGGTATGCAGATCCCAGAGCTGTTTATCATAAAGGGAAACATGAAAAGATTTATTATGGCTATATAAGTAGTAAAGGAGACGTTGTTATTAGTTCCAGAGACGCAAATTCTAAAGAGATAGAAACCTTTGTTTTGCATGAGAAACTACAGGTTGATGACCATAATGTACCATCTATTTTGTTTCTGCCTGATGGAAAAATACTGACATTCTATACCGAGCATAATGGTAGATTTTTTATTCGTAAAAGTAAAAATGCCGAGAGCATAAATGAATGGGAAGAAGAAAGAGAACTCACCTTTGGACTAAAAAACGAACTCATATGTTATTCTCATCCAGTAATGCTCTCAGCAGAGAATAACCGGATTTATATGTTTTTTCGATGCAGAAATAAAAGAATAGCTGATAAGCCAGGTTATGCCAATTGGAGCCAGAATTATTCCTACAGTGACAATTATGGCAAAACTTGGTCTGATGCAAAACCTTACCTTAATTCTGATGGAGAACATGATAAAATTCCTTATTTAAAAATCGTTTCAGATAATAAATCAAAAATTCATTTTCTATTTACTGATGGTCATCCAAAGCTAAGAGCATCCTCTGTATATCATATGTATTATGAAAAAGGAAAATTTCATCAGACACAAGGAAATGAAATAGCAAACTTTCAAGCAATTCCGTTAAATATCAGTAAGATCAACAAATTATACGACGCTGAGAAAATGAAAGTTAAGTCCTGGATCTGGGATATTGCATTAGATAAAAAAGGAAATCCGGTAGTGGCTTATGCTCAATATCCATCTGTAAATGAGCATATATATCATTATGCTAATTGGGATGGAAGAAAATGGATAGATCAGAAATTGATAAATTCCGGTAGGTACATAACAAAGCCTGAAAAAAATGGGAAAGTATTAGAAGAACATTATTCTGGAGGTATTGTTCTTGATCACAACAATCCTTCTAACGTTTTTATATCACGACAAGTAAATGAAGTGTTTGAAATTGAACATTGGAAATTAGCCGGAAAGAAATGGAAAACCAAAGCTCTTACCAGCAATTCTATTTTAAATAATGTAAGACCATATGTTGTCGATAACTACAAAGGAATAAAGCCTATTGTATTATGGATGCAAGGAGTTTATGAACACTATACCAGATACAATACTGATCTTTTGATAAATGAAAAGTAATGTTAAAAAATGTTAAATCATTTTGAAAAAAATATTTTCTTTTTTTGATTTGTTCCCGCTTTACGAGCCTATTGAATAGACATTTTTTACCTATTATTATAAATTTTAGTGTTTAGATCATGTTAACAAAAATCTCCTTAACCAAACCTTGTACAAGGTTCAAATCATTATTCGCTTTCCTATTTCTTTTTACATCTTGCCTGGTCTCAAAGGCTCAGAGTCCAGTTGCTATCGTTAACGGCTCATCAGGTTTTACAGCAAAGCTGATAAATATCGAGGCCGCTACGAATGAAACATTTCGTTACAATGCAAGTCTGCATAATGGTTCTGGGAAATTGGCAGTCTTTGAATTCAAAACAAATTTACCAATCGGTTGGATAATTAGTTATAAGGTTGATGGTAGCCAGGTTACGTCTCTTAACATGGATCCCGGTGCTACTCGTGATATAGCTATAGAAGTGAATGCATCAGCAACAACAAAACCAGGAAAATACAATATACCTGTAAAAGCAATATCTAATACTGATACATTATCTCTAAACCTGGAGGCTGTTGTAAAGGGTTCTTATGGGATAGCATTGACTACACCAACAGGAAAATTGAGTGAAGAACTTAGCTCTGGTAGCCAGAAGGAAATACAATTGGAAATAAAGAATTCTGGTACCTTACCATTGAACGACATTGATCTTTCATCGCAATTGCCTACCAATTGGGAAGCTAGCTTTGAACCTGCAAAAGTTAAGCAGTTGGAGCCAGGAAAGTCAATCGCCGTAACAGCAAAACTAAAAGTTCCGGATAAGACAATAGCTGGTGACTATGCTGCTACCTTCACCGCAACAAATAGCAATGGTAATTCTCAGGCTGCCTTTAGAATGGTGGTGACTACCTCATTACTCTCTGGCTGGATCGGCATAATGGTAATCCTGTTGGCTGCTTTCCTGGTGTATTATCTTATCCGTAAGTACGGTAGGAGATAGGCCATGAAGAATCCTATTATACAACTCAAGGGCCTTACTAAGTGTTATGGCTCTCAAAAGGCTGTAAATAATCTTAACCTCGATATCCATAAAGGGGAAATTTTTGGATTGCTGGGACCAAATGGAGCCGGAAAAACAACGACAATATTAATGATGTTAGGACTTACCGATCCAACAAGTGGTTTCGCATATGTTTGCGGTTACAATGCAACAAATAACCCTATTTCTGTAAAGAGAAAAGTAGGTTATATGCCTGATAGTTTAGGCTTCTATGATGACATGACTGCATTGGAGAACCTAATGTATATCGCGAGGCTGAATGGGCTGACTGAAAATGAAATCAAGATTCGTACAACAGAGGTTATGGAGATAGTTGGACTTTCTTCAGTTATGAATAAAAAAACCTCTACATTTTCACGTGGGATGAAACAACGTTTAGGATTGGCTGATGTATTAATTAAGCAGCCCGATGTAATTATCCTTGATGAGCCAACTTTAGGAATAGACCCTAATGGAGTAAGGGAGTTTCTTACCCTTATTAAACGCTTAAGTAAAGAACAGGAACTCACGGTTCTACTTTCCTCACATCATTTACATCATGTCCAACAAGTATGTGATAGGGTGGGAATTTTTGTAAAAGGAGAATTATTAGCCCAGGGAAATATTGATACTTTATCGCGTAATTTATTTGGTAAACCTGAGCATGTTGTATCAATTAGCTTTGCTAATGATATTCCTAAATTATGGTCACTTGAACAAGAATTGCAAAGATGGGAAACCATTAAACAGATCACGATAACTAAAAATACAGTTGAATTTGAATGTGAACAGGTGATTACCCCTGAATTAGTCCGTTTTTTTGTTGAAAAGGGCTACGATATTCTGGGTGTATACCAAAAGGATTATGGTTTGGATGACATCTATCAAAAATATTTTGAGGACATTAATTGAAGACAATGATGAATCAAACTCTTTCTAAGACATCAAAAAAAACACGAATTAACAGCCCTTTTAGTGTAATGGTACACAAAGAAATGGCAGATCATATCAGAAGCTGGCGCTTCATCATTCTGATTGGATTAATAATATTAACATTCATTGCTTCGATGTACGTGTCTTTAGGCAATATTCGGTCAGCCATAGGAAATACTAATGATCCGGATCATACTTTTTTATATCTTAAGTTGTTGACTACCACAGATAATAGTACGCCTCCATTTCATGTGTTTTTGAGCTTTTTAGCCCCTTTATTAGGTATAAGTCTGGGATTTGATGCTGTAAATTCGGAACAGAATAAGGGAACACTTACAAGGTTGATGGCACAGCCTGTATATAGAGACAATTTGCTGCTGGCTAAATTTGTAAGTGCTCTTATGTTGGTAGGCGCACTGTTCTTAATTCTTGTTTTGCTGATGATAGGCGGAGGACTAGTTCTGACAGGAGTAAGAATGGAACCCCAGGAGTTGCTGCGGATAATAGGATTTATTGTAATCAGCATAACTTATGTTGGTTTTTGGCTAAGCTTGTCAATGGTCTTATCGATCAGATTCCGGCAAGCAGCAACTTCGGCTCTGACAGCAATAGGAATATGGTTATTTTTTACTGTGTTTTATCAAATTGTTGTTAACCTTGCAATTAGATCATTGTTACCTGATCCGGCCTTCTTAACACAAGATCAAATGTTGGGTTACAATGAGTTAATTCTGGATATACTACGCATAGCACCTAACCAGCTTTACACAGATGCAAGCACTACCATGCTGATGCCCTCTGTTCGAAGTCTTGGTCCGATGACTATGGAACAAATGGCAGGGGCAATTCCTGCGCCACTACCTTTTAAGGAGAGTTTAATGATCGTATGGCCACAGGTTAGTGGTATGATAGGAGCAACCGTAGGTTGTTTTGCACTTTCATACTATTTGTTTATGCGTAGAGAGATTCGGAGTTAGTCGTAAATCAGGTCTTTTAAGGCCAGCGGTATAGGTCTCCTTTTTTGAAAGTCCATTCAGGTGTTTTTAATTCTCTTGTGATTTTATTGCTGTACCAGGGGCTATTTGAATTAGGGTTTTTTAATATATGGATGTTTTGAGCAGGCATATAGCTTTGAGCTAATAAAAAACGTTTTTCTCCAGCTTTGTTAATAGCCATATCCATTACCATAACAGCATGTCCGGGAGAACCACCTTGTAAAAAAATATCTCCAGGGCGAATATCATCGATATCGGAAACAGGATGTAGTTGTTTAGTCAGAGAGATTGTCCCTGCAAAACTAAATACAGTTTCGAGGTATTTATCAAAGGAAACACGATCACTGGAAGGGCTTGTCGATTTCACCTTGTATAATCTTCCCTGTCGCAAAGTGAATCTATAACCCTGTTGCCAGGAACTATAATCCATAACTGTCCCATCGGTTGCTAAGAATGAAATTTTATCATATTGTTTTTTTGCATATAGCCAATCCGCGTATAAGCGCATACAAGCATCAGCACATTGTTGTAAGTCTCTCTTTCCGATACTGATGTCTAATACAGCATATTGTGCTTGTTGGTTTGGTTTTTTCTTACCATTGTAAAGGTAAACTGTATTATCCTTTTTAAGTTTTGTATTCCGCAACCAGGAAGAAAATGAACCTGTTTCTACATTTATTCTCTTAAAATTTGTTGGGGCAGGTATTTTTCCTGTCTGTTGAGCAAAGACGGAGAAAAATAAAAAAGATAGAATGTTGATCAGGAACAATGTTTTCATAAAATTATAACGTTCAAAAAAAGATAACACTGAAAGATAAGATTATATTGTGTTAGTTTTGCTGCCTGGAATCAATACATAATAATTTATGACATTAATTTATAAAGGCAAAACGAAAGACGTTTATAGCCTGGAAAATAACCAGGTATTATTGAAATTTAAAGATGATGTAACAGGTACAGACGGAGTTTTTGATCCTGGTGCAAATACTGTTGGATTAACTATTGACGGTGCTGGTAAATCTGGTTTGAAAATGACCAAACATTTTTTTGAACTCTTACAAAAGAATGGTGTAAATACTCATTATGTATCTGCAGATATTGACGATGTAAGTATGGTTGTGAAAACTGCGGATATGTTTGGTAAAGGTTTAGAAGTAATTTGCAGATACAAAGCTGTTGGAAGCTTCCTGAGAAGATACGGAGCATACTGTGAAGAAGGACAAGAACTGGATTCTTTCGTTGAAATAACAATTAAAGATGATGAACGTGGTGATCCAACTATTTCTGAAGATGCTTTAGCAATGTTAGGTATCCTTTCAAATGAGGATTATAAAGAAATCAAGGCTTTAACTAAAAGTATTTGTGGAGCAATTAAGACAGAATTAGCCACTAAAAACTTAGAGCTTTATGATATTAAACTGGAATTTGGTAAGGATAAAACAACAGGAGAAATTATGTTGATCGACGAAGTTTCTGGTGGAAATATGCGCGTTTATAAAGACGGAAAATATATTGTGCCATTAGAATTGGAGAGATTCTTTTTGGGTTAATGCTCATGTGAATATTTTAATTCAGCCCTGCTGAGAACAGGCCTTTAGATCGTAAGATTTAAAGGCCTGTTTTGTATTAACATTTTTTGACAGTTTACGATTCCATTGAACTTTAATTTTTTGTTTTTTTATATTAGGTCTGAAACTATTGGAAATGAAATAGAAAATATGATTAGCTTTAATCCTTAGATAAGTAGAATTAAAAACTATAGGTGCATAAAGACTCGGAACATATAAACATTGAACAACTTATTAAAGGAGATGAGTCATCTTTTAATATGGTTTATAATCAATATTCCGAAAAGGTTTACCGACTGGCATTTCGTGTTTTAAAAAATGATGAGCAAAGTGAAGAAATTGTTCAGGAAACATTTATCAGGCTTTGGCTGAATCGTGAGCGATTAGATTCTTCTGGGAACATGTGGTTATATTTATATGTTATTGCAAAAAGATTATCGCTTGATGCCTATAAAATAATCTGTAAATCCTCAGTATTATCAGAAAGATTACTCCAAGAGATTCATGCGATTAGAAATACAACAGAAGAGGAGATATTAGCTAATGAATTGGAGCAGTTTACTGAAAATGTAATTAGCAAATTGCCCAAACAACAGCAGCTTATATTTAAATTAAGCCGCGTAGAAGGCTTGTCTCATCAGGAAATCGCAAATCAATTGAATATTTCTCCAAACACTGTGAAAAACCACATTGTTGAGGCTTTAAAGACGTTAAAAGCACAATTAAAGTATTCAGATCTAATCTATTTTATAGCATTGGTCTATAGCGTTTAAAATTTATTTTAGGTTGGACTAGTCCTATTATCCTCTTTTTCAGTTCTCTTATATAACCATTCCTTATAAAGGAGAAAATATAAACCAATTTGAACAAAGAAAAACTACAAACTCTGTTAAAGTCGTATTTGGACAATACGATTAGCGACGAAGATTTTAGAGATTTGCTTTCTTACTATAAAGAAATAGAAAGAGAGGAACTCGATGAGTTAATTGATCCGCATTTACGGGAGGCAGGTGGTGGCCCATTGTTTCGAGGAGCTAAAGCACAACAAGTTTTAGCACAAATTAAAAAGGATCCGCGTTTCATCGATAACAATCAGGTGAAAATTGTAACACCTATACACAAAAAACTTCCTGGTTATACCTGGTTACGTATCGCTGCGCTAATAGTTATCGCTTTATTTGTTATTTTCTTTATTAGTCGTTCGGGTCAAAATAAACCTGCTCATACTGATCAGGCACAGGTGGCGATTGCTCCAGGAACAAAAAAAGCAATATTGACACTGGCCAATGGACAAAAGATCAATTTAAATGAAGTAGCAGTCGGTGAACTGGCAAATGAAGGAAACGTATCTATCCGGAAAACAAGTAGTGGACAACTGATATATGATCTTTCAAACTCAGGATTGTCAGGACAACTGACCGCAGGTAACAATACTATAGAAACACCTAAAGGGGGAGAATATCATATAATACTACCCGATGGCACTTTGGTATGGTTAAACTCTGCTTCATCACTCACTTTTCCAACTAAGTTCTCTGGTAAAAATAGAATTGTAACTCTTAATGGCGAAGCTTACTTTGAAGTTGCTCATAATAAAAATACACCATTTCATGTGCATGCAAAAGGTAGCAGGGTAGATGTATTGGGAACCCATTTCAATATTTCGGCCTATGATGATGATCCCGATTTTACTACAACACTTTTAGAAGGTTCAGTAAGTGTTTCAAAGAACAATAGAAAGTCCTTGTTGGTACCTGGTCAGCAATCTGTAGTGATGAATGGTTCTGATAATATTTCAGTAAGAACAGTGAATGTGGAGGATGTGATGGCCTGGCATAATGGTTACTTCAGATTTAATGATGAGGATATTAAAAGCATCCTTAAAAAGATATCAAGATGGTATGACGTAGAAGTAGAATATAGGAATACCAAGCAGAGTCAGCAACTAGGAGGCATGTCTTACAGAACCAAGAGCTTAAATGATCTGCTTATTCAACTGGAAAAAATAGGGAATTTACACTTTAAACTCGAAGGAAGGAGGGTCATTGTTTTAGACTGATACCAATCATTTATTACAATTATCTAGTAAAATACCGGAAGTGTTCGTTGCACTCCCGGTTACCGAAAAATCGGGCCAGATAATTTATTTTATTGCGTGAAACAATCAAAATTTTAATTAACCTAACAACCAAATGTATAAAAATTCCACTGCAATATCAAGCAGCAGGCCCGCCTGTGCTTTGCATAAAATTTTGCTTATAATGAAACTGACAAGTGTTTTGTTACTACTAACTATCTTGCAGGTTAGTGCATCCAGTTATGCTCAAAAGATCACTTTGAAAGCAAACGATATGTCTATGCTTGCATTTTTTGCTCAGGTGCAGAAACAGACAGGTTACGATTTTCTTTACAATTCAAAAGATCTGAAAGTTTCTAAGCCGATTACGGTAAATATTGAAAACATGCCATTAAAGGAGGCTCTGGATTTATGTTTCAGTAACCAGCCTCTTAATTTTTACATTGATAAAAATACGGTGTTGGTAAAAAGAAAAGATCTCGAAATTTTCAGAACTGATCAGACTTTTACACAAACTGTATTAACAGGGAAAGTTACAGATACTAAAGACCTTCCTTTGCCCGGGGTTAGTGTAAGACTTAAAGGAACAAATGTTGGAGCAGTTACAGATGCTGATGGAAAGTTTTCTCTCAGAGCACCTAAAGCTACTGCTGTTTTGTTATTCAGCTATATAGGGTTTGAATCTCAAGAAATAGCTGTTAGTAACGAAAACCCAATTACTGTTATACTTCAGTCGATGCCAAGTGCGTTAAATGAAGTCGCAGTAACAGCCCTTGGGATTAAAAGGGAAAAGAAATCATTGGGTTATGCTGTTCAGGAAGTTAAAGGAGAAGCCTTTGAAAAGGTTAAAGAACCAAATATCATCTCCTCTTTAACCGGACAAATTGCCGGATTAACAGTTTATAATAAAACAGGAACCTTTGAGGCCCCATCTTTTAACATCAGAGGTTCATCATCTATATTAATTGTAATTGACGGTGTACCTATGGGAACAGATACCTGGTCTATCAACCCAGATGATATAGATAAAATGGATGTTATTAAGGGAGGAACTGGTGCCGCGTTATATGGCGCTCAGGGTGCTAATGGTGTAATCATGATTACAACTAAAAAAGGAGGTAATAACCCTCAGGGTTTGTCTATCAATGTGAATTCGTCAGCAGTTTTTAATGCAGGTTATGTTGTACTTCCTGAATATCAAACTACATATGGCCAGGGGCTTGCCGGGCAGTATTCTGCCACTGCTAACCAGGTGAACTTATGGGGACCAAAATTAAATCAACCAGATCCATCAACAGCTAGTGGTTTTGTAGAATATGTACAATGGAATAGTCCGAGAGATCCGATAACACAAGAGCTCATTCCTTTACCCTGGATTACCAGAAATACTAATCCGATCAAGGAGATCATGGAAAATGGTTATACACTAAACAATTCATTTTCAATAGGTGGTAACAATGACCAGGGAGATTTTAGAGTCGGTTATAACAATATTTTTAGAAAAGGAAATACACCAAATACCAATCTGAAAAATCAAACATTCGATTTTTCAGGGGGCTATCTGTTTAATAAAAAATTTAGGATAGATGCCAAAATCAGTTATAATAATCTGGCGTCAGATAATTATGAAGATACAGGTTATAGCTGGGATAACTTTATTCTGCATATCGGTAACAACCTTGGTCCCAATGTTGATATTCAGGACTTAAAGAATTATTGGGTTGAAGGAAAAGAAGGATTAACCCAAAGGACATGGGTTTCTTCAAGAAATAATCCTTACTGGATTTTAAATGAAAATACCCATGTTTATAACAGAGATCGGCTTACAGGTTGGATTAAAGCAAATTATGAGTTTAATAAGAATTTGAATTTCCAGGCCCGTATTTCACAACTTTATAATTCTATTCAGCAGGAACAGAAAGAGAATAAGGGAAATCTGGCTGCAACCTCTAACCCTGATGGTAGCTATAGCAATAGTTCTACACGTTCTACAGATATGAATGCTGAATGGTTATTACGGTTTAACAAACGTTATTTCAATGATCAGTTGGGGATAGATGCCCTGGGTGGTGGAAACTATAGATCTATTACGAGTCGCGGACTGTCAGCTGGTGCAGCTTCATTAATTGTATCTGATTTTTATAACCTTTCCAACAAGACTGATTATAATTCAGCTTCAAACAACAGTTCTAAAAAGATAGTAAATAGTTTTTACGGAACTTTAAACCTGGATTATAAATCAAAGATTTATCTAGGCATTACTGGTCGAAATGACTGGTCAAGTGCGTTGAAAAGCCCTTACAACTCTTATTTCTATCCATCAGTATCTTTAAGTGCTATTGTATCAGAAATGGTTCATTTGCCTAAGCAGATCTCATTCTTAAAGCTTAGAGGTTCCTGGGCAGTTGGTAGAAATGATGTTGATGCATTCTGGAACGACCAGGTTTATACAATTGGAAGTTATAATGGTAATCCGACTGCATCTGAATCGGCCAGCTTATTTGCTGCTTCTTTAAGACCTTCAAAGAGTGAAAATGCCGAACTTGGACTTGATATCAGATTTTTTAACAATAGGCTAGGTTTTGATATGGCTTATTTCGAGAAAAAAAGTCTGGATCAAATCAGTACCACGAGCATCTCTCATACTTCAGGTTATACTGGTGTCAGACAAAATGGGGCTGGTATCTTAACGAAAGGATTTGAATATAGCATTACGGGTACGCCAATCAGTAATGCAAGTTTCACTTGGAGTTCTACATTAAATCTGAGTTACTACAAACAATATGTATATGCATTGGCTCCTGGTCAGAATTATTATGCTGATTATTATAGAGTAGGAGAAAGAATAGGTAGAATCAGGGGATTACAGTTTGTGAAAAATGATAACGGTGACATTATCTATGAAAATGGCTTGCCAGAGATGACCACTGTCTATCAGCCGATAGGTGAGAACGAATATTTCGATCCAAAATTAGTATTCGGTTTCATTAATAGATTTAAATACAAGAACTGGTCGATGAATATCAATATTGATGGACGATTAGGAGGAATGATGTACAACTATATGTATGCAAATATGATGATATCAGGATCGGCACTGCAAACTGCACAAGGTGATGTAAGAGAATTGCCTTTTGTAGGTACTGGGGTAAAGGTGATTGGAGGTGAGGTAATCAGAGATGTTAGAGAGAATATAGTTTTTGATTCCAGACAATATGCACCAAATGATGTAGGTGTTGATTATTATGCATGGGTACAAAAGGCTTATAAAAACAATTATAACTTAAACGCTTTTGATGCAACTCATTTAAAGCTCCGGGAATTTGCAATTGGTTATTCTTTCCCTAAAAAGCTTTTGGCTAAAGCAGGAGTAAAAGGTGCTTCAGTATCATTGGTAGGCAGAAACCTATGGTTGTGGACCGGAGTTTTGTATACCGATCCGGATATTGATAATAACGATGCAGGCCAGGGACCTTCTGCCAGAAATATTGGTTTCAATATCAATATTACTTTATAGTGATCACCATTTAATAGCAAAAACATGAAACTTAAATTATTATATATAGCATTATCTGTACTGGCTTTAGGTGGATGTACTAAAGGCTTTAATGATATTGAAAATGAAAACAGTTCTACAATAGTACCACCCTCAACTTTATTTACAGGTATAAGCCGTTCCACTTTTACCAGTGTTGCAGAAGCTGCCCAGCAGGCGTCACAATTTTATGTGAGTTTAAACGGAGGTGCATTAAATGAAATAACATATGAATTCGGTAGAAATGCTCTGTCGGAATATAATATACTCAGAAATGTCGAGAAGCTGAAGTATGAAATCGGACGACAAAATGCCCCTGCCTATTATTTGGGTTTGGTTAAGTTTTTTAGAGCTTATTTATTTGTTCAGGCAACTCAAAAAGTAGGAGATCTGCCATATTCAGAGGCCTTGAAAGCAAGTGAAGGTATCCTTTCACCTAAGTATGATAGTCAAAGAGATATTTATATCGGTGTATTGAAAGAACTGGAAGAGGCAAATGAGTTGATTCCGGCTACTGGAACTATAACTGGTGACATCATTTTTGACGGTACTTTGTTGAAATGGAAAAAGCTGGTGAATACTTTTAGGTTAAGAGTCCTGATGTCATTATCGCTTAAGACGGGAGATTCTGGACTGGATATCGTTAACCAGTTCAAAAGCATTTATGAAAATCCTGTTAAGTATCCGATCATGGCAGGAAATGTCGACAATTGTGAGTTTAAATACTATAATGCTACAGGTGCTTATCACTATTGGTACACAGCTCCAGATGCTAAAAATTATCGGATGTGTACTACCTTGGGTGATGTTTTAAAAACGAATAAAGACCCTCGGTTATTTAAATATTTTGAGGTGCCAACTTCACCCGCTGGATTAAACTCAACAGTTCATGATAATTACAAATCTATTGATCATGGTGTAGCGACAAGTGTTTCTTCACCATTAGAGCTTACTACATCTAAAATCAATTCAAGGTATATTGCACAACCCATTGGTGTTAGCTATATGCAGTTAAGCTACAGTGAATTGCAATTTATTTTGGCTGAGGCTTCTTATAGGGGATGGATTACAGGAAATCCTGAAACTTTTTACAACGAAGGAATAAGATCTTCTTGTCTTTACCATGGGGTAATCACTGCCGATATCAATACATTCTTAGCAGGGAATGTGAAATATGACAATGCTATTGGATTAAAACAAATCAATATTCAAAGATGGGTGGGGTATTTCCAAAGTTCTAATTATGAAGCTTTATGGAACCAGAGGAGAACCCGGGTGAAGGGCTTTGATATTAGCAACACCAGCTCAGAACTTGGTTATCCGGTATTTAGAATTGGTAATGTGAATAAAAATGACGGAAAGATCCCTAATAGATATCAGTATTATTTACAGGAGGCCTATTACAATGAGAAAAATTTAACAGATGCAATTCAAAGGCAGTTTGGAGATGATAACATCAACGGTGTGATGTGGAGTTTAATCAAACAATAAAATATTAGCGGTATTATGAAAAATATAAAATTATTTTGCACGCGATTACTTTTTGCAGTAATGACTGCAAGTATGATGGCTTGTTTGCCTGATACAGAATTGGGCCCGGAAAAAGTGGAAGGTTCAATTATCAGGTTCAAAATTACAAATGTTGAGGGAGCTGTGGTGGCTATGCTGGGTAGGAACATTAATGTGAGTCTACCAATAGGTTCATCTCCTGCAACCCTGATCCCTCAAATTATAGTCGCCAAGGGAACCACTATTTTAAATTATACTGAAGGGCAGAGCATGGATTTTAGCAATGATGTGATTCTAAAAGTCCAGGGAACTAATAGTGCTATTACAGAATATACGGTAAAAACTACAGTTCGACAGCCTAAACCAGGCTTTGATAAAATTGAACTGTTGTTCGAGAAAAAACATAGCAGCTATGGATGGACTTTACATCAGCAATATGCTACGGCTGTTAGTGGTGAAAATGTTTTAGTAGCAAACACCAGTGTTATTCAGGTCCTGGACGCTTATACAGGTGATCCGAAAGGTGTTTTGGCAGGCCACCCTGGTGCAATTCATCAGATTGCAAATGACGAAGCAGGAAGAATCTTTGCCGCAAATGTAATTACAACAGCAACAGCATTTAAAATTTATAAATGGGAAACTGTAAACTCTGCTGCTCCCGAAACAATCGTAAATTATACTATTCCGGCAGCCGATTGGCCGGCTTCTGGAGGAAACTTAGGACGTTGTTTATTGAGTGTTTATGGCGACATTAGTAAAGATGCCGTGATTTACCTTCCACTTGCCAGTTCTAAAATTATTTACAGGTGGGTATATACCAATGGACAATTAAAATCTAATACCCCTGATAAAATAGAGTATACTTTTCCACTGACTATTAAGACTTTTGGTAACATAACAGCTAATGTTAATCCGCTGGGGCCACTACCAACAGATGGTTATGTGGTTAGTCAGACACAAAGAGGCTGGGAATACATTGGTAATAATATTCAGTATACGTTTTCTACAACAGACGGTGTATTACCATATAGAACGATTGTTTTTAATTTCAATGGCGCAAAGTATTACGCAGGTTCCGTGCCTACACCCAATACTTCGTTCTATATTTTTGATATCACCAATCCAAAAGGAATAGAGATGAATGAGACCGAACGCTTTGATGCAGGGATAGAATTTAAGCCTTTTCAAAGTGCAACTTTCCCAGTAGAAAGCACCGGAAATACAACTCCTCATATAGGCTTTTCGTTCAAACAGAATGCAGACGGGACAGGAATATTATATTATCTGTATGCGAATTCAGGTTTGAGGGCTTATAAGTTGACAAAGAAAATTAACTAGTTGTGATACCATTTTATAAACATTAAAATGAAAAGTATATATATAAATATTTTACTCGGGCTAACAATTGCATTATTGATCTTAAATGGCTGTAAAAAGATTGATTATAATATGGGCGTTTCTTTACCGGAAACTATAGCTCCAATGACATTAAGTTCTGCTAAGGCGGTGGATATGATGTTGATTTATCAAGGTGGGTCGCACAGACCTACCTGGACTCAGTCAGAACTGGCACCTTATGTAACCTATCTTGATCCTGAATCTGGTAAAGAAGACTGGTTGTTTGATGGTTTTTTAATTATAGAATCTAATGATGGTGCAGGTAGAGACATGGTTGCCCCAATTTATCCAGATAAGTTTACAGGTAAATTAGGTAGAAAGGTAGAATGGGAGAATCAGTTAGCCAGACAGTTTACTACAGATAATGGAATTGATGCTTTAAATAAATTAGTTACTGTAAAAAGTGCTTTAATCGGGGCACCTAAAAGAAAACGACAGGTGGTTATTTGTTTACCTGAGCCTGCTCCGGGGCAACAAGATTGGGGGGTATTGGATGGGAAACAGTTAAATTTTAGTTCTCAAACAGATCGTTTGAATGCCTTGAAATGGTATATTGACCAGATTTTGCTAAAATGGGCTGCTTTAAATCCTACGAATCTGGAGCTTGCAGGTTTTTACTGGACTCCTGAAACTGCATATATTTCACAGGTGATGTTACCAACGGTAAAATCATATATCCGTACTAAAAGTCCCAATTATAAATTCTATCACATACCACACTGGGGTGCAGGCGTAAGGCCAGACTGGAAAAAGCAAGGGTTTGATATTTCTTATCAACAGCCAAATGTGTTTTTTAAAGATACCAGAGTCATTCAGGTTAAGGATGCTGTAGCTTATGCTAAATTAAATGGAATGTCTTTAGAATTTGAATTTGATGAAAGTGCTTTAGTAAAGTATAACTATAAAAAAAGAGATATTTTTATGGAATATTATAACGATTTTAAAGATGCCGGGGTATGGGAAAGTTTTCCTTTAACATATTACCAGGATCATAAGGCATGGGTTGGTTACATCAATTCAACCGATCCAAAAGATCAGGAAATTACAAGGTTGTTAGCCAGAACGATTGTCGATAGACAAAAACGGGCAGATGCGGAACTGAAGTAATATAAAAACACGACAAATATATTTAAGCCTTTGAATTATAATTCAAAGGCTTAAATATTTACATGATTTCAGGATCATTTTTTGAGATGTTAAGTGCTTTTACCATTTCATCAACAATATTGTCACTATAAATTCCATAGCCGTTTATGAGCGTACCTTTTATTCCATGTTTTTCGGATGATATAGCATATATAATAGCTTCATCTGCAGGGTCAGAAAGTCCTTCAAATCGAAAAGTTCTGTCCACTTCAAATTCTCCTGGCATTAACTGCAAATAATTACCCTGACATTCCAGGCAGTTTTCTTTTAAATTGAAGTCTACAGTATATCCTTCATTTTTTAATTTATTCAGTATTTCTGAAACGGTTGTCATTGGATTCATAGTAAAATCATTTATTGAACTTGTTTAAATTAACTATTTTAAATGGATTTAGTTTTAAGCTATTGAATAAAGCTTATTAATAGGTGTTATATTGCATTGATTCAATTTTTAAATAAAGCAGATGGAGAAGAGAACCATACTAAACATTGCAGTATTTTTATTAGTTATATTGGGTATAGCAATAATTTATTTTGGTATGTCGGGTCCTAAAATCATGTGGCCACCAGTTATTACTGGTGTAGGTTTTTTTGTGATCAGTTGGGTTTTCTCAAAATTAAAAGAAAATTAGCTGCCCAATATAATCAGGGGTATTATGATGTTTAAATTCAAAGCTGAAATAGCAATTATTGGAATCAATCCTTATGTATTATTGCCTGAGGATGTTTTAACCGGAATCTTTGAACAAGCGGGAAAAAATAAAGGTACAATTCCAGTTTGCGGAATGATTAATGAAATCCCTTACAAACAAACTTTATTAAAGTATAGTGGTTTATGGAGACTCTATATCAATACCCATATGCTTAAAAACTCACCAAAACGGATTGGTGAAGTAATTCGTATTTCTATTGAATTAGACCAGTCTGATAGAACGATAAAGCCTCACCCTAAATTAATAGAGGCCTTAAATCAGAATCAAGAAGCAAAAGTGGTATATGAGCGCTTAAGTCCTTCTCTAAAAAAGGAAATAGTTAGATATATTGATAATTTAAAAACAGTACAAAGCATTGATAGCAATATAGCTAGAGCAATAGATTTTTTATTAGGAAAGGGGAGGTTTGTCGGCCGGAATCATCCATAAAAAAGACAAATTAGTTAAATCGAAAACATCTCTTTAACATTTCATTAGTTGTTACAGCTTGTGAAATGCGAATTTTGGACTTTGATAATCGATAGGTATGTTCTTTTTGAAATAATACATACCCATATAAATTTCCATGGCGCCTTGGCCCATAATTAATTTGTTATCTTTTTTTAACAGTGCAATGGGGATAGTATGCCAATTTTCTATTCCATAATGCTGAAAACGGAATGTTCCTTTTAATGTATCTCCTTTTACAATTCCACTTACATCGCCAGAGTCCTTATATAAACCACGGTAATTTATTTCAAGTTGTCCATAAAATTCTTTATCCGTCAATTTTATATTAAGGCTTGCTGTATCGACTTTATTTACAGCATTATATTGTGTTTTTATATCACTTTTATCTACATCTGAATTACTTCCACAGCCAGATGTTATTATGATAAGAATTAAACAAAGGGTATTAACTATTGTTATTGCGGTTTGGAATTGAGCTTTCATCTTCATGAAATGGGGATATAGTTCAAATATACATTTCATGGGGAGATAAAATTTAAGGTTTCTTTGCTATTTTTGGCGAAAAGGAGATACCTATTAGATGCTTGGATTAAAATTATTGACAGACCCGCGTTGGGCAGACATTGCTGAATCGAATTTAGAAGAGATCTTAACCGATCATGCCTGGTGCGAGCAAAAAGCAGCAACAAATGCCATTACCCTGATTGCCAATAACTCGGAACATATGGATTTGGTTGAAGAACTGACTGTTATTGCATTAGAAGAAATGCAGCATTTCCAGATGGTTGTCGACATCATTAAGCAGCGTGGCTATACGCTTGGTCGTGAGCGTAAAGACGATTATGTAGGCCGTTTGGTAAAGTTTAGTAAAAGAGATGGGAGCAGAAACACTGCATTTATTGACAGACTATTATTTGCCGCCATGATTGAAGCAAGAAGCTGTGAACGCTTTAGGGTACTTTCTCAAAACATTAATGATGCTGAACTGGCTAAATTTTATCACGATTTGATGGTTTCTGAGGCAGGTCATTATACTGTTTTTCTAAATTTTGCCCGAAAATATACCATAGATGTTGACGTAGATAAAAGGTGGAAAGAATGGCTTGAGTTTGAAGGAGAACTGATTCAAAGCTATGGCAATAAAGGAGCTATTCATGGTTAATATTCAATATTGAACTGTAAAAAAATTACTATCTTGTCCTGCCAAAAGTTGGAAATCATTGCCAGCCATGGTCCTAAACACAAATGACTATTAAAAATAATTATTTTATGCGTAAAAAGTTTCTTGTATTTGGTATGAGCTGCCTTTTGATGGCTGGTTCTACTAATACTTTGTTTGCTTCTGCAAGCAAAGCTCCTGTTAATCTCCAATCATCTGCTGAACCAAAAGATCTGATTGGACGTTGGGACATTACCGTTGATGAAAATGGTAAATCTGCTCCATCATGGCTTGAAGTAAAGTTATCAGGCTTCAAAACATTGGTAGGATATTTTGTAGCTACTTCTGGTAGTGCACGTCCGGTGTCGGAAGTTAAATTTGACAATGGTAAGTTCAGATTCGAAATTCCACCACAGTGGGAAAGTGGAAATCAGAATATGATCATTGAAGGTGAACTTACTGCTACTGGAATACAAGGTACAATGACAGATTGTAACGGTAAAAAATACAATTGGAAAGGCGTTAAAGCACCATATTTAAAGAGAACTAAGGCACCAGTATGGGGCAAACCGATCGCTTTATTTAATGGTAAGGATTTAACCGGTTGGAAAGCAAGTGGTAAAAACCAATGGGTAGTAAAGAATGGTGTTTTAACTAGCCCTAAAGCAGGCTCAAACCTAATCACTGAGCAGAAGTTTAATGACTTTAAATTGCATGTAGAGTTTAAATATGCAAAAGGTGGTAATAGCGGTATTTATTTAAGAGGTCGTTATGAAACACAAATTGAGGACAGCAATAAGGACGCACATCCAAACAGTGTATTGTTCGGTGGTATCTACGGATTTTTAACAGCTAATGAAATGGTTACATTAGGACCAGATCAATGGCAAACTTATGATATTACATTGGTAGGCCGTTTGGTAACGGTTGTAGCAAATGGTAAAACAATCATTAGTAACCAGGAAATTCCAGGTATTACAGGTGGTGCGCTAGATAGTAATGAAGGTGAACCAGGACCAATTTATCTTCAGGGTGACCACCAGCCAATTGAATTTAGAAAAATTATAATTACTCCAGCTAAATAGGCTGATAATAGTTAATAACCAGCATATATAGCTGGAGAATTTTAGCAGAGGGTATCTTTTTAGATACCCTCTTTTTTTTGAAAAGGATTTTTTAACTTACTTCGTATACATTTAAGGTGATGAAAATAAAATATCTTCTGATTTGGGTTCTCTTTTTACAGGTAACATCGCTGTTCTCTCAGACGAAAATACCCATCACTGAAACTTTCTCTATGAATGGAAAATATTCCCTCAAGTCTATAGCTTATTCAAATGAACATGGAAATACCCTTGGCAAATCTATTGTGCAGAAGGGGAAGAAGGTACTTTATGAAATCGATAGATCTTTTGATGTATTTAGCTACAACCCAATTTATTTAACCATATCAAATGATGGGACAACTATTGCTTATTTTACTGAAAACTCTTCCGCTGGCCCAGGGTTTAAAAATGTCAGTATCTACAAAAATGGTAAGTTATTAAAAACATATACGCAAGCTGAATTTACAAGTTGTGACCCTGAACAGGATAATTGCAGATTTCTTTATGACAATACCAATATTGTTTTTGACTATAAGAAAAACTCAAAAAAAGGCTTGGATAAAGTTCAAAAAGAGGGGGTAAGTGAACAGGAACTGTTTCTAAATGCAAACAGTATTTTGAACCATAACGATATCATTTATTTCACTGATGCAAAAAAGGTAGTCACTGTTTTTGATCTAAAACGGGTTAAAATAATAGCTAAAACACCATTTGATTCTCTTTATCATCGACTTAAAAACTATAAAAGGGTATCTCCTAAATTTGATGATGCAGATTTTTCTTATGAAAGAATTAATGATTTCAAGTTTAAAAATAGTGGTCAAAAATTATCTGATTCAATAGGTGAGATTGCCGGATTAAAGTTTGTTAGTGTTAATGAAGCTGGTTTTTTTAAGTATAAAATTTACAGAATTCAGTTGACAGGCTACCTGGATCATAAGGGGCATTTTGAAATTGAGATGTTAAAATGTGATAAGAACTTTGATGAAAGTAGAATAAGAAAATTGATCACTGAATCGGTGTTTGAATCAGGTTTTATATCTGATAAAATTGAAAAACAACATTTCAAAAGTTTCTTCGGTGGATTTAGAAATCCAAATGATTCTTTAGCGTTAGAGGAAAAGGAATCAGAGAAGAAAGAGCAGGCAAGGGAGTTTGAGCGAAGGTTAAGCATGGATTCAGTTAATCATGTTTATATTCCTGCGAATATGGAGGAATGTATGGTTGAACTTGATAAAGTATTGAACCCTAATAGTAAGAAGCAAATTTTAGCTTACAAAAGTAGAGGTGATATGCTAGGATTACATCATGGATTAGGTATGTGGATCAGGAATAACTGGGGTCTTTGGGGTGGCTCTCGTTTGCTAAAATATTTTAGAGACATAGGGCCTTCTGAACCAGATGGATTATCTTCTATGATATTGTATAATTATTACGACTGGCTGAAAGGAAACAAAAATATTGCAGCAGAATGGGAAATGAAAAGTAAAAAAAAATAGGGCACTTTTCCAACAAGTCGGAAGAAACAAATCATTACGTATTTCTGAAAGTGTATTGCCGTAATTTTGATATTTTAATATTTATCTATAATTTTTCGGCTTTAATCTTTAATACTAAAAAATAGAAGTATGATAATGCTTCTCAACCGAAAGAAAACATACCAATGAAAAAAATTACATTCTTACTTGCAGGATCCTTATTAGCCTTATCATGTAACCAATCTAAAACTTCTGATGGAAATCAGGATGCTAAAGTCCAGAATACTGAAGCCTCTTCAACAACAGCTTCAGCGCAAACATCAACAGGAAATAAAAAGTTTGATATTGAAAGTATTCCGGTTTCAACAATAGATATAGGTGAATTCCCTTTTTTTACTGCTCCTAAAGGAGCAATGTATATTAATAATGTTAAAGTTAAACCCTTTGATTTTATAGTAGCAGCAACTGATGACAGTCTTTTTGAGGTTGAAGGAAAAGTGTTTAGAGCATGGATCCATGAGGATAAGAGCGGTGGCATAGAGATCAGTAATCGTTACCTTTTAAAAAGTTATGAGGATGCCATTCTTGCTGCAGGAGGTGTTAAGATTTTTGAAGGTGAGTTAAAGGGAGATAGGTTGGAGCAATATAATAAGCTGGTTACTTATGCTGGAGATGATGGTAGCTTTATTCCAAGCGATGGTCAACAAATGTTGACTTATGTTATTCGCCGAAATGACGGTAATGTATATATCATTTTAGAAAAAAAGGATTTCGCGACAACATCGTTTCAAATTGTTCAGGAAAAACCTTTTCAGCAAACCATTAAAAAGATCACGGCCGATGATATTGTAAAGGATCTTTCAGAAAAAGGGAAATCAATCTTATATATCAATTTTGCGCTCGACAAGTCTGCTATCACTACAGATGGAAAAGCCATAGTAGATCAAATTGCAAAAGCATTGAAAAATGACACCTCTTTAAAAATTGCAATAGAGGGGCATACGGATAATACGGGAGACGGATCACACAATAAAAAGCTTTCAGATGATAGATCTCTTTCAGTTATGACTCAACTGATTAATAATGGAATTGATAAGACCCGCCTTTCAGCAAAAGGTTTTGGAGCAGAACGCCCTTTGGTAGCCAATGATTCTGAAGAAAATAAAGCTAAAAACAGACGCGTTGAATTAATTAAAGTTAATTAGCGTATAGTTCTCATTTTAAGAGGAAATGAAATAAAGAAGGCCAGATCCTTAAGGGGCTGGCCTTTCTTGTTAAGCGATCACTCCACAAGCCTTCAGCATCAGGTTATGGAGTTCTATATTTTTAACAAATGGTTTCAATAACTCACTTCCTGGACCAAACATAGCAAGCTCTACGTAATCACCAGAGTGATCCATAGATCCCCATCCTACAGAGGTGTATTTAGACTGTACAAGTGCCAGGTCTTTGTAAGGAAGATTTCTCGGGTTATACAATCCTTTCTCATCTATTTTGCCATAATGAACCAATATTTGTTCTGCTTCGGCTTTAGTGATTGCATAACCTTGTGCAGCTTCGAGTTTTTCTATGAAAGAACTTACCGAAGTGTCTTTGTTTACACCATCAAGTACCCAATTATTAGTTTGTTTAAAATTAAAAATCTTTTCAAAATTGCGATCAGCATTTGCACCATAGAATAAACCAGGATTGGCATTTCCGTGGTCGGTAGTAATGACTACCAATGTATCTCCACTCTTTTCTGCGAAAGAAATGGCTTCAGCAACAGCTTCATCAAATGAAATCTGGTCATAAAGCAATCCACCGATGTCATTAGCATGAGCAGCCCAATCAACCTTTCCACTTTCTACCTGTAGCACAAAACCATTCTTGTTTTTGCTTAAAGTTTTAATGGCATTCTTAGTCATTTCAGCAAGTGTTGGAACTTTCTCAATTAATTCCTTATCGCTAGAACGGTCTAATGCATAAGGTAGGGCATCATCTGTAAAAATTCCTAGCAATGGTTTTGAACCATCCTGACTAAGTAGTTGTTTGCGATCTGTTACTACTGTATAGCCCTTCGTACGTGCCTGACCAAATAAGTCCTTACCATCTTTCCTCAGAGAGGGAGAAAAATGTTTTAATCCACCACCCATCACTACATCCATTCCAAGATCCAGATATTTAGCAGCAATACCTGGCTCATCACTGCGTTTTTTACTGGTTACACTAAAACCAGCAGGGGTTGCGTGTGTGGCAGTTACAGTGGTAACTACACCAACTGATTTACCGGCTTTTTTAAATTTTTGGAGAATCGGCAGATTTTCAGTTCCATCCGCATTCACATTTAAAGAACCATTAGGAACTCGTACACCACCTCCCCATGAAGAACTTGCAGCAGCAGAATCTGTAACAATGGAACTTGCAGATGCAGTATCCATTAATGCTCTGGTCACTTTGTTTTCTTCATATAATGACATCCATTTACTTGATATGCCGTTTTTACGGTTTAGTAATGTGTTAGCCATATTCAGCGTGCCTGTACTCATACCGTCACTAACAAGAAAAATAATATTCTTAGCAAGCTTACCCTTACTATCAGGCATTGTAACAGCTGCGATGGTCTCAAAAGGTGATAATAACGAAGACCCCAGGATTGCCAGTGATCCGCCTTTAAAAAAGTCTCTTCTTCTCATGTGACGAATATAATAAATTGATTCTGTTAAGGGCGCTGTGAATAAGACGATTTTAGTTTTTTAATCTTATAATGATTATTTCTTAATATAAGTTTAAAGTCATCAATTGAGTTATTTTCATAAAAGCCCCTTTTGAATTGCTATATTATGGGTGTAGGCCAAAAAAGCTTATTAAAGATTTATTATTATTCACTTAAATATTTTCAAATTTGGTATTAAAAAAAAGAGTAGGATTTAGGGGACGCTTACCCTTTAAAAAGAAAGAAGCAGAACATAAGATTAATGAGTTCATCACTTCGCCTGAAGTGAGAGTAACTGGTGAAGACATCGAGTCAGCTGTTTATCCACTGGCAAAAGCCCTGGAGTTAGCTGAAGAACAAGGATTAGACCTGGTAGAAATCTCACCAACAGCAGTACCTCCAGTTTGCAGAATTATTGACTACAATAAATTTCTTTTCGAAAAGAAGAAAAAAGATAAGGAAATCAAGGCTAAAGCCAAGCAGACTATTATAAAAGACATACGATTCGGTCCGAATACAGATGATCACGATTTTCAGTTTAAGCTTAAACATGCGACATCATTTCTTGAGGCCGGAGAAAAAGTACGCGCATTTGTACATTTCAAAGGTAGGGCAATTGTTTATAAAGACAGGGGCGAGATACTTCTTCTCAAATTTGCTCAGGCACTTGAAGAAGTAGGTAAAGTAGAATTGTTTCCTAAGCTTGAAGGAAAAAGAATGTTCCTCACCTTAGGTCCAAAAACTACCAAAAGGTAGAATACAGGTGCCAGAACGGCACCTGGTAATCAGTTATTTCTGTCAAGCACAGCTTTGATTTTATTTGCATTCTCCATTAACTCGGTCAGGTAGTCCCAGTTTTCTTTTTCAATGCAGGATTTGAATTTACGGAGTTGTGTAATATGCTCATTTAAAACGTCAAGTACATTTTCTTTATTCTGTTTAAAGATCGGCATCCACATGGCCGGACTACTTTTTGCCAACCTCACAGTACTCTCAAAACCCGCACTGGCTAGTTCAAAAATAGCATTTTCTTCTCTCTCTTTTTCCAATACAGTATTGGCCAATGCGAAAGAAGTAATATGTGAAATATGACTGACATAGGCTACATGTACATCATGGTCTTTCCCTTCCATATAAACATTATACATACCTAACAGTGCATATAAATGTTCAACTGTTGCAAGTGCATCTTTATCACTGTCAGAAGCATTACAGATCACATTTGCCCTTCCTTCAAAAGCATCATCAGTAGCAGCTTCAGGTCCGCTGAACTCAGTACCCCACATAGGGTGAGTTGCAATATATCTGCCACGGTTCACATGCCCTTTAGCAGCATCTAGCAGAGATGTTTTAGTGGATCCGGTATCAAGAACAATCTGATGCTGTATCTGGTCTAATACATGAGGTAATAAGGTTGTACAAACACTTACAGGTGCACTTAGTATGATTACATCACTATTAGCTATGGCATTGTCCAGGTCCGTTATTTCATCTGCAATTCCAAGTTCCAACGCTTTAAGAGCATGCTCTTCCAGGTTATCAACACCATAAACTTTAGAAGCAAAACCCTTTTGTTTTAACATCAAGGCCATGGAACCACCAATTAGTCCGAGGCCGACTACTGCTATTTTCATTATATAAATTTTATATGTATGCTAATTAATGCTATTTACTAATGCGGCCTATTGCCTGTTCAAATCTTGAAAGGTCGCCGCAAAGACTAATCCTGATATACTTGTTGCCCTGGCTTCCAAATATTCCTCCCGGGGTCAGGAATACACCCGATCCATAAAGAACCTCATCACTGAGTGCATAAGCATCTTGATAATGATCCGGTATCTTTGCCCATACAAACAAACCAACTTGCTTAAGTTCATATTTGCAACTAAGGATATCCATTATCTGATATACTTTTTCTCTTCTTTCTGCATAGATGCTATTGATATGGTTATACCAGTCTGCGCCCAGACCTAAAGCTTTTGCAGCAGCCAGTTGCAGCGGCATAAACATACCACTGTCCATATTGCTTTTGAATCTCAGAACTTCTTCAATTCTTTCTTTCGATCCGCAAAGTACACCAATGCGCCAGCCAGCCATATTATGTGATTTACTTAAAGAGTTCAATTCCAGGGCTACATCTTTAGCTCCCGGTGTTTCCAACAAACTTATAGGATTGTCGTTTAAGATAAAGCTATAAGGATTATCGTGTACCAGTAAGATATGGTTTTCTTTTGCAAAGCGGACCAGGTCTTCGAATAGACCAGGAGCTACCTGCTGGCCTGTAGGCATATGTGGGTAATTCACAAACATCAGTTTTACTTTGCTCAGATCGGTTGCTGCTAATGCTTTAAGATCTGGATACCAGTTTTTTTCTTCCTGTAAAAGATAATTTACTGGTTTCCCGCCGGCTAACTTAACAGCACTACCATAAGTGGGGTATCCCGGATCAGGAATCAGTGCTTCATCACCCTCTTCAAGGTAGGTCATACAGATATGCATAATGCCTTCTTTTGAGCCTATTAACGGTAATACTTCTGTATCAGGATTCAGACTCACCCTGTACCATTGCTGGTACCAATCAGCAAAAGCCTGTCGTAATGCAGGAATCCCTTTATAGCCTTGATAACCATGTATTGAAGGACTGGCAGCTGCTTCCTGTAAAGTCCTGATTACATCAGGATGTGGAGGAAGATCCGGACTGCCGATTCCTAAATTAATAATGCCTTTACCTTCTTTATTCAGGGTATCAATTTCCCTTAGTTTTTGGGAGAAGTAGTATTCACTTATACCCTCCAGTCTTTTTGCAATCATGATTGAGATTATTTTATCCGTAGTTCTACTTTACAGGCTGGATTACTTTATTGCAATTTCCAAACTATAGAGAGCTCTACGTAGATATTGTTTAGTTTTTTTTAATATTATCCCGAATATTAAAAACGGCCTAAAATAATAATTTTTATTACAGGGTTTAACTTTTGAGTAATATTTAAAATATAGTACCTTTATTTCAAAAAAAAAAGAATATATGAATAAGGAAAAAGCCATTTTAGCCGGCGGTTGTTTTTGGGGAGTAGAAGAGTTGTTCAGACATTATCCGGGAGTAATTTCGACGGTAGTGGGATACACAGGAGGGGATGTTGTCAATGCAACTTACAGGAATCATGGTACACATGCGGAAGGTATCGAGATCATATTTGATCCTTCAGTTTTATCCTACCGTAAACTCCTGGAATACTTTTTCCAGATTCACAATCCAACTACGCTTAACAGACAAGGCAATGATATAGGGACCTCATATCGTTCTGCTATCTTTTATACTGACGAAACACAACATGAAACAGCAAAAGCTTTAATAGCCGATATGGAAGCTTCTGGTATTTGGCCAGGCCCAATTGTTACAGAAGTGTTTCCGGCAGGAGATTTCTGGAATGCTGAAGAGGAACATCAGGATTATTTGCAAAAGAACCCTTATGGCTATACTTGCCACTTTGAAAGACCTGAGTGGAAGATGACCTAGTGTTTTAACATAATGGAAGTATAATATGGGATCTGATTTATATTAATAATATTCTTTTATATTGCCGGCGTATTTCAACAGGAATTAAGTAATGTAGAAAACAATGTCAGGTAGATATGATAAATATTCTGATCAGGAATTGGTGGCTCTCATTAAATTGGGAGATGAACAATCATTTGCCGAGGTTTTTAATAGATACAAAGTGTTACTGTTTAACTTTTCTTATAAAAAGTTAAACAACAAGGATGTAGCTAAAGATGTTGTTCAGGATTTATTTATTAAGCTCTGGAATAATCGTGATGAATTTGAACTAAAAACAAGTTTGAATAGCTATATGTACCGCTCGGTGCTAAATGGGGTTCTTAATATAGTTAAACATGACCTTATTAAAGAAGAGTATGTAAATTCTTTACAACATATGATAGACCAGTCAACCGAAGAGTCTGATCATAAGATCAGAGAAAAAGATATTGAGAATTTAATAGAAATGGAGATTGCGGCATTACCTCAGCAGATGCGTGAAGTTTTCATCATGCGTCGAAAAGAATACCTTTCAAACAAGGAAGTCGCCGAAAAATTAAATATATCTGAACAGACTGTAGAGACACATATGAAACGTGCGCTCAAGGTTTTGCGTAAAAGATTGGGTAAGCTGAGTTATTTTCTATCTGTTATTTAATTTTTTTTTCTCTTCGTTACCCATTCGCTTATTTACAATTGTCTTAGTTATAAGGGCCATTGATAAAAAGTCTTATTGTGAATGAAAAATGCTAAAGAACTCTTGTCTGCTTATAAAGCAGGTCACTGTACAGAAGAAGAAAAACAACAAGTAGAAAAGTGGTTTCTTTTAAACGGTGCCGGAAAAATCAGTGATTTATCTGATAGAGATTTTTTATATGCAGAAAATGACATGTGGTCAATGATCCAACAGAATAAAGTGGTAGCTGCGCCTGTAAGAAAGAAATTATATGCACGTATCAGTATAGCTGCCTCAATTCTTGTTGTGATGAGCTTTTCAGCCTATCATTTTCTTTTGAAGCCTGATAGAATTACCGAACAGTTTCCGGTAAATGATATTGCTCCGGGAGGTAATAAAGCAGTATTGACACTTGCTAATGGAAAAAAAATAAGCCTTACTGATGCGGATAATGGAGAGCTTGTTCAACAGCAAGGGATAAAAGTAATAAAAGATACTGCAGGACGTGTAATTTACGAAATGGTAGCATCTGCCAAGAATACTGATTTACCTATAAGGTATAATACTATTTCTACTCCAAATGGAGGTAGGTACGAGGTATTGTTGCCAGATGGTAGTAGGGTGTTTTTAAATGCAGCTACAACAATTACATTTCCAACATCTTTTTATAGACAGAAGGAACGTAAAGTGACATTAAGTGGCGAAGCGTATTTCGAAGTTGCACATAATAAGTCAGTGCCTTTTAAAGTTGAAATGAACAGTCAGCAAATTGAAGTATTAGGTACACATTTTAATGCGAATAATTATGAAGATGAACCATCCGTAAGGACAACGCTGCTTCAAGGCTCAGTTAAGGTATTAACTTCAGGTGGACAGGTGATTTTACAACCAGAACAGCAAGCTTTGCTAATTAATGGTAAACTAAATGTTAAAAAGGTAGACGCTCAATCCTTTATCGACTGGAAAAATAACATCTTCTCTTTTAATGATGCGGATATACAAGCAGTGATGAGACAGCTTTCTAGATGGTATGATGTGAAAGTTGAATATAAGGGCAAAATTCCTAAGGAACATATTACAGGGTATATATCCCGGGATGTCCCTATTTCTAAAACTTTTTTAATGCTTGAAGAGATTAGCGATATGAAATACACCTTAAATGACAAGAAAATAATTGTCTCCTTTTAGCAAAAGATAAACCAGATATAAAACCTTAATCTTCAAAGAAATGACATAAAAGCTTACTATAAATCAAAAAGAATATGAGGGCTTAAATATCTGCCCCGGTTGGCGCCGGGACAGAATAAATGTTTAAGTCGTCATGGAAAAATCGTTCAACCAATAACTTACAAACTCAAACAAAACAAATGTATGAAACATGCTTTACATTCCTGCCTGGTATGGCAGAAATTCGGTATTGGCTTTTCAAATTGGCCAATATTGAGAAAAATTATTTTCATTATGAAACTTACTACCCTTATTGTTTTGATCATCAGCCTCAAGGTAAGTGCCACAGCTTATTCACAGAAGGTTACTCTAAACGAACATGACGAGAAAATTGAGAAAATTTTTAAGTTGATCCGTAAGCAGACGGGATATAATTTTTTATATAAAAATGAAGTCTTAAGTGACCTTCCTAAAATGAGTATTTCTAAAAGTGGCACTTTAGAAGAAGTATTAGGAGAGTTGTTGAAAGTGCAAAATCTGAATTTTAAAATTATTGAGAAAACTATTCTTGTTAGTAAGTTACGATTAAATTCTAATAATAGAATGTCGAGAGATATTGCAGGTATTGTGAAGGACTCTACAGGTGTAACTTTGATCGGTGTAAGTGTGACAATAAAAAATAAGCCTGGAAAAGGAACCGGAACTGATATAAACGGAAAGTTTATATTAAATGTTGAAGAAACCGATATTCTTGTATTCTCTTATACCGGATACAATACTATAGAAATTCCTGTTAAAGGGAGGTCAATAATCAATGTTGTCATGCATGAAAATAACTCTGTGCTAGATGAACTGGTAATAGTTGGTTTCGGTGCTCAGAAGAAAATTAGTGTAGTAGGTGCACAGGCAACTATTAAACCTTCAGATCTGCAAATCCCAGTCAGAAGTTTAAATAATGCTTTAGGAGGGCGGGTAGCAGGAGTGGTATCTGTTCAAAGAAGTGGTGAGCCCGGTGGGGGTGATAATGCAGACATCTGGATTAGGGGAATTTCAACATTTAGTAACAATCTGAGTAAACCATTGGTGTTGGTTGATGATGTTCCAAGATCTTTTTCAGATGTTGATCCGGAAGATATAGAAAGCTTTTCTATTCTTAAAGATGCTTCGGCAACTGCAGTATATGGTGTTCGGGGCGCAAACGGTGTAATCATTGTTAAAACAAAAAGCGGAACTCCTGGCAAGTCGAAATTTAATTTCAGGTTTAATGAAGCACTAACTTCTTTTACAAAAATCCCGGAGTTTGCAGATGGGGTAACCTATATGCGTATGTCAAACGAAGCTTTGGCAAACAATGGAGCTCCGCCAAGATATTCCGAAGAATCTATTCAGCTTACTGAATCTGGTACTGATCCATACCTATATCCAAATGTAAATTGGTATAAGGAGTTGTTTAATGATTTTGGTAACAGCAGAAGGGCTAATCTGAATATTAATGGAGGATCTGAACGTGCTATATACTATATAGCGACAAGTTATTACGATGAAAAGGGACTTTACAAAACAGATGACCTTGCTAAATACGATTCTCAAGTTAGGTTAAAAAGATATAACCTAACATCAAATGTGACTTTAAAGCCAAGTAGCAGTACCACCATTAAATTAGGTGTGCAAGGCTATCTTTCTAATGTGAATTATCCAGGCTCTAACTCTTCGGATATTTTTGAAAAAGCATTCTTTATGACCCCAATTTTGCATCCACCTAAATATGAAGATGGAAAAATTGCTGATGTGGCTACTTCAAGTTTACAAAACCCATATGGATTATTAACTCAAACAGGTTATGCCAATCAATGGAGGAATCAGCTGTTCTCCAACCTTAGGATAACCCAGGAGCTTGATTTTTTAACAAAAGGTTTATCTGTAACTGGTATGTTCTCTTTTGACGCCTATAATTACGTGAGTTTAAGAAGAACAAAAACGCCTGATACCTGGTTGGCCAATGGAAGGGATAATGAAGGAAACATCATTTATCAACCTATAAGACAAGGGACTGAATATCTTGCTTATGAAAGAAATAATAATGGCTCAAGAACCTTTTATAATGAGGCTGCTTTGAACTATAACCGGACATTTGGCAAACATAGTCTTGGTGCTTTGGCATTGTTTAATCAGAGTGATGAAATCAATACACAAGCAGGAAGTCTGGAAACATCTTTACCATATCGATTTAGAGGGTTAGCAATGAGGACGACTTATGGTTTTGATAATAAGTACTTTGCTGAATTTAATTTTGGATACAATGGATCAGAAAATTTTCTGCCTGAAAAGAGGTATGGCTTTTTTCCATCAATAGGTTTAGGATATGTAATATCTGAAGAAGGCTTTTTTAAGCCATTTAAGGATTATATCCAATTGCTTAAAATCAGAGGTTCACATGGTAAAGTAGGTAACAGCAATATTGGAGGCAGGAGGTTTGCTTATCTGGGCACAGTATTACGCTCCTCATCAACTATTTATTCATTTGGACGTACGCCAAAAGGGTTTAATGGGATAGATATAGATGAATATGCTGTTGATGTAACCTGGGAAACTTCTACAAAAACCAATCTGGGAATTGACTTGAATACTTTTAATAATAATCTTGTTTTTCAATTCGATTTATTTAAAGAGCATAGGGAGGGAATCTTTCTTCGCAGAAATTCACTTCCTTTTTATATGGGTATTAAAAATAACCCATATGCCAATGTTGGTGTAATCGACAATAAAGGCTTTGACGGTTCAGTAACCTATAATGGTAAATTTGGGAAAGACTTTAGTTTTCAACTGATGGGTAACTTTACATTTAACAGGAATAAAGTAATTGAGGATGATTTACCAGATCCTGCATATCCATGGTTGGCAACAAAAGGATTGAAAGTGGGGCAACGTCAGGGGTATGTTGCATTAGGGTACTTCCAATCTGATGCTGAAATACAAAATAGTCCTAGACAATCTGGAACAATCGCACCTGGAGATATCAAATTTAAAGATCTTAATGGTGATGGTGTAATTGATGCATATGATAAGACGGCTATTGGTTATGGACAGGTACCTGAATTGATGTATGGTTTTGGCTTTACATTAGGTTATAAAGCATTTACTCTTTCTACACTATTTCAGGGAGTTGGAAATATGGATATCTGGCTAAATGGTGAAGGATTGGTCCCTTTTCAACAAGGTTTATCCAGAGGGAACTTGTTTAATAATATCAGCGACAGATGGACAAAAGAAAACCCAAATCCGAATGCATTTTATCCGCGTTTAACACCAGGTACCATCAATGAAAATTATGCAAGAAGTACGCATTGGATAGCTAATGGGAGATATGTTCGCTTAAAAACACTGCAACTTAATTACAAGTTACCAAAGAGTTTTGTAAATAAGGTTAAGCTTAGCAATGCCGATATATTCTTTTCAGGTGTAAACCTACTTACTTTTTCTCCATTCAAATTATGGGATGCTGAATTAGGCGATGGGGCAGATGCAGCCTATCCTGGGGGAGCAGGATATCCTAATATCGCAACCTATAGTGTAGGGATAAACGTTAATTTCTAAACATAAGATTTAAAGAGATGAACAAAATAAAATACATAATACTTTTCTGCATGGCGTTGACGAGTGTTTCCTGTCAGAAGGATTTTTTAGATCAGGTGCCGGACGACCGCTTAACTATTGAACAGGTTTTTGAAAGGGAATCAACATCAGAAGAGTATCTTGCCAATGTCTACAGTTTCATTAAAGATGAGACTTACATTACTAATAATGCACCCTGGATTGGCTTATCTGATGAGGGGGATATTACATATGATAGACCAGGATATCTGACTTTTTTAATGAACGTTGGTAACTGGAACCCAGCATCGGGCTACTTTGATAATTATTTTAAGGATTATTATGTAGGGATTCGCTCGGCTACAACATTTATCAACAACATAGGAAATAATAAACAAATGATTGCAAATAAAATTGTGATCAGGACAGCTGAGGCAAGGTACGTACGTGCATTTTTGTACTTCAGCTTATTAAGAACCTGGGGGCCTGTTTTTATTTTAAATAATGATGTCTTACCTCCTGATTTGCAAGTAGGTGATGATTTGTTAAATCTGCCTAGAAATTCTTATGATGAATGTGTTGATTATATAGTAAATGAATTGGATTTAGCTGCACAAGATCTGCCTTTACATTTTACTGCACAAGGTGATCCTGAATTAGGAAGGGCTACTAAACTTGCTTGTATGGCATTAAAAAGTAGAGTATTACTTTATGCTGCAAGTCCACTTTTTAATGGGAATGTAGATTATGCAGGTTTTAAGAATAAGGATGGTAAAAATTTGATGAATACGCAATATGATCCAAATAAATGGACCAAAGCTGCAAAAGCTGCTAAGGATATTATAGATCTGAATATTTTAAGCTTGTATAAAAAGAACAATAGTTCCGGACAGTTTGATCCGTATTTATCGTATAGAGATCTTTTCCTTGAACCATGGAACTCAGAAGTTATTTTCACAAGGATATCCAGTAATATCAACGGATATGAAAGGGCACTTACACCAAGACTGGCAAGTGGATATGCAAGTGTAGGTCCGCCACAACAGATGGTTGATTCTTATCATATGGCAAACGGTTTACGCCCGATTACCGGTTATAATTCGGATGGATCTCCAATTATTAATACACAGTCGGGATATGTTGAAACCGGTTTTACAACTGTTGCAAAACCACCTTATACCCTTGCAAATACTTATAATATGTATGCGAATAGGGAGCCAAGGTTTTATGTAAGTGTAAACTTTAATGGGGCACAATGGATCAATACCACAGAAGGAGTAAAGATTATTCAAACTTATAACACCGGTGAATCCGGACCTGCAGGATCATGGGATCACCCCAGATCAGGATATTTTATAAGAAAGAATGTTTCACCGTCTTCAAATCCAAGAACATCAGTATGGACACCAAGACCTTATCTAATGTTCAGATACGCAGAAATATTACTGAATTATATAGAAGCATTGAATGAATCTGACCCTGGTAATTCTGACATTTTAAAATATTTAAATGCAATCAGAGAGCGTGCTGGAATACCTCAGTTTGGTATAGGAACTGATCCTTTGCCTGTGCCAGCACCATCTGATGTTAAGGAACTGATTCGCCAGGAACGCAAAATAGAACTTGCATTTGAACATTTCAGATATTTCGATACACGCAGATGGAAGATTGCTGAACAAACAGATGGAGGCAATTTTTATGGAATGAATATCGGTGCAAATCCACCTCAGTTCTATAAAAGAGTAGTGTTTGAAAAACGTGTGTTTAGAAAAAGCTATTATTTATTCCCAATACCACAAACGGAAATTAATAAGAATAAAAACCTGGTTCAAAATCCGGGTTGGTAACAATTAAAGCCTAATAACATGAAAATAAAATCATATATAATTGTAATGCTATTTGTAAGTGGGTTGATTTCTTCTTGTAAATACGATACTACTATAGCGAATCCTGACGATTATGTTAAAATATATATGTCGCAGGCAGCAGAATCGCCGGCCAACCGTACTTTTATTATGGCGGACACGCTAAATACTATTATTTTTGGGGCTTCTTATGGTGGCCCTGCTACAAATGAACAAGATATTCAGGTCTCTTTTGACGCTAGTCCGGAATTAGTAGCTGACTACAATCAGACTAACGAAACCGATTATGATGTTTTACCAGCTGGCAGTTATGAATTTGAAAATAAATCAGGAGTCATCAGAAAAGGGCAATATTCGACTGATCCACTTAAAATCAAAATCAAAACGAAGGGAGCTCTGCAGCAATTTAAACAATATCTGCTGCCAGTAAGTATTGTACAGGTAAGTGGAAATAAGCCAGTAAATGAAGCGCTTAAAACGACCTATTTTAGGGTTGAGGCACAACGAGAAGGTATGTCCTTTAAAGTTTTGAGTTTTGGTAAAGCGGGAGGGACAATAGATATGAATGCCGTGGCCAATATTGTAAATGCACAGGGGGCAGATATTGTTCTGGTAAGAGAAATGGATATCAAAACTACCCGTAGTGGAGGTGTTGATCAGGCTGAAGTCCTATCTGGACTTCTTGGGATGCCTAATTATGTCTTTGCTGAGTCTATTGCGTCCTATCAGGGTGGAAAGTATGGAGCAACAGTGTTTACAAAGTACCCAATTGTTAAGCAAGAAACATTTATCCTGCCAACTGGAAATACAAGCGCGGAAAAAGGGCCGCTTGCAGTGCTTGAATTGCAAATTAATGAAAATCAGCGTATTACTTTTGCTGGTACGCACCTTAATGCCTCTGCAGCAGTTAGAGATGTGCAGCTTGCTGAATTGATTAGGATTACGGAGGATTATAAAGATAAACCAATGATCCTTGCAGGTAATTTTAATGACCGGCCTGTGGGTGGACCCATTTATACAGCTATGGCAATCAAAGGATGGGAGTATCCTTGTACTACATGCCCTCCCAATTCACCAGTTGTGAACCCGCTAAACTACTCTGATTTTATCATGTATAGAACATCTCAGGATTTTAAGGTTTTGAGCTATACCGTTGGCACTACATCTACTAGTACTCATTTACCGGTAATTGCACAATTCACATTATACAAGTAACCAAAACAACGACAATAACTATGAGATTTATTTATTTCACACTATTATTTATAATCACAGCATCATGTGGTAAAAGTAAATCAGAGCCGACAAAACCTATTGATCCTATAAAAGGAGGACCAGTGATTAAAGTTATGACTTATAATATTCATATCGGTAACCCTCCTTCAGAGGTAGCTTCTGCGAGGAACCTTCAGGCAATTGCCAATGTCATTAATTTACAGAAACCGGATTTGGTGGCTTTGCAAGAAGTAGATGTAAACACTACAAGATCGGGAAAAGATGTAGATCAGGCAAAGGAATTGGCCAGACTTACTGGAATGTATTATTTTTATACTAAAGCTATCGATTATCAGGGGGGGCAATTTGGTGATGCGGTTTTATCGCGCTTACCAATTATTGAAAGTAAAAGATATGAACTTTCAGTAACACCTGAATTGGGTGGAGAACTTAGATCTGTAGCTATGATTGTTGTTGAAAAAGAGGGGATAAGGTTTAATTTTGCTTCAACACATCTGGATCATTTGAGTTCTGACGCAAATAGAGATCACCAGGCGAAGGAATTGATAAATCACATTAAAGTTTTAGACAAACCTTTAATTATTGCAGGTGATTTAAATGCACAGCCAACATCCAATGCAATTAAGATTTTGCAACAACAACTAACTTATGCCTGTTCGTCAAATTGTCCGTTTACATTCCCATCAGTAAATGCTAACCGGACAATTGATTATATTATGTTGAATAAGCCGGAAAAATTCACAGTGAAAGATTATAGGATTGTAAATGAAACATATGCTTCAGATCACCTTCCTGTAGTAGCAACTATTGAACTTAAAAAATAGCTCTACCATTACAATTGTTTATGAAGCGCCTGGAATAATTTTCAGGCGTTTTTTTTAATTATCATGGTCAATGTCCAGGTTGAAGTGATAAAGCAAGCCAGCAAGATTTAAAGCTGAAAATTTAGCCTGTTTAACCTTATTTACTGCAGGATCGAAACCAAAATTACGCGCCGTACGGAAATCTACTTTTTCTAAAACAGTGCGTACAAAGCTGGTGCCCGACAAATCACAGTTGTCAAACACACTGCCAGTGAGATCAGCTTCTTCAAAATCTGTTTCTTTAAGGGAGCAATCAGTAAACTTGGTTTTTTTAAGTTTTGTACCATAAAAAGTGCTGTAATCTAGCTGACTTTTCTCAAACTTAAATGAGAACAGAAACTTATTGCATTGCTGGTAAATGTTTTATCCTGGTGTAAGGTTGTTTCAGAAGATTCGCTCATAATTTCTATTCACAAAGATACCGAACGAAGGATTGGATTCAAATAAAAAAGCTTCTCAAAATGTTCAGAATTTCTGAACATTTTGAGAAGCTTGGTACTCCTTATAGAGGATGTTTATTGATTAGTTAGTTGTGCACTTATCTGTTGCTTTTTGCCATCAATAGTTAAGGATATATTAATATTGCCCTTTATATAATCATTACCATTATTTTCTTTGATGCTGATTTTCGGTGCTTTCTGACCATCAAAAGGATAAACAACAGTTACAAAAGCCTGGGTTTTATCATCGGCTTTCTGTTTTTCAAAAGCCAATGCAGGACGGGGGATTTCTTTATTGTAGAAATAGGAAACACTTGTTTCTTCCTGTAATAAGCTTACTTTATCCGTGTTTAAAGACTGAATCAGTAAATTGTTTCCATCATCATAAGAGGTGGTAACTCTGTTATTATTTTTATCATAAACAGGTTTACTGTCTTCTTTAAGGTGGAAGCGTACATCAAGTTTCCCTGTTGCTTTACCTATAGCTAAATCGATGATAACAAAGTATTTCTGGTCAATAAAAAGCACACTGCGCTGATGGTTTAATCCATTATAGCTTGGATTAATATAACTTAATACATCAAGATTCTGATTAGTAGCCCATTTATTTACCTTTGCCTTTGTAATAATCATGTTCTCATCATTTAAGGTTAAAGTATTATGAACTCGAGTTTGACGAAACCAATTTCTCTTTTTCATAATTTCCTCATCACCACTATAAACATATACACCGGCATCTGGAGTGAAATTGCGTCCTTTTACCCAAAGTTCAAAGGTGCCATTATCTGGCTGAGCATGGAATTTTCCCGGTGGACTAGCCTTTAGTACCATTACAGTGGAATTATTAGCCCATCCGTTTCTAAATGAATAGAAACCAGCGGTAGTCAACCCTTTTGATAAGTAATTAGGTAAAGTGCCTTTCTTTCCATCTGTTGCATAATATTGAATTACTTTGTTGTCGGGAAAAGCTTTTGACCAATCATTATATTGCTTTATCATCTCTTTTTTCTTTCCTATCCAGGCATCCCCAAACATTGGAAATGTATAATCAGGAAAAGAGAAATTGATGGTTGCCATAATCATATTTTCTACCGTATTCTTATAGCTTGAAGGAAATTCCTTTTCTACACCAGTTAATTTTGCCGCATTGTATGCATTTAAGAAAATATTGATGGCTGCATTGTGATAATTCGGAGATAATTCAAATTGTAGTCCATCTGGATAAACTTGCTTTACAATTTCAGTATTAAGTACCTCAATACCAATTTTACGCCATTTTTCTGAATTTTTATATTCAGGGAAGTTAGCACCAGCTGTTAGTGTACGTTGTGCCTCAAACAAACGGTGATTTCCTATAGCAGCAAAATTTACCGACAGATGGTCTGTTTGTTGATGGTAGCTTTTTAAGAATTCCATTAAGAAAGCAGGGGTGAAATTTGGAGAGTTTACAAACAAATTAAAAGTACCCACTAAACTTTGAATGCGTTCAGAAATTTCTAAAGGTCTCCAGGCATAACGATCATTTTCTGCCGATAATCCCAAAGGGTTTTTTCTCACCCAGTCACGGAATTGGAAGACCCATTCTTTCGCATATTTTTCATCACCACTATTGCGATAAGCCAGGCCCATCGGCTGCCACCAATACACCCTATGCAATTGCCAACGAACCTCATTGTCTTTTACAGGCCAGTAGCTCCAATTGATGTCTTTTCCATAATCAAAAAATCCATATCCTTTTTGTGGCTTAAATTTGTGTAACAAGGCATTGTCTGCTTTTTCCTGATCCTCAGCACTAATAGACTTATCTCCTTTTTTATTTGCAGCTGGTTTACTACGATAATATTTAAGTAATTGATTTGCTGCCTCAGTATAATTGCCTGCAGTAAATGATTTATTTACCTCTTCTAAACCCGGATAATTCAGATTCAGATTATTGAAACTTTCTTTCGTAATCGGATTGCCTGATTCCTGCGCAAATAGTAGCGTAGGAGTTAAAGCAAGCAAAAGGATAATCTTTTTTAAGTTCATAATTATCGGTTGGTTTTATGACTGACTAAGTGTTTTTAAGTCAATTTTTTTAATCTCAGCATATCTTTTTAATGCTTCCATAAAGTAATAGTCCGCATAGTTTAGTGGCGTATCTATTTCTGAATTATATAAGAAAGCACCTACACTATGTTTAAGAATAAAAAACTGATTCTCACCTGGTTTAGCTAAGTATTCATCAGATGAAAGGGTTTTTAATATATCCTCTGCAAACTTAAAATATTTCTGACCATCTTTTACCTGTGTACTTAAATCTAATAAGGCAGAGGCAATTACAGCAGCAGCGGATGCATCTCTTGGTGTACGCTCTTCAGTATGTACATCGAAATCCCAAAGTGGAATTTTATCCTTAGGCATTTTAGGGTGGTTCATGATAAACTTAGCAATATGCTCAGCCTGATCAATAAACTTTTTGTCTTTAGTATCTTTAAAACTCATGGTATAACCATAAAGCCCCCAGGCCTGACCTCTCGCCCATGCAGACTCATGTGTAAGCCCCTGGTGAGTTTCTCTTTGTAAAACTTTACCTGATAGAGTATCATAGCTGATTACATGATAAGAACTATAATCTTTTCTGAAATGGTTTTTCATAGTAGTTACAGCATGTGTTTTAGCTGCATTAAACCATTCTGGTTTTTTAAACTCATTTCCTGCCCAGTATAAATACTCCAGGTTCATCAGGTTATCAATAATTACAGGAAATTGCCAATGTCCAAAGTCCCATGAACGAATTGCGCCAACTTTTTTATTGAAACGAGCATACAAATTAGCAGCACCATTTTCTAAAGGCTTGCGGTAAATCTGATCACCAGTTAATCGGTAAGCATTACCATAAGAACAATAAATCATAAAACCCAGATCATGTGTATCTTTTATATACTGCATAGTATCTAAGCCTAGTGTAAACCTTCTTGCCTCAGCAGCTAGGTTTTCATCACCTGATAACTCATATCCGTACCATAGAGTACCAGGGAAAAATCCGGTAGTCCAGTCGCGAGGATGAGCTAACCTTACTGTACCATTATTATTGATGGATCTCGGATTCATACCCGGAGTAAAAGTTTGTGCAGCTTTGGTCAATTGATATACTGCAGCTTTTGTAGATTTCTTTAACCAATCCTCCCCGTTGTCATTCGTGACTGCCATACTATTTGTTGAGCCCATCAGTGCGATGGAAGCTACAAATGCGCTTAGTAGTTTCTTCATTAGTGTAAGTTTTTGTTCGTTTTAATTGTTTTATGAAGGTAGGGCGCGCAAAAATGATAAGCTTTAGGAATTGAGCTAATTTATTCAGGATTTGATGAATATTGATGAAAATACAGTCTTTAAGGTTGTGATTAACCAAAACTGATATGAATTTAAACAATATCTAAATCCATTGTTGTCTTACTCATCTACATTCGTTCTTATCAATTAACCAAATAAATAAAACCAAAATGTTATGAAACATCTGTTTTATCCAATCTCATTTGGAGCGTGTGATTTGAATCCAAACCTTTTAAAAAATCTTAACTATTAAAATGGGTAATTTGAAAATAATTATTTCCTGTTTGATTACTGGAATGGCATTAACGTCATGTCAGCAATCAAAGACTGAACAAAATGTTAAACGACCAAATATTGTGTTCATTATGACAGATGATCACACTATTCAGGCAATGGGTGCCTATGGTAGTAAACTCATTAAAACACCTGGACTAGATAGGATTGCTAATGAAGGAATGCTGTTTAATAACTGCTTTGTCACTAATGCAGTTTGTGGTCCTTCCAGAGCTACTATTTTAACTGGCAAGTATAGTCACCTAAATGGATTAACGGACAATTCAAAGGTTTTTGATAGTACGCAGGTTATATATCCGCAATTGTTAAAAAAAGCAGGATATCAAACTGCAATGATAGGCAAATGGCACCTTGGTTCAACTCCGATGGGTTTTGACTATTATAGTATTTTACCTAACCAGGGACAATATTATCAACCAGAATTCTTTGAGAATGGAAAAGTAGTAAAGGAACAAGGCTATGTAACTGATGTGATTACAGATAAAGCAATCGGATTCTTAGAAAAAAGAGATCATGATAAGCCTTTTATGATGATTTATCAGCATAAAGCGCCTCATCGCAATTGGTTACCAGCACCAAGACACCTTGGTATGTTTGATAATACTGTTTTTCCTGAACCAGATAATCTTTTAGATGATTTTAAAAATAGGGGAAGAGCAGCTAAAGAGCAATTAATGAATATTTCTACAGATATGTGGGATGCATGGGATCTTAAATTGCTTTCGTCTGAACAATTGGACTCTATGGGTAAATTACCTATAGAAAAGATATTTAAAGATGCAAAGGGTGATGATTACAAGCAAGCTAACGATCCTACATTAGATAAAGCTCGTTTCTTTGAGGTGTACAACCGTATGACAGATGCGGAGAAAGTCAATTGGAAAAAAGTATATGACAAACGTGTTGCTGAATTTAAAAAGTTAAACCCTAAAGGTGCTGATCTGGTACGCTGGAAATATCAGCAATATATGCGCGATTACCTGGCATGTGTTGTTTCTGTTGATGAAAACGTAAGCCGGCTAATGGATTACCTTGAAAAGATAGGAGAGTTAGACAACACCATTATTGTGTATACTTCAGATCAGGGATTCTTTTTAGGAGAGCATGGTTATTTCGACAAGCGCTTTATGTACGATGAGTCATTCAGAACACCTTTATTGGTACGTTATCCAAAATCTATCAAAGCAGGATCAGTAAGTAATGCTTTTGCCATGAATCTTGATTTTGCCCCAACATTTTTAGATTATGCAGGAGTAAAGATACCTGATGATATGCAAGGTGTTTCACTACGTCCGATATTAGATAATGCTGGAAAAGCACCAGAAAACTGGCGTAAAGCAGTTTATTACCATTATTATGAATATCCAAGCTGGCATATGGTGAAAAGGCATTATGGTATCAGAACTGAACGATATAAACTTATCCATTTTTATAATGATGTTGATGAGTGGGAGTTATATGATATGCAAAAAGATCCAAAGGAAATGAATAATTTATATAGCAATAAAGCTTATCAGCCAGTTATAAAAGAATTAAAAGAAGAACTTGTAAAGCTACAGAAGCAATACAAAGACACTAATCCGACGGAAGCCGTTACTAAATAATTTAATAAAGATGAAGTTTAATAATTTGAAATACATTCCAGCTGCACTAATCATGGTGCTGACCTGGGCTTCCTGCACAACAGAGAAGAAGCAAGATCGTCCTAATATTCTGATGATCATGTCTGATAACCAATCTTGGAATCATGTTGGTAGTTATGGAGATAAAATAGTTCGTACGCCTAATATGGATTTAATTGCCAGTCAGGGTGTACGCTTTACTAATGCTTTTTGTAGCTCCCCATCTTGTACACCTGCACGGGCGGCTATGTTAACGGGACAAGATATTTGGAGATTAGAAGATGGCGCTAATTTATGGGGTGTTTTACCAGTTAAATACAAAGTATATCCGGATCTGCTGGAAGAATCTGGTTATGCTATAGGTTACCAGGGTAAGGGTTGGGGACCAGGTAGCTTCGAAGCTAACGGGCGTCCGAGAAATCCTGGAGGGAACAAGTATAACAGCTTTGCTGATTTTCTTAAAAATAAAAAGGAAGGTCCATGGAGTTATTGGGTAAGTAGCTTACATCCGCACAGACCTTTTGAAGTAGGCTCTGGTGCTAAAGCAGGTATCGATTCAAGTAAAGTTACTGTTCCAGGATATTTACCGGATCATCCTGATGTACGTCAGGATATAGCAGACTACTATGCTGCAATTGAGGCCTTCGACAAGGAGTTGGGGGAAATTATGGCAGAACTGAAAGCAACCGGGCAACTTGATAATACTGTTATCGTAGTGTGTAGCGACAATGGATGGCAAATGCCTAGAGGTTTAGCTAATCTTTACGATTTTGGTACACATGTACCATTAATCATTTCATGGCCAGGTAAATTCAAGCAAAATGTAGTTAGTGAAAATATGGTCACATTAAACGATCTCGCGCCAACATTTCTCCAGTTAGCAAATATTACTGTTCCTGCAGTTATGACTGGTAAAAGTTTATTACCTATTGTGGAAAAAGGGAAAGAAGAAAAGTCAAGAGATTTTGTTGTATTAGGTCGTGAACGTCATGCTTTTGTACGTCAACATGGTTTGGGTTATCCAGGCAGAGCAATTCGTACTAAGGACTATCTGTATATTAAAAACTATGAGCCGAATAGATGGCCGGCAGGTGACCCGCCGTTTTATGGAGACATTGATCCTTATATGTTCAATTGGCCAGGTGAAACTAAATATTACCTGATAGAGCATAGAGATGACAAGAAAGTTAAGCCCTTTTTTGAACTGGCAATGGGTAAACGACCGGCAGAAGAATTATTTGACGTTAATAAAGATCCAGATCAGATACATAATCTGGCTGCGATCCCGGCTTATCAAAAGATAAAACAAGAATTACTTGCTCAAATGCGTAATTATTTAGTAGAGACTAAGGATCCAAGAGAAACAAATGGAAATGTAAAGATTTGGGATACTGCTGATTATTTTAGTGAGGTAGATAAAACACCCAAACCAAGCAAAGAGATGCAAAAACGATTTAATCTGGATTCTAGCTATAATTATTTAAAATAAGTAAGATATGAGGATGTACAAAACAAAAGGATGGCTGCTTAGTGCAGCCTTACTTGCATTATTAGGAGGTACTGAAGCACAAGCACAAAAAGCAAATGTTTCAAAGCCTAATATCATTATTATTATGACAGATCAGCAAACTGCTGATGCCATGAGTAATGCTGGAAATAAGGATTTACATACGCCCGCAATGGATAAGCTTGCGGCAAATGGTACTCGTTTTACACGGGCATATTGTGCACAGCCACTTTGTACACCATCACGATCTTCCATTTTTAGTGGTAAGATGCCACATGAGTCTGGTTTTAGTGGGAATGCACCAGAAATGGACGGACAGTGGCCGGATTCCGTCTTGATGATGGGCAAAATATTTAAGAATGGTGGTTATAAAACAGGGTATGTAGGTAAATGGCACCTGCCTATTCCAGCTGGTAAAATAGAGCAACATGGCTTTGAAACGATACAAAATACGGCTACAGGTGATTATACAGATGCTGCAACACCATCATATTGTGCTAATTTTATTAAGAAAAATAAGAATAATCCATTTTTATTAGTAGCCTCTTTTTTAAACCCTCATGATATATGTGAATGGGCAAGAGGTGATTATTTGAAAATGGATTTGATAGGTTCACCACCAGATCCTTCTCTTTGTCCTGTAATGCCAAAGAATTGGAAAATATCACCAAATGAACCGGAAATTATAAGAGAACAGCAGAAGGTGAATTTACGTACATATCCAACAATCGGATGGACTGAATCACAGTGGAGACAATATCGTTGGGCATATAACCGCTTGGTAGAGAAGGTGGATGATTATGTAGGTATGATTTTAGGATCTCTGAAAAAACACGGATTAGAAGACAATACCATAATCATTTTTACAAGTGATCATGGAGATGGTTATGGTGCACATGAATGGAACCAAAAGCAGGTATTGTATGAAGAATCAGCTAAAGTACCTTTTATTATCTCTAAAATAGGACATTGGAAACCTAAAACAGACGATCAGTTACTTTGTAATGGTATAGATATTATTCCAACAATATGTGGCTATGCGGGTATTGAAACTCCAGCATATCTAAAGGGGGTAGATTTAAAAAAACGTATGGATAATCCAAAAGTTAGCTTGCGTGACACTCTAGTAATAGAAACAGATTTCGCTGATAATGAGGTGATGCTTGGTATTAAAGGTAGAGCAGTATTGACAAAGGATTTTAAATATATCGTATATGATAAAGGGAAAATCAGAGAACAGCTGTTTGACTTGAAAAATGATCCTGGAGAAATGAATAACCTGGCTGTGAAGTCAACACATAAAGCTAAATTAAACCAGATGCGTGAGTATTTGAAAAAATGGTGTATAGAACATCAGGACTCATTTTATGCATTAAAAAAATAAATCTTACCTATGAGCTTTGCTATTATCCTTCAATCAGCCTTATTGTTAACCTCTGTAAAACAACAGGCTGTACAACAGATTGATACTGGAATGTTGCACCCTCGTATTCGAGAGTGGGCATATCCGGTTAACCGTGTTGAAGTTGCTGATGATAGTCCGGTTCTGTTATGGCCTGGTGTAAAGGGTAAAACGGTAAAATATAAAGTGTTGCTGTCAAGGGATAGTCTTTTCAAAAATAACTTGATTGCAGGTAATGAACAGCGCTGGGCAGTATATCCTTTACATCAAAGCTTAAAGCCAGGACGCTGGTTTTGGAAATACGCCTCTTCAGATAAGGCAGGTGGTAAATGGAAATGGTCGCCTGTCTACGATTTTATCGTTAAAAAGCAGGCTAAAAATGTAGGTGTTTCTCCTGCTATAGCTACTATATTAGAAAAAGGAAAAGCAGCTCATCCGAGGTTGTGGGGGATGAATAAAAACGCGGAAGCTTTTTATATCAATAATAAACAAAACCCTGAAGCTAAGTCTTTTATTTCTGCTTCAACTAAATTGATAGGACAACCGCTTCCAGAAGAAAAGCCAACAAGACCAAGAGATACAACCGGCATGAACGCTTTACAGCGTAAACAAATGATTGAATTTATGTATCATGGTTTCGGTGAAAAAGTAGGCGCCCCCATACGTAATCTTTGTATTGCTTTTCAGCTGACTAAAGATGATCGATTTATTAAAGAAGCCATAAAACAAGCAGTACATGTAGCTAAAATGAATCCAGATGGTTACGCAACGCGTGACGATTTCAACAATGGAAATATTCTTGAATCTATTGCATGGCTTTATGATGCAGGATTTAAATATTTAACGGCGTCAGAAAAAAGCTTATTGAAGCATACAATTGCAGTTAGAGGGCAACGCATATATGAAGATTTGCCTAATCGTTTTGAATTGCAAATGTGTGATAACCATGTTTGGCAGCATATTTTACGTAATTTCTCCATCGCTGCGGTTGCAGTTGCGAATGATTTACCGGAAGCAGATGAATGGTTAACGTATGTGTACGAGGTTTGGTCGGCACGTTTTCCTGTTTTAGGTTCAACTGACGGAGGCTGGCATGAAGGTAACGGGTATTTCCGTACGCATTACGAAACGCTGATTTACTTACCTGAACTTTTTGGTAATATTTCTGGAATGGATTATTTCAAGCAAACATGGATGAAGAATCTGCCTTATTACATGTTATACAGTTATCCGCCAAATTCTACATCAACAGCAGTAGGAGATATGCATGAAAACCTTGCCGGTACAGTTAAAATGCAGGCTAAATTTGCAGAGGCCTTAGCTTTAAAAGTTGATAACCCCTTTTTAAACTGGTATGTTGCTGAAATTAGAAAAACTAAGCCCGAATTTTTTAAAGGAACAGATGATTTCGTGCTTTTCAGGTTGTTAAATTATAATCCAAAGAGCATAAAGCCATTATCTGCACCAAACACACTTGCTAAAGGCAGAGTATTTAAAGATATAGGATTGGTGGCTATGCATTCCAATTTAGCAGATCCATCTAAAAACCTGGGCAGTTATTTAATGTCTAATCCTTTTGGTGCAGCTGGACATGGTCATGCGGCGCAAAATGCATTTACCATTAATTACAATGGGAAAAAGGTATTTGGTGGAACAGGATTTTACAGCAATTTTAGTGATGCACACAACCTGTTGGATTATCGCTCATCAAGAGCCTATAATACTATTCTGGCCGACAGCCTCGGACAAAGGATAGGAGAGGATGGATATGGATGGATTCCACGTTTCATGACTGGCAACAGAATTCAGTATGCTTTAGGTGATGCTTCAAATGCCTATGGAAATGTGACAACCGATTTTTGGTTAGACCGCTTTAAACAAATAGGTTTAAAAGCTGATAAAAGCAGTGGTTATGGTGACTCTGGTGTGAAACTTTACAGGAGACATATGTTGCAGCTAGATAGTAATTATGTAATTTTATATGATGAACTTGAAGCTGTGAAACCGGTAAAATGGACCAGTCAGATGCACAGTCCCTTTATGATGGATGGCAAAACAATTTCTGGTGCATCTGAACAAAGCTTTAAATTAAAAACTAATCTTGCTCATGTTAGCACAACAGTTTATGCGCATACTCCATTAAAGTTGGTTCTGCATGATAAGTATAATTTCCCAGCTAAAAACTGGAAAGGTAAAACAGATGACGAAGGCAATATTATAGAATTCACAAATCAGTGGCATGCAGGTATTACTACAGTTAATCCTTTAAGGACAAACCGTTTTTTAACTGTAATTCAGTTAAAGGATAAAACCGTTGATGTAATTAAGGTAATTAGCAATGTGAATGGTTTGTATCATCTGAAGGTTGGACCATGGGAAATTAAAGCGGCATTAAATGCATCTGATGTAGCTAGCTTAATTGTGAAATCAGCTAATGAAAATGCAGTGTTCGGCTATGGTTCTGAATCTCTGGAAATTAAAGGACATGTATATAAACATAGTATAGATGGTAGTTCAATACTGATAGAAACTAAAAATAATTCAATTAATAAGCAGGAAGTAGTGGATAGTTTGCCAGATGTAGTTAATTTTGACTTTGGTTTTAAACGTAAAAAATAAAATGTACAAGCAATGAAGCGGAGGATTACCATTTTTTGTCTGTTTGCCTCTCTAATATTTGTCGGGCATATTGCTGCCGCTCAGTTACAAACTGAACAGACTCTAAAACGGTACTTTAGAGGTATATCCGTAGAAAATGGTTTGTCGCAAAGTACTGTCTTTACCATGGTACAAGATACTCTGGGTTTTATGTGGATGGCAACTCAGGATGGCTTGAATCACTATGATGGAGAAACTTTTAGCGTTTATCGTCCCTCCAAAGCTGATAAAAATAGTTTACAGTCTAACTACATCAGAAGTCTTTTTCTTGATCATAAAGGTTTAGTTTGGGTTGGAGGAAATCAGGGCGTAAGTCGTTTTGATTATACTAAAGAAAACTTTCAGAATTATAAATTCCCCCGTAAATCAGGTGAGTGGTATATTTCTTCAATCGTAGAAGATGCAAATAAAGTGGTGTGGGCAAGTTCAAGTTCGGGTGAGATTTTTTTCCTCGATGCCTCAACTGGACAATTTAAACAAGTTAATTTTGATGCCTCTGCTTTTGATATAAAGAGTGTTACTCGTTTGGCATTAATCAAAAACAACTTGTTTGTAGGTACAGACGTAGGCTTGTTTAAGATGAATATGGCTGGCAAAAAACTGAGTTTAATAAATTTAAGTCTAGGGAAACCCAGGATTAATGAGCTCTTTGCAGATAGGGAATTGCTTTGGATTGGAACTGAAGGGAAAGGCTTAATTCAATACGATCTGAAAAAGGGAACTACGGTTAATTATAAACATATTGCAGGACAAGAAGCTAGTCTGGCTGATAACGATGTGCGGGGGATAAGTAAGGATGAGCAAGGTAATTTGTGGTTAGGCACTTTTAATGGTCTTTCAATTCTAAATCTTAAAGACAATACTTTTCAAAACTATTATCACAGGGCCTCTGTACCTTATACTATAAATCAGAATTCCGTTCGTTGTGTTTATCGTGACAAACAGAATGGTATGTGGCTGGGAACTTTTTATGGGGGGATAAGCTATTATCACTACAATGATATTAAGTTCAATTTATTAAATCAGAGCACGGGTGCATTGTCATTAAATGATCAGGTTGTAAATGTGATTAAGCAAGATAGTAAAGGTGATTTCTGGATTGGTACGAATGATAAGGGACTTAATTATTGGGACCGAAATGCCGGAACTATTAAGTATTATACTTTCAAGGAGACCGGACATGGCTCATTAAGCTCTAATAATATTAAATCTATAGCTTTTGATGAGGCTGGTAAGCTATTGGTAGGAACACATAATATGGGCTTAAACTATCTTGATCCCATAAGCAGAACTAGTAAAGTGTTCAGACATAATCCGGCAGATTCTAAAAGTATTGCTGGCGACATGGTTTATGCCTTATTAAAGGATCACAAAAGTCGTATTTGGGTAGGGACAAGAACTGGTTTTGACCTGTTTAATACTTCAGACCAATCTTTTAGCCATATTTATATGGATAAAGCTGGAAAGCGTTTAACATCTGACGAGATTACCTATTTGCTCGAAGATTCTAAAAAACGTATCTGGATAGGTACAACGAATGGTGTAAACCTGTTTTACCCGGATAATATGCTTTTCGATAACTTCCCAGGTAATATGCTAAGCAATGATGTGGTAAGCTGTATTGCCGAAGATGCTAAAAAACGTATCTGGATAGGAACAAGAGATGGTCTGAACTTATTTGATGAAAATACCCGTAGTTTCGTAACTTTTAACATCCGTAAAGATTTCCTTAAAGGCACCATTTATGGCATCCTGCCTGATGATGAAGGGAATTTATGGATTTCGACTAACAAAGGTCTTGTAAAATTTCATCCTGACAGCCGCAAACTGCAGGTTTTTGATAATAAGGATGGATTGCAAAACAATCAGTTTAACCTCTATGCATTTTGTAAGGCAGCAGATGGGATGATGCTTTTTGGTGGAATCAACGGGGTTTCTTATTTCTATCCAAAAGCTTTAAAACAAGATCCCTTAAAATTAAAAGTAACCTTTACCGGACTCGAAGTTTTTAATAAAACCGTTGTACCGGGTGATGGATATGATGTTTTAGATCAACACATAGATCAAGCTAAAAAGTTAACATTTAAACATGAATTTAAACAATTTACCATCTTCTTTAATGCTTTCAACTACATTTCACCCAATAAAACAAAATATTGGTACAAACTAGATGGTTTTGATAAGGAATGGCAGGTTACAGAAGATATTTCTAAAGCAAGTTATACCAATTTACAACCTGGTAAATATGTTTTTCATGTTAAAGCTGTAGGCCCTCAGGGCGAAAGCAGTGAAGTGAAAACGCTGGACATAGTAGTTAGACCTCCATGGTATAACAGTAACTGGTTTTACTTGTTAATGACTGCATTTGCAATTGCAGCTGGTTATGTAGTTTATAGGGTGGTTTCAGAGCGGATCAGAACATTACACCAGTTAAAAATGGAAAGGATGGAACGCGAGAAAGTCAATTACATCAATCAGATGAAAATGGATTTCTTTACCAATATTTCGCATGAATTTAGAACTCCTTTAACATTAATATTGGCTCCGTTGGAAGAAATTCTAAGCAGGCCGGTTGCAGATAAAAGCTTAAGAAAAAATCATGAGTTGATGATGCTGAATGCAAAACGACTATACCATTTAGTAGATCAACTTTTTGAGTTTAAAAAAACAGAACGTGGTACCAAGAAACTTAAAGTAGGTAAGGGTGATATGGTTAGTTTTATCCATGAAGCTTACAGCTCTTTCATTACACTTTCTGAAAAGAATAAAATCAAATACACTTTCCGTTCCACAGAAGCAAAATTATCTTTTTACTTCGATAAGGATGCAATAGAAAGAATCTTATTTAACCTGCTTTCAAATGCCTTTAAATACACAGAGGAAGGTGGAGCGATAACAGTAGAGTTTGCAAGAAGAAATAATGATGCTGTGATCAAAGTAACAGATACTGGGATGGGAATTGATGTGCAACATCAGGAAAGAATTTTCGATAGATTTTATCAGGTAAGTGGTCAGGAAATGAACCTGGGCTCTGGTGTAGGTCTGGCATTTACCAAGCGATTGGTAGAGTTACATCACGGTACCATAATGGTTGAAAGTGCTTTAGGTAAAGGGAGTGCGTTTGTGGTAACAATTCCTCTGGGAGATGATAGTTACGATACCGATGAACATGTTGACGGTCAACATTATGCCCTTTCTATTGAAAATGAATTGTCGGATGATGAAGCCAATATAGGAGAGGACGGAATTGAAAAAGTTGATGGCCCGGAAAAAGAAAAATTGCTCGTCGTTGATGATAATCCTGAAATTGTAACTTATTTAAAAAATTATTTTAGTAAAAGTTACGAAGTAATTGTCGCTTATGATGGAAAGGAAGCACTTGATCTTCTTGATGAACAACAAGTTGATTTAATCATTTCTGATGTAATGATGCCTGAAATGGATGGAATACATTTCTGTAAAAAGATTAAGCAAAATATCCAGACCTGTCATATACCGATAATCCTGTTGACAGCTAAGAATGAAACTAATCAACAGATAAAGGGTTTAGAAGTTGGGGCAGATGATTATGTTACCAAACCTTTTTCTATTGCCCTTCTTGAAGCAAAGCTGCAAAATATTACTCGCTCACGTAAAAGACTTAAAGAGTATTATTCAAGCTCAAAAGAAATTATTCCGGAAAACATTGCTTTCAATACACTTGACGAGGATTTTTTAAGAGATGCAATTGCTATTATTGAAGCACATATCACCGAGTCTGATTTTTCAGTAGATAAATTTAGTCGTGAGATCGGTATGAGCCGTTCCAATCTTTATTTAAAACTTAAAGCGATAACTGGTGAATCTGCAACAGATTTCATCAAGCGCATCAGATTCAAGAAAGCTGTAGAATTGATGGAATCCAGACAATATACTATTGCCCAAGTTGCCTACATGTCCGGTTTTAATTCTCCTTCATATTTCTCAACAGCATTTAAGCAATATTACGATTGTATGCCTACAGAATACCTTGCAAGGAAAGATGGGGAAGATATTTAATTGAATTAGCACAAAACCTAAATCATTAAAGACATTATTAAAATCCCTTAAAAGGCTTTAAAGTTAATTTCGGTAATTAAATAATTGAAATCTTTAAAGAATTGACAGAATCTTACGCTATTGGAATTGATGTGGGCGGCTCCTCATTAAAATGTGGACTGGTAAGTAACACAGGAAAGGTGATTTATTCATTTTTGTTTCCCCTGGATAATATTTTTACAGAGGGTGAGGTGATTGCATTGATTAATGCTGCTATCCGAAAATGTGTAGAACATGCACCAGAAAAGGTAAGGGGTGTCGGAATTGGCTTCCCTGGTATTGTTGATCAGAATGTAGTCATAGGTGGTGCAGATAATTTGCCCGGCTTTAAAAATGTTGATCTGGGCAGCATTATTTCCGCTTCGACAAGTTTAAATGTGGTAATCGATAATGATGCAAACCTGATGGGCTTGGGAGAACAGTTTTATGGCGCAGCCGCAGATTGTACAAATGTAGTTTTCCTTACTATCGGAACTGGAATAGGTGGTGGTTTAATCATTGATGGAAAACTTTATGGTGGATACAAGAATCGAGGTACTGAACTAGGACATATCACCATACAGCAAGACGGTGCTAAATGTTCATGTGGCTTATTCGGATGTTTAGAAGCTTATGCTTCTACAACCGCATTGATTAATCACTATGCTGAATTACGCGGTTTAGATGCTGAAAATATAAATGGAAAAATGATTGTCAATAATTATCTGGCCAAAGAACCTGAAGCGGTAGAGGCTATGTATAAGCATTTCGATCATCTGGCTACAGGTATTGCAAGTATGATCCATGTATTTAGTCCGCAGAAGGTAGTGTTGGGGGGAGGTATCAGTGAGGCCGGGCAATTTTATATTAGTGAGATTAAAAAAAGAGTACTTAAGAGGACAATGCCAGATACAGTACAACATACCCAAATTGTGGCTGCACAATTAGGGAATAAGGCAGGTTTATTAGGATGTGCAGCAAGAGTTTTTTCCAAGTTTTAATTTTAAATGAGTTTATATGCAGCGTAATAATTTTCTGGTAGGTGTTATTCTATTGATCTGGTTTGTTATATCATTTGTAACCAATATTCTTGGACCTTTAATGCCCATCATTATCCAGACTTATAATCTGAGTCTTACAATGGCGGCATTTTTGCCTTTTTCATTCTTTTTAGCTTATGGCATTATGTCTATTCCCTCTGGAATAATGATAGAGCGGATTGGAGAGAAAAAGTCCATGCTAATCGCTTTTACCCTTAATTTTATTGGTGTAACGGCATTCGGATTATTTCCACAGTATGGCATAGCTTTGGCATCCTTATTTATTATTGGTATAGGAATGGCGATGTTGCAGGTTATCATTAATCCTTTAATGCGTACAGCGGGTGGTGAAGAGAACTTCGCATTCTTCTCGGTATTAGGGCAACTTGTATTCGGATTGGCTTCATTTGTCAGTCCTTTTGTATTTTCTTACCTGATGACTGAGCTTTCTGCAAGTCCGATCAATAACCCTTTAATCGGTGCATTGGCTAGTCTAGTAAAAGATAATTTATCATGGACTGCATTGTATTGGTTGTTTAGTTTTATATTCATTTTAATTTTATTGTTACTTTCTTTTATTAGAATACCAAGAGTAGAGCTAAAAGAAGATGAGAAATCAGGTGCTGCAGGAATTTATCTGGCTTTACTTAAAAATAGAGATGTACGCTTATTTTTTATTGGTATAGTTGCTTATGTTGGTACTGAACAGGCATTGGCCAATTGGATGTCCGAGTTTTTGAGAAGCTATCATGAGGTAGACCCAAATAAGGATGGTGCACAGGCAGTAGCATGGTTCTGGGGGTTGATGTCATTAGGTTGTCTGCTTGGACTTGTTTTATTGAAATTATTTGATTCAAAACTTATCCTTAAACTTGCAGCAATAGTTTCAATGGTATTTGTTACCGTTGCTTTATTCGGTTCTAAAGATGTGGCATTGTATGCTTTTCCTGCAACAGGATTTGTAATTTCGGTAATGTTTTCTATTATTTTTTCTCTGGCATTGAACTCTGTTGCGCAACATCATGGTTCTTTTTCAGGTATTTTATGTTCAGGTATTTTTGGTGGTGCACTAGTTCCATTAATAATAGGATCATTGGGCGATGCCATAGGATTGAGGTATGCACTCATGTTTCTTTATATAACTTTGGCTTATATTCTTTTTCTGGCTTATTATGCAAAGCCTATGATTAATAACAAGACCATCAGTCTTAAGGAAATGTTTAATAAATAGCTGTCCGGATAGGCATTAAAACTCCAAAGTGTTTTAATGCCTATTCATCGGGTAGAAATGCCTTTCTACCTATTCTTCATTTCAGGATTCGGTAATGCTCAATACTTTTGAATCATCAACCAATTGTAAAACAAATTTAAATCCCCCTGTTATGAAAAATTTAAAAAACATCTCAATTGCAATCGCTCTTCTGTTATCTGTTCAATTCAGCTTCGCGCAATCTGTCATGAAAGAACCTGTTAGTTATAAGTTAAAAAATGGGATGACAGTAATAGTTGCCGAAAACTCTGGAACACAAAAAGTATTCTCAGTTTTAAGTTTTGAAGGTACAAACAAGTATGTTGCAGAAAAAGCAGCAGTTCAAGAGCTGGTAAATATCATTTTAACTCAACAATTGCCAGAAATACATAAATCATTAAGCTTTACAGATAGAGGAATAAATCTGGCAGCTGCAAATGCGGATGAGTTTGAAGATGCATTAGCTGCTATGTCTACTTATATTACTGCACCTCATTTTACAGAAGAGGCTTTAGCTAAAGCAAAAGCAGACATATTATCACATATCTCTGCTCAAGATAAATATTATGCTGAAAGCATTACAACTTTATCAGTTCAAAATTTGAAACTAAACGATGTAAATGCATATTACAGTGCAATAGTTAATCCTACAACAGCTTATTTAACAGTGGCCGGTAACATTAAACCCGCTTTAGTTAAGTCTTATGCAAAAGCAATAAACCAGATTAAGGTTACAGATGATCAAAGTTCAAAAACATATTTTGTAGCTAACTATTAATCAATAAAATAACTGAAATTAAACAGGGTGTCTGGGACTTCGGTTTGAAGTGAACCCCAAAAGTTAGACAAAAACTTTTGGGGTTCACTATTTATGACAAAACACACATTTGAAGAGAAACTAGATATAGTTTCTCAAGTAAGAAAGGGAAAGCCGATTCTGCGCATATCCC
>NZ_JBEHBV010000005.1:0-459828 GCF_040203335.1 Pedobacter sp. ASV1-7 | reverse complement strand
GATTAACAAAATTAAGTTTTTTGTACGAGAGCTCGGTATTCCACCGGGCTCTTTCCATTTAGCCTGTTTTTTATTCTTTTATTGTTGTAATAGTGAATGTATTCTTTTACTGAAAGGACAAACTCATCTGCTGTCTCAAAGCTTTGTGAGTACAGTAGCTCAGTCTTTAAGATTCCAAAAAAGTTTTCGGCCACTGCATTATCTAAGCAATTTCCCTTCCTGGACATGCTCTGTATAATTCCTTGTTTCTCTAAAGCCTTTCTATATCCATAATGCTGATATTGCCAGCCTTGATCAGAATGAAAAATAAGCCCCTTTGTGTCTTTTACTTTGTCAAAAGCCTTATCTAACATTTCGTCTATCATCTTCATATTCGGACTTTTTGAGATACTATAGGAGATAACTTCTCCATTGAATAGGTCAAGTATTGGTGATAGGTAGATCTTCTCGCCTTTGATGTTTACCTGAGTGACATCTGTAGCCCATTTCTGATTAGGGGAACTTGCCTTGAAATTCCTTTCAAGTACATTGGCGGCAATTTTACCAACTTCACCTTTGTATGAGCGATAGCGAACTTTCCTTATATTACATTTTAGGTTCAATGTTCCCATTAATTTTTGAACAGTCTTATGATTGATATGATAACCCAAGTTCTTCATTTCGGCCGTTACCCGTCGATACCCATATCTGCCTTTATGCAAGTGATATATGCGTATAATCTCTTCCTTTTCATTCTTGTATTTATCTCTACTATTCAGGCGCTTGAGATGATAATAAAATACCGAGCGAGCCATCTGTTTGCAATCCAATAGAATTGCAACATCATGTGCAGGCCTTAGTTCTTCGATGGCTTTTGCCCACTCATGTGTTCGCGGGCTTCTCTTTCCTTGACTAAGGCCGTGACTTTTTTTAATAGTGCGTTCTCGGCTCGCAAACGAGCATTCTCTGCCTGGAGTTTTTCTAATTCTGTTTCAGGCTCATGCTTCTTTGATCTACTCATGTCTTTGGGTAGTCGTTCACGATTTTTTTGTTGGTGTAGTACGCCATAACCCTCAACTCGTACTGATCTTACCCAGCGTTCTAAAGCGGTTTTACTTACTCCATATTGCAGAACAACTTGTACTAAAGGTACCTTTTTCTCTAGAACAATCCTTACAATTTCTTCCTTGAAATCAGGTGTGCCCCGGACATTAGGTTGTTTGAGTAGCCCACTTTCACCATAAAGATCATATTTCCGAACCCATTCCAATATCATCCTTTCGACTATATGCCGTTCGCGGGATATGCGTAGTATCGGCTTCCCGTTTTTTACTTGAGAAACTATATCTAGTTTCTCCTCAAATGTGTGTTTTGCCATAAATAGTGAACCCCAAAAGTTTTTGTCCAACTTTTGGGGTTCACTTCAAAGATGAGCAACCTTTTTTTATGCTTCTAAATTTCTTAATTAGCTATATTTCCCTCTTAATATTTAACCTTCCCTTAATCTCTTGTTAATCTTGTCGATGCACTTTTGTAGCGTAAAATAGTATGCAATATAAATCCGCATGACATCTAAAAGAGAAATAGATATTGCCGTAATCTCAGATGTGCACTTAGGCACTTATGGCTGCCATGCTAAAGAACTGTTAAAATACCTTAAAAGTATCAAGCCTAAAATGATCATTCTAAACGGTGATATTATTGATATTTGGCAGTTTAGTAAAAGATATTGGCCAGAGACACACATGAAAGTGGTTCGGAAGCTTATGAAATTTGTGGTGGAAGGAGTACCTGTTTATTACCTGACAGGTAATCATGACGAATTGTTGCGGAAGTTTGCAGACATGAATCTGGGTACATTTCATATTCAGAATAAGCTAGTGCTTGAATTAGATGGTAAAAGAGCATGGTTTTTTCATGGAGATATATTTGATGTTACTATGCAACATTCCAAATGGTTGGCGAAGTTGGGGGCGGTAGGGTACGACAGCTTAATTTTGATTAATAGTTTAGTAAACTGGTTTTTGGTATCGATAGGAAGAGAAAAAATGAGTTTTTCTAAACGAATTAAGGCACAATTCAAAGATGCTGTAAAGTTTATTAATGGTTTTGAAAATACAGCTGCGGAGCTAGCTGCTGAAAATGGTTATCAATATGTAGTTTGTGGGCACATTCATCAACCTGAAATGAGAGCAATAGCCACAGAGAATGGAGCGGTAACTTATTTGAATAGCGGGGATTGGGTGGAGAACCTTACCGCTCTGGAATATTGTGATCAATCTTGGAAAATATTTAGATATGATCAAAAAGACTTCCAAAAGGATGATGTTGAAGAAGGGGAGTTGTCAGATGGTGAAGATTTACGTAGCAAGCTTGATGTCAATATTTTGTTGCAAAAAATTAAGTTAGAAATTGTCTAACGCCAAAACCTGAATGAATTTACAAATTTATATTTCAATGAAAATTACAGATATTCGGTGCGGATGAAGATACTTTACGCCATACAGGGTACAGGCAATGGACATATTAGCCGGGCAAGAGAGATTGTGCCTTTGTTGCAAAAACATGGCGATGTTGATCTGCTAATCAGCGGAACACAGGCAGATGTTAAATTAACGCAGGAGGTAAAGTATCAATTGCATGGCTTTAGCTTTATTTTTGGTAAAAAAGGTGGTGTGAATCATTATGAAACCTGGAAGAGCATGAACCTTCCACGTTTTGTAAAAGATATGAGAAGTATTCCTTTAAAGGAATACAATTTGATTTTGAATGATTTTGAGCCTGTTACGGCGTGGGCTTGTAAAACAAAAGGTATAGAAAGTGTAGGATTAAGTCACCAGGCTTCTTTTCAATCTAAAAAAGTTCCGAAACCAAAAAGTATAGATTGGGCACAGCTGGTTATGAAGTATTATGCGCCAGCTACTCACTATGTAGGTTTTCATTTTGAGCGTTACGACGATTTTATTTATACGCCGGTAATCAGAGCTGAGATTAGAAATATGCTGACAAGTAATTTGGGGCATTATACAGTTTACCTTCCAGCTATTGATGATCAATACCTGGTGCCGATGCTCAAGCAGATACCTCAAGTTAACTGGCAGGTGTTTTCTAAGCATTGCAAACAAGCCTATATAGATGGAAATGTTGATGTTCATCCCGTAGATAATCGATTGTTTAATTTGAGTTTAGCAAGTTGCGAAGGATTGTTTACTGGTGGCGGATTTGAAGGCCCTGCTGAAGCACTTTTTTTAGGTAAGAAATTATTGGTAGCGCCAATGAAATTTCAATATGAGCAGCAATGTAATGCTTATGCATTGAAACAGTTTGGTTTACCCGTGCTATGGGGAAGCAACAAGGACTGGCTTCCTATAATTAAAGAATGGGTAGTACAGCCGCAAATACATCAATTTCATTTTCCTGATGAAACAGATGCTGTAATTGATAAAGTTGTAAAGCAGTTTGCCAGATAATTTGCTTTACTTTGCCTTTAGGCATGATTAATCAATTTAGAAACTTAAACCCTGTAAACCTGTTAATCCTGTTCGCATATACTTTTTTTATGCGAATAGCTCTTTTTGCTGATCTTCCAGCTCAACTGAATTTTGAATTTTTAGAATCTTACACCAGGTTTTTTATTAAAATTCCGGTGCAAGGTTTCTTCTCTCCAGTTAGCAATGTCTTCTTTGCAGGAATCATTGTATATATTCAGGCCATACTGTTTAACAGGGTTGTAAATAATCATGGATTGTTAAATAAACCAGGTTTTTTACCAGCATTGATGTATATCAGTGGTGCCAGTCTATTTATGCCTTTTTTAGTGTTGAGCCCAACCTTAATTTGTAATTTTTTATTGATCTGGATGATGGATAAATTCTTAAAGATTGGTAAATCTCCAAATGCTATAATGATCATGTTCGATATTGGGATGATCATTGCTATAGGGACATTAATCTATTTTCCGTTCATAGTAATGCTGGTCATGATCTGGCTTGCCCTATTGTTGTATAGGTCGTTCAACTGGCGGGAGTGGATTTCTGGATTGGTGGGCTTTTTAATCATATTCTTTTTTGTAGCTGTGTTCTATTACTGGAATGATAGTTTATCCATGTTCTATAAGATATGGTTGCCTTTGGCAAACAAATTTCCTTCTGTTTTTAAGATTAATTATAATGATTATCTGGTATTGGTACCTGTATTGGTTATGATGATACTTGCAATTGTTCAACTACGTGAGAACTTTTTCAGAAGCTTTATCTATACTAGGAAAGCATTTCAAATGCTTTTTTTTATGTTTATTGTAAGTGCCGGTAGCTTTTATACAAAACCAGACTTTAGGTTATATCACTTTTTGTTATGTGTACCACCGGGGGCTGTTTTATTAGCATATTATTTTTCAAATGCTAAAAAAAGATGGTTTTATGAAAGCTTGTTTCTTATCTTGGTTTTTGCTATTCAATACTTTTTATTTGTTTAACTTTTTTTAACAAATTGAACCGTTGAAAATACCTAAAGATTGATAGCTTTGTGCAATGAAGTTTGGAACTGTTAATGCATAATCTTGTTATAGATATTGGTAATACAAATAGTAAACTCGCTGTTTTCGATGAAAAGGTGTTGGTTCACTACCAGGTTTTTAAAGAGATTGAGCCCGATGTACTCATCAGCATAATACAAAAGTACAAGGTGAAAAACTCTTCTGTTTCTATTGTTAGGGAAGACTTACAGGAAGTAATTGATGTGTTGAAATCTAACACAAATTATATTCCTTTTTCTACTGAAATTAACACGGGAGTAATAAATTATTATCAGACGCTTTCAACACTTGGTTTAGACAGGTGGGCTAAAGTTATCGCAGCCTATAGCTGTTATCCTGGTCAAAACAGTCTAATGATAGATGCAGGAACCTGCATTACATACGATTTATTAAGTAGAGATAATAAGTATTTTGGGGGGAGTATTAGTCTTGGGATAGATATGCGCTTTAAAGCATTGCACCAATTTACAGGTAAATTGCCACTTATTGAATGGCAGCAAGAAGGAGAAATTCCTAGGGGTATAGATACCAGTTCAGCAATTAAAAATGGTGTTTTACAAGGGGTGATAAATGAAGTTGAGGGTTTTATATCCTCTTATAATAAAGAAAATATAGGCCTTACGGTATTGTTAACAGGGGGAAGTGCAGCTTTTTTGCTAGAACAATTAAAAAACAGCATCTTTGCGCCTCAAATAATACACGATCCGTATTTGGTATTAAAGGGATTAAATGAAGTTATTGCATTTGAATATGTACAAAAGAATTAATTATATAGTAGCGGTAATCATCTTGTTTGCCAGTGTTAGTGTTAAAGCACAGGTAACTTCTCAATCACCATATTCAAGATATGGTCTTGGAAATGTGAAAGGATTATTGCTTCCTCAATTCAGGGCAATGGGTGGAATATCTACTGCTATTTACAAGCCTAATAATTACTATAGTAATATCAATATGCAGAATCCTGCATCTTATTCTGGCATTACCTTAACTACAGTAGATATTGGTATGAGTGGGGGTTTTAAACAGCTTAAAAGGGATAATTTATCTGAAGGAAGTTTTAACTCGACCTTAAGTCATATAGCTCTTGCATTTCCGATTAAAAATGGTCGTACGGGATTAAGCTTTGGCTTAATGCCTTATACTGATCTTGGCTATGAATTTAGTAATTCAGGAACGCTCGCTGGAGATACTACTGTTGCAAATAGGTTATACTCCGGAGAGGGTGGACTAACTAAAGCATATTTTGGTTTAGGTCAGCAATTTGGTGATCATTTTAGAGTTGGGGTAAATTTGGAATATGTTTTTGGTAACCTCGTTGAAAACCGTGCTTTAGAACTTCAAAGTGTGCCATCAATAAATACAAAGCAACAAGATAAAAATAGTGTAGGTGGTATCAGCTTCTCTTATGGGGCACAATATGAAATTCCCCTTAGTGCTAAAAGTAGAATCACACTTGGATACTCTGGATCTTCACCATCGAGTATTAATTCTAAGAGAACGTTTGTAGTAACGCAATATCTGAGACAAAGTTCTGGAGATGAAGGAACAGCAATTGATACTCCTGCATTTACAGAAAATGGTTCGGCAAAATTGAAATTACCATTGTTACATAACTTTGGTATTGCTATTCAAAAAGATAATAAATGGTTAATTGGTGCAGATTTTAGAACAGGAAACTGGTCTAAATTAAGTATTGACGGACAGAACAATGGTCTGCAAGATAGCTGGGGAGCTTCTATTGGTGGACAACTTACGCCTGATATGACTTCAATTGGGAGTTATTTTAACCGCGTAGATTATAGACTTGGTTTTACATACGACAAGACTTATATTCAAGTTAAAAATCAGGATATTAAGCAGATGGCTGTTACTTTTGGTTTAGGATTGCCTTTGGCATTCAATAGGTTCGCTTTTCATAAGTTGAATTTGACTACAGAGCTTGGTAGAAGAGGAACGTTAACTAATGGCCTGGTACAGGAGAATTATATCAACATTCATTTAGGATTTACGCTTAACGATACCTGGTTCAGACGATTTAAGTTTGACTAATAACCAGCTTATGACAAGCCTTTTAACATCATTAAAAAAATATACCTGGATAAAAAGTCCGGGTTTGATTTTTTGTATGGCTTTTTTTTGTGTGTTGTATTTGAGCTCTTGCGGGGATGATGACCTGAAAAAAACGGCAAAACTTTCTAAAAAAATTAGTTTGGATACAAATCGGACTATCGGAGTGGAAATTATTTACAGTGATTCTGCAAAGGTAAAGGCTAAAGGTTTTGCACGTGTGTTGGATAAGATAACTCCAGCTACGGGAGCCGCCTTTTCTGAAATGCCAAAAGGAGTTAAAATTGAGTTTTTAGATGAAAATCAACAAATAACCGGAACCATTACATCTGATTATGCCATTGCAAAGGAAACAGAGAAGTTAACTATCTTCAGAAAGAATGTCGTGGTGGTAAATCAATCGCTAACTTTTAATACAGAAGAGTTAATATGGGATGAGAATAAAAGAATGTTCTTTTCACCTAAAGGTATAGTAACAAAACCAGATGGTTCTTTCGCTGATGCTGTTAACTTTAGTGCACCCCAAGACTTCAGTTATTACAAGGCTGGGAGTGGTTTTGGTGAAACATATATTGAGGAAAAATTTAGCGAATAATTTAATGTTTTCTTTTTTTCGCAAAAGTTGTATCTTGCGCGCTCTTAAAAAAGAATTATAAATAATAATATTATGGGATTAATGACATTTTTGCGGAATCGCGCTGGCTTTATTTTGATAGGAGCCATCGGTTTTGCAATTGTTGCATTTTTAGTTGGTGATGCAATGCAAGCGGGGCAACCTTTTTGGAGTGCGTCTCAAAAAGTTGTAGGATCAATTGATGGTGAAGAAATTAGCATAGATCAGTTTGGGCCTAAGGTAGACCAAAGTCTTGCACAGTTTAAACAACAGTATGGCGGATCGGGCAATGCTCAAATGCAAGCCATGGCGGTTGATAATGTTTGGCAAGGCGAAATAGCGAGTATTCTTTTAGGTAAAGAATATAACAGGCTGGGATTAACTATTTCAAGTGATGAGCTTTTTGATTTGCTTCAGGGAAGTAATCCTAGTCCACTTATAGTTCAGTATTTTGGTAATCCTCAAACAGGTGAAATAAACCGTGCGGAAGTAATCAACTCCTTAAAACAACAAGGTCAAAACCCTCAGTTAAAGCAACAGTGGGATATGCTACAAGAAGAGATTGAGAAACAGGCCTTGCAGAAAAAATATGCAAACCTGATTACCAATTCAATGTATGTAACTACTTTGGAAGCTAATGATGAGTATCAGAACCGTAATAAACTGGCTAGCTTTAAATATGCTGTGCTTGATTACGCTTCAGTTCCTGATGCTGATGTAAAACTTACAGAGTCTGACTATTCAGATTACTATAACGAAAACAAAAAGCGTTTCGATAATCCAACAGAAACACGTTCATTCGAATATGTGTCTTTTAGTGTAAATCCTACAAAAGCTGATTCCGTTGCTGTTAAAACAAAAATTGAAAAACTAGCTGCTGATTTCAGAACATCAACAAACGATTCATTGTTTGCTGCTGTAAACTCTGACGTAAAAGTACCTTATGCTTATATGTCTAAGGGTAAACTAGACCCAGCTGTAGATTCAGTTGTTTTCAACCTGCCTGCGGGTAGCTATTACGGACCTGCATTCTCAGGAAACTCTTATAAACTTGTAAAAGTTATTGATACTCGCTTTTCTCCAGATTCGGTAAAAGCAAGTCATATCTTAATTAACCCGTCTAGTTTAGGTGGTGCAGATAGAGCTATTAAATTAGCAGACTCTTTAAGAACTTTAGTTCAAGGTGGTACTAGCTTTGCCGAATTAGCAAAAAAATATAGTGTTGACGGTTCTAAAGATAATGGCGGTGAATTGGGTACATTTAGTCGTGGACAAATGGTTCCAGCATTTGAGGATGCTGCATTTAATGGTAAACCAGGCGATCTTAAAGTGGTGACTTCTCAGTTTGGTGTACATTTAATTAAAATTGAAAAACAAGTTGGTTCTTCAAAAGTTGCTAAACTGGCTTATATAGAAAAAGGTCTGGTTCCTAGTAATAAGACAAGAGATGCTGCTTATAAACAAGCTAGCGCTTTCCTTAACGAACTTAAAGGAGATAACTTTGCAGAAGTAGCAAAGAAAAAAGGGCTTACTGTTGGTGTGGCTGAAAGAGTTACTCCTACGCAAGGATTTGCTCCTGGACTAGATAATCCTCGTCAGTTAATTCGTGATGCATATGCTGCAGATAAAGGTGATGTCCTTAAAGAGGTTTACCAGATGGATAATGCTTATGTTGTTGCCCGTGTAACTGATATTAAGCCAAAAGGTGCTTTATCTCTTGACGCTGTAAAGAAAGATATTGAACCAATGGTGCGTATCGCAGTTAAAGCTAAAATGTTAACTGAAAAAGTAAATAAAGCATTAGAAGGTGCTTCTAAAATTGAGCAGGTAGCTCAAAAATTAGGTAAGCAGGTTGCTCCGGTTGAGAATATCGTGTTTGCTAACCCGATTATACCAGGTGCTGCTCAAGAGAATAAATTGGTTGGAGCTGTTTTTGGTTCTCAGCCAGGTAAGCTTTCTAAGGCTATTGATGGTAGTCAGGGTGTGTATGTGTTTAGTGTTGATGGATTCAGTAATCCTGCTCCTCTTGCAAATGCTTACAAACAAAAAGAAATTATGATGCAAGGTAATGCACAACGTTCTTTGGGAGCTGCATTCCAGGCATTACAAGATAGAAGCACGATAAAAGACAATAGGGTGAAATTCTATTAATCTTATTTTACGTAATTTTGTAGCCGGAAGCAGTTTAGCTTCCGGCTTTTTTTATATTTAAAGATATTTATACCATGGATATTCAAGAGAATTTTGTCAATAAGGTAGCTGCAAGTGGGTTGATTACACTCAACCTTGAAGATTACTTTCATGCGGGAGAAAGAATCGTCTATGATATTAAAGAGAATCTTTTTCATGGATTGATGCTTAGAGAGAAGGACTTTCGCGAATTCATTAAAACTCATGACTGGTCAGTGTATACAGGGAAAAATATTGCTATAGTGTGTAGTGCAGATGCAATCGTACCAACATGGGCTTATATGTTGCTGGCTAATCGGATGAAGCCTTTTGCCAATGAGGTCGTTTTTGGAAGCCTGGAAACTCTTGAAGCAGTACTTTTTTCAAAAGCCCTAGCGAAAATCGATTTGTCTGCATTTGCCAACGAACGTGTGGTAATTAAAGGTTGTGCTGATATTGATGTTACTGTTGCTGCCTATGTAGAGATTACGAATTTACTTACTCCTGTTGTTAAGAGCATCATGTATGGCGAGCCATGCTCTACAGTGCCTATTTATAAGCGTAAAGATTAATTGGTTTGCTTTTTGTTTTAGCTTAGTTATGAGAAAATCCTTATTGTGTATCCTTATTTTATTACTAAGCTTCAAAGTGCAGGCGCAGGAGTTACCATTTGTAAAGGAGCCTGTTTTCAAGGCGGGCGAGGTTCTGCAGTATAAATTGAAATATGGATTTATTACTGCTGCCGAAGGGACTTTAAAGGTGCAGGAATCTGATATTAAATTTGATGGTAAACCTGCTTTCAAGTTACTGGTTGATGGAGAGACATCTGGCACATTTGATATATTTTACAAAATAAGAGACCATTATGATTCTTTTATCGATAAAGAAAACTTAAAACCATTTTTCTACCAGGAAAATATACGTGAAGGTGGATACCGTAGGCAGGATAAAGCTAGGTTTAATCAGGAAGGGAAGAAAGTGGTAGCTACTCAAGGAACTTTTACCACACCTACTACTCAGACTTTCGACCTGGTATCAGCTTATTACTTTGCAAGAAGCCTGGATATCTCTAAAATGAAAATCGGCGACTTTGTAAAACTGAATTACTTTTTGGGAGATGAGATTAGCCAATTGGAAATTCAGTTTGTAGGCAGAGAAGTAGTAAAGACCAAGTTGGGTAAAATAAAATGTTTGAAATTTAGCCCATCTATCAAGCCTGGGCGAGTTTTTAGAAAAGATAGTAAGTTATACCTTTGGATAACAGACGATGGAAACAGGGTGCCTGTGAAGGCTCAGGTTGAAATTATAGTTGGTTCTGTAACCATGGAGATCAAATCGGCTGATGGATTAAAATATCCATTAGCTATAGTTAAATAATATAATGATAGAAGTACAAAATACACTGGTTCATGAAGATGTTATTACAGAACAGTTTGTCTGTAATCTGAGCAAGTGCAAAGGGATTTGTTGTGTTGAAGGAGATGCAGGAGCACCACTTGATGTTGCTGAGACAGCAATCTTAAAAGATATTTATCCAAAAATCAAGCATCTTTTAGAACCTAAAGGGATTGTAGCTATTGAAGAACAAGGAACTTCTGTTGTAGATGCTGATGGTGATTTAACTACCCCTTGTGTTGATGGGAATAAAGAATGTGCCTATGTTACTTTTGAAAATGGCATTACTAAATGTGGTATTGAAAAAGGCTATGAGCAAGGTCTGGTAGATTGGCAGAAACCTATTTCCTGTCATTTATACCCAATAAGAATTACTCAATACCCTGAGTTTGATGTGTTGAATTATGATAGATGGCATATCTGCCATGATGCATGCTCGTTTGGCCGAGAATTAAAAGTTCCTGTATATCAATTTTTGAAAGGACCACTAATCAGAAAATATGGTGCTGAATGGTATGCAGAGTTAGAAAATAGTGTATCTTCGAATAAATAGTGTAGACTGTAAATCAGGATATAATAGATATTAACCTCAAATATATACCCATTGAAAGGAATTATTTTAGCTGGAGGTAGCGGTACCCGTCTTCATCCCTTAACTTTAGTCATGAGCAAGCAGATGATGCCTGTTTATGATAAGCCAATGATTTATTATCCATTATCTATTTTAATGCTTGCGGGTATTAAAGAGATATTGATCATTTCAACTCCACATGATCTGCCTAATTTTGAAAAATTATTAGGAGATGGTTCTCGTTTGGGCTGTAAGTTTTCCTATGCTGTCCAGGAAGTGCCAAATGGGCTGGCTCAGGCATTTGTTATTGGTGCCGATTTTATTGGTAGTGATAAGGTTGCTCTTGTCCTTGGTGATAATATTTTTTATGGTGATGGAATGTCGAGGTTACTTCAATCAAGTGCAGATCCTGATGGTGGTGTAGTATTCGCTTATAGAGTTTCTGACCCTGAAAGATATGGCGTTGTCGAATTTGACGAACATAATAAGGCCATCTCTATTGAAGAAAAACCTGCCGTTCCAAAATCTGATTATGCAGTTCCTGGATTGTATTTTTACGACAATAGTGTTGTTGAAATCGCCAGAAATATTAAGCCTTCAGCAAGAGGGGAATATGAAATAACCGATGTGAATAAAGTTTATTTGGAACAAGGTAAGCTAAAGGTTGGTGTTTTGAGCAGAGGAACAGCCTGGTTAGATACCGGAACTTTTGCTTCATTAATGCAGGCAGGCCAGTTTGTCCAGGTTATTGAAGATAGACAAGGCCTGAAAATAGGCTGTATTGAGGAAGTCGCTTACCGTATGGGATTCATTGACAAAGAACAGTTACGTGAGGTTGCAATGCCTTTAGTGAAGAGTGGGTATGGGGAGTATTTGCTGAAAATGCTAAAGTAAAGGGAAAAAATAACCGTTCTCTTCATCGCGGGAATCTTTTTCTGAAGAGAAAAAGTTCCAATGCTCTTCTGAGAAGGTGATTTTTTCTTTAAGCATGATGTAGAGAAAGGGAGGTTAGGGAAGGTGTACAAGAGGGAGATTTTTATAGCGCTTAAGAGTTAATTATAAAGTTTATGGCTTCGGGAAACCGGAGCTTTTTTGTTTTTCAATAAATTGTATTTGCACTATGCTTTTATTCTTTACTTATAACTACCGTTTTACTTATGTGTATGGAACTTGCTTTTGCAATATGGTTTTGTGGGTTGCTTCTGCTCGCTGCTGACAGAAAAATTACCTTTTCTGAAGCGGCCTTAGGCGATGTTGCCCTTTAGCAACAGATGCCAGACGCTGAAGAGAATGGTTCTTTTTCAACTTGAATGTTAAAATCGCTTAATCATTAGATAATATCATAAAATAAATACATTCTAAATTTCCGTCCTTTGAATAACCAAATATTTAATCGAATGACGAAAAATAAATATCTTTTTCCTTTTATCATGATCACCTCACTATTCTTTATGTGGGGTTTTGTACATAATCTCGATCCTATTCTTATTCCACATTTAAAAAGATCATTTAGTCTAAGTACTTTACAGGCTTCTTTGGTAGATTCAGCAGTGTTTATTGCTTACTTCGTTATGGCATTACCTGCGGGTTTCATCATGAGGAAATATGGTTACAAAACAGGTATTATTATTGGATTGATTGTCTTTGCAATTGGTTCATTTTTGTTTATTCCCGCAGCCAATACGCAGTTATATGTATTCTTTTTAGGTGCATTGTTTGTCATTGCGTGCGGACTTACTATTCTTGAGACTGCAGCAAATCCATATGCTTCCTTATTGGGGCCACCTAAGAGCGCTACGTTTCGTTTAAACTTTGCACAAACCTTCAATGGACTTGCTGCAACATTAGCGCCTATGGTGGGTGTTAGAGTAATTTTAATACAAGGAGCTACAGATGAAGAGTTGAGTAAAATGACGGAGTCGGCTAAGCAATTGGCTTTGGCTTCTGAAGCTTCATCGGTAAAAACGCCTTATTTGATTTTAGGAGCTATAATTTTGGTGATTGCTGTAATATTTATCTTTTTAAAATTACCTGAAATTACAGAAGAGGAAGAAAAACAAGGAGAGAAAAAAGGAATGTTCCATGCTTTAAGACATAAGCATTTAAGCTGGGCAGTTGCTGCACAGTTCTTTTATGTAGGTGCTCAAGTCTGTGTCTTCAGCTTTTTTATATTATATGCCACTGAAGCTGCAGGTATTGATCAGAAAACAGCGGGAGATTATGCTGGTTATGGAATGGGACTTGCCTTTTTATTTGGCAGGGTCATTGGAACATCGTTAATGAAATTTATAAAAGCGGAATCATTATTGGTGATTTACTCATTAATTAATGTGGCTTTATGTATCGTTGCAATTGTAGCTGCAGGTACATTAGCATTGGTTTCAGTAATTGGTATTGCTTTTTTTATGTCGATTATGTTTCCAACTATTTTTTCTCTTGGTATCAAAGACCTTGGTAACGATACAAAATTGGGGAGCAGTCTCATTATTATGTCTATCGTTGGAGGCGCAGTATTGCCACCAATAATGGGCTATATTGCTGATTTAACACATAATATCCAAATTGGATACATCGTCCCACTAGTTTGTTTTGTTGTCGTACTTGTATTTGGATTAAAAGGGCATAAAATTGTTAAAAGAGTGGATTATGAATAAAAGATATTGCTTAACACTAGATCTCATACCTGATGAAGTACTAATTGCTGAGTATGAAGCAGTACACCGCAAAGTGTGGCCGGAAATAATTGAGAGTATCACCTCTTCAGGAATTGTAGATATGGAAATCTACCGAATGGGAAACCGATTGTTTATGATTATGGAGGTAAATGATACATTTAGTTTCGATCGTAAGTCGGATATGGATGCTGTAAATGAAAAAGTACAGGAGTGGGAAACGCTGATGTGGAAATACCAGCAACCTGTTCCAGGAGCAAAGCCTGGAGAGAAATGGATAATGATGGATAGAATATTTGAGTTAAAGGATTATTAGCAGTGGATAAAGTAAAAAGTTATTTGCAAATACACCCTAAGGATAATGTCTTGGTGGCTTTGCAAGATTTGCCAAAAGGACAGATTATAGATTGGAATGGACAGTTAATCACTTTACAGGATGATATACATGCCAAGCATAAATTCTTTATTGATGCGATGGAGGTGGGAGATGAAGTTTTGATGTATGGTGTACTGGTTGGGAAAGCAATCATAGCAATTCCTAAAGGAGGGATAATGACGACTGAAAATGTACATCATGCCTCTCAGGATTATGCCTATCGCAAAGTAAATTATGAATGGAAAACCCCTGATGTGTCTAGTTTTAATCATAGAACTTTTAATGGATACCTTCGCGCTGATGGCAGGGTAGGGACAGCAAATTATTGGCTTTTTGTTCCAACTGTTTTTTGTGAAAACAGAAACCTGGATGTAATAAAAGAAGCTTTATATAATAACTTGGGTTATACTGTAACTGACAAGTACAAGCACTTTACAGAGCAACTATTGGAAGCTTACCAAGCTGGTGAAGATATTTCAGCATTTGAAGTAGATAAGCTAGCTCCAGTTGAACCATTAAAGAAAAGGGTTTTTAAAAATGTTGATGGAATTAAATTTCTAAATCACCAGGGTGGATGTGGTGGGACAAGGCAAGATTCAGCATTACTAAGTCAGCTATTGGCTGCTTATGTAGATCATCCAAATGTTGCGGGAATTACAATTTTAAGCCTTGGCTGTCAGCATTTGCAAACTCAAAATTTACTGGATGACCTCAAAGTAAGAAATCCATCATTTAATAAACCTGTGTTAGTATTTGAGCAACAAAAAAGTCAGAGCGAAGAACAGCTGATAAAAGAGGCAATCCTTCAAACCTTTACAGGTTTAACGGAAATCAATAAAATAGAAAGACAGCCAGTGCCGTTGAGCAAACTTTGTGTAGGTGTTAAGTGTGGTGGTAGCGATGGTTTTAGTGGTATATCTGCTAATCCGGCTGTTGGATATACTTCAGATTTATTAGTAGCTTTAGGAGCTAAAGTTCTGTTGGCGGAGTTCCCGGAGCTGTGTGGTGCTGAGCAAAATTTAATTGATAGAAGTGTAGATCAGCCTACAGCCGAAAAGTTCATACGTTTGATGCAGGAGTATGATGCTCAAGCGCATGCTGTAGGATCGGGTTTTCATATGAACCCATCACCTGGAAACATAAAAGATGGTTTGATTACCGATGCTATTAAAAGTACAGGAGCAGCTAAAAAAGCTGGGACATCTCCTGTTGTTGATGTGTTGGATTATACAGAGCCGGCAACAAAGGCTGGATTGAGCTTGGTATGTACACCAGGGAATGATGTGGAAGCAACAACAGGAAAAGCAGCAAGTGGTGCGACATTAATTTTATTTACTACCGGATTGGGAACCCCTACAGGAAACCCTGTTTGTCCGGTTATTAAAGTAGCCACAAATACAGCTTTAGCAACAAGAATGAGTGATATTATTGACATTGATACCGGAGCAATTATCCGTGGAGAGAAATCGATTGAAGAAATGGGAACAGAAATTCTTGAGTACTGTATTAAAGCGGCGAGTGGAGAAGAAATACCTAAAGCGGTGCAATTGAACCAGGATGACTTTATTCCATGGAAAAGAGGAGTTTCATTATAATTATTAAAAATGTTTAGTTTAAAAGGAAAATCAGCAATTATTACAGGTGGCGGAAGTGGAATCGGAAAAGCAATTTCAGTGCTTTTTGCCAGACAAGGTGCCCATGTTCACATTATTGAATTGAATGCAGACGCAGGTTTACAGACTGTAAATGAAATCAAAGAGATGGGAGGACTAGCCGATGTTCACAGTTGTAATGTAGTAAATCAGGAAACAGTAGTAAAAGTATTTAAGCAAATAGGTAAGATCGATATCTTGGTAAACAATGCTGGTATTGCACATATTGGTAGAGCTGATAATACCAGTGAGGCTGATTTCGACAAAGTATTTGATGTTAATGTTAAAGGAGCTTATAACTGTTTGTTTGCTGCCATTCCGGTAATGAAAGAAAATGGTTATGGCGTGGTACTAAATATGGCCTCTATTGGCGCATTAGTGGGCTTATCAGATCGTTTTGCATATTCTATGAGTAAAGGTGCAATATATGCAATGACGCTTTCTGTTGCGAAGGATTACATGGCTGATGGCATCCGATGCAATAGTATATCTCCTGCAAGGGTGCATACTCCGTTTGTAGATGGATTTATTTCTAAGAACTATGCAGGTCAGGAAGCAGAAATATTTGAAAAATTATCTAAAAGTCAGCCAATAGGCCGTATGGGAAAACCTGAAGAGGTGGCTTCGTTGGCACTTTACCTGTGTTCTGATGAAGCAGGGTTTGTAACCGGGAATGACTATCCTTTGGATGGTGGTTTTATAAAGCTTAATAACTAATAACAGTATGAAAAGGCTCTTTATCTTTCTTCTTTTTATTAGTATCTCATTGGTATTAAATGCCCAACGCTATAAACCAAGTCCAGCAAACGTCGCTGCACGTAAAGAATTTCAAGATATGAAATTTGGCATGTTTATCCATTGGGGGGTGTTTAGTATTCTTGGGGATGGAGAATGGGTAATGACCAATAAAAATATTAAGGTAGAGGATTATAAACGATTGCAGGATTTTTTTAATCCTACGGCTTTTGATGCTAAAAAGTGGGTAAGTACAGCAAAAAATGCAGGGATGAAGTACATCACTTTCGTAACACGTCACCATGATGGATTTAGTAATTGGGATACCAGACAGTCTGACTGGAAAATAACAAATACGCCATATGGGAAAGATGTACTTGCTGAACTGGCTAAAGAATGTAAAGCACAAAACATAAAGTTATTCTTGTATTATTCGTTACTGGACTGGTCTCGTAATGATTATCATTATCAAACAGGTAAAACTGGTAAAGGAACAGGCCGTACAGAAAGAGGGCACTGGGAAGATTACATCGCATTTATGAAAGCTCAACTCACAGAATTACTTACAAATTATGGAGAAATAGGCGGGATATGGTTTGATGGGCATTGGGATCAGTTGGATAACGATAAAGACAAGTCATTAAAATCTAAAGTAGACTGGCATTATGATTCAATCTATGCACTCATTCACAAATTGCAGCCACAATGTCTGATAGGAAATAACCATCATTTAAGTCCTATTGAAGGTGAAGATTTTCAAATGTTTGAAAAGGACCTTCCAGGGAAAAACACGACAGGATTTGGTGGTGCAAGCATCTCACATCTTCCATTAGAAACCTGTGAGACGATGAATGATTCGTGGGGATTTAAAATTACTGACAGAAAATATAAAACGGTAAAGCAATTGATCCATTATCTGGTAAATGATGCAGGTAGAGATGCCAATTTATTGTTGAATGTTGGTCCTATGCCAAATGGGGTAATCCAGCCCGAAAATGTAGATACGTTGGCTAAGGTTGGGGACTGGATGAAAAAACATGGAAATACGATTTATGGTACACGCGGAAATGTAATAGATGTACAGGACTGGGGCCTGGTAACTGGAAAAGGTAAAAGTTTATACATACATGTTCTCAATAAAATTACACAGACTTTTATTACTTTACCCAAGCTTAAAGGGAAGGTGATTTCTGTAACTATAATGGAAAATGGAATGAAGTTGAGATTTAAGCAAACAAAAGACAAAACCATAATATATTTAGACGGGGTAACAATGGACGACATTGATACCATTATTGAATTGAAAATTAAATAAACACAAAAATGAAATTAATCAGATGGGGTGCTGCCGATCAGGAGAAAATCGGTGTTATTGTAAATGATACGTGGTACGATACTTCTGCTTTTGGCGGAGATTACAACGAACAGTTTTTTAGTGATAACGGATTGGAAAGACTTGCTGAATTTGTGAAAGCTAATGAAGGCAAATTAAATGTTATTCCTGCTGGTACAAGATTAGGCTCACCTGTAGCCCGCCCTTCTAAAATCCTTTGTATTGGTTTAAATTATGCCGATCATGCAAAAGAAACAGGAGCTGCAATTCCTTCAGAGCCGATTATCTTTATGAAATCGACAACCTCTATGGTTGGCCCTTTCGATGATATCGTAATTCCTAAAAACTCTGTTAAAACAGATTGGGAAGTAGAGCTTGCAATTGTAATCGGTAAAAAAGCGTCTTATGTAGATGAAGCTGAGGCATTAGATTATGTAGCTGGTTATGTTTTACATAACGATGTGTCAGAGCGTGAATTCCAATTGGAAAGAAATGGTACTTGGGATAAAGGAAAAGGTTGTGACACATTTGCTCCGCTTGGCCCATTTTTGGCTACAAAAGAGGAAATAGCCGATGTTGATAATCTTCGCATTTGGTTGACCGTAAATGGTCAGAAGATGCAAGATGGCAATACATCAAACTTTATTTTCAATGTTCCTTTTGTGGTTGCTTATTTGAGTCAGTTCATGACTTTACTTCCGGGAGATGTGATTTCTACTGGTACACCAGCAGGTGTTGGTCTAGGTTTTAATCCGCCAATTTACCTTAAGGAAGGTGATGTTGTTGAGCTAGGTATTGATGGACTAGGTACATCAAAACAAAAGGTGAAAAACTATGTTAAAAATTGATTCCCATCAACATTTCTGGATATATGATGAGGTAAGAGATAGCTGGATTACAGATGATATGGCTGTAATTCGGGATGATTTTAACCCTGATCGTTTGCTAGCTGAGCTTCAGCAGCATAATTTTGATGGAAGTGTGGTGGTACAATCGGATCAAACTCCGGCTGAAAATATATTTCAACTTGAAAACGCTGCTAACAACGCTTTTGTAAAAGGTGTTGTTGGTTGGGTTGACCTGCAAGCTACAGATGTTGAAGAGCAGTTGTTTGAATTATCAAGCTATACTAAGCTTAAAGGGTTTCGTCATATTTTACAGGGTGAAGAAGATCGGGCATTAATGTTAAAACCAGAGTTTGTAAATGGTATCGATAAACTAAAACGATTCGGTTATACCTACGACATACTCATTTTTCCTGATCAGCTAAAATATGCAGCGGAGCTGGCCAAGATGTTCCCCGATCAGCCTTTAGTGCTTGACCATATTGCTAAACCAGATATTAAAAACGGGACTATTGATCAGTGGAAAAAAGATATCTCCGAGTTGGCACGGCATGAGAATGTTTACTGTAAAGTATCTGGGATGGTTACTGAGGCAGACTGGAAACAGTGGAAAGCGGATGACTTTAACCCCTATTTGGATGTGGTTTTTGAAACTTTTGGATTAGAAAGAATCATGTATGGATCAGACTGGCCGGTTTGTCTTGTCGCAGCTAGATATAATCAGGTGGTAGGTATTATGGAACAATATACATTGAAATTATCTTCCAATGAACAAGCCATGTTCTGGGGTGGTAATGCAACAAAATTTTACAACTTATAAAATTTCAACTGCTATGGATTTGCAATTAAAAGATAAGGTAATCATTGTTACCGGGGGGGCAAAAGGTATTGGAGAAGGCATTGTAAGGGTCTTGGCAAAAGAAGGGGCAATTCCCGTTATCTTAGGACGTAATGCACAAGATAATCAGAAATTGGCTGATGATATCATTACAGGTGGTGGAAAGGTCTTCCCTGTTGTTGCAGAGCTTACCAGGCCCAGAGATTCAGCTAAGGCAATTGAGCAGGTTCTGGAGAAATTTGGCAGGATTGATGGATTGGTAAATAATGCTGGAGTAAACGATGGTGTTGGTTTGGAAAATGGTAATTATGAGGGGTTTGTGGAGAGTTTGCATAAAAATGTAATCCATTATTATTTGATGGCACAGCAGGCTTTACCAGCTTTAAAGGCTTCAAAAGGAGCAATTGTAAACATTGGCTCCAAAGTAGCAGATACAGGGCAGGGCGGGACTTCTGCGTATGCTGCTTCTAATGGTGCAAGAAACGCTTTAACGCGAGAATGGGCATTAGAGTTATTGCCTTATGAGATTCGTGTAAATGCTGTTATTGTAGCGGAATGTTTCACGCCTTTGTATCAAACATGGGTTAATTCTCTACCAAATTCTGAAGAAACATTAGCATCCATTAAGGCCAAAATACCCTTTGGACAAAGGATGACAACGGCTGAAGAAATTGGAAATGCAACAGTATTCTTATTATCCAATGCATCCAGTCACACAACCGGACAGTTGGTTTATGTGGATGGGGGATATGTACATCTAGACAGGTCTATTAGTTAAGTACAACATTTTAGATATTAAAAAACCTGATATGTAGAGAGAATTCCATATCAGGTTTTTTTAATCGTTTAATTATGGGTATATCGAGTGGATTATATTGCCTTAGTTTCTTCTTTCAGCCAAGCTGCTTCGTCAGCATTTAATAGTGGACTAAGTTTTTCATATACTAAATTATTATAGCTGTTTAGCCAGTCAATTTGCGATTGCTCTAATAAATCTTTCTTAACAATTTTAGTGCTGATCGGGGCAATTGTTAACGCCTCAAAAGCATAGAATTCATTAAACTCATTGCTGATATCAGTAATCGTGTTTACAAGATTTTCAATACGAATACCATGTTTTCCTGGACGATAAATCCCTGGTTCAACTGAAGTAATCATGCCCAATTCAATAGCGACTGGGTTTGCAGTAGGGTTGAATACCTGAGGGCCTTCATGTACATTTAGAAAATAACCAACACCATGACCTGTTCCATGTCCATAGTTAATAGCATAATCCCAAAGTGGTTTCCTGGTAATAGCATCAATCTGATAACCACAGGTGCCTTTAGGGAAGCGCACTTTGCATCCGTCAATCATGCCTTTTAAAACCAGGGTATAGTCAGTGCATTCTTCTTCAGTGTTATTCCCCATAGGGATTGTACGGGTAATATCCGTGGTTCCATAAAAATACTGACCACCCGAATCTACCAGAAACAGGCCTTCAGCTTTTACCTCTGCATTACTTTCTTCCGAAGCGCCATAATGAGGTAAAGCACCATGTGCTTTGTAAGCGCTGATAGTATTAAAGCTATCGCCGGCAAAGCCATCTTGTGCAGCTCTGAATTTACGTAACTCAGCAGCAGCAGAAAGCTCAGTTATGGTAATCTTACCAATGTTTTCTGATAACCATTTTAAGAATTGAGTAATGGCAACGCCGTCTTTAAGCATTGCTGTACGTGTATTGGCTAGCTCAGTTTCGTTTTTTATTGCTTTTAAGTTTGTAGTCGGATTGGTGTCTTTAATGATTTTAACTGATGATGGGATTAGTTTATAGAAAGCAAAGCAGTTACGTTTTGGGTCAATAAAGATTGAACTGTTGGCGGGGATATTTGAAATAGCACTTTCAATATCTTTATATGGTAATACCTCTACTCCACTACTTAATAGATTTTCTTTTTCTGCTTCACTAAGCTTATCAATATCCATGTATAAGGTTGCGTGATCTTGATTAATCAATGCGAAACTCAATACTACAGGATTATAGCTAACATCTTTTCCGCGGATGTTAAACAACCAGGCCAGGTCATCTAGTGAAGAAATCAGGTGATGCGTTGCACCTTGTTTTTGTAAGCTTGTTCTTACCTGATTTAATTTAGACCTAACTGATTGGCCGATATGTAGCTCTTCAATCAGGAATGCTTTTTCGGAAGGTAATGCAGGACGGTTTTCCCAGATAGAACTCAAATAATCTTTACTGCTTAAGCTAATCTCTTTAACAGAAAACTGCTGAGTAAGCAGGTCGCCCAGTAAAACAGAAAGCAATTTATCATCTGCCGCAACAATACTTCCTTTGTCTAATTTTTCAACTAACCACTGAATGTATTCCGGAGCATGCTGAACCTTTTGTTTCATTAGTTCAAATCCGCTATCCTTTAGTTCATCAGCCGCTTGTTCAAAATAGCGGAAGTCGGTCCACAAGCCAGCATGGTCATGAGTAATAACTAATGTTCCTGCTGATCCTGTAAAGCCTGAAGTAAAGGGGATACACTTATAATGTTTTGGTAAATATTCACTAATATGAGGGTCTGCTGAGGGAATAATGTATGCTTGTACATTATCAGCCTTCATTTGATTGCGTATTTCTTTTAGTTTTTCCTGATAAGTCATAGTCAGTTCTTTTATGTCTGTTACAAATTTATGGAAAATATGTTTAGCCCAAAGGGATCATCTATTTGCTGCGGTTCTATATTTTAAATCCTGTTAATAATTGTGTAACTTTCGTATTAATAATCGTAAGGGTTGGGATTTAAATAAAATCTACTAGATTTGTAGAGTATGCGATTGTCCATCAATAGGGAAATAGAATTATTAGAAAAACTTAAATTACAAGATCCAAAAGCATTTTCGCAGTTGTATACCTTGTATGTTAAGAAAATCTATGCCTATGCATTGGGAATTTTAAAATCCCCATCCCTTGCCGAAGATGTTACACAGGATACCTTTGTGAAGTTGTGGGAACATGCTTTATCAATCAAATCAGATCGTTCAATTCAGCCATTTCTTTTTACCATTGTTAGAAACCTTTCCTTGAATGTAATTAAACAAGCTTCTAAGCAAGCTTTTATCTCCGATGAAATGTTCTCACACGTGGAGTCTCAGCAAGAGGATGGTTTGCAGTATACAGAACGGAAGCAAACTGGAGAGATCATTGGAAAGGCAGTTGATCAGCTTCCTCCACAGCGTAGAATCATTTACGATCTTTGTCGTAATTATGGTTATTCCTATAAGCAGACTGCCGATAAACTTGGGATAAAGGATAGTACCGTAAACAGTCAGATGGTTAAGGCACTTAAGACCATTAAAGATTTTATGGTACGTAATGGAGCTTTATTATTGATCTTGTTCTACACTAAATAAAAAATATTTTCAATCAGAGTAAATGTACTCCTTCGGTTATTTGTAATATATAGGTCTGTTCGATATCGGTTTCAAACAGATGTAATAAAAACAGATAACAAATTGGAAAACCCCATCAAGCAATTATTTGTAAAATTCATTCTTAATCACTGTAGTCCACAGGAAATTGCAGAGGTTAAGGAAATGGTAAGTTCTGGAGGCTATGAGCAGGAGTGGCTCGAGGCGATGGAAGAGACAGAAAAGGAATTTTCTAATGCTGATCATCTGTCATTGATCATAAATGAGCAGAGAATCTTTGATAAGGTAAACACTACTATTGGCACAAAAAGACCTCTTTTAAATACGAAACGTATTTGGTTTGCTGCTGCGGCTTTAGTCTTACTTGCCATGAGCATTGGCTTGTTACTTATAAAGCCTGAGGTTGATTCTCAAAAAATAGCCGAAGTAAGAAAGGGAAAATCTGTAGAACCAAAAGACACCACTCATAAATGGGTGAAATTACCTGATGGTAGTTCAGTTCAATTAAATGTAGATAGTTATTTGGAGTATCCGGAATCTTTTGGCGGAAAAGCACTTAGAGAAGTCCGTTTGACTGGAGAGGCTTATTTTGACATTAAGCATGATGCAAAACATCCTTTTGTTATTTATACAGGTAAAATAAAAACTACGGTACTTGGTACAGCCTTCAACATCAATGCATATCATGTTAATGAATCAGTAACTGTAACAGTAACCAGAGGTAAAGTTAAAGTTGAAGACGAAAAGAAGGTCCTTGCTGTATTAACGCCAGATCAACAATTGGCATGGAATATTAAACTTCCGGAACCTACAAAAATAAATGTGAAAGCGGAGACCGTAGTGGAATGGAAAAAACATGACCTGATTATGGATGATGTGAGTATGGAAAGTGCTGCACAAATGATAGCAGAGCGTTATGGCGTAAAAATCCAGTTCAAGAATGAAAAAGTTAAAAACTGCAGATTTACAGCAGCTTTTCTGAACCGAAATGATATCAATCAGGTACTGAGTGTAGTAGGAGATATTACAGGTTCAACGCTGACTTTAAAAGATAATCTGGTCACTATTGATGGTCCGGGATGTTAATCAATAAACTAAACTAAACAACCATAAATGAAGAACAAAGCATCACCATAAAAGCATTCATGCTTCAGACTATTAAAAGCAAACCCCGGCTGCAACCGGAGTTTGCAAGTGGTCTTAAATTTTCCTATCAGTTCAAACTAAAACCAACGCAATGTATTACAATTCTACTCGTTTTGCAAGCCGGTGTGTTCCGGCATTTTACGCTCCTTTTAATATTAAAAAATTAAAGTTTTTTATGAAAGTGAATGCGATCCTCTTATTGATCACCTTATTTACAGTTAGCAGCTTAACCGCATCGCCGGGTTCCGCTCAGACACTTTCCGATGTGAATGTCTCTGTTGATATCAACAATGGAACACTTCGCTCTGCTTTTTCTCAGATTGAAAAGCAAACAGATTTTAGGTTTGCTTATAGAAATGAGCTGATTGCTAAATTTAAAAGTCTAAACATTAGCGGAGATAACCGTTCTGTAAAAAGTACGCTGGAGGAGCTGCTGAAGGGGACAGGTCTGAGTTTTAAGCAACTTAATAACAGCATTATTATTTTCAAGGAAACAAAGGAGTCACAATATACCACAAATCAGGATTTATATATCACTGGAGTGGTAACTGACGAAAATAGACTACCTATGCCAGGGGTATCTGTAAAAATAAAGGGAACAACTAAAGGGGTTACAACAAATAATGAGGGTAAGTTCAATATCCAGGTATCTAATGAAAATGATATGCTAGTTTTCTCTTATATCGGTTACGTTACAACTGAAGCATCTGTAAAAAGTGGGCGTGTTATTAACATTTCATTAAAGCCAGATATAGGTACATTGGATGATGTTGTGGTTATTGGCTATGGAACAACGACTAAAAGATTAAATACAGGCTCAGTATCCTCAATTACAGCAAAGGATATTGCGAATCAGCCAATTTCTAATCCGATTGCAGCATTACAAGGCCGGGTGGCAGGTTTGGATATTTCAGGAACTACTGGTTTACCGGGGTCGTCATATAATGTACGTTTAAGAGGTACAAATTCAATTCTTGGAGGAAATGATCCTCTATATATTGTCGATGGAATTCCTTTTATCTCTGAATCAATAGATCAGTTTAGGGGAGCAAATGGTAATAACAGCCCTTTAAATAGTATTAACCCTGCTGATATAGAAAGGATAGATATCTTGAAGGATGCAGATGCTACAGCGATTTATGGATCAAGAGGGGCAAATGGAGTTATCCTGATCACTACAAAAAAAGCTAAAAGTGGTAAAACAGCTGTTGATGCGAAGGTCTCTAGTGGCGCTGCTTTTGTGAGCCACCAGGTTGAAATGCTGAATACTCAGCAATATCTGGCTTTGCGTAAAGAAGCACTTGCAAATGACGGTGGCTCAGTTGCTGATGAAACGATACCTGATTTGAAAGCCTGGGATCAGAATCTTGATAACAATTGGCAGGATAAACTAATGGGGCGTACAGCTAAATTTACAGAAGCACAGCTTTCTTTGTCAGGTGGATCTGAATTAACTAATTTTTTGGTTAGTGGAACCTACCGTCGTGAAGGGAATGTAACTCCGGGTGATCAGAATTACCAACGTGGTGCCATTAATATGGGAATGAATCATAAATCTGCAGATAAGAAGTTTGATTTGAGCGCTTCGTTAAAATATACAGCAGATATGAATAAATCCTTTGTGACCGATCTGACTCAATATTATAATCTTTCACCTAATTTCCCGATTTATCAGCCTGATGGAAAATATTTTTGGTTTAGCACGGCGCAGAATCCAATAGCACTTTTTGAAAGGGATTATGAGTCACAGACCAATAATATGTTTGGAAATGTATTGGCTAAATATAAGATTCTTGATGGTTTAAGTGCTCAGGTAAGTTTAGGCTATAACAGAATGACTTTAAAACAGACGCAAAGTATTCCTGAAATCTCTTCCAATCCTATAAATTATACAAATAGCGAAGCCTATTATGGAAATAGTGAACTCAATTCCTATATTGTTGAACCTCAGTTGGATTATGTTCGTAAGATTGGAAAGGGGACATTAAATGTATTATTGGGTGGAACCTTTCAATCTAGTACTAAAGAGGGATCTAATCTGTTGGGCTCAAACTATCCTAGTGATGAGCAGTTAAAAAATCCTAATGCTGCCGAAGAACTAATCTCCAGAGGTTACAATTATAGCAACTATAAGTATATCTCTGTATTTGGACGTGCTACTTATAATCTGGATGAAAAATATATTGTTAACGGAACCTTCAGAACTGATGGATCTTCTCGCTTTGGCCCAGATTATAGATTTGGAACTTTTGGAGCTGTTGGAGCAGCATGGTTATTTGCTAATGAATCATTCATTAAAGATAATATTGGTTTTTTGAGTTACGGTAAATTAAGGGCTAGTTATGGTACTGTTGGAAATGATCAGATTGGAGATTATGAGTACTATGATGGTTGGGAACCTTCAAGCTTCCCTTATGCGGGCTATCCAACACTTAGTCCTAGCCGCTTTTCAATCCCTACATATCATTGGGAAGTAACCCGTAAGTTTGAAGTAGGATTAGAATTGGGTGTTTTAAAGGATAGAATTTTAATGACAGTTGCATATTATCGTAATAAATCAGGTAATATGTTGATACGATACCCTCTTTCTTCTCAATCTGGATTCCCGGAATATACCTCTAATTTGCCTGCTGAGTTGGAAAATAAAGGCTTCGAATTAGAATTGAATACGGTTAATATTAATAATAAGGATTTTAAATGGAATACTTCATTTAACATCACATTTGCTAAAAATAAACTTCTAAAATATCCAGGATTAGAATTAACATCATTTTCTAGTCAATACTTTATAGGTCAGCCTATTAATGTTACTACGGGTTATATCTCTGAAGGAATTGATCCGGAGACAGGATTGGCAAAAATTAAAGATTTGAATGGTGATGAGGATATTGATGATATTAGTGACTTTACTTTCCTTGGAACCACTACCCCTAAATTTTACGGAGGGATTTCAAATACCATTAGCTACAAAAATTGGAGTCTTGATTTCTTTTTTCAATTTGTAAAGCAAGAAGGGCCTACATTAAACTATGGCTATCTATCATCACCTTATGGATTTGCGGTGAATAAGGATATAAGTGCACTTAATAGGTGGACGCCCGAAAACAAGTATACCGAAATTCCAAAAGCGACAGCAAGCGCTAGTAGTGATGCTTATACCTCTTATAGTCAATGGAGATTATCAAGTGCCAATTGGAAGGATGCTTCTTATATACGATTAAAAAATTTGGCATTGCGTTACAATCTGCAGTCGCTTGCTAAGCGATTGAATGTAGGGAATCTGCAAATTTTTGCTCAGGGACAGAATCTATTTACAATAACTAATTATGATGGTTTTGATCCGGAAACAAAAGGCTTGGTTATGCCTCCTTTAACAGTTTACACTGCGGGGTTACAGTTATCTTTTTAATATTTTAATTCTAAAAAAATGAAATCAAACATATATATAGTCCTGGTTACTTTACTAAGTCTAACCTTGTCTTGCAAAAATTATGTGGAAATCGATCCGCCTAGGACAGAACTTTCATCAGAAAGCTTATTTGTTAATGATAAAACTGCTATTTCAGCAATGGTAGGTATTTATTCTGACATGAACTCTTATAACTATTTCTATGCTAATTTAATTACCATGTTTATGGGAGGGATGTGTTCAGATGAGTTTACATATGCCCTAACTTCAACTGCCGAGTTTGAAGAGTTTAAAAATAATAATGTGTTGCCAACTAATCGTTTTGTTGATCAGCTATGGTCCGAACCTTATACTTATAATTATAGAGCAAATGCTGTTATTGAGGGAGTAACTGCATCGAGGACGCTCAGCCCCGAAGTGAAGAATCAATTGCTGGGCGAAGCCAAGTTTATGCGAGCATTCTTCCATTTCTATCTTGTAAATACTTTTGGTGATGTTCCACTAATTTTGGATACTGATGTATTGAAAAACACAAATTTGCCTAGGACACCTGCAGCAGATGTTTACAAAGCGATTATTGCAGATCTGATTGATGCTAAGAGTTTACTAGATATCAATTATCCAGTAAATGGAGAAAGAACAAGACCAACTAAAGGAGCCGCTACTTTATTACTTGCACGTGCCTATTTGTATACTGGTAACAATGTGCAAGCAGAGATAGAAGCATCTGAGGTGATCAATAATCCCAATTATCAATTGCTACAGGGAGCAGATATGAATAAATCATTTTTGGCCAATAGTCGAGAAGCAATTTGGCAATTGCAGGTTGTAAATACTGGGGGAGGTAGAAATACCTGGGAAGGTTTTACAATGACTCCTGCTAGTATGACAGCTCCAGTAGCTTATTATCGTTTAACAAAAGGTGCTGGAGGCTTGGTTGATGCATTCGAACCTGGGGATCTACGTAAAGCATATTGGACAGGAGCTTACACAACTACAGCTACTCCACCATTAACTCATACTTACCCTTATAAATATAAAATACGGACCACTACAGGTGGTGTAACTGAATATTCTATGGTGATGAGATATGCCGAAGCTTACCTGATTCGTGCAGAAGCAAGAATTCAGCAAAGTAAATTCGGCCTGGGTAAAGATGATTTGGATGTGATAAGAAGCCGTGCTGGTTTTATCACCCCACTTCCTTCGTTTACAACCATTCCTGCAGGAATGCTTAAAGTTGAGCAAGAGCGTAGAGTGGAGTTATTTACAGAATGGGGACATCGTTGGTATGACCTTAAAAGATGGAAAAGTGTAACAGGAGATCTAACAAAAACGCGTGCTGATGATGTGTTGTCATTAACTAAACCTTCTTGGAAATCTACTGCTATTTTGATGCCAATACCATCAGAAGCCAGAAAAACCAATAGTAGTTTAACTCCAAATCCAGGCTACAATTAACTTAGAACAGATGTTTAAAAATATAGCTTTCAGCTGCCTGCTTTTACTTGCATTTATGCAAGTAAAAGCCCAGGTGCTGCAAATTACCCCAGAACACCCACAACGTGGAGAAAAGGTCACCATAACTTATCATCCTGATGCTGCCGGCGCGATGATAGGAAAGGATGCTAAAAGTGTAATCATTAATTTTACCTATTCAACTTTTTATGATCAACCCTGGAAATTGCCTATGACAAAACAGGGAAATGATTGGGTTGCTTCTTTTGTTTTACAGCGTTATGCAACATTTGCTTCTTTCTATCTTCAAAGTGGGGAAATTATCCAGAAGCCAGCAGCGGACCAGCATTATTCTTTAGCGGTTTATGATGGTAACAAGCGGGTTAGGGATGGCTTTTTACATGAGTCCTATAGTTTAGGAGCTCAGATGCCCAAATCGCCTAAAATACCTGGACTGCAATTGACACTCCTGAAAAAAGAACTGGCTAATTATCCCGACAATTATGAGGCAAAAGTAAGGGTGCAAAGTGTACTCATGACAATGGCAAAAACACCTGAAGAAAAGCTAAAACACAGAGTTGAAGCCCGTAAAATCATAGCTGCAAAATTTGAAGAAAACCCGACGTTCGGAGGAAACCTCAACAAAGTAACTATGGGGTACTTAATAATTGGAGAAAATTCAAGAGTTGATTCAATCCGCAAGGTTGTTTCTAAACGCTTCCCAAAATCTGATTTGGCTAAAGACTATCAGATCTCGGCTATTTCTAAAGAAAAGGATGAAGTCAAGAAAGTAGCGCAGCTTGAAGCATTATTAAAAGAAGACAAGGAAACTGGCGAAAACTCAACCGATATACACAGGATTTTATTTGAACATTATGCGGAAAAGAAAAATGAAGCAAAAGCAATTTTTCACGCCCGTAAAAGTCTGGGTAAAGAAAGTCCTTATACTCCGGAAATACTCAAAAATATTGCCGCAACGTTAACGAAACAAAGAATGTCTCCTGATACAGCATTGGCTTATGCTAATGCTTCTTTAAAAATTGTAGATCATTGGCCAGTAGGTGTTATTAGGTATTTCCCTGAATATGGCTACATTTTGCCGTATGTGGCCGATAGTGCAAAGATGAAAGCGGTTAAAGAAGCAAAAGCAGAATTATATGCAATTATGGGGCTCAATAATTTTTTTAAGGGTAAAAAAGAGCAGGCATTAAATTACGCAGTTAAAGCAGAAAATACAGCTGAGAATCAAGAGATATTGATGAATGTTGCTTTACTTTATGAACTGGCAGGGATGCCTGATAAAGCTTTTGAGGCTGATTGGAAAGTCTTGCTGCAAAATCCTTCTGACACTGCAGCACTAAAATCAGCCAAAACTAACTTTTTAAAATTCAACCCTTCTGAGGCCGAATTTAATAAAAGAGTTAAAAAGCTGGAAGAGTTGAAAATGGCTCAGCTTAAAGTTTCTCTTAAAAAACAACTCATGCATAAGCCCGGGCCTGTGTTAAATCAGTTAACCGATCTAAAAGGGAAAGCAGTGACAGCAGAAATGATGAAAGGTAAAATCGTTATTCTTGATTTCTGGGCCACCTGGTGTGTGCCTTGTATGCAGGAAATGCCTTATTTGCAAAAAGTATATGACAAGTATAAAAATAATCCAAAAGTAATGTTTATGGTTGTGAACAGTGGTGCGCGAAATACCATTAAAGATGCCATTGCCTGGGGAGCTAAAAACCCTCAATATACTTTTCCACTTTACTTTAACAATGATCCTGATATAGGAGAGAAAGTCGGTTTCACACTAATCCCTACAATAGCCCTGATTGATCAAAAAGGACTGATGCAATTCAGGACAATAGGTTTTGAAGGGGCAGAGTTAGAACATAAACTCGCTGCCCAGATTGATATTCTATTAGAATAGTTAAACAAATGTATAATGATAAATGCCTTTGAGACTTCCTCAAAGGCATTTTTTTTGTCATAAAAAGCCACCTGTACCGAATTAAATTATTTCGTAAGTTTGCAGCCATGTCAGCAGCAAAAAAGCCACACATTGCAATCATCGGTTTAGGTTACGTCGGATTACCATTAGCTATCGAATTTGCTAAACAATATCAGGTTCTTGGTTTTGATATCAATGAAACAAGAATAAATGAACTTTCTAAAAATGAGGACATCACAAAGGAAGCTGACTTAAATGCTCTACAGGGCGTACTCGGCAAGGGACTTGCGCTTTCCGCTGAGATAGAATCTTTAAAAGATTGTAACGTTTTTATTGTAACGGTCCCAACGCCAATAGACGAGTTTAAAGCACCTGATCTGAGACCACTTTTGGGTGCAACAAAAATGATTGCACCATTCTTATCGAAAGGTGATATTGTAATATATGAATCAACCGTATATCCAGGTTGTACCGAAGAAGATTGTGTGCCTGTTTTAGAGAAATACTCAGGATTAAAGTATAATGAAGATTTTTACTGTGGATACTCTCCAGAAAGGATCAATCCTGGGGATAAAGTAAATACATTAACAAAAATCATGAAGGTTACTTCTGGCTCAACACCTGAAGTGGCAGATTGGATTGATGCCCTATATTCTAGTATCATCACAGCTGGAACACATAAAGCGCCTAGCATAAAAGTTGCAGAGGCATCAAAAGCAATAGAAAATGCGCAACGAGATGTAAACATTTCTTTTGTAAATGAGTTGGCTTTGATTTTCGATAAAATGGAAATCGACACTTCAGATGTAATTGCTGCTGCCGGAACTAAATGGAACTTTTTAAAATATAAACCGGGATTAGTAGGAGGGCATTGTATTGGTGTTGATCCTTATTATCTGGCTCATAAATCTAATGCATTAGGCTATTCTCCACAGGTCATCTTATCTGGAAGGATAGTAAATGAAAATATGGGTATTTTTGTTGCTAGCAAGGTAATAAAAATGTTAATTGCAAAGGGCTCTATGATTAAAGACCAGAAAGCATTGATATTAGGAGTAGCTTTTAAGGAAAACTGTCCAGATATAAGAAATACAAAGGTTGTAGATATATATAAAGAACTTCGCCAATATGGGATGGATGTAGATGTTTATGATCCATGGGCTATAGCTAGTGAGGTTAAAGAAGAGTATGGTATTACTTTAGAGGAGACTCTTGAAGATATCGATTACAAGGCAATTATCATCGCTGTAGCACATGATGAATTCTTGAATTTGAATTATGCAAAGTATAAAGAAAGGGGCGCGATTATCTTTGATACTAAATCATTTATAGATCGCAGGTTTGCTGATGCACGGCTCTAGAAAAAATAAATAATTCCGTATGTTTACGGCAACAATTTAAAAATATAATATTGATGAAGGTAGCTTTAATAACAGGTGTTACAGGACAAGATGGGGCATATTTAGCAGAGTTTTTACTTAAAAAAGGATATTTTGTACATGGTTTAAAAAGAAGAGCTTCATCATTCAATACTGATAGGATAGATCATTTGTATCAAGATCAGCATGAAAATGGTGTCAACTTCAAATTACACTATGGAGATCTTACTGATTCAACCAATCTAATCCGCATTATCCAGGAAACTCAGCCCGACGAGATTTATAACCTTGCGGCAATGAGCCACGTGCATGTAAGTTTCGAAATGCCAGAATACACTGCAAATGCAGATGGTATTGGTACTTTAAGGCTGTTGGAAGCCATCCGCATATTGGGAATGGAGAAAAAGACTAAAATCTATCAGGCTTCAACTTCAGAATTGTATGGGTTGGTACAAGCTGTTCCACAAAGTGAAACAACTCCTTTCTATCCCCGTTCTCCTTATGCTGCAGCTAAAATGTATGCTTACTGGATTACTGTTAACTATAGAGAGGCTTATAAAATGTATGCTTGTAACGGAATATTGTTTAACCACGAAAGTCCGCTTAGAGGAGAAACATTCGTAACCCGTAAAATTACACGAGCAGCTTGTAAAATAGCGCTTGGATTGCAAAACTGTCTATATTTAGGTAACCTTTCTGCACAAAGAGATTGGGGACATGCTAAAGACTACATCGAAGCAATGTGGTTAATTCTACAGCAGGAACAAGCCGAAGATTATGTAATTGCAACAGGTGTAACCACAACAGTAAGGGACTTTGTGAAAATGAGTTTCGCAGAATTGGGAATTGAAGTTGAGTTTAGTGGAAAAGATGAGCATGAGCGTGGTGTTATCATCGATGTAGATCAGGAAATGGTTGCCAGGCTTGGTCTTAACGATACTTACCTGAAACCTGGAACTGTAGTAGTACAGGTTGATGAAAAGTATTTCCGCCCTACAGAAGTAGACTTATTGTTGGGTGATCCTACAAAAGCTAAAACAAAATTAGGCTGGAAACCAAAATATGATCTTCCATTATTGGTTCAGGATATGATTCAGTCAGATTTACACCTAATGAAGAAGGATGAATACCTGAAAGAAGGAGGTTTTCAAACCCTGAACTATTTTGAATAGGAAGCAGTTATGATCGTTATCATTCAATGTAAAGACCGTGTTGGTCTGGTCGCCGATATTTCAAGAATCTTATCAAAAGCACAATTGAACATTATTTCCATGCGTGAGCATGTGGATAAAGTGGAAAGCAGTTTCTTTATGCGTCTGGAAGTGGATGGGACAGCAAAAGAGTTGGAGTTGAAAGAACAGATGGAACAGATCTTACCAGAGGGGGCAATTATACATGTTAATCCGGTTCCTGATAAGAAGATCGTGGTAATGGTTACAAAAGAATACCATTGTCTGGCAGATATATTGGTGCGCAATAACTTTGGAACACTTGGTGCAACTGTACTTTGTGTAATTGGTAACCATTCGATCCTGCAACAGATTTGCGATCGATTTGATATCCCGTTCTTTTTGATTCCTTATCATGATGATAAAGAAGTGTCTGAGCAGGAAATCATCCGCAAAATTAATTCTTATAATCCTGATTATGTTGTTCTCGCTAAATTTATGAGGATTTTATCTCCGGCTTTTGTAAAGAACTTTTCTAACAGAATCATAAATATTCACCATTCATTTTTACCCGCATTTGCAGGTGCCAGTCCCTATAAGCAAGCATTTGAAAGAGGAGTGAAACTCATTGGGGCAACAGCCCACTTTGTAACAGATGATTTGGATGAAGGGCCAATTATCGCGCAGCAGATTATTCCTGTAAATCACTCTTATACAGCTGCTGATATGGTGAAATCAGGAAAGGAAATTGAAACAGCTGTGCTTGCCAAAGCATTGCGATTGGTGTTTAATGATCGGGTCTTTGTTTATAAAAACAAAACGGTTGTCTTCGAGTAACTGTTTTTACAATAATTATTTTCTGCTTTAAATTTCTTTAACTGAATGACTTTATATGTCCGTTTGCCTTGCAAATGGACATTTTTATTTTTTCATTCTACTCTAATTCTTTATAAACTTTTTAATACTTAATAAATTATTTAAAAAGATTTGAAAAGTATTGTTTTAAATTATTAAGCTTGTTGTAGCAATGGATCAATTTACTACTCGACTAGCTATCTATGATCTTGCCGGAAATATTGTTTATCCAGTTAAGTCACTTGAATTGGTACTTCCCGGAGATACTCAGGTGGGGGAAGAGCGGATTGCAGGTGGAAAACCTGAACCACATATAAATAACATGATTCAGGTAGCAAGGATCTGGAGGGCATACTTGTTGAGTGAGATGTCTGATAACTTCGGCTCTATTCCTATTAAAGGTTTTCAGGGAGTGAATCCTGATTTTACGGATGTTAAAACTGTGTACTATTACATTTTAGCTGAATTAACAGATGCTGCATCTAAGCTGTATGTTTCAGTTACCAGATCTGACGCGTTGAAAAAACTTGATCCTGCTTATGAGTATGATTTTGCAAAATGGAGAAAGTATGCTAATTCTATGCGTTTAAGATATGCAATGAGGTTATCTGAAGTAGATTCAGCATACCAGGAGATATAACTAATATCAATTATCCGAAACAGAATGGAGATTATGATATCCTTACTACACGGAATTTAAAAAATTCTACTGGTGGAACAGTAAAAGCTGTTGATGCAAAATATACATGGAATGCCAAAACGGATGGGGCATGGGGCAGTAAAGATCCAATGAATGAATTGGTTAATTATGGAGGTACAATGCCGCGTATTAATAATCAGTTTAGAACAAGTACTCAAAACGTCTTTTCTTTGGTGCTTGGGAAACCTATTTCCTGCTTGCAGAGGGGGCTGTGCGTAGCTGGACTTCTCCTGTAACAGCACAGGTAGCTTATGAAACTGGAATTACAAAGAGTTTTGAATATTGGAAAGTCTCATTGGGCTCGTATCTGACTTCACAAGATTACAATAGAGTAGGTACTTCAGTGAGCTGGACACATACTCCTGAACCTACATCGCGTGTCATGAAGTTTGAAGATGGAATGACAGGAACACCTGGTACTGTAACTTTAAGTTATCCGAAGAATGATCTTTTAACCAAGATCATTACTCAGAAATTTATTGCTCAAACACCATGGCAAGGAATAATAATCCAGCTGGTTATGGACAAGCAGTTGGTGCTTTAAATGGTCTTGATGAAGTTCTGACTCCTCTCTGGTGGGCAGGGATGTCCTAATAGGCATCCCTGTTGCAATTAATTACTATCTTCACGCTGTGAATTTTAATGGAAAACCATTGAATTCTTAAATCCTGATTAAAATATAAAACGATGCAGATAGCAAAGAAAGAAAATTTACGCCCAGAAACAAGCTATACTACACCTCTCATTTCCTTAACTTTCCTTTTCTTTATGTGGGGCTTTATAACCTGCATGAATGATATCCTGATCCCACATTTAAAGGAATTGTTTGTATTGAATTACCTGGAAGCAATGTTGGTGCAATTTTGCTTTTTCAGTGCCTATTTTATTGGTTCATTGATCTATTTCCTCATATCTTATTTTAAAGGAGATCCGATTAATAAAATCGGTTATAAGAACGGTTTGTTGCTCGGACTGATCATCTCAGCCTTAGGTTGTCTGATGTTCTACCCAGCAGCTACAATGTCTGTTTATGGATTGTTCCTCGCTGCCTTTTTTATCCTGGGACTTGGATTTACGCTATTACAGATCTCAGCGAATCCATATGTTTCTCTATTGGGAAAAGAAAGTACAGCATCTGGGAGGTTGAATCTGGTACAAGCTTTTAACTCATTCGGAACTACCATCGCTCCTATTCTTGGAGGTTACCTTATCTTCCACTTCTTCGCCTCAAATGGACATTTATCGGCTCAGGCTACAAAAATGCCATATCTGATATTTGCAGGTATCTTTTTGTTGCTTACCCTTTTCATTTATAAAGTGAAATTGCCTGATTTTAAGAATGAAGATTCAGAAATGGATGGGCTTGGTGCATTGCGCTTTCCACAGCTTAAAGGAGGGATATTCGCAATCTTCTTTTATGTAGGTGCAGAAGTTACTATAGGAAGCTTTATGATCAGCTTCCTGGAGCATGGGGATGTGATGGGTTTAAAAGAAACAGTAGCCAAAAATTACCTGTCCTTATATTGGGGAGGTGCAATGATCGGTAGATTCCTTGGAGCAATCAGTATGAATGATGTACTGAGAAATGGCAAAAAAATGTTGTACATGGTGTTGGTGTGTGTCGGTTTATTCGGACTGCTTTATGCTATTGTAGACCTTAATTTTGAACAAATGCAATGGTTTATCATATTTATTGTGATTAACCTTGTAGGTTTTAGTATTGGTAAATCTACTCCTGCATTAATGTTATCTGTATTTGCATCAATCAGTATCGTGTTATTACTTGTGACTGTATTTACTGGCGGAGCCCTTGCAATGTGGTGCCTGTTAGGTATTGGCTTGTTCAATTCAATTATGTGGTCTAATATTTTCACACTTTCTATCTTCGGATTAGGCGAGTATAAGAGTCAGGGCTCTTCATTGTTGGTTATGGCTATATTGGGTGGTGCAGTAATTCCATTAGTACAAGGTAGCATAGCTGATGCTGTTGGTATCCAGTATTCATTCCTTTTGCCAGCCGTATGCTATGTTTATGTAGCCTGGTTCGGATTGTTCTGTTTAAAGAAGTTTAAAGCTGTTAGCCTTGAAAAATCTGTAAGAGGAGGTCATTAAAAAACACTATATTAACTGATATGGTTGATGAAAGCCTTTTGATTCAGTTTGGTGCCAGAATTGTTAGCTTTGACAAAGGGGAAATCTTATTTAATCAAGGTGATACACCACGTTATTACTTCCAGATTCTCAGTGGTGAAGTGAAAATGAACAACTTTAATGATGAAGGAAAGGAGTTTGTTCAAGGTTTTTTTACAACAGGAGACAGTTTTGGTGAACCACCTCTTTTTCTGAAAGATACTTACCCCGCAAATGCAGAAGCCATTGTAAGTTCAAAGGTTTATCTTTTGTCAAGAGATAAATTTATGGATTTACTAATGGCTAATCCGTATATTCATTTAAGTATGACCACTAACCTGGCCCGTAGACTTTATTATAAATCTATAATGGCATCAGAAATTTCTTCTCAGGAACCTGAACATCGTATTTTAAAGCTTATCGATTATTTTAAAACTAAAATCAGTAAAACACCTGTTAGTGCTAAATATAAAGTGGAAATCACCAGACAACAGATAGCTGATCTAACGGGACTAAGGGTTGAAACCGTTATTCGTGCTATAAAAGCATTAGAAAAGAAAGGCGAATTGTCTATAAATAATCGCAAAGTTTACAGATAATCTAATAGATAAAGGTCTTCTCTATAATTCTTTTTCTTTATGATCACAGTCATAAAAAATAGATTTACAGTCCAATAACTTTGATGTTAATTAACAGATCAATTGTCATTAAAATAATTAGCAATGGATAATTTAGTAAATATCAAAGAAGAAACTATTGGTGAAATCGTAACCAGAGACTATAGAAAAGCTCAGGTCTTTAAAGATTTTGGCATCGACTTTTGTTGTGGTGGTAAAAAGACCATCACTGAAGTTTGTGAAAGTAAAGGGATAGATGCAGCAGAACTTAATAATGCACTTGAAAAAGTAACGGATGAGGTAGACACTATTGGGAATGATTATCAAAAATGGGATATTGGCTTTTTGACAGATTATATCATCAATACCCATCACCAGTATGTAAAAGATAATACTCAGTTTATAATAGAACTAGCCAATAAAGTGGCAAAAGTTCATGGTAATCAACACCCTGAACTCGTTAGAGTAGCACAAATCTTTACACAAGTAGCAATGGAGCTGATCTCTCATCTGAATAAAGAAGAAAAAATGCTTTTCCCATTTATAAAGGAACTTTCAGTTGTTCAGCATAATGGTGGAAGTGTACCTGAAAGCGCTTTTGGAAAAGTTTCTAATCCAATACGAATGATGGAGTCGGAGCATGAAGAAGCTGGGGAAGCATTGCAGACAATTCGTGAAATTACAGGTAATTTCACTTTACCGGCAGATGCCTGTAATTCTTACACTATACTTTATAAAAAGTTAGACGAATATGAGAATGATCTGCATAAACATGTACACCTCGAAAATAACATCTTGTTTCCTAAATCCATTTTAGTAGAACAGGGACTCCAAATGTCTAAGAGTTAATTTTCTATACTTCTAAACCTTAAAAAAAAATAATAGAAGTGCTGTAAATACAGCTCAATTGCAAGTGATTGTAATTGAGCTTTTTTGCGGATAATTTGTTGCTGTAAAATTAATTATTTTGATACGATCAGTTTTTTTAATAATTTCGGGTACGTACCCAAAACTAGTCGCGACCTATTTAAGCTGACCTGATTTGAGGTCGCTAACCAAATCTAAACTGTATGATCAAAGCTATTGGATTATTTTTTTGCGTTGTTTTTTGTATGTCAGGAAATATTTTAGCGCAGAGTGGACTGGAAAGACAGCATCAATATCTGAAAGATATTCTAGATATTAATCTCCCTCAACGTTTTAAGGAGAATACAAGACGAGTTAATTTAAAAGACAGTACATGGCAGGAATGGTTGACAAGAACAAAGGAATTACCTCCGGATTTTTCTAAAATGGTTTCTTCTCCAATGTTGCCTGATCCACTAATCCAGTACAAGAATGGCAAAGAAGTGGAGATCAAAACAAAGGAAGAATGGGAAGAAAAAAGAAAATGGATCAAAAAGGAATATAAGTATTGGATATCTGGACAATTTCCTCCTGCTCCAAAAACTGTAAAAGCAGAAATACTTTCAGAGCGGACAGAAGGTGAGACCTTAATACAATTGATAAGACTTAAATTCGGACCTCAGGACAAAGCTGTCATGAATATAGAATTGATGATCCCTAAAACAAAAGGTGTTTTGCCGGTCTATATGACACAATGGACCCATAGGGGATGGGCACAACTCGCAGTCAGAAGGGGATATATTGCCTGTGTGTATGCTGCAGCTGATTCCAAGGATGATACTGAAGCTTATCAGGCACTTTATCCTGATTATGATTTTAGTATGTTGATGAGAAGAGCTTGGGGAGCTTCAAGGGTTGTTGATTATCTGCTGACAAGAAAAGAGGTTAATAGAAATCAGATTGCAGTTTCAGGACATTCGCGGAATGGAAAACAGTCGTTGTGGGCAGCTGCATTTGATGAAAGAATTGCGGCCGCAATATCTAATAGCTCAAGTACAGGAGGCGACGCACCGTGGCGCTTTAGTGATCCTCAATATGTTAGTGAAACATTGGATTATGTAACTGCATTAAATGGACATTGGTTTCATCCACGTTTACGTTTTTTTTCAGGAAGGGAAGATAAATTGCCTGTAGATCAGAACCTGCTCGGAGCTTTAATTGCACCGAGGGGACTGCTTTATCATTACTCTATAGTAGAAAGGGGTCTTAATCCCTGGTCTAATGAACAGAATTATTATTCAGTAAAAAAAGTATATGATTTTTTAAATGCTCCAAATAATATAGGTGTATTAACCCGAATGGGCGAGCATGCTGTAGCTGCAAGAGATGTCGAAAAAACAATAGACTTTCTTGATATTCAGTTTAAACGTAGTAGCCTTACCTGGAATAATCAGTTGTATTATACTTATAGTTATGCCGACTGGCAAAAACAACACCCAGCTTATCAGAAAGAGGCAATGAGTGTATCTCCTGTTAAGTTAAAAGTGAGTTATTCAGACACAGTTACTTTTTCAAAAGACAGAAAGAAAATAATAGCAAATCTTAAATGGATTCTTGGAAATGAACCAACTGGCGTTAAGGCTTCGAATGTGGGTGTAGCAGATCCATCAAGACGCGACTGGATTGATAAAACCATTGGGAGACCTGAAGTTAATGGTGCTAAAGAAATTTACCTTGGTCCTTATACTGCTATGGGAGATCATGTCGCCGGTATATTGTATTGCCCGGCAGATAAGTCGGGAAAGATAAGTACTGAAAAAGGTAAAATTCCAGTGGTTATTTATTTACATCAGTACGCTCATTCCACCGGGTATGCCAAAGGGTACGGGAAAAATGGAGGACAAGCTAATAAATTGCTTTTCCAGGAAATGGTGAAAAAAGGTTTTGCAGTGCTGTCTATCGATATGTTTGGTTTCGGAACCAGAATAGATGAGGCTACAAACTTTTATACCAGATTTCCGCAGTGGTCTAAAATGGGCAAAATGATCAATGATGTGAAGGGATGTATTGATGCTTTGGAGAGCCTTGATTATATTGATCACAATGGCATTTATTTATTAGGAAATACAATTGGTGGTAGTGTGGCTTTAATGACAACCGCTGTAGATAGGCGTGTAGCTGGACTAGCAGTTGTTGCTGCATTTTCCCCCTGGCGAACTTCAAATAAGCAATATGAAAGCTTAAAAAACTATTCGCATTTACATGGCTTTATTCCAAGATTAGGCTTTTTTACAGATAAACAAGAACAGGTACCTATCGATTTTGCTGAAATTATAGCAGCGGTTGCACCTAAACCTTTAATGATTATTGCTCCCGATCTGGATAGATATGCTGATATTCCAGCAGTGAAAAAAAACATACAGTCTGCATCTGTAATCTATAGCTTATACAATAAAAGAGATAACCTGATTGCAAAATATCCACATGAAATAAACAGGTTAACCGAGGGGATGAGTGTAGAAATTGCAGGTTTCTATGAAAGTTTATATAGAAAAAGTAAATGATGCCAAAGTATTGTCCCCTTTATTTTAGAATATATATTGTAAATAAGAAGATTGAAATGATTAATATTTGGATTTAATATATATGTTTTTTATTTTAGGGTACGTACACAATTAGCGATTCCCTGTAGTGTACAAGAAAAACCAAATTTTAACCTAAAAAATTAATTATGAAAAAAATCTTATTGACTGCAGTAGTGTTATTCGCATTAAATTTTGCCTCAGATGCTCAGGAAAAGAAACGTACAAATATTCCTTACTATACTGTAGAATTATTGGATGAAATAGGAGCAACGGCTGATCAAAAAGCAAAAGTTGCTGAATTAGTAAAGGAGTTTAAACCAAAATATGATGCGGTAAAACAAGATGCCAGCTTAACTGAAGAGGAAAAAAAGGCTAAAATAAAAGAGATTGGGTATCAAAGAGGAAGCCTTTATTTTAAAATCTTAAATGCAGAACAAAAAGCAAAACTAGATGCGATGAAAAAAGAAGTCGCTAAAAATAAAGAAGGTAACTAAATTGTCTTTTATCATATTTGTTCTATATTTTAGAGATGGCTACACGACTGATGGCCCCATAAAAGTGTAGATAAACCAAATTTTAACTTAAAAATTAATTATGAAAAAAATTTTATTAACAGCAGTAGTGTTATTCGCATTAAATTTTGCCTCAGATGCTCAGGAAAAAAAACGTACAAATATTCCTTATTATACTGTAGAATTATTGGATGAAATAGGTGCAACAGCTGATCAAAAAGCAAAAATTGCTGATCTTGTAAAGGAATTTGAACCAAAATTTGCTGCTTTAAAGGCCGAGACAAATTTAACTCCTGAAGAAAGAGCCGCTAAGTATAAGGTTATTTCTGGTGATAGAGGTCGGATCTATTATCAAATCTTGAATGCAGAGCAGAAAGCTAAATTAATTGAAATGAAAAAGGAGATCGAAAAAAACAAAGCAAATAAATAATATTTATAGATCTTCTCAGAAAGACACTACTATCTTAGATAAATTTGACATCTATTTAAGAGAGTAGTGTCTTTTTTTGTAACAAGCATTTTATAAGGTGGGAGATTTTTTATGAATGAGGATGTTGGATAATTATTATTTGCATTTGAAATATATGTTTTATAATTTAGGGTACGTACACGACGGCGATGCTATCCATGTGTGCTTTAACCAAATATTTAAACCTTAAATAATTCATCATGAAAAAAATTGTACTAATGACTATGGTGTTGTTTGCATTGAACTTTGCTACAAGCGCACAGGAGAAGAAGCCGGCTGTCCTTAAATATTATGATACAGAATTACTGGATGAAATAGGAGCAACAGCAGATCAAAAGGCAAAAGTTGTAGCTTTAGTTAAAGAATTCCAACCACAACTTACTGAAGTTAATAAAAATGCATCTTTAAGTGCAGATGAGAAAAAGGCCAAATTAAAAATACTTTATGGGGAGAGGGCTGTAAAATATTTTAAAATTTTGACAGAGGAGCAGAAAGCTAAATTAAAAGTAATGCAGGCCGAAATGAATAAAAATAATACCAAATAACAATTGTTTATTTATAAGCTGTATCGAAACCCGGATACAGCTTATTTTTTACCCAATGTGCTAATTAGTCATATTGTCCATCTGATCCCAATTGATAAAGGAAGAAACCAATTGGAAATACTATTCAAAGCTTAATATGAGAATCCAAAAGATACTAGCATTTGCTGCCGTATGTTTTTTTGCCATACCTGTATTTGCTCAACCATCAAATGTAAAAATGAAATGGTGGAACCCTGCTAAAAATGAATTTCCAGTTTTAGAAGGTCAGGGTTGGAATAAAGAATTGGAAAATTTCTATGATAGAATACCCCTTAGAGCAAAAAATGCCTTAAGAAAGCCGGTGTGGAGTCTTTCCAGGAATTCTGCTGGATTAAAATTTCGCTTTAAAACAAAGGCAAGACAAATTGTAGTTAGATATGTAGTTGAAAAGAAAAATTTTGCAATGCTTCACTTCCCTGCTACAGGTGTCAGTGGTGTCGATCTATATTCCCCAAATAATGATGGAAGCTGGGCCTGGGCAAATGGGAAGTATAAATTTGGTGACACTATAACCTATACTTTTAGCAATTTGGACCTTGATACTAAGAATTATAAAGATGGAAGAGAATACCACCTTTATCTACCTTTATATAATAATGTATCTTGGTTAGAAGTTGGTGTTGCTGAAAATGCTGATTTTTTACCTTTAGGCCCCCGTAAAGAGAGACCAATAATAGTGTATGGAACATCTATAGCCCAGGGAGGATGTGCATCACGTCCAGGTATGGCGTGGACGGCTATTTTGGAGAGAAAGCTTAGGATTCCTATGATCAATCTGGGCTTTTCAGGTAATGGACAGCTTGAGAAAGAACTGATTGATTTAATCGCAGAGATTGATGCCAGTGTATTTGTGTTAGACTGTCTGCCAAATCTGGGTGGGTTTAAGCCGGAAGAAGTAAATAAAAGATTATTGGCATCAGTTAATACATTGCGGCAAAAGCATCCCCAAACACCGATTATCCTTACCGATCACGCTGGATTTACAGAAAATAGAATGGATGCAGCAATTCGTAGAACTATTATGACTTCCAATCAGACCTCTGCTGCGGCATATCAACAGCTTGTAAAAGCGGGGGTAAAAAATATTTATCAATTATCCACTCAGGAAATAGGATTAGGTACAGATGGCACCGTTGACGGGTCACATCCCACTGATCTGGGAATGTTAAGGTATGCAACAGCATATGAAAATTTAATAAAAAAGATATTAGACACTAAATAATTTAAAATGTCTAAGTACCATAATTTAAGCAATTCTGAACTAATATCACTTCTAAGAGATGATGATAGGGAGGCATTTGCTGAGATTTACAATAGGTACAAAGGAATTTTGCAACAACATGTTTATAAAAAGCTTGGTAATTTTGAAGAAGTGAAAGATGTACTTCAAGAGCTTTTTACTCAATTGTGGACAAAAAGAAAAGAACTTCCGGAAACAATAAATCTTTCTGGCTACTTATATGTTGCAGTTCGCAACAAGGCATTTAATATCATTTCCCATCGCAATGTTTCCTCCAGGTACATACAGTCTCTTCAGGAATTTATAAATGAGGCCAGTTATGTTACTGACTTGCAAATAAGAGAAAAAGAATTTGCTGAGATGATTGATCAGGAAATCAATGCATTACCAGTAAAAATGCAAAGGGTATTTAAGCTAAGTCGAAAGGACTACCTCACTCACAAAGAAATTGCAGTACAATTAGAAATATCTGAACAGACTGTTTCTAAGCAAATTACAAATGCCCTTAAAATTCTAAAAGTGAAGTTGAATATCTTTTTCTTCTTCTTTTTTTAAATTATTTTTCATTTCACCTACCTGTTAGACTCGTAGCTAACTGTCTTGGTATAAATAGGGAAAACATTCTATTATTATGCAAGAGTCAGAGGCTAAAGAATTATTAAAAAAATATTGTGCAGGTATTTGTTCTGAGGAAGAAATAGCAATACTTGAAACCTGGTATGTCAGACAAAACATGTCTTTACCTGAGATTTCTGAAGTAGAAAGAGAAAAACAACTCGACGAAGTCTGGAATAGTTTGCCTATTCATTCGAAAAAACACTTCTTCATTAGGTTATGGCCAAGGGTCGCTGCAGTTGGCATGATCATTTTGGCCATAAGTACAGGCTTATTGTTCTACTTTTTTAAAAATACGTCCAATAAGGATCAAATCAGCTATGCCCGGGATATTAAACCAGGTGGAGATAAAGCGGTATTAACACTTGCTGATGGAAGTAAGATTAACCTTTCAGATGTAGCACAAGGAAAGCTCGCTGAACAATCAGGAATCAGCATTTCAAAAACAGCTGATGGGCAGTTGATCTATAAGATTGTCGAAGTTGCAGGCGAAGTAAAGTCCAGTAATAATATCGAATACAATACGATTGAAACTCCTTTGGGTGGACAGTATCAAGTATATCTTCCCGATGGAACAAAGGTATGGCTCAATGCAGCTTCGGTACTACGCTATCCTGTAAAGTTCATTGGTGATGAGCGTAGAGTAGAGTTGAAGGGGGAAGGTTATTTCGAAGTTGCTAAAATAAAGAATAAAACATTTAAGGTATTTAGTGCAGAACAAACTATTGAGGTTCTGGGAACGCATTTTAACGTTATGGCTTATACTGATGAGAAAGTCATCAGAACAACCTTAATCGAAGGCTCGGTTAAAGTTAGTAATGCTAAACATTCAAAATTATTAATACCCGGAGAACAGTCAGTAGTGTTTGGTGGAAATGAAATACAGATAAATGAAACTGCCGATACGGAAGAAGTAATGGCCTGGAAGAATGGTTATTTTAAATTCAATGAGAACTTAGAAAGTATTATGAATAAGATTTCCAGATGGTACAATGTGGAGATTAAATATGAGTTTAAACCGGATTCGGATCTGGTTTTTGCTGGTAAAATATCAAGAGCCAGAGATATTGATGCCGTACTAAAAATTATGGAATACACAGGTAAAGTTCATTTTAAAGTAGAGGGGAGGGTGGTAACAGTTACAAAGTAATTTTCTGGCAAAGGCAAAAAAAACCAGAGGTGCGTAGGAACACCACTGGTTATAAATTGAGTCTTTTGCCCTATTAATAAGGATAAATATTAAGCAATCAACATTTTAAACCAAAACTCAACAGATCAAATGTATGGAATTTTACACTCAATTTAAGCGTCACGGTTCTGTTTCCGCTTTAACAAAATTAATACAGTTTATGAGATTGATTTTTTTCTTTTTAACTATAATGATTTCACAGGTTAGTGCGAGCAGTTTTGCACAAAAAATAACCATGAATGTTAAAAATGAATCTATGGAGAAGGTGTTCAATACCATCCGGATTCAAAGTGGCTATGACTTCTTCTATGATTTAAAGCTCATAAAAAGTACAAAGCCAGTAACTATAAATATTAGAGGTGCCTCGATAGAGCAAATTCTTAATATGTGCTTTAGGGATCAGCCACTCATCTATAAAATAGAAGATAAGGCTGTAATGATTCGAGAAAGGAATAATCCGGTTGCTATTCAAGCAATCGCTAAAAATATAATAGGAGTAATCATCAATAGTGAAACAAAAGAACCATTATCCGGTGTAAGTATTAAAATTAAAGCTACAAACAAAGTCGCGGTTTCAGGAGAAAATGGTAGGTATAGTATTTCCGCAAATCCTGAAGACATATTGATGTTTTCTTATTTAGGCTATGCTCCCCAATCTTTTAAGGTAGGTGCCAGGACCACCATTAATGTTGCTTTAAAACCGATACTGACAGACTTGGACGAAGTCTTGGTTGTTGGATACGGAACAGTTAAACGTGGTGATCTTACCGGTGCTGTAGGTTCTGTAAGTATAAAAGATATTGCAAATGCACCAGTTCAATCTTTTGAGCAGGCATTGGCAGGAAGAGTAGCAGGTGTAAATGTAACTTCCAATGAAGATCAACCAGGAGCTGGGATGAATATAGTAATACGTGGAGCGGGATCACTAACACAGAGCACTGCGCCCCTGTATGTTATTGATGGGTTCCCAATTGAAGACTTTGATGCAAAATCTCTTAATCCGGATGACGTTGAATCTATTAGTGTGTTAAAGGATGCTTCATCAACAGCAATTTATGGGGCCAGAGGTGCAAATGGTGTTATCGTAGTTCAAACCAAGCAAGGTAATGAAGGAATGCCAACAATTTCTTATAGCGGTAGAGTAGGAATTGCACAGGCCAATAAGAGGATGGAGATGATGAATCCTTTTGAGTTTGTTAAATATGAATTGGAAAGATCCCCTTCAATTGCTACCCAGGTATTTTTTAGGGATATTTTTGATGTAGATGGGATTGCTACAGTCACCGACCTGGAACGTTATAGAGGTATTAAGGGTGTAAACTGGCAGGATAAAATATTGCAGAACGGCAGCACTAATATTCACAGTTTGGCTTTAAGGGGAGGTACAAAACAAACTCGTTATGCTGTATCAGGCTCTATATTTAATCAAGGAGGTAGTATCATCAATTCAGGGTCTAAGCGGTATCAGGGTAAAGCTGCTTTGATACAAACGGTAAATTCTAAATTAAGGGCAGGAATTGATGTCAATTATAGCCATAATATGAACTATGGTTTGATTTCATCTACAGGAGCTGCGAGTGCGGCCAGTAGTTCACTTTTTTATTCTGCATGGGGCTATCGACCAGTTAAAGGTATTGGTCCGGTAGACGAAGAAGACTGGGATATTGAGGAAGATTTATACGATTCCAGCATAGATCAAACAGCAGATTATAGAATTAATCCAATGTTGTCTGTAGAGAATGAATTGAGAGAGCGTTATACCACCAACTTCAGAACAAACGCCTGGTTTACGTATAACCTTATAAAGGATCTGGAGATAAAAATACAAGGAGGTATAGATAATGTGTTGGACAAGAGTAAGATTTTTTATAACTCTAAAACACATCGTGGTACTCCCGATCGTCCTGGAAATACAGCAGGTGTTAATGGTGGTGTGAGTTATCTGGAACGTGGTGTATATTCAAATGAAAATACCATTACCTGGAAAAAAGTTTTGAACAAAAAAAACCGTTTCGATCTGATGGGAGGGTTCAGTTTACAATCTATAACCGGAGAAGGTTTTGGTTTAAGTGCCCAGAATTTACCTAATGAGCAATTGAGTGTATGGGGATTAAATGAAGGGATTCCACGCCCAAATTCTTCCAGATATATCTGGTCTACCATGGCATCTGTATTTGGCCGTGTCAATTATTCTTACGATAGTAAATATCTGGCAACTGTAACATACCGTGCAGATGGTTCTTCAAAATTCTTGAAGAAATGGGGATATTTTCCTTCAGCTGCTTTAGCATGGAGAATTAGCAGGGAATCCTTTATGAAAAATATCAAGTTCATTTCAGATGCAAAGTTAAGAGCAAGCATTGGAGTGACTGGTAACAATAGAGTCGGTGATTTCAGCTATGACCCAGCATTAGGGATGCCTTTTGATGGTTCTTATTCTTTTAATAATGCAACTCCTATACCTGGTATCCGGCAGACTAACATGGGTAACAAAGAGCTGAAATGGGAACCGACAACACAAGCAGATTTAGGAATAGATTTAGGGTTTCTAAAGAACAAAATTGAATTAACAGTAGATGTATACAGAAAAACGACTTCCGATCTCTTGTTAAATGCGAATGTTCCTTATGTAACTGGGTTTTCAACCGCATATAAGAATATTGGAAAACTTCAAAATGACGGCTTGGAAATTACTCTGCAAACTATTAATGTTAAAAATAAAAAATTTAGCTGGACCAGTAGTTTTAACATCAGTTTTAACAAGAATAAGATACTGGCACTGACAAAAGATGAGCAGTTTATGCTTTCATCTGTTGCCTTTGATAATTTATATACTGACTTCCCGTATATAGCCCGCGTTGGAGAATCAGCCGCTACTTTTTTTGGTATGATCTGGGAAGGGGTGTATGGTTATGAGGATTTTGATATTGCACCTGATGGAAAATACATTTTAAAACCTGGTTTATCTACAAATAATCCTGATGTTACTGTAAAGCCTAGACCAGGGGATATCAAGTATCGTGACGTCAATAGTGATGGTGTAATTAATGGCAATGACCGCGTAAATATTGGAAGAACTGCACCAATACATACAGGAGGTTTTTCAAATACCTTTGCTTATAAGGGAATTGATCTTAATGTATTTTTACAATGGTCGTATGGTAATGATATTCTGAATGTGAACAAAGCCTTTTTTGAAGGAAATCAGTCGAGCAGAATATTACTGAATCAATTTGCTTCTTATCAGGACAGGTGGACCGAAGAGAATACATCAAGTAAGATTTTTAGGGTTAATGGAGGCGGACCAGCTGGTGTATATTCTACCCGACTAATTGAAGATGGCTCCTTTCTCAGATTAAAAACAGTTGCTTTGGGTTATACGCTTCCCAAAAAGTTGACCTCAAAAGCAAAGATAAGTACGGTGCGTTTGTCTGTATCTGGACAAAATCTATTCACATGGACCAAGTATTCAGGAATGGATCCGGAGGTATCTGTTCGTCATAGTATCCTTACACCGGGGTTAGATTGGTCCTCATATCCACGTATGAGAACATTTGTTTTTGGTGCACAGGTAACGTTTTAATATTAAAAATCAACGAATATGAAATATATATGTAAATCTATTGTATTAATTTTAGTCTTTACATTAGGTAGTTGTAAAAGTTTTCTTGATACTGAACCTAAAGATTTTCTATCTAAACAGAATTATTATACTACAGAAGATCATTTAAATAGAGCATTGATTTCTGTTTACGATATTTTAGGTAGTAACAATACCTATGGTTCAAATATGTTAGGCCGGATGGGCCTGGATGCTGATCAGGCATTCTATGGAAGAAATGAAAAAACCGGAGTCTCTGTATATGAAACTGCTGCTACAGACCCCTTGGTCACTTCATTCTGGCAAGCAATGTATGATGGCATTAATCGTGCAAATGTATTATTAGAGAATGCCAGCAGGCCTGCAATGAACGAAGCTAAAAGAAACACTATAATCGGAGAAGCGAAGTTTTTAAGAGCTTATTATTACTTTTTATTGGTGACAAATTTTGGGGATGTTCCTCTGAAAACAAAAACAAACGATTCGCCGGCCGAGACGAACTTTCCACGTGTTCCTAAAAGAGAAATCTATGATTTTATTATTAAGGAGATGACCGAAGCGGAAGCTATGGTCAGCACTGCAGGTAAAGTAGGTTTTGGCGGTAAAATATCTAAGTCGGCTGTTAGAGGGATTCTGGCAAGAGTTTGTCTGCACATGGCTGGACATCCTGTTAATGATGTGTCTAAATATGCAGAAGCACGCAAATGGGCAAAAATGGTAATGGATCCTGATCCTTCTGATGGTTATGTACATGCTTTAAATCCTAGTTACAAACAGATTTTCATCAATTATGCTCAGGATTTATACGACTTGAAAGAAAGTATCTGGGAGGTTGAGTTCTGGGGATTTGCAGATGGTACATACTCTGAGTCTAAACGGGTAGGAAGTAACAATGGCATCAGGGCACATCATACAGATAATGCAACCAATGATTTGATTGGATATGCTTATGGCTATATACAAACTACAGCCAGTCACTTTATGCTTTATGGTTCGGAAAGTAAAGCCATTGGATCAGTAGTTTTAGAATATTCTAATGATATGAGGAGAGATTGGACTATCGCACCTTTTTATTATGGGACCTCGCATAATGGGGCAAAAGTTTATCCTCCAGCCACTGTTGCGGATATGTACCGCCGACTAAGTGGAAAATGGAGAAGAGAATATGAGCTGATTAAACCTAAATCTAAAAACGATACTCCCCAGAATTACCCTCTATTACGTTTTTCTGATGTGCTGTTGATGTTCGCTGAGGCAGATAATATGGTCAATGAAGGACCAACTCCTGAGGCTGTAGAAGCATTGAATAAAGTAAGGAGAAGAGGATATGGGAAAAATTTAAAAGCAGAGTTGGTTAGAAACATTGTGATTACAAATCAAGGTACAGGTTATCCAGCTTCAACTACGATAAGTATAACAGGTGGCGGTGGAACTGGAGCGGCAGCAACTGCAACCGTAGTTAGCGGTAAGATCACAGATATTACCATCACTGATGAGGGCTCTGGTTATACTTCTGCACCCACAATTACCATTACAGGTACAGGAGGTAAAAATGCTGCTGCCACCGCAGTGATCAGTCAGATCGCTGCTACAAAAGCAGATTTTACTATCGCAGAAATTGGCACAAAAGAAGATTTTCTAAAATTGATACAAGATGAACGTACAAGAGAACTTGCATTTGAGAATTTAAGAAAGGGCGACTTGGTACGTTGGGGTATATTTTATCAGAACATGCAAAATGAAGCCCAAGATATGGTCACAGGCGCTGCTAGCACCTGGTCAGTACATAGCCGCTATTTTACAAATGTTCGTCAAAAAGATGAAGTATGGCCAATACCGGCAAGAGAGATTGGTTTAAATCAAGGGTTGGTACAAAATCCAGGTTGGTAATAATTTGTTAAAAACATTTCGATGAAATTATATACATATTTAGTACTGCTCTTAATGGTGATCTTAGGAGCATGCAGTAAAAAAGAAGAACTCCCTGAGCTCAGTTTTGATGTGAGTGTAGAGTCTGCAACAGTTAAAGTTAATGAGCCTGTAAAATTTAAATTTTCAGGAGATCCCGGAACTATATCCTTCTTCTCAGGAGAGTCTGGCAGTGATTATCGTTTCAGACAAGAGCCACGGATAGATAATATTACTGAAGTGACACTTTCTTTTCAAACACACGATCAGGAGGCTACTGTTCCCTCATTGCCAGCAGCGTCTCCAGCAACTTTTAAGGTGATGTTCTCTACAAACTTTGATGGGGTTTATGAATATGATCATGTAAATAATGCTACATGGCAAGACATCAGTAATAGATTTATCATTGCTCAGCCTCGTGCCTGGGGTAGTAATTTAGGTTGGTTTGAATCTGGAGTAGTTAATATTTCTGATTTAAAGCTACCAGGAAAGCCTTTTTATATTGCATTTAAATTTGACTCACCAACTGGGGCAGCGGTTGCCAGTACGAGATGGAGAATGTCTTCATTTAAGTTAGACTTACTAACCGCTTCAGGGGTTCGCTCAAACTTGGGTACTTACTCAAATACTAAGTTTAAATTGGTTTCTCGTGATAACCCTATCACTTCACGATCAGATGGATGGTCAGCATCAATCATGATTTTTAATCCAATAGCTCCCGCAAATGGAACGCCTCAAAAACCAACTATAGATGAATGGGGAATCAGTCCGGCATACTCAGCAGATGATATTAACCTGGGGACGGATTACGCTACAGCAATTAAGGGCTATGGTAACCCTACTGTTAATGACTTCAGTTATACTTTTGCCAAAGAAGGGGTTTATAAAGTGGTTTTTATAGCAGCCAATACTAATTTATATGCAAGTAAGCAGATTGTTAAAGAAGTTGAAATCAAAGTAGAGCCTTAATTAGCTGTATTTAATGAAATATATAGAAAGAAAGCATGTTTTAAGGTTGTTAACCTTATTGCTAACAAGCATTATGTTTTCCAGTTTTACCAAAGCAGATGCTTTGGTAAAACTGGAAAAGCCTTTGTATGATTACCCTGTTTTTTCCTTAAACCTGGAAGACTTCTATAATCAGTTTGATTATAAAATATCCGGTTTGGGCAAGGTAAAGGCTGCGGTCGAAAAGAAAGATTTTACAAAAGCAGCTAAGGAGCTCCATGCTTATTTCATTAAGCACAAGAGCTATGCGCAAAAGGTATACAGTATATCCGAATTAAGATCTGCTGATGTAAAACAAAAGGAAGCAGAACGCTTATTGGAGCGGACTTATTCATTTCAGGGTGCTACGCATACTTTCAGCAATGGAATTGATTGGTTATACAATCCAACAGTCAAAGAAGGGAAAGAAGTGAATCCCGAATGGGTTGTAAATACAGTTAGATTTAGAGTCTTACCTGAAATTGTTTCTGCCTATAGAAAAACAAATGATGAGCGCTTTGCTTCAGAAGCCGTTTATCTGATGCGGGATTTTATAGAAAAGTTTCCAGTCCCTTTAAATGAAAAACAAGATAGTCGTATTCCCGTTGAAATAGACTGGCTCGTCTATAGTAAGTTATCAGTTTCGGCCAGGCTTAACGCGACTATTTTAGGTTTATTTTCGGTGATAGAATCACCTTCTTTAAGTAGTAAAGACTTTGTAACCATTCTTCAGGGTATAAACAATCATTTGCTAAGGATGGAAAAATATCCTTATCTGGGCTACCATAATATGGGCGTTGTAGACGCACAAGTATTACAAAAAGCATCTGTAGCAATCCCTGAACTAAAGAAATCTACAGAATGGGCCAAATGGGCATTAGAAAGAGGATTAGATCAGATGGAACATGTCGTTTATCCAGACGGAGTGGAAAAAGAATTATGTCCAAGGTATCATCAAGGAGTAATGGGCAGCTTTGCACAATTTATGGCCGTATCTCAATCAGCCGGAATTTCTGCTCCTAAAGCATTTACAGAGAAATTGAAAAGTATGGGAGAGTTTCTGGTTAAGATTTCCAGGCCAGATGGGACTATTCCAGCTTTCAATGAAATGATACAGGCGCATGGCGATAGTAAGGATATCCGTAAAAAAATCAGGGGAATCTCCAGAGCTATAAATGATAATGGAGTTTTAAACTGGTTTGGAAGCAGTGGAACAGGTGGGACTAAGCCCCAATATAATTCGGTAGCATTAAATTGGGCTGGTTATTATGTAATGCGTTCCGGATGGGCTAAAAATGATAACTACATGGTAATAAAAGCAGGCCCTTATGGTGCTGCCCATCAACAGGAAGATAAATTGAGTTTCGAACTGTTTGCCAATGGAGAGCTATTTTTAATAGATCCTGGATTTTACTTGTATAATAAGAAGAGCTTGTGGAGAAAATATTATCAATCTTCTTTGGCGCATAATACAGTCGTTCCTGATAGATTAAGCCAGTATCGTTATGGACAAAGGAATTTGTATGAAAACAATAAACCCAATGATGCTACATGGATAAGTAATACCAAATATGATTTTCTAAGTGCTACTTACGAAAATGGTTATGCTGAATATCGTTATATTACTGAAAAGAACCCAAATCCTCTGGTTAAAATCCGTCATCAAAGAGATGTTTTATTTATTAAACCTGGAGTATGGTTGGTGTTAGACTGGCTGGATCCTGAAGATACAAAGGAGCATTCGTATGAGGCTCTGTTTCAGAGTGAATTTAAATTTCAAGTAAATAAAGATAATCTGATATTAGAAGGTAAGAAATCTAATCTCCAGATACTTCCGGTGCCTGGTAAAGAAAATGCATTGGAGGCAAGTGTGGCGAGTGGACAAACTGAGCCTTTAAAAAGGGGTTGGATTTATAAAATAGAAGGAGAGAAAAACACCCCAATATCAACAGGAGTCATCAACCAAAAATCAAAGGGAAAAACTGCTCAGGCTTATTTTATAATCCCTGGAGAAAAGAATGCTTCTGATATATATCAGGTTAAAATGATAACTGTTGAAGGAGGGGTTGGTGCAAAACTGTTTGGCCCCAATGGCTTATCTATATCATTTATAGCCCAGCAGCAGGCTGGTAAAGTAATTTCAGGGGCTGGCTTAACGACTTCGGGAAGAATAAAAGTTAATTTTGATAGCACAGGTGAAAAATTTGAGATAGTGAAATAGTATTTTGTTTTACTATTTTGCATGAAGTTATTAAATCTTTATGAGAGAGAATAAAGGGGTTGTTTGTTTTGGAGAAGTATTGTGGGATAATCTTTTGGAAGGAAGAAGGATCGGAGGGGCACCATTAAATGTATGTTACCATCTTTCTAAATATGATATTCAGAGTAAAATAATTAGTCAGATTGGCAATGACAGTAATGGTAAAGAAATCACTAAAGAATTAGATAGGCTAGGTGTTGATTATCAGTATTGTTTTAAAACGGATTTATATCCTACTTCAACCGTAGAGGTTCATGTCCTCGACAAAACAAAGGTCGAATATGAGATTGTTGAAGAGGTGGCTTGGGACTATATTCCTTATACATATGAAATGGGGGAAGAGATAAAATCATCTGTTGTATTTGTGTACGGTAGCTTGGCGGCTCGGAACAATGCAAGCAGGGAAAGTTTACTTAAATGTATTGAAAATGCAAGTTGGGCTGTATTTGATGTCAATTTAAGAACTCCTTTTTACAGTAAAGAGCTTATAGCAGATCTGATCTCTCGTTGCCAGACACTCAAAATAAATGATGATGAGCTACTCCTTGTGACCAAATGGTTTGATAATGACTCAAAAGATGAAACAAAAAATGTCGAGAAATTATTTAACAGGTTTGCTACCTTAAGAGAGGTCATTCTGACTAAAGGCGCGCGTGGAGCTAGCTATTATTCGCGCAAGGAAAGTATAGAAGTTGACGCAATCAAAATTGAGGTTAACGATACTGTTGGTAGTGGAGATTCATTCCTTGCGGCATTTATTGCCAATAAAATGCAAGGGCACTCTTTAGTCTACTGTATGAAAGAAGCAGTAGCTCTTAGTGCATTTATTGCTACTTTCCATGGAGCATGTCCATCTTATGATAAAGGGGATCTTTTGAAGTTCAAAGAAAGGCATGGATACAGGACTAATTAAATAAAATATCAGATGCTTTTGAAATACAGTCTTTTTTTACTGATTCACCTGAATCTGTTCCTATCCTATAGCTATGGACAAGATCAGATATACAAGGAACAACGTAATAAAGACCTTAAGATATTATTGATTTCAGATCTGAACGATAGTTATGGTTCGGTAACTTATAGCAATGAGGTACACGATATCATCAGCAAAATTAAAATCATTAAGCCTGATATGGTATTATGTGGAGGTGATATGGTTGCAGGACAAAAGAAATCACTTACTGTCGGGCAATTGGACAACATGTGGAATGGATTTCAATCCACTGTACTAGATCCATTGTACAAACTAGGTGTTCCATTTGGATTTACATTGGGTAACCACGACGCTTCGCCTGGTTATACCAATGATCGTAATGCCGCTTCAAAATTCTGGTTGCAAAATAAAGAGAAAGTCAACCTCACCTTTGTGGATGACCGTCACTTTCCATATTACTTTTCTTATATAAAAAATAACATATTCTTTATAAGCTGGGATGCCTCTTCTGCCGTGATCCCTGATGAAGTTAAAACCTGGATGAAGGGGCAACTCTTATCTCCGGTTGCCATGAAAGCACGCGGGAAGATTGTTTTGGGACATTTACCCTTATATGCAATTGTGGAGGCAAAGAATAAACCCGGAGAAGTGCTGGAAGAGGCAGATAAGACACTTTCTTTCTTAAAAACTCATGGAGTGGATATGTATATATCAGGACACCAGCATGTCTATTATCCTGCATCAAAAGATCAGATTACGCTTTTGCATTCTGGCTGCCTTGGAGGTGGTCCAAGGAGTTTGATTGGTCATAATGGAGCAGCATATAAATCTTATGAGATTATCAGAATAGCCAGAAAATCTAGTCCTGAGAATGCCGATATCCAGGGCTATAAAGCCGATGGTCATAGTCAAATTCCCCTTGAAAGCTTACCACAGAGTGTTACAGGATTTAATGGCACTGTAAATCGAAGATAATAGCGGAGAATTAGCAAAAGTTTAATTCAGATAGAAAGTTAAAATGCAATCGTTATTTCATTTAAGAAAAAATTAATATCATTATCTATTTTGGTATATTAGTAATTCTGAAAACTTGATATGGTTTTAATCTTATCCTTATTTGAGCGGCCTTTATGCGTCCAAAGAAAAATTTTTTTGATTTAATAGCTACCATTTTTAGTCGGCCAAAAGTTGCCGGGGCCTCCGTCTTTTTATTTCTACTCATCCTTATAGGATTTATTACAAAACAGAAATACAGGATAATTAAGGATGAAGAAAGACAGGAAATGTTGAGCATCCTTAACGTAGTAAAACAAAATATAGAGCAATCCTTAAAGAACAGTTATACAGCAACATTAACGCTTGCTGTAACACTCAACGAAAATGGCGTGCCGGTAGATTTTGAAAAAGTGGGGGCGAAATTGGTCGACTCGAATTCCATGATCCAGACTGTACAGTTGGTGCCACACGGAACCATTAAATATACATACCCTTTAAAAGGAAATGAAAAAGCATTAGGACTAAATATTCTTAAAGGATCAAATGAAGTTGCGGCCGGAGCTTTAAGAACTATAAATAGTAGAAGGATGTATTTTTCGGGTCCGATACCATTGATACAAGGTGGATATGGAATTATTGGTCGTCTACCATTATTTGATAATGGGAAGTTCTGGGGATTTTCTGCGGTGGTACTTAAACTCGACAAATTTTTAGAACAGGCTGGGGTATATAATAATAAAAATGACAAATTCTTTTTTCAGTTCTCAAAAATAAATGAGCAGGCAGGTAAGGAGACTTTTTTTTTACCTACAAAAAAGGACCTTAAGAATTCTACATTTGAAAGTATCCTTATTCCAGATGGCGATTGGAAACTGTATATCGTAGCAGCTGATGAAAACAGATTATGGATCCAACTTATTTATTCCTTCTTGTTAGGGCTTTTGTTGGCAGCTATACTTGGAATACAGACCTTTAGATTGTTTAAAAAGCCCGAAAAACTAAGACAGTTGGTGAATAAACAAGCCAATGAACTTATGGAAAGTGAACTTCGGTTTAAAACCATATTCGAGAAAGCCCCTATTGGCATTGCAGAGGTAGATACGAAAACGGGCAATTTTATCCGTGTTAATCATAAATTTTGCTCTATTTTAGGATATACAGAAAAAGAACTTTATCAAACTGATTTTCAGTCCATCACATTTCATGATGATCTCTCTGATGATTTTGAAAAGATGCAAAAAATGAAATCGGGTGAAATTGATGAATTTACACTGCTGAAGCGTTATAAACATAAAGACGGACATTTAATATGGGCTAATTTAACCGTTAAATCTTTATGGAATGATGTAGAAACTCAAACTAGCCACATTGGTATAGTTGAAGATGTGACGGAAAGAATGTCTGCAGAGCAAGAAGCGAAAAATTCACAGTTAAGAATAGCTTCTTTGATCAATACCATTGACGGAATCGTTTGGGAGGGGAATCCTGATAATTTCGAATTTACTTTTATCAGCAAAAAAACAGAGCAAATACTAGGTTATACTGCGGAGGAATGGTTGGCATCACCAACTTTTTGGGCCGATCATATTTATGAGGATGATAGAAATTGGGTAGTGGACTATTGTATGATGTGTACAAAAGAACTTAAGTCTCACGAATTCGAATATCGAATGATAAATAAAGAGGGTACTTTGGTTTGGTTGAGAGATATAGTTAATGTGATTTCAGATGGGCATAAACCCACTTTATTACGTGGAATTATGATTGATATAACGGCGCATAAAGAAGCAGAGAAAGTATTGAATGATTCCCTTACACTGGTGACAGAACAAAATAAGAGATTGGTCGATTTCTCTTATATTGTGTCCCATAATTTGCGTTCCCATGCCAGTAATATAGATGGTATAGTAAGTTTAATTGATGAAGCTAGCAATGATGAGGAAAGAAATGAGTTCTCAGGTATGTTGAAAAGAGCTTCAACTTCACTCAATGAAACACTGATGAACCTCAATCAAATTGTGAATATTAAAAACCGGATTCATGTAAATATTGAACCCTTAGATCTTCAGTATTATATAAATAAAACTATTGATTCACTTCATCAGGAAATCGCTGCCAAGGATGTTATTATTAATCAATTCGTAAATTGTGATTATCTGGTAGATTATAATCCTGCTTACCTGGAAAGTATTTTGCAGAATTTTATATTTAATGCGATAAGGTATAGTCATCCAGATAGAAGACCGGAAGTAAGCATAGATTGCCTCAAAGAAAACGGGCAGTTGGTGTTACAGATTTCAGATAATGGGATAGGGATCAATCTGGAAAAGCATGGTGAAGATTTGTTTGGGATGTATAAAACATTTAACGGAAATCCGGATGCTAAAGGCATTGGTCTTTTTATGGCTAAAAACCAAATTGAAGCTATGGGTGGTAAAATTGATGTCAGCAGTGCAGTAAATGTGGGTACTACATTTAAAATCTACTTTAAATAGCAATGTTATCCTTTTAACCAGCCTTCTTTTACTAATGATTGGTACAAACTTTTACCATTATCAAAACCTGTAAATAATTTGGTTCCTGGTTTATTCAGCATCCCTGTATATTGATAAATAAAGATCTGATCTACATATTCTGAAACTGCTTCCAGTTGTGGGATTACTCTTTCTGCTGGCGCTGGTAATAAGGGTGAATTATATACCTTACCTTCAAATTGAAAAAGCTCCACATCGGCCCAGAGTTTGCTTTTGCCAGACTTCTTATGGAATTTATTTAAGTTTTGGTAGAAAGCGGCTGTCTGATCAGCTGTTGTTTTTTGTACACCCACTTCGTCCTGGTAAGCAATAAAGTCAATGTCCAGTAAGTCCAGTTGAGATAAGTACTTGTCGTCAAATTTTATGTCTTTTGTACCGTAAGGTGCAATAAGGTTTTTGCCATTAGGTGTCAGGCGCTTCGCTTCTTTGGTGCAGGCATTTACATAATTAATGAATACATCATCATAATGTCCTGAAATACCGGTTTCATTAGGGTAATACCAACCATAGAAACTTTTATGATGGCTATATTTTTCCGTTAACTCTTCCATCGCTTTTACCCGAAGTTCATGTATTTTCTGATCTTTCATTAATAGCCAGGGATTTCTCCAATCACCAAAAAATCCATTGCTGATAAAAAATCTGAGTCCGTACTTATTTGCAGCAGTAAGCGCTGCTTCCAAGGGATCAGTACAGCCTAAAGAATGTTGAGGGAGTAACTTGGAAGGATAAAAACTCTTACCATATATGGCAACATCTAAAAGTACCAGATATTTTATGCCGCTTGAGGCAATCTCTTTGATCTTACTATCCCAGTCGTTCGCAGTGAACCCTTGTAGGGTATCATTCCAATACTTGCCTTCTATTTCACTATGATGTTGAAATTCGAACCATGTCCCTGTAATAGGTTTAATTTTTTTGCTTTTAGTAATTTGAGCAAACAAAGTTTGATTATGGGTTGCAGTTAAAGCCGTTGCGGCTGTTATCAAACTTAAAAAACTCCTTCTTTTCATAATAAGGGATAAATTAGCTTTTGTTATTATTTGGTAAAACTATTCACATTTGGTAGGGAAATGCTAATCTTCTGGAGCAGTAAATCCGAGCTGATAATTAGAAATAGAAAGCATATGTTGAGGTTTATTTGGTTAAATAAATATATTAATATTTTTTTAAATGTGTAGCGATCTTTTGAAATTTATTTGTTTTTAGAATTGTATTTTGTTTATGCGAATGGATTATTTTGTGACGAACAGTTGCGCGTAATTATTCAATTACTTAATTTAGAGATACAATATAGTAATCAATACTATCCTTTATTACTATGAATTTTAATTAAAATGACCATATCATTTAATAAAATAAGAATAGCCCTTATATTGTTGTTTTTGTCAGTAAGCTGTTATATTAGCCTGAACTTCGCTGCTGTTGGTCCAAGTGTAAAATCAAGTACAGATTCAGTAAAGATTGGGTACAGTACCATCATTTCCAATCTGGATGTCCCATGGGAAATGATCTGGGGGCCAGACAATACTATATGGTACAGCGAGCAGAATGGAAGTATCAGTAAGGTAAATCCAGGGAACGGAGAGCATAAATTAATGCTGAAGATAGGGGACTATTACAGGAAGAAGCTAGGTCTGCTAAGTATGGTATTCCATAAGGGGATGAAAAAGGAACCTTATCTCTTTGTGTACTATTCTTTTTTAAAAGATGAAAAAGTATTTACAAAAATTGTACGGTATACCTGGGAAGCAGATTCATTAATCAAGCCAAAAACACTCCTTGAGATTCCAGCTCATACAGGTCATATGGGAGCCCGCCTTGCTATTGGCCCTGATAATAAACTCATGTTAGCTACCGGTGATCTTACAGATGCTAAGAGTGCTCAGAATCCAAATACCCTGAATGGGAAAATCTTAAGAATTAATTTAGACGGAAGTATTCCGGAAGATAATCCACAGAAGGGAAGCTATGTCTGGGCAAAGGGATTTAGGGTTCCACAAGGTTTGGCTTTTGGCGCTAAAGGACTTCTGTATACTTCAGAACATGGAGATGCTACTGATGATGAAGTGAACCTCATTACAAGAAATGGGAATTACGGTTATCCGAATGTTACTGGGATTTGTGACAACCCGGCAGAAAAAGTTTTTTCTGCTAGTAATGTGGTAACAGATCCTTTAAAAGCCTGGACACCAACTATCGCTCCTTCCTCCATTGCATATTATGGGGCCTCCGCAATACCTCAGTGGAAAAATTCATTACTGGTTACTACACTTAAGGAAAGTGATCTCCGGATATTAAAACTAAATGAAGCTGGTGATAAAGTCATTTCAGAAAGCATTTATCTGGATCAGCAATTCGGGCGACTACGTGATGTTTGCGTTTCTCCTTCCGGAGAAGTCTTTGTTTCCACCAGTAATCATGACTGGAACCGGACCAATAAATATTCGAATGAAAAAGATGACAGGATCATCAGGATCGCTCCCCTCGGTAAATCCTCAGCGCTAAACGAAGTCCTGTTATCAAATACACAAAATAAAGATGTAAAAGGAGTAATTATCGGAAAGGTTCTTTACAATCAATATTGTGCTTCTTGTCATAAAGAAGATGGCAACGGTCTTGCGGGAGTATTCCCTCCTTTAAGAGATGCAGAACAAGTGACTGGAGACAAGAAGAAATTCATTGAAATTGTTCTGAATGGCATTTCAGGTCCTATAAAAGTAAAAGGCGAGGAATATGATCAGCAGATGCCGGCATTCAGTTTCCTGAAAGACCAGGAACTGGCAAAAATTTTAAGTTACGTCCGTTCAAATTTTTCCAGCACACAAAATAGTCGCGTGAGTGCAGAAGAAATAAAGAACCTAAGAGAATCAAAATAACTATAGCAACAAACAACATTCTGTTCGTTGCTACATTCTTTGTCCTTAAACAAACTTTATATTACATGTCGCTATTTTTTCTGAGGAAAATGCAGTATTTTAATTAAGTGAATTTTATTATAAGTGTTCTAATTACGTTTGCTGAGCACAATCAAACTAATTATAATAGAAGAAATAACTTCTAAGACAGTTGTTTGCCAGAATCATATTTTGTTTAAGGCTCTTAGGTTACTCTATAACTAATCTTATTTTGATTTTTGAGGTTTTTATGGTGGAAAACTCAGTGTTTCAGATAAAGCAGTCTTCTTGTTTTATATCTCATTATTTTTGTTAAATACCAATTCTTAATTAAATGGAAGAGCAAAGATTCCAGCGGTTTGTTGTTAAATCAAGAGAGGCTTATAAATATTCCTGGTGTTTCTCAACTGCTATTGTTTGCGAAGAGAACGGTATTTACAAACAAAACAGCCAATATGATAAGGTGTTTCGTGAAAACATGCGTTTCACTTTACCGGGGATCTTGGAGAAAGTACTTAAACTCAATATTGTTGCAAGTGCTGAGCTCAAAGACAAGATTCAGATTACTAAGCAGAAAGAGGTTGATGCATTACGGGTGGTTACTGATGCCAGTGGAGAAACTTATGTGCTGCATATTGAGTTTGAATCAGGTAATCCAGACAAGATGAATTTCAGAATGGCTGAGTATCGTGCAATGTTGCACCAGATTTACGATCATCCTGTAAAGCAATATGTCTTGTATTTGGGTAAAAGCAAGAGCAGGATTTCTAACAAAATTAGTTTACCAAAGTTCAGGTTTGAGTACGATTTAATTTCTTTCTCTGACTTACCTTATGAGTTGTTTTTAACTTCAGCAAGTCCTGAGGAGCAAATTTTAACAGTATTGGCCGATTTTGGAGATGCAGATCCAGATAAAGTGATCCAGGAGGTTCTGGAAAAAATTTGTAGAGATGACCATGGAAAGTTAATAAAGAACAAATATTTTGAACAGTTGCGCGTAATTATTCAATTACGTAATTTAGAAACACATTTAAACAAGGCTATGTTAACAGTAAATTCATTTTTTAAAAAGGAAAGAGATGTTCTATTTAAGTGGGGCCTCGAGCAAGGAATAGAGCAAGGGGCAGAAAAGCGAAGTAAGGAGATGGCGCGTAAATTAAAAGACAAAAATCTATTATTAGTAGATGAAATTGCAGAATTAACGGGGCTTTCAGCGGAAGAAATTGAGGCTTTGTGATTCTGCTGATGTGATGGAAATGTTATTCCTTTTTTGCCTCTTTTTTTATGTTATAGAATGGCAGCAAAGAGCTAGCGGGTACTTATATTAGAGTAGAATTTGTTATTTATGGCAGTGCTTGAACAATTAATTGAACAATATAGGTCTGAATCTAATGAGGATCTGAAAGCTGATATTATACTAAGTGAATTTGAAGATCTGGAAGTAAATGATAAATGGGATTTCCTGTTGCAGCTAATCAATGATAAAAATACCTATGATCTGGTAAAAATTAATGTGTATAAAATTATTGAGATTGCTGAGCTTTCAGAAATGGATTTGATAAAAGTAAAATCCGCGGTTCTTATAGCAATTAATAATGAAGAGGACGAATTGGTTCGGCAATGGGGATTTATAAGTCTGACCAACAATTTCTCTAGCTTCCATGATGTGCTAGATCTATGTATTACCACGGTTGAAAATGAGGAAGAAGACTTAGATGTGAGATATAGTGCTTTTGGAGTAATCAAAAATTCTAGTGCGAAAGAGAAATTAGAATCATTTCAAAAAAGACTACTTAAAGTCGAACAATTCAAAAAATCAGCAGAAAGATTTTATAAAGAAATGAAATAGGGTGCCGATGTTTGAGTGCCTGGATGTTTCATCCAGGTTTTTTTATGTTCTATTCACCTTAATTAATTTCAAATTCTTTATTGTTTACTTTATTTTTCAGATTTGAGGGATATAGCATTTTTGTAAATCTTTTCTTGGGCTTTCTCACGAACTTCTGGCATTATTTTCTTTGCCAGTTTATAGATTTTTTCAGGTTTCTTATTTGTTGATGTAGGCCTTGTTTCTTTAGTGTCAATAACCAAGTCTTTCAGAATGCCTTTGTTCCATTCTATAGATTTACCAGTCATATGTTTAATGAGATCCTTCGGGAACTTTGCTATTATCTGGGAATTGGTAAATTCATCATCAGTCGAATATTCACTGAGTACTACTATTACATTTTCATTTATATTACGAGTGCCCTTTTGTCCAACCTTGATATTACCTTCTTTCTTTTCGACTTTATTTTTAGTGGCGACCGGTAAATCTTTAATAGCCGGAGGTCCTTGATTTGTTTCTTTAAATTCGCAATAGGTTAAACCATATATACCTGCTATTGATTCTGCAAGATCAAGAGTTAGTGTTTTTACACCTCTTTCTAAGCCAATATATTTTAGTTGCTTATTTTGCAAAAGATCATTCAACTCCTGTTCAGTTAATTGAAAATGTAATCTAAATTTCTTAGCCTTTTCTATAAAGTTATTTCTATGCTGATCCATTAATATTTAAATCGATATCATTATATTTTTATATGTCTAATAATTTCTTTATCTTTGTTATAGTTAAATAAGCGACAAATAGAGTAGAGTGCTTTAAGTTCTATTCAATGATGTCACTCATGAGTGTAAACCGTCAAATTTCCACATGAGTTGATTGTGAGTTCGCCATGACTATTGTATTTTAATTATCTTCGTGATATTAAACCAATAGGGCGAACTTCATAGCAGCCTTTTGTGGAACCAGGTTTCGACTTGGCGGTTCTTGACGGTACCTCACTCAAAAGCATTGAAGTTCGCCCTATTGGTCTTAACCAATTAGGCTCTTTCATTGCTTTTATGGGTCACATCGTTAAATAACCAAATACTAACTGTTATGAAAACGAAAAGGTTAAGCTATGCCACATGTCTCTGTCTACAGACGATAGAATGTGTTAATCCTCTTAAATTCTTTTTAAAGAACGAACTTTGTTCTCCACCGTAATGATTGCAAGAAAAACAAGTAAATAAGCCAAGAAAAGCTAAGTGTGAAAAGAGCGCACATTTATCTCAGAGGGTTATATTAACTTGTCACCAGCCCTTATAAAGTTTTTTAGGATTTAAAAGGTACATTACTATGGTTTGTCGCGATTCCAAGGTAAGGCGTTTTTTCCAATAAAGCAAAATGATTTAAATCAACCGCGTTACATTGATTGCGGTAAGGGCTGGTATTTATACTTTCTATTATACTTCTTATGCCACAAATCTGAGGAACTATTATTTCACTAGCATTGCTATGCCTTGAGTATTCAGAGAATGAAAAGATCGATTATCCCAACAAAACATATTCTTATTAATGCACACTCAACAATAGATCTGTGTATCTGCGTTCCGATATATCATGATTCTTCATAGACCCTGAAATCATCTTTATTTTTCTTTAATAACTAACCAATAAATATAACCATATGAATAAAACGATACTAACCGTCGTAATGGCCACGCTTTGCCTAAATTTTAGCGCTATATCCCAAGAGCAGGTAAAGCCTCCTCCTTTAAAAAATCAAGGAGTGATGGGGAAAGTAATATCAGCTTCAACAAATGAACCTCTTTCTGGTGCGGTAATAAAAATAGCAACAATTAATTATACTGTGGTTAGCAATGATAGAGGAGAGTTCGTTTTAACCTTAAGCAATAAAAGATATAATTTATCTATATCTCACCTTGGTTATAAATCCCAAAACATTAACATTCAAATCCCGCTAAAAAATCAGCTCATCGTCGCGTTGGAAACGGAGGAGCAAGACTTAAAAGAAGTAGAAATCAATGCAGGGTATTATACGGTAAAGGATAGGGAAAGAACTGGTTCCATTTCAAGAGTTGATGCTAAAACAATTGGTCATCAGCCAGTGAGTAATGTAATGGGGGCTTTAACTGGAAGAATGTCAGGGGTGCAGATTACACAACAAACTGGAGTTCCCGGAGGTGGGTTTGATGTTATGATAAGGGGTAGAAATAGTGTTTCTAGTGGTAATACCCCTTTATATATTATAAATGGAGTACCTTTTACTTCCACTTCTATTAGCTCTGCATCAGGAACAGGTATTTTGGGGCACCATGCTAATCCATTAAGTGTAATTAATCCAAGTGATATAGAAAGTTTAGAAGTACTCAAAGATGCGGATGCCACTGCAATATATGGTTCTAGAGGGGCTAATGGTGTAATTTTGATAAAAACAAAGACTTCAAATCCGAAACTAGGTAATATTGAATTTGAACTTCAACAGGGAATAGCAAGGGTTAATAGAAAACTTGATCTCTTAGGTACAGAAGAATATCTGGAAATGCGGAATGAGGCTTTTAGAAATGACAATGTAGTGCCAGGTGCTTTTGATTATGATGTAAATGGCAAATGGGATCAAAGCCGTAATACGGATTGGCAAAAGGAACTGATTGGTGGTACTGCTACGACAACAACTTCTCAGTTATCACTTAACGGAGGAAATGTTAATACAAACTTTAGAGTAAATAGTGGATTTTATAGAGAAACGAGTGTTTTTCCTGGTAGTAGTGCTTATAATCGTAAAACAGTGGGTTTGACACTTCATCATCATTCTATCAATCATAAATTTAATGCTAATTTCTCGGCAAAATATGCTGTTGAATCTAATAATATATTTTCTAATGACCTTACTTCATTAATTAATTTACCTCCTAATGCTCCAACACTTTATGATCAGTTTAACCAATTAAATTGGGAAAATGGGACTTGGAATAATCCTCTTGCATTTTTAAAACGGAATTATGAGACACTCACCAATAATATAATTGCCAATACTAATTTGAGTTATAAGTTGTTTGACGGATTGGAAATAAAAACGAGCTTAGGTTATACAAATATTAGCCGCCAAGAGATTCAGACTAATCCACTAGCTGCCTTTAGTCCATTCCAGAATTACTGGACTAAAGAAAATATTTGGACAGATTTTTTTAATGGTAGTACAGGTAGTTGGATTTTAGAACCTCAGATTTCATGGCGTAAAAAAGTAGAAAATCATCTGTTTACGGCTATGGTTGGTGGTACATTACAGCAAGATTTAAGAAGTAGTCAACGGTTAAAGGCGATAGGGTTCAGTAATGAATCATTGATGAGAAATATTCTTTCAGCAAATAAGCTGGAAGCTATGGAGAATTCGTACTTACAGTATCGATATATTGCATTATTTGGGAGATTAAACTATAATTATAAACAAAAGGTTTTAATCAATTTTACTGCCAGAAGAGATGGGTCTAGCAGGTTTGGACCAGAAAATCAATTCGCAAACTTTGGAGCTGTAGGAGCTGCATGGTTATTTTCAGAAGAGCCATTTGTAATAAAAGTATTGCCATTTTTAAGTCTGGGGAAATTAAGAGCTAGCTACGGCTCCAGTGGTAATGATCTAATAGGTGACTATAGATATCTTGAACTATGGAAATCAACTAGTAACAATTATAATGGAAATTCTGGCCTTTATCCAACGAGGATTGGTAATCCAAATTTTGCTTGGGAACGTAATCGGAAATTTGATGTTGCCCTGGAATTAGGTATCTTAAACAATAAGATCCAGTTCTCTACAAACTACTATCGAAACACTTCCACCAATCAACTTATTGACTTTTCCTTACCACCTAGTATAGGTTTTACTGGTGTGCAATATAATTTGAATGCAGAAGTAAGAAATTCAGGTTGGGAGTTTGAATTCAATTCTACTAATATTAAGAAACTTAATTTTTTGTGGAACATGTCATTAAATGTGACTATACCACAAAATAAGCTCGTTGCATTTCCAGGTCTGGAGGAGTCAAGTTATTACACTAAATATGAAATAGGAAAGTCTTTAAACATAAAAAGAGCATTTAAACTAAGTGATGTACATCCTACGCGTGGTATTTATACTTATGTTGATTATGATGGAAACAATTCTGTTGAGTGGCCAAATGATTTGATGTCAGTTAATCTGGACCAAAAATTTTATGGGGGCCTTTTCAATAGTTTCTCTTATAAGGGGTTTGAATTGAACTTTATGATTCAGTTCGTAAGGCAAACTGGGATAAATTACAAAGCCGCTTTTTATCCTCCGGGATTTATGATGAATCAACCTTATGATGTAATGGATCGATGGCAAAAAGAGGGAGATATAAAAAGCATTCAGAAATTTACGCAAGCCTATGCTGAAGCTTTCAATGCCTATTATGAGAATGGAGATCTTTCTTATAGCGATGCATCCTTTCTAAGATTAAAGTCGGCGTCTTTTTCTTATACTTTTTCTCCTAAAAGCCTGAAACGGCTTCCGATTTCTTCGGCAGGCATGTTTTTACGGAGTCAGAATTTATTAACCATTACAAATTTTAACGGCTTAGACCCAGAATCACAAAATGTAATGACATTACCATCATTGGGAGTCCTGACTATAGGATTCCAGCTGAAATTTTAAAATAAATAAAATGGAACAAGTAAAATGTATAGTATATAAGTTGCGACAATTAACATATGTACTTTTAGGAGGTATCATATTTCTGCAAATGTCTTCTTGCAGAAATTTCCTCTCTATTGATCCCCCGCGTGATCAGATTATTTCCAATGAAGTTTTTAAAGATGAAGTTTCGGCAACAGCCGCGCTCACTGGGATCTATAGTAGGATGATGGAGGAAAAGCAGGGGTTTGCCAGTGGGGGAATTAGAAGTGTTACCTATCTTACTAGTCTCTCCGCAGACGAACTTACCGAGGTAACTCCGGGAGAGTTTTATAGAAATCAACTGTTGCCTATCAACGGCATTATAAATGGATACCTATGGTCAGAGCCTTATCAATACATTTATTCTGCAAATACTATAATTGCTCAGCTTAAGTATTCATTGATTAATGAGAGTGTAAAGAAACAGCTTATTGCAGAAGCAAAGTTTGTTAGGTCTTTTTGTTATTTTTATCTTATTAATTTGTTTGGTGATGTACCTCTTTATTTAACAGCTGACTACAGGTTAAATCGGTTAGTATCTCGTACTAGTAAAGATATTGTATATGAGCAAATAATTAAAGATTTGATCGACGTTCAGTCTGAACTATCAGATCAATTCTCACCGAAAGGAAGAATCAGGCCAGGTAAATGGGCCGCAACAGCTTTATTAGCTCGCTGCTATCTATATGTAGAAAATTGGAGTGAGGCTGATAATCACGCAAGTACAATAATCAGCAGATCAGATTTGTTTTCAATTCCTAAGGATTTAGACGCGGTTTTTTTAAGTAGTAGTCCTGAAGCAATCTGGCAATTGTACCCTAGAAGTATTGGTGAAAATACTTACGAAGCTGGAACATTTATCATTCCGACAGTACCAGGAAATTCGGTTCTTTCATCAAGCTTATTGAATTCATTTGAGCAGTATGATCTTAGAAGAATTCACTGGATCAATCATGTTCATAGTGACGCAGGCTTATTCTATTATCCATTTAAGTACAAGATTACCTCTAGGTCTTCATCGGATGAATATTCGGTGATCTTTAGACTAGCTGAACAGTATCTGATTCGCTCAGAAGCAAGAGCTCACCTTAATAGAATTAAAGATGCACAAGCAGATTTAAATGTAATTCGTGGAAGGGCAGGGTTGGATAATATTACTGCGAGCGATCAAGCCTCCTTACTAGGAGCCATAGAATTGGAAAGACAGAAAGAATTATTTACGGAATGGGGACACCGTTGGCTAGATCTTAAACGTACCAATCGGGTAGATCAGGTTTTGAAATCTATAAAATCGCCTAATTGGCAGAAAGAAGATGCCCTCTATCCAATTCCAATGGATGAGATTAGCCGGAATAAGAACATTAAACAGAACAATGGTTACAAGTAATAGAAAATTAATATGCGTTTTACAATATTCTCCTTTCTTTTTATAGTTAGTTTTCTTTGTGCTAAAGCACAGCCAAAGGAACGTGTTAAGGTTGCAGGCTTTTTTACTGGCCAAATAAAAGATTACGATCCTTCAACTAAGGATTCATTGATGGTAGCATATTATCCAGACCAAAGTTTGAATACATCTGATGAACCACAGTTTTTTATCCATCCTGATGAAAATGGGGAGTTTAAATTTGAAATCCCGCCAGTCTCACATCCTATTCGGATCTTATTTGGCTTATTTACAAGTAAACCGATATTCATAAACGATTATCTGATGGAGCCTGGCGATAAAATACATATGGAGATTCGGTACAATGAGGGACAGATTAAGGTGAAGTATACAGGAAATGGAGCTTCAAAATATGCAGCTAAGGACTTAATTTCGATAGAAAATGATCTCTGTTATGAAAGAGTAGGTGCGTATGAATCTAGTTTACAGTTGACTACTTCTGTCACAGCTAATTTTGATTCTCTGCAGGTTGAAAAACATTTAGCAGTTTATAATATATTAAATGAGAGTCTAATTCGAGTAAATAAAATTTTAGATCAGATTAGGAATAAACGTAGTAAATCAATGTATAGGTTAATTAAAGCAGATCAATTAAGCTTCTATGGAAGTAATTGGCTGTTACAGTCGAGATTCTTTTTGAATAATTGTAAAAGCAATAAGCTTAAAAAGAAGATAATTGATCGATATAACCAATTTAAATCCGAACTATATTTTAAGAATGCTCCAATTAATGCTTACTCGTTAAATGTCATTAATTTAAATTTGCAAGAGGCACGATTTGATTTATACTTGGAAAATGAACTCAAACCTTATTCTTATACCCGCCTGTATCAACGGATAAAGACTAGTTATACTGGAAGATATAGAGAAAGAATGTTACTTCATTTTTTTAATGATCCTGCTAATTTTCAATTTATTACAAACTATAGTCAGGTTGAGTTCGGAGACTGCTTAACAGATGCTTTGTCGTATTTTAAAGATCCGCCTATCATAGCCCTAATAAGACGTAAACTACTATTAAAAAAGGGGGCTCTAGCATATGATTTCACTATGCCAGATCAGAATGGTCAATTGCATAATTTACATGATTTTAGAGGAAGTGTTGTGCTTGTTGATGTGTGGGGGGAAGGGTGTACTGCTTGTACGCATTTTTCTAGCGTATTCAAAAAAGAGGTTTATCCACATCTCAAGGATCTAGAAAATTTTAAGGTTATTAGTATTAGTATTGACCGTAAAAAGGAGGTTTGGCAGAAAGGGATTAATAGTGGCAGGTATACTCAGCAAACTTTCACAAACTTATACACTGCAGGAATAGGGGTTGAGCATCCTTTTTTAGAATACTATAATGTAAAATCAATCCCTTTTTTGTTGCTAGTCGATAAGTATGGGCGAATTTATACTGAATTTCAGGCTAGTATGAAATCTTCTCAAATTTTATCTATTATTCATCGGGCTCTGTCAGAATAAGGTATAGGTTACAGATTTAAATTGAAAGTAAGTATGTCTTGTCCATATACAGCAATTATCGTTTTATCTGCAATAGCGAAATCAGTAAGTGTTTTATTTCCGTGTTTCGGGAGGTAAAAGCTATATCGATAGTTTCCATTATTTGAATTATAAACATCAATTACACAATATTTATTAAAAACATCATAATCTTCATTATCAGATTTTAAAGTGGAATAGATATATAAATTTTCATCCAGTATATAGGATTTTTTATTTATTAAGTGAGCTGGTGAAGAGAATGTTGTTGTTTTTTCTTTTGATGTTGAGAAATTGGAAATAGTCAACTTCGCTTTATAGTTTGTATCAATAGTTCTTGTATCTAATAATACATTTAAATTTGTATCCAACACAGTAAATTGATTTCTATAATAGTACATGTACATCAATTTTGCTGATAGTGGGTCATATTGCAATTCACCATCTGTACAGAAAAATCCGTCAATTTGCTTTTTTAATTTATATTGTTTTTTCACTATTAAATTAGGAAGAAATGAGACTTTTTCGATGATATTCTGTTTAAGGACCAGGTCATAACTTCTAATGAATATAGATGAAGGAGAAATTGGGCTAATCTGATCAAAATGTAGTTGATCCATATTTTTAAATTCAAAATTATTTTTTCCCAAATTACTATAAGAAAAAGAAGGTGTAATGATATCTGTCCTAAAATAAAAGGATGATCTAATAATATTTTTTACTGCTTTCCAAGCTAATCTTTTGTGATCTGGTATTGGTAGCGTCATTTTATTTATAGATGTAAGTTTAAAGTCTAATGCTAATACTTCTCCCACATCAGTTGCATTCCCGATATAAATAATGTCATTATAAATGCCAGCCAAATAGTAGTTGTCGCTAGGTAATGAAAGTTTATAATTTTCACCTAAAGCGTGTGGTGGAAATAATCTCACAAAGCCATTTTTTGAATGGTTTCTTTTGTATGAATACTGATTTAAGCCAAGAATTAGGAGTATGCTTAAAAAGGTAATACTTATTATCTGGTAAGTAGCTTTTTTCATTATAATATTAGTTGTAAACGGCAGTAAGAGCCTCATTCTTACTGCCGTTGGGAGGTGATTACTTACGGTCTTTTATAAGTGATTGGAGGAGTAACCAATGAACTACAGTTCGGTAAACTGTAAAGTTCAAGGGTTTGCTTACATGCAGACCCGGTAAAATTTGGGTCGCAGGTAATGGTATTACATTCCGAATCACTTACTCTTTCATAGTAAGTTGTAACAAGATTCTTGTTACTCGTCTTTGTATTTGCATTCATTGCAAACACTCCGCCTACTGCTACTATAGCCAGCGCAGCGGTTAAAAGATGTTTCTTCATCTTTTTAGGGTTTAAGGTTGTGCCTACTTTGTGTCCAGGTGTTCGGCTTTTCCTGATTCTTGTTTAAGAATATTTTATATACCTATTAAGGCTTGTTGTCATTCATCTATTGCTGGCTTATGCATTTTTAGTCTACTCTGAAGCACGATTCCCACCAGAGCCAGTGCCACAAATGCAATATTGAAGGCCAGATGCTGCCCCCATGTTGCACCCTCTAAGATCCCATTACATGAACAGGGGATGTATTCACTATAATTCATGATAACAAAAATGTAGGCGGTAAACATGACCATTAAGTTAAATGATGCAAATAGGCCAAGGAGCTTTGTTTTAGGGATGATGAGTAGGATGGATATGATAATTTCAATTGCCGGAATAAACCAGGCAACAAATCCCGCAAGGTTTGTGAGCAAGGGCGATTGCCCAAGTTGTATCCTAAACTTTTCAATGTCATATAACTTATCTGCTGCGGAATAAAGGAACAGCAAAAAGAGCATTCTGCTAATGACAAACACAATTACATCTTGGTTTATGCTTGCCCTTAATTTGGAAAAACTGAATCTGTTGTTAATTATATTGTCCATTACGCTATGTTTAATTTTTTCCATTGGTCTCATTGTCAATTAATCCAAAGATATATGAGGAAAAAAAAAGCGTATTAACCTGGGTTAAGTGATTCGCTTAACCCAGGTTAACTAAAGTTCTTAACTCGGGTTAAGTCAGTGTCGCTGAAGGGGCCGTAAGGGCTGTTTTTGAAGAAGTAATTATTTTAAAAAAAATGAATTATTTTGATATTCTTTTTAACAATCTACTATAGGAAGGGATTTTAATGGCCAGATGTCCGGCGATATCTTTTTTGGCTGTACGTTGCTCAACCTCTGGACGTCTATGTTTCAATTTCGAATAACGATGCTCAGGACTACGGGTTTTAAGCTTCCTTTTCCATAGTTTAAAATCCTGGATTTGCTCTTTAATAAGGTCATTTATACAAATGCCTATTTCTCTATATTTTGACTCAATTGCTGATAAACCTGCCTTGTCTAATATATAAACAACACTACCTGCACTAACCTCAATGCTAAATCTTGCAACACAGTTTTTTTTCATACTTCTTCCTTCAGCCAAAATGCAGGGACTTAACATCAGAAATGGATTGAGTTCTTGTTTATATGATTTACTGTAGTAGTAGAAACGGCAGTTGCCCTTTAATAAAAAGTAAATGCTTACAGCAACATTACCATCTTTAATTAAATCCCGTTTTCCTTCGCGATAATCTGGTCTCGTCAAATTGAAAATGTATTGATACATTTCTTCCTTCATTTTTGCCGTGGTGGCTGCAGGCAAACGAAGCGTTTCGTCTAATATTTGCTTAAAGAGCGATTTTATCATTGCTAACGCATGTTTTCCATGTGTCTTTCCATTCGCCACTCTTAACCAGCTCATCCCTTTTCTGAATGGTTTTACTAATTGCTTCTTTTTCATCTGCAGCCAGACATTGAAAAATTAATATGCCTCCATCTTCGCCGTACGCCGAATGAAAAAAGATATGGTAAGATTCCTTTAATGCTTCTTCGACCATGTCAATCGTACTGCAGATTAATATTTCCTTTGGTATAATAGAGATCTTATCAAGCAATATGCAATATGGGTCGGCAGTTTTTTCCGTATAATATTTAGGATTAAGATCCGACGATACAATCTCGACGTCAAACATTTTTGTTTTAAAGCGATTTAAAAAAGTCTCTGCTTTTTCAAGTGTGTCGAACATGCCGTATAACTCGTCCAACGACTGATTGCTTGCGGGTTTTACCAGGTAAACTTTACTTTGGGCTTTCATTTCCAAAACTGCTAATGGTGAGAAATCTGTTAATTGTAGATCGCGTTAGCCGCTTCGTTGCACCCTCATAAATCAGCTTCTCCCGGCTAAGCGCTTCCAGGAAAAACATTTTTATGAGTGGTGCTAGAAGCTTGCAAATCAAATCTCAACACATTTTCTTTCTTTTGGAATGGACAATCACGTCAATATGTAAATGTATTTTATACCTCAATTGAAACGATTGTCCATGTCATACCGTCTGAATTTTTTAGTGATTTCGCCTTACATCACTGGGCGCTAAATCAAAATGATTTTTAAATAGCCGGCTAAAATGCAATGGATCGGGATAGCCTATGTTGGCTGCTATGTCTTTAATAGCGATCTGGCTTGTTGTAATTTGCACCATAGCTTCATCCATTCTCAGCTTTATAACATATTGGCGCAAGGTCATTTTAATGGTTTTTTTGAGTAGCCGATCTAAAGTAGATATCGAGATGTTAAACATGCTTGCCATTGTAAGCTGGTTTTCGACTATTTTCTCGGTATAATGTTGGCGGATAAAAGAAATGATCTCTGCTATTTTTGTTTTATTTAAAGCATTGGTGGTATATCTCTCATTTATCAGAGCTTGCTCGTATTTAGCAAGGCAGTTTGTACTGATGCTCTCTATAGCGGTAAATTGTGTCAATGTACCTGAGTTGATGTACTTGAAATATTTTTTAAACAGATTGAAAATGCTTGTGGCGATCTTGCAATGAGGCAACAGAATGTAAGGGATATCCCCAGATTGATGGGCATCTGTCATCCCTTTAAATTGTGGAGTTTCTTTGCTTCTTTCTATAAAATAATCCGGATTAAAATTTAAAAGGATCATTTTATGTTTTGGGGACTTAAATTCCCAAGTGTAGTGCCCCGCATTAAGAAAACATAAAGTGCAACTGTTCCCTTTGGTTTCTGAAACCAAATCACCAAACTCATTATAAAGTGTAGATTCACCTTTTAGCATAATAAGCATTAAGAATGATGACTGCTCAATGATCATTTCAAAACTTGTTCTGTTAGGTAAATCAAGTTTAAAAAAGTCTAAACGTACAAGGTAATGATTGATCGACTGTAGGCAGATTCTGGAATTGGTTCCCAGAAGAAACTGTATTGTGGCCCCATTTAATGGAATGTTTGCAAAATGAGAATGCTGACCAGAATCACTAATTCTGATCAGCATTGTGGTAAGGTAAAAGGTAATATAAGAATGCATAGAACTGAGCGTTTAGATGAAAAGCAAAGTTCCATACTATATCGATCTTAAAAAATGCAGTTTAGGGACAAAATTTTAGATAATAATCCAATAATCGGTTACTATTTGACAAAAACCGAATTTTTAACCAGGATTTTTTGTGGCAGCTTCCTTAGCTGGATATCCATGATACTCATTAAATCTCCTGCTGAAATAGTCCTCAGTTTTAAATCCAACCTCTTTATATACCTCTTTTACCATTTTCCGCTCATTAACCAGAAGATCTCGAGCTTTCGCCATTCTTAGATCTGTAAGATATTTATATGCAGTTGTACCCAATACTTTCTTGAAATACTCGGTCAGGGTTTTCTTGGTGGTGTTAAATTTAGTTCCCAAAATCGTGAGGTTCTCAAATTCCGGATTGCCGTAATTTTCATTTATATAAGTTTTTATTTCAAGTACTACTTGCATATAATGAGGCTGAGAAGAATATTTGGATTTTCCTGCACAGAGGTCAATTTCTCCTGATTTTAACAGGCTTATCTTTAGTTTAATGTAATTTTCTATGCTGATCCGTAAAAATGAAGCACAATATTTATCTGCCAGTCCGGGGACATCGTAATTATTAAAAAAGGAAATAATCCTTTCACGTGGAGCTAATAAAAACATTTCAGACTTGTCATCATTTAGTTTTATTGCATTGCTCATCAATACGCTTTCCAGTTTTGCCCTTTCAACAGCTGGTTCTAATTCAAGGTAATCAATTTGCTTTAATTCATGAACTTCTACTCGACCTATGGCCATGTATTTATAGGCAACAGGCTGCTTATGAAAAAAGCTGGGCAGATCTGTAACGAAGGCTCCGGGACAGTAAATGTCCATAAGGGTTTGTCTGCCATCGGTATCCTGACTTACTTCTGCTATATAGCCGGACCGGAGGTGCCAGATTGATTTGGCAATTTGGCCAGGCTTTAAAAAAATAGAGTAGTTGTTCTTGACTTGCTTTTTTAGTTTATCTGCCAGATTAACTTCAAATTCCTTAGAAAAGGGGTCTGTGCTATTGAAATCACTCAATAGATCTTCATCTTGAATCATACGCTGAGATTTGTTAATTGTAAATAATAGATTAATTGTTTTTGTTTAATGCCTTAAGAACTTCGCTTTCTTCCAGGCCTTTATGTTCACTAAATTCTTTTATAGTGATTAAATGCCGTTTTTTCTTATTAAGCTCTTCGCGGATCGCTTTGAATATCCGCTGTGCTTGTCGCACACTGATTTCCAGAAGCCCGGCGGCTTCTTTAGGGTAAATACATAATCGTTGCATGTTAGGGTCTGATTAAAACCGCAACAAGTTAAGTGGCGCTTAGCGCACAGATCAGTTGATCTGTACGGAACCCAACTGGTAGTTGGTTTATGGTTTATATGTTGGTTAAGTATTATGATTATTTATTATGTAAATAATTTTGCAATGTAAAAATTATTGCCAAATAATGGAATATTTTATTTCTCAAATAAAAGAAAAATATTAATCAATTGCATAACTATTTAATATTTGGTAGTGGTTGTTTGTGTAACAAATTTATTATCACGACAATTACGACATAAACCGTCAAATCAGGACATCCTGCGACAAGCCGTTTTTTATTCACTCTACTTTTGGGTTATGGATCAGAAACATAACATAGCAAAAACTTTTTTTAACATCTTTTTGGATGAATGTCAGGCTTACAGGATGGCAGTATTCAGCTTAATAACAAAGTCGAATTTAAGAGGAACATTGTTCGTATCTCGTTCGGGTTTGTTCGATAAAATCCCAATTAAAAACGAATAGAAATACAAGCAACATATATGCTTATTAATGATGGGCTAATCGTTGCTTGACGGAACTAAAAAAAATCAATTAAATCATATCAATTATGGCAAGATTAAGTAGTGGAATATTTGGACCTATCCACGGTAAATTAGGGTCTGTAGTGGGGGCAGTATGGAAACAAACAGCGTATTTGAGAACTATGCCAACTGAAAGAAAACCTGGATTAAAGGCAACACCTGCTCAAATAGCGAGTAGGGAAAAGTTCAAGTTTGTAAATGAATGGCTTGTGCCTTTCCATGCGTATGTCACTGTAGGATTTAGGAATTACGCTAAAGATAAAACAGAGATCAATACCGCATTTTCTAAGAATTACCGCCAGGCAACCGTTGGGGTATATCCTGATTTAAGTATCGATTATGAAAAAGTGGTTTTAGCAAAGGGCAATTTGCCATGCTTATATGGTGTACAGGTTGAATTGGCTCAGCCAGATCTGCTAAAACTGACCTGGAAGCAAAATCATAACGATGACTCTTCCACTGATGATCAGGTGATGTTGATCGTTTACAATAGAGAACTTAAAATTGTTGATGGCTTTATTGGTGGATGTAACCGGGCCAATCTGCACTGTAGCCTGGAGTTAAATCCTAAACTGATCGGTAAATCATTGGATGTATATGTAAGTGTTGTTTCATTAAATGGTAAAAGAGTAGCAAACAGTGAATATTTAGGAAAGGTAAATCCTTTATGAATGCTGACCTGACAAAATTGAGGACTTTGGTTCTAAAGGATCTGGATCCGAAATATTATCATATGAATGCACAGCAGGTGGAAGACTGGTTAAGGGAACTGCCAAAAATTGAGTCGAATATATTGGCAATATTACAGGAGGAAGTACTTGGGGATATGGATAATAGTCTGGTTGAACGCCATCTGAAACAAATAAATTACGACTGTGTGTTTTTATTGAATGCTTTGTATAAATATGGTAATATGCCGGATGTACCGGAACCTCTTTATTTTTTAACCGAAAGCTGCCTTCAGAATACACTGACACATATTGAGGGAAGATATGGCAGTTTTTTTCTAAGGAAGGAGGGCGACTACCATCAAGTCGGGGAAGATTACCGGATCCGGGTATTATTGTCGGCCGGGGGCCTGGCATATTTTTTCAAGTTGCTTTTTAAAGCCGGTGCTTTAGACTCAGGACCGGTTAGCCGGATGATGGTATCGCTTTCTAAAAATTTTACAACTTCTGGTATTGGTAACGGATCCTTATCCAGTTATAGCTTAATGACAAAATACAAGCAGGTGGTACAAAGTACAGCTAAATCTATAAGGGCATTACTCGTAAAAATGTTAAGGATTCTGGACGAGGAGTTTACAATTGTATAATTTTTAATTAAAATTTTATGCTGTCAGAATCGGTCTGGAACCCGATTTTAAGGGAAAAACCCTGAGGGTACCGTACCCCCCGGGACTGCCACAGCTTTCTTTTATTCTTTCTATTTGTGTCATCATTTGCAATGGACAGGGTAGTGACGTCCGCCCTTGCTGGTAAATGAAGTAAACAGATTTTTTAATCCTTAAAATTTAAAATTATGGGAATTGTTAGAAATGGAATTCTTGGTGGATTTCGCAAAAAAGTTGGTAATGTTTCCGGTGCTTTCTTTAGAGATCTGAATGTTATCAAGACCTTGCCTCGTCCAAGTGGTAAGGCGCCAACACAGTTGCAGATTAATCAGCGTATAAAGTTCGGATTGGTGACTAGCTTCTTAAGTTTATTGAGTGATCTGATTGATACGGGATTTCAACCAGATGCAAAATCTGCTTCACCAATGAATCAGGCGGTTTCTTATCACCTTAAAGAAGCCGTTATTGGTGTCGCACCAGATTTTTCAATTGATTATACTAAGCTTAAGTTCAGTCGTGGAAAGTTGAATATTCCTTATTTATACGATGTGGAACCGGTAGCCGGAGCTGAACTGAAATTTACCTGGAGCGAGGATGGTATAGATAGCAAGCATAAGGATGGGACAGATATGATCAACGTGGTTGCTTATGAGCCATTAACTAATCGCTTTGTAATGCTACCCGCGGCGGAAGAAAGATCTGCACTGGAGTTTAGTCTGCAGCTTCCTCCTGATTTGGTAGGGGCAGAGGTTTATTGCTACTTCAGTTTTTCTTCTGTTAAGAAAAAGAAGCTTCATTCTAAAAGCGTCTATGTAAAGAAGGTGGTAGTGGTGTAATTGGTTAAAAATAATGGTGATCTCCTCTCAGGCTGGGACACAGCTACGCAATGCCCCTATGCCTGCTCGGAGACACCATTATTTTTTCCCGTAATGAACTACTTGGAGTGGTTTCATTTAATGTTTCAGGCTGGGACACAGCTGAGCAATGCCCCTATGTCTGTTCGGAGACACCATTTTTTTCGTGATAAACTACCTGGGGTGGTTTCATTAAGGAGGTTCCTGGCCTTATTATTAGTTAATTTCTAAAATTGTAAAAATGGATGTATTAAAAGTTTCAGCCTTAAATGCTAAGGCAAATTATAAAGTTTATTTGTTGCTGCTGATCTTGTTCTCGCTATGGTTATTTGCACAGCGCCTGATTATGCATGCTGATCCTACTATAGGGTTTATTGATCCGAATATCTGGCTATTGTTGTTGCTGAGTATGATTGCTTTTTTACTGGTTGTAGCATTGTGTTGGTGGATTTTGCAAAGATTTTGGTTGGGCTTAGGTTTCCCGGCTTTGGGTTATATGGTTTCACAGTTTAAACAATTGTTATTATGGCAACAGTTAGGATTTTATTGGGCTTCGTTTGCATTGCTTTTATGGGCAGCAGTTGGGGTGCTGAGCGCAATATTATAGCGCTGCATAAGGTTGTTGAAGTAGCACAAAAGGAAATTGGTGTTCAGGAAATTGCTGAAAATAGTGGTCTGCGTGTTGATCAGTACAATGCTTATGTTGGACTAAAAAAAGTGCCTTGGTGTGCTTCCTTTGTCTCCTGGTGCTTTGGACAAGTTGGATATTCACAACCTCGGACGGCCTGGAGTCCTTCACTTTTTCCCAGCAGAAGGATTGTGAGGGAGCCTGTTCGGGGAATGGTACTAGGTATTTATTTTCCGGAACTGAAAAGAATAGCACATTGCGGGCTTGTTGAACAAGTTAAAAACGATCTCATATACACCATTGAGGGGAATACTAATATCAATGGAAGTAGGGAAGGGACTGGTGTGTTTCGTCGCTTAAGACATAAACGCAGTATTCATCGCTTTGCAGATTGGACACAGGAAAAATAATATCATGAAAAAAGAATTATTCATTGTCACTTTATTGTTTTATAGTTGTTCCTTGTTTAGAAAAACTAGCAAGACAAAAGATATCGTAACGCAAAGCTCAAAAAACCAGCTGGATTTTAGTCAGCTGGTTTTAAAATCTTCAGGCAAAGAAACACGGGTTTTTACTTATTGGAATGACAGTGGTTTTTATCAATATCAACACATCAAGGAACAGCTTGATCAGGCTAAGTCAGATCAATTAAAAACAATAACACAACATGCAGCCGGACAAACTATTGCTACTAAAAACACTACATCTTTACAAACATGGGGGATAGTTGGCATGTTTATGCTTACCTTAGTTTTTGGTTTTCTTTATAGAAGATGCCGGTCTTGAGTATCTCATTTAAATGTAACATTCTTAATACATTTAAATCGCCTTAATGTGATTATCTTTAGCAAGTAAAAAAAATACAGATATCTAACACATTGTTAGCTATCTGATTACTTTAAGATCATCTAAATTAACTATCCCTATTTTTATGAAAAAAGCTCTGCTCTTTTTTTTCTTAGTATTCTCGTTATTTTCCGTTAATGGCCAGATTACTGAAACGTTCGAAAGTGCCACTAAAGATGCACAAAGTTTTACAGCTGGAGGAGCAACCTTCAATCTGAGCTCACCATATACCTATTTTGTATATGGTAACCAGCCTGGTCTTGGTTACAACGGTTCTGATAGGTTTATCCATGTTCTGGATCCTCAACCTACAAGTAATCCTCCTGTAAATCCATATGGGCAGACAGGCACTCTTAAAATTGCAAGTGGTAGTTTTAAACTAAATAGCTTCTGGCTATTTTTATCTGGAGATCCTGGAACACGTCCCAATGTTACAAGGGACGGACTACCGGGAAGCGCAACCATCAAAGGGAAACTGGCAGGTATTACACAATTCACTATTGCGAAACCCGTAACCGGGGCCAATATAGGTTATGGGTTTCCAGGTAATGGTTTTGAGTTTATCGATCTTGCTACCGCAGGGGGGACAAATAATACCAATGTGAATATTGATGAACTCGAAATTACGTTGAGCGATCACCTGGATTATTTTGCGATTGATGATTTTAGAATAACAACAAGTACTTCCGGGGTTGCACTATCCACATCTCCAACCCTCACATTCACAAATGGTACGGGGCTGAATACAAAAGCAACTGATGGGGCAGGGGGTTCAACCGCGATCTCCGACCTGAATCTGGAAATATTTGGAGGCAACAAGACCACCGGTGCTATACTTTCCGCACCAATGGAATGGCATAATGCCAGCTGGTTTAGTTCTATAAATGGTTTTACAGGCGTAACACCAATGTCTGCTTCTGTCCAAGACGATGGATTTGATGCTTTAATCATCAAAAGCTCTGCTCAGGCTAATAATTTTGCATTAAAATCTTTTGGTATTATCGACTGGGGGGGTGAAAGCCCGGTAATGATAGCCGCATACGACGGTGGCACATTACTCGGAAGCGTTGAACTCACCTTACCGAACGACGGTACAGGAATAGTTGTTAACCAAGTCTCAGCCTTAACAGGAATATTCAACAATGTTGATGAAGTCAGGATCTATTCAAAATCAGGGAATCCGATTTGGGTTGGTGTAAACAACATCAATGTTGGGCCAGCAGTGGTGGATCTTACTCCACCCACTGTTACTTCCATGGAAAGGGCACATCCCAACCCGACCAGTCTGACTGACCTTGTATTTAGCATTTTTTTCTCGGAGAATGTTAACGGAGTTGATATCAATGATTTTGATCTTGTCAAAGGTCCGGGAGTTTCTGCAACGTTACAAAGCATTAGTGCACCTCTTCCAAACGGCCAGTATAATATATCAGTAAGCAATGTTTCTGGATCGGGTACACTGGGTCTAAATCTTAAAGCTAGTGGTACCGGTATTGCTGATCTTGTCGGAAACCCTATAAGTAGTGGTTTTACCGGTCCGGTTTATACCATTGATCAGACGGCGCCTGCAGCTCCGGTTGTTATTACACCTGTCAATGGTTCGGTGATAAACTCACTAAGGCCAGCGATCAGCGGTACAGCCGAGGCGAATGCCAGGATTAACATTGTTATTGACGGCAGTACATTGATCCATGTCGCTACAGCTGATGCTTCGGGTAACTGGAGTTATGTGCCTACGACTAACCTTTCTCAGGGCTCACATACGGTTAGTGCCCGGGCAGTCGACCTGGCAGGGAACTCAAGTTCTCTGAGCAATACCAATACTTTTACAGTATCGCTGGCACCAACAATAGTTGTTAACCCCGGAAATGTAACTGCTGTTACGGTTGGAGTGCCTTATTCCCAGACTTTTACTGCAAGTGGTGGTGTTGCTCCACACACATTTAGTTTATCAAACGGGACGTTGCCTCAGGGATTGACGCTGAATTCTACTACAGGTGCTTTAACTGGTACACCCACTGCTGCCGGAGGGTTTAATTTTACGATAAAGGCTACGGATGGTTCATCTGCTCCCGGACCTTATTCGGGTACCCAGAATTATTCTGGAGTTGTTGCACAACCGGTTATAGTAGTTGCTCCGACAACAATATCTAATGCAACGGTTGCTACTGCTTACAGCCAGACGATTACTGCAAGTGGTGGTATAACTCCTTATACTTATAGTGTAACTGGTGGATCCTTACCTGCCGGGCTAACAATAAATAATACTACAGGCATCATATCCGGTACGCCTACAGCTGGTGGAACATTTAATTTTACAGTTACAGCCAGAAGCTATTCAACAGGTATCGGAGCTCCACATACCAGTTCAAGAGCATACGAACTTGTTGTGAATGCACCCACCCTCACTTTAAATCCGGCTTCTATGCCCTCTGCAACTGCATATGTGTCTTACAGTCAGATCTTAACTGCAAGTGGTGGTACGGCTCCTTATACTTATGCTATCACTCTGGGCAGCTTACCTGATGGTTTAACCTTGAGTACTGGCGGAGTGTTAAGTGGTACACCAACTGCCAGCGGTACCTTTAATTTTACTGTAACCGGAACAGATTCTTCAACAGGTACTGGCCCCTATTCAAAATCACAAGAATATACCTTAAATATTATTTCACCGATTGTAATCAATCCTGCAAGTTTACCGGATATGATTTATGGGGTTTCCTATAACGAATCGCTGACATCATCAGGAGGAGTGGCTCCTTATAGCTATAGCCTGGCAAGTGGCGGATTACCTAATGGAATTACATTTAGTCCGGAAGGTGTGCTGTCTGGTACACCACGCTCAAGTGGCAGTTTTCCATTAATCGTACGGTCTACCGATGCAAATGGTGTAAATATTTCCAGAACATATAATTTCATGATACAGCCAGCCGTAATGGCGATTATTCCATCAACTTTGCTAAATCCGGTATTGGCTGTACCTTATAGTCGAACCTTAACTTCTTCAGGTGGTATTGCCCCTTATAGCTATTCTGTGACCTCGGGATCCCTTCCTAATGGTTTGTTGTTAAGCAGTGCCGGAGTCTTAAGCGGAACTCCAACATCAGCCGGAACCTTTACTTTTATAGTAAAGAGTGCGGACAATGGTTCGGCTAGTACTTCACAGAGCTATACATTAACTATTGCTACACCAACATTGACCATTTCACCTGCTTCTTTGCCAGGTGTTACTGTGGGCGATTCATATAGTCAGACGCTGACTACAACCGGAGCTACTGCTCCTTACACATATGTTCGCACTACCGGAACATTACCTTTAGGGTTATCTTTAAGTACCGGAGGTGTAATCAGTGGTATACCCACAACAAAAGGAACATATTCATTTACTGTTCGCAGCACTGATTCATCTGTAGGTTCTGGTCCGTATAGTACAACAAAGGATTACAGTATTGTGGTTCAGGGTAAAACACAGACTCTTACTATGGCCTCAACTAAGACTGTAAACTATGGTGATGCAGATTTTGATCCGATGGCAAGCAGTAATAGTCCGTTGACAATCACTTATACCACCAGTAATCCGGCGATTGCTACTATTGTTAACGGAAAAGTGCATATTGTGGGGGCAGGACTGGTAACTATTTTTGCCAATCAAGCTGGTAATGGTACTTATGAGGATGCTGTACAGAAACAACAAGCCCTTACTATTAATAAAGCACAACTGACTTATGTTGCCAATGCAGCTTCCAGAATATACGGGGCGGCTAATCCTGCATTTAGCGGAACGGTAACGGGTTTTAAATATACTGATAACCTTGCAGGATCAACAACAGGGACGGCTTCGTTTACTACAACAGCTACTACCGCAAGTCCTGTGGGAAGCTATGCTATAAATGGTTCAGGTTTAACTGCAGCCAATTATACATTTGTACAAGCAGCAACAAATGCGACCAGATTGAGCATTACACCTAAAGAGCTGACCATCACAGCTGATAATCAGGAGAAGTTTGCTGGTGCTGCTATTCCTCCATTTACTGCCAGCTATAGTGGTTTTGCTAATGGCGAAACACAGACTGTTGTCACCACAAAGCCAGTTCTTTCTACTACTGCCACTGCAGCTAGCCCTGTGGGGACTTATGACATTAATGCAAGTGGAGCTGTAGCAGCAAACTATACTTTCAAATATGTAAAAGGAGTGCTCACCATAAAACCTGGTGCCCCAACAGACATCAGTCTGGCAGCAGTTACATTATATGAAAATCGACCATCAGGGACCAATGCGGGAACACTGAGTAGCGTTTCACCTGATCCTTCTGCTACTTTTACTTTTACCTTAGTTTCGGGTGCGGGTGACACTGATAACAGTTTGTTCAGCATCAGTGCAAATAAGTTGAATACTGCTGCAAGTCTTAATTTTGAACAAAAGGCTAATTACAGTGTACGCATACGTAGTACTACGCAATATGGATTAACTTTTGACAAAACCTTGAATGTAACGATCGCCGATGTGAATGAAATACCAACGCTGGATGCAATAAGCAATCTGCCGATCTGTTATACCACAAACCAACAAACTGTTCCTTTAACAGGGATCAGTGCAGGCCCGGAAAGTGGACAGACGGTGGTCGTTTCGGTTACAAGCACAAATAGTGCTTTGTTTGAAAGTCTGAACGTAAGCAACAGCGGAACCACAGGCTCTGTTAATTACCGTGTTAAAACAGGTGCTGCAGGAACGGCTACCGTAACTGTTACAGTGAAAGACAATGGGGGAACAGCAAATGGTGGCGTAGATACCTACAGCCAGACTTTTGTGGTTACTGTAAATCCATTGCCTATACTGGCTATTAATAGCGATAAAGGCACTACTGTAAGTAGAGGTGAAGTATTATTGCTAACGGCAACAGGTGCAAGTAATTATGTGTGGACGGGTAATAACGGAATAGTTAACGGAGCAAATTCAGCGGTGCTGCAAATCAGACCAACAGTAACAACTACCTATACCCTTACCGGTACCAACTCCAGCGGTTGTAGTGAAACGCAAACATTTACGGTAACAGTTCTGGATGACCTTGCTAAAATTAAAGCAACCAATATCCTGACACCAAATAATGACGGATATAATGATAAATGGGTCATAGATAATATTGACGTTTATCCTAATAATGATGTAAAAGTATTTGATAAAGCAGGAAGGATAGTTTATACCAAAAAGGGCTATGACAATAGCTGGGATGGTCAGATGAATGGTACTGCGCTAAACGAGGGTACTTATTATTATGTGATTGATTTTGGTCAGGGAAAAAGAAAAATAAGAGGATACATTACAGTAATCCGCAATAATTAAAACAACAGAACAATATGAAATTTCTATATAAATTTTTGATGTTAACGATAAGCTGCGGATGGGTTGCATCAACAGCAAAAGCACAACTCAACCCTTTAGCTGCCCAATATTATAGCAACCGTTACCTGATCAACCCGGCTTTTGCAGGTGCAAAGCAAGGACTTAAAATTAATGGTGCTTACCGCAAACTCTGGGACAATGTTGACGGTGCCCCGGTAACCCAGAGTCTGACCGGCGATTACGGCTTCAACAAGGTCGGTCTTGGTTTAAATGTAAACAATGAAAGTTCTGGTCTGGAACGCAAGACCCGCGTAGTTGGTAGTTATGCCTACCATTTGCCTTTAAGTGGTGACGGACAGCAGTTACATTTTGGAGTTTCAGTTGGTTTTATGAGCCAGCGACTGGAAAATCCCGACATTTATGGTGATATAAATGATCCGCAGGTAGGGTTGTATAATGATCGTAAGACCTATCTGGATGGGGACTTCGGGCTTGCCTATACCTCAAACAGTCTGACTGTGGAAGCTTCTATTCCTAATTTAAAAAGCTTTTTCAAAAAGGATGTGATCAAATTGGCCGATGTGGCAACTTTTTATACTGCGGCAAGTTATCAGATACAGCTGAGCGAAGGTCAGGATGGGGTAGATCTGGAACCTAAGGTGGCTTATCGTGGTGTTAAGGGTTTTGACAACATCTGGGATGCAGGAGCACAAGCCTGGATAGCAAACAAACAGGTATTTTTAATGGGAATGTACCATAGTACCGAAAGTGCCACTTTTGGCCTGGGTATGGATTATAAAAGGAAATATCTTATCAGCGGTATGTATACCACTCAAACCTCTGCTTTGTCTGGTTATACAAACGGTAGTTTTGAACTGAACTTAAGATTGAGCCTGTTTTAAAATTTCTAAAATTAGTTCCGTTATCTTCCATTCTGAAGATAGTTGTTTATCAAAAAAATAAAGGTGCCTCTGAGCAGACATAGGAACATTGCGTAGCTGTGTTCCCGACTGCGAAGAGTGCACCTCTATTTTTTTACAGATTACTACTTCCCTTTTATTCCCTTTTCAATCGCATTCCAAAGAGGAATCTTTAGATTGTTGTAATGCGGCACAGTAATATGCACCACATCAAACAACATAAGCCCACCACTGGAACGGTTCAAAATGTACTTTATAGAGTTTGATATTTCTGCTTCATTATCATATGGCACATTCCCTACATCTAAACTCGAATAAATAGGCATTTTGTTTTTTGTAACATAATCAACCCCATTGATAGATCCCTCAACACTCCACCAGTGGTAAAATAGATTCATAGTTGCTGGGTTATCGGATAACATCAGCTGCTTGAAATAATTACCTGTCATCAACAGGTCCAGCTGTTCCGCATATCCTGTTTCTTTATATCCCGGATAAGCCCATGAGAAGGTCAGGTCATCATCATAAAAAGGATCATAATCTTCACTGGCCCAGTTCACACCCACTTTATAATAAGTATTATACCAGGCACCTGTATAGGCACCCAGTTTAAGATCAGGTTTAACACTTTTAACAGCAGCCCTGGCTTTGACGAAAAAGTTCTTCAAAACAGAAGAGCGGAAATACAACCATTTCTGATAATATTTTCCAGTAACATTTGGCTCTATTACCCCATTTGTAGATTTCCATGAGCTCACAATATCTTTAGGAAACTGCATGTATTTCGCATCGTTGTCGTTAAACTTATCCTTTAGGAATTGAATAAACAGTTCTTTACTCAGGTCTGAGAAATCGGCATTGATATCCTTGTACCTGCAATAATCCAGGACAATTCCATCTATATCAAATTTCGAAGCAATTTCTTTAATCACATTTAATGCCCTGTCCTGAACTACTGCAGCGGCAGGGTTCATAAACGCATTGGCCCCAAAATCAGTTGAAGTAACCCTGTTGCCATTTACATCACATAAAATAGCTTCATACTTCTTAAATTCCGGATCATCGTAAATCACGCCTCTTTTCTTTGATCCATTTCCCCAGACAAAAGTATTGATGGCTAAAAAGATGTTTAGTTTTCTGGCCTTTGCTTCCGAGATCATAAACTCAACGTAATTTTCAGGAAGATTATAACCATCAAGGGAGGTCAGCATACCAGCATAAGCACTATTGTATAAAGTATAGCCGGTATTGTGCTTAATGTCGACCACCAGTCCGGTAACACCCACGATTTTTAAGCTGTCCAGGATGACTTTGATGTCATCCTTATCCCTGAATCTACCTCTGTTTTGAAATATATTCGACTGTGCATCTACCCAGACCAGCACTTCTCTTTTCGGTTCTATTCTCGGGGTTTCCTCTTTCCCATTATCAACAATAGCCTGTTTTTCTTTTTTGCAGCCTGATGAAAAACCAACAATTATAGGCAGTGCAAACAGTAATGCTAATTTTATAATTCTTTTCATTTGTTTATATTTTAATTGTTGTAGCTATTCAGCTGAATAAACGGTAAACTCATGAGCCAATACACCATGGCCAGATAACAGCATATAGATTTGCATCCTATCTCCATTATTTGAATATCCTATGGCCACATCGCCTGCCCCACCTGTTGTTTGTGTTCCTATAAATGCTTCTGAATTGTATACATTCAACAGCGAATAAGAGGGATCAGTAGAAGGGGTAGGGATCCTTGCAGGATTTGTAATGTCAAATAAGGAAAGATGTGCCCTGTTCAGGTTACTGCTGCCCATATATTTCATCAGTGCAGCATAGGTAGCATTGTTAAAGTGCGCTACAGATAATGCATTTCTGAAATTAATACTCGCAGCATTGGCCAATGAGAAACTATTGATATTGGCATTAGTGCTGCCATTAAGATAGGCAAAGTCCCACTGACTGGCCATCAGATAATTTGTGTTGGCATCTGCTGTTAAAGGTTGTACCTCAGCTACGAAACCAAAATGAGTACCTACTAATCCTGTCATAAATATGATTTCAGGTATGGCATTCTGTAACGTTCCGTTTTTAACCACCCATTTATAGAAGGCCAGCGTCTGACCAATCGGAACAAAAATAACGGCATCAGTTGCTAAATCACCGGATACATTTATCCTTCTTCCTATACCTCTGTCTAACGTGGTTAAGGTTGCTAAAGCTGGATTCGAATTGGTAAAGTTAACCAGCAGTTCAGGATTGGTATCAAAAGCATTTTTGTATTTATAAATCCTGAAGTTTGTACCGTAGGCTGCTCTGTTAATCGCTAATAAAGCTCCTTTATCGTCCGCTACCAATTGGTTAGTCTGACTTAAAGCTCCTGATGCAGCATTAAACGGCATATACATATTCTGTATAAATTGTCCCGTAAAGCGGTTGTACACTCTATACTTAGAAGTCCCGGCAGTTCCCAGCGTTGTGATGATCAGATGGTCGCCACTAACGGCCAGACAAGTTTCATTAACTGCGCTAAAGCCACCCAGGTCTGCAGCTAGCTTTGTCCATAATCGTCTGTGGATACCAAAGCCATAATCCAGTTTTGTAGGCTCAGCAGCAATAAGTTTATAGGTTTTTGAAACATCACCCTGTGCACTTACCTTCAATGAAAAAGGATTGGATAGGTCTACTACTGCACCATTTGCGATGGAAGCTGATGAATGCTGGTTGATGCTAAAATTGATTTTTGATTGAGATACATCTGTGCCCGGTAAAATGAAGAACCTCAGCTCATCATCCACTGCAATCGCATCTAATTCCTGTAATGCCCCGTCACCATCGGTGTACGACATTTTTACATTACTGATGGATACATCACCAACCCGTTTTGCAACCACTACATAGGTTTTACTTTCTCCCGAACCTGAAGTAACGGTAAGCTTTACCGGAGCCGTTAAATCCATTGGGAAACCTAATTGCGGACTAACAACAGCGTCGGCAGATAGCGATGCCCTTAAAATTATCTTTCTTAAATCGGTTTCATAATCTGTATCTACAGGATAGAAATAAGGGATGTCAAAATATATAGTGTCATTGCTGAACCGGGGTTCAAACATCCTTTTTGCACCTGAGGCTTCAGTATTTGCAAATATATCAGTCAGGTCGCCGGTGCTGTTTCGTATAACAGGATCTGCTTTTTTGCAGGAGCCCCATATTGCAGTTGTCAGAACAAGCAGCGATATATAAATAAACTTCTTCATAATCTTAAATAAAATAATTACCAACCTTGAATTTGAGTTAACATTCCATTACGTTGAACTTCGGTGTCCAGTATTGGCAAATAATATAAAGAAGGGTAAAACTCCCTGTCTTTATCATCAACACTTACAGATTCATAATTCAGACTGTTTCCTATTGTGCTGATTTTATGCCCTCTGAACCTGGTGTCGTTAAGCGTCTGGTGTGCTTTTCTCCATCTTCTCAGATCCCAGAAGCGATGTCCTTCAAATGCCAGTTCTACAATTCTTTCATGTTCTATGGCTTTCATCAAATCGGCTTTGCTATTGGCGGGGGTATTGGGTAAGCTTCTGATGCCACGCAATTGGTTTAAGGCAGTTCTGGAACCAGATACATCGTTTAACATCGCTTTAGCCTCTGCCAGAATCAGGATTATCTCTGCATATCTGATTTCGTGCCAGCTTTGTGTGCTTTTACTGGTAAGAATTGTAGTGTTATTTGGATCAAGCATCTTTTTAGCATAGTATCCGGTAACTGTTTTTCTGGGTTCAGACATACTTCCATAAGCCACAAAACCATCTAATGTTCCCGTTACTGTCGTGTTAAGTGTTCTCCCTTTCCATACCGCCCCATTGTATAAGATCGAAGCATAAAAACGTTTCTCTCTGTTTGCATAAGGATCGTTAGACATAGATGGTGTGTTCCAGTTGAACTTATTGCCATCAGCCATTTCAAACTCATCCACCAGATTGGCAGTTGGTACGCCATAAACCATAGTCTGACCAGGGACATCACCCGGTGGGACAAATCCGAAATCATACTGGTGCGTTACCAATTGCGTCACAAAATCCAACCTGAATATTGATTCCGTAGAATTCTTATTCTGGAATATATTGGCGAAATCAGCTGATAAAGCATAATATCCTTCATTTGCTAAATCGACAACCCCCTGGGCTGCATTCTTCGCATTGGTGTAATAAGCCTGCGCTTTATCTGCCGGCACACCTGTTAAAGGATCTGCATTAAATTGTTTTTTATCAAACTCTGCGGTAGAAGCAGCATACAACCAGGTTCTTGCCAGCATACTTAGTGCGGCACCTTTAGTTGCTTTACCTTCAAATTTACCACCCTCAATGGTTTTCCAGGTTTTAGGTAAATAAGCAGCCGCATACTCCAGATCACTCGCAATAAAATTCCAGCAATCATTCTCTGATGAACGGGCAATGTCCTTTTTGGTATGATCGTTCAGGTCTTTCATGATAATTACACTCCCATGAAGTTTTACAAGCATGAAATAGATGTATGCCCTGATAAATCTGGCTTCGGCTTCATAACCTAATTTTTTGCCATTATCTATTTGCGCATAGGTATGTATCCCATCTAAGAACTCATTGATTCTCCTGATCCTGGTATAAGCATTTGCCCAATAATTTAATCCCGGACTGGCCGAATTTATCCTGGATGCATCTGTAGCCAGAATGTTTACTGTACCATTTCCAGAGGCACTGGAAGTATATTTTAACAGATCGGTTAATCCGTCTGTAGCATTGTCATAACCTATAGGGAAGGTTCCAAACTGAAAACGTCTGAATTCCTGATACATGTCATTGATGTATAGTTCAATACTGCCCGGATCGTTCCAGATTACTTCTTCAGTATATCTGTCTGTAGGCGTTACATCGATTTTACACGACTGCAGAGTGAAACAGCAGATGATCAGTAAGATGCTTTCCTTTATATATTTTTTTAATAAACTCATCACTCAGAAATTTTAGTTAAAGACTACGTTTATACCAAATGCGAATAACTTTTGCTGCGGGTAAAAGCCATTATTTACGTTAGGCATTTCCGGATCAAAATACTTCAGATGATCCCAGGTAAACAGGTTCGATGCCGTTGCGTAAAAACGCACTTTTTGAATCTTAGCATAATTCAATATGCTTTTAGGCAGGGAGTACCCCAACTGTAAAGATTTTAAGCGTAAATAAGCACCGTTGCGCAAATATCCGGAACTGCTGTGTGCATTGTGAGCACCCAAAGCTGCTTTGCCAGCTGTTAAACGTGGGAATTCTGCATTTGGATTGTCACTGCTCCAGGAATTTTCAACTAAAAAGTAAGGGGCATTTCCATTTTGATAAAAGGACCTTGACATTACCGTAAATGCTTCAATACCGCTTGTTCCTGATGAACCTTCATATAGACCAGATAGGGCTACATCTGACAATGCTGCTCCCTGGAAGAATGAAGAGAAGTCGAAGTTTTTATATTTCAGGTCTATGTTAAGTCCGAACATCATTTCCGGAATATTGGAACGGCCGATAAAAGTCATGTCGTCCGATCTGGTAATTTTTCCGTCGTTATTCAGGTCCCGGTATTTGAAAAAGCCAGGAGCCACAACACCGCCGGAAGGAGAAACCGCATCTTTAGTCTCTTCCCAGTTCTGATAAATCCCATCTACTACAAAACCGATTTTCTCTCCATAAGAGCGGCCGACTGTTCTTTGCCAGTAAGGCAGACTGGTATTCTCGTCTCTTCTGATGATTTTGTTTTTGGCCCAGTTGAAATTACCGGTTACCCCGTAAAATAGTTCGCCAATATTGTTTTTATGCCTGATTTGTAAATCGATCCCTTTATTTTCCATGATGCCATAATTGATCGTGGAAGGGAAAAAGCCTCCTGTAGAAGCAGGGTATAATCCGGCAGGAGAAGCAAGTATGTCTTCCGTCACCCTGTAAAACCATTCTGCATCAAAGCCCAGTTTACCATTAAACCACTCCGATTCAAATCCGACATTAAATGTTGTTGAAGTTTCCCAGCGGATATCAAGATTTGGTGGTGCAGAGGTATACAATCCCGATACCGGAGCACCCCCTAGTACACCTACCGGGTCAGTTGATAATCTATAGGTCTGGAGATAAGGAAAGGCTCCGTTAATTTTATCATTACCCGTTTGGCCCAGGGATGTTTTAAACTTCAGGTAATCTATGTTTTTAATGTGATCCTTAATAAAAGACTCCTTGCTGAGCAGCCATCCCAAACCTACAGCAGGAAAAATATCCCATCTGTTTTTTCTGGCAAAGTTTACAGAAGCATCAGATCTGGCGGCAACTTCTAACAGGTATTTTTCTTTAAAACCATAATTGATCCTTCCTACATATCCGGCTCTTGCGGTTATCGAACTGGAACCACCTGGTGGAACAAAATCTTCAGGGTCAGGACTGCCGTAATCTAAGTCATACAAGCCACCGATCGGGAAGTTTCTGGCACCTGCAGAAAATCTGCTGCTTTGATACTGTGACCACTCATACAATGCCAATACGTTGATCTGGTGATCTCCGATAGCTTTTAAATAGCTGATGCTGGGTTGAAATGTCCTTCTGTTATTTTGTACGTGACTTTGAGTTAAGGCTGTTTGTGTAATTCCAGGAACAGTGGTCAGGGGTATAAAGGAACCTGTTTTCTGTTCTCTGTCGCGACCCATTAGCGGATAGGGTTGAAGCCATCCTTTATTTTCTGTGCTTGTTTTATCATAGGCAGTCATTACCTGCATTTTTAAACCCGGAACCCATGGGATATCTACTTTAAAAGTTAAATCGCCCTGAAAAAAGTTTGATTCTTGCTTTTGAAAGCCGGATTGTTCTACAGAGGCCAGAGGATTTACCCAGCCTGGACCACTTCTGTATGCGGTATATATTCCATTTGGTGCATACATGGGTAGGTTTGGTAACATCATTGCTGCCTGATAAAATGGGTTCAGGTAAGAGCTGTTGTCAGGCGATATACCAGGAGTATTCGTATTCTGTTGTCTGAACATCAGGTTCAGGTCGACCGAAATGATTTTGTTTAAGTTCGCACTGACGTTGCTTCTGACATTGTATCTTTTGAATCCTGTATTTTTTACTACCCCATCCTGATCCAGGTGAGAGACAGAAGTAAAGTATTTTATATTTTCAGTACCGCCATTTACGGTAATAGCATGGTGTTGGGAATTACTGTTTTTGCCGATGAGCTCACCGATCCAGTCGGTATCGCCAAACAGTATATTTTTATTGGTACCACTTCTGATGTCGTTAATTAGGTTTTTGCCGTATACATAAGGAACAGGGTTTCCGCCAGTGTGCATCAGATATTCATTGTCTTCATCTGTTGCTTTATTGAACCATTCCATATAATCTACCGCATTTAAAAACTCCGGAAAACGTGTGTTCTGACCTAAGGTATAAGAGCCATCATAAGCTATGGAAGCCTTTTGCTGTTTTCCTTTTTTTGTGGTAATAAGGATGATTCCATTTGTGGCCTGTAAACCATATACTGCGGTTGATACTGCATCTTTTAACAGGGTTACGCTTTCTATTTCCGAAGCATCCAGGTGAGAGAAAGATTCGCGTTGTACACCATCAATCATGATCAGGGGTGCTTGATTGTTGCCATAAGAGCTTATTCCTCTGATTCTTAAAGTGGCATCATCCGCGCCAGGGCGTCCTGATTGTTGCACTGATGTTAGTCCCGGTAACCTTCCGCCTAGTAAATTGGTAATGTTACCTGCGGGGGCCTTTTCCAGTTCTTCACCTTTGATCTGAGATACAGACCCCACGACATTTGCACGCTTTTGCGTGCCATATCCAACTACAACGACTTCATTCAGTTGTGCATCTTTTTCCTGTAAAACAACTTTAATGCTTCCTTTTAGTGCATTTACTTCTTTGGTTACGTACCCTAAAAATGAAACGACAAGTACATCAGTTTCTTTAACGCCAGCAATGCTAAACTGACCGTTGGTATTGCTGATTACAGATTTTGATGTTCCCTTTATGGTGATAGTTGCTCCGGGTAGGGGGAGGCCTTTATCATCCAGGACTTCTCCTTTTATGATGTTATCCTGCAATAGTGACGTTGTATTTTTAAGTGCAGGTTTAGACTTCAGGGATACCACTACTGACTTATCTTCCAGTGAATATTCTAAAGGTTGTCCATTGAAAATTTTGCGAAGTACGTCGTTCAGCTCCGCATTTTTAACATCAATGTTAATAGGAGAGGCATCTTTCAGTGTTCTTCTAGTGAACAGAAAATCATATCCCGTTTGGGCACTAATCTTTTCAAAAATCTTTTCTAAGCGGGTGTTCTTTTCGGACAGCGTTATTTTCTGAGCAAATGTGGTTGCGCTGACCTGTATAAAAGAGGCAAGCAACAAAAACGAGATCATATTAATCCTCATAATCCATTTTCTTCTATCAGCTTTGTTCACCCAATTGAAAATCGGGCGACTGTGGTTCTGGATTTGTAATTTCCTTTTATAAAAATTGTACATTTGGTTAGTTTGGTTTTATTCGAAATGCCTTTCCATTGTCCAGATGTATCCGGCTTTCGAGAATTCAGTTTAGTTTTTAGATATGCTGCTGATGATCCAGACTATTTGGCCATTCTGAGTCCCATCGGAATGGCTTTTTTTTTCTGGTAACCATTGGTTGTATCATTTACTTCATAACGGTTACCCTCCTTCCTTCAACTTTAAAATGAATACTCTTCGTTTTTTCAAGCATGGTTAATACTTTATCAAGGTTATTGAACATGGATATTTTACCATTGAACTCTTCATCAGATGGCTTTCCTTCATATTGTACCTCTATATCGTACCATCGGGATAGCTTTCGCATCACACTTTCAATTTTTTCATCATTGAAACGGAAATATCCATTTTTCCAGGACATGGTTTCTTCTACATTAGCTTGCCCGACTTTTAGTTCCTTGTAGTTGTTGAATAGGTGCTGACCAGGGTTTAAGATTTTATTGCCCGTTTTGCCTACCACTTTTACTAATCCTTCTATTAATGTGGTATTAGTCCCCGATTCATCTTCATAAGCGTTGACATTGAAATGTGTTCCAAGCACTTCAACCTGCTGCTGATCTGTTTTTACAACAAAAGGACGTTTTTTATCTTTAGCTACCTCGAAATATGCTTCACCTCTAAGCTTTACTATTCGTGTACTTACTTTGTTTAAAGAAGTGTTATAGGTTAAGCTTGAAGCTGCATTCAGCCAGACCTGCGTCCCATCTGGCAGACGAACCTGATAGGTTCCTCCTTTGGGGGTGGATATGGTTTGTACTCCCTCAGTCGAGGCTACCCCATCTTGGATTTTAGATCCATCATTGTAAGTTAAGGCAAGATCATCGATAATAACTCCATTTTTTTGATCACTAAGGTTTATTGTTTTACCATTTGCTAAAGTAATGGAAGCTTGGTTTTTACCTGGTGCAATAGTATTGGCATAATTATTTTTTTGCTGATTTTTTGTTGAGGTTGGACTGTTTAAAAACAATAATCCGGCTGTTGCCAGTATGATTACAACAGCAGCAGCGGCTGTAATGCGCCACCATATATTTACCTTCCTAATTGCAGGTGTATAGGTTTCAGCAATTATTTTATTTCTTGTTTTGTTCCATACTGAGGCCTTATCAGCGGAATAATACATTTTTAGTTGTGCTGCAATATTGGCTTCTTCGCAAAAAGCCTGAAACCATTGTTCATTTTCTACTGATGCCTGGCGAAAGTTGTTCAGCTCTTTTTCCTGATCAGGACTTAAATTCCCGTTCAGGTATCCCGCTACCAGTAATGATAGTTCTTGTTCATTTTTAAAGTTTTGCTGAATACTCATTCTGGCTTGTTTTTATTGCTGTTTTATATAGAAACAACTAAGCAATGAAAACAACCAAAAGAAATTATTTATTTATCGATAAATAGTAAAATGGCGAGTGTTGTTGCGGCAGACAAGCCTTTTTTCAGGAAAGAGGCTTTTAATAATTCTACAGCACGTGTTTTATGATTTCTCACTGTTTGCACAGAGAGGCCGAGTTGCAGGGCTATTTCGTCTGTTTTACGTCCTTCTAAATAGATTAATTTAAATACCTCACGACATTTATCTGGTAAAATCTCTATTTCTTTACTGAGTATGGTTAGAATTTCCGTTTCAACCAGTTCATACAATACCGTTTCTTCTCCTTCTTCTATTTGACTAGAGTATTTTTCTTGTATTGCAGTTCTTCTTTTAATACTCTTTAGATGGTTAAAGCAGGCATTTCTACAGCTGATGTATAAAAATGCTTTGATATTGGCTGCTGTTTCAAAATCTTCTTTCTTTTCCCAGAGTTTACAGAAACAATCCGACACAATATCTTCAGCTTCCATGTTATCTTGCAACAGTCGACCTGCAAAATAACAAAGTGAGCGATAATGAAGTTCAAAAAAGTATGCAAGTGCCGCGTCCTCACCTTTACGAAAGGCGTTTAACCAGGATTGTTCATCTTGTGAGTCGTATTGCGGCATCTATTTGGTGAATTTTGAACAATATCTGTAAAAAAAACAGCTTTATTATAAAAAAATCGATGAGAATGTTCTGGAGTTTCTTGTTTATTTCCAATGCAAGTTGATCCTGACAATTAAGTTTGATAAAATTTATTTTTTTTTATTGTGATATAATTTCTGGCACAATAAATGAACAGACACGGTAGTTGTAACGTTCTTGCTATTTTACATTATTGTTATTATAAATTTTAACTGAACAAAATGCCCGGGAAGGGATTTATTAATGAAAAGAAATCTACTTATTGTGCTCTCTCTAATATTGTCCAATAGTGCTTTTTCACAAATAAATGGTGATTTTAACTACAGTTTAGCTGTAAAGGGGTATAGCATTATGCAAATGCCCAAGATAATGAACCAAAAAAAGAACGAAGAATTTAAAGATGTCTCCTTTAGTGGAGGGATGATTAAATTTAATGACAATCAGATCAGCTATCGTTTAGGCGGCAGTTATATTAAAAGAGATATTAAAGCGGTCAATATTTGTAGCACATGTGAAGAGATGAATGGTCAAATGAAAGACTTTAATCTAACCCTCGGTTTCGAAAAAAATCTTAACTTCTCCAGAATACAACCTTATTTTGGTTTTGATATTGGTTTCAGAGAAAATAAATTTGATGGGACAATAATTTCTAAAAATATACTATCTGCTGCTAACGGATCCGTTATGGCTCCGGATATTTTGGAAACAAGTAAAACAGGTTTTACAGCATCACCTGTAATAGGCATCAAGATTAATCCGATAAGTCAGGTGACTTTGTTTGCCGAAAGTAGTATTCAATGGTTTTATTCTTATGAACGGCAAGAAACAGTTGCTCAGGGCGTGGGTAATACCAGAACCTTTAACAAGTATCATAAGTCAGAATTTTTAGCAAATGCAGTTTCAGTAGGTATCCAGATTAACATTGGAAATGTCAGATAGATCTTCGTAACATTTTAACCCAGATCAATTAATTTAATATATTTGCATTTAAACTAAACCATACCTACCATATGAAAGTTAAGTTAGCCAACGTCTCCATTCCCTATAAATTACAAGATAATCGAATTTTATGCGTTTTTGTATAAACAAAACGTTGAAATAAATATTAAACATTAACTCTCTACCTATAATATGAATTTTAAAAGAACGATAACTGCAATAATATTTTTGTTTGCTGTTTTAGTCACGGAGTCTGCTTTTTCACAATCAAACTACTCAGATGTAAAGGTTGATGAACTTTCTGATGCTCAGATTTTACAAATGATTAAAAAAGCAGAATCAATAGGATATGGTGAAGCACAATTGGAGCAGATGGCTGCGGCCCAGGGTATGAAGCAGGAAGAAGTTCAAAAGCTTCGCGCCCGCGTCGAAAAGGTACGCAAACAGGGCTCAACTGCAACTCAGGTTGATACCAAAGTGGTTAGCACAGGTCGTGAAGGTAGCGAAACTACTGACGGAGGTGCTGTAGATAATGAAAAGAAAATAAAAGATGAGGAGATCGGACCTAAGATCTTTGGTGCTGAGCTTTTTAGAAATGGAAGTATTACATTCGAACCCAATCTGAGAATTGCTACACCTAAAGGATATATAATAGGGCCTGATGATAGATTGCTGATTGATTTAACTGGTGATAATGAAGCGAGTTATGAATTAGCTGTAAGTCCTGATGGAGTAATTAATCTTCAGTTTGTTGGAAGGATTGCAGTTGGTGGTTTATCTATAGATCAGGCAACTTCAAAGATCCGCTCTGCAATGGGGAAAACCTACCCTTCATTACGTTCAGGACGAACTAACCTGGCTATTAATTTAGGAAATATCAGGAGTATAAAAGTTGTAATGACTGGTCAGATTACTAAACCGGGAACTTATACTTTATCTTCCTTATCTACTGTTTATAATGCATTATATGCTTCAGGTGGCCCATCTCAAAATGGTTCATTCCGTAAAATACAAGTTATTCGTAATAACAAAGTCGTTGCAAATATTGATGTTTACGATTTCCTGTTAAAGGGAATACAGCAAAATAATATTCGTTTGCAGGATCAGGATGTAATTAATGTCCCTGTGTTTGATAAACGGGTAGAAATTCAGGGAGAAGTTAAAACAACAGCTTTGTTTGAAATTGTTTCAGGAGAATCATTAAATGACTTAATTGGCTTTGCTGGTGGTTTTACTACTGAGGCTTATACAGCTAAGATTAAAACATTTCAAAATACAGATAAAGAGCGCAAGATAATGGATGTTGCATCGTCTGATTTTGGGAGTTATTTGCCCAAAAACGGAGATAAATTTGTTGTTGAAGCAATCTTAGACCGATTCCAGAACAGAGTAGAGATCTTAGGTGCAGTTTTTCGCCCAGGCATGTACGCATTGGATAGTGGACAAACTTTGAAAAGACTGATTACTAAGGCTGACGGCCTTACTGAAGATGCATTTTTAAATCGTGGTTATATTAATCGTTTAAATGCTGATAATACTCAAAGTCTGTTATCTTTTGATGTTGCTAAGATCATGGCTGGAACAGATCAGGATATTGTACTTCAAAGAGAAGATAAGGTAACAATTTCATCTTTGTTTGATTTAAGAGATGAGTATAAGGTTAGCATTCAAGGTGAAGTGCGGGCGCCCGGTACTTTTGACTATGCAGATAATATGAAATTAGAAGATGTAATTCAGATGGCTGGAGGCTTTAGAGAAGGCGCAACACCAGATAGAATCGAAATTTCAAGAAGAGTAAAAAATAGTGATTCACTTTCAAAGTCAGCGGTGACTGCAGAATTGTTTACTTTGAATGTAAATCAGGATCTTAAATTAGTAGGTGATCCTTTTATTTTGAAACCTTATGATATTGTAACTGTTCGTAACGCCGCAGGATATATGGCGCAAAAACAAGTGAAGCTGGAAGGAGAGGTTTTGTATCCGGGCGTTTATACTATTTCGTCAAAAGATGAGCGCATTTCTGATTTAATAAAAAGAGCAGGAGGACTAACACCTTCCGCTTATGCTGATGGGGCTTCTTTAAAGAGACCTGGTGCTGAGAAAGTAAATCCGGGAGATAAGAACGCAATCAATAACCAGGAGGAGGATAGTAAGAAACTATTAGGATTGAAACGTGCCGAAGAAACCGGAGCTAAAGCGGATATTGCACCAGAACTGATTCAATCTGACTTAGTAGGAATTGATTTAGTAAGGATTTTGAAAAAACCATTGTCAAAGATCGATCTGATTGTGGAAGATGGTGATGTAATTCGTGTGCCCAGACAGCTGCAAACAGTAAAAGTTACAGGAGAGGTATTGAATCCAAATAGCATTATTTATATACCGGGGAAAAGCTTTAAACAATATGTAAATGGGGCTGGAGGCTTCACTTCCAATGCATTAAAAAGTGGGACATATATAAAGTATGCCAATGGCTCAGTAGAGGCAGGAAGTAAGTTTTTATTCTTTAATAATTTTCCGAAAGTAAAACCAGGGGCTGAGATTTTGGTTCCTAAGAAAGCAGAAAAAGAAAGAATGAGTGCACAGAGCTGGATAGGATTGGGAACAGGTTTGGCTTCTTTGGCAGCGATTATTGTTAGTTTATTGAGATAGAAAATCACCTTATGTCAGTGGATAAAAAGCAATACATTTCTGAAGAAGAGCAAGACGAAATATCTTTAAGAGATATTGCGTTAAAATTAAAAAAATTATTTAATTATTTGGCTGGTAAATGGCTAATCATAACGATTTTTTGTATCATCGGTGCAGTTATTGGTTATATGTATGCTACATGGAAAAAGCCAGTCTATACTGCATCTACGACATTTGTAATAGAAAATGGAGAAGGTAGAGGTGGTATGGGTCAATATGCCGGATTAGCTTCTATGGTTGGTTTGGATATTGGGAGTAGTGGCGGCGGTATTTTTCAAGGCGACAATATATTGGAACTTTACAAATCCAGGACTATGATCGAAAATACTTTGCTAACGGCAGTAGATGACAATGGTAAACCAAAGTTACTGTTAAATAGATTTATAGAGTTTAATGGCTTAAAGGATTCTTGGAAGGGAACGATTTACGAAGGAGTTACATTTGATCTTCATTCTAAGGATTCAACCTTAACAAGGCTGCAGAATAGTATACTGACAACTATTATAGCAGACATTAATAAAAACTATTTGGTTGTTGACAAAGCTGACAAAATGTCGAGTATAATTAAGGTTGATATAAAAGCTAAAGATGAGTTTTTTGCCAAAGAATTCAATGATCAAATCGTAAAAAGTGTAAATGATTTTTATATCCAAACTAAGACAAAGAAGTCTATCGAAAATATTAAAATCTTAACTCTAAAAACTGATTCAGTTAGATCAGTAATGAATGGGGCTATTTATTCGGCGGCCAAAATTGCTGATGCCACCCCAAATTTAAATCCAACAAGAGAGGTTCAAAGAGCAGCCCCAATCCAACGTTCTCAATTTAATGCAGAAACTAATAGGACAATTCTTGGAGAATTAGTAAAGAATCTGGAAATGTCGAAAATGGGTTTATTAAAAGAATCGCCGTTAATTCAAGTTATTGATCAACCCGTTTATCCTTTGAATGTAACTGCTCTTTCAACAATTAAGGGAGCTCTTATGGGAGCTCTGTTAATGGGATTTATTATAATTATGATTTTAATATCAAAAAGAATATTCAATAATATTTTGATTTGATAAATACTGCTAACATTTTTTTGAAATTTTAATGAATAAGTTAAGGTTAATCGGTAGAAAAAAAGAGTTGTTTATCAATGATATTGCCCAACACGAGTTTTTACTTAGGGAAATTGTATCACAATCAACTTTTCTTGTTATAGGTGGTGCCGGTTCTATTGGTCAGGCTGTGGTAAAGGAAATATTTAAACGTAACCCTTTAAAACTTCATGTAGTAGATATCAGCGAAAATAATGCAGTTGAGTTAGTTAGGGATATTAGAAGTTCATTTGGTTATATAGATGGAGATTTTCAGACGTTTGCGTTAGATATTGGCTCAACTGAATATGATGCGTTTATTGAATCTGACGGAAAATATGATTATGTGTTAAATCTTTCCGCGTTAAAACATGTTAGAAGTGAAAAGGATCCATTTACATTGATGCGTATGATTGATGTAAATGTGTTTAATACTGAGAAGACAATCAATCAAGCAATAGCAAAGGGAAGTAAGAAGTATTTTTGTGTTTCAACTGACAAGGCCGCTAATCCAGTAAATATGATGGGAGCTTCTAAACGTATTATGGAAATGTATTTGATGCGTAGAAGTGAAGAAATCAATATTTCGACAGCTCGATTTGCAAATGTGGCATTTTCTGACGGGTCTTTATTGTACGGCTTTAATCAGCGTATTCAAAAACTCCAGCCCATTGTTGCACCTAATGATATAAAGCGATATTTTGTTATACCTAAGGAGTCTGGAGAACTTTGTTTGATGTCCTGTATTTTCGGAGAAAATAGAGATGTGTTTTTTCCAAAATTAAGTGAAAACCTCCACTTAATTACTTTTGCAGATATAGCTGTAAAATACCTCAATGAGTTAGGATTTGAACCTTACTTGTGTGAAACGGAAGATGAAGCAAGAGCGTTAATAAGTACTTTACCTCAGCAAAAAAAGTGGCCATGTTTATTCACTTCAAGCGATACCACAGGAGAAAAGGATTTCGAAGAGTTTTTTACGGAGAACGAAATACTTGATATGGATCGTTATGAAAATCTTGGAGTAATTAAAAATGGTCCTGGTTTCGATCAGATAAAGCTGAATCATTTTACGGATTCTATCGAAAAATTGAAAAGGGATAAATCATGGGTAAAAGAGGATATTGTAAAACTGTTTCATGATATGATTCCTGATTTTGGTCATAAGGAAACAGGTAAATATTTAGATGCAAAAATGTAATGGAATTAACTGATAAATTTAAGAAGACAACAGAATTCATAAAGGCAAAATATCCAGAAAAGAATTTTGTTGGATTACATGAACCTGTATTTATAGGTAATGAGCGTGAGTACGTGTTAGATGCAATTGATTCTACATTTGTTTCTTCTGTAGGCGCTTATGTGAATCGTTTTGAAGAGATGATGACACAAATCACTGGCGCTAAATATGCCGTTGCAATTGTAAATGGTACAAATGCGCTTCATATGGGGCTTATTTTGGCCGGAGTACAAAGGGAAGACGAAGTCTTGTCTCAGGCTTTAACTTTCATTGCAACTGCAAATGCAATAAGCTATATAGGTGCAATACCTGTTTTTTTAGATGTAGATAAAGATACTTTAGGGATGTCACCTGTAGCTTTAAAACTTTTTTTAGAAGAAAATGCAGAGAAGAGACAGGATGGGACTTATAATAAAAGTACAGGAAAAAAAATAGCAGCATGTGTACCTATGCATACGTTTGGTTTTCCTTGTCGCATTGATGAAATAGCAGCTATCTGCGAAGAATGGAATATCTATTTGGTAGAAGATGCCGCTGAATCATTGGGTAGCTATTATAAAGATAAACATACTGGTGTATTCGGTGGGATTGGAGTATTTAGTTTTAATGGAAATAAGACGGTTACTTGTGGAGGTGGTGGTGCATTAATTACAAATGATGAAGCCATTGCTAAAAGAGCGAAGCATTTAACTACACAAGCAAAAGTACCTCATAAATGGGAGTTTGTACATGATGAGATAGGATATAATTACAGAATGCCTAACCTAAACGCGGCTTTAGCTTGCGCTCAGTTGGAGCAATTGGAACACTTTATAGAAAATAAGAGAGGCTTGGCGGCGGCTTACAAGGCTTTTTTCGAAATGCAGGATATAAAGTTTGTAATTGAGCTTCCTGAAGCCAAAGCTAATTATTGGTTGAATGCCTTATTGTTTAACGATCGTGAAGAACGTGATACTTTCCTGACATACTCTAATGAAACCGGAGTAATGACCAGACCCATATGGGAGTTGATGAACAGACTAAAAATGTTTCAGTATTGTCAGACTGATGAGTTGACGAATAGTGTCTGGATTGCAGAAAGATTGGTTAACATTCCAAGTGGGTTTAGGGTATAGGCTTATGAAACAAAAACTGATCTTGATAGGAGGAGGAGGACATTGTAAGGCTTGTATTGATGTCGTAGAGCAATCCGGTAATTTTGAAATCGCGGGCATTTTAGACGAGAAAAATCTAATTGGGCAATCGGTGCTGGATTATATGATAGTTGGCACTGATGCAGATATCCCTAAATACGTTGGATTAGGATGCAGTTTTTTAATCACTGTAGGCCAGATTAAATCAGCCGAAATCAGGAAAAATCTATTTAAATATTTAATGGATTGTAAGGCAGATATCGCTACGGTAATTTCCCCTCGTGCTTATATCTCAAGATATGCGGAAGTTGGAACTGGGACAATAGTTATGCACAACGTCACTATCAATGCAGGAGCTAGGATCGGAACGAATTGCATACTAAATACTGGTTGTAACATTGAGCATGATACTTTAATTGGCAGTAATGTCCATGTTTCAACACTAGCAACTGTAAATGGTAATTGTGAAGTTGGAAATGAAGTATTTATTGGAAGTAATGCGACGATTTCCAGCCAGATGAGAATTTCAGAAAATACAATTATTGGCGCTGGAACAGTTGTTGTAAGGGCTATTAAAGAAAAAGGAATTTATGTAGGAAATCCTGCAAAAAAAATAAATTAATGGGACATACAATCATTATTGCAGAAGCGGGAGTAAATCATAATGGTGATTTAAACAATGCATTTAAATTGGTTGATGCTGCGGTTGCCGCTGGAGTTGATTATGTAAAGTTTCAGACATTCAAGGCTGATAAACTTGTTTCTATAAATGCAAAAAAGGCCGAATACCAGATAGAAAATACTCAGGATAATAAAGAGTCTCAATTGGAAATGCTTAAAAAGCTAGAACTCTCAACCGATGATCATGAACAGTTAATAACTTATTGTAAGTCTAAAAATATCAGGTTTTTCTCTACCGCATTTGACCTCGATTCGTTGCTTTATCTCTCGGAAATAGGATTGGACATGGTTAAAATACCATCGGGAGAAATCACAAACCTGCCCTACTTGCGTAAGGCAGCTGAATTATTTCCTAAGGTCATTTTATCGACTGGAATGTGTACGCTGGATGATATCAGGCAGGCTATTGAGGTTTTTATAAAAGGAGGTATTGAAAAGAAAAATATTTCCATTTTACATTGTAATACAGAATATCCCACACCAATGACTGATGTGAACTTAAAGGCAATGCTTCATATTGAACAGGTTTTTGGTACTGCGATTGGCTATTCTGATCATACCCTTGGAATTGAAGTCCCTATTGCTGCAGTAGCCTTAGGGGCGACTATCATAGAGAAGCATTATACTTTAGATCGGAATTTGCCGGGGCCGGATCACATTGCTTCATTAGAGCCGGCTGAGTTAAAAACTATGGTTGATAGCATAAGGAATATTGAAATTGCTGTTTCGGGCTCTGGTTTAAAGGAACCCTCTGTTTCTGAAATGAAGAACTCAGCTATTGCCCGTAAGAGTATACATTTGGGTAACGATAAAAGAGCCGGAGACATATTGCAGGAGGGAGATTTGGAAATGTTACGTCCCGGCGATGGTATCTCTCCAATGAAAATGGATGAGCTTATTGGCAAAACCATTGCGACAGATTTGCAGGCAGGACATAAGTTGTCACTAAATGATTTGTATATATGAGGATTGGTGTTCTAACAAGTTCAAGAGCAGATTTTGGCATTTACCTTCCTTTGTTGAAAAGGTTGAAGGCAGATGATTTTTTTGAATTGGATATCATTGCTTTCGGTACTCATCTTTCTTCATTTCACGGAGAAACAGTTCAACAAATTCTTAAGGAAGGATTCGATGTAAAGTATAAAATCGAGTCGATGCTGTTGACAGATAGCGCTGAGTCTATTTCTACCGCAATTGGTTTGACGTCAATTAAATTCGCTGCTTTTTGGGCAACACATGGCAATGAATTTGATTTGGTATTTTGTCTTGGTGACAGGTATGAGATGTTTGCTGCAGTTACTGCAGGGATTGCCTTAAATATTCCTTTCGCCCATTTGCATGGTGGAGAAACAACATTAGGCGCAATAGATAATGTTTTCAGACATTCTATAACATTGGCTTCGAAATACCATTTCGTCTCCACTACTCAATACGCAAAACGCGTTGCTTCAATTATTGATTCAGAAGAGAATATCTATTATGTCGGTGCTTTAAGTCTTGATAATTTGGATGATGTTGAATTGCTTGATATTCATGGTTTTGAACAAAGATGGGGGGTTGATTTATCTGAGGATACTGTACTTACGACTTTTCACCCCGAAACCATCAATGCAGCAAACAACGTTAACTATGCTAATGAGTTGGTTGAGGTCATCATGAAAAACTCGCAGTTTCGATTTTTGATTACTATGCCGAATGCGGACACTAGTGGTAATGGCGTGAGAAAAATTTTGACGGATAGATTAGGGGAGAACAAGAACGTTTACTTAATTGAAAATTTGGGCTCTCAAAGTTATTTTACGGCAATGAGATATTGTTCTTTTTTATTAGGAAATACTTCTAGTGGAATTATTGAAGCTGCTTCTTTTAGAAAATATGTAATTAATTTGGGAGATAGGCAGAAAGGTAGGGCGGCTGGTGTAAACGTTATTAATGTTCCGTTAATTGCGGATAATATTCAGCGGGCAATTGAAGAAATCAAACTAAGAGAACCTTATAACGGCGGGAATATCTATCATAAAGGGAATTGCTCTGAAGAAATTATACAGGTTTTAAAACAAATACCACGTAATGCAAAATAATAATCAACATATTGTTAAAGAAAAACAAGAAGCAAGAGTAGCGTTAAAGGCTATTGATGTGCTAGATGAATATGCCAGCAAAACGCTATTTGTTGTAAACGAACAGAACAAATTAGTTGGTTCTTTGACAGATGGCGACATTAGAAGAGGACTTTTAAGTGGAAGGGAAATTTCTCAGCCTATCGAGAAATTTATGAATACAAATTTCAAGTTTTTAAAAAAGTCAAATAATAATCTTGCATTGATTAAAGAGTATAGACACGCGGGAATTAATTTAATACCGCTTATTGATGATGATTATCATTTACTAGAAGTACTCGATTTAAAAAGAACAAAAACAAGTCTTCCTATTTGTGCCTTAATTATGGCTGGCGGTAAGGGAGAACGTTTACGTCCGTTAACTGATGTCACCCCAAAGCCGATGCTGAAAATAGGAGAAAAGCCGATTATTGAACACAATATTGATCGACTCATTAGTTATGGTATAAAAGATATCTACATTAGTGTTAAATATCTAAAAGAACAAATTATAGATTATTTTGGGAATGGGGAGTCTAGAGGAATTAATATAGTTTATCTCGAAGAAGACCAAGCTCTTGGTACCATTGGAGCACTTGGTCTTATTAATAAAACGGACTATATAGATATATTGGTAATGAACTCGGATTTATTGACTAATATAGATTTCGAAGATTTTTATAATTTCTATTTGGAGAATAAGGCGGATATGGCCTTAGCAAGTGTTCCTTATCATGTAAATATTCCATATGCAGTTCTGCAAACATCTGGTCACATTATATCATCTTTTTCTGAAAAGCCGAGTTACACCTATTATTCAAACGGTGGTATATATATGATGAAAGTTGCGTTGAAAAATTTATTTGAAAGAGGGAAATTCTTCAACGCTACGGATTTAATGGATAAGGTAATTGGAGACAAAAGTTCAAATTTGATTCACTATCCATTACTAGGATATTGGTTAGATATCGGCAAGCATCAGGATTTTATGAAGGCTCAAGAGGATATAAAACACATTAATTTTTAGTAATGAAAACACTTTATCTCATTCCGGCGCGTGGAGGATCTAAGGGAATACCCAAAAAAAATATTAAAGATTTAAATGGAAAGCCACTTATTTACTATACAATAGATGTAGCGAGAACGTTAGCTGAAGATTTTGATATTTGTGTTTCTACTGATTGTGACGAAATTATCTCTATTGTTCAAGATTATAAATTGGACGTACCTTTCAAAAGACCGGAGTTTCTTGCCTGTGATCAATCTGGGAGTTACGAGGTAATCATGCATGCTATTGAGTATTTCAATAAAAAAGGGCGGGATTATGATAACGTGATGCTCTTGCAGCCAACATCCCCTTTTAGGCAGGAACAACATTTGAAAGATATTTCAGCTTTGTATAACGAAAAATTAGATATGGTGGTTTCAGTCAACCTATCTCATCAAAATCCATATTTTAATCTTTTCGAGGAAAACGAATTTGGATTTTTAGAAAAATCAAAGAAAGGACATTTTGAAAGCCGTCAACAGTCACCTCCTATTTATGCTTACAATGGATCAGTATACCTTCTTAATACAAAGTCCTTAAGGTTAAACCCTTTGCACAAATTTGAAAAAATAAAAAAATATGTAATGGATGACATTTACTCCATGGATATTGATACTCCATTGGACTGGGCTATTTGCGAAACAATAATTAGAGAAGGTTATATAAAAAAATGAAAACAGTTAGAATCATACCAAGGCTTGACATTAAAGGCCCAAATCTTGTTAAAGGAATTCACCTAGAGGGGTTGAGAGTTTTAGGTAGACCCTCGGATTTTGCTAAATATTATTATGAACAGGGTGCAGACGAACTTATGTTTATGGATGTTGTCGCCTCCCTTTATGAAAGAAATAGCCTTCATGATATCATTTCAGAAACGGCGAAAAGTATTTTTATACCAATTACCGTCGGAGGAGGATTAAGATCAATTGCAGATATTAAAGAAGTGTTAAGAGCCGGTGCTGATAAGGTTTGTTTAAATACAGCTGCGATAAATAATCCCCAGCTAATTAAAGATGCAACCAGAATGTTTGGATCTTCTACGATTGTAGTTGCGATTGAAGCAATTAAAGAATCACATGGGACTTACTTAGCTTATACAGATAATGGGAGGGAACATACAGGGATTGATGTTTTTCAATGGGCCCAGAAATTAGACGATATGAAAGTTGGCGAGATCGTGATTACTTCTGTTGATAAAGAAGGAACTGGAGAAGGGTTCGACTTAGAACTTATCTCTAGAGTCAGTTCCTTAGTATCTGTTCCAGTTATTGCTCATGGTGGGGCTGGCGAAAAAGAACACATTCCGCATGTATTTAAGGAGGCAAATGCTGACGCTGTCGCACTGGGTTCGTTGTTGCATTATCAATTTATCAAGGATAATGAATCCAATAATTCGAAAGAAGAAGGGAATACCGAATTCTTAAAACAAAAAAGAAATTTTCATACTTTTAAGCCCTGCACGATTAGTGAGATTAAAAAGCATGTGATTTCAAAGGGTATTGAATGTAGATTATAGCAAGAGTTATGCAGAAAAAAGTTGTTATTATAGATTATAATTTAGGTAATCTGTTTAGTGTTAAGCAGGCGTGTGATACTATTGGAATTAATTCAAAGATTAGTTCTAATAAGGCTGATATAGAAGATGCGGATGGTTTAATTCTGCCAGGCGTAGGGGCCTTTATTGAAGCTATGCAAAATCTGAATAATTTAGGCCTTATTGATTCCATCAAAAATAATGTAAAGAATGGTAAGCCAATATTTGGTGTGTGCTTGGGCCTACAGTTATTATTTAGTCGAAGTGAAGAATTTGGATCTGGTGATGGGCTAGATTTAATTTCAGGCACTATTAAAAAATTTCCTGCAATTGTGGAAGATAAAAAGATTCGGGTTCCGCAAATAGCATGGAACAAAATCTATTCTTACAAACAAGATTGGAAAAACAGTCCTTTATACAATATTTCAGAAAATGAGTTTATGTATTTTGTCCATTCTTATTATGTGGATCCAACTGAAGAGTCCTGTATTTTAACGAAAACCAATTATAGCGGATTGGATTATTGTTCTGGAATTTTAAAGGAAAATATTTTTGCAACCCAATTTCACCCTGAAAAGAGTGCGGAAAAAGGGATTTCAATTTATAAAAATTGGGCTACTTTAAACAATATATTATAATGTCAGAAAAAAAATTAGAAGCTTATTATGGTTTACCTGAAGAGGTAAAATTCTGCACAAAATGCGTAATGTCAAATCAGCGACCTGCTTCTGCTGTCGAATTTAAGCATACGAAAGACAGTAAAAAGGTTACAATGCAATTTGATGAAAATGGTGTTTGTGATGCTTGTCGGACTGCTGAGATTAAAGACAATATTAATTGGGGCATGCGCGAAGAAGAACTGATCAAGCTTTTAGATAAGCACAGGAAGAACGATGGTTCGTACGACTGCTTGGTGCCTGGAAGCGGAGGTAAAGATAGTGCCTATCAAGCCCATATTTTAAAATATAAATATGGAATGAATCCATTGACAGTTACCTGGCCACCAATATTATATACAGACTATGGTCTGAAAAACTGGAGAAACTGGCTTGATAGCGGATTTGATAATATTTCTTTTTACAGAAACGGGAAAGTTATGAAGCTGTTGACAAAGCTGTCAATCGAGAATTTATTACATCCTTTTCAAACTTTCATTCTTGGTCAAAAGAATCTGGCTCCTAAGATTGCCGCTGCTCAGGGAATCAATTTAATTTTTTATGGGGAGAATGAAGCAGAGTATGGTAATCCAATTGCGGACAACATGACTTCATTAAGAGATAAGTCATATTACAGTTTTGAGCATCTTGACGAAATTTACTTAGGAGGTGTTTCTGTTCCAGAACTGATTGAAAAATATGATGTCAGGCTTTCTGATATTATGACCTTTTTGCCTCCAAAAGCCGAGGATTTAGAAAAAGCAAATATAGAGGTACATTATTTGGGCTATTATCTAAAATGGACACCACAAGAAGTCTATTATTATGCTGTAGAAAATACTGGTTTTAAAGCTAGACCATTCAGAACTCAGGGTACTTACAGTAAGTATAGTGGAATTGATGATAAGATCGATGATTTACATTTCTATACAACATTTATAAAATTTGGAATTGGCCGTGCTACATATGACGCATCACAGGAAATAAGAAATAGCCATATTACTAGAGAAGAAGGGGTTGCATTAGTAAATAGATTTGATGGGGAATTCCCTGATCGTTACTTCGATGAAGTTATGGAATACATAGGTATGGAACCTGATCATTTTCATAAATTATGTGATCAATTCAGATCTCCACACTTGTGGGATAAGGATAGTGAAGGAAAATGGAAATTAAGACACAATGTTGCAGGTAAAGGTTTAGACGATTAATCTATATATATAGCATTATAGAAAAATATATTAATCTAAGTTTAATTTTTTAAAGAGGTTGAACTTAGATTACATCAAGTTGGTAAAGCTTGATTTATAAATTATATCGAGTGAATAGGAAGGTAATAAAGAATATTTTTTTTTATGGTATAGGTGACTTCATTGTTACCGGAGTAACTGCATTCTTGTTCATCCCATTATACATAAAGTATTTATCAGTAAGTGAGTATGGCATTTTTAATGTTTTGAATAATAATTCAACAATATTTACTTATATATTTCAGTTTGGGATTGTATCAGCGTTTGCGAGAATATATTTTATAAGAAAAGCTGAAAAAAAGGAAAAAGCATATACTTGGAATATCATTTTTTTGCATATTTTTTATTCACTTTTTCTATTCCTGATTATATATCTGTTCAGAGACTTCATTTTTACTAATTTATCTCCCTCAATAAAAGACTCAAGACTGTTCAATTACCCTGTTGCAATTGCTTTTCTAACATTTCTGCCTTCCTTATATTATATTTATTTAAGGGTAGAAGAAAAAGCATCTTTATTTGTTATCTACCAGATTGCGAATGTGGCATTGATTATTTTATGTATTTTTCTAAATTGGTACTTTTATAAACTAGATCTCTATACTATATTACTTTCTTTTTTTGTTACAAATGCAACAATCTGGCTTGTAGTTATATTAAAGTTTTTGCCTTCTTTTTCAATTGAATTAGATCGTAAAGATTTTATAGACACTATTCGTTTTTCTTTTCCGATTTTTATCAGTTATATCGCGTATTTTTTTATTGCAAAATATAGTATCGTAATATTACAAAACCACATTTCACTTAAAGATATTGGCTTATTTTCTCTAGCTCAGCAAATTTCATCTATACCTAGCCTTGTAACAATTGCAATAACAAAGGCTGTACAACCTTATTTATTTTCATCAAATTCAACTGCAGAATTAAAAGATAAAACTGGGAAATTTGATTCTAGCTATAAACTTATAATGATATGGGTGGTAGGATGTTTGATCTTTTCTGTGGATATTGTATTCAGTTCTTTTTTGCCGAGTTCTTATTATTCAATTCATAATGTAACTAAATGGCTACTACTAATTAGTTTAATATATAATTTTTCAATAGTCGAAAACTCCATTTTACTTTATTTCATGAAAAGTAAAGTTATACTGGCAATTACACTCGTTGGATCAATATTGAATGTTTTATTAAGTAATATTCTAGTTTATAAATTTTCAATTAATGGTATTTTGATAGCAATGGCGATTGCCTTTAGCGTTAATTTTCTATTGGATGTTTTTTTTTCAAGAAAACATGTAAGGCTTGATTACAATATTAAGGCTCTGTTGCCATGTCTTATGATTATTATCCTATTTATTATTATTACATCATCTAATTTAGTACCGCTTTTAATTCATTACAAGGTAGCTTATACTATTATAAGCTTTTTAGTGCTAACCGTTAGTGTTGCATTATTTCTAAAAAAAACAAATCATGATTTTATCAAATAAACAAATCATAAAGGCTAGATTAAGGTTTATCTTAAGCTTTATAAAATTTAAGTATTTTCTAACTAAACTCGATTTATCTTCATACGCACTCGAGCAGCAAAAAGAAAGTAATTCTTATATAATAGTATTGTCTCCCTGGCTATTGACATCAACTCCTTGGTTTGCGATTGCAACTGGTATTTTATTGCATAAAAGAAATCACAAAGTTCAGGTCTTAATTGACGATCTCCAATTCGAAAATAAGACAGATCATGCATTACAAATTAGTTTAATTGGAATTGCTTTAAACTCATTGAAAAAACTGGAATGGAAAGTGGAAAGGCTTAGTGAGTATAGAACTAATAATGCCATCAGTATAGAGGAATTGAAAACTATTCAGAATTTGGGATTTGCTAATGCTATACATAAAAATCGTGGCGAAGAAGAAACAGCTTATTTCAATGCACTTCGCGATAAGAACATTGGTGTTTTGAAGAAAAACTTTTCAACTATAAAGTCTTTTGTCGAGGTAAATTCGAATCAGACTTATATTTTTCCTGGAGGAATTTATGCTAATTCGGGGCTTTTGGAGCGTCTTTTAAAGAAGGGTGATAGGTCTTATTTTACATTTGATTCGGGGTTTGAGGTCTTGCTATCAACTTATAAGGGCATAGCTGCACAGTTTACGGATATACCGGCTTCTCTGGAGTTGTTGTTGTCTGGTAATGAGAAGGATACCGAGATAGCTATGATCCACGCTAAGGAAGAATTCGATAAAAGGAAGAATGGAACAAACAAACTAAATAGTCAATATCAATCATTCGAACAGAGTCAGAATTTTGATAAGGTGGGTGTCCTTATTCCATTGAACTCTCCCTGGGATTCAGCGGCTTTAAATATATCATCTGTATTTTCTGGATATAACGAATGGCTATTGGAAACTGTTGGATTGATATTAGAGAACTCTAGCTTTAATGTTACAATTAGGCAGCATCCTGACGAGCGTTTCTGGTGGGGGAAAACTAAAACTGATTTCAATCAGTTGATAACCGATAGATATACCGATAAAAGAATTCAATTTGTATCTTGTTTTGATAAAGTAAATTCCTATGCGTTATTAAGTAAATCAGACGCAGTTGTATGTTATTCATCGACATTTGGAATCGAAGCTTCTATGTCTGGGAAAGCCGTTTGTGTTTGCTCGAATGTTTATTATTCGAGATTAGGCTTTTCTTATAAACCGTCTAACGTTGAAGATATCAAATTTTTCCTGAAAAATGTCGATAGTGAAAGGTTTAACGTAGATATGAACAAGGCTAGACTGACTTATTACTTAGGTCAACAGTGTAATTGGTTATTTACACCGTTCACGCCTATGACACCGGATTTAGACAAGTGGTTAGCGATAGGAATTGATCAATTATTAATTGACCCTACAGTAAACATTTATTTGGAATCCTTGGAGAAACACTTACCAATGAGTTATGTAAATCATAGAAAAAATTATGATGCGAGCTAAATTTTTGTACCTGAAAGTAAGAGGTTTCTTAAGAAGGTATCTTAGCCAGGACATATCAAAGAGTTCTTTTATTGGTAGAAATACTCAATTATTGGGAATTCGCAATATATCCATAGGCGAAAATACGACTATAGGGGAAGGATGTACATTCACAGTTAATGACAGATCTTTAAATTATGTGACTTTAAAAGTTGGCAGTAATTGTTTCATAGGCAGGAATAATTTTTTCGCAGTGGGTAAACGTATAGAGATTGGTGATTATTGCATTTTCGGAAATAATTGCTCTATAATGTGTAGTGATCACGTATTTGAATCACCATTAGTCCCTTACAGAATGTCAGGCGTCACGACTGAGAAAAAAGTAAAAGTGGGTGTAAATTGTTGGTTGGGAATAAATGTTAGTATTCTAGGTAATGTAACAATAGGGCATGGTAGCATCATTGGAGCAAATACTGTGATAACAAAAGATGTACCTCCTTTTAGCATCGCAGTAGGAAATCCCTTTAGGATTATTAAAAGGTTTGATTTCGACCAAAGTAAATGGATTAGCGATGATCAAATAGATGACAACCGTTATTTTGATGAAGATTTTTATTTAAAATATATTAGCAGTCATTTTGGAAGTTTATCCAAAGCATATCATGCAGCCTCATCTCAATTTGGTGACATCTAAAGTTCAACGAGTAGGCTAATAATATGTATTTAAGCAGGAATATTTCTTATTTATTTTAAAAACAAATTATGATTTCTTTAATTATTAACTCACTTAAGAAGCTTCTCCTTAAGTTACACTTAAAATCAAATCTGCAGCATATAAAAATAGGCAATAGTCATTTTTTAGAAAACTTTAGATTGAGAGTTATTAAAGGTGTGGCTGGCAGAAATTATGTGGAGATTGGTAATGATTGTATATTAGATTGTAAGATTTTATTTGAATCAGGGGAAGGTAAGGTTGTTATTGGAAATAGGAATTATTTAGGCAATTCTAATATTATTTGTAAAACAGGAGTTGTTTTCGAAGATAATATATTTGTTGCTTGGGGAAGTTATTTTTATGATCACAATTCTCATTCATTAGATTACGGAGAGCGTGAACATGATATTACGCAGCAATTGGAAGATTATAGGTCAGGAAAGCTTTTCATCGAAAACAAAAATTGGAATGTTGTAGAGAGCCAACCTATTAGGATCTGTTCTAATGCTTGGATTGGAATGAATTGTATCATTCTAAAAGGTGTAACTATTGGACAAGGGGCAATTGTAGGTGCTGGAAGCGTAGTAACTAAGGATGTACCTGCATGGAGTATTGTTGGAGGAAACCCAGCGAAGGTGATAAAAGAGATTCCTGAAGCATTAAGAAAATAAAATGAAACGAGTTTTAATAACGGGTGCTTATGGCTTTTTAGGAAGGCATACAGCAAGAAAATTTAAGGACAGTGGATGCCATGTAACAGGAATTGGACATGGTAAATGGTATTTGGAAGAATATACTAAATGGGGAATTGACACTTGGTTGGAATCTACGATTACATTTGAGTCTTTAATGAATATCAATGAGCGATTCGATATTATCGTTCATTGTGGTGGAAGTGGTTCTGTGGCTTTTTCTCATTCTAATCCGTATGAAGACTTTCAAAAAAGTGTTCAAAGTACACTTTCATTATTGGAATACATACGTTTGCAAGCACCTAAATGTAAGTTTATATATCCATCTAGTCCTGCAGTTCAGGGGAATCTTCAGGATTTACCCATTCAAGAAAACATTATTTCGAATCCCATTTCTCCTTATGGATTTAACAAAAAGATAGCCGAAGAATTATGTTTATCCTATCGAAATAACTACGATTTAGATATTGGAATTATCAGATTTTTCTCCATATACGGAAAGGGTTTACAAAAGCAATTAATATACGATGCATGTAAAAAAATCGTAACTACAAATGTTGACGAGATCATATTTTTTGGTACGGGAAAAGAAACAAGGGACTGGATAAATGTAGAAGATGCCGGAGCGCTCATTGTTAAGTTTTCGGACGCCTTTGTGGGGTGGGATGTAGTTAACGGTGCAAGTGGTGTTAGAACGGAAATACAAGAGATTTTGAGACTTGTCGCAATTCAGTTTGATAGACCATTAAAAATTACATTTAATGGAGTTACAAGAGAAGGGGATCCAAAATATTTTTGGGCAGATATGACCCATACTTTGACATATGATTGGAACCCAAAAGTAGTGTTGGCTGATGGTATTGCAGAATATGTCGAGTACTTTAAACAATTGAAATTATAAAGTTGATTGGTGTATTAATTATTAGACAACTTTCAGTTAAAATCAATAAAATTAAAAATGAAGATTACTATAGTTATTGATGCTCCGCATTACATTGGTGGCATAAGGTATATTGAACGATTTATCAAAATTTTGTCTCTAACAGATCAGGACATTGATTTAAATATAGTATACGTAAACTGTAAAAGTCCGTTGAATATTTCAGTTCCAAAAAAGGAGTTTTTTTTTAAAATACCCTCTATCTTATATAGATTGGATCGCCTGATGGCTAGGTTTCTAGGTATTTCCTTTTTTTCAATATTCCTCTTAAAATATGTAAAAAATGGGAACGTATTTTTTTCAGATATTTTTTTGCCAAAATTTCTGAAAAAACATTATAATATTAAGTTAGTTCATTGGTTTCCAGATTTTCAGGTTTATGATTTGGAACATCTTTTCCCTAAAAACAAGGTTATTTCTAGGAAATTGTACATTCTTCTTCAGTTGAGAACTTGCGATTATCTTCTAACACAATCCAAAACTGATTTGGAGCGAATGAAGATTCTTTATCCTGCTTTTAAGGATAAAATCGTTAAGTGGTCTTTTGCTGAGCCTAAGTTTGACGTACCAGAAATAGATACTGTTAAGATAAAAGAATTTAATTTGCCGAGAGGAGGATTTCTTATGTATCCACATCAGGGTTGGGCACATAAGAATCACTTGCTTTTAATTAATATCCTTCAGTCTTTTCCAAGCGAAAGACTCGTTCTAACAGGAAGGTTAAGTGACCCGAGAAATGATAAATACTCAAAAGATCTACAAGATGCCATCAGTAAAAGTAAGATTGAAATTATAAATTTAGGACTTGTTGACTCGGAAGAGCTTAACTTATTAATGAAAAATGCTAAGGCTATCCTGAATTTTTCTTCTTATGAAGGTTGGTCATCATGCGTTGAAGAAGGGATTATGTTTGGTACTCCATTAATACTTTCGGATCTTCCAATACATAGAGAGCAGTTTGGCGATGCCTCGTTTATTGATATCTCTACTGAAGAATCAGCGAAAAAAACTTTTGCAAAGGCTTTGTCTGAGGTAGAGGGTTTTAAGGGCTATTGTCATGGTCAGAGAGTAATGAATTCTGTAAAAGACCTGAATGATATTTTAGTAACTTTGTAAGTGTCTTTAAATCTTTTAAAATAAACAATTGTTGAAAGGGCGCACTAATTCCGGTATTAAAACCGAGACAATATTTCTGTTTCTTTGCTTTATAATCGTAGGTACTAACATTGGTTCCGGACCTTGTTATGGACTTTTCGGCTTATTGGTGTTACTTTTTTTTTTAGTTCAAAGGAGATTCTACTTAAGAACTATAGCTTGGGATTTTATTGCATTTGGTTTTATTCTGTTATGGGCATATGGGTTGATTCTTGGATTTTTGAGCGGTAATAAGTTAAGTTATATTGTTGCTAACAATGCAGGAATGGTACTTTACTTTGTCTACTACCTATTGCTTCAGTTTCGAATACCAAAGGAGAAAATTTATAAACTAGCTATTTATGCCGGAGTTTCTATTGGTTGTATCACTGTTTTGTTATTCATTTTTAGTTTTACAAATATTCCAGCAAATTTCCTATTCTTTTTAGGTGAGTTTACTGGAGGCTCAAGTACAGGGCAACGAAGGATATATTTTGTTAGCCAGATCTCATTGTTCCCGGCATTGGCTTTATATATGTCTGCCTTTATAGCTTCTAGATATCAGAAATTAGAGTATTTCGATGTGCGAAATTTAAAACAAAACATTCGCGTTTTTTTTGCATTCATGTTCTTCACAATGTGTGTGATGTTTTTTACGGCATCAAAAGGATTTATGCTCGGCTATCTTTTTATATTATTTACACTCCCGTTTGCTCTTTTTTTTAGAGGGTTTTATCATGGATATATAAATAAAAAGATAATCTTCTTTCTTGTATTATTAGTGATATTAGTGGTTTTATTGTTGTCTTTTGGCTATTTCAATATAATTACAGCTACTTTTGATAATAAAGACGAAGCAAATATTCGCAGATATGAACAGCTTTTTTATTTACTTCAGGATCTTACAATTTGGGGTAAGGGTTTAGGTGCTGTTATCCCTGGCTATTCAAGAAATTTAGATAAACCATATGGTTTTGAGCTCTCTTATTTATCCTTGATTCACAAGTTTGGCATTTTTGGCATTGTTGCTGTGCTATTATATTTGGTTATAATTTTTAAAGCTATTGCAAATGTAATTATTGGTTATAATGTTAGATATGCAATAACAGCTATTGGATGCATGTGCTATTTACTACCCTCAATTGGGAATCCACTTCTGTTTGCCCCTCAAGCCGTCGTTTTAAATTGTCTGGCACTTTATTTATTAAGAAAAGAGAAATCATAAATGAAAAAAATATCAGTTTGTATGGCCACTTATAATGGAGGCAAATATATTAAAGATCAAATCGCTTCAATTTTGCCGCAATTGAAGCTGAGTGACGAACTAGTTATTTCGGATGATTCGTCTACTGATAATACTATTGAGATCATACGTTCATTTAATGATAAAAGGATTAAGATAATAGAAAATCAGCAATTTAAGAGCCCTATTTTTAACTTTGAAAATGCTTTGAAACATTCAGATGGGGATGTTATATTCTTATCTGATCAAGATGACAAATGGTCTGAAAATAAAGTTGAAGTTATGTTGTCTGCATTGCAAAAATATGATTTGGTTGTAAGTAATGCTTTCATTGGGGATGGTTCTTTAAATATTATAAGAGATTCATATTTTGAATGGAGAAAATCTCGCAACGGAATCTTGAAAAATTTTGTTAGAAATTCCTATTTAGGTTGTTGTATGGCTTTTAAGAGAAAAGTAATACAGGTTGCTCTTCCTTTTCCAAAGGATATTCCTATGCATGATATGTGGCTAGGGATGATATCGGAAATATATTTTAAACCGGTTTTTATTAAGGATAAATTGATGATATATAGAAGACACGACGAGAACGCAACATTCTTAAATGAAGATTTTACGAGTAACGAAACTTTGTCTTCAAAATTTAAATTTAGATATAATTTATTCCTGGCCATTGTGAGAAGAATAATCAACAAAAAGCGTAGTATATGAAAATTTCTATAATTACAGTGGTATATAATAATGTCACGACGATCGAAGAGGCGATAAAGTCTGTACTATCACAAAACTGTTCTGATATTGAGTATATAATCATTGACGGAAAGTCTAATGATGGTACTTTAGAACTAATTCATAAATATAAAGAGAAGATCCATAAAATAATTTCGGAAAAAGACAATGGAATTTATGACGCAATGAATAAGGGAATTCAGTGTGCAACTGGGGATATAATTGGAATTTTAAATTCGGATGATCTTTATGCAGATGATAATGTCTTGAAAGATGTTAAAAGATATTTTGATGAAGATCCTAAACTGGATATTTTATATGGTGATTTAGTATATGTTAAATCAGATGACATTGATAAAGTTGTTAGAAATTGGAAATCTTCAAGTTATTATAGCAATTATTTTGAAAGAGGTAATGTTCCTCCTCATCCTTCTTTATTTTTGAAAGCATGTGTGTATAAAAAGGCAGGACTTTTTGATGTAAAATATAAGCTGGCAGCTGACTATGAATTCATGCTTAGAATTTTTAAAAAATACAATTTTAATTCAAAATATATCTCCCGTTTGATGGTTAGGATGCGTCTTGGTGGCGCAAGCAATAAAAATTTAAATAATATAATTAAAGCCAATAAGGAGGTTTTAGATGCTTGGAAAAGGAATGATTTAAAGGTGCCAACTTTTTTATTGCCAATTAAAATATTTAAAAGACTCACACAGTTTTTCTAGTTGATCTAAATTCAGTTGCAAAATATCTTGTATTCTGAAAGATCTTTTATAACTAAACTATATACCTATATTAAAAACTAAAATCTACACATACTAATTTCAAAAATGAAAACAGCACTTATAACAGGAATAACTGGTCAGGATGGAGCTTATTTAGCTGATTTACTATTAAAAAAAGGATATATGGTTCATGGCATTAAACGCCGAAGTTCATTATTTAATACGGAACGTATAGATCATTTATACCAGGATCCCCATGAATCCAATGTAAGGTTTAAATTACATTACGGAGATCTAAGCGATTCGACAAACTTAATCAGAATCGTTCAGGAAGTACAGCCAGACGAAATTTATAACCTTGGTGCAATGAGCCATGTTAAGGTTAGCTTTGATACACCTGAATATACTGCTAATGCCGATGGAATTGGGACGCTTCGTTTGCTTGAAGCTTTACGGATTTTAGGTCTTGAAAAGAAAACAAAAATATATCAAGCCTCTACTTCCGAATTATATGGTTTGGTTCAGGCAGTACCTCAATCTGAAACTACTCCATTTTATCCACGGTCTCCATATGCTGTTGCTAAAATGTATGCTTATTGGATAACTGTTAATTACAGAGAGGCTTATGGTATGTTTGCATGTAACGGTATTTTATTTAATCATGAAAGTCCATTAAGAGGCGAAACGTTTGTTACTCGAAAGATCACAAGAGGTACATCAAAAATTGCCTTAGCTTTACAAGATAAGTTATATCTTGGAAATTTGGATGCGCGTCGCGATTGGGGACATGCAAAGGATTACGTCGAAGCCATGTGGTTAATTTTACAACAAGAGGTAGCCGAAGATTATGTTATTGCCACAGGTGTAACTACTACTGTTCGGGACTTTGTTAAAATGTCTTTTGCGGAAGTGGGAATCGAAATTGAATTTAAGGGTGAGGGTATTGAGGAAAAAGGATATGTGAAATCTTGTTCAAATAAACAGTTTATACTTGAAATTGGAAAGGAAGTAGTTGCTGTAGATCCGAAATATTTTAGGCCAACTGAAGTGGATTTGTTAATAGGAGATCCAACAAAGTCAAAAACAAAATTAGGTTGGAAGCCTCAATATGATTTGCAGGCTTTGGTGAAGGAAATGATGGCCTCGGATATTGACCATTTCCGTAAAGAACTAATGCTTAAAGAAGCTGGCTATACTGTGAAAAATCAATTTGAGTAATGAATAGATCTAATAGGATTTACATTGCTGGGCATAGAGGAATGGTAGGATCAGCGATTTTACGCAAACTTCAATCTGAAGGTTTTGATAACCTTATGTTTAAAACCTCTGCAGAACTTGATCTGAGGGATTATAATGCAGTAGCCTCCTTCTTTGAAGCGGAAAGGCCCGAATACGTCTTTTTAGCAGCAGCGAAAGTTGGAGGAATCATTGCTAATGATACCTATCGGGCCGATTTTCTATATCAAAATCTAATGATACAAAATCATATTATTCATCAATCTTACTTAAATGGTGTAAAAAAGTTAATGTTTTTAGGGTCATCTTGCATATACCCTAAGCTAGCTCCTCAACCTCTGAAAGAGGAATATTTGATGACTGGAGAATTGGAGCCTACAAATGAGCCTTACGCCATTGCTAAAATTGCTGGAGTTAAATTGTGTGACGCTTACAGAGATCAATATGGGTGCAATTTTATTTCAGTTATGCCAACGAATTTGTATGGTTCTAATGACAATTACGATTTAAAAAATTCGCATGTACTGCCGGCAATGCTTAGAAAATTTATTGTAGCAAAACGTAATGCCGAAGAATCGGTTACTATTTGGGGTACAGGTAAGCCTAAGCGAGAGTTTATGCACTCAGATGATCTTGCTGATGCTTGCGTTTATTTGATGGAGAAATATAATGAATCAGGTTTGGTTAATATTGGTGTTGGTGAGGATATTTCCATATTGGACCTAGCACAATTAGTGAAAAAAATTATTGGTTTTGAAGGTGAGATCCTGAGAGATCTTTCAAAGCCTGATGGTACTCCGAGAAAATTAATGGATGTATCGAAATTAAATAATTTGGGATGGAAAGCTCGTATCACTCTTGAAGACGGGATTAGGAAAGTTTATAATGAAATTAAGGATATAACCTGGAAGACAAATGAAGCAAAATAACTATGTATTGATTATGGCAGGAGGGGTAGGCAGCCGCTTTTGGCCAAAAAGTCGTCAGCATTTTCCAAAGCAGTTCATTGATATATTGGGTATCGGTAAATCATTATTGCAACTTACTTACGAGAGATTTTTAAATATTTGTCCTCCAGAAAATATTTATGTTTTAAGTAATGAGCATTATAAGGATTTAATAAATGAACAGATTCCTGATATTTCTGATACTCAGATTCTGCTTGAGCCGTGTCGTAATAACACTGCGCCTTGTATTGCTTACGCAAGTTATAAAATTCATAAAATTAATGCAGATGCAAATATTGTCGTTGCACCCTCTGATCATCTTATTTTAAAAGAGAATGAGTTTTTAATAAAGCTAAACCTTGCTTTAGGTTTTACTGAATCTAATGACGCGTTACTTACACTTGGAATTCAACCAACTAGACCGGACACGGGATATGGTTACATTAATTTCAAGAAGGAGGATAATGAGGGAGTATATCCTGTTGAAAGGTTTATGGAAAAGCCAATATTGGAAACAGCGAAAGAGTTTGTCGCAAGTGGGGATTATTTATGGAATGCAGGGATATTCATCTGGTCAGGTAAATCAATTATCGATGCATTTCAAAAATATGCTCCCGAAATTGCTGCGCTTTTTGAAGGTGGAATAGCATATTTTTCGACTGATAAGGAATCCGCTTTTATAAAAGAAAATTATCCGAACTCTCCTAATATTTCTATCGACTATGCGATACTTGAGAAAGCGGAGAATGTTTATACTATTCCAGCGGATATAGGTTGGTCTGATCTTGGCACTTGGGCATCATTACATACCATTGCTCAAAAGGATGCTTGTAATAATGTAATAAATTGTTCTGCAGTTTATGTGAGTGAAACTGAAGATTGCATTATTCAGTTGCCAAAAGGAAAGGCGGCGGTGGTGAAGGGTTTAAGCGATTACATTATTGTAGATGATGGAAATGTTTTGTTAATTTATCCAAAATCAGAAGAACAGCAAATCAAAAAGGTCGCAGGAAAGATGGTTGAAGAATATGGTATTGATTATTTATAATTTTAGTAGATGGAAATACAAGAAACAGCATTAAAGGGGTGTTTTATTTTCAAACCAAAAGTATTTGAAGATAGTAGAGGGTATTTTTATGAGGGCTTCAACTCTGCAACCTTTGAAAGGTTAACTGGAATGTCTGGTACTTTTGTGCAGGACAATCAGAGTTATTCATCTTATGGTGTGATCAGGGCATTACATGCCCAGGCTGGAGAATACGCCCAGGCAAAATTGGTTAGGGTTTTACAAGGTGAGGTGTTAGATGTGGCAGTAGATGTCAGGCCAGGGTCCGTAACTTATGGTCAACATGTAGCCATTCGTCTGAGTGCAGAAAACAGGTTACAATTATATATCCCGAGAGGTTTTTTGCATGGCTTTGCTGTGTTAAGTGAAACAGCAGAATTTTTTTATAAATGTGATAATTTTTATAATAAGGAAGCTGAACAAGGATATCATCTGGCTTCTCCGGATTTGAATATTGATTGGTTAATTGAGGAAGATAAAAGAATAATTGCAGAAAAAGATTTAATGTTGCCTTTTCTTTCAACTATAGAAGTATGAAGAAAGTATTAGTATTTGGAGGCCTTGGACAGCTCGGACAATGTATTAGTAAATTAAGTAGGCAGCGTGAATATGAATCTATATTGTTTTTAGACGAAATAGAAGGGAATATATTAGATATTGATATACTGTCTGCTTTATTTGCGAAGGAGAAACCGGAGTTTGTAATCAATTGCGCTGCTTATACTGCGGTTGACAATGCAGAGGAGCAGGTGGAGCTTTGTGAAAAGATCAATAAAGATGGGGTAGCAAACTTAGCAAGGTTTTGTGATGAGTTCAAGACTACACTTGTCCATGTTTCCACTGATTTTGTGTTCGAGGGAAACTTACCTAAGTTGTTAAACGAAGAAGATACCGTCAATCCTATTAATGTTTATGGTAAAACAAAACTGGAAGGTGAGCTGGAAATTGCAATGGTCCTGCAAGAATATTTTATATTAAGAACTAGTTGGCTTTATTCAGAGTTTGCTAACAACTTTGTGAAGACCATGCGTAAATTAGGATCTGAAAGAGAGCAGTTAGGTGTTATTGTTGATCAGGTGGGAACACCAACCTATGCGATGGATCTGGCCGTAGCTATTTTTGATATAATTGAATCTGGAAAGCTTGCCTATGGCACCTACCATTATAGTAATGAGGGGATTACTTCATGGTATGATTTTGCAAAAGCAATTTTTGATATTAGTGAGATTACAGTAAAATTGAATCCAATACCGGGTTCTGCATATCCGACAAAGGCAATTCGCCCTTCCTTTTCTGTAATGGACAAGGCAAAAATTAAAAATACATTTGATATGGATATTCCATATTGGCGGGATAGCCTTGTAAGATGTATACAGGAATTGAATCTACTTGAAAAATAATGAAAGGAATAATTTTAGCAGGAGGAAGTGGGACAAGACTACATCCTTTGACACTTGTGATGAGTAAACAAATGATGCCGGTTTATGATAAGCCAATGATTTACTACCCATTATCGACCTTAATGCTGGCAGGGATAAATGAAATTTTAATTATTTCTACTCCACACGATCTCCCGAATTTTGAAAGATTATTAGGTGATGGAAGTTCTTTGGGTTGTAAATTTTCTTATGCGGTGCAACATGAGCCGAATGGCCTTGCTCAAGCCTTTGTAATTGGTGCGGATTTTATTGGACAAGATAAGGTTGCCCTTGTTTTAGGAGATAATATTTTCTATGGTGATGGTATGGCTAAATTGTTGCAGAATAGTTCTGATCCAGATGGGGGAGTCGTTTTTGCTTATAGAGTTTCAGATCCTGAACGTTACGGAGTTGTCGAGTTTGATCAGGATAACAAAGCAGTTTCGATTGAAGAGAAACCCTTAGCTCCTAGATCTGATTATGCGGTTCCAGGTTTGTACTTTTATGATAACAGTGTAGTAGAAATTGCTAAAAATATTAAACCCTCTTCACGTGGTGAATATGAAATCACAGATGTAAATAGAGTTTATCTGGAAAAGGGAAAGCTAAAAGTAGGCGTATTGAGTAGAGGTACTGCCTGGCTTGATACTGGAACTTTTCATTCTTTGATGCAAGCAGGGCAATTTGTTGAAGTAATAGAAGAGCGTCAGGGTTTGAAAGTGGGGTGTATTGAAGAGGTTGCTTATAGAATGGGTTTTATTGATAAAGAACAGCTCCGTACAATTGCTACACCTTTAGTAAAAAGTGGTTATGGTAACTATTTATTGAAAATCATTAAATAATGCTGTGCCCAATTTTAGTTATATTGATGTTTATAATGATGCTGCTTTATTTTAAGCTTGCAGATCATTATAACATCATTGACAAACCAAACGAAAGAAGTTCACACACTGAAGTAACGATACGAGGTGGAGGAATAATCTTTCTGATTTCAGCAATTTTTTGCTTAATTCTACATTCTGAGTTCTGGCTACCTATTCTAGGGATGATAATTATTGGAACGATTAGTTTTATAGATGATAGGATTACACTATCTAACAAGATTAGAATCTTTTTTCACCTGACTGCTGTAACCTTGTTGTTTTTTGCACTCAATATTTTTCAGATTTATCCCTGGTATTTTTGTATAGCAATATATATATTGGTGATAGGAATCATCAATGCTTATAATTTTATGGATGGCATTAATGGAATAACCGGATTATATAGCCTGGTTGTTCTGGGGGGCTTACAATATGTGAATTATCAGTTCACATCTTTTATTGAACCGGATTTAATCTGGTTACCTGTTTTAGCTTGTCTGGTATTTTTATTCTTTAATTTCCGTAAACGAGCCAAGTGCTTTGCTGGAGATGTGGGCAGTATAAGTATCGCCTTTTGGATCAGTTATCTGATATTTAAGCTGATCATTCAGACGGAAAATTATGCCTATATTTTATTTTTATCAGTTTATGGCGTAGATGCGATATTGACCATTATTCATAGATTACTGTTGAAACAGAATATCTTTAAAGCACATCGGCTACATTTCTACCAGATTTTAGCCAATGATCAAAAATGGCCACATTTATGGGTTGCAACATTGTATGCTGCACTCCAATGTCTAATTGTTCTGATTATTATCTATTGGCCAATTGATTTTGGATACCTGTTCATATTAGCCACGTTGCCATTAGTGCTTTGTTATATTTTTTTAAAGAAAAAAATAATGATAAGCGTCTAAATACGTGGGGATTAAATTAATGTTCATTTATTGATAAACCTTTTTGGTGTAATTATTGTTAGGTTTGTAACGATCATTTTTACGTAGCCTATATGTTTACAAAACTACAAATTGTATCGCGCTGGATTATCTTTACAATTGATATTTGTTTAAGTGTCATTGCTTTGCTATTTGCGGTAATCCTTCAGAAGAATTTCGCCCTCAATCACATAGATTTTCTGGCTTTTTATAAAGCGGTGGTCTTAATGATCATTGTCAATTCATTGGTGTTTTTCTCAGTAAAGACCTATGCAGGCATAGTCAGGTATACTTCTGCCCAGGATTCCTTTCGTATATTATTCGCGGTGGTGCTCAGTTCTTTAATCTTGTTTTTTGTCCACGCAATGGCCATCGTGATTACCGGAGAACATGTAATCAGTGCAGTGACCATTATAACTTACACTTTATGTAATTTCTTATTTCTGATTACTTATAGGATTATTGTGAAGTACTTTTTTATGTACATTAAAAATGCCAGTCTGGATAAAATCAGAGTTATTATTTATGGTGCGGGTGAAGCAGGTGTGGCCACAAAAAGAACTTTTGACCACGATCCTAAAGTAAATAAAACCATTATTGCCTTTGTGGATGATGACCTTAGAAAAGTAGGTAAAACCATTGATGGGGTAAGGATATTAGATGCGGGAAATCTGGAGAAATTAATCGCAGAACATGAGGTAGATGAGATCATTTTTGCTTCTTATGCAATTCCAGTGGAACGTAAAAACCAAGTAGTTGATATTGCCCTGGAAAATAATGTTAAAATTTTAAATATACCTTCTCCAGAGGTATGGGCAAAGGGGCAAGTTACGATTGCGCAGATCCAAAATATCAATATTGAGGATTTATTAAATAGAAAAGCCATTCAGATTGATATAGATGGAATTCAAAATCAATTGAAAGGTAAAAGGATATTGATTACTGGTGCCGCAGGTTCTATTGGTAGTGAAATTGTAAGGCAGCTGTTGAAATTTGAAACCGGACTGATTATACTATGTGATCAAAGTGAAACTGCTTTGCACAATATTTATCTGGAGCTCGAAGAAACTCATGCTAATATAAATTTTCATGCTTTTATAGGTGATGTAAGGGATGTGAAACGAATGGAAAAGCTTTTCACGACATATAAGCCACATTACGTTTATCATGCTGCGGCATATAAACATGTGCCTTTGATGGAAGATAATCCTGCAGAGGCGATTAAAACAAACGTATTCGGCACAAAAACTATTGCAGATCTTTCGGTAAAATATGGTGTTCAGAAGTTTGTTATGATCTCTACAGATAAAGCTGTCAACCCAACCAATGTAATGGGGGCATCTAAACGTATTGCTGAGATTTATGTACAGTCGTTAAATAATTCACTAACTAATCCTGATCAGATTTTTACGAATGGTTTAAGTTATCTGAATGAAGGAAATGTTAAGCCGATCACAAAATTCATTACTACCCGATTTGGGAATGTACTGGGTTCTAATGGCTCTGTTATTCCTAGATTTAAGCAGCAGATTGAAAATGGAGGGCCAGTTACAGTTACTCATCCTGAAATTACACGTTATTTTATGACTATACCGGAAGCTTGCCGGTTGGTTTTAGAAGCTGGCTGTATGGGTAAAGGTGGAGAGATCTTTGTTTTTGACATGGGTAAATCGGTTAAGATTGTGGAGCTAGCAAAAAAAATGATCCGCTTAGCTGGACTAGTGCCTAATCAGGATATTAAGATTACTTATTCTGGCTTAAGACCAGGCGAGAAACTTTTTGAGGAATTGTTGAATGATCAGGAGAGTACCATGCCAACTCACCATGAAAAAATTATGATCGGACAGGTGAGGGAATATGTTTTTAATGAAATTGAAATGCAAATTCATCAACTGGTGCAATTTGCTACGTTAAGTAATAATAGAGAGGTTGTAAAGCAGATGAAAGTTATTGTACCAGAGTTCCTCAGTAAAAACTCTGTATTTGAAGAACTGGATGCTGTGGTACCAGTAGAAGAAAACTCTTAGAAATGAAGAAATTCCTATTACTGGGGATCTGGTTACTAGCTTCTCAAAGTATAAAAGCACAGACCCCAAATGTAAATATACCCTATTCTTATCAGTTTTATCAAAAGTTAAATAAGTCTGTATACGATGTAAACAATCGTTCGCATTCTGCAATTAAAGGTTTTTATGCCGACGATTCCCTATTGGTAAATAGGTACAATGATTTAATGCAGATGGGGGTTGATTCAATAAATAAACGCTCTTGGGTTAGACGCAAACTAACTGAAGAACACCTTTTTAATTTTAAAGGGGAGGACTATACAGTATATGCAGATTTTCTTCCTGATTTCCAGATTGGCCGGGACTTTAAAAATGGCAGTACGATATGGAAAAACACACGGGGTTTTCAGATTGGTGGGACAGTGGGTGAGAAATTCTCTTTTTATACTAATGGCTTTGAGAACCAGGGAGTATTTGCAAATTATATAACCGATTTTATCAATACTAATCAGGTAGTGCCAAGTGAAATGAGTGGTAAGCTTGGTAAGAAAACAAAAGACTGGTCGTATGTGACTGCCCTGCTTTCTTACACACCAAATAAGCACTTGAATATTGCATTAGGTTACGATAAGAACTTTATTGGTGATGGTTACCGTTCCATGTTGTTGTCGGATGTGGCAGCCAATTATTCATTTTTAAGAGTTAGAGCAAGTTTGGGGAATGTGCAGTACCAAACTATTTTTGGCTATATGCTAGATCCGGGTGCCGAAAAATTAACTGCTGATCGTCGGTTAGGAGATCGTGGTAAATGGGCAGCTATGCATTACATAGACTGGAACGCCACAAATAGGTTTTCTGTTGGTTTTTTTCAGGCGGTAACATGGGCAGATGCTGAACCTGAAGGGAAAAGAGGTTTTGATTTCAATTATGTACATCCATTTATCTTCTTAAGGTCGGTAGAAGGAGCTAATACAACCTCGCCTGATAAAATGCGATTAGGTATTAATAGTAAGTATGAGATTCTGGACAAAACAACTCTATATGGCCAGTTTATGATTGATGAATTTACAGCTAAAGAATTTTTTAGCAACAATGGATACTGGGCCAATAAATGGGCATTACAAATAGGTTTTAGAGGAGCTGATTTGTTTAAAGTCGAAAACTTAAATTACCTCTTCGAATTTAACACAGCGAGGCCTTACACTTATGCACACTTTGAAAGGCTGTCCAATTATGGGGCAATGAACCAACCTTTAGCCCATCCAATGGGGGCTAACTTTAAAGAGGTTTTAGGAATATTAAACTACAGCTACAAGAGATTTGACCTCCAAGGTCAAATAACGTATGCACGTTATGGCCTGGACCCTGAGGGGATGAATTATGGTAAAGATATCTTTAAAGGATACGATACAAGAGTGGCCGACTATGACAACAAAATCGGTCAGGGTATAAAAACCAATCTTTATTTTGCTGAGGGAAGAGCATCTTACCTGTTGAATCCAAAATATAACTTACGCTTAGAACTTGGTGGTGTGCTAAGGCGAGAGACCAATAATCTGAAAAATACAAATACAGCCTTGTTTACTTTTGGCTTACGCAGCACCTTTAGAAATCTTTACCAGGATTTTTAAGGCCTCTTACGATAGTTGCTTATTTGATACATAAGCCTTATGGCCACAGCAGCTACATTCATATCTTTTAAGATCTACAAAGAAAAGAAAAGTCTTTACTAATGTACTTCTTCTGATTCGTATGTCTAATTTACCATTTTCACAATTAGGGCAATCCTTATAAGTTTTTTGTACTAAAGCCCATTCAGGCAGCGTTTGTTCCGTCATCATAATAATTTTTGTGGTTACTATAATTTCAGAGGTAGAGGGATGATTGTTTTTCGTTAAAGCAAATGTAATATGCTTTTAAGTTTAAACTACCATCTTTATGGAGTAAAAAAGTCCTGATTTAGAAATCCGGACTCGATTGTTGAAGTGATTTAAGGTATTCGACCGGACTAGAGCCTGTATGTTCTTTAAATTTTGCAAAAAACACACTTCTGGATGAGAAGCCACTTTCTGCTCCGAGGCCTTCAATTTTAAGGTGTTTCCATTTGTGGTAGTTTTGAAGCTGAGTACGCACATGAATTACCCTATAGCTATTTATAAAAGTATTAAAACTCTTTTTGTATGTCGCATTGATCAAGCTTGACAATTGGTGAACTGGAATGGAAAGCTCTTCAGAGAGTTTTGCAATGGTTAATCCCTGTTGTTTGAATCCTTCTTCTCTGACTAGAAAGTTCTCAATTAATTTGCACCTTTCTCTTGCAAGCTGAACATCATTTGTTTTAGCATACTTTTTAAGTATCCTTTCAAGGGTTTTACAATTAATGTCCAGGTAATCGGCGATGTATTCTGCAGGAACCCGGTTAATCAGTTGTGGCGCAACAGATGCATAATAGTTATATTTATCTCTGGCAGTGCCTAAACGTACCATGTTTGATCTTTCATGCGCTGCTTTATAAAACCCTTCCAGAATTTTTCTAATAATGATATTCATTTCTATACTGGTATTCAGTAAATCGACTATGGTTTCTACTTTTAACCCTAAAAGAAGTACATCTTCTAAAACCAGAATGCTTTCTCCTGAGGGCTTTTCCCCGTACATACCAGAGATAGAGGAAACGGCGTCTCCTTCTGCACAGATAAAGGTAGTCAGTCGTCTATTGTTCAACAAGGTATAACCTACAACAACACCTTGAAGTATAAAATATAATGCAGTACATCGCTCGCCCTGACCAAAGATGTGTTGCCCCTTTTTATAACTGATCTGGAAAAGTTCTTTCTCTATTTTAGTTCTTATTTTAGGAGAAAGGGGATGATATTGGTTTAGAAAATTTATAGCAAGTTGAGTGTGTTGTATATTTGGTTTAACCATACGTATGCATTTAATCTCATTAAATGTAAGTATTTTTCGTTATTAATTTTATATATTATCTTGGCCAGATATTCCACTGAAGTCTTTTTGTCTATTCTGATCAACAAATTGAATATAATTTTGTAGTTTGTAACCAGCAATTTTTAACTTAAAATATTTTAATCTTGTAGTACATAATAACAAAAAAATATCTCACATTTGTTTTATCACTATGGCAACAAATGATTTAAGTAAAGACCTGGCTCCGATATCGTCAAATACAATGGCTGATATTGTTGAAGTAAGGCTAAGAGAGTATTTGAAAAAGAAGTCCTTCCGTCCGGGGGATGCATTACCTAAAGAACTGGAACTGGCCGAAGCATTGGGCATCAGCAGAAATGTATTGCGTGAAGCACTGAGCCGATTGAGAATGTTGGGCATGATTGAAACCAAGAAGAAGCGCGGTATGATCCTGGCGCGTCCTGATATTCTGGGTGCTTTTGAGCGGGTACTTGATCCCCTGATTATTGATAACAATACTTTACAGGATATTTTTGAACTCCGCCTTGTACTTGAAATGGGATTAGCAGACCTGCTATACATCAGAAAGACGGATAAGGATATTGAGGAGTTAGAAAATATTGCTAAAAAGGAAGCAAAACTGGACGACTCCTTTCGCATTAAAAGTGAAATCGCTTTTCACGGGAAATTATACGACATTACGGGCAATGATACTTTGAAGAGATTTCAGATTATGCTGATGCCGACTTTTGAGTATGTATTGACGCAGGAACAGAAACCAATCAGAGGAAAAGTTAATCATATGGATCTGGTACAAATTCTAAAAAATGGGACTAAAGAAGATTTTAAAATTGGAATGCAAGCTCATTTGCAACCACATTTTGATAGGTTAAGTAAATTAAAAACAAATAAATAGAAATGATTTTTAATTGTTTAAAGCCCTTTTTAGGGCTTTTTTTGTTTTGTAACAATTTCATCACGTAAATTTAACTTGCATTTTGAAAAAATAGTTCACACATTTGTTATGTAGTACATAAATACTAAACCAAATATCAAATTTGAATTATGAACAATAAAAACATGCTTTGGCTGATAGGTATATTTTTACTTTGTGCCTATAGTAGTTATGCTCAGAAACCAGTTACAATTACGGGCGTAGTAACTGGCAACACTTCGGAAACACTACCGGGTGTAGGAGTGAAATTGAAGGGTAGCTCCATTGCTTCCACCACAGACATTAATGGAAAATATTCAATTCAGGTTCCGGATGGTAAGGGTATCCTGATTTTCTCGTATATAGGATATGATACCAAAGAGGTTAATGTAACAGGAAAAACAGTATGGAATGTTGATCTGCTCGCTAATGTGAATGCATTAGATGAACTGGTGGTAATTGGATATGGTGTGCAGTCGAGAACTACATTGACTACATCTGTATCAAAAGTTAGTGCAGAGGAATTTAAGAATGCACCAGGAACAAATCCCTTAATGCAATTACAGGGGAAGGTGGCAGGTCTTTCGCTTCAGATGTCGAATGGACAACCCGGAGCAACTCCACAAATTTTTATTCGCGGTGGTAGTTCAACATCACCAGAGACTGATGCTCCACTAATTATTGTGGACGGTATTGTTGGTACATCAAGAAATATAGTAGACCTTAATCCTGATGATATTGAATCTATGCAAGTGCTTAAAGATGCAGCCTCGACAGCAATTTATGGTGCAAGGGCGGCAAATGGAGTAATTATCGTAAAAACCAAATCTGGTAAGTCGGGTCCTACACAAATTAATTTTAAAGTTTCTTCCGGAGTAGATGTTCAGGCGAACAAATATGATTTTGCAAGTGCAGAAGAATATATCTATATCTCCAGGAAAAATATTATGAATTATAACAAGACTAACCCTGATTTTTTCCTGACGGGTGGCCGTTACGGAATGTCGACTGGTAATCCAAGAAATTCTAAAAACACATTGGAGTTTTTAGATACTTATATTCAGAACTATGGACAGGAATATGTTTCTTCCTTAATTGCAAATGAGGGCTGGCAGACTATGACTGATCCTGTTACCAATAAAAAGCTGATTTTTAAGGAAACGAATTACCAGGATGTGTTTTTTCAGAATGCCTTGAAAATGCAATATGATTTTAACTTGTCGGGCGGCAATGATAAAGCTACTTATTATTTTGGAGCTGGTTATTCTGATCAGAAGGGGATTGTTCTGGGAACAGGATATAAAAATTACAACGCTTTGTTTAATGGAACTTATAAGCTAAGTGAAAAATGGAGTCTGAATGCCAATGTGGGGTATTCAATCAGTGATAACGATTCGCCAACCAGTTATTTCAATTCACTTAGTAGATCTGTACTCATGCCTTTTACGTATAGACTAAACTATGAAAATGGTTTACCTGCACCGGGTGAGGGGATTGCTTCTTTCAGGAACCGTAACCACGAAGTGTATTATAAGGAAAAGAATAATGATATTAAAGTGCACAGAGTTACTTTAGGTTTGGGAGCTAAATGGGATATTTTACCCGGTTTGACTTTTGCACCAGCGGCTTACCTGAATACCAGTGAGGGGATGGAGAACCGCTTTGAAGCATTTAATGAAATTGTAGGAACCAGACCTGTTAGTGCCAATCATAATTTTTTCAAAAAGGTACAATTAGATGGAGTATTGACCTATGATAAAGACCTAACCTCAGATCATCATATCAATGCGATTCTGGGAACTAGTTATATCAATGATTATACCTACAATATGAATGGTAGTGGTAACTCTGCACCCACTGACTATATCCCTACTTTAAACGCAACGGCTGCCTCTACACAAAGGGTAAGCACAACGAAAGAGACTAAAGTTATTGATAGTTATTTTTCAAGACTTACTTATGACTTTAGAAAGAAATACCTTTTTTCTGCAAGCTTAAGGTATGATGGTTCTTCGAATTTTGCCAGTGAACATAAAAGAGGACTTTTCGCCGGTGTATCGGCAGGATGGAATGCCCATATGGAAGACTTCTGGCAACCGATACAAGCTTATGTTTCTACTTTTAAATTGAGATCGAGCTGGGGACAGACAGGCAATGATAATTTGACTATCGGTAATTCACAAGGTGCTTATGCTACAGGCTTTAATTATATGGGGCAGGTTGGGATAATGAATACCGTGCTGGCAAATCGTAATTTAATATGGGAAACTACTGCATCATTTGACGTTGGTGCTGATATAGGTTTGTTTAATAATAAACTGACTTTAGTGCTGGACTATTACAACAAATTAACGTCCGATAGATTGTTTGACAAGCCATTAACTTCAACAACAGGTTTTACGTCTATCACCAGTAATTATGGCTCGATCCGTAACGAAGGGTTTGAACTTGAACTGGCTTTTAACGCAGTGAAAAATTCCAATTTTTCCTGGAATACAGCATTCAATTTTTCATATAACAGGGGGCTGGCTGTTAAATTGCCTGAAAATGGAGAATATAAGAACAGAAGTGGAGGTAATTATGTGTATGATCCCGCATCGAATACTTACATGAAGGTTGGAGGTTTGGCCGAAGGGGAACCTTATGGACAGCGTTGGGCTTATAAATCATTAGGTGTTTATGCAACTGACGCAGATGCAGCTAATGCTCCTTATGATGTGGAAACTGCTGGGCGACAAAAATTTGGTGGTGATGCGATCTGGGCCGATCTGGATAATAATGGTCGAATTGATAACAACGACATGATATTTATGGGGCTGATCAGGCCTGACAAAACCGGAGGTATGGTAAATACTTTTAACTATAAAGGATTAAGCATGCGCTTTGTGCTTGACTATGGCATAGGTCATGTGATCGACAATAATTTCAGAGCTAAAACAAATGGTAGTGCCAGAAATAACAACATGATGTTGAAGGATGCTTTAGGCTCTAGTGTTTGGAAGGAACAAGGTGACATCGCTACCATACCAAGATATACAGTCCAGAGTGATGTGGATTATAACTTCAGGAATCACCTGCGCTTCTCCAATTCAATTGGTAATGATTCTGATGGGAGTAATAATTCCCTTTACTATTCGAAAGGGGACTACCTGGCCTTTAGAGAGGTGTCATTTGCTTACTTCTTAAACCCTAAATTTTTAGGTAAAACTTTTATCAAAGGAATAGAGCTTACAGCGGGAGTTTACAACCTGGGTTATTTAACCAAGTATGATGGCTTGAGCCCTGAGATTTTTACCGGCCGTGATGAGGGGAAATATCCAAGACCAAGACAATATAGCTTCAGCTTAAATGTGTCATTATAATTTAAAGCAGATAAATATGAATACATATATAAAAACCATTTCACTGATTGCAATCGTATTTTTTACAAGTAGTTGCAGTAAGATATTAGATGTAAAACCTGTTTCATCTATTACCAGCGAGAGTTACTGGAATACAGAGAATGATGTTACCGGATATTTAACGGGAATATATTATGATATGAGAGCTTCTGTCAATACTACTTTTTATCTGGAAGATAGAGGCGATACATTTAGTCCGGGCCTGGAGGCTGGTTTGTCAAGTGCATGGCAGCAGAACCTTACCTCTTCTAATGCGCCCAACTGGATTGGTTATTATAACTTGATTCACCATTGTAATTTGGTAATAAAGTATGGTAACATCATTTCATTTACAAATGGAAATAATAAGAACAGGGCATTAGCTGAAGCTCATTTCATCAGGGCTTTTACTTATTTCTGGTTATTGCGCTCGTGGGGTGATGTACCAATAGTACTTGAACCTACAGAGAGTGACCAGATTTCATTACCCGCCAGAGCTCCGCAAACTCAGGTGATGGATCAGATTTTGAATGATGTAAATCTGGCCATATCATTATTCCCTGAATCTGGCTTTGTGAATAAAAGTCGTGCCTCAAAACCAGCTGCTTATGCTTTAAAAACAGATGCATTATTGTGGAAAGCAAAGGTTTTAGCTGGAGGTGATGCAGCATTAAATGAAGCTGTGATTACAGCGGATCAGGCAATGGCCGGGGTTTCCTTGGAGCCTGGTTTTCCAAATATTTTTTCTACTAAGAATGGCCAGGAGGTTATATTCTCTCTTTACTTTAAAAGAGATGATATGTTTGATCAGAACGGTAAGAAGATTGATAAGTCTGATCAATATGGCAGTACACTTAAGCCGCGGGATATATTTGTTTCGAATGCTACAAATGTAAATGATATTGCTTTCTCCAGGGGTGGTGCCAGAAGTGCTTATTCACCAAGTCAGAAATTCAGAGACTTATTTGTTAATGCCGATGTGCGTAAAGCAGCCTCATATATTATAGCGACTGCTGCCAATGGAAGTACTATCGGGATTTTTGATAATAAATTTAGAGGTACAATATATCAGGATGATGATCGGTACTGGGAAAACGATATTATTGTTTACAGGTTAGCCGAGATTATACTATTTAAAGCGGAGGCCTTAGCGGCATTGAACCGTGTTCCAGAAGCTATTACGGAACTGAACAAAGTTAGAAACCGTGCTAAAATTGGTAACTATCCTGGTGTGGAAACAAAGCTTGCAGTTGAAACTGAGATTCTGGACGAGCGTTTTCGCGAACTTTATCTTGAATTGAAAAGATGGCCTGACTTGATCCGTTTTCACAAAGCCGGTACGATAAACATTTATAATGAAGTACCTAATCTGGGTGCTAAAGGGAATATGCCTCTGTTTTTTCCAATTCCGAGGACCCAAATCGATCTGAATCCTAATTTAACTCAAACACTAGGCTATTAACTATGAAACATATATTAAATCTTACACTGATCATATTTTTAAGTTGTGCTGGTATATCTTGTGGTAAGCTGGAATTGGGTGGTGGTGGTTCGCCAACTTCGCCTAATGCTCCTGGTGGTTCTGCCGGTAAACAATTCAACTATATTTTTAAGGAAAAAACTGAGGGTTATGCTGTATTCAGGATTCCCGCAATTGTAAAAACTAAGGATGGAACGTTATTGGCTTTTGCGGAAGCACGTAAGCTGGCTTCGGCAGGTGATAGCGGTGACATTGATCTGGTTTTGAGGCGCTCAACCGATAACGGTAAAACCTGGGGGGCTATGATTACAGTTTGGAGTGATGGAGCAAATACCTGTGGTAATCCGGTGCCTATTGTGGATGAAATAACCGGTGAAATTCACCTGATGATGAACTGGAACAATGGTGAGGATACTTATGGTGAGATTAATAATCTGACTGCAATTGATACAAGGAGAGTATTTTACACTAAATCTGACGATGATGGCAAGACCTGGAAAACTCCTGTTCAGATTACTTCATCTGTTAAAAACAGCAATTGGAGATGGCATGGTACTGGCCCTTGTCATGGTATCCAGATTTCTGAGGGGACCTTTAAAGGTAGATTAGTAGTTCCTTGTTATTATTATGATGGTACAAACGGCAAAACTTATTCTAACACAGTTGTTTCTGATGACCATGGGCTGACCTGGAAAATAGCAGGTACTACACCGCAAGACCAGGGTGGTGAATGTGCAGTGACTGAATTGAAAGATGCTAAATTAATGCTGAACATCAGGACCAATGCACCAAACAGATTGGTGACAACCAGTATTGACGGTGGAAATACCTGGGCAAATTTAAGTACTGATTTTTCATTGGTTGACCCACAATGCCAGGGTAGCTTATTGTCCTACAAAACGAATAATGATCTGAGCTTGTTTTTCGCTAATGCGGCTAGTGCTGAACGTGTAAATATGACTGTGAAACAGAGCTTAAATGAAGGTAGTACCTGGGCTAAAGTATTTACGGTTCATACTGGTCCATCTGCTTATTCGGATCTGGTGAAAATCTCCGATCAGGAAATTGCCATTGTTTATGAAGGTGGTATAGGCCGACCTTATGAGGGGATTTCTTTTGAGATTATAAAAATTGCTGACTTTAAATAAGAATGATGAAAGGACTTTTAACTGCGCTGTTCATGATGTTGTATCTGGGTGTTTATGCCCAAAAACATCAGATTTTACAAGATAGGTTGCAGGTACCTGTATTGAAAGGTAAACCTGTTAATCCAATGCTGCGGCTTAAGGTTATTCCGGCAAGTGCTGATGAACAGGTATTTCTGAAAAATATTACTCTAAGCTCTATTGGGACAAGTCGGATTGCCGATATCAAGCGTATCTATGTATACCATGCGGTTAAAGATTCTACTTTTGGTCATTTTGGAAACTTGAATAATGCTGTTTTGCTTGCTGAATTGTACAATCCATCAGGAAGTAATCATGTAGTTGAAATTAATCAGTCGCTCGGAACTGGTACTAAATATCTATGGGTCGCTGTGGAACTTTCTGAGAATGCTGATTTATCTGATAGAATAGCTTTAAATGTGAATGCTGTTCAGTTTGATAAAGGACAGGTAAATATACCCTTGAAAAAGATGGCGGCTAACAGGATTGGAATTGCACTTAGATCTCACCGACAAGATGGAGTAAATACTCATAGAATTCCCGGTTTGGCAACGGCAAAGGATGGTAGTTTAATAGCTGTTTATGATGCACGCAGAGATACGGGTAGAGATTTGCAGGGAAACATAGATATTGGTGTTTCTCGTAGTCTGGACAAAGGTAAAACCTGGTTGCCAATGGAGATAGCTATGGATATGGGTACATGGGGTGGCTTACCTGAGAAATTTAATGGTGTTTCTGATGCCGGGATACTGGTGGACAAAAAGACCGGAACCATATTTATTGCCGGCCTTTGGATGTACGGTGTGATAAATGCCGATGGCAAATGGCTGGAAGGATTGAATGAGGGTAGTAAAGATTGGAACCATCAGTGGAAAACCAAGGGATCTCAACCTGGATTTGATGTGAAACAAACTTCGCAGTTTCTGATTGTGAAAAGTGAAGACAATGGTAAGACCTGGTCTGAACCGATAAACCTGACTAAAATGTGTAAAAAGGAGGAATGGTGGCTTTGGGCACCTGCTCCGGGACAAGGCATTACGCTAAAGGATGGAACCCTGGTCTTTCCTACCCAGGGTAGAGATGCTACTGGTAAAGCTTTCTCGAACCTGACTTACAGTAAGGATGGGGGAAAGACCTGGGAGTGTTCTAATCCTGCTACAGAAGAATCGACCACAGAAAACATGGCTGTTGAACTATCGGACGGTAGGGTGATGCTGAACATGCGTTCGAATGCCAACACCAAAGATACCAGCAATACTAACGGACGTGCGGTTTCGGTAACTAAAGATCTGGGCAAGAGTTGGAAGATTCATCCCACTAACCATGGAGGCCTGATTGAACCAACCTGTATGGCAAGCATTATCAGACATGATTTTTCGCAGAATGGTAAGAAGAAATCAGTATTGCTGTTTTCTAATCCTGATTCGAAAGTGTTGCGCCATAGAATGACGATAAAGATTAGTGAAGATGATGGGATGACCTGGTCGAAGGACAGGAAAATCCTATTGGATGAAATGAAAAGCAGAGGATATTCCTGCTTAACAAGTATAGATGAAAACACGATAGGGATTGTGTATGAAAGTAGCCAGGCGGACCTGGTGTTTCAGACTATCAAGCTATCAGAATTATTAAAATAAAAGAATTAAGATTAAACAAAATGGATAAAATTAAGGGATTGGTTGCGGCAGTTTTTGCTGCTTATCATGCAGATGGGACAATAAATACAGCTATTATACCTGAACTGGTAGAGAAAATGATTGCAGACGGCTTGTCGGGCGTGTTTATCTGTGGTACGAATGGCGAAGGGCCAAATATGACTATTGAAGAAAGAATGGTCATTGCGGATGCTTATGTGAAAGCTGCAGATAAAAGAATTAAAGTATTGATCCATGTAGGACATACCTCTATTGCAGAGTCGCGTAAACTTGCTGCTCATGCGCAGGAGATTGGCGCTGATGCGATCTCTTCTGTTGCTGCATTTTATTTTAAACCATCAGGAGTGAAAAATCTGGTAGACAGTATGGCCGAAATCGCTTCTGCTGCTCCGAACTTGCCATTTTACTATTACCACATTCCTACTTTAACAGGTGTGGCAATGGATATGGTAGAATTTCTGGAAATCGCTGAATCAAAAATCCCAAATCTTGCGGGTATTAAATATACTGCATCGACTTTGCATGAATACCAGGCTTGTCTGAATTATAAGGATGGCAAGTTTGATATTTTGTTTGGTTATGATGAGATGTTGTTAAGTGCACTTTCTGTTGGAGCTAAAGGTGCGATAGGTAGCACCTATACTTATGCCGCTCCATTATATCTGAAAGTGATGGCGCTTTATGAGAACAATGAACATGAAGCTGCGAGGGATATGCAGATGCATGCGGTGAATATGGTGCGTTGTCTGGTTAAATTCCCTCCAATTCCCGCACAAAGAGCAATTATGAAATCGGAAGGCCTGGAGTTAGGCATATGTAGGTTACCCCTGGTGGCCCTGGATGCAGATCAGGAAAAGGCTTTGCATGATTCATTAGTGGTGAACGGTTTTTTTAGCATACTAAAAGAAGTAAGTCTGTTGCAGGAAGCTAAATAACCTGCTCCGGAAATCAAAAACATGACCAAATATAAACTGATATGATAACGAATAGACTTTTAATGATTTGCCTGTTGCTGACAGCTGTTTGCTGGATGTCATGCAAAAAAGATGAGCTTCCAAGCCTGAAAGCTGAATTCAGTGCTTCTGCACAGGAAGTTCTGGCTGGAGGAGAGGTTGTTTTTACAGATCTTTCTGAGGGGCAGCCAGCTAACTGGAACTGGGAGTTTGAAGGTGGTTTCCCTGCAACTTCTAATTTATCTGGTCCGACGGTTAGATATGATAAGCCTGGTACTTATGCGGTAACACTGGTCCTGAAGAACGGCAATCAGGAAGCTGTTGGTAAAAAGGAAAAATTCATCACCGTTGGATATAATGATGTTAGCCCTGATTTTGAGGCCAACGTAGTTTCGGCATTGGAAGAAGAAACAATTAAGTTCACGGATAAATCGACAGGCCTGCCAGAATCATGGAACTGGGAATTTAAATCCAAAGATGGATTAACAGTATTGACTTCTACAATACAGAATCCTGAAATCAAGTTTACGGAACCAGGAATTTACACGGTTAAACTGGTAGCTGCAAATCCTAAATCTAGCAAAGAGATTATCAAGACAGATTATCTGACAATCATAGATAAATTCTCTGTGATTGCAGAATTTGAAGCGTTAAATACCGCTACTTATGGAGGTGGGCAAATCCAGTTTAATGATAAGTCTATTGGTAATGCAACGAACTGGGCCTGGACATTTGAAGGTGCCGCAACAGTAAGTTCAACGGAACAGAACCCTAAAGTGACTTATCCTGCTGCAGGAAGATATAAAGTGAAATTAGTAGCTTCTAATCCGGTAAAATCATCGACAATAGAAAAGGAAAGTTATGTTCTTGTGGTTCCTTCAAATGGTTTGACTGCATTTTTCCCTTTCAATGGTAGTGTGCAAGATGTTGGACCTAGTGCAACTGTATCAACAATTACTGGAACTATTGCTTTCAATGTTGCAGACAGAAATGCTGTAGCTAATAATGTCGCTGGATTTAATGGCTCAAGCTATGTAGTGGTGACTGACCATCCTGCTTATAATTTTGGAAAAGGGGATTACTCTGTATCTACCTGGGTTAAAACAAATCGTACAAACCGGATGATGATCTGGGCAGAAAGTGGAGGTAAAGGAAGTGGTGACAACCAGACCTGGCTTCGTCTGGGAGCGAATACGACGACTCAATTATTGGGTTTTGCAACTGAAGATTCAGGAGGTGGCTCATTCCTTGGAATGAGTGAAGCTGAAAAAGGTAAAATGTACGATGATGTATGGCATCATGTAGTATGTGTAAGACAAGGCTTAGTGACCAGGGTGTATGTAGATGGTGTTAAAGCCAAAGAGGTAACCGCTAATGCTACACTTGGAAATAAGGATGTATCGAATGCAGGGAATTTTAAAATCGGCGCTCAGGAAGGTACAAGCAGTTTCTCTAACTTCTTTAATGGACAGTTGGATGACTTGATTATTTATAAGAAAGCATTAACGCAGGCTGAGATTACTGCCTTATATAACTTATAATGGATAAGAACGCATTGACAAAAATATCGTTAATCATCCTGCTTAGTACGATTACGGCAGGCTGCAAAGAAGAAATATCTGCAAAATACGATTGGAATCAACTTCCCGTAATTCCTGATCCAGTTGGTTTTGCCGGATCGTTCTCAGGGCTAAGTAATGGAGCATTAATTGTTGCGGGAGGAGCAAATTTTCCGGATGGTGGTGCTCCATGGTCTGGCTCGGTTAAGGTTTGGCATAATGATATTTTTGTGCTTGAAAAAGAAGATGGACAATGGTTAAGGGCAGGTAAACTGCCCACCCCATTGGGCTATGGCGTTTCTATCAGCTGGAAGGATGCTTTGGTTTGTATTGGGGGAAGTAATGTTTCGGGGCACCATGCCGATGTTTTTATGCTCCGTTATAAAGACAGGAGCGTTTCGATTGAAAAGCTACCCGATTTACCAACCACATTAGCTAATTCTTGCGGTGTATTAATTGGTGACGTAGTATATGTTGCTGGTGGACAAAAGAATGCAACTGATCTTGTTGCTTCTGATAATTTCTGGTCATTGGATTTGTCGGCCCCTGAAAAGGGCTGGCAGGTTTTGTCGACATGGCCCGGCTCGCCAAGGATGTTGCCTGTCGCCAGTACCGCTGAAGGTTCTTTTTATCTGTTTAGTGGGGTAGCACTTAATGAGGGGAAAAGACAATACCTGAATGATGCTTTTAAGTTTGTACCAGGGAAAGGCTGGCAAAAGATTAAAGATCTGCCGGCACCGGTAGTTGCCGCACCTTCTCCTGCATATAATCTGAATGATGCTGACCTGTTGATTTTTGGAGGCGATGATGGGAAACTTGCAGATAAGGCTGCTGATCTGAAAGAAAAGCATCCCGGGTTTTCCAGAGATATTTTGGAATATAATGTTGCTGCTGACAATTGGACCATTGCCGGAAAGGTTGCAGCTCCTGCACCCGTTACTACACCTTTAGTGGTGTGGAATGATAAAGTTGTTTTACCTGGTGGCGAAGTAAGACCTGCTACCAGAACTCCAAATGTGCTGATCGTTAGTGTTAATAATGCTGAAGCTGAATAGTTATGAATAAAAGATCATCCCTATTATCCTTCCCATGGGTTATTGTTGCTGTACTTTGGGTAGTTGCCTTTCTTAATTATTTAGATAGGATTCTGATTACCTCTATGAGGGATCCTATTGTGAATGAGTTTGGACTGACCGATGCTCAGTTTGGTTTGTTAACCTCTGTCTTCTTATGGTCCTATGGTTTTTTAAGTCCCTTAGGGGGATACCTGGCAGATCGATATAGCCGTAAAAAAGTAATCGTATTTAGTGTCTTTATCTGGTCGGCCGTAACCCTATGGACTGGTTTTACAGGTTCTTTTGAGGAAATGATTGTGGCGCGGATTTTTATGGGGATCAGTGAGGCCTGTTATATTCCTGCTGCATTAGCATTGATTACAGATTATCATAAAGGCCGTACCCGGTCTCTGGCCACTGGCTTACACATGAGTGGACTTTATGCCGGACTGGCTTTAGGCGGTATTGGAGGATACATTGCTGAGCTTTGGGGTTGGAGATATGGTTTTCAGATCTTTGGGGCCTTTGGTATTTTGTATTCTTTTTTGCTGCTATATGTGTTGAAAGACTATAAAAATACGCCAGAAGAGGATGCAGTGAATGAAGTGCAGGGCGTTGAGCCGGGTTTGAGTTTATCGCAGACTTTTAAAATGCTTTTTAGTAAAGCCGCTTATATCATATTGCTGATTTATTTCTGTGTACTGGGAATGGTTAACTGGCTGGTGAACGGTTGGTTGCCTACTTTTCTTAAGGAGCATTTTAACCTGAACTTAGGAGAAGCGGGAATGTCGGCCACTGGTTATATTCAGATTGGTTCTTTTATAGGGGTGGTGCTTGGTGGAATCTGGGCTGATCGATGGGCCAGGTCGAACGTTAAGGGGCGGGTTTATGTGGTGATCATTGGTTTTTCAATAGGTGCACCCGTGTTGTTTCTGATGTCGGCCACCAGTGTTTTTGGTATTGCCATTCTGGCCATGATGGTTTTTGGATTGGCAAGGGGCTTTAATGATGCGAACCTGATGCCGATTATGCGACAAATTGTTGATGGTCGTTACGCCGCCACAGCCTATGGCTTTCTGAACTTTTTAAGTACAATTGTTGGTGGCATTATGGTTTATGTTGGCGGTGCTTTGAAAGATGCTGATATAGGACTGGCTATTGTTTACCAGGTATGTGCTGTGATTATGATACTGGCAACTTTTACTTTGTTTGCGTTGAAATTAAAGCGGCAGTAGTAGTGCAATAGTATAGGTCTTTGCCAAGACCTTATACTATTGCTTCAAGCATTAAAAAGTCGCGGATGTACAGATGCCTAATACCTTGTTGTGTATTTCCATCGAATTGATCATTGGTAACGACTAATTTGGGATAGTTGTCAGGAATAGCTAACAGGTTGCCGAATTCACGGTCTATTGTATTCTGATTTTCTAGTCTTAATGCTACCTGGACATACACTATTTCTCCATTGCGCTCACATACGAAGTCGATTTCTTGTGTATTCATGGTTCCCACCTTAACCTGATACCCCAAAAATAACAAATGGTTGTAAACTACATTTTCGAGTATTTTCCCTAAATCATTAGGTTTGTATCCTATAATTGCATTTCTAAGTCCTGTGTTTTCGAAGTAAAATTTGCTGCCACTTTCAAATATTTTTTTTCCGATAATATCATATCTACCTGCTTCATGAATGATAAATGCACTGGTTAGGTAGCTGTTATATAGCTGTATCTGATGTGGGGCCAGATTAGTCTGTTGTGATTTAAGGAAATCACTGATTCTTTTTGCCGAAAAAAGACTGCCGATGCTATCTGCAAGGAATAAGACTAGCTTCTCTAAAAAGAGGCTGTTCCTTAAACTATATCTGCTTACTACATCTCGGAATATTATGGTAGAATACACACTTTTAAGATATTCAAAAGCTTGATCATTGAGCGGCAGGTTGATCAGGTATGGAAGGCCTCCGTATTTAAAATAATGAGCCAGGCTTTGATCATTGTCCTTTAGCTGATGAAAGGAAAGGAATTCAGGGTAAGAAAGACTATATACATTAAACTCAATATATCTTCCACTCAGAAATGTTGCTAGTTCTCCAGAAAGCATCTTTGCATTACTTCCTGTAATATACAGGTCGTTTTTCTCATCTAATAGCAAAGATCTAAGTGCTTTCTCGAAATCAATGATATCTTGTATTTCATCAATGAAAATATAGTTGTGCTCGTCTGACTTTAGTTGAGAAAGTATATATTCATTGAGGTCAGTCGCATTTTTGATAAAATCGAACTGAAGATCTTCCATATTAATATAGATGATGTTAGCTGTTTCTTCTGACGATTGAATTAACTTCATTAATTGAAATAACAAATAGCTTTTTCCAACACGTCGTTGTCCACTAATTACCTTTATCAGATTTTTCTTTATATACGGTCTGATTTGCTCAATATAGTTCGGGCGTTCTTTTAAAGAAGAGGGTATGATGTGGTTTCTCATTGTAAGTATACTTGTAATTTTTTTGAAGTTAGCTATAAATTGTAAGTATACTTATAATTTTTATGATTTTTTATAAAAATTGTAAGTATACTTATAGTTTTAACCATGACAGTGCATGACAGAGTTATGTTTTGATTGCGTTATTTTAGGCAAACCAAATTTAAAACCTTAGACATGCAGATTCTTTTAGGCGTCATTTTTCATTTCATCGGTGGGTTCGCTTCCGGTAGTTTTTACATCCCTTTTAAAAAGGTACAGAAATGGTCCTGGGAAACCTATTGGATTGTCGGAGGATTATTTTCCTGGTTGATTGTCCCGCCTTTAGCTGCCTGGTTAACTATTCCCGGTTTCATGGATATCATCATCCATACAGATGGTAAAATACTTTTTTTAACTTATTTCTTTGGTTTATTATGGGGTATTGGAGGCTTAACTTACGGTTTGGGCGTCCGCTATCTCGGCATTTCCTTAGGAAGTACCATTATCCTTGGTCTTTGTTCAGTATTTGGTTCTTTAATCCCCTCATTATATTATGATTTTTACCCATCAGCAGGCAAGGATAGTCTGAGCGATATGGCTGGCACACAATGGGGCCAGATGGTATTACTAGGTCTGCTGGTTTGTGTAATAGGTATTGTAGTTTGTGGGCGTGCAGGAAGCTTGAAGGAGAAAGATCTTGTTGAATCCGGAAAAGCAGATCCTTCAAATAAAGAATACAAATTGGGTATTGGCCTGATCGTATCCATTGTATCAGGTGTTTTAAGTGCTTGTTTTGCCTTTGGTATCGACGCTGGTAAAGATATGGCTCATCATGCTAATGATGCCTGGAAAGTACTTAACCCGGGACAAGGAGAATTTCTTTTCCAGAATAATGTGACTTATGTGGTGATCTTATGGGGAGGTTTAACAACCAACTTGTTCTGGTGTATGCTGTTGAATGCAAGGAACAAGACATTTGGTGATTATACCGATAAAAAGGCTCCACTAATGAAAAATTATATTTTCTCAGCATTGGCTGGCACGACCTGGTTTTTACAGTTTTTCTTTTATGGAATGGGGGAAAGTAAAATGGGTAATGGCGCCAGTGGCTGGATTTTACATATGGCCTGCATCATCCTTGTAGCTAATGGTTGGGGATTATTTTTCAAAGAATGGTCTGGTGTGAAAAAGAAAACATTTGGGACTATAATAGCCGGGATTGTGATCCTGATTCTTTCCATATTCATTGTAGGATATGGGAACTCAATTAAATAGAAAATAACCTGTAAAAAAGATAAAAAACAATTAATAATAATTTTTATGAGTACTCGAACAACCGATTTTAAACATGTAAGCTATTTGTGGGATGATGCAAAGGCTGCTGAAATGGCTGGAGATGAAGTTGCACTGTTGATCTACCGTTCAAACTTATTAGGTGCTGATTTGCGCTTAACCAATTATGGTGGTGGAAATACTTCTTGCAAGGCCATTGCTAAGGATCCATTAACTGGACAGGATACCGAAATTATGTGGGTTAAAGGCTCAGGTGGTGATTTAGGAACTTTGAAAAGCAGTGGTCTGGCAGCTTTGTATGTGGATCGTTTGCGTGACCTTAAAAATATTTATAAAGGATTGGAGCATGAGGATGAAATGGTGGAATTGTTTAACCATTGCATCTATGACCTGCAATCTAAAGCACCATCTATTGATACGCCTTTACATGGATTCTTACCGTTCGCTCATATTGATCACTTGCATCCGGATGCGGCAATTGCTATCGCCGCTGCTAAAGATGGTGAACGCATTACGAAAGAACTGTTTAACGGAACAATTGGTTGGGTGCCATGGCAGAAACCAGGTTTTGAACTGGGATTGATGTTGCGTAAATGCCTGGATGAAAATCCCGGGATCAGAGGCATCATGTTAGGTTCTCATGGTTTATTTACCTGGGGCGATACGGCTTACGAAAGCTATATGAATACTCTGGAGGTGATTGAAAGATGCGCGGAATATCTGGAAGAGAATTATGGTAAAAAGGGTCCTGTTTTTGGCGGACAAAAAATAGATAGTGCCGTAAAGGAGCAACGTAATAAACAAGCTGCAACAATTGCTCCTGTGTTGAGGGGTTTCTGTTCGAGCGAGAGAAATATGGTTGGTCATTTTACTGATGATGCAAGGGTGTTGGAGTTCATCAATTCGAATGATTTAGCTCGTCTTGCACCTTTGGGAACAAGTTGTCCTGATCATTTTTTACGCACAAAGATTAGTCCGCTGGTATTGAAACTGGAGGTTAATGAAGATCTTACTGATGTTAAATCATTAAAAGAAAGATTAGCGCCTGAATTTGAAGCTTACAGGAAAATGTATGCTGAGTATTATGATTCATGCAAACACAGCAATAGTCCTGCAATACGTGATGCTAATCCGGTAATTATTCTTTATCCTGGGATTGGAATGTTCTCTTTTGCAAAAGATAAACAGACTGCAAGGGTAGCTGCTGAGTTTTATACCAATGCCATCAATGTCATGAAAGGCGCAGAAGCGATTTCTGAATACACTTCTTTACCGAGACAGGAAGCGTTTAATATTGAATACTGGTTGTTGGAAGAAGCAAAGTTGCAAAGAATGCCAAAGCCTAAACCGCTTTCGGGAAAAATTGCACTGATTACCGGTAGTGCCGGAGGTATTGGAAAGGCTATTGCCCGTAAGTTTGTTGAAGAAGGAGCTGTAGTAGTGCTGAATGATATGAATGCGGAACGTCTGGAGGAAGCCGCGGCTGAGTTTGCAGGTAAATATGGTAAAGATAGCTATACTACTGCTGTGCTGAACGTAACAAGCGGGGAAGATATTGCTGCGGCATTTGATACTGCTGCTCTTGCTTTTGGTGGTATTGATATTGTAGTGAACAATGCTGGTTTGTCGATCTCGAAAACAATTGCTGATCATACTGAAAAGGATTGGGACCTGCTGTATGATGTGTTGGTGAAAGGGCAGTTCTTTATTACACAGGCTGCTGCTTCAGTGATGCAAAAACAGGATATTGGTGGAGACATTTTAAACATTGTAAGTAAAAATGCATTGGTAAGCGGTCCGAATAATGCTGGTTATGGCAGTGCAAAAGCTGCGCAGTTGCACCTGAGCAGATTAAATGCTGCTGAATTGGGTGCTGATGGTATCCGTGTGAATGTGGTGAACCCTGATGCGGTAATCAGTGATAGTAATATCTGGGCTGGTGGATGGGCTGAAGGTCGCGCCAAAGCTTATGGAATTACAGTTGCCGAGTTGCCAGCTTATTACGCAAAGCGTACCTTGTTGAATCAAATTATATTACCGGATGATATTGCCAATGCTTGTTTTGCTTTTGTTGGCGGATTGCTAAATAAATCGACCGGCAATGTATTGAATGTAGATGGTGGTGTTGCAAATGCCTTTGTTCGTTAATAAATTAGAGAATTAAAGAGATGAAATTAGAGAACTATCATATAGAATCACATAACAGCGACCTGTTGCCTAAGCATCAGCGTAAGCTGGCGGTTGTTGCTGATGAGGTTGCAAATGCGCAGGAAATAATTCAGAAGCTGGTTGATTTCCAGATTGGGATTCCTAGCTGGGCTTTAGGTACTGGTGGTACGCGTTTCGGACGTTTCTCGTCTGGCGGTGAGCCCCGAAACATTGAAGAAAAGATTGAAGATATTGGCTTGTTGCATAAACTGAATGCAGCAAGCGGTACAATTTCATTACATATTCCATGGGATACAGCCGACAATGTGCCGGGCATTAAAGCTTTGGTCGCGCAGCATGGTTTATCGTTTGATGCTATGAACTCGAATACTTTTCAGGATCAGGCTAATTCAGCGCATAGCTATAAATTTGGCTCCTTGCAAAATGTAGATAGAGCGGTAAGAAAACAGGCTATTGAGCATAACATTGAAGTGATCCGTCAGGGTGTAGAGTTGGGCTCTAAAGCACTTACAATCTGGCTGGCGGACGGTTCTTGTTTCCCTGGTCAGCTGAACTTTAGAAAGGCTTTTCAGAATACTTTAGAGAGCTTGCAAGAAATTTATGCTGCTTTACCTGAAGATTGGAAAGTGTTTGTGGAGTACAAAGCATTTGAACCAAACTTCTATTCAACAACAGTAGGAGATTGGGGGCAGTCTTTATTATTCGCTAATAAATTAGGGCCTAAAGCTTATACACTTGTAGACCTGGGGCATCACCTGCCAAATGCGAATATTGAACAGATTGTTGCTTTATTGCTGATGGAAGGTAAGTTAGGTGGTTTCCACTTCAACGATTCGAAGTATGGTGATGATGATTTGACGGCGGGAAGTATCAAGCCTTATCAATTGTTCCTTATTTTTAATGAATTGGTGGAAGGAATGGATGCACGAGGAATGAATCACCGTCAGGATCTGGCCTGGATGATTGATGCTTCACACAATGTGAAGGATCCATTGGAAGATTTATTGCAGTCAGTAGAAGGGATCATGTTGGCTTATGCCCAGGCTTTATCGGTAGACCGCGCTGCTTTGCAAAAGGCACAGGCCGAAAGCGATGTTGCACTTGCTCAGGAAATCCTGCAAAATGCATTCCGCACTGACCTGCGTCCGCTGGTTGCTGAAGCACGTTTACGTGCCGGTTCGGCTTTGTCGCCACTAGATTTATTCAGACAACTGAATGTTAGACAAGAATTGATAAAAAGCCGTGGTTTAAAAACTGTAGCAACTGGATTATAATTAATGGGATTAATGAAGAAACCGATTCCTTTAATCGCTGTGTTTGATGTGGGGAAAACAAATAAGAAACTGTTCCTTTTTGACGAGCAGTATAAGATTGTTTTTGAAAGATCGGCGAGATTTTTGGAAACTGTGGACGAGGATGGTGATCCCTGTGAAAACCTGGAAAGCTTAAGGTTATCTATTTTTGATTCTCTTAGAGAAGTTTTTAAGAATCAGGATTTTGAAATCAAGGCGATAAACTTTGCTACCTATGGGGCAAGTTTTGTCTACATTGATGAGGATGGGAAGCCTTTAGCTCCCTTGTACAATTATCTGAAGGCCTATCCGGAGTCACTTAAAGATCAGTTTTACAATACCTACGGAGGAACGGAAGAATTTTCAAACCGCACTGCATCTCCTGTTTTGGGAAGTCTGAATTCGGGGATGCAGTTGTATCGCATTAAGTATGAAAAGCCGGAATTATATGCGCAGATGAAGTATGCCTTGCATTTGCCTCAGTATTTAAGCTATTTGATTTCAGGAGAGGCTTATTCGGATATTACCAGTATAGGTTGTCATACCAATTTATGGGATTTTACTAAAAATGAATACCATGAATGGGTTAAGAAGGAAGAAGTTATAGAAAAACTGGCGCCTATTGTCGCTTGTGATAAGGTGATTCCTGCGGCCTTCCCAGGTAATAATTATGCCGTTGGACCGGGTTTTCATGACAGTTCGGCTGCGTTGGTTCCTTATCTGGTTAATTTTCACGAACCCTTTATCCTACTTTCTACAGGTACCTGGTGTATTAGTTTGAATCCTTTTAATGATATTCCGCTTACTACCGAAGAGTTGGAAAATGACTGCTTGTCGTACTTACAATACGAAGGGAAACCTGTAAAAGCATCCCGTCTTTTTTCGGGATATGAGCATGAGCAACAAGTGAAACGTATTGCTGCGCACTTTGGTACAGATATCATTGCTTATCGTACTGTGCCCTTTGATGCTCAGTTGATCGAGCAGATACAGCAGATGGATAAAAATAAGTTGTTTGCGGATCGTGATCTGAATGATTATCCAACGGATATTATGGCCTATCATCAATTGATATTTGACCTCGTAAACCAGCAATATATATCGACAAACAGAGTACTTAAAGGTACACAGGTGAAGCGGATATTTGTAGATGGAGGTTTCAGTAAAAATGTGATATTTATGAATTTGCTGGCTGCGGCATTTCCTGATCTGGAGGTTTTTGCTGCTTATATGGCACAAGCTACTGCTGTTGGCGCGGCATTGGCCATCCATAAATCATGGAATACGAAACCACTTCCAAATGATATTATTGAACTAAAATATTATGCTGCTGGTGCTGTTTTAAAGTAATAGTACTATATTAACCTAATGAAGCCGGTGAATTTTTTTGACTATATCCATGTTGATGAATATTCATCGACGCCTAAATATTTACAATTAACCAATTCCATTCTTAGTGCAATAGAATCGGGCAAGATTCTTAAAGATGAACTGCTGCCTTCTATTAATGAGTTGAGTTATGAGTTGGAGATATCGAGAGATACAGCTGAAAAAGGATACAAGTACCTTAAGAAAATAGGAGTTGTAGGATCTGTTCCCGGTAAAGGTTATTATATCATCAGCACAGATTTTAGACGTACACTTAAAATATTTTTACTTTTTAATAAGCTTAGTGCCCATAAAAAGATCATTTATGATGCCTTCATAAAGTCTCTGGGCGATCATGTAGCGGTGGATTTTTACATTTATAACAATGATTTTAACCTCTTTAAAAAGTTAATTTCGAATGCAGGTGAAGATTATTCTCATTATGTGATTATTCCTCATTTTATGGAGGGGCATGACCTGGTGCATGAGGTAATCAATAAAATTCCGAAAGAAAAGCTTGTGATATTGGATAAACTGGTGCCTGGTGTAACAGGTGAATACGCTGCTGTTTATGAAAACTTCGAGAGTGATATTTACAATGCCCTTGAACAGGCCAGGGAGTCTTTAAGTAAATACCATACGATTAAGATGATCATGCCGAAGCGCAGCTATTATCCAGTGGAGATTTTAAAGGGTTTTAACCGCTTTTGTTTGCAATATGCTTTTACTCCTAAAGTAGTAAATCATATCCTCACTGAGGAAATTGCTGCGGGCGAGGTATACATTAATCTGATGGAAGATGATCTCGTTATACTGGTTGAAAGGCTGATTAACCTGAATCTGAAGTTAGGTAAAGACGTAGGTGTAATCTCTTATAATGAAACTCCTTTAAAGAAGATCATATTGAATGGGATTACTACAATTTCTACTGACTTTAAAAAGATGGGAGAGATGGCCGCAAATCTTATTCTGGAAAACTCAAAAGCGCATCAGGAAGTGCCTTTTCATTTAACTTTGCGTGCCTCTCTGTAATCTTCTCCTGTTCTTTTTCCATCAGAGAAAGTACTTCTGACCAATTGTTAGCGCGAATATGATGATTAAAGCTGGCATTGTGACCGGCTGTAAACATAATCGGCGTTCCTTTACAGTAATCGAGATTTTTGCAATGATCATCTATAAGGTAGTCTGTCGCAATAACGCTTTTATCGCCACAGAAGATGATATTTTTCCAGTCGATAAATGGGAAATGTTCTGCAAGCCATTCTCTTTTTTCAAATAGTGACAATGGGAATTCCATTGCTGCGGAAACGATATAAATCTCGTAATCTTCAGCTAATTTCTTTACCGCTTCTATTGCACCTTTCATTACTGGTAATGTTCTGAAAAAGCCCGGTGTAAATACATATTTATGTACTGCGGTTTTGTCTGGAAAGGCATCGGACTCTTTTACATTTAAAAATATTTCAGGTCCTAATCTGACACCATAGTCTTTTTCATACAGATTTAACCAGTGACTTTCTATATCGGCCAATACGCCGTCCATATCTATTCCTATTGTTTTTTTCTTTATCATATTATAATTGTTTTTCATTTACTGCGGCTTTAATTTGCGAATTATTGCAGTTGACGCAGTGCTTATTGTATTTATTTGCAACAAATATACAATTTATTCGCATAATATTGCAATATGTTTTTGTTATATTTGCATTATATTGCAATTAAGCTATGATTAAAGCAGAAAGACAACAACAGATTATTGCCCATATAAACAAAGATCAGAAAGTATTGTTAGGGGATTTAAGTGTTTTGTTGAATGTATCTGAGGATACGGTAAGAAGAGATATAAAGGAATTATCAGATCAGGGCTTGCTTAAAGCTGTTCGGGGTGGCGCTATTTTAAATTCTCCTGTTCCTCTTCATTTTCGTGATCGCGAACATTATGATGTGAGTCATAAGAAGATCATTGCTGAAAAGGCTTTGAGCTTTATTAAAGATGGGCAGGTCATTCTTTTTGACGCGGGGACTTCTGCTCTTGCTGTGGCTAGTCAGATCCCAAGAGAGCGTAGAATTACGGTAATAACGAACAGTTTTCCAATTGCTACTGTGTTGGAAGATCATCCGAATGCAGAGGTGCTTTTTATAGGTGGACGCCTAAATAAAACTACTTTTTCTACATCCGGCCATGAGGTGATTCAAACTTTAAGCACGATACGGCCAGATATTTGTTTTTTAGGGATTTGTAGTATTGATATCAACCTTGGTGTTACGGGGAAGGATTATGAGGATGCACAGGTAAAAAGAAAGATGGTAGAGAATGCCAGACAGGTAATTGCATTATCTACACTAGAAAAGATTGGTACAGCAGAACACTATCATATTTGCAGTATTGATGCTATTGATACGATTATTACTGATGCAGAGCCAGGCCATGAAGACCTGGCTGATTTTACCAAAATAGGAATTACAATTATTTAATTAAAGTCAGAGATACAGCCGGCTTACCAGAATGTCTTATACTAAAGAAGCCTGTTTCAATTTAATGAAACAGGCTTCTTCATTTTATTTCATCCTGAATTCAGGAATCCATTTAATCAATTCTTAGAATACAAAACCAACACGTACAGCAGTGATAATGCTTGAGTCAATACCAAAGTTTTTACCAGCTGATTTGTTAGTAACTGTAGTTGTAGTACCACCAGTTGTAGTAGTTGTAGTTATTTCACCATCTTTAGAAGACATGAAACCAAAACCTGCTTCAGCTCCTAAGTATAAACGTTTAGCGATATAGTAATCAGCACCGATTACACCACGTAATCCGAAACCAAAAGCACCTGGACCTTTTCTTTCGAAGTTCTCACCATCAACATAATTACCACCTAATACGTTTTCACGAGATTCTTTAACAGAAGAGCTTCCGATAAGGAAATCTGCACCTACATAAGGAGATAAACGGTCAGTGCCAGTAAAGTGTTTTTCAATACCTAAGTTGATCGTTAAGTCAGTTTGACTATTTTTATTATATCCTACTTTGTTTTCATTAGGAGAACCAACAGCACCGTAAATGTTATCAGTATTGCTGAAAGTGCTAACGTTAAAACCTGCACGGATAGCTAAATCGCTTTTTACGAAGTAACGGAAACGTAATAGACCTTCATTTAAATCGAATTCAGCATTGTTTAAACCACCTGCTAAACCGAATTCTGTAGTTACATCACCTTTTGCTGGTTTAAAATCCTGAGCTTGTGCTGCTAAACCTAAACAAGCAATGCTTAATGATAGTAATAATTTTTTCATAATTGTGTTAATTGTTAAAAAAGTGTTAATTAATTGTTTTGAAGGGGGCAAAATTACCTTTAATTCAATTAACAATGTCAGATTAATGTCATTACACGATTTTTAATTTCTAACACGTTGATATGCTGTAAGATGAAATTTTTTACGAAGCAATGGTAGAGGTTTTTCTACCTACAGTGATTTTTTTAATAGTTGATATGATAGAATTAGTGTCATACCCACAAAGTGCCCAAAGCTCTGCCTGTTCACCGTGTTCAATAAATTCATCAGGAATTCCTAATCTGATGATCTGACTATTATAGTTGTGGTCTGCCATAAATTCAAGCACAGCACTTCCCATTCCACCCTGTATACAACCATCTTCGACGGTAACTACATATTTATAGCGTTTGAACACGTCATGAAGCATAGCTTCATCAATTGGCTTAACGAAACGCATATCGAAATGTGCAGGATGTATGCCTTCACTATTAAGTTCTTTGCACGCTTCCACAGCAAAATTTCCGACATGACCAATGGTGAGTATGGCTACATCTTCCCCATCAGATATTTTTCTGCCTTTACCTTTTTTAATTTCTTTGAAAGGGCGCTTCCAGTCGGCCATAACTCCATTACCTCTTGGGTAACGTATAGAGAATGGACCAGCATTCTCCAGTTGGGCAGTATACATCAGGTTACGTAGTTCTTCCTCATTCATAGGTGCCGCAACAGTCATATTTGGAATACACCGCATGTAGGCAAGATCGTACGCACCATGGTGTGTAGCGCCATCTGAACCAGCAACTCCAGCCCGGTCTAAACAAAATACTACATTTAGATTCTGTATGGCTACATCATGTATAACCTGATCGTAGGCCCTTTGCATGAAACTGGAATAGATGTTACAAAAAGGAACAAGTCCTTGAGTCGCTAGTCCGGCCGAGAAAGTAACGGCATGTTGTTCTGCAATACCTACGTCGAACGCACGTGCTGGCATAGCTTTCATCATGATGTTCATTGATGAACCAGAAGGCATGGCGGGGGTAATTCCTACTATTTTTGAATTGGCCTCAGCAAGTTCAACCAGGGTATGTCCAAAAACATCCTGGTATTTTGGTGGTTGTGGTTTATCGGATACCGATCTTTTGATTTCTCCGGTAATTTTATCGAACAGACCTGGCGCATGCCATTTGGTCTGGTCTTTTTCGGCCAGTGCAAAGCCTTTACCTTTTAAAGTGACACAGTGTAAAAGTTTAGGACCGGGAATGTCTTTCAAGTCTCTGATAACGTGAACCAGACGCTGTACGTCGTGGCCATCTACAGGACCAAAATATCTGAAATTAAGCGCTTCAAACAAATTGCTTTGCTTAAGTAAAGTGCCTTTAATACTTTTTTCAATTTTCTTAACAAACTTATGCGCATTTGGGCCAAGCTCAGAAAGCTTAATTAACATTTGCGATATGTCTTCTCTGAATCTGTTATAGGATTTGGAAGTAGTGATGTTTGTTAAATATTCCTTAAGTGCACCTACATTAGGGTCAATAGACATGCAGTTGTCATTCAGGATAACCAGCAGATTTGAGTTCTCGATTCCAGCGTGATTTAATCCTTCAAAAGCAAGACCTGCTGTCATGGCACCATCGCCAATTACTGCAACGTGCTGGCGGTCGGTCTCTCCTTTATAATGGGAGGCTACCGCCATACCTAATGCAGCAGAAATAGAGGTGGAAGAATGACCAACCCCAAAGGTGTCGTATTCACTTTCACTTATTTTAGGGAATCCACTGATCCCGTTAATAATACGGTTTGTGTGAAATACAGATTTCCTTCCAGTCAATATTTTATGACCGTAGGCTTGATGACCCACATCCCATACGAGCTTGTCGTAAGGTGTGTTTAATACGTAATGTAAAGCAACCGTTAACTCCACAACACCAAGGCTAGAAGAGAAGTGGCCCCCATTAACACTCACCACATCAATGATATACTGGCGAAGCTCCTGGGCTATTTGCTCTAAGTCTTGTTCTTTATACTGCTTTAAATCAGCAGGATAATTTATGTTGGGTAAAAACGGACCGTTAATATCTTCCATGCAGGCTTTATAGAATAGAAAGTACAAAGTAAGCCATTTTGTTATTAAACTAAGAAGGAAAATCGCTAATTTTACAAAAATATACTTTGATAAATGACTAGAGATACTTTAATTTTTGATTTGATTGACAAAGAATTGGACCGTCAGGAGCATGGTCTTGAACTGATTGCATCGGAAAACTTTGTCAGCAAACAGGTGATGGAAGCGGCAGGCTCATGTTTAACTAATAAATATGCTGAAGGGTTGCCAGGTAAAAGGTACTATGGTGGATGCCAGGTAGTTGATGAGATTGAAAACATCGCTATTGAACGTGCTAAAAAGCTTTTTGGAGCAGAATGGGTAAACGTGCAACCACATTCAGGCGCACAAGCTAATGCGGCAGTAATGCTTGCTGTGATTCAGCCAGGAGATAAGATTCTTGGTTTTGACCTTTCACACGGTGGACACTTAACTCATGGTTCTCCAGTTAATTTTTCAGGGAAATTATATCATCCATTGTTTTATGGAGTGACAAAGGAAGATGGAAGAATAGACTATGCTAAATTAGAAGAAGTAGCTTTAGCGGAAAAACCAAAATTAATCATTGTTGGAGCTTCAGCTTATTCAAGAGAATGGGATTATGCATTTGTACGTAGTGTTGCTGATAAGATTGGTGCATTGGTAATGGCTGATATTTCTCACCCTGCAGGTTTAATTGCTCGTGGTTTATTACAGAACCCACTTCCTCATTGCCATATTGTAACGACTACTACTCATAAGACATTACGTGGCCCTCGTGGTGGTATGATCATGATGGGTAAAGACTTTGAAAATCCATTCGGATTAAAAACTCCTAAAGGCGAAACCAGAATGATGTCATCTGTTTTAGATATGGCTGTTTTCCCTGGTACACAAGGTGGTCCATTGGAGCATATCATTGCAGCTAAAGCAATTGCTTTTGGTGAGGCTTTGAGTGATGAATATTTAACTTATATCAAACAAGTTCAGGTGAATGCTCAGGCAATGGCGAAGGCTTTTGTTGCAAGAGGTTATGGTATTATTTCTGGTGGTACTGATAATCACTTGATGCTGATTGATCTTCGTAACAAGAATATCACTGGTAAACTTGCAGAAAGTGCATTGGAGAAAGCAGATATCACTGTTAATAAAAATATGGTTCCTTTTGATGATAAATCACCATTTGTGACTTCTGGATTCAGAGTAGGTACTGCGGCAATTACGTCAAGAGGTTTCAAAGAGACCGAAATGGAAGAAATTGTTGATTTGATTGATCAGGTTTTGACTAATGCAGAAGACGAAGCTAATTTGGCTGCTGTAAAAGAAAAAGTGATTGCTCTGGTAAGTCGTTTCCCTTTATATAAATAAGCTGTAAGAAGTTATATATTTTAAGCACCTTTTTCTTATAGAAAGGGTGCTTTTTTTATATACTCATTTTTATATAATGATTGCTATTGAAAAGGAATGCTGTTTGGGAAGAAAGCTATTTGTGACGGGCTAGCAGCACAAAATCTTATTAAAAGATAAAGGGCCGATAACTCAGAGATGAGTTTATCGACCCTTAAATTAACGCTCTCACAACAAAGGTGCGAATTATTTTTGAATTACCAAATATGCGGGTAAATATTTTTGTCATATTATTGTTTATTTTGTAAAGGCGATGGTTGCTATACTTAACTTTCCAATGCCCGCTGATAATAAAGTATGCCCACATGCTTCTAAAGTTGCGCCTGTAGTCATCACATCATCTACTAATAAAATATGTTTTCCTTTAATATCGGCATCATTTACAATTGAAAACATCTCCTGCATATTTTCAAAGCGATTATATCTTCTCTTTTTAGTTTGTGTAGCTGATCGTTTTGTGCGTAAGAGGCTATTTGAATCAATCGGAACTTTAAGTATAGAGGCAATGCCTTCTGCTATGCACATGCTTTGATTATAACTTCTTGTATGTAATCTGCTACGGTGAAGTGGGACGGGGATAATAAGATCTATGTTCAGAAATGAAGTATTTATCTGTAGTTTTTCTGCAATCATCTTTCCTAGCTTGATGCCAAGGTCTTTTCTTCCTTTATATTTTAAGTGATGGATAATATTTTGTACGCGGCTGCCTTTGTTAAAATAAAGCAGTGACATGACTGCATTGCATGGCAAACGCCCCCATAGTTGTCGTGCCGCTCTATTTTCTGCATGTAGGTGATGGTCAGTATAGGGTAGACGGTACAAGCATATGGTACACAGTTGTGACTCGTTAAGATATAAATGTGTACCACATCCACAACAAAGGTCGGGAAGTAACAAGCCAATCAGGTCTTCTAAAAAACGTTTTAACAGCATAATGCTGTCAATCTATAGTGTTTTAGTATTACGTTGGTAAAAAAAGAAGTTAGTTTTGTTCTTTAACGGCTAATTGTCCACAGGCAGCATCAATATCTTTACCGCGACTACGTCTGATATTTGTGTTGATTCCCTGACTTTTGAGGTAATTAGAGAAAGCATCGATCTTATCTCCTTCAGCATTGATGAAATCTGCAAATTGAATAGGGTTGTATTCGATAAGATTTACTTTACATGGGATATGTTTGCAAAACCTTGCAAGTTCCATTGCATCTTCAATCTCATCATTGAAATTGTTAAATACAATATACTCGTAAGTCACCGGGTTTTTAGTTTTTGAAAAATAATATTTCAACGACTCGGCAAGGACCTTTAAAGTATTATGCTCATTAATGGGCATAATCTCATTGCGTTTTTTGTCGTTCGCTGCATGTAGTGATAGGGCAAGGTTAAATTTAGCGCCATCATCTGCCAGCTTTTTAATCATTTTTGAAATACCTGCGGTTGATACTGTAATGCGTTTGTAAGACATGTTTAATCCATCAGGAGCAGTAATCCGCTCAATTGATTTCATTACATTGGCATAATTAAGGAGTGGCTCTCCCATGCCCATGTATACGATGTTGGTAAGTGGGGCATTGTAGTTTTTCTTTGCCTGTTGGTCAATTAAGACTACCTGATCATAGATCTCATCGGCATTTAGATTCCTTTTTCGGTCCATATAACCCGTTGCACAGAACTTACAGGTTAAGCTGCAGCCAACTTGCGAACTCACACAGGCTGTCATACGGTCATCCATAGGAATCAGTACACCTTCTACTATATTCCCATCATATAACCTGAAAGCATTTTTGATGGTATGGTCGTTACTGAATTGAGAACTGTTTACTTCTACAACATTGATCGCGTAATTCTCATCGAGTTTATTTCTAAGGTCCTTAGAAAGGTTGCTCATTTCTGCAAAAGAGCGTGCAGACTTTTCCCATAACCACTGGTAAACCTGTTTTGCCCTATAGGCAGGTTCCTTCATTTCAGTAAAGTGCTGTTGAAGCTGGCTAAGGTCTAATGAGCGAATATCGATTTTATGTATTGCAGACATTAAATGCAAAGTTACCAAAAAAAGTAATACCGATTATAATCGCGAGGTAAAGCTAATTGATTATCGTTTTGGACTCCTTACTTTGGCTCCTGGAGTGCCAGACTTCCCTCTGCCAGGTTTAACAGGTCTTTTACTTGGGCCACCAGCTTTAAACCAGTCGTTGGTGCCAGTAGTGGCGCCACGTGATTTATTTGCCGCAGGAGTTTTGCTTCCAAATGATTTTCCTTTTCCTCCAGCAGGGCGGTCTTCCCTTGTAATTGAAGCAGGTGCTTTTTTCACTGGTCTCTTGCCCGAAGCAACTTTTGCCGCTCCTCTTGGGCCTGTAGATCTACCTGGAGTTACATTTTCCATTAAGTCGTCTTCAGCCTGAACTTTAGATTTTTTATTAGTGCGTTTTGGTGCAGAAGAAGCTTCCAGAGCACTTGATTTAGCTATAAGATTATACATTTCAGTTAATTCTTCAGGGCTAAGTTCACGCCATTCGCCCATTGGAATTCCTTTTAGGTTTACATTCATGATACGTACACGCTCTAGTTTCGTAACTTCAAAACCGAAATATTCGCACATTCTTCTGATCTGACGGTTTAAGCCCTGTATCAGTATAATCCTAAATACAAATGTGCTTTCCTGTTTAATCTTGCACTTTTTAGTCATTACCCCCAGTACTGGAACACCTTTGGCCATGCCAGTAAGGAAAGACTCTGTAATGGGTTTATTTACTGTAACAACATATTCTTTTTCGTGGTTATTGCCTGCACGCAGGATTTTATTTACCAAATCCCCATTGTTGGTTAGAAAGATGAGTCCTTGTGAGTCTTTGTCTAAACGTCCGATAGGAAATACACGTTCGCTGTGGTTTACATGGTCTACAATGTTTCCTTTAACACCGGCTTCAGTAGTACTTGTGATGCCTACTGGTTTATTGTATGCAATTAAAATAGAATTGTCTACTTCTTTTGGATCAATGGTTTGACCATTAACTGTAACTATATCGCCGAAAAATACCTTGTCACCTATTTTGGCTTTTTTGCCATTGATAAACACATTTCCTTGCTCTATATATCTGTCAGCAGCTCTTCTAGAACATAAACCGCTTTCACTTATGTATTTATTTAACCGTGTGGTAGAATCAGACATGAATATTAATTTTTACAAAGGAAGTTAAAAATAACCATTCTTTTCATAGACTGGCATCTTTTCTGAAAAAGAAAAGCGCCTGAGGTCTCTGAAAAGAAGGTGATTTTTATGTCAGACAGGGCGCAGAATCAGGCTTGATGAAGCTCAATTCTGCCCTGATTTAGAAATCAAAGAAATCATTCAAAAACGATTTCTTTTTTTTATGCGGATATCTTTTATTGTAGTCATTATCGTATTCTTTGTATTCATACCGCTTATAGTCGTTGTCGTAATTATCTTTTTTGGCGTAATGATTTGCAGATTGCTCGATGATTTTATCCAGCTCCCCACGGTCTAACCATATGCCACGGCAACTTGGACAGTAATCAATTTCAACACCGCTTTTTTCGCTCATCAGTAAAGTCTCATTACAGGAAGGACATTTCATAGTTTCTCGTTATATATTAAGTAATAATTGAATCTCGTAAATAACGTAAAATGGTGTGTAATAATGTACGCGTAACATAAATGATATATAAAAATATTTAGTGCTCATCCGCGCTTGGTCCATAGCTAGCAGGAACAGGGATATTTAAAAGTCTTAGGTAAACACCTAGTTGGGCACGGTGATGCACAATCTGATTTAAAGTCATCCGGATAATATCGGCTTTTGGCTCCGCCGTAAAAATTTGTGCTCCGTCTCTTAGCGTCCAGATTTGATCCAAGACCTCTTCATAATTTTCAGTAAGATGACTACGCCCGTCTGCTAATGATTTTTCGAAGTGAGCAAGTAGCTCTTTGGTTGTTTTTAAATCTTCCGGTTGATACGGGCTTATTGAAAAGTCTAGTTCCTTTGTTGTTAACGTCATTGTGATCCAGGAGGGCAGTTCGGCAATATGAATTCCCAATGTTTTTATGGTCATACTTTTAGGATGTGGCTGCCAGTCGAATTTATCGGTTGGGATTCTCCCCAACATTTTGCGAGTGATTACTGATTCAGCTTCTAATTCTTTCAGGAATGTTTTGATTCTGTTCATGGGTTTGTATTTTAATTTACAATACAAAGAACGAAAGGGTTACTGACAGCCCTATGGCAGTCTGTTTTTTGGTTTATAATTATTTTAATAATCCACAGGTAATAGCTTCATATATTCATTTAAAGCCATATGCGAAGGTTTGCGGAAAGAAATCTCCAGATTCCGAATTTTTGCAATACGGGAAACCCTGAAATCACGGTACTCGTTGCGCAGGTGACACCATGCAATAAGATGCCAGTTATAAGCATAAAATACGAGTCCGATTGCTTCAACTTCGCGTTTGCTGCTTTTATTGTTCATGTCTAGGTAATCCAGTTCAATAATGTTTTTACAAGAAATGGCATTTTGCAAATCAGACAAATGATCGAAGTCATCATTAGGGAAATCGTGGCCCAATTGAAATTTGATGCTTTCATTCAGTAATTCCAGTTTTTCTTTCTGAGAATGCTTGAGGACAGCTTTAACCTTATTTAGTGCTGATGTATAATTGGCGAAAATAGATCTATCCGCAAAGCGGGAGACCAGACGCTCCATAATCAATAAGGCATTTGCTTCATCAGAAGAAAAAGAAACAGGTGGCAAAAAATAACCTTGAATAATATAATAACCTTTTGTCTGTTCAAAACTGATTGGAACACCCTGCTCAAGCAAGGCCTTTATGTCGCGGTAAACCGTTCTTGTGCTAATCTGAAACTGATCTGCTATTTTATCTGCAGATACATATTTCTTTGTTTGTAGTAGAAGGAGTATGCCAAAAAGCCGGTCAATACGATTCATTTAATTTGTAATTGGTTAAAACCTCCTCACAAATTTAGTAGTTTTTTGATCGATTATTTAAGTTTTGTCATCATTGGCAGCTCTGCCTTCTGCCTGATAAAAAAAACACCTTCTTTGAGGAGACCTCAGGCGCCTCTGCTTTTTCAGCAGAAGATGCCAGGCTCCGAAAAGAATGGTTATTTTTTCCTTTATTTGCGTATGGTTACTTATATTTCAGCAACATATATATATACTGTGTCTGGTCCGGTTTTAAAAAACGGAGTGCTTGCAGTTGATGCAAAAGGTGTTATTAAAAAGGTTTATACTGAACAGGAAGCGAAAGATCAAAAAATAGCAGACATTCAACATTATAAAGGGGTACTTGTTCCAGGTTTTATAAATACACACTGCCATCTTGAATTGTCAAACCTTAAGGGGATGATCCCAAAAAGGACTGGCTTGCCAGAGTTTGTAAAGTCTGTAATTAAGCTACGTACATCAGACGAATATGAGTTGAATCTGGAGTTGTTGAAAGCTGATATTGAAATGTACGAGAATGGGATAGTAGCAGTTGGTGATATTTCGAATCAGCTGGTTTCAAGAGCTTTAAAATTGACTTCTCCCGTTCATTATTTAACATTTTTAGAGGTCATGGGATTTAACCCCGCTTCAGCTAAGGATGCTATGAAAAGAGCCAAAGAATTTAAGGATGAATTTGATCCTTTGCCTGTATCCATTGTACCTCATGCGCCATACTCTGTATCGGCCGATTTACTTCATGAACTTAGTGAGTATGCTGAATTGAATGGAGGTCCTATCAGTATCCATAATCAGGAAACGAGAGATGAAAATGCTTTTTTTGAACGTAATGAAGGCGAATTCCCTGGTTTATTTGAGTTTTTAGGGCAGGACATCTCTTTTTATAAACCAACGGGTAAAACATCGCTGCAAAGTTATCTGCCACTTTTATCACCTAAAGTGAAGGTCTTACTTGTTCATAATACCTATACATCAGCAGATGATGTAGCTTATGCAAAAAGTATTCATCCCAATTTGTATTGGTGTTTATGTCCAAATGCGAATTTATATATAGAGAATAAATTGCCTGATGTTAATATGTTGCGTGAGGCTGATTTAAAGATTACAATTGGAACCGATAGCCTTGCTAGTAATAACTGGCTCAATATATTGTGGGAAATAAATCTATTGCAGGAGAAGTTTGGTGTACCTACAGAAGAACTGCTGACCTGGGCAACTCTTAACGGTGCAGAGTTTTTAGGAGTAGAAGAACGCTATGGTAGCTTAGAAGAAGGAAAGCGGCCAGGTATAAATCTGATTGATTTTGAGGAGGTGGATGGTCAGGTGGTTCTGGGGATGTGTGTAAAAAGGTTATTTTAAATTAATAGTATTTAATGTCTTTATGGCGAATAAGATAACAGAACTATTTGGGATAAAGTATCCGATTGTACAAGCGGGGATGGTGTGGTGTAGTGGCTGGAGATTGGCTTCGGCAGTTGCCAATGCAGGTGGTTTGGGAATTATTGGCTCCGGCTCTATGTATCCTGATGTTTTGCGTGAGCATATCCGTAAATGTAAGGCTGCAACCAGCAATCCTTTCGCGGTAAATGTCCCTTTGCTTTATCCGAATATTGATGAAATCATGCAGATTATAGTAGAGGAGGGGGTTCAGATTGTATTTACTTCTGCAGGAAATCCGGCTACATGGACAAGCTTTTTAAAAGATAAAGGGATTATTGTTGTGCATGTCATTGCCAATACAAAATTTGCATTAAAAGCGGAGAGCTGTGGCGTTGATGCCATCGTTGCGGAAGGCTTTGAAGCTGGTGGCCATAATGGAAGGGAGGAAACAACAACTATGTGTCTGATTCCTATGGTGCGCCGTGTGGTTAAAATACCGGTTATAGCTGCCGGCGGTATTGGTAGTGGTTCATCGATGTTGGCTGCTTTTGCTCTGGGAGCTGATGGTGTACAGATTGGCTCTGCTTTCGCTGTTGCTGAGGAATCTTCGGCACATCCACAATTTAAAAACAAGATAATAACCGCAGCTGAAGGAGATACTAAGCTCCGTATGAAAAAGCTTGTGCCTGTACGTTTACTTAGAAATGAGTTCGCAGATATGATTGCGCAGGCTGAATCTGAGGGAGCTGATATAGAGCGATTAACAAAAATATTAGGAAGAGCCCGTGCTAAATTAGGTATGTTTGAAGGTGATATGGAACAGGGAGAGTTGGAAATAGGACAGGTTTCGGCTATGTTAAATGAGATAAAACCAGCTTCTCAGATTTTAAATAGGATTTGGGAAGAATTTTTGTTGGAGAAAGAAAGGTTGTGCAATAGCACAATAAGTGTATAAAAAATGGAAATAAAACATTTAGATATTAAGATTACAGGGAAAGTGCAAGGTGTATCTTTCAGAGCTGTTACTAAGGTGGTTGCCGATCAAATGGGGATTAGAGGCATGATCAGAAATGAGAAAGATGGCAGTGTTTACATAGAAGCGGAGGGTGATGATACATTGCTGGAAGTTTTTATGGATTGGTGTAATGAAGGAACCGACAGGGCTAAAATTGAAAATGTAACTTCTACACCTGGTGTGGTTAAAAATTATAAGGATTTTGAGATTATTAAGAAGTAGATGTCGGCGATAAAGAAATTTCTTGGGCAGACGGCTATATATGGAGTGACGACTGTAATTTCAAGGCTATTTAATTTTATCCTTACACCTTTATTTACAGGTGTATTTCAGCCGGGGATTTATGCAATCTTTACTAAGATGTATGCTTCAGCATCCATGATCAATGCCATTCTTGCTTTTGGTATGGAGAGTACTTTTTTCAGATACTTAAATAAGCATGAGGATAAGAAACAAGAGGTTTACAATAATACTTTTTTCTGTGTAGCTCTTATTGCAACACTCTTTCTGATCTCAGGTCTTGTTTTTTCATCGCACATTGCTGGTTACTTTGCAAGTGGACCTGATGAAATGACTGATTATATAAAGTATGTACACTATTTTGTTTGGTTACTTTTTATAGATGCGATCTGCGTAATTCCATTTGCAAAGGTTAGGGCTGATGAGCGTCCGATGCGATATAGTCTTATTAAATTCCTGAATATTGGCAGCTTTATTGGCTTTAACCTGTTTTTTTTATTTGTGGTTCCGATCATTATTAAAATTGGAGGGTCAATTGGAGAATGGTTTGGTTCATGGTATAGGCCCGAATGGATAGGTTATGTGTTTATTTCGAATCTGATTGCAAGTGTATTGACTTTGATTTTGCTTATTCCTGAAATAGCAAAACTGCAATTTAAGTTTGATAAAGAGCTTTTTGGTAAAATGGTTTCTTATTCATGGCCGGTTTTAGTGGCGAATCTTTCCTTTGTAGTAAATGAAAATCTGGATAAAATGATCATCAATCAATTGGGGGTGTCAGAATATAATCTGGGCGTGTATGGAGCTGTTTGTAAGATTGCAGTGTTTTTGAGTTTGTTTATCACAGCGTTTAGATTAGGTGCTGAGCCGTTCTTTTTTAGCCATGCTAAAAGCACAAATGCCAGGCAGACTTACGCTACGATTCTGAATTACTTTGTTATCGCACTGGCTGTTATTTTTGTAGGTCTGGTAGCTAATATTGATATTCTTAAGCATTTTATTGATAGTGAATATTGGGTAGGACTAAATGCTGTTCCCTTTTTACTTCTGGGCTATGTTTTTCTGGGTATTTATGTCAATCTATCTATCTGGTATAAATTGTCAGATCAAACCAAATTTGGATTATATATATCTGTAATTGGCGCAATTACTACTATTGTTTTAAACATTTTGCTAGTGCCGAAATATGGCTACATGGGTTCTGCATGGGTATCTATGCTTGCCTATTTTGTAATGATGCTAATTTCTTATGTTTTGGGACAAAAGCATTATCCTATACCCTATAATCTGACGAGAATGCTTAGTTATCTGTTGGTTTCGACAGTGTTGGTCGTACTTTCTTTTTGGGTATTTAACAGGAATATTTATATTGGTAATGCTCTGCTATTGACCTTTTTGATAGGTGTGATTTATTTTGAAAAAGATGAGCTGAAGCTTATTTTGGGAAAAACAAAGAGCAAGTAAAAAGTAATAATTTTTAGTTGAATATTGTGTTTTAATAATACGGTAAGAAAACATTAAATATAATATATAAATGAATATAAACATTATCAATAAATCGACCCACGCTTTACCTCAATATGAAACTGCCCATGCTGCAGGAATGGATTTACGTGCTTTTATAGAAACTGAGATTACGATTAAACCTTTGCAACGGACACTAGTTCCAACGGGTTTATACATTGAGCTTCCAATTGGCTTTGAAGCACAGATCAGACCTCGTAGTGGTTTGGCTTATAAACATGGTATCAGTATTGTAAATTCACCAGGTACCATAGATGCAGATTACCGTGGAGAGCTTAAGGTGCTTTTGGTTAATTTATCGGAGACTGATTTTGTTATAAGTAATGGCGATAGGATTGCCCAAATGGTAATTGCGAAACATGAAACTGTCGAATGGAATGCTGTTGAAGAGTTAAATGATACTGCTCGTGGCGCTGGTGGCTATGGCCATACAGGTAAATGATAAGTTGTTTTGAATATGAAATGTAAGGTGTTTTTAATGGTTTTGCTGGGGTATGTTCCAGTTATGTTTGCTCAGAAGCCTGTAGGATATGTTGTAGATACAACCTTAATAAAAACACTTTATTTTGCTGGCCTACGTGACAAATTAAACGAAGATTACAGCAAAGCGAATGAGGTATTCAATAAAATACTACAACTGGATGATAAAAATGCAGCAGTTTACTATGAAATTGCAGTAGTAAATTACAGACAGAATAATTTGATCGAAGCTGAGATGGCAATTAAAAAAGCGACTGCCTTGGATGCCAATAATAGCTGGTATTGGATGTTGATGGCAGAGCTTTACAAGCGAAAAGGAGATATGAATGCGATGACGAGTTCTTTGGATCAGTTAATCAGATTGTCTCCGGATAGAGTTGAATATTACTTCGATCGTTCAAACGCCTATTTACTTGCTGGTAGAGTTGCTGAGGCCATGAAGGGTTATGATGAACTAGAGAAGAAGTTTGGGCAATCTGAAGACCTGTCGAGGGCCAGGAGACGAGTAACTTCTGGGATGAAACCAGGTGAGGAAAGCAAACCTGCAGAACCTACTGTTGATGATCAAAATATTTTGCTTGCAGAGAACTTATATAAAAAGGGTGATTTGCAAGGTGCCCTGGTATTGTTTAAAAAAGTTCTGGAAACGGATGATCAACCTTATAGAGCCTGGGAGCAAGCTTTAAATATACAGCTGCTTTTGAAGCAATATAAAGATGTAATCAAAACTGCTGATGCAGCGCTTTCAATATATCCGAACCAGGCTATTTTATATTATTTTATGGCATTGGCTCAGCATAAAGACCATCAGGATGTAACAGCTTTAACGACGGTTAAATCTGCTCTGCAACTGGATCCTGAGAATGGGGTATATCTGGAGTTATATGGAGACTTATTGTTTTTAACAGGGGATAAGGCAGCTGCATTAATGCATTGGAGAAAGGCAAAGGCCTCGGGTAACGGTTCAGAAAAACTAAATAGAAAGATCAATGAAGGGAAATATTTGGAATAGTTTATTGCTGGCGGGTGTACTTTCAACTACTTTGCTGGCTTGTAAAACAAGGAAATTGGCTGGTACAGTTAAACCACCTGCTACTGTCACTGAATTGAGTAGTAGAAAAGCAGAGAATATTAATCTTTTAAAATCTAAAGATTTTGTTTTTAATACTTTGGCGATAAAGACCAAAGCTAAGATTGATATTGATGGGAGTAAAAATAATGCAACTATGAATATCAGGATGGAGAAAGGCAAACGGATTTGGGTTAGCATTACTGCATTGGCGGGTATTGAAATTGCAAGAGCTTTAATTACACCAGATAGTGTTAAAGTGCGAAATAATTTCCAATCCGTATATTTAAAAAAGCCTTTCAGTTATTTACATCGTTATGCTAATAAGCAATTAAGTTTTGACTGGCTGGAATCTATTTTATCAGGTAATACCATTGCCGATTTTGTGAATGAAAAGGCTACGATTAATGTGAATAATGGATTGTGGGTGTTAGAAGGAGAGAAAGAGGCACTTGCATTTAAGGTGTTTTTTGATTCACTTTTAAAGGTGAGTGAAAATAATATCAATGACATAAATGTTGGGCAGGCTTTAAAGGTTGTTTACGTAGGGGCTTACCATGATATTGATGGGGCTTTATTACCAAAAGGAGCAATAATAAGTTCCAGGGTTGGGGATAAAAATGTAGATATTGAACTTGAGTATTCTAGTATTGAGCGCAATGTTACTCTTGAATTTCCGTTTACTGTTCCAGGGAGGTATGAAGTTTTACACTAAATTTTTTCATACTTTTGAGCCAATGAAGTTAAGTAAATTTCTTTTCCTGCTATTATTTGTACTATCTGCGTCTGTTACATTTGCTCAAAGTAGTACCGAATTAAAAAGAAAAAAAGAGGCCATACAAAGAGAAATCGAATTGTTGCAGCGAAACCTTAACAAAACTGCAAACAATAAGAAATTGACTCTAGGTCAGATCAATGCATTAAACAAGAAGATTAGTTTAATGCAGGACAAGATTACGGTGATCAACTCCGAAATTAAGAATCTTGATAATCAGATCCATGAAAATACCAATACGGTCATTAATCTGAAAGGGCAGCTTGGCCAATTGAAGAAAGAATATGGTGCAATGATCAGGTTCGCTCAGCGCAATAAAAACGCATATGATAAGATGATGTTTATCTTTGCAGCAAAGGATTTTAATCAGGCTTATAAGAGGATTAAGTATTTGCAGCAGTTTGGCCAATATCGTAAAAAGCAGGCGAGTTATATTCAGGGGACCCAAAAAGAGCTGAATTATAAGATTGTTATTTTAGATAAAAACCTGAAAGAGAAGAGTAATCTTTTGCATGAACAGGAAAATGAAAAAGATAAGCTCGGTAAAAATAAAAACCAGCAATCTGCGGTTTTGAATAAATATAGTAAACAGGAAAAGAAATTCCGTCAGGACATTGCCAGCAGAAAGAAACAACAGGCGCAGTTAGATAGAAGTATCAGGGCTGCTATTGTTCGTGAGATTGAGCTAGAACGTAAGCGTGCTGAAGCTGCAGCTAAAGCAGCAGCTGCTAAAGCCGCCGCCGCCGCTGCGGCAAAGGCAAAAGCTGAAAACAGACCTGCACCTGCTACACCAGCGGCTGTTGCTAAACCAAAAGCGAATAGCAGTGGTTATCTGGCTGCAACACCGGAAGCGGCGAAGTTATCTGCCGCCTTTGAAAGCAATCGTGGTTCTTTACCCTGGCCTGTAACAGCCGGATCTATTACCGAAAGTTTTGGGAAGCATAAAGAAGGACAGGCTAGTTACAATAATGCAGGTGTTACAATTCAGACTGCAGAAGGCGCTGGTGTAAGGGCCGTATTTAATGGCAAGGTGAGTAAAGTAGGTAATGCATTAGGCAGATATTATGTGTTGATTAAACATGGACAATTCTTTACAGTTTACCAAAATCTGAGGTCTGTTAGTGTTAGTGCAGGTGATGACGTGAGCACAAAGCAAAATATTGGTACTGTGGCTTCTTCGGGAGATATTCCGGAATTACAGTTCCAGATTTACAGAGGAGCAGTCGCGCAAAATCCTGCCGCATGGATAGCCAAATAAACTTTTGCAATTAATTGTTTATATTTGTTTTATAGAAGTTAAAATAAAGATTGAAATGTATACAGGCACGTTAGTGGAGTTTTTGAATATGGGTGGAGGTGAGATAATGCTCATCTTGGTCGTAGTACTTTTGTTATTTGGAGGTAAAAAATTGCCAGAATTAGCTCGTGGACTTGGAAAAGGGTTAAGAGATTTTAAAGATGCATCGGAAGGTGTTAAGCGTGAAATCCATAGAAATATTAATGCTGCCGGTATTACAGATGAGATTAATGAGTTTAAGTCTACTTTCAATGCTGATGATACTGGTAACAGGCCACATAATTATGATTATAAACCTGGGGAAGATATGTACAGCAGCGATAGTTATGACAGTAATCCTGGATATAATGATGAAACTGCTCATTACAATAGTACGTTAGATAGTGATACTGATCATTCAGTGGATACTGAAAGTACTACAAATGAAAATGTAGAAAGTAATACGGATGGCATTGAATCTGCAGATGACGCTGAAAACGCGGAACATGCTGCACATGGTAAACACACAAAAATAGAAACAGATAAAAACTAAACTTTAATTAAAATATCATGTTTGACACAACAATATTAGCTTTTGGACTAGGAGGCGGAGAGATCGCAGTTATAGTAGTGATTGTTTTGCTACTTTTTGGAGGTAAAAAAATCCCTGAATTGATGCGTGGTCTAGGTAAAGGTATCAAAGAATTTAAAGACGGTAAAGATGGTGCTGATGATGCTGTTGAGCAGAATCAAAGCAACACCAATAAACCACTATAGGTTTAGAAAACCGATTTTTTAATTTAATGAATTCTTGATTTTGAAGAAGTATACCTCCTTACAAGAGATACAAACTCTTATTGGGCAAAAAAAGCTTAGTTTGCCAGAGTTATTAGATCATTATTTCAAGCAAATAGAAAAACATAAACACCTCAATGCGTTTAATGAGGTGTTTTTTTATTCTGCAGATCTTCAGGCTAAACGGGTACAGGAAAAGATAGAGGCTGGAAATGCGGGTAGGCTGGCAGGAATGGTAATCGGAATAAAAGATAACATCTGTTATAGGGATCATCAGGTTACAGCTTCCTCTAAAATGCTGGAAGGTTTTGTTTCTCCATATTCTGCTACTGTTATTGAACGTTTAATTAGCGAAGATGCTGTCATCATTGGCAGGTTGAATTGTGACGAGTTTGCAATGGGAGGCTCTAATGAAACTTCATATTACGGTCCGGTAAAAAACGCAGCTGACAGTGATAAAGTTGCTGGCGGATCATCAGGTGGTTCTGCGGTTGCTGTACAAGCCGATCTGTGTTTGTCTGCACTTGGAACGGATACGGGCGGTTCTGTAAGACAGCCGGCAGCTTTTTGCGGTTGTATTGGCTTAAAGCCTACTTATGGCAGAATTTCCAGATATGGCGTAATTGCATATGCCTCTTCTTTTGATCAGGTTGGTACGATTACCTCGTCGGTAACAGATGCTGCTATCTTATTGGAAGTTTTGGCTGGAGCGGATGAGCATGACAGTACTGTTTCTAAACGTAGTGTTCCTGATTATTTAAGTAAACTTAATGAAGTTACACCTAAAAAGATTGCTGTTTTAAAGGAGACTTTAGAAAGTGATGCACTTGATGCTGATATTAAGAAAGCTATATTAACATCTATTGAAGCGTTTAAAGCACAGGGGCATACGGTAACGTATGTTTCTTTTGATATGTTAGATTATCTTGTGCCTGCTTATTATGTATTAACTACAGCAGAAGCTTCTTCTAATTTATCACGATATGATGGTGTACATTATGGTCACCGTAATCTGGAAGCTACAAGTTTAAACGAACTTTATAAACAATCCAGAGCCGAAGGTTTTGGGGAAGAAGTGAAGCGGCGTATTCTATTGGGTACTTTTGTTTTGAGCGCGGGTTATTATGATGCTTATTATCAGAAAGCACAGCAGGTAAGAAGACTGATCAGGGAAAAGATGGAGGAATTACTTGGTGATTTCGATATTATAATTAGCCCGGTTACGCCTACTCCAGCATTTAATATAGGCGAGAATATTGAAGACCCTTTAGTGATGTACCTTGCAGATATATATACAGTATTAGCTTCATTGACAGGAATTCCAGCAATAGCTATTCCTTTGGGCAATAATCCTAAGGGTTTGCCGTTAAGTATACAATTAATGGCCAGACATTTTGGAGAGCAGGAGCTTTTGTCATTGTCTCAGGCTTTTTTAAGAACTAAATAATCTTGACAGTTTAACAAACCAGGCAACTAAACCACCACCTCTTTTTGATACTGCCTGAAATAGATTTTATTAACCGATAAAAAGGAATAATACGCCTATGAAGAACATAGTACGCTTAGTATCCGCTTGCTTTTTAGCTGTAACAGGTTTTGCTGCAGTAGCACAAAAAAAAACACAACTGGAATTAACTGATACTACTAGCGTTCCCATTGTGTATGAGGGCCCTACTTTTTATAATCATAATTATGTTTATAAGGCAAGACTCGATTCTATTCAGAAGATGGTACCTCTTAATTATAATGAATATGTACAGAATTACATAGACATTTATGCTGGTAGAAAAGATATGATGGGAAAGATGCTCGGTCTTTCCAGTTACTATTTCCCTATTTTTGAAAAAGCACTTAAGAGCTATAATATTCCTGAAGAGATTAAATATCTTCCAATTATTGAGTCTTCAATGAATCCTCATGCCGTATCTAGAGTTGGAGCCACAGGTTTATGGCAGTTTATGTTTGCTACGGCAAAGGATTATGGCCTGAATATGGACAACTTTGTTGATGAGCGTAAAGATCCTATTCAAGCAAGTCATGCTGCAGCAGCTTATTTTAGAGATGCTTACGAGGAATTGGGGGATTGGTTGTTAGCTATTGCTGCTTATAATTGTGGTAAAGGGAATGTGAACCGTGCAATTGCAAAAGCAGGTTCCCGAGATTTTTGGGAGATCAGACGATTTTTACCTATGGAAACCCGTAATTATGTGCCCGCTTTTATTGCCGCGGTATATGTTATGAATTGCCCGTCTAATCATCAGATCAAATCACAAAAATCATCTTTTATAAGAAATACAGATATCATTCAGGTTAATCGATTTGTGTCTTTAGCCTCGTTAGCTGAAGCGCTTAATATTGACTTGGAAGAGTTGTCAGCTTTAAACCCTTCTTACAAGAAAAAGATTGTAAATGGTACTCAGGAATTGCCAAAGCGTGTGATTTTGCCTAAGGTAAGTCTGACTAGTTTTGCAAGCGTGTATCACTTGTTGAATGAAGAAGAAGAAATTGACGTGAATAAGAATGTTGTTCTGGCATCTAATGACAGGAGTGTGAAGTCTAAGTCTGGTTCTCTTTCCAGCAAAGCTGCGGTTGTATATCATAAAGTTACATCTGGACAGAACTTAAGCATTATAGCTGATAAATATAATGTTGAAGTACAAGACTTAAAAGTATGGAATGGCTTGAAAAGCAGTGGAATTGTTCCAGGTCAGAAGTTGAAGGTTTATCGTAAAACAGCCGGAAAAAGTGTTCCTAGATCTAACAGAAGTTAATATTTTATAAGTGTGCCTTTTTGTATATGGCTTATCAAAAGAATTGTAACTTTGGGCCGTTTACATATAAGATCATTTTATGAGTAAGATTAATAGGAAGCAGGACGCGTTGGATTACCACTCGCAAGGAAGACCAGGAAAGATTGAAGTTATACCAACTAAACCAACAAACTCTCAAAGAGATCTGGCACTTGCCTACTCACCAGGTGTCGCTGAACCTTGTTTAAAGATAGCCGAAAACATAGAAGATGTTTATAAATATACAGCCAAGGGTAACCTAGTAGCTGTTATTAGTAATGGTACTGCTGTTTTAGGACTAGGTAATATTGGTCCTGAAGCAGGGAAGCCAGTTATGGAGGGGAAGGGATTATTGTTTAAGATATTTGCAGATATTGATGTTTTTGATCTTGAACTGGATGTTACAAACGTTGATGACTTTGTTAAAATAGTAAAAGCATTAGAACCTACTTTTGGTGGGGTGAATTTAGAAGATATTAAAGCACCTGAGTGTTTTGAAATTGAACGTCGTTTAAAGGAAGAAATGAAAATTCCTGTAATGCATGATGATCAACATGGTACAGCCATTATTTCTGCAGCGGCATTGATTAATGCTTGTGAATTGCAGAAAAAGAAAATGGATAAAATTAAGATTGTTGTTAACGGTGCAGGTGCCGCAGCAATCTCTTGCTCACGTCTTTACGTTTCTTTAGGTGCAAAGAAGGAAAATATTGTAATGTGCGACCGTTCTGGTGTAATTAGAGATAATAGGGAAAACCTTGATTCGATAAAGGCAGAGTTTGCTACTTCAAGAAACTTGAATACATTGGAAGAAGCGATGAAAGATTCAGATGTGTTTATTGGTTTGTCGTCTGCTGACTGTGTAACTGAAAACATGTTAAACTCAATGGCGAAAAATCCTATTGTGTTTGCTATGGCAAATCCTAATCCTGAAATCGCTTACGAATTAGCAATAAAATCACGCAAAGATATTATTATGGCTACTGGCCGCTCTGATTATCCTAATCAGGTAAATAACGTATTGGGTTTCCCTTATATTTTTAGAGGAGCCCTTGACGTTCGTGCTACTGCGATTAATGAGGAAATGAAAATTGCTGCAGTGAGAGCTATTGCCGAGTTGGCAAAGAAATCAGTTCCTGAGGCTGTAAATATGGCCTACAATGAGAAGAATATCAAATTTGGCAAGGAATATATTATTCCTAAACCTATGGATATAAGGTTAATGACAAATGTGTCGACCGCTGTTGCAAAAGCAGCAATTGAATCTGGTGTTGCACGTAAGGTTATTACTGATTGGGATGCTTATATAGAGGAATTGAAGCTTAGATTGGGTATGGATGATGCCATTATGCGTGCGATCACGAATAAGGCTAAATCTGATCCAAAGCGTGTTGTTTTTGCAGAAGCTGATAATTATAAGATTTTAAAAGCAGCTCAGATTGTTAAAGATGAGAATATCGCTATTCCAATTTTATTGGGGAACAAGGAAACTATTGAACGTATTATTAGTGAAAGTGCGCTGGACTTAGAGGGGGTAACTATTATAGATCCGTTTAAGGAAACTGAGCAGATGCAGAAATATGGTCAATATTTATACGAAAAAAGACAACGTAGAGGTCTGACCTTATTTGAGGCGACTAAACAAATGCGTGATAGAAACTATTTTGGAGCTGCTATGGTAGAGTTTGGTGAAGCTGATGCTTTGATTTCTGGGCTAACCAGGAACTATGTATCGACCATTAAACCCGCTTTGCATGTAATAGGCACTGCTCCTGATGTGAACCGTGTTGCTGGAATGTACATGATGATGACCAAGAAAGGGCCAGTGTTTTTTGGTGATACAACAGTTAATGTTGATCCTACTGCAGAGGAACTGGTTGATTTAACTTTGTTAATGGAGCGTGCTGTTAGTAAGTTTAACATTAAACCTCGTATTGCGTTGCTGTCTTATTCTAATTTTGGCTCAAACGAAGGGGATGTACCTGAAAAAGTAAGAAAAGCAGTTAAAATATTACATGAGCAGTACCCTGAAATTGTAGTTGATGGTGAAATGCAAGGTAATTTTGCAATGAATAACGAGTTGTTGAAAGGAAATTTCCCTTTCAGCAAATTGGTTGATGGCCCTGCAAATACTTTGATATTCCCTAATCTGGAATCGGGTAACATAGCTTATAAATTATTGCAGGAACTAGGTGAAACCGAAGCAATCGGTCCAATTTTGCTAGGTTTAAATAAGCCTGTTCATATTGTTCAACTTGGAAGTTCAGTGAGAGAGATTGTAAATATGGTTACCTTAGCGGTTTTAGATGTTCAAGGTAAAGAGCAGGAAGTAAGCGCAAAAAAAAGCGGTTTATTAAAAAGAATAGCTAAAAAATAAATATTATGTTTGAATATATTGATGGTAAACTAGCGTTTAAATGTCCTACCTATATTGTTGTGGAGGCAGGCGGAGTCGGCTATCATCTGAATATATCTTTAAATACTTATAGCAGTCTTCCAAACTCGGAAAGGTGTAAAATTTATACCTGGCTGCACGTAAAAGAAGATGCGCATACCCTTTATGGCTTTGCTGATGAAGGGGAGCGCAGGCTTTTTTTGCATTTAATTTCTGTGTCCGGGATAGGACCAAACACTGGAAGAATGATGTTATCATCCATTACTCCAGTTGAAATTCAAACAGCAATTGTAAATGCGGACCTCCCTCTGATCCAAAGAATTAAGGGGATAGGAGCGAAGACTGCTCAACGGTTGGTACTTGAATTACAAGATAAATTGAAAAAAGAAGGCTCGGGATCATTAATTTCGGCACCTTTAAATAATACGGTTCGAGAAGAAGCATTATCGGCATTAATGATGCTCGGTTTTGTGAAACTTGCTTCCGAAAAAGCAATAGACAAAGCAGTGAAAGATGGTGGTCAGGATTTGTCTGTTGAACAAATGATAAAAATAGCATTGAAGAATTTATAAAAATAGCCATTGAAAACTCTATTAACGCTATTTCTCTTCCTGATAGTAGGTTTTGGAGCGCAGCGAACATTTTCGCAGGTTAGCCCCAAAAAAGTAATACAGGATACGTCCCGGAATTCTTTCGGCCTGAAAGAGAAGCAAAGACTTGGTATAAGATCTATGTCGAGCCCTTTTTATCCATTGCCTGAAAATGTGCAGAGAAAAGTGGAATATGACGCATTAAATAAAAGATACAACATACAGGAATATATTGGTGATAAGCCTTTTGGGCCACCTCAGTATTTAACAGTTGAGGAATACCTGCGTTTGGTAAATAGTGAAATTAAACGTGAAAACTGGCGCTCCTTTTCTGACCAGGAGGTAAGTGAAGTTAGAAGAACTGGTATTATTCCAAGTTTAAAGATCAATAGTAAATCATTTGAACGCATATTCGGCGGGAGTACAATCGATATTCAACCACGGGGTGAAGCTGAACTTACTTTTCTAGGCAGGATCAATAAAAATGAAAATCCGATGTTCAACGAGCGTCAAAGGGTTCAGGGGAACTTCGATTTTAATCAACGTATCCAAATGGATGTGATTGGTAATATCGGTTCAAAGTTGAAAATCAATATGAACTATAACACTGAAGCTCAATTTGATTTTGAGAATCAGGTGAAGCTTGATTATACAGGTGGTGAGGATGATATTATACAAAAAATAGAAGCAGGTAATGTTAGTTTACCTTTAAATACCACACTGATAAATGGTACACAAGCATTATTCGGTGTCAAAACACAATTGAAATTTGGCCGATTGAATGTGGCAACTGTTTTTACTCAGCAAAAATCTCAATCTCGTCAGATTCAGATTAATAATGGCGGACAGCAAAACGAATTTCGGTTTAGTGCAGACAATTACGAAGCGAATAAACACTTTTTCCTGGCTCAATATTTCAGGGATAATTACAACAAATCGCAAAATAACCCACCTACAATTACTTCTGGGGTGTTAATTACAAAGATTGAAGTCTGGATTACAAATAAGGCAGGTAGTACACAGGATTCCAGGGATGTATTAGGCTTTATGGATTTAGGTGAGAATAAGCCATATAATCCTGTACTTGTTGGCGGGAGATCTGTACTCCCTTCGGGTTTTACAAACCCGGTATTTCCAAGAAGCTCCAATGACCTTCTTGAAAAAATTCCAGTTGACTCACGTAATACCAATTCTAATTCCATTATTAATTATTTCGATGATAAGGGGAAAACTGATAACTATGCTAAGTTAACTTATGCAAGAAAGCTGGCAGATAGAGAGTATACTTTTCATCCTCAATTAGGATATATTTCATTAAACAACGGCTTAAATAGTGATGAAGTTCTTACAGTAGCTTTTAGGTATACATTTAATGGCGTAGAATATCAGGTAGGTGAATTTGCAACTGACGTACCATTTGATCCGTCAACTCCAAAGGTATTATATACCAAACTATTAAAAAACGAAACAATAAAAACCAATTTGCCAACCTGGAGCCTGATGATGAAGAATATTTATTCTATCGGTGGGTATCAAATCAGTCAGCAAAACTTTAAACTCGACATTTTAAGAATTGATGAAAAAACAGGTGTTGAAAAGCCGTTAATACAGGAAGGTGAAAAACTGGATGCAGAGCGTAGACCACTTAATGGGAAACAATGGATTCAGGTAACAGGACTGGATAGGTTAAATCAACAAAAAGAACGTAAGCCTGATGGAGTATTTGATTTTGAAGTGGAGAACAAACCATTCGGATCTAGTCCAAATAGTGGACAAAATTCGTCATTTAATAACGGTAGTAACAACAGTTCTACTACAAATAGTCAGATTAACTTTTCGACCAATACGATTAATGGTTATATCACTATTGATCCATTAAATGGCAGGATGATCTTTCCACTTATTGAACCATTTGGTGATGACCTGGCAGATCAGTTTTTGCCATCAGAACAAGTACTGATTGACAAGTATTCTTTTAGAGCTTTGTATGACTCGACTAAGGTCGTTGCACAGCAATTGTTTAGCAATCAGAATCGTTATGTAATTAAAGGGACATATCAATCGGAGATTTCCTCAGAATTTAGTTTGAACTCTATTAATGTACCAGAAGGTTCTGTAAAAGTTTTTGCAGGTACGATTCCTTTACAGGAGGGAGCAGATTTTACAGTAGACTATCAAGGTGGCAGGGTGCGGATTATTAATCCGGCATTATTAACATCCGGACAGCCAATCAGGATATCTACTGAAAATAATGAATTGTTTGGATTACAGCAGCGTTCTTTATTTGGTACGAGGCTCGACTATAAAATGAACAATAAGTTGAACCTTGGAGGTACTTTCATGAACCTTACGGAGAAGCCACTTACCCCGAAAGTTAATATTGGTGAAGAACCTATATCAAACACCATGTGGGGACTAGATATGAACTATAGTTCTCCATCAAGGTTTTTAACAAAGATGGTTGATAAGCTGCCGTTTATATCTACAAAAGCGCCATCGAATATTACATTCGCAGCTGAGTTTGCCCAGTTAATTCCCGGACATCCAAGTGCATTGAATTTTGGTGGTAAAAAAGGAGGAGTAAGTTATCTCGATGATTTCGAAGCCTCTAGATCTGTGATTGATTTGAAGAGTGCGATTGCCTGGCAGTTATCCGGAACACCGCAACTTTTTCCTGAAGCAGATCGAATTGATGACCTAAGTTATGGTTTTAACCGTGCCAGGATTGCTTTTTATAATATAGATCCTATATTTTACAATAGAAACTCTGGAGATATTCCTTCCAGTTTACGGAACAATGTAACCGAGAGGTCTAATCACTATGTACGAGAGATTATTGAGCAGGAAGTATTTCCTTTTAAAGAGACAAGCACAGGACAAGCCATTACTTTGCCAACTTTGGATGTTGCTTTTTATCCGACTATACGAGGACCATATAACTATTCCACTACTGGTTTTAATGCTAATGGGACACTAACAAATCCTAAATCCAGATGGGGTGGTTTGTTCAGAAGAATTGAAACTACAGATTTTCAGGCATTGAATATTGAATATATTGAGCTTTGGGTAATGGATCCGAATATTTATAAACCCAATTCTGCAGGTGGTGATCTATACTTTAATCTTGGTAACATTTCTGAAGACATTTTAAAGGATGGGCGTAAATCGTTGGAAAATGGTTTACCTGCTAATGGAGATCCAAATGCTTATGATGAAACAAATTGGGGTAGAGTACCCAAATTACAACCAGTAATACAAGCATTTGATAATGACCCGTCAGCAAGAAAGGCTCAGGATGTGGGGTTGGACGGTTTGTCTAATGCTGACGAGAAAGTGAAATTTGGTCAATTGATAGACCAGATCAAAGCTCAGCTTAATCCAGATGCAGCAGCAGAACTTGATAATGACCCTTCTTCTGATGATTACATGTATTTTAGAGGTAGACAACAAGATCAGGCAAATGCAGGTATTTTGAAACGCTACCAACGCTTTAATGGTCCTGAAGGGAATTCTAAAACTTCGCAACAATCGCAGGAGGATTTTGGAGTAGATAATTCAGCTTCTACTTCATTGCCTGATGGCGAAGACATCAACAGGGATAATAACATGACGCAAAGTGATGAGTATTTCCAATATAAGGTTTCTATGCGTCCTGGTGATTTAATGGTTGGACAGAACTTTGTAACTGATAAAGTAACATCGCAGGTTAAGTTGGCAAATGGACAGACACAACCAGTAACCTGGTATCAGATAAGAATTCCTTTAGCGCAGTATCAGCAAAAGGTTGGAAACATACAGGATTTTAAATCGATTCGTTTCGTAAGGATGTTCTTAACTAATTATGCCGATACAACGGTATTGAGATTTGGGAAAATACAATTGGTAAGAGGTGAATGGAGACAATATAATTCGGCTAATGAAGCTTCACAAGTTATTCTTGATCCGAGTTTACAAAATCTTGGACCAGACAATTCAACGATAGAAATATCGACTGTAAATATTGAGGAAAATGGTAAAAGAACCCCTATCCCATATGTGGTACCCCCAGGTATTGAAAGGGAACGTGATTTTAGTAACTACCGCGGCGATACGAGACAGAATGAACAATCTCTTGCTGTTACTGTAAAGAACCTGCGTGATGGCTATGGCAGAGCTACATTTAAAACTGCTTTGAATGATTTCAGATCGTATAAGCATCTGGAGATGTTTATCCACATGGAAGCACTCGGAAATGCTGTTCTTAATGATTATGATTTAAATGCTTTTTTGAGAATTGGTACCGATAATCAGGATAACTATTATGAATATTCACAACCCTTAAAAGTAACGCGTCCTGGAACAAGTGACCCTTATTCAATATGGCCTGATCAGAATAAAATGGATATTTCCCTGGAATTGTTTCAACAGGCTAAATTAGCCAGAAATAAGGCTCTTGATGTTGATGGGCTACCTTGGAACATCAGCAAACCATTTAAATATGAGGTAAACGGGAAAACCATTATTGTAAAGGGGCAACCTGATATGAGTAAGGTGAGAGTGTATATGTTAGGCGTAATCAATCCTTATAGAAATGTTGCAACGGGTACATCAGATGATGGTCTGGATAAAAGCGCGCAGGTATGGTTTAATGAAATGCGCCTGACAGAATTTGATGAACGTGGTGGTTGGGCGGCAACTGCAAGGATGAATGCACAACTGGCAGATTTTGCTGATATAAACGTATCGGGCAGTAAATCGACCATAGGTTTTGGTTCTTTGGAGAAGAGAGTAAGTGAAAGAAACCGTGCAGATAATGTGTTCTTTGATATTTCTTCGAGCATGGAATTGGGTAAGTTCTTCCCTCAGAAAACGGGGATTAAGATTCCTATGTTTGTTAGCTATTCGAGCCAGGTAAGTACTCCTCAGTACGATCCGAAGACACCAGATATTGAATTAAAGAATGCATTGGATAATGCTTCGAAATCTGAGAAAAAGGCAATTCTGGAATATGCTCAGGATTATACTACAAGAAACAGTATCAACTTTACCAATGTACGTAAAGAGCGAACGAATCCGGAGAAGAAACCACAGGTATGGGACGTTGAAAACTTTAATGTGAGCTATGCGTATACCAAACTTGCACATCGCGATTTTATCAATGAAAGAAATACACAGGAGACTTATAGAGGGTCGTTGGCCTATAATTATTCCGGACAATCTAAAACAGTAGAGCCCTTTGCTAAAATCATCAAATCGAATACCTTAGCGCTTTTACGGGATTTTAACATAAATCTGGTACCTAATGCATTAAATTTCAGAATCGATGTAGATCGTTATTATTCGGAAAACAGGTTAAGAAATAATGATCCGAATAATTCTATTCCAATTAATACTACGTTTAATAAGAACTTCCTGGTTACACGAGTTTATGGTATATCATGGAGTTTGACAAAGTCGCTGACACTGGATTTTGATGCAACAAATTATTCAATCATTGACGAGCCAGATGGTAAAATTGAGGGTTTGAAAAGGGATACTTTGTGGCAGAATTTAAAGCGTCTGGGCAGAACAACCGATTATAACCACAATATGAACATTACCTATACTTTACCCTTCAATAAAATTCCGGGTATGGATTGGGTAACTGTTGCGACCAGGTATGGCACTAATTTTAATTGGCAAACTGAGCCGTTATCGACGCTTAGAGATCCATTAATTGATCTGGGGAACACAATTCAAAATTCAAAAACTGTACAAGTAAACCCTACGTTGAATCTGGCGGGGTTATATAATAAGTTTGGTTTTGTAAGACGAGCGAATGCAGGTGGAGATAATGCAGCTAAAGGTTCGTTCTTTATAGGCCTTTTAACAGGTCTTAAAAATGTAAATGCTGCATTTACGCAAACTAAAGGGACATTTTTGCCGGGGTATATGCCAAGGGTTAGTTATTTTGGTCTGGATGAAGTTACAGGAGCTCCTGGGCTTGGGTTTGTTTTTGGTAGTCAACGTGACATCAGAGAAATGGCCTTAAATCACGGGTGGATTACCAGAGATACTTTACAAACCCAACTTTACATTAATACACTTAGAGAAGATTTAAGCTTAACTGGTTTAATTGAGCCTATTAAAGATTTGAGTATTACACTAACTGCAAATAAAAATAGAACATTAAATTATTCTAGCAATTTCAGGTTTGACAGATCAACTCAGAGCTTTGAAAATTTGAGTCCTTTTACGACCGGAGATTATAGTGTTTCGTTCATTTCAATTGGGACAGCATTTTCTGAAAAACATGGTAGTAGTTTTTCTAAGTTGTTTAATCAGTTTATGTTGAACAGACAAGTGATTTCACGACGTCTTGGTTCACAAAACAACAATTCGAGAGGTTTCAATTCTGCTGGTTATGCAGATGGTTATGACAAGAATTCTCAGGATGTTGTTGTATCCGCTTTCCTTGCTGCCTATACAGGAAAAAGTGCTTCATCTAGTAGCTTGAATTCTCTTCCTAAAATTCCATTGCCAAACTGGAGATTAAATTATAGAGGATTAACTCAGATTGGTTTTCTGAAAGAAAGGTTTAGCTCTATTGATTTAAGGCATTCTTACCGATCAGTATACAGTATCAATGGATTTAATTCATTGATTAGATATCAGGAGACGAATGGGGCTGTGAGTAGCCGAGATGAAAATGATAATTTCTTGCCGGTGTATCAATATGCACAGGTTACAATTGCAGAACAGTTTTCTCCGCTTATTGGCATTGATACCCGATTGAAAAATAATATGACTGCCAATTTTGAAATTGGTAGAACGAGAATGCTGGGACTTAGCTTAGCTAATAGTCAACTGGCTCAATTATCAGAAAATAATATGGTTTTTGGTTTAGGCTATCGTACTGCTAAATTCAGATTCCCATTCGGACTATTTAAAGAGCTAAAGATGGATAATAACATGGACTTTAAGTTAGATGTTGCAGTCCGAGATAATAAAACAGTTATTTACAGAGCTGATGTTGATGAAGCCGAGGTTTCGTCCGGGGCTAAAAATATTACGTTGAGACCTAGTGTTGATTATATTTTGAACCAACGATTTAACGTAAGGGTGTTTTATGATTCTAATGTCACTAAACCTTATACTTCACAAACCTTTAATACTTCGTTCAGCAATTTTGGTTTTAGCTTAAGGATTACACTGAATTAGAGAAGATTTGTTTTAAATGAGCGGATTTAATTACCTTTGAAGGGAATAGGGGAGTTTGTCCCTTTTTCAATTATAAAATATTGCAACTAACAAATAAAAAAATGAATTTTCCATCAGAATTAAAGTACACTAAAGACCACGAATGGGTTAGAGTTGAAGGTAACGAGGCATATGTTGGCATTACAGATTTTGCACAACGCGAGTTAGGGGACATCGTATACATCGACATTAATACTGTAGGTGATGAGGTTAGTCAGGATGATGTGTTTGGTACAGTTGAGGCTGTTAAAACTGTTTCAGATTTATTTATGCCCTTAACTGGTACTGTAAGCGAATTTAATGCATCATTAAATGATAATCCTGAATTAGTTAATACTGACCCTTATGGTGCTGGATGGATGGTTAAAGTGACTTTAACAGATGCATCACAAGCTGAAGGTTTATTAACTGCGGATGCTTATAAAGCACTTGTAGGAGCTTAGTAAATGGGCATTTTTGGGCAGTTAAAATACCAGATTTGGGCCGTGTTATGGGCCATTGTAGTTGTTATTCTTTGCTGTGTGAAGATGCCTTCAGGTGGTGGGGGTGGTTTCTTTTTTCAGGGCTTTGACAAGTTTGTCCACATGGGCTTCTTTTATGTCCTGACTATCCTTTTGTTTTACGGTAAGATTAACCATCAGCACAATTACAGCTTTAGTTCATTAACAATTTTTAAGATCATCATTTACACAGCTGCTTTAGGAGCTGGAATAGAATTGTTACAATGGAAGTTCTTTAGCTACAGGTCTGCCGAATGGTGGGATTTTGGCTGTGATATGATCGGTGTATTTATGGGTGTTTTTAGCTATGTATTACTTCACAAATCAAATTATAATGAAAAGACTGATCGTTAAACTATTCTTGTTGTTAGTGATTTGTTTTTTAGGAAGTTGTACAGTTTTTAAAGGTGGATGTAAATGTCCAAAAGTGAGCTATAACGCATATCCAAAACATTAATAGTCTAATTTGATAACCCAATGTTTGGGTAACAATAAAATGACTAAATAAAGACGGTGTATGGAGAGAGTCCTGCATCGTCTTATTTGTAATTATTATAAATTAAGTCTAAATTGCGCCTTATCTGCTAAGAGGCGAGCGCCCATGCAGGATATACAAACCTTAAAATAGATGAAACTTTCGCAGCTTAATCCCGGAGACAAAGGAACTATTGTAGCATTTACAGATCAGGAAATGTCTGTAAAGTTAATGGAAATGGGCTGCTTGCCCGGCGAAGTTGTAGAAGTTGAGCGATTCGCGCCATTAGGTTGCCCGATCGCAATCCGGGTATCTGGATATCAACTTTGTTTACGTAAAAGCGAAGCATCTGTTATTATAATTCAATAGTGATTTGAGAAAAGATATTAAAATTGCCTTAGTTGGTAATCCTAATACCGGAAAATCTACACTTTTTAATCTCCTTACTGGGTTAAATCAAAAAATTGGGAACTTTCCGGGTATTACAGTAGATAAAAAAGTTGGTTACTGTAAATTGCCAGATGGCAAACATGCAGAGGTTGTTGATTTACCTGGTACTTATAGTTTATATCCGAAAAGTCGCGATGAAAGTATCGTTTTTCAGGTATTGGCAGATAAAAATAATTCAAGCCATCCTGATGTAGTAGTTTTGGTTGCGGATGTTACAAACTTACGTAGGAACTTACTGCTTTACTCACAAGTAGCAGATTTAAAAATTCCTGTTGTATTAGCATTGAATATGGCCGATATGGCCAAAAAGCAGGGTGTTGAGGTTGATGTTGACAAGCTTTCAGAAAGATTGGGAGTTCAGATCGTATCTATATCGGCAAGAAGTAATTCTGGACTGGACCAGTTAAAGGAAGCAATTAATAACACCACGAAAATAGCTACTCAAACAGAAGGTACTGATATTTATACATTGGCTCCTGAAGCTATAGAAAAAGCTAAATCAGTTGTTAAAACTGATAATAATTATTTCGCATTGCAGGTGTTGCATCAATACGAAACACTTGATTGCTTTTCTAAAGCTGATAAACTCTTATTAGCTGAAATTGGAAAGGAGCATGATTTTGATTCTTCAAAACTTCAGGCTGCTGAAACTGTTGCACGTTACCGTTTTTTAGGTAGTATATTAAGTGGAATTGTACAAGATACCGGAGCTGCAAGAAAGTTCAATTTTAGTGATAAAATTGATAAGGTTTTAACGAATCGCATCTGGGGATTTGTTATTTTCCTGGGCATATTATTCTTTATTTTCAATGCTATTTTCTCCTGGTCTGCATATCCGATGGAGTTGATTGAAAATTCATTTACATGGCTTACAGAGTATGGACATGCGCATTTGCCCGAAGGCATTTTAACCAATTTGTTATTAGATGGGGTGGTTGCGGGACTCGGTGGAGTAGTTATATTTATACCTCAGATTGCTATTCTTTTTGCTTTTATATCCATTCTTGAAGATACAGGATATATGGCAAGGGTTACTTTCATGATGGATAAGATCATGAGAAAGTTCGGTTTAAGCGGAAAATCTGTAGTACCTATGATCAGTAGTTTAGCTTGTGCCGTACCATCCATCATGAGTGCGAGAAACATTGAAAGCTGGAAAGACAGGATCATTACGATCATGGTAGCTCCTTTGGTAAGTTGTTCTGCCAGGTTGCCTGTATATACTTTATTGATTGGATTAGTGGTGCCTGAAAAAATGATATGGGGCTTTATTAATCTGCAAGGTTTAACACTAATGGGTATGTATGTAGTTAGTATTGTAGCTGCTATACTTGTTGCTTTAGTGATGAGCTTCTTAATTAAAGCTAAAGAGAAATCTTACTTTATTATGGAAATGCCAGTGTATCAGATGCCAAGATGGAACAATGTATTGTTTACCATGTACGAGAAGTCGAAAACTTTTGTTGTGGAAGCAGGTAAGGTGATCATTGCTATTTCTATTATTCTTTGGGTAATGGCTAGTTATGGCCCTTCAGATCGTTTTGAACAGATTGATAAGAAATATGCGGCAATAGAAGCCCAAAAAGATAGTGTGCAAATCAGCACGCTTGAAAGAGATAAATCTGCAGAGAAACTTAAAAATTCTTATGCAGGTATATTGGGACATGCAATTGAACCTGCGATTAAGCCATTAGGCTTTGACTGGAAGATTGGAATAGCTCTGATTACGTCATTTGCAGCCCGTGAGGCCTTCGTTGGAACCATGGCGACCATTTATAGTGTAGAGGGGGGAGATGAGAATGTGACAAGTATAAGAGATAAAATGAGGGAGGCTAAATTTGCAGATACAGGTTTACCGGTATTTACTTTTGCTACTTCATTCTCGTTGATGTTATTTTATGCTTTTGCTATGCAATGTATGAGCACTGTTGCTGTAGTTTACAGGGAAACAAAATCATGGCGCTGGCCAGGCATTCAGTTGGTTTATATGACAGCTCTTGCTTATTTTGCAAGTTTAATCGCTTATCAGCTTTTAAAGTAAATTGGTTATATTGTGATTGTGGAAAAGGAAAACATTTTATCACAATATATGCCCGTATCGGCCGCGCCGATTATAGCCAAATGGATTGATTATTTTCAGTGTGAATTTAAAATAAGCAAAGGCAGAGCTACAAAACTTGGTGATTACAGACATCCTTATAAAGGAGCAGGACATAAGATTTCAGTAAACAACAACCTCAATTGTTACGCTTTTTTGGTAACTACCGTCCATGAGTTTGCGCATCTTTTGACCTGGAACGATCATAAGAATAAAGTAAAACCACATGGTGAAGAATGGAAATACAATTTCAAAAGAATGATGGTCCCCTTTTTGGAGCAAAGTGTTTTTCCAGAAGATGTTAAAAAAGCTATTGTCAGTTATTTAAATAATCCTACTGCGGCAAGTTGTACAGACTTAAAGCTTTCAAGGGCTTTAAAAAAGTATGATGAAGTAAAGGAAGATATCCCAAGACTTGAGGAGTTGCCTTTACATGCTGTGTTTACAATTAAGGATGGAAGACAGTTTAAAAAGGGAGAAAAATTAAGAAAAAGGTATCGTTGTACCTGTTTAAATAACGGGCACATTTATCTGTTTAATCCCCTTGCAGAAGTTATTGTTGAAGCGACGGGTACCTGATAAATAATCAGAAAAAAAGATGTTAAGCGTCTTTTGATTCCTTATTCTTTTCCTCGTATAGTTTTGCAAATGATTTTGGTGCAACCTCTGGCATTTCACGATATTTACCCCAAACCTTTTTGAAGAAAAATTTAAGAAAGAAGTTCTTTGCTTTTCCACCAAATGAATCCATTCTAGATCTTTTCAGCATGCCTGTCTTCCAGATCTTCCAGCCAATTTCTTCGGCTTTTGTATTTTGATGTGTTGCTGCAGCATCTCTTCTGTTTAAGAGCAACATTTTGTGGATGTCTATTTTAACGGGACAGACTTCTGAACATTTCCCACATAGACTAGAAGCATAGCTTAGATGTTTAAACTCCTTCATGCCCTTTAAATGTGGTGTAATGATAGAACCAATAGGGCCACTATAGGTAGTATTATAGGTATGTCCACCAATATTCTTATAAACCGGGCATGCATTTAAGCAGGCACCGCATCTGATACAATATAAGCCTTGACGCTGATCTTTCTGAGCCAATAGATTGGTCCTGCCGTTATCTAAAAGGATAACATACATTTCTTCAGGTCCGTCAGTTTCCTCCCCACGTCTCGGGCCACTTAAAATGGTATTGTATACCGTTAAGTTTTGTCCGGTACCATGACTGGCAAGAAGTGGCCAGAAAAGGTCTAAATCTGTCATAGAAGGAATAATTTTCTCAATACCAACTATTGCAATATGAATCTTAGGAAAAGTCGTGCAAAGCCTTGCATTGCCTTCATTTTCTGTCAACGCAATACTTCCGGTATCGGCGATCAGAAAATTACCACCACTTATGCCTATATCGGCTTTCAAATATTTTTCTCTTAAAAGCTCTCGGGCTTTTTGAGTTAGTTGTTCAGGAGTATAATCTAAAGGTGTTCCGAATTTTTCATGGAAAAGTTTGGCAATATCCTCTTTATTTAAGTGCATTGCGGGAGTAACAATATGATAGGGGTGTTGTCCCAGCAATTGAACAATGTATTCGCCCAGATCACTTTCCAATGATTCTATACCGTGTTTTTCCAGGAATTCATTGAGGTGGATCTCCTCGGTTGTCATAGATTTTGACTTGATAACCGTTTTACCTCCGTTTTTATTGATAATGTTAAGGATTTCTTTCTGAGCTTCGGCAGTATTATTTGCCCAGATTACTTTTCCGCCACGACGTTGAAAGTTAGATTCAAACTCAGGGAGGAATTTGTCCAGGTTTTCCATGACCCTCCATTTGATCACATGGGCTTTCTTTTTAGAATTCTCCAGGTTTTCAAATTTGGACAAGCCTCGTTCAACAGCAGTATTGTATTTGCCTATATTGTAGTTAATAGTTTTACGATGCCCTAAATCAAAGGCTTTTTCATCAGCCTTCACCAAAAATTCCTCAGATACCTTCATCATCCTTCAAATATAAAAATAAAAAAGTCTTTATTTTTTTATAGTACCGTCTTCATTTTTATCAACCACAGGTCTTTTTGCTGCATTTGCCAATTCCCAGGCTGTGAAATAAACAAGCTTTGATCTTTTAGCAAGCATAGGGAAATCAATCTTACTGATTTCATCTCCCGGTTGGTGATAATCTTCGTGTACACCGTTAAAGTAAAAAATTACAGGAATGCCATGTTTCGCGAAATTGTAATGATCAGAACGGTAATAAAAACGATTCGGATCCGTACGGTTGTTGTACTTCTCATCCAGATTCATTTTTATATAATCCTGATTTGCCTTTTTGCTTATACGGTGAAGGTCAGAGCTTAGCATATTAGAACCAATAATATACACGAAATTATTGTCTGCTGCATGTGCTTCATCCCCGCGACCTATCATGTCAATATTTAGGTTTGTAATGGTGTTTTTTAAAGGGAAGACAGGATTTTCCGAATACCAATCAGAGCCCCATAAGCCTCTTTCTTCTCCGGTTACTGTCATAAATAAGATACTTCTTTTAGGACCTTTACCTGCCTTCTTGGCCTTCATAAATGCTTCAGCAATCATCATTACTCCTGTAGTGCCGGAACCATCGTCGTCAGCACCATTGTTAACTTTATCACCAGTCTCAGCACCAGTCAGCCCGATGTGATCATAATGAGCTGTGATCACCAATACTTCGTTTTTAAGCTTAGGGTCTGAACCTTCCAAAAATCCTAAAACATTATCAGCCTTAACCTTAGTTTCTGTTGGCATTGCACTGGCGCTAATCGTTGCAGTAAGCTCTATGGATGCTGGCTTACGATTAGCATCAATTTTATTTTTAAGCTCGTCAATGGTTTTATTCACTGATTTTAGCAATTGATTTGCAACTTGTTTGCTGATGTAGATAACAGGGATTCCTTGATCTTTTATTTTACGTTCTTTGTGCTCCTGATTATTTAATACCATTGGTTGATACTCCAGCATTCTTTTAGTTCCGCTATCCATAGCCCCAATCTTGGGTTCTACAACCAATATCGCTTTAGGGTTTTCTTTAGATAGCTGCATAATCCTATAAGAAGCTGCACTATAGGTAGAGATCGCTTTAGGGACATCATCACCAAGTATCATGACTACCTTACCGGTTACATTGAATCCATGAAAGTCATTATAGGCCTCAGCATTCAGACCATATCCCGCAAATAATATATTATTTGCATTAAAAGTATAACCTTTAGTTATCGAAGTTCTAATATTATAGAAATCTGTAATTGGTTCAGCAGGTTGCCCTTCAATTGTAAGAATCTGGTCGTTCCCCATTTTTACGATACCAACTGGTTGAAAATATTCCCCATTAACAGGTCCTTTCAAGCCAATTTCTTTAAAAAAGTTTTTAATGTAATCTGCAGCCATCCAACCACCTTTTACACCAGTACCTCTCCCTTCATATTCATCAGAAGCGAGTACAGATAAGTGTTTGTAAGCATTGTCTTTAGTGATCGTTTGACTAAATTTAATGGCATCTTTGTTTTGTGCCACTGCTGTGCAGCCTAATAATAATACGAGACTGGTGTATAGAAAAGACCTTTTCATAATCTTGGTTTTAGCAAGACATTTTACCAACTCTTCCGGCATGTCTACCTCCTTCAAAAGCAGTATTCAGGAAGGTTGTAACCATTTCTTTAGCCAGATCTTCAGATACAAATCTCTCCGGAATACAAATAATATTGGCATTGTTGTGCAATCTAGCTAGTTCAGCAATTTCTTTCTGCCAGCAAATTGCCGCACGGATCCCTTGATGTTTGTTCGCTGTTATGGCAACACCATTTGCGCTACCGCAGACTAAAACTCCAAAATTAAAGACTCCACTTTCTACAGCATTGGCAACCGGGTGTGCAAAATCAGGGTAATCGACAGAGTCAGGACTAAAAGTACCAAAGTCCTTTACCTCATGATCATTTAAAAATGATTTTAGTAGTTCTTTATATTTAAATCCGGCATGATCTGAGCCAATAGCAATTTTAAATTTGGTTGTTGACATTTTCTTATGAATAAATGGTTAGTATTATGTTTTTTTTACTCTGGCGACACCGTATAGTTCTTTGTTCCGTTTGCGCTCTATATTTGCTGATATAAAAATACTTACCTCGTACAATATAAATAGCGGAAAAGCAACGACCACCATCGTCAGCACATCTGCAGTAGGTGTAATTACAGCTGCAACGATTAGAATAATTACGGCTGCATACCTTCTGGTGGAACGCATGAAAGCAGGAGTCATGATTCCAAATTTAGATAAGATAAAGATCACTACAGGCAACTGAAAAATCACACCCGAACCTATAGTTAATGTAGCAACAGAAGAAAGGTAAGATGTTATGGTAAACGTATTCTGAATATCTGGACTTACTGTAAAGTTGGTCAGGAAGTTCACAGATAATGGACATACAATGTAATAACCAAACAGAATCCCAATAAAGAAAAGGGTGGAAGCGAAAACAACAAAACTGCTAGCCGATTTACGCTCATTATCATGTAGTGCAGGTTTAATAAATAGCCAAAGTTCGAATAATATATAAGGTATTCCCAACATAATACCAACCATTACACAGGCATTAATTTGAAGGGTAAACTGCCCAGCCATCTCTGTATTGATAATTTTTGCATCAATGTGAGTAATGCAGAAATCCGACCCAAACAAAGTTGGCCAGGTTGCTACCATTTTGCACATCATTCTATATGTCCAGAAATCAGGGTTTTTAGGCCCCATTATAAGGGTGTTAAAAATGAAGTCAGAAAACCAGAAAGCACCGATTGTAATCAGTACAATTACCAACAGTGATCGTAGTAAATGCTTTCTAAGTACGTCTATATGGTCAAAAAAGGACATTTCTGCCTCTAAAGTTTTTCCCTTTTCTTTTATGGCCCCAATCAGGTCACGCTTTTTATGCTCACTCATGTACGTTATTTGTAAAACAAAAATACCATTCTTTTATTTAGAATGGTATTTACGTTTTAAATCTATTAAATAGTTTTAAACTGAATGTATTGAATTATCTCCTTTATTCAGAAAACTCAAAGGTTTCCATAAATTTAGTCGTAAAATTACCAGCTCTAAAGTTAGGATCTTTCATCAATTTTAAGTGGAATGGAATGGTAGTTTTTACACCTTCAATCACAAATTCACTTAATGCACGTTCCATTGTACTGATGGCTTCTTCACGTGTTTGTGCAACACAGATCAGTTTGGCAATCATCGAGTCATAGTTTGATGGAATCTGATATCCTGCGTAAACATGCGTATCAACCCTTACCCCATGTCCACCTGGCGAATGAAAATTCGTTATTTTACCTGGTGATGGCCTGAAGTTATTAAAAGGATCTTCTGCATTAATCCTGCATTCTATTGCATGCATATCAGGTAAATAATTTTTACCTGAAATAGGAACTCCAGAAGCAACCTTGATTTGCTCTTTAATTAAGTCGTAATTGATTACCTCTTCTGTAACAGGGTGTTCAACCTGGATACGGGTATTCATTTCCATAAAATAGAAATTACGATGTTTATCTACTAAGAACTCAATCGTACCTGCACCTTCATATTGAACAGCAATTGCGCCTTTAATCGCAGCTTCACCCATTCTTTCACGTAATTCAGGAGTCATAAATGGAGAAGGAGCCTCCTCAACCAGTTTTTGATGTCTACGCTGAATAGAACAGTCACGCTCAGATAAGTGACAAGCTTTGCCATACTGGTCTCCAATAATCTGGATTTCAATATGACGTGGATCTTCAATATACTTTTCTAAATAAAGACCATCGTTACCGAAAGCCGCACCAGACTCTTGTCTGGCACTATCCCATGCATTTTCAAAATCTTCATCTTTCCAAACTACACGCATGCCACGGCCACCACCGCCGGCAGTAGCTTTAAGGATAACCGGATAGCCGATTTCGTTAGCAGTTGCAATACCATCCTTAACATTTTCAACCAAACCTTCAGAACCAGGAATAGTAGGTACACCCGCTTTTTTCATGGTTTCTTTGGCGGAAGCTTTATCGCCCATTGAATTGATCTGCTCAGGAGTCGCTCCTATAAATTTAATTCCATAATCACGGCAAACAGAAGAAAACTTAGCGTTTTCAGATAAGAATCCGTAGCCAGGGTGAATCGCATCTGCATTTGTTAATTCAGCTGCAGAAATGATATTTGGAATACTTAGATAAGAATCTTTACTTGGTGGTGGGCCTATACAAACGGCTTCATCAGCAAACCTAACATGTAAACTCTCTCTGTCGGCAGTAGAGTAAACAGCTACGGTTTTGATGCCCATTTCTTTACAGGTACGAATAATGCGTAAAGCAATTTCGCCCCTGTTGGCAATTAATATTTTCTTAAACATATTTTCGTTCCTTTTCAGGGATTAAATTGGCTCTACTAGAAATAAAGGTTGGTCATACTCCACTGGTGATGCATTTTCAACCAGAACTTTTACGATTCTACCAGAAACTTCACTTTCAATTTCATTGAAAAGTTTCATCGCTTCAATAATACAGATCACTTTACCTGTAGAAATTTCATCGCCAACATTTACAAAAGAAGGTTTATCAGGACTAGCAGAACGATAGAAAGTACCAATCATTGGTGATTTAATAGTGATGTACTTTGAACTATCTTCAACAGGTGCTGATGATTTGCTTTCAGTAGGGGCAACTACTTGAGGAGCTGCAGCAACTGCAGCAACAGGAGGAATCGGTGCAGCTACAGTTGCCTGAACAATTGTAGGTGTCTGATTAGTTTTAATAGTGATTTTGAAGTCTTCCTGCTCAATAGCTACTTCATTTACGCCCGAACGAGAAACAAATTTAATAAGTTCCTGAATTTGTTTAATATCCATTTTTTTAGGTATTTTTTTAGAAAAAATAGTACGTCTTTAGAACTATCTAAGTTAAGATTATTTATTTTATAAAATTAGTAGGCCCATTTTAAATAAACTGAACCCCAGGTAAATCCACCTCCAAAAGCAGCTAATATTAGATTGTCGCCCTTTTTAAGTTGGCTTTCCCATTCCCATAAACATAAAGGGATGGTGCCATTTGTAGTATTTCCATAACGCTGAATATTGATCATAACCTTTTCAGAACCAACACCCATTCTTGATGCAGTCGCATCAATAATTCGTTTATTGGCTTGATGTGGTACCAACCAGGTCACATCATCAGATGTTAATTGGTTGCGTTCCATGATCTCTGCAGCAACATCGGCCATATTTGTAACGGCAAATTTAAATACAGCCTGTCCTTCCTGATAAACTACGTGTTCGTTATTATCTATGGTTTCATGTGATGCCGGACGTGCAGATCCACCAGCTTTTTGATGTAAAAATTGTTTGCCTGCGCCATCACTTTTTAAAATAGAATCCATAACACCCAGGCCTTCTTCATTCGGCTCTAATAAAACTGCACCACAACCATCACCAAATATGATGCAGGTGGTACGGTCTTCATAATTTATAATGGATGACATTTTATCACCACCTACAACTAAAACCTTTTTGTGTTTGCCAGATTCAATAAATTGAGATGCAGTTGATAAACCATAAATAAAGCCTGAGCAGGCTGCCTGAAGGTCATATCCCCATGCATTTTTGGCGCCGATTTTATCGGCTAAGATGTTTGCTGATGCCGGGAAAGGCATGTCGGGAGTAGTAGTACAGAAAATGATCAGTTCAATTTCTTCAGCACCTATTCCACGTTTTTTAAGTAATCCATTCACAGCATGAACTGCCATATCTGAAGTCCCTAATCCTTCTCCCTTTAATATTCTTCGCTCTTTGATTCCTGTCCTGGATGTAATCCATTCGTCGGTAGTGTCTACAATTGATTCTAGCTCTTTGTTGGTCATTACGTAATCAGGTACATAACCATGAACAGCTGTAATCGCAGCGTGAATTTTACTCATTTTATTTAAAATTATTTAAATGCGGCCTGTATTTTTTCAACCAAGCCGGTTGTAATCATGTCTCTGGATTGCAGAATCATGTTTTTAACAGCCAAAGGTGTTGAAATACCATGACCAATAACTACGGGGGCATTTACTCCTAAAACAGGACTACCTCCATAGTTTTCATAATTAAAGCGGTCAAAGAATGCATCTTTTAAACCTCTTTTTAAAGTCAATACATAGAAGGACTCTGCAAGTTTAAGCATTACATTTCCTGTAAAACCATCACATACAATTACATCAGCTTTATCATTGAACAAGTCCCTGCCTTCCACATTACCTACAAAATTAAATAGGTTTGTATCTTTCATTAAAGGAAATGTTGCCAGACTAAGCATGTCACCTTTTTCATCTTCTTCACCTATGTTCATTAATGCAACCTTGGGCTTTTTAATGCCCATTACATTTTCAGCGTACATACTCCCTAATACTCCAAATTGCAATAAAGTATCAGGCTTGCAGTCGGCGTTAGCACCAACATCAAGCATTAAACCTATGCCTCCAGAAAGTTTAGGAAGGAAAGTAGTTAAACAAGGCCTGATAATGCCAGGGATTGTTTTTACACTAAAAACAGCTCCTACAAGCATGGCACCTGAATTTCCTGCACTTGCAAATGAATCAAGCTTCCCTTCTTTAAGTAAGCTGAAACCAACAGATATGCTGGAGTTAGGCTTTTGAACGATAGCCTTAGTGGGATGTTCGCCCATACCAATTACTTCTTCGGTATGAACATAGTCAAAGTGATCCGGATTAAATCCGTTTTCAATCAGGATGGGCTTAATTTGCTGAGTATCTCCAATAAGCACAATTTGCTCATCCGAAGATAACAAGGGATGAGCCGCTATTGCTCCTAAAACATTGGCTTTAGGAGCAAAGTCTCCGCCCATTATATCGAGACCTATTCTCATAGTAAAATCAGTTTGTGTACCAGGCAAAATTGCCGATTTATAAAGGCGCTAAGTTAAACTATAGCGAAGTTAAAACACAAACTATTTTTCAAGAAAATTAACCTATTGAGGTGTTTTCAATAACCAATTTACCGTTGTAGTATAAGTTACCATCAACGTTGTAAGCGCGGTGAGGTACGTGGATCGCACCTGTTGTTTGACAAGTAGCTAAAGAAGGAGCTTCTGCTTTGTAGTGAGTTCTTCTCTTATCTCTTCTGCTCTTAGAAACTTTACGTTTTGGATGTGCCATTGTTGATTTGTTTAATTATTATTTTAATTTCTTTAATGCAGCCCACCTTGGGTCGTCATTTTGTTGTTCTTCTTCTTGTTGTGAACCAACCGATAATTTTTCAAGTCTTGCAATCATTTCCTGATCACATTTCTGTCCGCTACCGTTTTCTTCACAGATCTTAATATAAGGAACCGATACAGTGATGAATTCGTAAATCAGTTCTGAGACATCAAGCTCGCTCTCCTTTTTGCTTAACACAATGATCTCAAGATCATCGCTTTCTAATTCATCCTCAGCAAATTTTACAATCTGCCTTTCGTTTAACTCTATTGGTGCCTCAAATTCAGCTAAACATTTGTCGCAATCTAATACTATGTTTCCTTTTATGTGGAAATGAAGTATCAACATCGTTTCTTGCTTGTCTAGCTCAACTTCTGCTTTTAATTCTCCTTTTTTTACTAAAGAGTATTCAAAAGCATCAAAAAAGCTGTTATCAATCTCAAAATCAAACTGATGTTTGCCAATTTTTAAGCCAGTAAATGGGATTGAAAATTGTTTTAATGGTTTCAATTGTAACAAAATTTTAGCCCGCAAATGTAGAGATAATTTTTAATGGTTGCAAATCTTTTTTAATTCGCATCATCTTTCATATCCGAGGCTGTTTCAATAACTTTTCCGCCTGTTCTTAATTGGTTACTTAATAGCGCTTGTTGCTCTCTTCTGTTCCTGACAATATGTGTAGCAGCAAAAATTGCTTCTATGAATGACGAAGGATCTGCAAGATTCTTACCTGCTATATCATAACCAGTACCATGGTCAGGTGATGTACGTACAATCTTTAAACCCGCAGAGAAGTTTACCCCTGTGCCAAAAGCAATAGTCTTAAACGGAATTAAACCCTGATCATGATACATTGCTAGCACGGCATCAAATTGTTTATAACTACCATTGCCAAAGAAGCCATCTGCAGGGTATGGGCCAAAACAGATTACTCCTTTATCAAACGCTTCCTGAATGGCAGGTGTGATAATGTCTAGTTCTTCATTACCTAAAAGGCCCCCATCGCCAGCATGAGGGTTTAGTCCTAATACCGCAATCTTAGGTTTTTCAATCCAAAAATCTTTTTTTAAACTCTCATTCATCATGAGTAGTTTTTTTACAATTTTTTCTTTGGTAATGTTTTGCGAAATATTTTTAACCGGAATATGTCCTGTGACAACACCGACACGGATGTCTTCGCTGATCATGAACATCAAAACTTCAGGGCTGTTACTTTGTTCTTGTAGGTATTCTGTGTGACCTGGAAATTTAAAAGTTTCCGATTGTATATTATGTTTATTAATCGGTGCAGTAACCAAAGCATCAATCTCACCTTTTATCAATGCATCTGTTGCTTTCTGCAGAGATAGTAAAGCATATTTTCCACCCGTTTCGTTAGAAACACCAAGGTCAATCTTTACATCTTCTTCCCAGCAATTAATCAGGTTAGCCTTTTTTATATTGGCTGTCGATGGATCATTGATCACGTTAAAAGCAAAGTCTGTTAAGCCTAAAGCCTTTCTATGATAAGAAGCAACTTTTGTATGGCCGTATACTATTGGCGTACAGTAGTCAAGTATGCTATTGTTTGATAAGGATTTTAAGATTACTTCTAATCCAATCCCATTTATGTCGCCAATGCTAATTCCAATTTTAATTTTATTGCTCATGCCTGAATAGAAATTTGGCGCAAATTACAGTTTTTCAATTAATGTTAGCCTGATGCTGGTAAAACTTTACTTATTTTGCAGTTTTTAAGGGAGAATATATGAGTTTGGTTAAAGCAAAAAAACATTTAGGGCAACATTTTTTAACTGATAAAAACATTGCTGCTAAGATCGTAAACGGCCTTGTCCATACCGATAAATACAAACAAGTGCTGGAAGTCGGACCAGGTATGGGAATTCTTTCCGATCTTTTACTGGAACGTACGGATATCGAAACCTATCTGATAGATATTGATGTGGAATCTTATCACTTTTTACAACAAAAATATCCTCAGTTGGGTGAGAAGCTGATTAATGGAGATTTTCTTGCGCTCGATCTTTCAGCGATTTTTAAAGAGAAATATGCCATCATTGGTAATTTTCCTTATAATATATCTTCTCAGATCCTTTTCAAAATATTGGAGAACCGACAAAACGTAGTGGAAATGGTTGGTATGTTCCAAAAAGAAGTTGCAGAGAGATGTGCTTCTAAATCAGGAACCAAAGATTATGGTATATTAAGTGTCTTGATCCAGGCTTATTATGATATTGAGTACCTGTTTACTGTAAAGCCTGGTACATTTAATCCGCCACCAAAGGTAAATTCAGGAGTAATCAGGTTAAGCAGAAACAATGTTGAAACTTTGCCTTGTGATGAGAAATTATTCTGGCGTACAGTAAAGGCAGGTTTCAACCAGCGTAGAAAGACTTTGAGGAATGCACTTTCAGGAGTGGTGCCTAAAGACAAAATGGATACACATCCATTTTTTGATAAACGTGCAGAACAGTTAAGTGTGGCAGACTTTATTGAACTTACTGTACACCTTACAGAATTGACTAAGTAATATTTTTTAATCAGGTTAACTAACCGCTATAAAAACATAAGTATACAAATGAAAGGAAAGATCTTAATTGTAGACGATTTGCACCCTATATTTAAAGAAAGTGCCACTGCAATGGGCTTTGAGGTTCATGATCGACCATTAATTACCAGAGCCGAAACACTTGATGTCATTGCAGATTATGACGGCATTGCTGTTCGTACAAAATTCAAGATTGATAAAGAACTTATGCAGGCCGGGGCAAACCTTAAATTTGTGGCAAGAGCTGGTGCAGGAATGGACAATATCGATGTGCCTTTTGCAAAGCAACAAGGAATAGAGTTGTTAAATGCCCCTGAAGGAAACATGGATGCTGTGGGAGAACATGCAACAGGGATGTTACTGGCTCTGATGAATAATTTCAGACAAGCTGATATACAGATTCGTAATGGTGTATGGGATAGAGAAGGTAACCGTGGATATGAGTTGAAAGGAAAAACTGTTGGTATAATTGGTTATGGCTTCATGGGACAGAGTTTCGCTAAAAAGCTTGCCGGTTTTGGAGTTCATGTAATTGCATACGATAAATATAAAACGGGTTTTAGTGATGAATATGCAAAAGAGGTAAGTATGGAAGAAATAGTAAAGCAATGCGATGTGCTGAGCTTACACATTCCTTTAACCGAAGAGACTCGCCAAATGATTGATGATGAATACCTTTTTCATTTTCGCAAACCTATATTCTTTATCAATACTGCCAGAGGAGAAGTGGCTAGTGTATCAGCCATTTTAAAAGCGCTTGATCAAGGTAAAATATTGGGTGCTGGACTGGATGTTTTACAGGTAGAGAAGTTCCCAGCCCTTGTAGAACAAGATTGGTACAATGAGCTAAAATCATCTGATAAGGTTATATTAACTCCTCATGTTGGTGGATGGACATTCGATTCTTATAGAAAGATATCTGAAGTGCTTATTGATAAGCTGAGAAGTTTGTATCCTGTGGATTAATTACTTCAAGGCTTCTTGTAAGGGAAAAGTTAAAATATTTAAAATATTTGTTTTTGTCGGAAGACCCCATTATCTTCGTTTTAATTGAAGCAAGACTATGTAGGCGATAAAGCCGATGTAGTCTTGTTTGCTTTTTATAGGATTGACAAAATAATTGAGCTATGACAGAAGTAACATATTATACCCAAGAGGGGCTGGATAAATTGAAAGAAGAACTACAGTATTTAAAAACTACTGGCAGACAACAGATTTCAAAGGCGATTGCCGAAGCAAGAGATAAAGGGGATCTATCTGAGAATGCTGAGTATGATGCAGCAAAAGAAGCACAAGGTTTACACGAAGCCAAGATCTCAAAAATGGAGGGCACACTTTCTACAGCCCGTTTAATTGATGAGTCTAAATTAGATACCTCGAAAGTACTTGCGCTTTCTATCGTAAAAATAAAAAACGTTAAAAACGGTGCTACAATGTCGTACCAATTGGTTGCAGAGTCTGAAGCCGATCTCAAGAGTGGAAAGATTTCTGTAAAATCTCCAATTGCAAAAGGTTTGCTTGGTAAATCTGTAGGCGATACAACAGAAATTGATGTCCCTGCAGGAAAAATGCAATTTGAAATCTTAGAGATTAGCAGATAAATTTAAAATAATGGCTAGTATCTTTTCAAAAATAGTAAACAGGGAAATTCCAGCACATATTGTTGCGGAAACTGACGAATTCATGGCTTTTCATGATGTGAGTCCTTTGGTTATGGGGCACTTGCTGGTGATTCCTAAAAAGGAAGTGGACTACATCTTTGATATGGATGATAAAAGTTATGCGGGCTTAACTTTATTTGCTAAAACAGTAGCAATAGGTTTAAAAAAAGCCTTTCCGTGTACGAGAGTAGGAGTGGCCGTAGTAGGATTAGAGGTGCCACATGTTCATATACATCTGATTCCTATGAACAATGTAAGTGATATGAATTTCGCCAAAGCAAAGTTGCAGCCAACTCAGGACGAATTGGCTGAAGCAGCAGGTAAGATTAAGGCTGTACTGTAAAGGGAAAAAACAGGAATTTATTCGCAGCCGGGAATCTTTCCCGATGAAGAATCAGAAAAGTTCCGAAGTCTAATCAGAGACACCAGTTTTTTCTTTAAGCATGATGTATAAATGAAAGATTATAAAAAAGCAGGATCAATATTGGTTCTGCTTTTTTTATGTGCATTTCTATTTGAAATATTTGTTAACAAACGGGGTATTGATTATAACATATTTTTAACAATGTTTAAATTTTAAGTTTATACTAATGGTTTAATTTGGTTTTAATTTTAATTAAAAATCCTTAACTTAACTTACGTAAGTTTATAAAAGCCAATAGATTAACCTAATATATAACCTATTAAACTTAAAAAAACTTATGAAAAAACAATTCACCTGGACATTATTGGCTTCTTGTTTATTTACAGTTTCCTGTAAAAAGAACATGTCAACCGAAGATTTGAACGATAAGCTAACTCCAAACAAGAGTATGGAGGTGGTTGCTTCAGCGACTACTGTAAGTGTAAATGGCTATTCAAATACATCGAGCTATATAAGCTCTGGTTTTTCATTTTTAGACCCAAGTCAGATTAATAAAAATCGCCAGGCCATTGGGGGAAGTTCTTATACTACTGTTTATGGGTTTAACATTCCTGAAGAAAATAGAATCAGAGGCATAAGGTGGAATGAAGATGATGAAACTACATCTTTATGGCGTCCACAGGGAATAGCCGGGTTTTCTAAAAATGGGGTGCGTTATTTATTGGTAAGCTGGTATGCCAAAGATGCTGCAGAAAGCAAAGGATCTAGAATAACACTTATAGATATAAGTCCAAGTTCGAGTACTTACTTAACCTACAGGCATATTTTACTAGTACACAATAGTCTGCCAACCACTGCAGTTGATTATACACAGTACGGTTCTTATGCTCCTTTAAATGTGCATGCTGGTGGAATAGCATATTTTAATGGGAAAGTTTATTTAAGTAGCACAAGTCTGGGATTAAGAGTATTTGATTTAAACAAAATCATTGAAGTTAGTACAGGGACTAGCACCAGTAATAAATGTGGCAAGGATGCTAATGGCAATCTTTATGCTTTTAATTACAGATATATACTTCCACAAGTTGGCTATTATAGAATCAATAATGCAAGTCCAATTTCATCTGTGCAAATAAATTACGATAATAATCAATTATGGACAGGCCAATACTATGCTGGAAGTGCTGACGCATCAATAGTGCCTAAAATTTTCGGGTTTCCTATAAACGCATCGGGCGATGTGCAAAACTCAGGTATCCAAACAATAATTCCTAAAAACAGTTTGTTTACCTCAAGTCATGCTCATGGGATTCAAGGTGTTTTTAGAAAAGGGAATAGAAGTTGGCTGTCCTGCACTGGCTCTCCTAGTGAATCTTACGGATCTACTGCCAGGCTAGCAAGATATACAGACGGCGATACAAACACGGTTAGGTACAGATGGCCATATGGGGCTGAAGCATTATATTTTGAAAAGCAATATGGGTATTTATGGAGCTTAACCGAGTTTGAACCTAATGCCGGAGCTCAAAACGGTAGTCAGGTTAACCGTTGCATCTTTGCTGTAGATTTTTCTAAATACGAGTAAAATTATGATGCCGATCATTTTAACTTCTGGTTATTTTTATGACGATCGGCATCTCTTATGCTTTTCTTTTCCAGATTTTTTTCCATCGCAGCTGTTAAGTCAATACCAGTTTGATTTGCTAAACAGATAAGTACAAACAGTACATCGGCCATTTCATCGCCAAGGTCAACAGCTTCATCACTTTTCTTAAATGATTGTTCACCATATTTGCGAGACATAATTCTGGCAACTTCACCAACTTCTTCCATTAAAATGGCAGTATTGGTTAATTCGTTAAAGTACCTTATGCCGGTTGTTTTGATCCATTGATCTACCGTTTCTTGTGCTTCAGCTATGGTCATATTATTCTTTGTTTTTTGAATCTATAGTAATGGTAACAGGGCCATCATTGATCAGGCTGATTTTCATATCGGCACCGAATATCCCGGTTTGTATTTCTTTATTAAGTAACTGAGAGAGTTGATTAATCATGGTTTCATAAAGAGGAATAGCTTTATCTGGCCTGGCAGCCCTGGTAAATCCTGGCCTGTTGCCTTTTTTAGTCGCAGCGAATAAAGTAAACTGGCTAATCAGTAGTATGTTGCCATTCACGTCTGCAAGAGCTTTATTCATCAGACCATTTTCATCGCCAAAAACACGCATATTTACTATTTTGCCAGCCAGCCACTCTAAATCTTCCTGAGTATCCGCATCTTCAATGCCTAATAATACCAGGAAACCATTGTTGATGCTGCCTGTAACTTCATCTGCTACCTTGCAGCTTGCTTCTGTAACCCTTTGTATAACCGCTCTCATATATTCTTATCTGGCTCCATGAAGTTTTAAGCCCTGGTTTCGTTGCCATGATAAATACTCAGATAACTCTCGTATCTGCTCAATTCAATTTCTCCATTTTCTACAGCCTTAATAACGGCACAACCCGGTTCATTGACATGTCTGCAGTTGTTAAACTTACATTCATGCATCAGGTCTCTCATTTCCCTAAAGTAATGTCCAAGCTCTTCCGGTCTGATGTCGAATATACCCAACTCACGGATGCCTGGGGTATCAATTAAGTAGCCTCCGAATGGTAAAGCATGCATCTCTGCAAAAGTAGTGGTGTGTTGCCCTTTATCAGTAGATTCTGAGATCTCACCAGTTTTAATGCTATATCCAGGGAGTAAAGCATTAATCAGGCTCGATTTTCCTACTCCTGAATGTCCTGAAAATAATGTCGTTTTATCTTTTAACAATGATTCAATCAAGTCTATATTGGTGCCCTCTAGCGCCGAGACAGAGTAGCATGGATATCCAATGTTTTCATAAATATCCTGATATGCAGCCAGAATTTCCAGTCCATCCTCATGGAAGAGATCGAGTTTATTAAAAATCAACATGGCTGGGATGTCATAAGCTTCTGCAGTTGCCAGGAAGCGATCTATAAAACCCAAAGATGTACGCGGTGATGCCAGGGTCACTACCAGGAAAGCCTGATCCATATTGGCTGCAATAATCTGTGCCTGTTTAGATAAGTTAATAGACTTACGGATGATATAATTCCTACGCTCATAGAGTCTATTGATTACACCAATCTCTGAATTTGGTTCCAACTCAAATTCTACCAGGTCGCCCACAGCAATAGGATTAGTGGTTTGGATACCCTGTATCCTGAATTTGCCTTTTATCCGGCAATGATAATCAAGTCCATTTTCTGCATGTACCTGATACCAGCTTCCTGTTGATTTTATTACTAATCCTTGCATATAATAGGTAAAGGTAAGAAAATGTTCAAATTTATAATTCCTACTAAATCGATCGGGGAATAAATTATTTTTATAAAGATTTGCTAATTAGAAAAATATAACTTTACTTTACTGCCAGTAAGTGTAAAAAATACAATGTATAACAATTCAACCATTACTACCACAATTACAACCACCGGCATTGTTCGGAGGAAGGTAAGCTAGTGGGCTGAAAAAAAGAAAATATAACAACCACGAAAAGCGCCTTCCTCTATTAGGGGAAGGCGCTTTTTTGATTAACCAGCAACTATGAATATTTTAAAATTTGGAGGTACATCTGTCGGCTCAGCGCAAAGCATAAGTGCACTGATAGATATCTTAAAGAAAGAAAAGGGTGATGAAAATCCTATTGTTGTACTTTCGGCAATGGGTGGTGTAACCAATACACTGCTAGAGATGGCAGAGAATGCCCGCAATGCACGGGATTATGCAGATCAGCTAAAAGCGATTGAAACAAAGCACTTTGAAGTAATTCGTACATTGTTACCTGCAATTGCTCAGAACCCTGTACTTACCAAATTAAAAATCTATTTTAATGAGCTGGAAGATATCCTGCAATCTGTATACAACCTCCGTGAACTGAGTTTACAAACCAAAGATCTTATTCTGAGCTATGGTGAGCGTTGTTCAAATGTAATGGTTAGTCATATTGCCCGACAGCAATTTCCTAATGCGATTTATGTTGACGGATCTGAACTGATAAAAACTGACAGCAATTTTGGTCAGGCCAAAGTGAATAACCAGCTCACAGAAATACTTATCAAAGAGTTTTACGAGGCAAACAGTGATAAATTGATGTTCGTAACTGGTTTTATTGCCAGCAACGATGAGGGGCGTATTACTACTTTAGGAAGGGGAGGAAGCGATTACACTGCAGCCATTTGGGGTGCCGTTTTAAATGCAAAAGAAATCCAGATCTGGACTGATGTTGATGGAATGTTAACTGCAGATCCAAGAATTGTAAAAAAGGCATTTTCACTTCCGGAACTAAGTTATATTGAAGCAATGGAGTTGTCTTATTTTGGGGCTAAAGTAATTTATCCACCAACTATGACTCCTGCTTTTTTAAAGAAGATACCAATAGTTATTAAGAATACTTTCAATGTTGATTTTGCGGGTACTTATATTAAACATGGAGTACAAGCTTCAAGCTTACCTATAAAGGGAATTTCTTCCATAGATGAAATTAGTATCCTGAATCTTTCTGGTAGTGGAATGGTAGGTAAAGCAGGTTTCAGTGGGCGTTTGTTCTCTCTTTTATCCAGAGAACAGGTAAATGTTGTGCTTATCACTCAATCCTCTTCTGAACATAGTATTACTTTCGCTGTAAAACCTGCAGATGCACTTAAGGCATTGTCTTTAATCAATAAGGAATTTGAACTGGAACTTCAGGCAAGAAAACTGGAATATCCGGAAGTAGAAAGTGGACTTTCTGTGTTGGCCATTGTAGGTGAAAATATGAAACGTACACCAGGGATTTCAGGGAAATTATTTAATGCGCTTGGTCGTAACGGAGTAAATATCAGAGCAATTGCACAGGGTTCATCCGAGTATAATATTTCAGTAATTATCTCACGTGCTGATCTTTCTAAGGCTGTAAATGCAGTACATGATGCTTTCTATTCAGATTTAAAGAAAACACTAAATGTGTTTTGTCTGGGTACTGGTAATATTGGTAAAACTTTGTTCCAGCAATTGCAAAATCAAATGCCATTTCTGGCAAAGAATAACGACCTGCAGGTAAAAGTAATGGGTATTTGTAATACCCGTAAAATGTATCTGAATCCGAATGGGATTGACTTAAATACCTGGGAACCTGAATTGGAAGCCAATGGTGAAAAGGCTGAATTGTCAGAATTCATTAAAAAGATGAAAGCCATGAACCTGGCTAACTGTGTATTTGTGGACAATACTGCCAGTCATAATCCTATTCAGTATTATTTAGACGTGCTGCAATCCAGTATATCTGTAGTAACCTGTAATAAGATTGGAAATTCAGCAGAATACGAACAATATGCCGCATTTAAGGAAGCTGCAAGGAAACATGGTGTTGATTTCTTTTATGAAACAAATGTTGGGGCTGGGTTACCCATTATCCGCACATTAAAAGATCTGATGCTTAGTGGGGATAGAATCAATCGAATAGAGGCTATTTTGTCAGGTACAATATCCTACATCTTTAACAATTTTAAAGGTGATAGATTGTTCCATGAAGTAGTGAAAGAGGCTCAGGATTTAGGATATACTGAGCCAGATCCAAGAGATGATCTTAACGGAAAAGATTTTATGCGTAAAATGTTGATCCTTGCACGTGATGCCGGTTATGCATTGGAAGAAAAGGATGTTTCTATAGAAAGTATGCTGCCTGCTGCATGTCTGGCAGCAGCAAGTGTGCCGGATTTCTATAAAGAAATGGAAAACAATTCTACACATTTCGAAAACTTAAAGCAACGGGCAGCTCAGGAAAATAAAGTGTTGAGATATATCGGTAAGCTGGAAGATGGTAAGGTTTCCATCACCCTGGAAATGGTTGATGACAGTCATCCTTTCTATATGTTATCAGGAAGCGATAATATTATATCATTCACAACTGACAGATACAGAGAACGTCCTCTTGTAGTTAAAGGACCCGGAGCTGGGGCAGAGGTAACAGCGGCAGGTGTATTTGCAGATATCATAAACGTGGGTAAGAGATAATTTAAATATGAAGAAGTCAGTAAAAGTTTTTGCCCCGGCCACAGTAGCCAATGTAGTATGTGGGTTTGATGTCCTTGGTTTTGCAGTAAATGAGCCAGGTGATGAAGTGATTATGCGGCTAACCGATAAACCAGGTGTGTCTCTTTTGAAAATAACAGGTGATGAAGGCAAATTGCCTTTAAATCCGGATAAAAATACAGTAAGTGCAATAGCTAAACAATACCTCGCACATATAGGCCGACCAGATGTGGGGGTGGAAATAGAATTGCATAAAAAGATGCCTATAGGCAGTGGGTTAGGTTCTAGCTCAGCAAGTACTGTTGCAGGTTTGTTTGCAATTAATGCGCTGTTTGATAGTCCTCTTACTAATATGGAATTGGTGCCTTTTGCTATGAAAGGCGAGGAGCTGGCCTGTGGATATGGTCATGCTGATAATGTAGCACCGGCTTTGTTAGGTGGATTCGTTCTGGTAAGAAGTTATAGCCCTTTAGATATTATAAGTCTGCCTTTTCCACAAGATTTGCATGCGGCTATTGTGTACCCGGAGGTTGATGTGCCAACCAAAGATGCACGTCAGATGATCCGTTCAAAAGTATTATTGAAAGATGCAGTAACACAATGGGGGAATGTGGCAGGCCTTGTTAGTGGCTTGTTTATGGGGGATTATGACTTGATTGGAAGAAGTATGACAGATGTGTTAGTTGAGCCAACTCGTTCTATCTTAATCCCCGATTTTGATAGATTAAGAGAATTGGCAATGGAATCAGGAGCTATAGGTTTCGGAATCTCAGGCTCCGGACCTTCAGTATTCGCATTGACAAAAGATGCTGGAACCGCCAGACAGATTACAGAAAAACTACAACAGCATTTAAAAAATATTGCCATTAACAGCCTGGCTTTTGTCTCTGAAGTAAATAAAAAAGGGCCAATTATTTTAGACTAAACAAAATGAAACTATACAGTACCAATAACCATAACTTAAGTGTAGACTTTCCTACAGCGGTATTTAATAGCATGCCTTTAGATAAAGGTTTATACATGCCTATTCATATTCCACAATTAGATCAGAAATTTATTGACAATATCGATCAATACAGTTTATCTGAGATTGCATTTAATGTAGCCTCAGCATTGATGAAAGATAGCATCCCTCTTGAAGATCTTAAAAAGATTATTGACGATGCTATCAATTTTGAAGCGCCAGTAGTTGAGCTTGATGCCGAAACTTACGTGTTGGAGCTTTTTCACGGACCTTCATTAGCTTTTAAAGATTTTGGAGCCAGGTTTATGAGTCGTATCATGGCTTATTTCCTCAAAGAAAATGAAAAGACCCTTGATGTTCTGGTTGCCACTTCGGGTGATACCGGAGGAGCAGTAGCTCTTGGTTTTTTAGGTGTAGACAATACCCGTGTTACTATTCTGTATCCAAAAGGAAAGGTAAGCGAGATTCAGGAATTACAGCTTTGCACTAACGGACAAAATATCCATGCCATTGAGATAGATGGTACTTTTGATGATTGCCAGGCATTGGTAAAACAGGCTTTTGCAGACGATGAGCTAAATGCCAAACTTCGCCTTACATCAGCTAATTCTATTAATATTGCCAGACTGATTCCACAAACATTCTATTATTTTAATGCTTATGCACAGTTAAAAAGGCAAGGTAAAGCAGATGTCGTATTTTCTGTGCCAAGTGGCAATTTCGGTAATATCGGAGCTGGTCTTTTAGCTTATAAACTAGGATTACCGATAAAACAATTTATTGCGGCAACCAACGTAAATGATACAGTTCCACGCTTCTTACAAACTGGTATTTATGAGACACGTCCATCAGTACAAACTTATGCCAATGCTATGGATGTCGGAGCACCAAGTAACTGGGTAAGGATTATGGATTTGTTTAAGAATGATACTGCTGCATTAAAGCAGGTGGTACAGAGTGCAAGTTATACTGATGAACAGACATTACAAGCTATAAAAGATATTTATGCGCAATACAGTTACATCGCTTGTCCACATACTGCAATTGCCTGGTTAGCATTAAAAGCATACCAGCAAGATCATAAGGAGGTTGCTGGCGTATTCCTTTCAACAGCACATGCTTGTAAGTTTCCAGATATTTTTCCGGAAGATATGAAAGCTAAAATTGAAATTCCGGCACAGGTTAAAGCGCTTGAGGTAAAAGAAAAGAAGGCTACCGCAATGGATACCCATTTCGAATCATTTAAAAATTACTTGCTTACTTCTTACTAAAGCGCATAATAGCAATATCGCCCATCATAAAATTTAGGGTAGTATCATTCGAAATAGAATAGGTACTTGCTTTTTTAAGCATTTCTACAAAAGTGGTCTCCCCTTCACCAGGGCAGGCCATTTTTGTCATCATAAAGGGTTTTGTGAAATTAATACCGATATCATCAGCAATTAGCTGACCAGAAAATGAATTGCAGCTGGTATTACCACTAAATCTTTTTTCAGCGATATCAAACTTGATGGTTGGTTTTTTACCTGGATACAGGCCATTGAATGCTATTCTTGGTCCAGAAATGTAATTCAGTTCCCAGGTTCCCCCCAATTGAGATAATCCACCATTGCCAATAGATCCAGGCTTCATTGTAGTACAAGCTGTTAAAGAACTAATAATTACCGTAAGTAGCACCAACCTTTTCATAATAATAAGCTTAATTCATGTGAAGGTACAAAAAGAGTACCCAAAATTAAAGTAACAAAGCTGTCGTCTTGTACGATCCATTAATAATTTGATCTTTTAAATCTCTGTATACAAAATGAAATAAAGCAAAAACGCATCACTTGTGATACGTTTTCGTAAAATGCATTGTTTAAGAGAACTTTTCTGACCTTATTAAAGACTAAAATATTGCCTGTGCAATTTTTCTTGTAGGCTCAGGGTTACTCATGGTATAAAAATGCAATACCGGGGCGCCGATTTCTACCAGTTCCTTGCATTGTTTGATCATCCACTCTATACCAACTTCTTTCACCTGTTTTTCGTCTTTACAGCTCTGTACGGCTTCAGTAAGGTCTTCAGGTAGATCTATATGGAATACTTTAGGCAGACTTATCAATTGTTTTGATGAAGTGATAGGCTTTAATCCCGGGATGATAGGTACGTTAATATCGTTTGCTTTGCATTGGGCTACAAATTCGACATATTTACTATTGTCAAAAAACATCTGGGTTACAATAAACTCCGCACCCATATCAACCTTTTGCTTCAGGTATTTAAAATCAGTTTTTAAGTTTGGTGCTTCAAAATGCTTTTCAGGATAACCGGCTACACCAATACAAAAATCAGTTTTAAAAGCAGAATGATCCTCATGAAGATATTTGCCACTATTCATGTCAGTAACTTGTTTCAACAACTCCGTAGCATAAGCATGGCCACCAGGAGTAGGAATAAAAGATGAATCCGCGTGACGGGCATCACCTCTAAGTACTAAAATATTGTCTATTCCCAAAAATTGAAGGTCGATCAGTGCATTTTCTGTTTCTTCTTTTGTAAAACCACCACAAATCAAGTGAGGTACGGCATCTACTTTGTACTTATTCATAATTGCAGCACAAATAGCTACAGTACCTGGTCTTTTACGATAAGATACCTTTTCCAATAAACCATTGTCATGCTGCTTATAAATATAATCTTCCCTGTGATAAGTAACGTCAATAAAAGGAGGATTAAATTCCATTAAAGGATCAATAGCTTTGTAAATTTCATCAATGCTTTTCCCTTTAACAGGAGGTAATAATTCAAATGAGAATAAGGTTTTACCCTTTGCGTTAGTTATATGGTCTATAATTTTCATTAGTCAAAATTGGTTTTTAAAGGTTACGAAGCTTAATAGGCAAGGTTAGGACTTAGCCATCTTTCTACTTCTTCAAGTGGCATGTTTTTCCGTATTGCATAATCTTCAACCTGGTCTTTGGTAATTTTACCTAATCCAAAATATCTGGATTGCGGGTGGGCGAAATAGAATCCGCTAACTGCTGCGGTTGGGTACATCGCATAGCTTTCTGTCAGACTTAATCCAATCTTAGCTTCAGCATCCAGAATTTCGAACAAGGTCCCTTTTTCGGTGTGTTCCGGGCAAGCAGGGTAGCCTGGTGCAGGGCGTATACCTGAATATTCTTCTTTAATTAAAGCTTCATTATCTAGTGCTTCGTCCTTTGCATAACCCCAGTAATCTTTACGTACCAATTCGTGCATCTTTTCAGCAAAAGCTTCTGCTAGTCTATCAGCCAATGCCTTTGCCATAATGCTATTATAATCATCATAGACAGCCTCGAATTGCGCCACCAGTTCATCACAACCAATACCTGCAGTTAAAGCAAAACCTCCAAAATAATCAGGAGTTCCGGTTTCTTTCTGTGCCACAAAGTCAGAAAGTGCATAATAGGGTTGGTCAGCCGTTTTCTCAGCTTGCTGGCGTAAAGTATGAATCACCACTTCTTTGCCTTCGACATCTAATACAATATCGTCGCCAACTGCATTTGCCGGCCAGAAACCGATTACTGCTTTAGCAGTTAATAGCTTTTCATCAACAATTCTTTTTAATAAGGCTTTGGCGTCTGCAAACAGCTTTTTAGCTTCATCTCCCACAACCTTATCATCCAGAATTCTTGGATAACTTCCACGAAGTTCCCAGGTCTGGAAAAATGGGGTCCAGTCAATATAGGGAATCAGTTCTTCTAAAGGATAGTCTTCAAAAATTCTTGTTCCTGTAAATTTAGGAGCAGGAGCTACCAGAGTAGTGTCTATTTTAAAGTTCTCTTTACGAGCTTCTTCAATTGTTTTAAAACGTTTATCTGAGCGTTTATTTAAATGTGCTTCACGAGCTTTCTCATACTCTGCTCTGATCCCAGCAATATATTCATCTCTGGTGTCCATATTCATTAAAGTACTGGCCACGGTTACACTTCTCGAGGCGTCTAATACATGAATCGCAGGACCAGAATAATTTGGTGCTACTTTTACAGCTGCGTGGATACGAGATGTTGTCGCTCCACCAATCATTAAAGGAATGGTAAAGCCTTCACGTTCCATCTCTTTTGCAAAGTGTACCATTTCATCCAGTGAAGGAGTAATAAGACCACTCAAGCCAATTATGTCAGCGTTAATTTCTTTGGCTTTTTTAATGATATCCTGTGCCGGAACCATTACGCCCATATCTACAATTTCGAAATTGTTACAAGCCAGAACAACACCCACTATGTTTTTCCCAATATCATGTACATCACCTTTTACGGTTGCCATCAATATTTTTCCTGCAGACGAATTTTGATCCTGATCAGGGTTGTCTAACTTTTCCTGTTCAATAAAAGGGAGTAAGTAAGCAACAGCTTTTTTCATTACACGGGCAGACTTTACCACCTGTGGCAGGAACATTTTTCCAGCACCAAAAAGGTCACCCACAATATTCATCCCATCCATCAAAGGACCTTCAATAACCTGAATTGGTCTAGGGTACTTCTGACGAGCTTCTTCTACATCATTATCCAGATATTCAATGATTCCTTTTACAAGCGCATGTGATAAACGTTCTTCAACAGTACCTTTACGCCATTCCTCATCTCTTACGATCTCTTTTCCCTTAGATTTGATGGTATCTGCATACTCCACCAAACGTTCTGTCGCATCCTCTCGACGATTAAGCAAAACATCCTCAACAAGTGTAAGGAGTTCAACTGGAATTTCCTGATAGACCTCAAGCATACCAGCATTGACAATTCCCATGTCTAGTCCAGCCTTGATGGCATGGTATAAGAAGGCCGAGTGCATAGCCTCTCTAACCGTATTGTTACCTCTAAAAGAGAAGGAAATATTGGATACACCACCACTCACTTTAGCATAAGGAAGGTTCTCCTTAATCCAACGTGTTGCGTTTATAAAGTCGACTGCATAATTATTATGTTCCTCTAATCCAGTTGCAACAGTAAGAATGTTGGGGTCAAAAATAATATCCTGAGGAGGAAAGCCGATTTCATTTACTAATATATCGTAAGATCTTTTACAGATCTCTATTCTTCTTTCATAATTATCTGCCTGTCCTTTTTCATCAAAAGCCATTACAACTGCGGCAGCGCCATAAGTCATAATTTTACGGGCACTTTCTTTAAACTTTTCTTCACCCTCTTTTAAAGAGATTGAGTTCACGATCCCTTTTCCCTGCATACATTTCAATCCAGCCTCAATAACAGTCCATTTCGAAGAATCGACCATGATTGGTAGTTTAGAAATATCAGGTTCAGATGCAATTAGGTTCAGGAATTTAGTCATGGAGGCCTCAGAGTCAATCATTCCCTCATCCATGTTTACATCAATGATCTGTGCGCCACCTTCCACCTGCTGACGGGCGACAGTTAGTGCAGCTTCAAAATCTCCACCTAAAATCAGTTTGGAGAATTTTGGTGATCCGGTAATATTGGTACGTTCACCTATATTTACAAATATACTATCAGGTGTAAGGGTAACAGGTTCTAAACCACTTAAACGCATGTAGGGCTCAAGTTGTGGAATTTTACGAGGCGCTACATTTTTTGCTTTCGCAGCAATACAGCCTATATGTTCCGGGGTTGTACCACAACAACCACCCACGATATTTACAAAGCCATGCTGAATAAAATCAGCTACAAGATGGGCAGTTTCATGAGGCATCTCATCATAAGCACCAAATTCATTTGGTAAACCTGCATTTGGGTAAGCCGAAACATAACAAGGTGCTTTAGCAGAAAGTTCCTCAATATGAGGTCTCATGTCTTTCGCTCCCAGTGCACAGTTGAAGCCTATGCTGATGGGATCTGCGTGTATTACTGAATTTAGGAAAGCTTCAGCAGTTTGCCCACTTAAGGTTCTTCCCGAAGCATCGGTAATCGTACCAGAGATCATAATCTCTATTTTTTTGCCAATTTCTGCTTCATATTTTTTAATAGAGAATATAGCGGCTTTGGCATTTAATGTGTCGAAAATAGTTTCAATTAGCAATAGGTCAGCACCGCCATCAACTAAGCCTCGGACCTGCTGATCATAAGCATCAACAAGTTCATCAAATGTAATAGCTCTGAAACCGGGGTCATTTACATCAGGAGAGATCGACAAAGTTCTGTTGGTTGGACCTACGGCACCGGCAACAAAGCATTTTCTGTCTGGGTTTGCTGCCATAAACTCATTTACAGCTTCTTTGGCAATTTTTGCTCCTTCAAAACTCATCTCATAGTCCAGCTCCTCCATCTGGTAATCTGCCAGAGAAATGCGTTGGGTACTAAAAGTGTTGGTCTCAATGATATCAGTACCGGCTTTTAAGTATTCGGTATGTATCTCTTTGATGATGTCGGGACGTGTTAAATTTAATAAGTCATTGTTCCCTTTTACATCACATGGGTGATTTTTGAAGCGTTCGCCTCTAAAATCGTCTTCAGTTAAAACATAACGCTGAATCATAGTGCCCATTGCACCGTCGATAATTAGGATACGTTTTTCTAATTCTTCTCTAATGTTCATTTAAAAAAAATCATATGAGCAGGTAATAAGCTATTTTTGATAGAGGCGAAAGCCTAAACAAGTGCCGAACTCATTACATACAAAGCTTATTCGGAATTCTGGGTTGTGACGAATTCAACTTATCTTTCGGGAATCGGTTATCCGGTTCCAGTAGAATTTAGCACCTTGTAAGCACAGGTTGCCAAGACTTCGTAGGGTCTAATCCCTCCGTCTTTCTCTATAAGCATTACAAAGGTGCAACAAAGAACAGTCATTTCCAAAAAAACTGAGATCAAAGCATATAAAATTTTATGAAACCCTCTGTTTGTGTCTTAAAATAGAATTATATTCTGTGAATCAATTGTTTAATGGAGTTGTAAGCCTTAGGTTTTTAATTGATTTCACTTTAGTCGAATATTGCTTTTCTATTGGTCTGAGCAAAAGGATAGCAAAACAATAGCAAAAGGATTGCAAAAGAAAACCCGAGTAAGAATGTCAATTTTACATGGGCCGATTTAGACTAGGATCGACTACTATTAGTCGTGTAATTATTTAGATAGAATTAAAGAGAAGCCCCCTGATGTTTAGATCAGGGGGCTTCTCTTTGTAAGTTTTGAAGAATTATCTTCTGTCTCCAAATATTCTTAATAAGTAAAGGAAGATATTTAAGAAGTCAAGATACAGTGATAAAGCACCCATGATCGCTAATTTTTTAGAATCAGTATCTTGCATTGTAGCACCACTTTCTTCTAAACCAGCGCCTATTCTTTTTAATTTCTGAACATCATATGCAGTTAAAGCAGTAAATATAGCGATACCGATAAAAGCCATGAACAGGCTAAAGTTTTCGCTTTGAATGAACATATTCACCACACTTGCAATAACTAAACCTACAACACCAATCATCAGGATTGGGCCAAATTTACTCAGGTCAATGTTAGTAGTATAGCCCATAACAGCCATAATACCAAAGATACCCGCTGCGCCAATAAAACAGCTCATGATTGAGCTTGAAGTATAAGCAAGTAGAATAAAGCTTAAACTAACTCCAGTTAATACAGCATATAAAACAAATACACCAAGTAATGCTCCGAATGAAAGACGGCTCATTCCTGCGCTCATGAGTAAGACCAAGCCGAGAGGAGCAAGCATTGCTACCCAACCTAACATTCCCATTTTACCAGTTTCCTGATTAATCAGATAGCTCATCATTTCAGGAGTGCTCGCCATATAGTAAGCTGCCAGACTCGATAATGTTAATGCCACGAACATCCATAAGAACACGTTAGCAAAGAATTTTTTGGCTACTTTACCTGTAATATCTTCTACAAAAACAGACTGCTGCGACCAGTTTTGATTGTTGTTATCCATTTGTTTTAATTTTTATTTTAAATGTACTAATTGTTTTAGTTATACAAAAGCTATGCCCCCAGGCGTTTTGTCAGGATTTCTTCAATTTTTTTAAAGAATTGAAGTGGTTTTAAGGTGCGCCATGCCAAATCGTCAAGTTGCCCGCCGAAATTGATATAGTAATCAATATTATTTTGTTTAAATTCTCTGATTACATGTTCCTGGAAGTTAATGCCTGTAATCCAGCCATCTTCAACCTCCTGAAACCATTCCTCATAATAGCTATCCTCTTCAGAAGAATGAAAATTTAATACGTTTTCGCCAATCAATATAAACTTATTGATACCCTCATCCATCATCATTTCCAGAATTTCGCGTTTTAATAGCATAATGTCATTTCCAATGGCATCATTCCATTCACCCATAAATTCAATAATAGCATAATGTCTGTCGTAATCAACATACAACACTTTTAAATACAGGGTCCCGGATCCAAAATCATCCCATTGAGGATGAATAAGGTAGTTATACATCTGTTTATCGAAATAAAACTCGGAGTATTCTGTATTGTAAAAAGGGGAACGTTCATCTTCAGCCGCAATGTAATCATCGCGCCAAAGATAGAAAGGTTCTATTTCATGCATAATCTTTATTATTTACCCGCTTCTACAGCTTTACGCACACTGCCATAACGAAGCAGCAAGTCGGCAGCCTGATCATGGTCGATATTTAATTCTGCCATAACCATTTGTGTTCCACGGTCAACAAGTTTATGATTGGTCAGCTGCATGTCAACCATTCTATTACCCTTTACTTTGCCCAATCTGATCATTACGGTCGTGCTCAGCATATTTAAAACCAGTTTTTGTGCTGTTCCTGATTTCATGCGAGTTGATCCTGTTAAAAATTCAGGGCCAACCACCACTTCTACCGGATAAGTACTTTCAGCTGCAATCGGACCACCTTCATTACAAACAATGCAGCCTGTAAGCACACCATTCTTATTAGCCGTGTTTAATCCTCCAACTACGTAAGGTGTTGTACCTGATGCTGCAAGGCCAACAACACAATCTTTTTCATTGATATCAAATTCCTGTAAATCAATCCAGGCCTGGTCGGCATCATCTTCTGCATTTTCAACAGCTTTTCTGATCGCTGTATCACCACCAGCAATAATACCCACCACTTGATCAAACGGTACACCAAAGGTTGGTGGACATTCAGATGCATCTACAACACCCAGACGGCCACTGGTGCCTGCTCCGATATAAAATAACCTTCCACCTTTTTTCATTCGCTCTGCTACAGCATCAGCTAATTTTTCAATTTGTGGAAGTACTTTCTCTACTGCAAGAGGGACAAGTTTGTCCTCCTGATTTATGCCTTTCAGAATCTCCATCACAGACATTTGGTCAATGTCATGATGTTTAGATTCTTGCTCGGTTACTCTGATCATATTCTTTTTTTCTACGTGTAAGGCTGTCGGGAGGCATTCAGTGTTATTTACTACCCGAATAAAAATATTGGTTGAAAAATGAATCTATAAAAATCGGCATTTTATTGATAAAGAAGAAATATAAGCGAAAAAACACTACGATACTTTGACGATTTATTGCTTTTTGGAATAAAAGATGAAAAATGGTAAACTTTTAAAAATGAATGCCGTTTGTTTATTAATTAACTAGGTTATTTCATAACTTTACGGTGCATTTAGTCATGAAGAAGAACACCCGTACCAATATTTTAATTGCCCTCACTTATTCGGTTACATTGATAGGTGGGATGTTCTTTGGCTATAAGTTTTTAAAAGATCAGGGGTTTCAGCTTAGTAAACCTGTTCAACTCGTAAATAATCATACAGAAAAGGTAGATGAAATCCTCCATATCATCAATAAAAAGTATGTTGATGATGTAAATGCGGATTCACTTCAGCATTTGCCCATAGATAGTTTGCTGCATAAGTTAGATCCACATAGTGTTTATCTACCTCCTACCAAAGCAAATGAAATGTCTGAGAACCTAGAAGGAAATTTTGAAGGTATAGGTATTGAATATTATATCTTGAATGATACTTTGTTAGTTACGAATGTAGTTAAAGATGGTCCGGCATTTATGGCAGGAATTCGAAGAGGGGATAAAATATTAAAAATAGACACTGTTACGGTAAGTGGTAAATCATTACCCAGAGAACAGATGATTGGTCGGATAAGAGGTAAAAAAGGTACAGCGGTAAAGCTAACGATTCTTCATGCAAAAGATGCCCAGCAAGTTGTCTTCCTGGTAAATCGCAATCGGGTAAAGGTGAGTAGCATTGATGCGGCTTATTTGCTGAATCCTGAGACTGCCTATATTAGGATTAGTAAATTTGGTGCAGATACAGACAAAGATTTTATAGAGGTTATACGTACTCTTAAATCTAAGGGTATGAAGAAGATGATACTGGATTTGAGGGATAATGGCGGTGGATATCTGAGTGCTGCTACAGGGCTTGCCAATCAAATTTTACAGGAAAACAAGTTAATTGTGTATACCGAGGGTAAACACGAGCCGCGAACCGATTATGTATCATCTGGTGGAGGCGAGTTCGAGCAAGGAAAGCTTGCTGTTTTAATTAATGAGAACTCAGCTTCTGCCAGCGAGATTCTGGCTGGTGCTGTTCAGGACTGGGGTAGAGGAGTAATTATTGGACGTCGTTCTTTTGGAAAAGGCCTGGTACAGGAACAGTTTCCTTTTGGGGACGGATCAGCTTTGAATTTAACTATAGCACGATATTATACTCCTAAAGGTAGAAGTATTCAGAAGTCATATAAAAACGGATATAATGCCTATAAAAATGAGATCGATGATCGATTTAATGATGGTGAGTTAACTGCTGATAAAACCTTAAAAGACAGTTTGAAAAATAAAACCATAGTACAGGGTGGAATACGACCTGATATTTATGTTAGAATTGATACCAGTGGTTATAATAAGTTTTATAATAAACTAATTACTAAAAAGGTTTTATTTGATTTTGTTTATGATGTACTGGGACACAGATATGATGTAGAGGAGTTAGATCAGAATGTGGCTACATTTACGATCAGTGATAATGACTATAGAGATTTGCTGAAGTATATTCAGAGTAAGAACATCGTAATTGATCAAAGGCAACTTGTAGCTTGCAAGCCATTAATCTATAATGATATAAAATTGCTCTTATACAAATATCACCTAGGTGATGCCGGTTATTACAGGGCATTAAACCTAAGTGATAATATGGTGAAGCAGGCAGTTGCCAGTCTGCAATAAACTCTCTTTTCTTACTTCTGTCTAAAATAGATCTGAATTGGTACTCCGCTGAAATCGAAGTTCTCACGTAACTTGTTCTCAATAAAACGCTTATAAGGTTCCTTAATGTATTGAGGCAGGTTACAGAAAAATGCAAACATCGGTGATGTGCCATTGATCTGAGTGATGTATTTGATTTTGATATACTTTCCTTTTGTTGCAGGAGGTGGATATTTTTCAATAATTGGTAACATCACATCATTTAATTTCGATGTAGGGATCTTCTTACCTCTGTTTTTATATACATCAAGCGCTGTTTCAACGGCCTGGAAGATACGTTGCTTGTTTAGTGCAGAAGTGAATATGATTGGAATATCTGTAAAAGGCTGTAACTTATGACGGATCTGATCTTCAAATACGTTTGAAGTCTTGCTGTTCTTCTCAACCAAATCCCATTTGTTTACCAATACCACAATACCTTTTTTGTTTTTCTCAGCAAGGTGGAATATGTTTACGTCTTGTGACTCCAGGCCTTCCATTGCATCAATCATCAGGATCACTACATCGGCTTCTTCCAGCGCTTTAATGGTGCGCATTACGGAATAAAATTCAATGTTCTCTTTTACCTTGGTTTTTTTACGTAAACCAGCAGTATCAATAAACATAAATTCGTGACCGAATTGATTGTAATGTATATGTATTGAATCTCTTGTTGTGCCAGCAATAGGAGTTACGATATTTCTTTCTTTACCCATCAGGGCATTGATCAGAGATGATTTTCCAACATTTGGCCTGCCAACAATTGTTAGTTTCGGTAAAGTGTTTTCTTCTTCAGGAGTATCTTCGAAGTGTTTGTTGACTTCATCCAACAGATCGCCGGTACCAGAGCCGGTCATAGAAGAAATCGGGTAGATTTCTCCAAGGCCAAAGCCGTAAAATACTGTGGCATCATTCTGTAGCTGAGTATTATCTACTTTGTTAACTACAATGAATACGGGCTTTTTACTACGTCTAAGTAATTGAGCAATCTCATCATCCAGATCGGTAATGCCAGTCGTTACGTCTACCATAAAAAGAAGAACTGTAGCTTCTTCAATGGCAATAACAACCTGCTCGCGGATAGCTGCTTCAAAAACATCTTCCGAATTTGCTACATAACCACCAGTATCAATAACGGTGAACTGTTTGTCAGTCCACTCTGCTAAGCCATAGTGACGGTCGCGTGTTACCCCGCTGAAATCATCAACAATAGCTTTACGACTCTCGGTTAAGCGGTTAAAAAGGGTAGACTTGCCTACGTTAGGTCTTCCAACAATTGCAATAATATTTGCCATGGGTGTTTTATACGAATAATTTAAAGGTCACAAAGATATACAATCCCTGTGGAAATGACGGGTTTTACTTTCTTTTTTGTGTAGAAACGTTACTCGTAGCCGAAGCTCTTTAAGTAGTTCTTTTTACTACGCCAATCGGGAATAACTTTTACAAAAGTTTCCAGGAAGACTTTTTGATCAAGGAATTTCTCAATGTCTTTACGCGCTTCAGTACCTACTTTTTTCAGACTGGCACCAGCTTTACCGATCAGAATGTTTTTTTGCGAGTCACGTTCTACAATAATTTCCGCACTGATACGGGTAATGTTTTCTTCTTCTTTATAAGAAGTAATGATTACCTCTGTACTGTATGGTATTTCTTTCTGGTAATTGTTAAAGATCTTCTCACGGATGATTTCAGATACAAAAAACCTTTGATTACGATCGGTAAGATCTTCTTTATCATAAAAAGGGGCATGTTCAGGTAAAAAGTCCAGAACAGTATTCATAATTCCATCCAGATTATACTGGTGAAGTGCCGAGATGGCATAAATATGTTTAGGGTTTAACTTTTCCTGCCAGTAAGTAATCTTTTCATCTACTTGTTCCTGCGTTGCATTGTCGATCTTATTAATCAGCACAATCATCGGAATAGTAGTGTTGATTATTTTTTCGAGTACATCATTCTCATCATGCTGTTCATTAATGTCTGTAACAAACAAGATCAGATCAGCATCAGTAAGTGCACCTTTTACTGAACTCATCATTGAATCTTGCAATCCATAACGAGGTTTTATGATGCCAGGCGTGTCCGAAAAAACAATCTGGTAGCTTTCTTCGTTTACAATTCCTAAAATGCGATGACGTGTTGTCTGCGCTTTTGGAGTTATAATAGAAAGCTTTTCGCCCACCAGAGCGTTCATTAAGGTAGATTTGCCCACATTGGGCTTACCGATAATACTTACAAATCCTGCTTTATGTGACATTAAAATATATTTTGAAATAAATTTGGACTACAAAGAAACGAATTATATCTTTGCATTCCAATTCGGAAGAAGAGTTAAGGATTTAACAGGCACTTATGGAATTGTATATAGTGCGGGGTGGAGCAGTTGGTAGCTCGTCGGGCTCATAACCCGAAGGTCATCAGTTCGAGTCTGGTCCCCGCTACCAAAAAGGCATAAGCAGAAATGTGAGTCGCCTTATAAAATGGCCCGTTCGTCTAGGGGTGAGGACGCCAGATTTTCATTCTGGAAACAGGGGTTCGATTCCCCTACGGGCTACATAACCGCTTTATAAAAAGTTGAGCGGTTTTTTTATGCTGATAAAGCATTTGTCGGATGGACTTCCGAAAACAATATAGTGCGGGGTGGAGCAGTTGGTAGCTCGTCGGGCTCATAACCCGAAGGTCATCAGTTCGAGTCTGGTCCCCGCTACCAAAAAGGCATAAGCAGAAATGTGAGTCGCCTTATAAAATGGCCCGTTCGTCTAGGGGTGAGGACGCCAGATTTTCATTCTGGAAACAGGGGTTCGATTCCCCTACGGGCTACATAAAAAATGAAAAGTTGGTTTAAAGCGATGCTGCTGGATACCAACTTTTTTTCATTTAAGGGTTTTGTTCCCCGTAATCAGATCCTTTGTTTCCCTTATAAATATATCCATTGCTTAAATTTTTTATATAGTTGAGCCTAGTTTTATCGTGTGTTACATTTTCCTGCTGCTAATTAATAATAGTGGTTTAGCGTATACCTGCTACTGCTCTGTTACTGCTCAGATACTGGTCAGTTACTGGTCGGCTACTGCTTTTGCAGTAAGAAACCAGTGTTAAACCAGTTCTAGGGCAGTTTCTGTGTGACATCTGTTACAATTCGATGTCCAATGGTGTTAATTATAGCACATAAAAAACTTCGTTATGTTTGTAATGGGCAAAACATTCGCTTAATGATTGGATAGTGCGATAAAAAGCTATCAATTACCCTTAACACTTCATAACCGCATTCAAGCGACAATTTGGATATAAGCCAGGTGAGTTTATAAAATAACATCAATGCTTGTATCTTTTCAAGATAACTCTGGTCTTTAAAAGTTGTTTCTTTGTGAAGAAATGGATTTGTTCGTGGTATAACACCCAGCCACCAATTGCTCCAATTATACTTCCCGTCAGGATATCAAAAAATCTTATTGTTATTAAATGATTGGGGTTCCCTATTAAGCTCATATTAGGTTCAGCAAGGAATATTGTTAACATGGAGATAAAAATAACTGCTATTCCGTAGTTTCTTACAACAAGGAACTCAACGATAGTTTGAAGAACAAAAATGCTTATGCATATTCCTAATGTTGTTACGTTCAATTGTAAAATCAACCAGGTTAGACCAAGGCCTATAAAAGTACCTAAAATTCTTTGTGCGGCTCTTGTCCAGATGTGTTTAGTGCTTATTCCCTGCATTACTGCCATACATGAAATAGGAACCCAATAAGGGTTTTCTAGTTTAAGTAAGATGGCTGTTAATAGCGCCAGTCCAATCATAACAGCAAAGATTATAGACTCTGTAATGTTTACATACGGATTTTTTTGCAAAACCATCACGTCAGGTTTGTTGTTGCCTCGTAATACAAAGACGCTGTAAAGCAATGCGATAATAAAGGCGATCATCACACCAATAGATAAATTTCCGATGTTGTTTGCTATGCCTGCTGGGTTGTGAGGTAAAGAAATTGCAATAGAAGCCAGCATGATAAAGAAAAAGTTACCAGGTGGACGGGTTAATTCAAGACGGTTTAGTGAATAATGAGTGCCGAAAGTGTAAAATGCCAATATTAAAGGTGTCAGCCATGCACTAAATGAAAAAACTAGACCTATAGCAAACGAAAAGATGAATCCGAATCCGCAAATCATGAGAATCATCATACGGTTAACCAATCTGTTGGATTGGATGTATAAGATTACAAGTGCTCCGATTGAGGCTGTTTTACCTGCTCCAATATCATTATAGAGCAAACCTAATAATAATGGGATAGCAACGCAAAGGCCTGCTACAACAGGTAGATGCCAGGCTCTGCCAGTTTGATTAAATTTGAATAATTGTTCCCACATATTATACTCAAATTACAGAAAATCTTATGACTAAGGAGATAAATAAATCCTTATCATTATAAAAAACTGTTCAGTAAAACAATTTAAGAGATAAGCTGTTAAACCTTAAAATTGCGTTATGAATAAATTCTTTAGAGCTATCATTGCTGGTTGGGGAGCTAAGAAACTGGGAGGTGGCTGTTTATCCACAATCATTATTTTTATTGTGATCTACACACTATTAGGGAAATGCAATCAAGATACAAAAGCAGCACCTGCACAGCATAAGCCTATTGCACCCGTTGAGGTTCATAGATAATTAATTTTATTACTTTTACACCATAAGCCATTTAAACAGATGAAAAATCCAATTCTTTATTTATCGTTCCTAGCCTTGCCTTTAATATTTAGTTGTAATCAGACAGAGCAAAAAAGTGCTGAATTAAAAGATAGCGCAATTCATAAGGAGTGTTTTATTGCTATTGATGGGAAAGATACAGCAAATTTAGAACTAGAGACATTTGAAGGTGGTAAAATTACAGGCCATTTATTGATCAATTATGTAGATAAAGGGAAGAATGATGGAATATTGGCTGGAGCCTACAAAGGGGATACGCTATTTGTCGATTATACTTTCAAAATTGGTACTGAAAATAAAACCATGTATAAAAATCCTTTAGCTTTTTTAAAAAAAGACGGTAAGCTCATTCTTGGTGTCGGACAAATAGAAACCAGTATGGGGAAATCTTATTTTGTAAAAGGAAAGCCTATTGATTTCGAGAAAGGAAGATTCACATTTGATTCTGCTACTTGCAAAGAATAAACGATTCGATGTTTATTGTTCTCATCAAAACTTTGGAAATCCGGCAGAGCTCTTTTCTGTTTGTCTGATAGCTGGTAATTTAATAGTAGAGCTGTCCCATTTATCATTAAAATAGATGATGTTATCGGCGACAATGTCTGATGAGTTTTTCAGCTTAATCACAACAGGGTTGTCATTTGCCTGAACTACTTTTAAGTTATTCATACTGGCGCCAATAACATCATCTAGAAAGATCGCATATCTACTGTCCTGCTTTTCGTAATTAAATGAACTATTTTCGATCTTAAGTCCTTTAACATGTCGGGCCCATATTCCATAAGATGGCTGTACACCAAGATTTCCTACGTTGTATTGTCCAACTCCCAGCTCTGGAGCTAATGTCTCTACATCTGAGACCGGGTTCCCACCTTTTACCAGGATATGCACATCATTAAATGAAATGTTTTTGATGTAACCTGTATGCAGTCCATTTGGAAGTTTGAAATCAAGGCCATCAGTAACTGTTTCTGTCTCCGGTAATTTATAGCCGGCAATGATCGGGGTAGCTTTGTTTTGAGTCTCATTATATGTATTCCAGCGGCTATTTTTACTGCTATAAGAGCTTCCTCCATATACCTCCATAATATCTATACCATTTATGATAATGTTCTCAACCTTTCCAATGTTTACATCTTTAATGAGTAATTCATCATGTTTTTTGCCATTTTCAGTAAAAGTATATCTGCCGGCACTAGCTCCGATAATACGACCGCGGTTAGAAATAGAAATAAAGAAAGGAGCTCGTGTTCTATACATTTTGGACCGAGAATGAAGCTTTCCTGTATGTCCACAATTCAAGTGTATATCACTAATATGTGCTCCGTCATTTGTTGATATAGAGAAACCAGCCTTATTTGCGCCGAGTACATAGATATTATCTATACATACGTCCTTTATGTCATCTGCAGTTTCCGATCCAATCTGAAACAGGTTACAGTTTGTGTCACCAATGATATTTCTGATCATGTATTTTTTTGCAGGTCTTGTAAAACCCAAAGAGCAATCTGATCCTGGTTTGATGATGTCATCAGAGCTGACTTTCGAATAGATATTGTTTGCTGTAACGTTGTTGCAGCTCATAAAATCATAGATGTCACGGGCATTTCCTTGATTGTTTTTGCCAAAATAAGTATTGTGGACATAGATATTGTCTGTGCCGGTGGCAAGTAAAACAAAATGGCCAGCCTGGTCAATTTGTAACATATTACCCAGGTCTGTTATTTTACTGCCATCTTCGCCAATATAGTAAGGTTCATCAATCTCAGCGTCATACCAAAGATCTTCAGGGCGGTAGATGCCACCAATTTCCAGATTGCTGCATAATTTTAATGTGAACATTTTGTCTGCACGATGACCCACTGGATTATTCATAACTTTATCGCTTGTAACCAGGTTTCCATTACCGGTTATTAAGCCGTTTCCAATAATCTTAACATTGTCTAATCTTTCCCCGAAAAACATAGTATTCCTGAAGTAATGATGACCAACATCCTGCTTGGTCATGTAGTTTTCCGGATCAGCATATGGACCGATATCCGTCGGGGATAAGCCTGAACGATATTTCTTATCACTAAACCAGGTTCTCTCTGGCGGATCTGCACCTTTTAGTGCAGCAATAATCGCCTTTTTATCGATAAATAAGTAAACATTGCTTTTTAAATGGACAGTTCTTACATTATAGGTTCCGGCACTAAATAAAAGAGAACCACCACCCATTTTATTTAGAGAATCAATGGCATCATTAATTTTTTGTGTATCATCCGCCTGCCCATTGCCATTTGCACCAAAGTGTTTAACATCTATCTTTCCGGTATAAAATCTGAGCTCATTTGATAAACCTTTGTTTGGACCATGTTTAATATCAAGCTTAAACATGTATAATGTATCAGGTAGTAAGCCCGATACTTTGGCGGTTGCTTTTTTAGTATCAATTACGGCTCTGGCAACCGTCCAATTTTTACCGTTGTTTACGGATTGTAGCAATTTAAAGTGCTTTATATCAACGTTAATTCCCCATTTAAAACTAGCTGAGGTGTATCGGTTTGCATGTTCAGTATAATGAAGTTCTCTGCTTACAATCCTTTCAAAGCTCGAAACTGTTGCTGTTACTTTAAGTATTGTGTTAGCTCTGCCAGTTGTTGGACTGTTTAAAATTTCTGGTTCGGAGGTGGTGTAGCTGCTGCTAAAAGCATATTCTCCAATTTTTTTCAGCTTTACATTTTGAATGGTCAGTATTAAATCAGGGCCGTTTGAAGGTCTCAGATCTAAATCGTTAAAAGTTAGGATAGAGCCACCCTCATTCTTTTTTCTGATGGTGAAAGTTCCGACCTTAGAATAGGAATAGTTAGCACCAAAACGACCTATAGATTGTGTGTTCAGATCCTTTAATTTAACAGTGCCTCGCCCAATCACATTCACGGTGGTGTTTTCTGGGGTGACTTCAATTCCTGCAGGTAAAAATAACTGAACCCTCGCCTTAGGTGTCCTTTGTCCGGCGGTAAAGAATAATGTTAAATCATTACTGGTGTTAAGTGTAGCCTTAGAATGTAATAGAGAGAGTTCACTGGCTATGGCCATTGCTTTGGTGATAATCTGATAAACTTTGGTAGCCCTTCCATCTGCAGAAGTAACTACAAGTTGGTCGCCATTTAGGATCTCTCCCTCATTTTTGTCAGTTCCATCTTTATTGGTAATCCTGTATTTTTGAACTGAACCATCTTTAGACCTTAGCTGCATTGCTATTTGTTTTACATCAATACCTGTAGAAACTAATCCTTTGTCTTCTGGCGTGTCAACAGTAAAACTATAAGTGCTCCCGGAGATAATAACCAGTTGGTTATTTGTTATTTTTGCAATATGTGTAGCGGACTTAGCAACCATTATTTCAGGATCAGACTTATGCTTGTCAATTTTAATTGCTTTTGAAGTTGTATGAATACATATCATGAGCAATAGAAACAATGATTTTAGATTGGACATAATAGGTTAAGATGACTGCTAAAAGTCGGAATTATGTATTAAATATATATGGCCAATCATTAAACTATTCTAGCAGAAAACTTATATTTACCAACAAGCCCATTGGTGTTATGAAGAAAATCCTATCGATAGACGGAGGTGGAATAAGAGGAATTATTCCCGGAATGATTTTAGTCGCCCTCGAAGAGAAGTTAAAGAGGGTGAGTAAAGATCCTGATGCAGCGATTGTTGATTATTTTGATTTTTTTGCTGGAACCAGTACTGGAGGTATTCTTACCTGTTTATTATTATGTCCTTCGGAATCTGATCCAACAAGGCCTCGTTTCTCTGCTAAAGCCGCTTTAGATCTATATCTGGAGCATGGGAATGAGATTTTTAAAATGAGCTTTTTTAAAAGAATAAGGGCTAAATTCGGACTTGCAGGTGAACGTTATAACAGTGCTATTTTTGAAGGTGTATTGAATAATTATTTTGGTGATACCAAGCTTAGTGAGCTTATTAAGCCTTGTATCATCAGTGCATATAATATTGAACTTAGGAAAACACATTTTTTCAGACAGCAATCGGCTATTGCCAGAGGTGATGCAAGGGATTTTTATTTAAGAGATGTGTGTCGGGCTACATCTGCTGCACCTACCTATTTTAGTGTTGCAGAAATCCATTCTATTGCCAATGTACGTTATCCTTTACTTGATGGTGGTGTTTTTGCAACAAATCCTGCGCTTAGTGGTTTAATAGAAGTTACCCGGGCTTTTAATCAAACTCGTATTAACGATATATTTTTAGTGTCACTAGGTACGGGGAGATCCAGAAGATCATATGATTATGAGCACTTTAAAAAAAGTAGCGCCATGGCTATTGTACCAGCAATTCTGGATATTATGATGAGTGGTGTTGCAGAAACCAGTGATTTTTTTCTGCAGCAGCTGTTTCGCTCTGCCGGAAGGATAGAAAATTATATCCGTGTAGAACCTAATAGTCTGGAGAGTATTAAGGAAGGCCTCGATGCTGCCAGTGCATCGAATATTGAGAAATTAATGGCTCTTGGAGATAGAACGGTTAGCGAAAATAATGCACGTATTACAGAGCTTGCCAGGCTTCTGGTTGAAGAGAAAAAACATGGTTCAACTAAAAAAACATGGGACTTCTTAAAAGCTGTAAGATCTCTAGGTTCTTTATAATCCATTATATTTGTAGCATATTTTTTGTTTTTTATAGGACTGCGGTATTAAACTCTGATTATTGCCGTTTTTAATTAACAAACATGAATAGTAAATCCCCTAAAATTTTCTTTAAAGCCATAAAAGGAAAAATCATTATTGCTTTGCTATTGGCTTGCTGTGCCTTGTTTATGGCCTGGGGGGTAAGTAAGATGGCTTTTAAGGAAATGTTGACTACGGTCGAGAATATTAACGCTCCAAGTGAAAGATTGCGAGTGGTAAATGCCATTTCAAGGAAAATAAGCAGTCTTGACCAGCTACAGAAAAAACAGGCTTTTAATGATCCTGGAAATTATAATAAACTGTTTAAAGAGTCCGGACAACTGCGACTGGTACTGGATACTTTAGCCGGTTTATATGCTGCTGATTCTTTACAGCTGGACCGTATTCTGACCATAAAAAAACTCTTGGGGGAAAGAGATAAGCAGTTTATAAATTATCTCAAAGTAAGAGAGCGCCTTATAAATAATAAGTCTTTTTCTTCGCAGGTTAAGAGTCTGAGTGCAATGGTAGCCAAAGGTTCAGAACAAGGCGATAGTACAATTGTTGCCACCGAGCGGAAAACATCAACCACAACTGTATACCCCACAGAAGAACAGGAAAGGCAGAAGGGTTTTTTTAGCAGGCTGTTTGGTAAGAAAAAAAATAATGAAGAGGATAATTCCTTAAAAATTGTAAATGAAGAAAGCGTAAAAAGAGATACAATTGCTTTGTCGGCCGAAGACCGCATGACCAGAAATCTGGAACAATCTTTAAAGGAAATTGAAAAGGAACAGCGACTTAAAAATGAAAGTTTCCTAACCAGGGAAGCTATTTTAACCAATGCAAATAACCTTTTGGTGAGCCAGATGCTGGATGTTTTAAGAAAGGTAGAGAGTGAAGTGGTAGCCCAGATTGAACTTAATGGAATTCAGGCTAAAAATGTGGTAAATACAGGTATCAATACCATAAGCATTATCATGCTGGTATTTTTCTTTTTAACAGTTTTGCTATTATATTTCATATTAACAGATATTACTCAAAGTAATAAATACAGAGTGGAGCTGGAAGCTGCAAAAGATGAAGCCGAGTATCATGGGATGGCAAAACAAAGGTTTCTTTCTAATATGAGTCATGAAATCAGAACTCCATTGCAGTCTATTATTGGCTATTCTGAGATCATTAAAAATGAAAAGTCTCCTCAGAAAAAAGATATAGATGCAATCTATAATTCCTCCACACACTTATTGCAAATTGTGAATGAGGTGCTGGATTACAACCGGATTATTTCTGGTAAATTTACTTTTACGGACAAAGCTTTTGATATTATAAAACTGCTGAATGAAGTAGTTTCTGTAATGAGACAGCAGGCGGAAAAGAAATCACTTGAACTGAATACAGAATTTGATTTACCAGGGTTGAATTATATTGAAGGTGACCCTTTCAGGCTAAAGCAAATCTTGTATAACCTTTTAGGGAATGCGATAAAATTTACCAGTAAAGGTGAGGTTACTCTATCTGCTTTTTATAAAAGACAAGGTGAACTTCTGCACTTTACTTTCATGGTAAAGGATACTGGAATAGGGCTTACTGAAGTTGAAAGCCAACAGATATTTAATGAGTTTGAACAGGTTAATTCCTTAGAAAATGAAGAGCTGAATAAAGCAGGAGCAGGATTGGGATTAACAATTATCAAATCACTTATTGAACAGCAAGGAGGTAGGGTTTATGTTAAAAGCAAGAAAGATGAAGGTAGTATTTTTACGGTTTACCTGACTTTTAAAATCGCTGATGCACCTCAGGATGAAAATACTACAGAAGCATTGCGCGTATACAATGGACAAGTTTGGGTTGTAGATGACGACCAGTTGATTCTTGATTTGTGTGAAATCATTTTTAAAAAGAATGGAATTGACTGCAAGTTGTTCAGTTCCCCATCACAACTGCTGACTGCAGAATGGGATAGGAGGGTGAAATACGTACTTATGGATATGCGAATGCCGGAAATGAATGGCATTGCATTATGTGGTTTGTTAAGGGAAAGGGTAGGGGCAGATGTAAAGATTTTTGCCATTACAGCTCAGGTATTACCTGATGAACGAGAACTGCTTTTAAACAGTGGCTTTGATGGTCTTTTAATGAAGCCCTTTAAGGAAAAAGAACTTTTATCTGTGTTTACGGAGGTTCAGGATTTAAAAGAAGATTCAGATGAAGGTAATGAGGACGTTGACCTTGATTTGAGTAATCTGAAAAGGATGACTTTCGGTGATGAAGAACAGCTCCAGCGTGTATTATTGAGGTTTACTGAAGATAGCATAAATGATACCAGTGAAATTCAGGAAGCTTTAAGGATTAACGAACAGGATCAGGTAAGGTTGCTTGTGCATAGAATGGCTGGAAGAATAGCACAGATTGGCTCAAAAGGTCTGGCAGCATCGTTCAGGCAAGTGGAGATTGATATTGCTGCAGAGGGACTGGATGAGGGTAAAAAAGGCAGGATAGAGAAGCTGTTAAAGCAACTGAGATCATTGCTTAAACAATTAGAGTAATAATAGTTGATTTATTATTCGATGTCATAACGTTCCATTTTACTATACAATGTTTTCCGGTCAATGTTAAGTAGTTTGGCCGCTTTGGATTTATTGTATTTAACCTTTACAAGGGTTTCAATAATCATTGCTTTCTCGTTGATTTCATTGATGGCTTTAAGGTCTGAAGTATTGGGTCTTGGTACTTGATTTACTGATACGATCATTTCATCAGGAAGTGAATCTATATCTGCAGTCTCGCCGGGGGTTAGTAAAACCATTCGCTTTATCACATTTTTTAGTTCACGTAGATTGCCTGGCCAGTCGTATTGCAGTAACAGATCTTTTGCTGTTGTCGAAATATGTTGCACATTTCTGTCCAGCTCCTGGTTTGATAGTTTCACGAAATGGTTAATAAATAGCTCGATGTCTTTTCCTCGTTCCCTCAGTGCAGGTAACTGTATTTTGAATTCATTGATGCGGTGATATAAATCTTCCCTGAATGATCCATTAGCAACACTATTTTTAAGATCATCATTTGTAGCTGTGATGATTCTTACATCAACTTTAACAGACTTAGTACTACCAAGTGGTTGTATAATTCTTTCTTGAAGGGCACGAAGCATTTTTACCTGAACTTCATAACTTAAATTACCAACCTCATCTAAAAACAGAGTACCACCATCTGCCGCTTCAAATTGCCCTTTTTTATCAGTTAAAGCACCTGTAAAGGCGCCTTTTGTATGACCAAATAATTCACTCGCAGCAAGTTCTTTTGAAAGTGCCCCACAATCAATTGCAATAAAAGGCTTATCATTTCGCTTACTCTGGCTATGTAAAGCACGGGCAGCATATTCTTTACCTGTACCACTTTCACCCTGGATGATGACCGACATGTCGGTTGGGGCAACCAGATTAATGTGCTCATAAAGCTTGTCAGCAATTGCACTTTTACCTTTTATAGCATCTGTATGCTCTACAGATCTTCCAGATTTCCCTTTTTCCTTTTTACCAAGTGCATTTTTTATGATCATTAACAGCTCATCCGGATTAACAGGCTTGGTAATGTAATCAAATGCACCCAGCTGAATAGATTTTACAGCGGTGCGGACATCGTTAAAGCTGGTCATGATAATTACAGGCTGGGCCTGACCCTTTTCAAGAATGTGCGAAAGAATATCTAAGCCAGTGCCATCTGGTAAACGATAATCTATAAGTAACAGATCAAAACTTTGTTCATCAGTTATCTTAAAAGCTTTTTTTACATCATTTACAACATGAGCTTCATGACCATGTTTTGCAAGAAAGCCTTCCAGTACCTGAGAGAAAGTAGAATCGTCTTCAATGATGAGTATTTTTGCCATAGGATTTCGCTTAGATACAGCAAAAATACAAAAGCCGGACGAAATCCGGCTTTTATAAGGTGTTTAATTGTTATTTATTAAGGGATATAGGGATTATTCAATAACTACTCCATCTTTTCCTATTTTTAAAGAAGCAGTTTCTTCTTGTTTTTTAACGTCAACTTGATAATATTCTGATTTGTCAGCTTTTGTTACAAGGAATGCTGCAGTTGGAATCCATTCTTTATATTTTTCTGAAGAAAGAGTAGCCTTAACCGGATCCGGAAGGTCTTTCACCTCAACCGGTGTTTTAGTTACACTGTCTTGTAATGTGCTGATAACTATTGGAGCTTTGATGTCGCTTGCTTTTACTGTGGTTAATCCAGCAAATGCCAGGATCGCTGCAGATAAAATGATCTTTTTCATACTTATAATTTTAAGTTCTTATCTAAATTAATTACGAATAGATCTGATACAGAATGATGCCATAAATGATTTTTGTGCTTAATTGATTGGTATTCAGTTGTTTTGTTGTTTTTGTGAAGTTGCACATTGTAGAATTATTCTACAATGTGTAGCGATGTGAAGCATTAAATCTCTGATATGAAAGAATGTTGGAATGAATGCAGTCAGTTCAAAATTTATACAAATCCGTAAATCTTTTCTTAGCTTTGCTAGTATGCTGTCTAAGAAAACGAAATATGCAATAAAGGCACTGGTTGCTCTTGGCAAAAATATGGAAAATCCTCCAATGCAAATAGTGAGGTTGGCGGAGCAGGAAATGATACCCAGAAAATTCCTGGAACAGATTCTGTTGGATATGCGTAATGCAGGATACTTATATAGTAAGAAAGGTGCAGGTGGAGGATATAGTCTTAATAAAGATCCACGTGATATTTATCTGGCTGATATACTTCGTATTACGGATGGGCCTATCGCGATGGTTCCTTGTGCTAGTTTAAAGTTTTACCGTAAATGTGACGAATGCCATGATGAGGTAACCTGCGGTATCAGAAAGACATTTATTGATGTAAGAAATGCTACGTTAAAAGTTTTAGCCCAAACATCAATTGCCGACGTAATTGCCAGAGAAACTGATGATACATTGGTAAGTTAATGTGTTCCTGTAGGACAGGACATTTTATAACAATTTTAATACACAATCGCCGCATAGAAATAAATTCTTGCGGCGATCGTTTTTTAAGGCGTTTACGCTGTATTTATGATAAGATTGAATTATTTCTCCTGATATGTATGGCCAGAATTTAATTAACTTTGTCAAAAATTGAAAAACTATGAAAAAGAATGTCATGACATTTTTCGGCGGTAAGGGATGGTGCATAGCGTTATTGGCTGCTATGCCATTTGCTTCATTTGCCCAGAAGCCAAATTGGCAGAATCTGGATTTGCAAGCAGATTCTACATTTGGTATAAGTACAGAAAAAGCATATAATGAACTTTTAAAAGGTAAGAAATCTGTACCAGTTATTGTGGCGGTGCTTGACGGTGGTGTTGAGATTGCCCATGAAGATTTGAAAGCAGTTATCTGGGTAAATAAAAAAGAAAAGGCTGGTAACGGTAAAGACGATGATAAGAATGGTTATATAGATGATGTACATGGCTGGAATTTTTTAGGTTCATCAAAAGGTTCTATTAACTATGAAACATTGGAATTGACGCGTTTGGTGAGAAGAGATAATGCGAAATTTGCGAATGCAGATGCTACATCTGTAAAAGCAAATGAATTACCTGCATTTGAAGCTTATCAAAAGAATAAAGCTGAATTGGAAAAAGAACTTGAAGAAGCGAAAATAGGATTACAGCGTTTTTCAGGTATTAAAAATGCAATTGATGCCTTAGTAAAGAAAATTGGTAAAGATCAACCTACGCGTGCAGATTTTGAGGCGTTTAAGCCTTCAGATGATATGGAAACCAATATTCAGAGAATCTTGGTTAATCAGCTAAAAAATACCAGTTTCGAAGATTTTTATAAAAAGCAGATTGAACCAGGATATGATCATTACAAGCAACAGGTTGATTATAATCTGAATCTTGACTATGATCCTCGGGGAATTGTTGGAGATGATCCAAACAATAGTAAAGAGCGCTTTTATGGCAATAATGATGTTACTGGTCCTGATGCAAGACATGGTTCTCATGTTGCAGGGATTATAGGTGCTGTACGTACCAATGATCTTGGTATTAAAGGGGTCGCTAATAATGTGATTATTATGGGGGTAAGAAATACCCCAAACGGTGATGAGCGCGATAAAGATGTTGCTAATTCTATTCGTTATGCAGTTGATAATGGTGCTAAAGTAATCAATATGAGTTTTGGGAAATCATATTCCTGGGATAAGGCAATTGTAGATGAGGCTGTTAAATATGCAGTTTCGAAGGATGTATTATTAGTACATGCTGCTGGTAACGATAATAATAATCTGGAAGTTGAATCTAACTTTCCTGATCCTGAATATTTGGGTGGTGGCAAAGCTGCTTCGTGGATAACGGTGGGAGCGTCTGCATGGACAAATGATGGCCAGATAAAGGCTAATTTTTCTAACTATGGAAAAACTAAAGTTGATGTTTTTGCACCTGGTGTAGATATTAACTCTACTGTACCGGGATCAAAATATGAGAAATTAAGTGGTACAAGTATGGCTGCCCCTGTTGTAGCTGGATTAGCTGCCCTTATTCGTTCATACTATCCAAAGTTAAAAGCAGTAGAGGTTAAAGATATCATCCTTAAATCTGTTGTTAAGGTTAATCAGTCTGTAGAAATCAGGACTGAAACGGATGTTAAGACTGTTCCTTTTTCTGATTTATGTGTTACAGGAGGAATTGTAAATGCATACAATGCATTAAAATTGGCTGCTGAATATAAGAAATAACTATAGATCCATTCATAAAAAAGGGCCTTTTATTAAAAAGGCCCTTTTTTATGAATGTTTGATGCCTATTGGCTCTTTTGATATAGAAAATATATTTTTTGAAATGTTATGTTCTTCCATAAAACAAAGACGTTCATATTTATATTCATTCAGCTTAGCAAGGTTTTCAAGATCAGTGTAGATGTCAATCATCAGGTCGTAAATGAGGATGCAATTTAAGTTTAAATTGTTCTCTTTGAAAAAAACGATACATTCCTGACATTTTTCGCCTGCTAAAACATTTTTTCCCTTATTTCTAAGTTGAAAAGCCTGTGTCATTTTAAAGATTGCCTCTGCTTTCTGTGAAACTCTAAATCTTTCTTTATTTTCATGAATAAGAACAAGGATCCTCTCCAGTTTATCTGTTTTTGGACCTGGTCTGAATCTTGAAAGTTGTAATGTGAGGAAATTTATCATTAAGATACTGAAGACTGAACGCTTTGAAAATTCTTCAGGATGTGCTTTGATGATTTTCTCTAAAAGCTCAATATTTCTTTCGTCAGATCCATAGAACATATTAAGTAGGATATTCAAAAAGTAAGTAATTCCTTGTTTGGTTGTAAGCGGCTTTTTGTCTTCTCCAAATGGATATTGTAAACTTTCTACATCTTCCATCAGGTCGTTTAAATCAGTGGGATTATTAGTGATTTTTAAATAAATCAGTTGTAGAATCTCGTGGGGACTTAATTCCCAGCTTGAACAGCTGATCCGATTTAAAATCATCATTCGCTTATGTATTTTCTTCTGGTTCAGGCTTACTACATCCATTATGGTAAGAAGAGACTGATAAAGCAATGTATGCTCATTGGAATCAGAAATGTCAATGGCAACCTCAATTGTCTCTTTATATGATGAGTCAACAAAGTCAAAGTGCTTCATATCTTCAATAATTCTTTCGTGAATTTTGTTGGCCTTTAACAGAGATAGGGTATCGCTGCTATATTTGGATCTATACTTTAAATTTTCTGCAATGAAAAGAGTTAAGTAATTATGTTCAGAATGACCGAATGGGAAATCAAAAATACAGTTCAGGACTTTAAAATCTCCAATTCTAATTACGAAGCGGACAGCCCATTGTAGTAATTGAAAACGTAAATTGACATTTTCATATTCAGTTTGGATGTAGGAGAAGAATTTTTCGTCTACTTGTAAATTGAATTTTTCGAGGAGTTCAACAAATAGGAAGTATTCAAATATATGAGGATGTATAAACAGAACGAATTCCCGAGGATGAAAATCTTCATACCGTTTCTCTTCCATTATTATGCCATCTGAAAGCAATTCAGTATAAGCATTTTTGAATGTTGACAGCTCTCCAATTAGGCTGTCCTTTTGAATTGACGTCCCGTTTCTGCCATAATCTGTAAGCTGGATTATTTTTTTAAGAAATAGAATCTTCTCTGTATAATAATTAGAGCTATAGATATTCTCCTGGATAAATCTGGATGCTAATTCGTGGAAAGTAATATTTGTCGAATAATTAAAAGAAGGATCTTCTTCCTTTAATTGGTGATATAATTGGATATGAAATGGATACTTAAGTTGCGCTTTAAGGTTTGGATTAATTTCTTTGCTGTTCAGCCCATCAATTTTAGAGATAATCAGGTCTATTTCTTTCTCTGTTAATGGTGGCACATTTGAAGGCTCATTTATGTTAAAGTAGTTGCCAGGAAACCATTTTGCTTTTAAATAAGCAGAATGTCTGAACAAATCATAGAACCATGACCAGGTAGCAGATCGCATGCTTATGACTAGTTTAATAGAGCTAATATGTTCAATTGCACAAATGAAATTTATTATACTTTCGAAAAGTTGTTTCATTGATTCCTTTTTTAAAGGAAGTTCTGAAAAACTGTCTAATACGATAACGAGTTTCCCTTTAGTCTTCTTATGATTTTCTTCTATATAAGTCATAAGACTATCCCTTTTAGGGATATTAAGCACGGCTTTTAAGAGGTCTTCAAAATTAAAGGTAGGGTTTTCAACATTGAAAAAACTATAGGCCTGTAAAAACAGGAGAGCGGAGTCTCTATAAATAGAAGTATTGTTTCTGGCGAAGCTCTCGGCAAGGTGACTCAATAGAATAGTTTTGCCATATCCAGGTTGTGCAACGAATGCTGTAAAGCTATGTTCACTTTGAAAAAAATCATCAAAATCATATTCAGCGAATTTTCTGCTTATGGTCATTTCATAAGGCATACCAGATCTGTTTTTGATTCCTTTTAAAGCAAAGTCTGTGATCTTGAGTACTTTTTTCTTGACATCAATCCAGGATGCGGGAATGATATTTTTACCTGTACCTCCGGATTCAATGTTTTCCCCACTAACATATTCAGACAGCGTTGTAATTGTGAATTTTGAGAAATTATGTTTCACTTCAGCAAAGCCAAACAATCTCTTGATTGTTGTTTCACTAACATTCTTATTCAATGTTCTACTGATTTCAATAGATATCCGTTTACAATCAGCCGGGGTCACCGTCCTAATTCCATTTTTGATTAGGATTAATCCCTTGAGTTCATTTAAGATAGATATTTCATCCATACACTTTATAAGTGAGCGTTAAATAACAACCAAAACGAATATATAGCTTTAATAGGAATAATGAACAGAGGTTTTCAGGTTGAAAAATGAACGGAAAGGATGGGTTTTTGCCAAAAACCTCGTCTACAGGTGTTTAGAGGCCGATTTTTGTGAATAACTTTTAACCTTAAATTCAATAATGAACAGAATGAACAGAAATCATGCTGTAGTGAATGAGAAATGAACAATTCGAACAGAGCATAGGATACAATCTATACCTAAAATTGTAGGATAATTATAGTAATCCTCAATCAATCTCCTATGAAAAGAACATCTACTCTGTTCGAAATATTTAAAAAATCGTTACTTCTTCTATTTTGTTTTACAACTATAACGCTATTTAGTGAAAAATTGTATGGACAAGCAAAAGAACGTGTTTATGCAACTTCACAAAACAGTAGTACAACTGGTTTATGCTTATTGTGTAATGTTGCAACTGCAGGCAATGCCGCAGATGGTAAACCAGGTACAAAGTCTACAATAAATTTGCCTGTAGGTTTAGTAGGACCGACCATTTATCAGAACCTTAAGTTTGACAACAATAATATACCTGGTAATACTGAAGTTGTTGTTAAAATAGGTACTACCGGAAAGCTTTTAACCGCCAATGTTTTGGGAGGAGTTAAAATTCAGGCCATAAATGCTTCCGGAGCATTAGTAGGACCGCAAATGGATGGTAACTCTGGCTTATTAACACTTTTAGCAGTAGGTAATCAAACGGAAATATTTATTACACCTGGAGTTGCTTTTGCTGGGGTAAGGGTAACACTAGATGGGGGATTGATCAATGTAGGAGCAACTATAGAAGTTTACGATGCATATTATTTAAAGGATGCAACAAATGCTAACTGTGATAAACCTATAGATGAGTTGCATGGAATATCCGGAAATATTGCCGGTCTGGGTGGGGTTGCCAATCCATTAAATGCGATAGATGGTTCAGATGCTACTTTCTCAACTTTACAAGCAGCAGTAGGAGTTCTTGGCTATTCACAGCAGACAATTATATTTCCTGGCTTATCATCTGCTAAGGATTCTGTTAGAATGCTGGTCTCAACAACTGATGCACTACTTTCTGTAAATCTGCTTAATTCAATAAGTATTGAGACTTTTAAAGGAAATGTCAGCAATGGTTTGATAGACAATTCTGGAGGTTTACTTAGTTTAAGGTTGTTGAATCCCGGAGGTAACATAGGTATACTAACATTTTCACCGGGGGAACCTTTTGATAGAGTTCAGTTGAGAATGGGAGGTGTAGCCAGTGTATTGGCAGCATTAAATCTTCACGAAGTTTCACGTGTTATGTCACTACCCGTATCTATTAAAGTAAATAATGTCAGTTCAGCATCTGGCATTGCATGTTTGAATGATGGCGTAGTTTTAAATATTGAGAATCCAGAAGCAAATGTAATATATACATGGTATACACAAGCGAGTGGTGGAACAGGCATAGCAGGAGCAAGCTTTACTCCTACAAATCTTACTACCGGAACTCATAAGTTTTATGTGACTGGAAAAAGACCAGGATGTCAATTTGAAAGTGACCGTAAACCAATAACTATTACAGTCAAAAATCCAACATTGCCAATTGTCAATACACCACTTCCAACTTGTAGCGGTGGTCAGGTAACATTAACAGTTAGTGCTCCTGTTGCAGGACAATCTTATAGGTGGTTCGATCAGGAAACAGGTGGGGATGTTCTTTTAACTGGTAATAGTTTTACTACTCCGGCTTTAACTATCGGCAAATCATTTTATGTAGAGACCTTTATTGAATCTTGTGTTAGCGTACGTACCAAAGTTGATGTAACGGTAAATCCAATACCAGCCAATGCCACTGTTGCTTTATCCAATGTTGAAATCACAAAAGGACAAACCGCAACACTTACAGCGTCGCCTGAAGCAGGGAGTACGGGTAATACCGTAAAATGGTATGCTGCTTCAACAGGTGGGACTGCTGTATTTACTGGTGCTGTATTTAAAACTCCGGTTTTAAATACAACTACTATATATTATGCAGAAATACAAAATGCAGGAGGTTGCGTTAGTGCTGCCCGTATACCGGTTACTGTAACAGTAACTGATATTAACCCTGGATCAGCATGTAACGTTCCAAATGCACAAGGAAGTGGCGTTGAAGGTTTACTTTGTGTATTATGTGGTGTTGAAAATGGTGCAAATGCAATAAATTCAGATCCTACTAAATTTTCCAGCCTTCGCCTTACATTAGGTGTGGGTGGTCAGGTTTATCAACGTTTGTTTTTTCCAGGTGCAGGTGCTGCAACAGATAGCATCCGTTTGGATTTAGCAATCCCAGGTGGACTGGCTGATCTTAATTTGCTGGGTGGTGTGACTATAAATGTGATGAGCAATGGCGCTGTAGTTAAAAGCTATCCTCTGAATTCAGGTCTTTTACATTTAAGCCTGTTAAGCGGTAACCGTTTTAAAGCAACCCTTCCAGCTGGTGCAGCATATGATGCTGTCGAAATTCGTTTGGGTGCAGTAGCAACTGCTTTAACTACCGTTGATGTTTATGGTGCACAGGTAATTTACCCTAACCCAACGATTCCTGCAGGAGGTTTCAATGCTTGTTCTGGTAGCACAAATACTTTCACTGCAACGCCTGTTGGCGGTACAAGCCTTAAATGGTTTGCTAATTCAACAGGTGGTGTCGCATTGGCTACAGGAAATAGCTATTCTCCATCTGGATTAACAGAAACAACAACCTATTTCATAGAAGTAAGTAATGGCACTTGTGTAAATGCAGAACGTTTCCCTGTTAAAGTAAATGTAAACCCTGCAATCGTTTTTGCAGCTAGTGCTTTAACTAATGCAACATCAGGTTCATCTTATTCAAAACAAATTGCGCTGGCTACAGGTGGAACACCAACGTTCACTTATAAGTTGGCAGCAGGATCTGGCCTGCCTGCAGGTTTAACATTTTCTGCCGATGGTACAATAGGTGGTACTCCAACAGCTGCACCTGCTGATTATAGTTTTACAATTACTGCAACTGACAGTAAAGGCTGTGCTGTTGATGCTATTTTTAATTTAAAAGTTACAGAAGGAATGAGTCTTTCTGATAAGCTTTTACCTAATGGAACTGTAAATACATTATATCCCACGCAGGTAATTCCAGGAGCTAGTGGTGGTACCACTCCTTATACATATACTGCTACGAATCTTCCTCCGGGATTAGATTTTAATGAGACAACAAGAGAAATTACTGGTACACCAACGCAAAAAGGAACCTTCCCTGTTCATGTAACTGCTACTGATCTTAATGGGAATAGCATTACAAAAGACTATACTATTGTAGTGAGAGATCCACTGGTATTAGCCTCAACAAATCTGGCTAATGGTACAGTGAATACTTTATATCCTACACAAACCATTCCAGCAGCTACAGGTGGAAGTGGCTCTTATACTTATACAGCATCAAACCTTCCTGCAGGATTAGATTTTGATCCGCTAACAAGAAATATTACAGGCACACCAACAGTTGCTGGCACTTTTGTGATTCCTGTTAAAGTAACTGATACGGAAGGAAATACTGTAACTACTAACTACACAATTGTAGTTGGTAATCCATTGTTATTAACCGCTAAGCCATTGGCTGATGGCACAGTAGGTGTAGTATATGTTACTGAAACTATTCCAACAGCTACTGGTGGTGATGGTAATTATACTTATACAGCATCAAACCTTCCTTTGGGATTAAGTTTTGATGCCGCAACAAGAGAGATTTCAGGTACACCGACAAAATCCGGATCATACAATGTTTCAGTGAGTGTTACTGATGGTGCCGGAGCAACAGCATCTCAGGTGTATGTGATTAAAGTAAATGGAGAATTAAATCTCCCTTCTGCTACTTTGCCAAACGGACTGGTAGGAGCTCTTTATCCAACACAAATTTTACCAGAAGTAACTGGGGGGACTTCACCTTATACTTATGACTTACAAGGTTTGCCACCTGCATTAACATTTGACAAAGATACCCGCGAAATAAAAGGTACACCAGTAATTGGTGGAACATTTACCTTAACGATGACTGCCACTGATAAAAATGGAATAACGACTTCTACAGATTATACATTGGTAGTAAATGTAAGTGCTCCTGTTGTGGCAGCAGTAACTACATGTAGTGGAAGCACAGCAACTTTAACGGTTACTAATGCAGATCCAAGTTTTACTTATAAATGGTATGCAAGTACTGGTAGTGTATCTATATATAGTGGGCCGACTTTTACAACTACGGCTCTTAACAGTAATGCTACTTATTATGTTGAAGCGATCTCTGGAACAGCAGTAAGTACTAGAACTCCGGTTAATGTTACTGTTAATCCAGCCCCTGAAATGGCAACCGTAATTTCAGCTAATGAAAGTATCAGCGCCGGACAAAAAGCAAGTTTGTCTGTAAGTGCTGCTGCAGGAAATACCATCAAGTGGTATACTACCCCAACTGGAGGGAGCTCATTCTTTACAGGTGCAAATTATACTACACCTGCATTGAGTGCGACTACTATTTATTATGTAGAAACAGAAAATGCATCAGGTTGTGTAAGTGCAGCAAGAGCAGCTGTTACAGTTACAGTAAGTAATGGTCCGGCTAATCCAAACTGTAATGCTGCCGTTCGTCAGGAAACTGGAATTGATGGACTTTGTGTGTTATGTGGCGTTGACAATGCAGGAAACTCTACGGATGATAATCCGAATAACTTTACCAAAATTAATCTTGTAGTTGGTGTTGGCTCAACCGGATACCAGCGTTTGATTTTTGCTCGTACTGGTGCGGCAACTGACAGTATACGTTTAGATTTGGCGACACCAGTTGGTTTAGCTGATATAAATGTACTTGGTGGAGTAACCATCACAGTAATGAACGGAAATACACCTGTAACTACTTATGCTTTAAATAATTCAGTTGTTGATCTTAAATTGTTGGGAGGAACTCGTTTTAAAGCAACTTTACCAGCTGGCGGTGTTTATGACCGCGTTGAGATTCGCTTTGGAGCAGTAGTTGCTGCTTTAAGTAACCTTAGCATTTATGGTGCTGAAGTTATTTATCCTAATCCAACTGTGGCAGCTGCAGGACAGCTAATTTGTGCTGGTAGTGGAACAACGTTGACGGCTACGGCAAATGGTGGTACTACTTTAAAATGGTATGCTACCGCAACAAGTACTACTGTTCTGGCAACTGGCGAAACATTTACAGTGGCTGGTCCTTTAACAAACAACATTACTTATTATATCGAAGTGAGTAAAGATGGTTGTGCAAATGCACAACGCATTCCTGTTACTGTAGTGGTAACTACAGCTCCAACTGTTCCTACATTGGCCGCAACTGCGGAAGTATGTGCGGGTTCAGCTGCAGTATTACCTGTTAACAATCCTGTAACAGGAACAACCTATAAATGGTATACTTCATCTACCGGAGGTACTGCAGTTTTTGAAGGAGCAGTATTTACTACTCCAGCGCTTAATGCAGACATTACTTATTATGTAGAGGCATCTAATGGAAATTGTGTTAGTGCCAGCCGCGCTGCCGTTGCAGTTAAGGTTAATCCACTTCCGGTATTGCCACAGGTTCAGGTATCGTCAAATACAGTTAGTCCCGGACAAACGGCTATTCTGAATGCTACATCTTCGGAAAGTAATGTAATATTTAACTGGTATAGTACAGCAAATGCCACTACGCCAATTTATACAGGCCCTACTTATGTAACCACGCCTTTAATGGTTACTACAACCTATTACCTTGAAGCAGTATCATCAGCTACTGGCTGTGCAGCTTCAGGTCGTGTGCAAATCACCATTAGTGTTGATGGTAATGGTGCTCCAAATCCAGTACCTTGTGAAGCTGCATCTACTCAAACGAAAGGTGTTGACGGAATTGCATTGCTTGCAGATGTATTTAACCCCGGACTGGCAATTGATGATGATACCAAAACAGGATCTTCATTAGTATTACCTGTAGGTTTATTAGGTGGTTCAGTTTATCAAAAATTAGGATTTAATGGCCTGTCAACTGTTGGTGATACTGTAAGGATTAAGCTAACTGCTCCGGGTAAATTACTTTCATTAGGTGTTTTAGGAGGAATTACTTTAACTACATACAATGGTGCAGCAAGTAATAATGATGAATTACTAATAAACAATGCGTTAATCAATCTTGAATTGTTAAGCGGAAATACAGAAGCTTTACTTTCATTTGTTCCTGCTAAAACTTTTGATCAGGTTGAGGTACGCTTAAATGCAGGTATAGCAGGAGTGCTGACTACCGTTGATCTGAACTATGCCCAGCGAGTAATGGTAGCACCGACAATAGCTGCAGCTGTTGTTAATATCTGTGCTACTCAAACAGCTACTTTATCTGTAGCAAACCCAACACCGGGGCTGATTTATAAATGGTACGATAATACAGGTGCTTATATTGCCGGTAAGGATGGAATTACATTTGTTACTGATGCTTTAAGTGCCAATACAAAATATTATGTTGCATCTGCTAATGCTGTTTGTACTAGCTATAAGTCTTTAATTGAAGTAAAAGTAAGTGCAGCTCCGGCAACACCAGAATTAGAATCACCGGTTGTAACCACTTGTGCTAACAATGATGTGATATTACGTGTTAAAAATCCAGTTGCAGGAATCACTTATCAGTGGTTTGATGGAACAAATACTTATCTGGCAGGTAAAGACGGATCAACATTACAGGTTACTGTAGGGTTAACTGATGAAACTTATACTGTAAAAGCATTCGACAATACTTGTGGTATAACCTCTGCTGCAGCAACAGCAACAATCAAAGTTGGTAGTCTGGATGTGCCGATTATAACGCCACCAGCTATTACTGTAAAAGTTAATTCACCAGCTGTTTTAACCGCAACTTCAAGCACGGCAGATGTAGTCTTTACCTGGTATGATGCTCCAAATGGTGGAACATTGTTACATACAGGCCCTACTTATATTACCGTGCCAAGAACAACTCCAGGTGTTGTCACCTATTATGTTGAAGGTTCAGTTGCCGGAGGATGTACTACAAATACAAGAGCAACAGTTACAGTAACAACTGTTCCTAATGATGGAGCTACTGATGTACCATGTGAGCCTGCAATAACAGAAAATCATGGTGTTGAAGGTATCGCTGTTCTTGCTGATGTATATAATCCGCTATTAGCTATTGATAATAATGCTTCAACTGCATCATCATTAGTAATCCCTGTTGGTTTATTGGGTGGAGCAGTTTATCAGCAGCTAGGTTTTAACGGAATATCTAACCTGGGTGATACTGTTCGTGTAATGCTTACATCACCAGGGAAAATTCTTACTTTATCGGTATTGCCATCTTTAGAAATCAGTACCCTTAAAAATGGAGTAAGTAATAATGATGCAACTGTCATTAACAATCCATTGATTAATCTTGAATTATTGAGTGGTGGTACTCAGGCTTTATTATCATTTGTACCGACAAGCACTTTTGATGCAGTTCAGGTGAAATTAAACTCAGGACTTGTTGGCGCCTTCTCTTCTATAGATATCAATTATGCACAACGAGTAATGATAGCACCAACTGTAGCAGCAAAAACTGCATCAGCTTGTGAAGGCTCTTCGGCAACTTTGTCAATCAATAACCCATTATCGAATGTAACTTACAGATGGTATCAGGGAACTACATTCGAGGCAGAGGGCACTTCATTTAATACTCCTGTTAGTTTAACCGCAGGAAATCATGATTTCTTCGTTACTGCAGTTAGAAATGGTTGTGAAAGTGCAAGGGTGAAAGTAGTCGTAACTATATTACCAGTGCCAGTACCTCCAGTGGCCGATGCAGGTAACCCGCCTTCAACTTGTATTGGTTCTGCTGTAACTTTAAAAGTAGTTCCAGTAGCTGGTGTAGTATTTAATTGGTATGACGCAGCAGTAGGTGGAAACCAATTGGTAGCTAACAACATTAGCTATACTACTCCTGCCAATCTTGCCGCTGGTACTTATGATTACTATGTGGAAGCTGTAAATACAAATAGCTGTACAAATGCAACAAGAACAAAAATTACATTAACTGTTAAAGCGAATGCAGTTGCTTCTGATATTACTGCAGCCGACAAAACAATTTGCTCGGGTACAACAGCAACTTTAACAGCAACAGCTACTGCTTTTCCAGGCGCTGTATTCAAGTGGTATACTACTACTGACTTAACGGATGTTCCTTTTGAGGGAGCTAGTTTCACTACCCCAGCTTTAACAGCTACTACTAAATATTATGTGATCATCACCGGAGCAGATATCTGTGCTAATGATGCTTCATCAGCAAAAGTAGTAACGGTAACTGTAAATAGAAATGCAATTGCTTCAGATATCGTTGCAGCAGATAAAACGATCTGCTCAGGAAGTACAGCGAATCTAACTGCATCTACCACTAAGGTTGCTGCTCCGGTATTTAGCTGGTATAAAAACGCTGATTTATCTGATGCTCCATTTGTAGGAGCAAGCTTTACAACAGATGTGCTTACTGCAACTACTAAATACTATGTAACAGTAAGTGGAAGCGATGCTTGTGCAAACGATGCAGCTTCAGCTAAAGTTGTAACAGTAACAGTAAATAGAAATGCAACTGCAGCGGATATTGATGCAGCAGATAGGAGTACATGTATTGGTACTGCAGTAACATTAACTGCGGCTAGTACTACGGTAACAAATCCAGTATTTAGCTGGTACCGAGATGCAAATTTAACTGACCTGGCTGTAAGAGCAGCTTCATTTACAACACCTGCCTTAAGCGTAACGACTAAATATTATGTAACTGTAAGTGGAAGCGATGTTTGTGCAAATGATGCAGCTTCAGCTAAAGTTGTAACAGTAAATGTTAACCGCAATGCAACAGCTTCCGATATTATCCTTGCAGATCAAACCATCTGTGCAGGTACAGCTGCAGTGCTTAGTGCAAGTAGTACAACGGTAGATCAGCCGGTATTCAGATGGTATCGTGATGCTTCTTTAACAGACTTTGCTTTCCAGGGGCCTACATTTACTACTCCTGCTTTAACGCTTACCACTAAATACTATGTAACGGTGAGCGGAACTAATACTTGCGCAAATGATGTAGTTTCTGCAAAGGTGGTTACGGTTACCGTAAATAGAAATGCAGGGGTAACCGACATCATAGCGGCAGATCAAACGATTTGTTCTGGTACGAATACACAGCTTACTGCAAGCAGTCCAACAGTTACCAGTAATCCCGTGTTTACCTGGTACCGTGACGCAGCTTTAACTGATGTAGCTTTTGTTGGTGATAACATGCCTGTTTCAGGATTAACTGTTACTACAAGATTCTATGTAACTGTAAAAGGAGATGGTGTTTGTGCTAACCTTCCGGGATCAGCAAAAGTGGTAACAGTTACTGTTAACCAATTACCAAATGTACCTATCATAAGTACAACAGGAACAGCAATATGTTCTGGTAATACAACATTGCTGAGCATACAAAACCCTCAGACTGGTGTAGTGTATGAATGGTATACTGCCGCTACTGGTGGAACTTTAGTCAACACAGGAACAACATTCCCTACAGGTACTTTGAATGCAAATGTGGATTATTTTGTACAGGCTACAAGTACTACTAATTGTGGTAGTGTTGGAGGTAGGGTTAGAGTAACTGTTGTAGTTACAACTACACCTCAGACCCCTTCAGTTGTATCTGGTACTGTAAGTACCTGTCTGGGTAGTACCGCTACTTTATCAGTGTCTGGTTCAGTAACAGGTGTTACTTACAACTGGTATGCAACTGCAGTTAGTACAACAATACTTGGATCGGGTGTGGATTTCACAACACCTGCAACAACCACTGCAATGACAACATATTATGTAGAAGCAGTATCAGGAACCTGTAAAAGTACTTCACGTAGGCCTGTAGTTGTAAATGCTGGTGCAATACCACTACCGCCACCTACGGTATCAGGCGCAGGAAGCCCGCTTTGTCCGGGTAGCACAACAGTATTAACTGTAAATAATCCGGATCCGGCTCTTAAATATACCTGGTATACCAGCGCAACTGGCGGAACAGGTGTAGACGGAACAACATTTAATGTTCCTGCATTAAATGCAACAACTATTTACTATGTAGGTAGCAGCAATATTGCTAGTGGTTGTACAAGTGCTACAAGAACAGCTGTTACAGTTACAGTGCTAGGTAAGTTGGACGCTCCGGTAGTTTCTACATCAGCAGTAACAGCAACGACTATTACATTCGCATGGCCAGCAGTAACAAATGCTGTTGAATACGAGGTGTCTGTTGACAATGGCTTAAACTGGACCGCACCAAGTTCTGGTGCTGCGGGAACTACGCATACGGTTTCAGGTTTACAGCCAAATCAGAGTGTAACTATCAGGGTAAGAGCAGTAGGACAGTTGGCTTGTCAACTGAGCGATGCAACCACCTTTACAGGTAATAGTGATAATCCATTGGGTAACAACATATTTGTTCCAAACACATTTACGCCAAATAATGATGGTAAAAATGATGTCTTATATGTATATGGAAATACCATCGCTAAAATGCAGTTACGTGTGTATAGTCAGTGGGGCCAGTTCCTTTACGAATCTCTAAAAATAGAAAATGGTTGGGACGGAACCTTTAAAGGACAGATGCAGCCAAATGGAGTATATGTGTATTACCTGGAGGTTGAGTTTAATGATGGCACGAAAGCTACTAAAAAAGGAACCATAACACTTTTAAGATAAGATGTACCAGGCCATAATGAAAAATAAATCTATCATGAAGAAACTAATAAAAACAATAGCCATAGGCGCATTTTTAACACTTGGGACATTTAAGGGGATCGCACAGATCGATCCCCATTTCTCTCAATATTATGCACATCCATTATGGCTAAATCCGGCATTGACCGGTGTTACAGATGGAGAGTACAGGGTTTCTTTAAATGCTAAGCAGCAATGGGGATCAATCTCCAATTCATTTTTAACTGGAGGTGCCTCATTTGATATGGCTCCCGTTAAAAACCTGGCTTTTGGAGCAATGGTATTGAACCAGAATGCAGGTGATATCAGTTATAACCATTTAAATGTAATGGTCTCTGCCGCTTACAGGATTCACTTTGGAAGTGCAGGTTTAAATATGATCAACTTTGGAGTGCAGGCAGGAATACTCAATAAGAGTTTCAATCCTTCCAAGATTACTTTGGGTGACCAGTATAATCCGGTTACAGGATATGATCCGAATTTTGGTATCAGTGAGTCTTTTGCGTCTTCTAATACACTTGTGCCTGATGTAAATGTGGGTGTCATGTATTTTGATGGAAATTCAGATCAGCGAGTAAATGTGTTTGCAGGAGCTATGGCAGGCCATATTACAAGGCCCATTGATAAATTTATAGGTAATGATGTGCGCATGCCAATCCGTTATGCTGCTCACGGCGGTGCTCGTGTTAAAGCTTCTGACTTGCTTAGTATTACACCAAATGGCTTGTATATGAAGCAGGGAAATGCAAAGGAAATTTCGGCAGGAGCATATGCAGAATATATGCTTAATGCAGAAACGGATTTATTGTTCGGATCAAATTACAGGGTAGATGATGCAGCTATTGCTTTTTTTGGTTTGCACATCAAAAATATGGTGTTCGGATTGAGTTATGATTTCAATACTTCTAATTTAAATCGTGTTACTGGTAGTAGAGGCGGATTGGAGCTATCAGTATCATTCACCGGTAGAAAAGGAATACTTGGACCAAACTTCTTTTGTCCACGATTATAGTTGAACTAATATGAAATCTCCCATTAATGATATAATGATGAAAACAAAGATACTTCTGATCCTCTGTATATTTTTCTCCGCTTCGGTGCAGGCACAATTCGTAGCCAATAACAAAAGAGTGGCGGATGTATATTTTCAAAATAAAGAATATTTTGCTGCAGCCGAATATTATAAAAAGGCATTGAATATTAAAAAAGATAGCACAGGAGCTTTTGTTGTAGTACCTTATGGTTTCGCAAATAAAACAAAAGAAGAAAGTCCTAAAAAGGTTGAAGAACAAGAATATTTAAACTTCCAGCTTGCAGAGTCATTAAGACTATATAATAACTTTGAAGAGGCTGTAAGTTTTTACTTTATAGCTAAGGACTATACTAACCCTAAATATATTCTAAGTAATTTTTGGTATGCAGAATCACTTCGCGCCACTCAAAAATATAATGAGGCGATTGATGAGTTTAATAATTTCCTGAATAAATACAAGGTTAAGGATAGTTACACAAAAAAAGCATTAGAAGAAATTGCTTCTTGCCGGTTTGCATTAAAGGAATTGCGTTATCCACGAATGTATAATGTAGCCAAATTGGATAATAAAATAAATACACTGGGATCTAATTACACGCCGAATTTAAAAGCGGGCAATTTGTATTTCACTTCGTCAAGGCCTATTGCTGTTGGAAATAAGAAGGAAGTGCTGGTTAGTAATGACGTTAAGGTTACCAGAAAGGAAACTCCATTTGTAAATGCTATCTATGTAACCAAGGGAGATCCACTAAATAAAGATGTTGCAGTTACTAAAACAGCAGTGATAGGAAAAGATAAGGAGTCGGCAGCACCAGCTTTTCATCCTGGTGGCAAGTTCGCTTATCTGACCAGTTGGACAGCAAATGGTAATAAGAAAATATATCAGTTAAACGCAGTGTCGACTGCTTCAAATGAATGGTCTGAGCCTGTTGAATTAGGAAGTCAGATCAATGTGAAGGGGTTTAATTCAATGCAGCCATTTGTAACTAAGGATGGTAATTACCTGATTTTTTCTTCGGACAGGCCAGGTGGATCTGGTAAGTATGATTTATGGTATGCTGCAATTCGTGTAGATGGGTCACTAGGTGCCGCGGTGAACATGGGGAATGTAATTAATACTCCAGAAGATGATCAGGCTCCTTACTATAATGGAAATACTAAAAGATTACTTTTTAGCACAAATGGGAGAGTAGGAATGGGAGGCTTTGATTTTTTTGAAAGTGATGGTGATTTTGGTAATTGGTCTGAACCGAGAAATATGGGTGCCCCTTTTAACTCGGCTAAGGACGATCTTTATTTCACACCACTTAACAAGGATGAATCTGAAGCATTAATTAGCTCTGACCGCGAGTCGGCTTGCTGTCTGGAGATCTTTCATCTCAGAACACAGAACCTGGTAATTAAAGGAAGATTATTAGATTGTAATGCGTTAACACCGCTAAAGGATGCCACTGTGATACTTACAGATTCGGTAAGGCAGTTTAAGGTGAAAACAGATGATAATGGGAACTATAGTTTTAAAGTAAACTCAAACAGATACTTTAAACTGACTGCAGAAAAGGATAAATACTTTAGTAAAATACTGACCTTTAGTTATGGTCAGATGGCACAAAGGGATACATTATTTAGTCCGGAACTATGCCTGACTCCTTTTGAAGTTGACAAACCAATTGTGCTTAAGGATGTTTTATATGAGTTTAACAAAGCTGAATTAACACCTGATTCTAAAGAAAAACTAGATCACTTATATGATATTATGGTGGATAACCCAACTATCGAGATTGAGTTAAGTTCGCATACTGACAGTAAAGGTACTGATGCTTATAACTTAGATCTTTCAGATAGAAGAGCGAGATCCTGCGTTGATTACTTAATAGAAAAAGGTATAGCTAGTAATAGAATGACCAGCAAAGGCTATGGCGAAAGCAGACCGATTGCGCCAAATGAGCTTGCAGATGGAAAAGATAATCCGGATGGAAGGGCATTAAACAGAAGAACTGAATTTAAGGTTACCAAAAAATAAGTAGTACTAATTCTCTGCAGGGCCCCGTATAGACTTTTTCTTAAGAGTTTATATGGGGTTTCTGCTTTATGGTTGGTTTTACTTGCGTTATTAAAAATATTTATGTTATAATTACATTAAATTGTAAATTGGCATTTTATTCTTAATTATGCGCTACTCTAAATACGCGATTCTCTTGCTCTTGATATTCAGTGCTTTCACTGGTTATGCTCAAAATAATATTCAAGTAACTAATAATGGTGATACTGGTCCGGGAACATTGAGACAGGCACTTCTTGATGCTGCAAACAATGGAACAGTAACTAAGGATATCATAACTTTTAATCTTCCTAATAATGGTGCGGGGAGTAATATTATCCGGTTGAGGAGCCAATTGCCAGTTGTAACAACTAATGTAACAATAGACGGTACTACACAAGGCGGACCACCATTAGGGGTGTCCGGCGCAAAAGTAATTATAGAACCCGAACTTCCTTTATATAGTGGTTTCTCGGGTCTTATTATTGGCTCCAATCCTTATGTAAACGGAAATATTATTAATGTTCAAACAACAGATGTAGAAATTTATGGCTTATATCTTAGGAAGTTTGCAATAGTTAATAGTTTACAACCTTCAAACCAGATTTCAGGGATAATTATTGATTATAGAGTTGACCGGATTCAGATAGGTGCTGCGGGTAAGGGAAATGTAATAGGTGGAAATACGAATGGTATTTTACTTAGAAATAATTCGGGTGGAGCTGAACTCATTAATAAACAGGACCAGATTTCTATTCAGGGGAATTTAATAGGGGTAACTGATGATGGTTATACACATGAACCCAATGTTTCTGGTATAAATGGTGATATTTCTTTTGCGGCTTTATCAATAGGTGGCGATGCTGTCGGTGATGGTAACGTGATCGCAGCGAATGGGACGGATATCAATCTGACAAGACAGTACTACACAACTTTACCAATGCTCTTAAATATTTTTAATAATAAAATCGGAACTGATTTTTCCGGAACAAGAAGCTATAAAACACTCCCTCTATTTTCTGGTTCATCTGCGGTACAGATGACAGGGATAAAGGTGAATGCTGGTAATACAACTGTTAACATTAGCAAAAACATTGTTTCTGGTCATATTACCGCAGGTATCATCATTACTAATTCTATATTTTTAATTAATGGAAACCATATTGGGGTTGGAACTGTCGGGACGGAAACGTCTATGGGAAATGGAGCAGGAATCCGGCTGGAAGGAAGTGCTAATGGAACAATCGGTGGAACTGCCGATCCCGACCCGAACCTTATAGGGTATAATCGTTTTGGAATTGAAAGTGTCTCTACAGGTACGGTGAAAATCATGCGTAACAGTATATATTGTAATTCTGAGGTGGGTATTGCGAAAGTAACTTCTGCCCCTCAGGCTTATATCCAGGTGCTGAAAATAAACCCTAATTATATAACTGGTAAGGCTAATGCAGGATCCGAGATAGAACTATTTTATACAGATGATTGTCCAGGCTCATGTCAGGGTAAGACTTATTTCGCAACAGTAAGGGCAGGTTCAGATGGTAGATGGCGTTATGATGGGCCGATAGCGGGTCAGGTAACTGGTACTGCAACCATGCCTGGTGCTGGGATAACTTCACAGTTTTCAACGGCCGGACTTTTACCAAATGAAGGAATTAAAATTCCGGTAACCTGTAATGGGCTAGGGAGTGTGACCATTGCTGAAGAAAGAGAGGGAATTACTTTTGAATGGTATAAGTTGGAAGCTGATGGAACAGAAGGTCTTATTGGAAGTACACAATCAAAGGATGGTTTAGATGTAGGTTCTTATGAGGTAAGAATTAATGACGGTTGTTATGTATCAAAGCATCGTTTTGATATTACCGATCAGATTATGACTGAACTTATAGTAACAACTCCAATTGCTCAATGTGGCGAAAATGATTTTACTTTTACTGCATCTGTGTATAGAGGAATGGGGACAATCAAGTATGAGTGGACGAATGCTGCTGGTGCATTAGTAGGAAGGGGGCCCTCAGTTAGACTTCCTGAAGGGACTTATACAGTTACAGCTACAGATGATGCCGGGTGCCCTAAAACCCATACTTTCCCATTTATTGAGCGGAGGAAAAAACCTCGTATTGTACCACCGTCTTCGCCAAACTGGTCTGCTAGGTGTGGCCTGTCTGATGGACTAATCAGAGGGATTACCGTTGCTGACACAGAAGGAACGGTAACTTACAAATGGTATAATTATAATAATGTAACTGGTGTTAAAGGAGCAATAATTCCAAATGCTACAACTGCTGATCTTGATGATGTCGCTGGAGGATATTATTTACTTGAAGTAACGGATGGGGGCAGCTGTTCACCTGCGGTTCCTTATATTGCTTTTGTACGCACAACTAAATCTGTTATAATTAAGAATGGTACACCTAGAAATACAACGTGTAATAATAATAATGGTGCAATTTTAGGTGTCACCATTGAAGAAGGAAATACCTGGAAACTGACCACCGCTGCTGGTGCACCTGTAGCTGATGGAGTTTGTAATCCTAATGTTCCGTTCGATATTCCAAATCTTCCCGCGGGGAACTTTGTGTTAAATGCTAGTAATACAACAACACTGTGCGCAGCAGACCCTAGGCCATTTACAATTCTTCCTACTCAAATTGTGCAGTATGTTGCTCAGGTAAGGAGAATTGGTAATGCTTCATGTGGAGATGATAATGGATCTATATCGCTATTTTATCCTAATAACATCAAGCCATTAACAGGTAGGTATTTTTGGGAGAATGAAGCTGGGGTGCCTTTTACAGGTACTTCTGAGTTGATCACCGGTCTACCTGAAGGGAAATATACTTTAAGAATAACAGATCCGAATGGATGTACTTCGCCCTCTATTGGTCCTTTTGAAGTGATCAGAATACCTCTAATTATTGTTGATCAAACTAGTGGCCGGGCAACAGATGATGTATGTGGTTTAGAACGAGGAACAATAGCTGGGGTTTTGGTTACGGGTGGATTACCTTCAATTGACCCTAATGCCACATATACATATACATGGAAAAAAAGTACTGGCGAAATTGTGAGTACAGATAAGGATTATACAAAGGCAAGTAAAGGTATTTATTATTTAGAAGTGACCGACCAAGCTTCATGTACTCCTGTAATAAGTCAGACTTTTACAGTGGACGCGCCTGTTATAAAATTGCCAACGCCATTAGTAAATAATATACGTGTCTGCTATGCAACAGAAATTATGTTGCCAGTTGTCGCTCCTGATGAAGGAGTATATCAAATGTACGTTTCTGAAGATGATGCCAGGCCATTATTAGAAACAAGCAATGGACGCTTTATTTTCAAAGTAAGTAAAACAGGTGATTATTTAATTCGTAGGAAACTGGGGGATTGCTACAGTGATTTTACTTCTGTTCATATAGAAGTAACAAATGATAACCTCGAGATCAAAAATACTATGACTCCAAATGGAGACGGTATGAACGACTATTGGTCAATTACAGGTTTACCTGATCATGCTGATATAAATATAAAGGTTTATGCAAGAAGTGGTCAATTGGTTTATGAATCTGTGGGGGCATATAGCAAACCATTTGATGGCCGTTTCAGAGGTGTAGAACTTCCCAATGGTGCATACTATTATCGGATCGACTTAAGGGCTGACTGTAATCCAATAGCAGGTAGTATTACTTTGCTGCGATAAGTGTATTGAGGCAAGAAAATAACTATGGGTAATTTAAAACTGACGGGTAGAACATTTTACATCATAGCGGTTGTTTAATAAGATACCCATTACAATTTCATGGGTACCATTACTCACAGATCTCAAAGCCGATGTGGTTACATCATAAGAATAACTGATGTTAACTAATGAGCCAATATTAAAACCTGCAAGTGCAGAAAAAGAATCGTTATTTCGTAAACTGCCACCAATCCAGAATTTATCCTGGTAAGCAATTTTAAGGTTCGCATCCATAGTCATTGGTGCACTTAACCAATAGGTAAGTAATGTAGATGGAATAAAGGCAATGTCTTCATCCACAAAAAATTTATAGCCCACCGTACCATAAAATGTAGTCGTCTGGTAAGCCGATAGGTTAGTTTGCTTGTTTGCCGTTGGGTAACGATAGCCTAGTATTTGTTTTGCTGATGCACCTAAAAAGAACCTGGGACTGTAAAGCCAGATTCCGCCTCCAACATCAGGCCTTATTCTGTTATTGTAATCTGCACTTAGGAGTGGATCTGAAGAGTTGTCTACTGTAACATTGGCGATGTCTACACTTGTAGAAGATATTCCGGCAGAAACACCTACAGACAGATTTAAATCGAGGCTTAAGCCCAGGTGATAGGCATAAGTCGCATTTACATTGGTCTGCCTGATTCTTGCCGCCTTATCTGTGATGGCATAAAAACCAACCCCATGATGAGGCTCTGCAGAAGTATATGAATTTACATAACTGCGACTTAATGGATTGTAGCCAGCACCAGAAAAAGAGTTTACTGAGCCTCTGACAAAGTCTTCGCCTATCGGAGCATGTACAGAAATATACTGAGTAACAGGAGCCCCCTCAAGTCCTTTCCACTGATTTCTATGACCGAGTTTTAAGTCAGTATAGTTATCAATCCCGGATACAGCAGGATTAATCAGTAAACTGTTAAAAATGTATTGCGTAGACCGCGGCATCTCCTGCCCGAAGCTTAGAAAGCTAATTAAAACTAATAACGAGGCGTTAAAAAATGATTTCATTTTTATCAAATAGCGGTTTAGATATTCAATATTAAGATAAATTTGTGTATAATAAGCAATTAAAATAAAATCTTTAATTAAATAATAAATTATGCACCCTGAAATGCAGATTAAACTCATCGCAGATACTTTACTACCAGGCTTTATTCCAAAGGATCAGAATGAGCGTGAGCTAACTTTTCACTTTACAATTCCACCTAATAAAAGCTACAAGGTTTATTATCAGAAGGACAAAAAAAATGAATGGACTTTTATTAGCTATGAGTCAGTAGAATACTGAGTAAATTTTGCCTCGCCCATTTCTCGTAAATCCTCAATTTTATTTTTAATCCCTCAATCTTAAATTTAAGCGATGAAATGTAATTATCTGAAAAAGTCAGGAAAATTGCATGAAAAAGGCCTAATATTTTGCTCATCAGGTAGTTGTTCTGGTTCTTTGAACTAATAACTGGATAAAAATATAATATAGGTATGGTAATTGTTTATTTGTATACAACTACCTATTGTCATACAGAATTGGAAAACAGAATAAATAGAGCTATTACAGCTGAAAAGTCGAGACTTAATCATAAAAGCCGATATAGGGTATTAGGAACATCCTCATCAAAAATCCTTGACGATTTAACATCGTATACCGCTGATGTCTTTAAAATGCAAATTGCCATAGTCAATTTTGTTGACGGAGAGGATCTCTGGACCAAAAGGATAAGTCTATTAGAACGATACAAGGAATCAAACGTTTGCTCATTAGCAGTTATCAATGATTTGGTTGATTTCATTGAAAGTCAACTTGAAGCACCAGCATGGCTAACTAATCCTATAATTGCAGCTGAAATGGGGATGAAATTTTATAGGGCTGTACCTATCATAATCAGTAATGGGATACAGGTTGGAACGATCTGTATTCTAAATAGGGAAGACAGGGAATTTCTTCCTAAGGAACAAGATAAATTGAATTTAATCGCCTCAATTATTGGGCGACAAATGGACAAAAGGATTGTCAAAAAGGTTAATGTCTAAACAAAGCTTACTATTAAAGGGGCATCACTTAAACAGTGATGCCCTCTTTACGTAAGATATAGTTATAAATTCCCTCTATAGGTTTTTGGAGAATTTGTCCAACTTTAATATGGTTTTTTAAGCATACCTCTCTAAGGATATCTTGATAATAAAAGGCAATTGAGCCAACGAAATGGCAATCCAGATTTTTATAGTTGTTATAATCTTTGATATTGGTATCCACAAATTCCTGGAATCCCTCTCGAAGAATATCTACAATAAAAGGATGTTCCTTATGATTAATCATGAAGCGGCTTATTGATGCCAGATAAGTATTCGGAGCAGCTTTCTGGTATACATTTGTAATTACCGTTTCCTTGTCTATCTGAAACTCATTGCCGAAAGCTACACTTAATTCTGATGGCATCTGATGGTAAAGGTAAGAGGTAACTAGTTTTCGTCCGAACCAAGTCCCAGAACCCTCATCACCTAATACATAGCCTAAGCCATGAGTACCATGATGTAAATCTTTTCCGTCATAATAAGATATATTTGAACCTGTACCTAATATACAGGTTAAGCCTTCTTTTTCACCACAGGTTGCATAAGCTGAACCCATCAGGTCATGTTCAACAGCTACATAAGCATTGGTAAAAAAAGAAGAAATACCATTTGAGATAACTTCTATCTTATCAGGAGAAGAACAACCAGCCCCAAAAAAGTAAACTTCTTTTACAAGACTTGCATACTTTGCAATTTCTTTCTTCTTTGAAAAAAGTTTGAAAATGTCATGTGCATTAAGAAAATAAGGATTAATGCCTTGTGTACTAAAACTGATTTGTTCAGTTGGGCTGTAACCCATCCAATCGGTTTTTGTGGAGCCACTGTCTGCTACTAGAATCATTTGCTAAAAATAGTAATCTTATTGAATATTTAAAGTGCCGCTGATTTCTTTTAGGTTGATTTCGGTAAGTTTTGCCTGATATTGTGCTTCAAGATAGCGTGTAATTGCATCAATTGAGTTTTTTTGCGCTTCTCTCAGCTCCAAAGGAGAAATACTGCCTAATCGGTATTTCTCTAATGTTATATCCAGGTTCTGTCTGGCAATATCAACATTGCTTTTCTCAATTTTAAGTAAATCGAGATTTGTATTATAGTTCTGATAAGCAGACAACAATTGTGCACCGATTTCCTGTTTCGTTTTTTCGAAAGTTAATTCTGATGAACTGATTCCTATTCTTGCATTACGTTCATTCTGACGCTGCAAGAAACCATTGAAAATGTTTAAACTCGCGGTAAGACCATAGGTGAAGCCGGTGGCTCGGTTCTGAGTATTAAAGCCGGTAGGACTCGCACTTTTCTGAAACTCATATCCACTATTAATGGATACTACCGGATATCGCTGCCCTTTGATCTGTTTTAAATTAAGCTCCGCTATTTTCCTGTTGATAAAAGCATTTTGTAAATCAGGGTTTAATTGAGCCATTTGTGTACTTAAAGTGGAATAATCCAGGGCACCATCAATATTGATTTCATTGTCAACTATAAAATCAGTGTTTAAATCTCTTGCCATTACCTGATTCAATGCAGTCTTGGCAGTTTTAAGTAAATTGATTTCCTGTAAATAAGCTGAAGTATCCGTGTTGTAATCTACCTTAGCTGCAAGGACATCTAGCTTAGAGCCCCTGCCAATAGCTAATTTATTATTGGCTATGCGTAACCGCAGTTGAGAAATGTCAAGGACACTATCTCTTGCATTAACCAATTGTTGCTCTTTCAATACAGTATAGTAAGAACTAATTACATTTCCGACAGTGGTCAATATTGTAGCTTTTGCATTTACTTCACCTAATTTTTGAAGCTCCTTAAGCTTTTCATAATTAGTAAACATCTGCAAACCATCAAAAATTGTCCAACCCAATGAAGCACCATAATTCATACTTGTATTCCTTACTCCATCAAGTGTTTGCTGGTTGCCGTTACTTTGAGTCCGGGTAATGTTTTGTCTGCTTCCTCCATCAGAAAAGCTACCCTCAACTCTGGGCAACATGCCTGCATTGCCCAAATTCACATTGTTCTTGGCAATTTGAATATCGTTGTTTACCAGTTTAATATCATAGTTGTTGGTTAATGCAATACCAATTGCATCTTCCAGGCTGAGCTTTTGCTGTGCAAAAGCCCATTGTGAGGTCCATATCAAAACCGTCATCAGGCATAATACAGTGCCACGTTTCCCTGGCATATAATTAAGCTTTTTCATGTTCTAATGCTGCTTTTAATGAATCTTGTAAATCTGAGTTAGGTTTGTGTTCTTTCGACCAATACGAATAGATGGCTGGGATAACGAATAAGGTTAAAATCAATGCAAATGTTGTTCCACCTACAATAACAATTCCCATACCCATTCTGCTTTTTGCTGCGGCACCTAATGCTAATGCGATAGGAAGTGCTCCGATAGCAATGGCAAGACTGGTCATCAGGATTGGTCTTAACCTTGATACTGAGGCTTCTCTAATGGCATCATGCACGCTCTTGCCCTGTTCCTTAAGCTGATTGGCAAATTCAACAATCAGAATACCGTTCTTTGTAACCAGGCCGATGAGCATAATGGTTCCGATTTGGCTAAAAATATTCCAGCTTTGTCCAAATATCCAAAGAGATAAAAAGGCTCCGGCCACAGCCATTGGTACAGTTAATATGATAATGATGGGATCGACAAAACTTTCAAACTGCGCTGAAAGTATTAGGTAAACCAACAGCAATGCAAGCCCGAAAGCAAAAAGAGTATTTGATGAACTTTCCTTAAAATCCCTGGATTCACCACCGAGATCGGTTGAGAAAGATTCATCAAGTATTTTATCCGAAATTTTGTCCATGGCTTCAATTCCCTCTCCAATACTTTTTCCAGGAGCCAACCCAGCAGAAACTGTAGCCGAAATAAAACGATTGTTTCGATATAGCTGTGGTGGACTACTTTCTTCTTCCGCTGTAACGAGGTTGTCTAGTTGTATCAGTTCATTTTTATCATTGCGAACATATACCGAACTTAAATCTAAGGGATCTTTACGATCGCCTACTTCAAACTGTCCGATAACCTGGTACTGTTTTCCATTCATAAAGAAATATGAAAACCGCTGGCCACTTAAGCCTAATTGTAATGCAGTACCAATATCAGAAACTGTTACACCTAGATTCTTTGCCTTTTCTCTGTCGATAGTCAGGTCAATTTCAGGTTTATTGAATTTTAGGTTTACATCGGAAGTAGTAAAAGTAGGGTCTTTAGCAACCTCTTCCATAAAAACTGGAATTTTCTCTCTTAGTTTTTCAAAGTTCTGAGCCTGGATAATATAATTAACAGGTAAGCCACCACGTCGTCCAACTGAAATCGTGGGTTGTTGTGTAACTGTAACTTTTCCCTCAGAATATTTTCTGGTAATTTTTGTCAGCTTAGCGGCAACTTCTGCCTGAGTCTTATCTCTGTCGCCCGGAGGAAGTAATCCCATTCTTACAAATCCACTGTTTGTAGATCCAGCCCCTCCAAAACCCGGAGAAGTAATTGTAATGTTTACTTTCTTTTCAGGAATAGAGTCGTTAATCATCTGTTGAACTTTCATCATGAATCTATCCGTATAAGCAAAGGACGAACCCTCTGGAGTGGTCAGGTTCATGTTTATGGCACTACGGTCATCATATGGAGCTGTCTCTTTTGGTAATACAGTCCAGAATAGAGCGATTAATCCCATACAAACTGCTATAATTGGAATAGCCAGCCACTTTCTGTCTAAAAAGTAATTTAATTTCTCTGCATATCCCTCGTTAAGCCTTACAAAATATGGTTCAGTAACTTCATAGAATCTGGATTTTTTATGTCCGGTTTTTTTCATCAGGTAGGCATTCAGCATAGGCGTTAGAGTTAGGGATACAAAGGCGGATATTAATACCGCGGCACCAATTACTACCCCAAACTCCCTAAACAGCCGGCCTACGAAGCCCTGCATAAAAATAACCGGTAAAAACACTGCCGCAAGAGTGACAGAAATAGAAATTACTGCAAAAAATATTTCGTTTGAACCTTTAATGGCAGCCTCAAAAGGAGAGTAACCTTCTTCAACCTTTTTAAATATGTTTTCTGTAACTACAATTCCATCATCCACTACCAGACCTGTTGCCAATACAATTGCCAGAAGCGACAATACATTGATAGAGAACCCGAATACATACATAATGAAAAAGGTAAATATCAATGATACTGGGATATCAATAAGTGGTCGGATAGCAATGGCCCAATCCCTGAAAAATAGATAAATAATCAGGATTACCAGGATTAGCGACAGGATGATTGTTTCTGCAACTTCTGTTACTGAAGCCTTTATAAATTTGGTGTTATCTAAAGATATATTCAGCTTAATGTCATGAGGAACATCTTTTTGTAATTGTATAAAACGCTTGTCAAATTCTTTAGAAATATCAAGATAATTTGCCCCGGGTTGAGGTATCAATGCAACAGCAACCATCGGTTTTCCCGATTCTCTTAAAACAGTTTCTTCATTTTCTGAGCCAAGTTCAACAAAACCAATATCTCTAAGTTTTACGACATTGTGTGTGTCATTTTTTAAGATAAGGTTATTGAATTCTTCTACATTAGTTAGCTTTCCTAAGGTTTTTACAATAAGTTCAGTATTTGCACCGGTAATTTTTCCTGATGGCAATTCTACGTTCTCCTTATCTAAAGCGGCAACAATATCCTGGGATGTCAAACCATAAGCTGCAAGTTTGTCTGGGGATATTCTGATACGCATAGCATATTTCCTTTGACCTTGAATTTGCACACTACTCACACCAGTAATGGTCTGTAGCCTATCTGCAATAACATTCTCTGCGTAATCGCTCAGTTGCATTACATTGCGTTTGTCACTCTGTATGGTCATCGTGATAATAGCATCTGAGTTCGCGTCAGCCTTACTTACTACAGGATTCCCGTCAATATCTTTAGGTAATCTTCTTGCTGCTTCTGATACTTTATCACGAACATCATTTGCTGCATCGTCAATATTCTTATCCAGATTAAATTCGATCGTGATGTTACTTGTGCCTTGGTTACTGGATGAAGAAATGTTTCTGATCCCGTCAATACCATTAATGGATTTTTCCAGAGGTTCAGTAATCTGCGATTCAATAATATCAGAGTTCGCCCCAGGATAAGAAGTTCGTACGTTAATTACCGTGGGATCAATATTTGGATATTCCCTTACCCCTAAAAAGTTATATCCGATTACCCCAAATAGCAGGATCATCAGGTTCATCACAATGGCCAGAACGGGCCTTTTTATACTGGTGGTTGAAATACTCATGGTTTTGAATTATGATTAACAACCGTAACATTTACAGGAGAGCCATTTCTTAAGGCCATAGCACCTGTAGTTAATACAGTATCACCCACACTTAAACCGGATGTAATCAGGATTTGCTCAGCAGTACGGGTACTTGATTCAACTGGTATTTGTTCTGCCTTACCATCTTTGCTGATAAAAACTGTTTTCCCTTTTAAAACTGGAATAATAGCTTCATTAGGAATCAATATTGCATTCTTTATTGTATTCAAGCCAAGCTTGATTTTAACAAAGGAACCTGGTAGCAGCTCGCTATTAGCATTGGGAACTAGTGCTTTGATCTGTAATGTACGCGTCTGTGTATTGATTCCTGGTTCAATAGCAAATACCTTTCCGGTAAATGTCTTGTTAAAACCATCCGTATTAAAAGAGATTTCAGAGTTAAGTTTTATCTGACCTATATATTTCTCAGGAATTGAAAAGCTAACTTTTAAAGGGTTAATGCTCGATAAGTTGGCAATAAGCGTAGATGGTGTTAAATACCCGCCTACAGAAACAGAACGTAAACCAATCTTACCGCTAAAAGGAGCATAAATGGCTGTTTTAGCAAGTTGAGCCTGAATGAGTTGTGTTTGAGCTTTTAATGATTGCAGATCTGCTAATGAAGTATCATACTCTTCCTGACTGATGGCACCTTTTTCCAAAAGTTGTTTAGAGCGGTTTTCATTGGTAGCCGATAACCTTTGTTTAGTCAATGCCTCCTGAAGCTGAGCTTGTATATCTCTGTCGTTGATCTTTACCAATAAACTGCCTTTAGTCACATTCGAACCTTCTTTGAAATTGATACTGGTAATCAAGCCAGATACCTCGCTTCTGAGTTCAACAGATTCATTGGCTTCGAGTGTGCCTGTAATGTCAAGATCATTGGTGAAATCCATTTCTTTGACAACAACACCGTCAACTTGAAGACCTTTTGACGAACCAGCCTTGCCCTTGCCGCCCATGATAGCCCCATTTTCTGCAATCTTCTTATTTGCAGAGATTCTGTAATAGATTAAATAACATAGCCCTATACCAATAAGGACATAAATAATGTACTTCACTTTCATTTGTGTGGTTCTTTTTTGCAAACGAGGTTAATCGGTCACATTTGTGTTAGATATTTTTCCCTTCCTTAAAGGATAAAAGAAAACAGTTTTGTTTATGGTAACGTACAAAAATATTTAAAATGACTAGAATAGCTTGTATTAAGTGTGTTACAGGATGTAATTCTTAATGGTATATAACCAGAGGTCTTATACCTAAGCTAAACTGCCTTGCTTTAAGGGGCAAATTTTTCTAAGTTTGGCACAGTTTAGCAATTATTATTCATATGAACAAACCATTAATCGCATTAGTAATATTACTCTCAGTAGGTATGACGGCCAAATCACAGGTAAAAATAGGGTTCGAAATTAGTTTTACAGAACCGCAGGCGCATTATGCCGAAGTAGAAATGACCATTTCAGGTCTGGTTAAGGATTATGTTGATGTAAAAATGCCGGTTTGGACTCCAGGTTCTTATTTGGTACGTGAATTCTCTAAAAGTGTGGAAGGATTTGCTGCTACAGCCAACGGTAAAACACTAAAACATGAAAAGGTAAGAAAGAATGCCTGGAGGGTATATACAACCAGGGCAAATACTGTAAAAATAAAATATAGGGTATATGGATTTGAAGTTTCTGTACGCACTTCCTTTATTGATGATACGCATGCTTTCCTTTCAAGTACAAGTATATTTATGTACCCGGATGGATTATTGAAAAATCCAAGTACGGTAAAGATTAATCCATACAAAGGCTGGACTAAGGTGTCGACCGGATTGGAGCCTGTTGCTGGCCAGAAGTTTACTTATACAGCAGAAGATTTTGATGTGCTGTTTGATAGTCCTATTGAAGTAGGTAACCAAGATATATTTTACTTTACCGCATCAGGTGTAAAACATGAAGTAGCTATGTATGGTGGTGGTAATTACGATAAAGAAAAGCTTAAGGTTGACATGGCGAAAATTGTTGAGCAAGGCACGGCGATTTATGGTGAAAACCCAAACAAGCATTATACTTTTATCGTACATAACTTTACTACAGGCGGAGGTGGCTTAGAGCACCTGAATTCTACAGTATTGGGAGCTAGTCGTAATGCTTATAATACAAAGGAAGGCTATATAGGTTTTTTAAACCTGGTTGCTCATGAATACTACCACCTTTGGAATGTAAAAAGAATGCGTCCAATAGCTTTAGGCCCATTTGATTACGATAATGAAAATTATACAACTAGTTTGTGGGTAGCAGAAGGCTTTACTGCTTATTATGAAAACAAGTTGATGCTACGTGCTGGTTTTATTACTGAGAAAGAATTTGTTGATCAGTTAGTCACTGCAGTAAGCAATGTATCAAATATTCCTGGAGCTCAGGTTCAATCAGTAGCTGAAGCTAGTTATGACGCATGGATTAAGTTGTACAGGCCTAATGAAAACTCTAACAATACCACAGTTTCGTATTATGCCAAGGGAGAAGTAGTAGGTATATTGATGGATTTGGCAATTTCAAATGCTACAAAAGGAACGAAGAGCCTTGATGATGTAATGAACGCTATGTATTATCAGAATAAGGCACAAAAAAGAGGTTTCACAGATGCTGAATTTAAGGCTATGGTAGAGAAGGTCAGCGGACAGGATTTTACTGATTTCTGGGCCAAATATGTAAATGGCACTACTTTGCCTGAGTATGCTAAGTACTTCGGGTATGCAGGGATAAATGTAAAAAATGAGCTTGAAGGTAAGAGCAGTCCTTACTTAGGGGTAACGTCTAAAAAAGTTGAAGGAAGAATGTTTGTGTCTGCAGTACTACGTAATTCTGCAGCCTGGGTTGATGGAATAAATGCTAATGACGAGCTGATAAGTATTGATGGTATACCTATCGAAGCTGCAGTTGAAAGAATGCCTGCTATTTCCAATAAAAAGGTTGGAGATGTTGTAGTGATAAAAGTTGCCAGAGATGGACAGCTTAAAGATATTAAGGTGACGCTTAAAAATTACCATGGTATAAAATTAGTAGGAGAGATTGATGAGCAGGCAAGTGACTTGCAAAAGAAAGTTAGAAAACAGTGGATGTAAAAATTCAGAAACTGATCTTTATGGTTAAGCAGGGAGCTGATCAAAAAAAAAGCGGCATTTTTACAAATGCCGCTTTTTTTTTGATGTTAAAGAAGTCTAGAAAGTGAAACGTACACCTAAACCTATGTCGCCACTGTAAAAGTCAGTGTCAGGAGTTAGTCTTAAAGTAGGAATCCAGTCTAAAGAAAGGTTAATTGGAGCACCATTAAATTTGTAATCTAAACCTAAAACGCCATTTAAACCTAAGTAAATATCGCCGTCATACCCTTTAACTTTCATACTTCCTACGCTACCACCACCACCATAGTACCAATTTAATCCAGGTGCACCGCTAATTGGGTTATAAACTTCATAAAGACCAGTTAATTGTACGTAGTTTACACCACTAGAACTTCTAAAGTTACCAATTAACTCTAGCATAGCTCCTTTGTTTAAGCCAGTTTTAAAAGAAACTCCGTTATAGCTACCAAAACGTCCACCAATAGCGTTTTTGTATTCCTGAGCATTTGCATTATTAGCACTCATTGCAAAAAGACCCGCAACAGCAATTAAAGTAAAGAGTAATTTTTTCATAATCATAATGTGTTTATTTAATTTTTCTAATCGGGAATCTCCTAGCAAGTATTGTGCCGGAATACTAACATATCTATGACAATTGTGAAAAGGTTATTCTCTGTCTATGTACAGATATGAGAAAGCTTCTAATTATAACCCAAAAAATACTCTATAATAACAATGTATAAACAATATTAAAGATACTGTTATCACCCTGTTTAGATATTGCTTATATTGGATGCTAACGGATGGCTTTATGATAGAATTATTTAGCCTATATCAATTGTTGCAGGTCATTTTATTGCAAAAAAGAAGGCCTTAAAACAAAGATTGTGAATCAATGTTTTTAAATTAATTTTAGTTAAGTTTGAGAAGCAAGGGATGCGCAGAACATCATTTGCTGTATAATCGTTAACCAAATTTTTTATTAAAGCTGATCATATATGGCTGCAACTATAACCAGAGTATTCGATTTACTTCAATACAATTTAGAGAGATTTCCGAAAGAAGAATTTATCAGCGGTAAAGTAAAAGGCCAATGGCTTAAATACAGCACTCAGAAATTTTGCGATACGGTTGATTTATTGAGCAAAGGTCTGATTAGTTTAGGCATAGGCAAAGCTTCAAGGGTAGCCGTAATGTCTCACAATCGACCGGAATGGAATATTAGTGATTTTGCAATTATGCAGATAGGTGCTTATCAGATTCCATTGTATCCAACTCTGGCAGAACATGACATTAAGTTTATTCTTGAAAACGCTGAAGTTACTGTCGTCTTTGCTGCGGATGAAACTATATATAGAAAACTGGAATCAGTAAATAAAGAGTTGAAGTCGCCGGTAAAGATTTACACATTTGATGAAATAACCGGGGCTGAAAATTGGTCTTCCTTATTAAAGGCAGGTGAAATGCAGGAGGGGGTACAGCTTGATGAATATAAAAAAGAGGTAAAGGCAGATGACATCTTAACCTTGATTTACACTTCTGGTACTACTGGAACTCCGAAAGGCGTTATGTTAACGCATAATAATCTGGTGAAGAACTTTGAAAATTCTGCAGTATTGCTTCCAGAGGGGATCGAAAAAGGATTGAGCTTTTTACCACTCTCTCATATTTTTGAGCGGATGGTGGTTTATTTATATATGTATTCTGGTGTAGGTATTTATTATGCAGAAAGTATGGATACCATTGTTGCGGATATACAATATGTACAGCCAAGTGTTTTCTCTACCGTTCCGCGTTTACTGGAAAAGGTATATGATAAGATCATGGAAAAAGGAAAAGCCCTTACTGGAATTAAAAGAGGGATCTTCTTTTGGTCGGTGGCACTTGCAGAAAAATACGAAACCAGTAATAGCTGGTGGTATAATTTTAAATTAGGTATAGCCCGTAAATTGGTTTTTAAGAAATGGCAGGAAGCGCTTGGTGGAAATATTATTGTTATTGTCTCGGGAGGAGCAGCTTTAAATCCACGTTTGGCACGCATTTTCTGGGCTGCTGGCATGCCTGTTTTTGAAGGTTATGGCTTGACAGAAACATCGCCAGTAATCACTGTCAATCATTTTGATAATACAATGTTTGGAACAGTTGGGCCAGCGATTAAAGGTATGGAGATTAAAATTGCAGAAGATGGGGAAGTGCTGGCTCGGGGGCATGCCATTATGAAGGGCTATTATTTACGGGATGATCTTACTGCTGAAACAATAGATGCTGATGGTTGGTTCCACACTGGTGATATTGGTGAAATATTAGGTGGTCGCTTCCTTAAAATTACAGATCGTAAGAAAGAAATTTTTAAAACTGCCGGAGGCAAGTACGTGGCTCCACAGATTATAGAGAATAAATTTAAAGAAATACCATTGGTAGAACAAGTGATGGTGTTGGGTGAGAATCGTAAATTCCCCGCAGCATTGATTGTTCCTAACTTTGCTGCACTAAAAGTATGGGCACAGAAAAAGGGGATTACATATACAACAGATGAGGAAATGATTAAGAATTCCGAAGTTTTAGAGAAGTTTAATAGGATTGTTGAATTAAGCGGAAAAGACTTTGGTAAATGGGAGCAAGTGAAACGATTTGCACTCTTGCCTAAGCAATGGAGCATCGATGGAGGAGAATTGACACCAAAGTTAAGTCTGAAAAGAAAAGTTGTGCTGGAGAAAAATGCAGCACTTATAGATAAAATCTACCTTGATGCAGAAGGTTATAAAGGATAAAGGTATTTCCCTGACTATCGTACTGTCGGTTATTCTTGCTTTTGCTGGGTGTGTTGGGGGGCAACTAGGGCAGAACAATAGCAATGAGTACCGTAAAGGAATGGTCGTTTCGGCAAGTGAAGATGCTTCTCTTGTTGGAATAGATATTTTAAAAAAAGGGGGGAATGCAATTGATGCAGCGGTAGCTGTTCAGTTTGCTTTGGCTGTGGTGTATCCAAATGCGGGGAATATTGGTGGAGGTGGATTTTTGGTATATCGTTCTGCAGAGGGGGAAGTTAATACATTGGATTTTAGAGAGAAGGCGGGTTTCAGAGCTTCAAGAGATATGTATTTAGATCCTGATGGCAATCCTGTGATTGATAAAAGTTTATTTGGGCATCTGGCAGTCGGGGTGCCTGGCTCTGTTGCAGGAATGGTAGCTGCGCATCAAAAATATGGTAAATTGAAGTGGGGTGATCTGTTAGAGCCAGCTATTGTATTGGCCAAGAGCGGCTTTAAAATTACAGCACGTCAAGCCAGGGAATTGAATGGATTGAAAGAGCGTTTTATAACCTATAATCCTAATGGTACAGCATTGGTAAAAGATAGAGAGTGGCTGGAAGGAGATATATTGGTGCAATCTGAACTAGCTAATACTTTAGAACTAATCAGAGACAAAGGTATGGCTGGATTTTATAGTGGTCCGGTTGCTGATAGTTTATTAGCTGAAATGAAACGTGGAAAGGGGATTCTTAGTGCCGACGATTTAAAAAGTTATAAAGCTATTTGGCGTAAACCAATAATTGGAGATTATAAAGGTTTTAAAGTAATTACTATGCCGCCACCATCCAGTGGTGGTATTGCATTGATCCAACTACTTAAATGTGTTGAACCTTATCCTTTAAAACAATGGGGTTTAAATTCGGATTCAACAGTGCAGCTAATGGTTGAAGCAGAGAGAAGGGTGTATGCGGATCGCGCTACACATCTGGGTGATCCGGATTTTTATGATGTGCCGCAAGAGCAGCTTCTGAGTAATGCTTATATAGAAGAAAGAATGGCAGGTTTTAACTGGGCACATGCAACTCCAAGTGCAAATATTAAAGCCGGAACATTTAAAGTGGCGGAGCATGAAGAGACGACTCATTTTTCTATAGTTGATAAGGCTGGAAATGCTGTTTCGGTAACCACTACGTTAAATGGGTCATATGGCTCAGCAGTAATAGTCAAGGGGGCTGGCTTTTTATTAAATAATGAAATGGATGATTTCTCAGTAAAGCCCGGTTCGCCAAATATGTATGGTTTAGTAGGTGGTGAAGCTAATGCCATTATGCCTGCTAAACGAATGCTAAGTTCTATGACACCAACAATTATTGAAAAGAATGGTGAATTGTTTATGGTAGTGGGCACTCCGGGTGGTTCTACTATCATTACATCTGTATTTCAAACTGTGATAAATGTAATTGAGTTTGATAAAAATATGCAGGCTGCTGTAGATGCTAAAAAATTTCATCATCAATGGCTCCCTGATACTATTTATATGGAGAAAGGTGCACTGGATAGTTTGACTGTTGTAAAACTAAAGAGTAAAGGTTACCCGGTTTTAGAGCGTGGAGCTATTGGAAGAGTTGATGCTATTTTGAAAACCAGATGGGGCTATTATCAAGGAGGGGCAGACAGAAGAGGAGATGATAAAAGCATAGGTTGGTAGTCGTACTAAACCTTCTTTTTAATTCATATATTTTATACTATCTACTTGCATTATACTTTTTAATTCTATAGCTTTGTTATGCAAGCATAGTAATTGATGAAACAGCAGGAAACGATAGATTATTTTTTAAAAGTAGTTTGGCAGAATGTATCTAATACATACAATCAGATTGCTTCAGGGTTTGGGATCACACAAGCTATAGGTTATGTGCTGATTAATATTGGCAAAGAAGGTACAGCCGTATCTCAACTCGCAGGTTTACTGGGTGTAAAAGCAACCAGCCTATCCAGGATGTTAAACAATATGGAGGAATCTGGGTTAATATACAGGGAAACTTCTACTGGCGATAAACGCTCAGTAAAGGTTTTTCTGACAGAGCTCGGTTATGAAAAGCGACACATGGCTAAGGGAGTTGTAATTGCTTTTAATGAGTATTTGGCAAAGAACCTGAGTACTATTGAAAAGAATAACCTTTTAATAACCCTGCAGAAATTGAACAAACTTACATTGGCGTATAAAATTCCCGTTGAAAATGATGAACAAAAAGATAAATAAAGTAGTGGTGTTGGGCTCAGGTATTATGGGCTCACGTATTGCCTGTCACTTTGCGAACATAGGAGTAGAGGTGCTTTTACTGGATATACCAGCAAAAGAAGGGGATAAAAACACCATTGTGAACAATGCATTGCAGAATGCGGTAAAAACAAACCCTTCTCCGGTTTATTCGAAAAAAGTTCTGAATAAAATTACAACCGGAAATTTTGAGGATGATATGGCCAGGATTGCAAATTATGACTGGATCATAGAAGTTGTAGTGGAAAACCTTGAAATCAAGAAGAAAGTTTTTGAACAGGTTGAGCAATATCGTAAAGCTGGGACTTTAATCACTTCAAATACTTCGGGTATTCCTATTCATTTGATGGCTGAAGGACGCTCAGAGGATTTTAAAGAAAACTTCTGTGGGACTCACTTTTTTAATCCACCTCGTTATCTGAGATTATTAGAAATTATTCCAACTCCTCATACTAAGCCTGAACTGGTGGATTTCCTGATGTATTATGGGGATAAGTTCTTAGGTAAAACAACTGTGCGATGTAAAGATACCCCAGCATTTATTGCAAATAGAGTCGGGGTATATTCGATTATGGCTTTACTCCATCTGGTAGAAAAAATGGATCTAACTGTTGAGGAAGTAGATAAATTTACCGGGCCGGCATTAGGCAGGCCTAAATCTGCCACTTTCCGTACCACAGATGTGGTAGGTCTGGATACCATGATTAAGGTATCGAAAGGCTTGTACGAGAATTGCCCGGATGACAAAGCGCATGACTTATTTAAGTTACCTGTTTATGTAGAAAAAATGGAAGCCAACAATTGGTTGGGGGATAAAACAGGACAAGGGTTTTATAAAAAGACAAAAACTGCCGAAGGCAAAACAGAAATATTAGCACTTGACCTGAAGACACTGGAATACAGGCCACAAGTTAAAGTGAAATCTGCGACATTGGATCTGACTAAACCTATCGAGAATGTGAAAGATAGAATGAAAGTGTTTGCTGCTGGAAAGGATAAAGCGGGCGAGTTGTTCAGAGCTTCTTTCTTTGGTTTGTTTGAATATGTGTCTGACAGAATCCCTGAAATTTCTGATGAGTTATATAGAATCGATGATGCAATGCGTGCAGGTTTTGGATGGGATCTAGGTCCATTCGAGGTTTGGGATGCGGTAGGTGTTGTTGAATCTATTGAGGGAATGAAAAAATATGGACACGAGGCTGCAGCCTGGGTTCATGAAATGCTGGATGCTGGAAATAAATCTTTCTATAAAGTTGAAGACGGAATTAGAAAGTATTACGATATCCCTTCTAAAAGCTACAAGGCTGTACCAGGTGCGGAAGAATTTATTATTCTTGATAATTTAAGAGCAAATAAAGTGATCTGGAAAAATTCTGGTGCTTCTATTATTGATCTTGGCGATGGGATTCTGAATGTAGAGTTTCACTCTAAAATGAATACCATTGGTGGTGATACCTTACAAGCTATCAATAAAGCTATTGATATGGCTGAAAAGGATTATAGGGGAGTAGTGATTGGTAATGATGGGGCAAACTTCTCTGCCGGGGCGAATGTGGGAATGATCTTTATGATGGCGGTTGAGCAAGAGTGGGAAGAGTTGAATATGGCTATCAGAATGTTCCAGAATACTTCTATGCGAATCAGGTATTCATCAATTCCGGTAGTTGTAGCGGCACATAACTTAACACTTGGGGGGGGATGTGAGTTCAGTTTACACGCAGATCATGTTCAGTTGAATGCTGAAACTTATATGGGGCTTGTGGAGTTCGGTGTTGGAGTTATTCCTGGAGGAGGTGGTACCAAGGAGTTTGCACTTCGTGCTTCTGATGAATATCGCGATGACCAGATTGTTCAGAATGCTTTAAAAGACCGGTTCCTTACTATTGGAATGGCAAAGGTTTCTACTTCAGCTGTTGAGGCATTCGAATTGGGTTATTTGCAAAAAGATAAATATGCTATTTCTATGAATAGAAGTAGGTTAATTGCCGATGCTAAAGCAAAGGCGATTGAACTTGCTGATGCAGGATATACTCAGCCGGTAAGGCGTAAAGATATTAAGGTTTTAGGTAAACAAGGCTTAGGTATTGTTTATGCTGGAGCCAATACCATGTATTCTGGCCATTATATTTCTGAGCACGATAAAAAGATTTCGGAGAAGCTGGGATGGGTAATGTGTGGAGGAGATCTTTCTGCGCCTACGGAAGTAACAGAACAATATCTACTTGATCTGGAAAGGGAAGTGTTTTTGTCGCTTTGTGGTGAAAGGAAAACTTTGGAGCGTATTCAGAGTATTGTGACAAAGGGTAAACCTTTAAGGAATTAATTTTTAGCTTAAAAAAGATAAGACATGCAAGAAGCATATATTATAGCAGGATATCGTACCGCAGTGGGCAAGGCCCCACGTGGTGTATTTCGTTTTACCAGGGCTGATGATCTGGCGGCTGAGGTGATCAGAGGATTGGTTGCTTCGATACCAAGCCTGGATACGGAGCATATAGATGATGTAATTGTAGGAAATGCGACTCCTGAGGCGGAACAAGGATTGAATATTGCACGTATGATCTCTTTGATGGGATTAAATACAGATAAAGTACCTGGTGTCACTGTAAACAGATATTGTGCATCTGGATTAGAAACTATTGCTACAGCAGTTGCGAAGATTAAGAGTGGAATGGCGGATTGTATTATTGCAGGTGGTGTAGAAGTGATGTCGGGCATGCCTTTTGGTGGTTGGAAGATTGTCCCAAATGCTGATGTGGCCAAAATTAATCCGGATTGGTATTGGGGAATGGGATTGACTGCAGAAGCCGTTGCAAAGGAATATAATGTGAGTAGAGAAGATCAGGATGTATTTTCTTATCATTCGCATCAGAAAGCAATCGAGGCTATTAAAAATGGTCATTTAAAAGAGGGTGTCTTGCCGATTACGGTGAATGAAAATTACCTGGATGCGGATATGAAAAAGAAAACCCGTAGTTATGTGGTGGATACGGATGAAGGCCCAAGGGCAGATACTTCAGTAGAAAAACTTGCTAAGCTAAAACCTGTATTTGCGGCTGATGGTGTAGTCACAGCTGGGAACTCATCACAAACTTCTGATGGTGCAGCATTTGTACTCGTCGTTTCCGAGAAGAAAATGAAAGAACTTGGAGTTGAGCCTATTGCTCGTTTGGTAAGTTATGGTATTGCTGGTGTTCCTCCCAGAATTATGGGGATAGGTCCTATATATGCGATACCCAAAGCGCTAAAGCAAGCAGGTATGACACTTGATCAAATAGACCTGATCGAATTAAATGAAGCTTTTGCATCCCAATCACTTGCAATTATAAGAAAACTTCATATTGACACCGATCGGTTAAATGTAAATGGAGGTGCAATTGCACTTGGACATCCTCTTGGATGTACTGGTGCTAAATTATCCGTGCAGATATTTAATGAGTTAAAAAGAAGAAAACAAAAATATGGGATGGTGACTATGTGCGTAGGTACAGGTCAGGGGGCCGCTGGTATTTTTGAAATGCTTTAGTAAAGAACAATGATTTAATCAAAAAAAATGGAAGCTACAGATAAAAAAGCGATTAAAGGTGGCGAGTTTTTGATAACAGAAACCACTTATCAGGATGTATTTATTCCTGAAGAATTTGATGAAGAACAACTAATGATTGCCCAGACCTGCCGGGATTTTCTGGTAGCGGAAGTATATCCTAATCTGGATCGTATAGATACGCAAGAAGAAGGATTGATGCCTTCATTGATGGATAAAGCAGGTGATCTGGGGATTTTAGGTGTTTCAATCCCTGAAGTTTATGGTGGATTTGGAAAGAATTTTAATACTTCAATGCTGGTTGCTGATGTGATTGGTGCTGGACATTCATTTGCTGTTGCCTTGTCGGCACATACTGGAATTGGAACCTTGCCAATTTTGTATTATGGAACAGAGAACCAGAAAAGTAAATATATCCCTAAATTGGGAACAGGAGAGTGGAAAGCTGCTTATTGTTTGACTGAACCAAATTCCGGGTCTGATGCTAATTCTGGAAAGACAAAAGCTAAATTATCTGAAGATGGGAAGCACTATGTGATCAATGGTCAGAAAATGTGGATTACCAACGGTGGGTTTGCAGATATTTTTATTGTGTTTGCAAAGATTGATGATGATGCTAATCTGACAGCTTTTATTGTTGAACGCTCATTTGGAGGCATTACAATGAATCCGGAAGAACATAAAATGGGTATCAAAGGTTCTTCAACAAGGCAGGTGTTTTTTAATGATTGCCATGTGCCGGTAGAGAATATGCTTTCTGATAGACAGAATGGTTTTAAAATCGCTGTTAACATTTTAAATATTGGAAGAATTAAATTAGCTGCTGCTGCTATTGGTGCATCGAAAGCTGTAATTGATACTGCCATAAATTATTCGAATGAGCGTGTTCAGTTTGATCGCCAGATTTCTAAATATGGGGCAATCAGGTATAAGCTTGCAGAGATGGCGACTAAGGTTTATGCAGTTGAATCTGCTAATTACCGGGCTGGTCAGAATATTGATGATGCATTTGATGCATTGGTAGCAGGAGGAATGGATGAAGGTAAGGCAAAACTTAAATCTACAGAGCAGTTTGCTGTCGAATGTGCAATTCTGAAAGTATGGGGTTCTGAAGCTTTGGATTATGTTGTTGACGAAGGCGTGCAGATTTATGGCGGTATGGGCTTTTCAGCTGATGCACCAATGGACCGTGCTTACCGTGATGCCAGGATCAACAGGATTTTTGAAGGTACAAATGAAATCAACAGGTTGCTTACGGTTGACATGATGTTGAAGCGTGCGATGAAAGGTGAACTTGATTTGATGACGCCGGCAACTGCTGTTGCTGCCGAATTGATGTCGATTCCTGAATTTGGTGATGAGGATGATACGCTGTTTGCTGCGGAAAAGAAGATCATTAAAAACCTGAAAAAGGCAACACTTATGGTAGCAGGGGCAGCTGTCCAGAAATTAATGATGAGCTTATCAAAGGAGCAGGAGATATTGATGAATATTGCGGATATGGCGAGTTACGTGTATGTGGCTGAATCTGCCATGTTAAGGACGGAAAAGTTGGTAAGTATGCGTGGCGAGGAAGCTTGCGAAGGGCAGCTGAATATGATGCGTATTTATTTTGTTGAAGCAGTAGATGCGGTTCAGAAAGCTGGTAAAGAGGCATTATGGGCATTTGCCGAAGGGGATGAGCAAAGAATGATGATGGTAGGTTTAAGACGATTTACCAAAATGGAAGCCTTTAATGTTAAAGATGCAAGACAGAAAGTGGCACAGCAATTGATTAATGCTAATAAGTATTGTTACTGATGTTATAATATAAAAGAAACGATTCATAATTAAAACTGGAAGCCCGTAATCTGATTGATCACGGGCTTTTTATGTGAGATAATAGATAGGTCCTTTATAATTGCCAAGATTGCTTTAAAATTGTTAAAATTGGTTAAAAATTGCGCCATCGGCAATAAAAGACTATTTTTGTGAATTATGTTAAAAACCAGTGGCTTGTTAGGCTTTTTTTTGATTGCAGTAGCATTTATTGCTTGCGAAAAGGAAGCGCCTTATGATGGAATTAAGCAATTGGAGATTGATGATGCTATAATTGTTAAGTACATGGCAGATAGTGGCGTGACGGCGACTAAACATAGTTCAGGCTTATATTATAACATCATCAGGCCTGGAGCAGGAAAAGAAATCGTTCAGGTGGATACTGTGTATAGTAATTATACTTTAAAAATTTTAAAAGACTCGGTTTTGTTGAGTAAAAGTGTTGACAGTACGTTTAAATTCATGCTCCCAGGCTACATCGAAGGATGGAAGACCGGGGTTAGTTTAATTAGGCCTGGAGGATCGATCCGATTGCTGATCCCTTCTACACTTGCTTATCAGCAAAGGGCAATTACTTCACCACGAATACCCCCAAATTCAATATTAGATATTACTTTAGAAATAGTTTCTGTAAATAAAAAACCCAAATGATTAAAAAGTTATCATTATATACCATTGCCTTGTTAGGTTGTTTAGTACTGTTCAATTCATGTAAAAAAGATTATGAAACTATTGAAGCTTTTGATGAGCGTCAAATAGCGGAATACCTGGCGAAAAATAACATTAAAGATGTAAATGATACATTGGGTTATTATTATCAGATTCTTGATGAGGGAACTGGTGGAACAGTAGATAGGACAGACTCTGTATTCTATACTTACGATTTCAAACATGCAAGTGGTGCCTCATTTTTTAAAAATTCAGATTACCAGATTCCACGTAATTTCTTAGGTTATACAGATAGATTTGGTTTTAAAGATATTCTGGCTGTTAGACTTACATTAGCTAAACTTCAAAAAGGTGGAACTGCAAGAGTTATTTTACCTTCACGTTTAGCTTTTGGCAAAAATGGGAATAAAACACTTGGGGTAGAATCTAATGAGATTGTTGTAATCGATTTAGCCTTACTTACTCAGAAAAACTGGGTGGAAATGGATAATTATTTGTTGGACAAGTTTGTTGCAGCAAAAGGTATAAATCCAGTAATAGATCCAAGTAGAGTTCGCTATATTATTTCTGCCGAAGGTACTGGAAAGGAAGATGTAAAATCAACTTCAAAAGTTAAAGTAAAGTATACCGGAAGATTATTGGATGGAACGGTATTCGATTCAAGTACTGATGGTGTAGAATTCCTGCTTGATGGCGTAATTAAAGGATGGACAGAAGTTTTGCCAGGTAAAATTGGGGTAGGTGGCAAAATAAGACTTCTGATTCCTTCTGATTTAGGATACGGACAAACAGCTCAAAGAGATGGTAACGGGAATGTGAGTATTCCTGCAAATGCAATTCTGGATTTCGATATTGAGATCGTAAGTGTTACTAACTAATATAAATTAGTTATAGATATTTGATAATGCATCCTCCAATCTGGTGAACTGAAATTTAAAATCTATTGATAATAGTTTTTGAGCCGAGGTATTTGTGCTGATGAAAATTACCTCGCTCATTTCTCCCAAGATTAACTTAAGTATTGTTTCGGGTACGTTTAAAGGCCATAGCGGACGATGAAGTTCATGAGCAATAGACTTTGTTAAAGTTAGATTGGTTATTGGAAATGGAGCACAGGCATTATAGGCACCTTGAAATCTGGGGTTTTCCACAGCATTCATAAACATGGAAACAATATCGTTTATATGTACCCATGGTATCCATTGCCTGCCAGTCCCAAGGGCTGCTCCCAGAAAGAATTTTATAGGTTTTTCTAAAGAAGATAGAGCACCTTCTCCCTTCGCGAGTATAAAACCAATTCTGAACTTTACAATTCGTATGCTAAGTGATTCTCCTTGATCTACAGCATCTTCCCACTGTTTGCAGCATTCTGCTAAAAAGCCAGAGCCTGATGCTGATTCTTCCGTCAGAATCTTATCACCACAGTCGCCATAATAACCCGCTGCTGAAGCAGATATGAAATTTTTAACATCGGCATTGGTTTCTTGTATGGTTTTGTATAATAATTGGGTTGATAAAACCCTGCTATTGATAATTTGTTGTTTACGTTTTATAGTCCACTTTCTTGATGCAATATTTTCTCCGGCCAAATGGATGATGGTATCTGTGCCGGACATACATTTGGGATCAATTTTGCCATTGTCAACATCCCAGATATATGATTTTACTCCAGGAATATTTACTTCATTTCTCGAGAGAATGGAGACGGTGTGCTCTGCCTTTTGTAAAGTATGAATTAACTTTCGTCCAATCATCCCTGTTGCACCTGTAATCAAAATCTGCTTCTTCATATGTTGGAGCTTTTATTTGTCTAAATTATCTTTTTATCGTAAAGGTTTTGTTCTGCTTATGTAAATATTGGCTTTTACATTAGTATTAAGATTAAAAATGCTATAATTTTGAGTTTATCGCAAAAGTTTAGTTCAGAGGTTAATTAATCTGCATCAGCTTGTTGCATGCAAAGTGCAATGAATAAACTTTTCAAACTTCATGGACATTAAAAGACAATATATATAATGAAAAACAAAAAAATATTGGTTTGGTTTAGAAATGATCTTCGCTTACATGATAATGAAATGTTAGTTGAAGCTATTGCTAAATCTGACAGTATTTTGCCTGTTTACTTTTTTGATCCTCGCTATTTTGATGAAACCAGATTCGGTACTGCCAAGACAGGTGTTTTTAGAGCTGAATTTTTGAGAGGAAGTTTGAAATCTTTGAGGAGTGCTTTCCGCAAAATGGGAGGAGATATTCTTTTTGTTCAGGGAAGACCTGAAGATTATTTAAAGGAACTCGTTGAACGTTTTGATATTGCTGAAGTATATCATCATCGGGAGGTTGCACCAGAGGAAACACTGATCTCTGACAATGTAGAGGATCTGTTATGGACACTTAAAGTTAATTTAAGACATTTTATAGGGCATACACTTTATAATAAAGAAGATCTTCCTTTCCCTATAAAGGACATTCCTGATGTCTTTTCTCAGTTTAAAAAGAAAACAGAAAGGGATGCCATTGTAAAGTCTTGTTTTTCATCACCTGAAAGTATTGCTTTTGTGGAGAATCAGGAATGGGGCGAAATACCTTCATTAGAAGAATTGGGTTTCATATTAAATGGTAATGAGAATTTTAACGGCTATCCTGAAGGCGGGGAAGAGGCTGGTTTAGGACATTTGAAATCATTGTTTGCTGCTGATTCAACCATTTATCTGAAGAATGGGAAAAATAACGCTGATAAATCCGGGCTTTCATCGCAATTGTCGGCTTGGTTGGCTTTAGGTTGCCTATCGCCAAGAATGGTTTATTGGCAAGTTAAAGATGCAGAAAGTAAGTTTGGACCAAATATTCATTTTAACCAGATTCTACTAGGGCTATTGTGGCGGGACTATTTCAGGTTTATGTTTAAAAAGCATGGTATTGCTTTCTTTCAGGAAGAAAAGTTGGAGAATGAAGTTCTTTATGCTGCAGTTGAAGGAGATGCGTTAGACAACTGGAAACTTGGTAAAACAGGAAATCCTATAGTAGATAAGTATATGTTTGATTTAAATACAACTGGTTTTATTCCGCATATAGGAAGACAGCTTGTGGCTACTTATCTAATTCATGTACAAAAGATTCATTGGACCTGTGGGGCGGCTTATTTTGAAGAAAAGCTAATAGATTATGCTGCGGCTAGTAACTGGGGTAATTGGGCGAGTATAGCTGGTCTTAGTAAAGACGTAAAATCCAAAAATAGCGTGGATTTAAATAAACAATTTAAAATTTTAGAAGTTGAAATTCCTGATCAACCTTCTTTTGCCTGATAGTAAAAGTTTTACATTTTGATTTTGATGAAAAGTTAAACAGATTTGTATTTTAAACAAAGTTGTTTAAGTTTTGTTGTTATAATCAAGGTGAAAAAATATTCAATCAGCGATATAGAAGCCCTTATCGGCATTAAAGCCCATACTATTAGGGCCTGGGAAACAAGATACAATCTTGTCCCACCAAAACGTACTCCTACCAACATCCGATATTACGATGAGGAAGATTTAAAGATGCTTTTGAATATAGTTGCGTTGAATGAGAATGGTTATAAAATCAGTCGGATTTCTAAACTTAGTAAGCAGCAAATGATAGATTTGGTGGTGCAACTCAATTCTAAATGGGATAATGATGCTGTTCAAGTATTGAATCTTTCCAAAGCGACTTTACAATACAATGAAAAAGCGTTCTCATCCATCCTTTCTGGTTGCATTAAAACAATGGGGTTAATTAAGACTATGGATGTTGTGTTATTCCCTTTTATGAAACGAATAGGGATGCTTTGGCAAACAGGAACGATTGATCCCTCTCAGGAACATTTTGCAGCTAACCTGATTAGAGATCGTATTATAGTTGAGATTGATAGGGCTAAAAAGCCTGAAATTGAAAAGCCATTACGTTTTGTGCTTTTTTTGCCAGAAGGAGAGATACATGAAACAGGTTTACTTTTTGCGCGGTATTTGCTAAAGAGTTGTGGACATGATGCACTTTATCTAGGAAGTGAAGTCCCATATGCAGATCTTAAAAAAGTTACTCATTCTTATAAGCCTGATTATATGTTTGTTGTTTTAACCTCTTTAAATTTGGGAAAAGACATTAATAAAATCATAGCAAAAGTATTGGATTATGTAGATGTTCCATTGCTTGCCGGAGGAAGCTTGATCTCTGAATTTGATGTTCTTGTAAATGATCGGCTTACCCCTTTGAAGAATGTATGTCAAATGGTAGATTTTCTTGAAGAATTATAAAGAATGTTGCCTATATTATGAGGTAAAATCCTAATTTTGCAACACTTATAGCATATTTAAACCATAATGGATAATTTATCTTATCTCAACGGCGCAAACGCCGAATACGTAGACTCGTTATACCAATCTTATAAAGAAGATGCAAACTCAGTTGAATTTGGATGGCAGAAGTTTTTTGAAGGCTTTGACTTTGGAAAAGGTGCTTCTGGTGCCCCTGTTAGTGCTGAAGCTCCGGAACATTTCCTAAAGGAGGTTAATGTGTTAAACATGATCAATGGCTATCGCCAACGTGGTCATTTATTTACACATACCAACCCGGTAAGAGAAAGACGTCAGCATTTACCTACGCTTGACCTGGAGAATTTTGGCCTGGCTCAATCTGATCTTGATACTGTTTTTAACGCAAGTGTGGAACTGGGGATTGGTGCGGCTAAATTAAGTGACATCATCACAGTTCTGAAGCAAACTTATTGCAGCTCGATCGGGGTTGAATATAAGTATTTACGTACGCCTGAAGTACTTTCCTGGTTAGAGGATAAAATGGAAAGCACTCGTAATACGGAACAATTCTCTATTGAAGAGAAGACTCGTATTTTAAAGAAGTTGAATGAGGCTGTTAGTTTTGAGAATTTTCTTGGGACTAAGTTCCTTGGTCAGAAAAGATTTTCATTAGAAGGTGCTGAGGCGCTGATCCCTGCTCTGGATTCAGTAATTGAAAAAGGTGCAGAGCTTGGTATTGAAGAATTTGTAATTGGTATGGCACATAGAGGACGTTTAAATGTCCTTGCCAATATCATGCAGAAGTCTTATAAAGAGATTTTTGCTGAGTTTGAGGGAAAAGGCTATAGTGCAGAGTCTCCATTTGGAGGTGATGTAAAATATCACCTTGGTTACTCTACTGACGTAACTACAAATGATGGTAAAAATGTTCACCTGAGTCTTTGTCCTAATCCTTCGCACCTGGAGACTGTAAACGGAGTGGTTGAAGGTATGACCAGATCTAAGATAGACTTTAAATATGGTGGTGATAATGCTCGTATTGCACCGATCCTGATCCATGGTGATGCTTCTGTTGCCGGACAGGGTATTGTTTACGAAGTAATTCAAATGGCTGGACTTGATGGTTATAAAACAGGAGGTACCATTCACCTGATCATTAATAACCAGGTAGGTTTTACAACAAACTTTAAAGATGCCAGAACCAGTACTTATTGTACTGATATTGCTAAAGTTACTTTATCGCCGGTATTCCATGTGAATGGCGATGATGTAGAAGCTTTGGTGTATGCGATTAACCTTGCTATGGAATATCGTCAGAAATACAGAAATGATGTATTTATTGATATTTTATGTTATCGCAGGTTTGGACATAATGAATCGGATGAACCTAAATTCACTCAACCTTTATTATATAAAGCAATAGAGAAACACCCAAATTCAAGAGATATTTATATCGATCAGTTGGTTAAAGAAGGTTCTATTGAAGCTGGTTTTGCAAAAGATATGGAAAAAGAATTCCGTGGCTATCTGCAGGAGCGGTTGAATGAGGCGAAAGCATTGACTTCAACATATCAGGATGTGAAGTTTGGTGGTGCCTGGGCGGATATGCGTATTGCGACACCGAAGGATTTTGAAAGTTCACCAGTAACATCAGTTAAGGAAAGTACTTTGCTGGAAATAGCAAAAAGAATCAGTACATTACCTTCTAATAAGAAGTTCTTTAAGAAAATAGAAAAACTTTTTGAGGAGCGAAGTAAGATGGCAAATACTACCCACATATTTGATTGGGCTATGGGAGAACAACTTGCATACGGAACTTTACTTGCAGAAGGTAAAAGGGTTAGATTAAGTGGACAAGATGTAGAACGTGGTACTTTCTCGCATCGTCATGCTGTAATTAAGTTAGAAGATTCTGAAGAAGAATATATCCCATTGGCTAATTTATCTGATCAGCAGGCACCATTCGATATTTATAATTCACATTTGTCTGAATATGGTGTTTTAGGTTTTGAGTATGGTTACGCCATGGCCAATCCTAATGCCTTGACTATTTGGGAAGCTCAGTTTGGAGACTTCTTTAACGGAGCTCAAATTGTAGTTGACCAGTATATCGCCAGTGCAGAAACGAAATGGCAACGTGAAAATGGCTTGGTAATGCTATTGCCTCACGGATATGAAGGACAAGGTCCTGAGCACTCATCTGCAAGGATTGAACGTTTTATGGAGCTTTGTGCAGATTATAATATGCAAGTAACAAACTGTACTACTCCTGCAAACTTCTTCCATTCGTTACGCAGACAGTTTAAACGTGATTTCAGAAAACCGTTAGTTGTATTTACACCTAAGAGTTTATTACGTCATCCTCTATGTGTGTCGCCACTGGTTGATTTTACTGAAGGTAAATTCCAGGAGATCATTGATGATACTAATGTTAAATCGGCAGCGGTTAAGAGGGTATTGTTCTGTAGCGGTAAGATTTATTATGAGCTATTAGAGAAACAACAAAAAGATCAGACTAAGGATGTGGCTATCGTTCGTTTAGAACAATTGTATCCTTTGCCTGTTGAACAGATGGAAGCTGTATACAAGAAATATAAAAATGCTAAGGAAGCCGTTTGGGTTCAGGAAGAACCTGAAAACATGGGTGCATGGCCATATTTGTTGCGTAAATTGAGAAAAACTATTTTTGGTGATATGGAGTTAATCTCAAGAAAAGAAAGCAGCAGTACAGCTACTGGTTTTGCGAAACAGCATGCCGATCAGCAGGCTTATATACTAGCCAAAGCATTTGAAATGGCTGTTACTGCGCAAGAGAAGAATATTGCGAATAAGTCTGTGAGTAAAGTATTTAATGTAGATTAGAAAAATATAATACACCTGTTATGAGTATAGAAATAAAAGTTCCGCCTGTAGGCGAGTCGATAACTGAAGTTGTTTTATCACGTTGGGTGAAAAATGATGGCGATGTAGTAGAAATGGATGAGGTGATAGCAGAACTAGAGTCTGATAAAGCAACATTTGAACTTACTGCTGAGCAAGCCGGAACTTTAAAAACAGTAGCTGCTGAAGGTGATACTTTAGCGATAGGTGCTGTAGTTTGTAAAATTGAAGATGGTGGTGCTGCACCAAAAGCTAAGGAAGAAGTTGCTCCTGCTGCTGAAAAACCGGCTGTGGCAGATAAAGCTGCTGCTCCTGTTGCAGAAAAATCCGGAGAAAGCTATGCTACTGGTACACCTTCGCCTTCGGCAGGTAAAATCCTTGCTGAAAAAGGTGTTGATCCGGCTTCTGTTAAAGGAACTGGTGTTGATGGCAGAATTACAAAAGAGGATGCTGTGAATGCTCAGAAAACAGCTGCTCCAGCTGCTAAAGCAGATGCTCCGAAAGCAGCTGTTGCTGCTCCTGTTGCAGGTTCAAGAAATGAGCGTAGAGAAAAGATGTCTCCATTACGTAAAACAGTAGCTAAACGCTTGGTTACTGTTAAAAATGAAACGGCTATGCTAACTACTTTTAACGAAGTAAACATGAAGCCAATCATGGATTTACGTGGTAAGTATAAAGATATGTTTAAAGAGAAATTCGGTGTAGGCTTAGGCTTCATGAGTTTCTTTACTAAAGCAGTATGTGAGGCTCTTAAAGATTTTCCTGCGGTAAATGCACGTATTGATGGCGAGTCTGTTGTTTACAATGACTTTGCTGATATTTCAATTGCCGTTTCAGCACCTAAAGGATTGGTTGTTCCAATCATCAGAAATGCTGAAAGCATGAGTCTTGCTCAGATTGAAAAAACTGTAATTGAACTGGCTACTAAAGCCCGCGATAGCAAATTAACAATCGAGGAAATGACTGGTGGTACCTTTACCATTACTAATGGTGGTGTTTTTGGTTCAATGATGTCTACTCCGATCATCAATGCTCCTCAGTCGGCCATTTTAGGTATGCACAATATCATTGAACGTCCGATTGCTGAAAAAGGTGAAGTTGTGATTCGCCCAATGATGTATGTTGCTTTATCTTACGATCATAGAATCATTGATGGAAGAGAGTCTGTTGGCTTCCTTGTTAGGGTTAAACAATTATTGGAAGATCCGGCCAGATTGCTTTTAGGCGTATAATATTGTAAAATATTGAATATAAAAAGGCTCCGGAGACACTTCGGAGCCTTTTTTATGAGATTAGTTTTCTATTTTAGGTGTTTGACCCGATCCTGAACATATGAAACATTTAATCTTTACCTTTCTTATTTCTCTTTTTGTACTGAATAGTTTTTCGCAACATGTAAACCAAAATTCCGGATGGCTGATGTTGTTAAATGGGACAAAGTTTAATGATAAATGGGGTATGCATCTTGATCTGCAGTTAAGGACAGCAAATGACTGGGATGGTGTCAGGAATGTTCTGTTCAGACCCGGATTAACTTATTACATTAATAAGAATAGCAATGCTACCGCGGGATATTTGTTAACAAATACTTATGTAAAGCAGGATGGGGCAGCAAACAATACATTGACAGAACATCGCATCTGGGAGCAATATATTTATACCCATAGAATTAAATCCGTTTACGCGCAGCATCGTTTCCGGTTGGAGCAACGCTTTATGGAAACTGCTGGTGGGGATGTTTTTTCACAAAGATTCAGATATTTTTTTAGAGCTATTCTCCCGATTTCCGGATTAAAAGAATCATTTGTAGAAGGACCATTTGTGGCGTTGCAGAATGAATTGTTTTTTAACATTCAAAACAAAGATCAGTTAAACGGTAAGTTATTTGATCAAAACCGTGCTTATGGCGCGGTCGGATACCGTTTCAGCAAAAGTTTCGACATTGAAGCAGGATACTTGAATCAATATCTTAAAGGGCGATCGAATAACACTACTAATCATGCAGTGCAATTGGCTTTCTATACCAGATTTTAATTGGTTAGTTTAACGTTAATGTAAAAGTCCGGATCTGTTTTAAATGATTTATTACTGATCGATTTATTGATCATGGTGCTTTTCCAATTGGTAGATGGTGTAATAAAGCTAAAGCTACCTGGCTTAAGCGTTACTTTTACTGGCATATCAAAGTCTTTTACATCGGTAACCCACCGGTATTTAAGTATCCCATTTTTGATTTGATATTCCAGTGTTGGTATACTTGTCTTGCGTAGATACTGATCAAAAATCTTAGTTAGTTTTAACCCGCTATATTTACTGATATAGTCTTCAACTTCTTGCCCCGTAACCGTACTATGATAAAAGTCTTTGTTTAGGCCACGTAGTATATTCCTAAATTTTTCATCATTATTGATGAGTTGTCTGATGATATGAATAAGGTTTGCACCTTTATAATACATATCTCCAGATCCTTCATGGTTAACATTATAGGCACCTATAATGGGGCGGTCATTATTGATGTTTCTTCTTATCCCTATAACATAGGCCGAAGCAGCCTTTTTTCCGGATATTGATTCTGTAAATAAGGTTTCAGAATAGCAGGTAAATGCTTCATGTACCCACATATCAGCTACATCTTTAGTGGTGATATTGTTCCCGAACCATTCATGTCCACTTTCATGGACGGTAATGAAATCAAACTTTAACCCCCAACCAGAGCCAGAAAGATCACTGCCATTGTATCCCATTTTAAAATTATTGCCATAAGCGATAGCACTTTGATGTTCCATGCCAAGATGCGGTGCCTGAACAAGTTTATATCCATCTTCATAAAAAGGATAAGGACCAAACCAATGCTCAAAAGACTTTAACATAGGTTTAACATCTGCATTCCAATGCGGTCTTGCTAAGGTGCTGTCTTCCTTTAAGGACCAGTAATCTATTGCTAATTTTCCTTTTTCGCCTATATACTCATCTGTCCAATGTGCATATTTACCAATGTATAGGCTGACATTATAGTTGTTGATTGGGTTATTTACAAACCAATTGTATTGAGTGTAGCTCTGATCTAATTCCTTTATACTGCGTAGCTTTCCGTTTGAAATTTCCTGGAGCCCTTTGGGTACACTGATACTGATTAGCATACTATCGACTTCATCACTCTGGTGATCTTTATTTGGCCACCAGCTGCTGGCTCCAAGACCCTGGCAGGCTACCGATACCCATGGATTGCCAGACTTGTCTTTTGAAAAGATAAAACCACCATCCCAGGGCGGATTTTTAGCAATAACCGGGTTCCCGGAATAAAAGACAGTGAAGCTTTCTTTTGAACCTTTTTTGATCTCCTGAGGAAAGTGGATAAATACGGCATTAAACTCTCTTTTAAAAGAGAGTTCAGCACCTTTATAAGTTATTTTGTCCACTTTCAGATTATTAAACAGATCAAATTGAAGTTTGCTAAAGTTTTGTGTTGCAGTAAATCTGAATTCATTGCTGCCGCTGATGAACTTATTTGAAATATCTACTTTAACGTTAAGGTGGTAATAGTTGATGTCATAACAAGTCCGTAAGGGTGTTAATGTTCCACGGAGACTATCAGCCCTCGTAAAATATTTCTTTTCTTTTAATAGCTGGGCATTTGCATTTATCCTTGAAAATACCGTATTGATAATTAGGATTAGAAACAGACTATTATACAGGAGTTTTTTCATTATGGCGTTAATACAGTGAATGTTAGTGCAGAAGCATTGTTTACATCATGGAATATACGGTGTGTAGCTTTTTGAAAATCAGATGTATCTGCTTCATAAATATTCATGAATTTCTGAGGATTTCTGTCGGCCAGTGGAAACCATGAGTTTTGCACCTGTACCATAATGCGGTGACCTTTTTTGAAGGTATGGGCAACATCGGGTAAGGCATAATTTACTTTAGTAACCATTCCTGGAACGAAAGGTTCTGGGTTCTCGAAGCTATTTCGATATTTCCCCCTCATAATTTCTCCACGCACCAACATCTGGTAGCCTGCCATAATAATATTTTGAGGATTAGGAGAGGGCGAAGGGCTATCTTCCGGATATACATCAATCAGTTTCACCACGTAATCCGCATCTGTACCCGTAGTAGAAACCACAAGGTTCGCCATTATCGGACCCACCAGCGTTATGTCTTCAGTTAGTATATCGGTTTGATAAACCTTTACATCAGGTCTTCGGGCAGCAAAACGCTGATCGTCGATCATGTATTCACGAGATCTTTTGGTTTGTACTCCATTCTGATAAGGAACTGGACTATTAGGATCGCTTATATATTCGTCCCAACTATCTGTTCGCTGAACTTTGTCAAAACTGAGTTTTCCATTAGGTTGTAAATACAGTGTTTTAGTCTCTGCTTCCTTTGGAGGCCAGGCATTGAATTTTTTCCATTCATTGCTACCTGTTATAAATATGGTAGCTTCAGCAGGATTAAAAGTACCTTCACTTTTAAGGTGATATTTAAAGAAAGGGAGTTCCAGATTTTCCTGATAATAGGTACTGGTAGGCTGGCCAAAATTTATATCTCCGAAGCTGCTGCCTTTACTACGTACCCATCCACCATGATACCAGGGGCCTGCAACGAGTATGTTATTTGCTCTTGGATTTTGCTTTTCAATTGATTTATAAGTGGCAAAAGTCCCATATGCATCTTCCGCATCAAAGAATCCACCTACCACCATCACTGCAGGTTTTACATGAGTAAGGTGTTGTACGATGCTTCTTGCCCTCCAGAATGTATCCAGATTAGGATGGGCAAATAGATTATTCCAGAAGAGGATGCTGTCTGCAAAGTATTTTTCTTTGAGATTTTTAACCGGACCTGCTTCCAGATAAAACCTGTAAAGGTCTTTAATTGGATATACAAAACCTTTCGGGCCCTTATCCGGGGTAATAGGTTTTGGTCTTGGCACACCAAATGTGCTCATGAAGCTAAAAGCGTCAGCAAGAAATAAAGCGCCGTTGTGATGAAAATCATCGCCAATAAACCAGTCTGTAACCGGGGCCTGCGGTGATACTGCCTTTAATGCAGGATGAGCTCCGGGTAAGGCCGTTGTACTATAAAATCCTGGGTAGGAAATCCCATAGATGCCCACTTTTCCATTGTTATTCTTTATGTTCTTTATCAACCAGTCAATGGTATCATATGTGTCAGAACTTTCATCAATGTCCTTCTTACTTTTTTTATGGGCTATTTGTGGTCTGATGTCATCAAAATTACCTTCACTCATCCATTTGCCTCTTACATCCTGATAAACAAAGATAAATCCCTCTTTCATTTCAGCGGGGAAATTACCCAGGCTGGTTTTATAATTTTCTTCACCATATGGAGAGACTGTATACGGGGTCCTGTTAACTAGAAAAGGATATTTTTTACTATTGTCTTTCGGGATATAAATGGAGGTAAATAGTTTGACTCCATCCCGCATCGGAATGCGTCTTTCTATTTTTGTATAGTTCTGTCGGACATATGCAGAGTCTGGTTGTTGAGCAAATAGGTTAGGAGCTGTAAAAAGAAATACAATTGCCAGCCATATGGATTTAACAGGAGACATATAATAGTTTTTTTATATATATAAATATAGGATTTGGCTAAGGTAAAGACTAATATTCGCTTTAGGTTTATTAACTTTACGCAAAAAAAATCCTTAATATGCAATACGATGTAGTTGTAATTGGCTCGGGCCCGGGCGGTTATGTTGGAGCGATCAGATGCGCCCAATTAGGCTTAAAAACGGCAGTTATAGAAAAATATAAAACTTTTGGTGGTACCTGCTTAAATGTTGGCTGTATCCCATCTAAGGCCTTGTTGGATTCTTCGGAACATTTTCATAATGCCGCACATACTTTTCAAACACATGGTATCAACTTAAAAGATTTAAAAGTTGATATGCCACAAATGATCGCACGTAAAAACGATGTAGTAGCTCAGAATACAGCTGGAATCCAGTATTTATTTAAAAAAAATAAGATCGACTCATTTGAAGGAGTAGGTTCTTTTGTTGATAAAAACACAATTAAGATTACCAAAGATGGTAAGTCTGAAACTATAACTGCAAAGAATGTAATCATTGCTTCAGGCTCAAAACCGACTGCTTTACCTTTTTTACCTGTAGATAAAAAGCGTATCATTACTTCTACTGAGGCTTTGAATATTACTGAAGTGCCAAAACAAATGATTGTAATTGGTGGTGGTGTAATTGGTCTTGAATTAGGATCTGTTTACGCTCGTTTAGGTACAAAAGTTTCTGTAATTGAATTTATGCCTTCTATCATCGGGACTATGGATGCTGGCTTAGGTAAAGAATTGCAACGTGTGTTGAAAAAGTCGTTGGGTATTGAGTTCTTTATGGGCCATAAAGTAACGGGTGCTACAACTAAAGGTAAAAAAGTTACTGTTACAGCTACAAATGCGAAAGGTGAAGAAGTAAGCTTTGATGCTGATTATTGTATCGTTGCGGTTGGACGTACGGCTTATACAGAAGGGTTAGGCTTAGAGAATATTGGCATTAAGACTGAAGAAAGAGGAAATAAGATCCCTGTAAATGACCACCTGGAGACTGCTGTACCAGGAGTTTATGCTATAGGAGATGTGATAAAAGGTGCTATGCTTGCGCATAAAGCGGAAGACGAGGGTGTATATGTAGCTGAGCGTATTGCAGGTCAAAAACCGCATATCAATTATAATCTGATCCCGGGAGTAGTTTATACCTGGCCTGAAGTTGCTTCTGTAGGTTATACAGAGGAGCAGTTGAAAGAGCAGGCTGTTCAATATAAGGCTGGTTCATTCCCTTTCAAGGCGAGTGGACGTGCTAAAGCAAGTATGGATACTGATGGTTTTGTAAAGGTATTGGCTGATGCTAAGACTGATGAGATTTTAGGTATACATATGATTGGTCCGCGTGCAGCAGATATGATTGCTGAGGCAGTGGTTGCAATGGAATTCCGCGCTTCGGCTGAGGATATTGCAAGAATTTGTCATGCACATCCAACTTATACTGAAGCTTTAAAAGAAGCAGCAATGGCTGCTACTGAAAACAGAGCAATCCATATTTAGGTATAAATATTGTTTAAATATGATATAAAATCCTGCGGTTAATTGCCGTGGGATTTTTTGTTGTATTTTAGTTCTAATGAGATCAGGTATTTTCTTAACGGTAATTTTGCTCTTTTTGGTCGCATGTGTGCCCTTAAGGTCTATGAAATATTTGGTGCCTGATTTAGGGGACAGTGCAAAATTTGAGAATGTAACCATTGCTAAATCGGTGAAACCTTATTATTTTAAAGAGGCTTATCCGGACAAAAAGTACGATTCGTTAAAAACACGATTAGATACTTCGTTACTCAATACAAAAACTAATGTTTTCCTGATTATTAAAAATGACAGTATTATTTATCAATATCTTTCTGAGGGAAATACTTTAGCGGCTAAGCAACCTAGTTTTTCGATGGCAAAATCTTTTGTAGGTACGCTGGTAGGTATAGCTGTAGATCGGGGACAAATAAAATCAACAAATGAATTGGTCATTAAATATTTACCAGAGCTGGCTAAAAATGATGAACGTTTTAAGCGATTAACCATACAACATGTTTTAGACATGAGAAGTGGATTTCATTTTGCAGAAAAGTCATTTAATCCTTTCTCTAAAATTGTTCGGAGCTATTATGGAGCCGATTTGAAAAGGATTGTAGGAAGGTTGAAAATGAAGAACGAGCCAGGTAAGGTTTTCGAGTATCAAAGTATAAATACGCAAGTACTGGCATTTATACTGGAGAAGGCTACCGGTAAAAACTTACAAGTATTATTACAGGAAGATTTATGGAGACCATTAGGCGCAGAAAGTGATGCTTTATGGAGTTTAGATTATAAAGATAATATCAAAGCTTTTTGCTGTATTAATGCCAGGGCACTGGATTTTGCAAAACTCGGTCGGCTATACTTAAACAATGGAAATTGGCAGGGTAGACAAATTATCTCTAAAAAATGGATAATGCAAACCACTGATCCAGATACTTTAACCAAGAGAAGATATAAAAACCAGTTCTGGGCTTGCAGAGATTTCAGGTTTTTCAAGGATTCCGTAAACGCAGTAAGTTCACTAAGTAAGGAAGGTTTGAACTACCCAGTGGAGAGAAATTCTGATGGGCGTTATTTTTATGCAAAGAAAGTATACGATTTCAAAATTCAAGGAATGTTCAATCAGTCGGTTTATGTTAATCCGAAAAATAACGTGATCATAGTACGTTTAGGAAACAGACAAAAAAGATTAAACTTTCATTCTTTTGTACAAGAAGTAGGGAGGTCTATCCGATAATAAAAACGGCCACCTGGTAAAAACCGGTGGCCGTTTGATTTATTTGTGTGGATAATAGATTAGTGTTTCATGTCGTATTCGTGTACGTCCTTGTGATCGTAATCTTCAGCAATTAATTCATCAATTGGTCTACCCTTTTTATCCATTTTAAAGAAATGCAGGATATTATCAAACCATTGATACATTACCGGTACGATGATCAATGTTAAGAACAATGAACTGATCAAACCTCCAATAATAACCCAGGCCAGTCCATTTTTCCACTCAGCTCCTGCTCCTGCAGCCAGTGCGATAGGTAGCATACCAATCACCATTGCAATGGTTGTCATCAAAATAGGGCGTAAACGTGCATGGTTAGCTAAAATCAAGGCTTCTCGAGTTGATTTACCTTCCGCTTTCATTTGGTTGGTAAAATCGACAAGGATAATTGCATTTTTGGCTACCAAACCAATCAACATAATTAAACCTAAAATGGTGAAAATACCTAAGTTGTTATTAGTTAAGGCAAGGGCTAAAAATGCACCAATTACTGCCAAGGGGATAGAGAACATTACCACTAATGGATAAACAAAACTATCGTACAAACCAACCATGATGAAGTAAACCAATATAATTGAGGCTAGTAAAGCTATGCCTAAAGTACCGAATCCTTCACTTTGATTTTCCTGATCACCAGCCCATGCGTAGCTTACTCCAAGTGGACGATGTAGTTTTCCTTCTTTTTCTTGTTTATCAAGCTCTGCCTGGAAATCTTCTACAATACTACCTGTTGGACGACCAATTGATTGCGCTTTTAAAGTTACCGAAGTCGTTTTATTTAGACGCTCTAATTGCGATGGTCCGGAATCTTCATTGATGTCTGCAAATTGCATCAGTTTTATCTGCTGACCTTTATTATTGATAAAGGTTAAGTTACGAACATCGTCAATGTTTTTCTTGTCAAAATCCTGGTATTGAACATTGATGTCGTATTCATATTGACCTTTACGGTATTTCGCATCGGTGTTGCCGCTAAATGCATACTGCATGGTCAGACCTACAGTTTGCAGGGTTAAGCCTAAGGAAGCCATTTTATCGCGATCTACTTTTACATTGATCTCTGGTGTTCCCTTTTCTACCGAAAGTTTAGTTTCTGCTGCACCAGGTATTTTAGCTAAAATAGCTTTTGCTTGTTCTGCATAATGCAAGGCGCTATCTAACTCTGGCCCCATTACTACCAGCTGGATATTAGCATTTTCTGCGGTACCCATAATGGAGATGTTTACCGTTTTTACGTTTGCACCAATCAATTCATTGGTTAATTCTCTGGAATAGGTTTTAGCTATGATGTCACTACTGGTTCCAGGTCTAAGTTCACGAGCTACCAACTTTACATTGATTTCTGCTTTGTAAGCTGTTGCTTGTGAACTTCCCATATCACCACTCGATTGCCCCACTGTTGTAATTAATTGCTCAACATCAGCTTTTTTACTTAAGTAGTTTTCAGCACGTAGTGCATATTGATTGGTTAACTCTAAAGAGGCATCTTTAGGTAATTCAATTTGTACAAGGAACTCACCTTTATCTGATTTAGGGAAAAACTCAAACCCAATGTATTTACCTGTAAATAAGCCACATGAACTTAATAGGAGCATAAATACACCAATTAGTGTAATTGCTTTGTGGTTTAAACTCCAGTTAAGAATGTTTGTGATCCAAACTGTGAATTTTGCCAATTGTTTTTCAAACCATAATATAAATTTGCCAAAAGCATTTTTACCTTCTATACGCTCTAATTTACCAAAACGAGAGAATAGCAATGGTACAATCGTAAATGAGGTAATTAACGACATTAATGTGGCTATAATTACTACAATACAAAACTGGCGAAGGATATTTGATACCAGACCAGTACTCATAGAAATAGGTAAGAATACTACTACGATTACAAAAGTGATGGAAATTACAGTAAAGCCAATTTCTTTGGTGGCATCAAAAGATGCTCTGAACTTGTTTTTACCCATTTCCATGTGACGCTGGATGTTTTCTAATACAACAATTGCATCATCTACCAAAATACCTACTACTAAAGATAAACCTAGTAATGACATTAAGTTTAGCGTAAAGCCAAATTGACTAATGGCAATGAAAGTAGCAATTAATGATACCGGAATAGAGATCATTACGAATACTGCATTTCTTAAGCTATGTAAGAAGAAAAGCATTACAAATGCTACCAGTACAACCGCGATCATTAAATCGTGGATTACTGCATCTGCCGATTCTAAAGTGTAAATAGAACTATCGTTAACAATCTTTAAATTTAAGGCATTAACTTTGGAATAATCGGCATTTGTTTTTGCAATTGTAGCCTTAATACCTTCGCTTACACTTACTGCATTGGCATCACTTTGCTTAACAATACTTAAAGTTAGTGAGTTAGATCTGTCGATACGAGCAATTTTTTCAGCCTCTTTTGAGCTTTCCTGCACATCGGCAAAGTCTGAAATTCTAACTTGAGTCCCGTTTTCAGTAGTTGTTACTACTAAATTTCTTAATTCATCTACACTATTGAATTTACCGGACAAACGAACTAAAATGTCTTGTCCATTTGCTTTAACACTACCTGTAGGGAAATCTAAGTTGGAGCCTTGTACCAATTGTTGAACTTGTACAATCGTTAAGCCGTAGCCCTTTAATTTAGCGGCATCAATTCCTACTTTAACTTCTCTTTCAGATCCACCAATTATAGATACCTGAGCTACCCCAGGAACGCGGGAAAGTTCGGGAGCAATTTTTTGATCAATAATGTCATAAAGGTCAATGTCAGAGATTTTTGCAGTTGCAGCAATCGTGATAATTGGCATATCATCCAGGGAGAATTTACTTAATGAAGGGGTCTTTACGTCTTCAGGTAAATCAGATAAGATGGCATTTACTTTACGTTGTGCATCATTTAAAGATAAATCTACGTTTGCACTTGCAGTTAGCGTTATAGTGACAATAGATACACCTTCTAATGATGTAGAGTTAATCTTTTTTACATTTTCCATCGAAGAAACGGCATCTTCGACTTTTTTAGTAACTGTATTTTCGACCTCACTTGGCGATGCTCCCGGATAAATGGTAGATACCGATACCACATTTGGAGAGAACTTTGGTAATAATTCGTAGCCTAGTGAGAAATAACTTAATAAGCCTAATAGAGTTAATGCAGTAAAAACTACAATTACCAGTGAAGGTCTTTTAATGGATATTTCTGCTATTTTCATTTAATTGTATTTTGCTTCTTTTAAAAGAATGTTTATTTCACAATACTTACAGGAGTGTTGTCAACCAGGTTGATCTGACCACTTGTAATTACTGTTTCGCCTTCATTTAACCCACTTAGTATCTCTACCATGTCACCTAAAATTCTACCGCTTACCACATTCCTGATTTTTGCAGTATTGCTAGCCTTGTCTAATATGAAAACCTGATTGCTACTTACACTACCTACAAAAGAAGTACGTGGAATTAAAATGCTGGCAGCTTGTTTTGGGAAATTAAATAATGCTGTACCATACATTCCCGCCTTTAAAGAATTTTTAATATTATTTTCAACTTCAATTTCTATAGGGAAATTTAATGCGCCATCTGCTTTGGCAGCAATAAATGAAACTTTACCAGTAAATTTATCATCAGGAAAAACAGTAGACTGGATAGCTACTTTGTCGCCAACTTTCAAATTAGCAACCTGACTTTCGTTTACATTTACCTTTAATTTCAATTTAGATACATCAACAAGTTCAAATAATTGTGTTCCTTGCGCAGTTACAAATGCACCTACTTCAATATATTTTTTGTTTACAATGCCATTAATCGGAGATTTAATATTCGCATCACTTAATCTTCTTTTAGATGCCTGCAAGTGTAATTTAGCATTCTGAGTTGCCAATTTAGCTTGATCTAATTGTTGTTGGGTTACACCACCAGTAGCATAAGAACTTTGATATCTAGCTTCGTCTTTTAATGCATTTTGATAAGCAGCTTCCGCAGTTTCTCTGTCCGTGTTGATAATCTCAGCATCAATTTTAGCTAAAACCTGGCCCTTATTTACTCTAGAACCCTCCTTAACGTAAATTGCTTTTACACGACCAGCATTTTCTGACAAGAAATTTAATTCTTGAATTGGCGCAAATGTTCCATTTGCATTGAAATCTAATTCAGGTACTGTTCTAGAAACTGTCGCAACGTTAACAGCAATTGCGCCATTGCCTTTTGCTACAAAGTCTGTTTTTTCCTGGTTTTTCTTTTTGTTATTGTTAAGTACAAAAGCAATTCCCGCAAAGGCTATTATGATTACTAAAACTGTAATTATTACTCTTTTCATTATAGTAGTGATTTTATATTTCCGTTTGATTTGATTAATTGTATTTCGGCAATTTTATAGTTTAGCAGTGCCTGGGTGTAGCTGTTTTGTGCTTCTGTTAATGCTGTTTCCGTATCTAGTAAGTCAGTTAACGCAGCTAAGCCATTGTTGTAATTGTTTTGTGTACTATTGTATATCTCTTGTGCAAGTAAAACGTTTTGACGCTGAGAGTTAATAGTACTGATGTTGTTTCTCAATTCTATTTTAGCATTTTCATAAGCTAGATTGAGCGTGTTTGTAGTCTCTCTTCTGTCTTCTTCAGCTTTTTTAAGGTCAACTTCAGCCTGACGGATTTTTGATCGGGTCAGGAAACCATTGAATAATGGGATTTTTAAACTCAATCCTATTGCAGAGGCATCATACCATATTGCTGTAGTGTTTTTGTTTTTGAACAGATCAAACTTATCGCTTTGACCTTTTGAAGTGTAGTTCCCTATTAATGAAATGTTAGGGTAATACTCAGCTACATATGCTTTGCGTTGTAAGCTTAAAAGCTCTTTTTGAACATCAAGAAGTTTCATTTCTGTTCTTCCTGCTGTATTTATACTATCCGTAAAAGCAGGTAATATTGGATTGCTATTTAGCTCTGTTGAAGGTAGTGTGATTTGGGTTTGAACAGGCATCCCCATTGTATATTTTAGTTGGTTTTCCAGTTGAATAATCGCATTCTGAGTTTGCTCACGTTTGTTTTGTAGATTTGTTAGGTTAACTTTTATCCTGTCTACATCAATTTTTCTTGCAAGACCATTTTTGTATTGATTTCCAATTACTTTTTCTACAACCTGTACATTTTTGATATTGGTATCGATAACATTTAACTGTTGTCTGTTTACTAAAACCTGGTAGTAATTATTGGCAACTTGTTCAATGATTTGCTCTTCGGTTAAACCTGCTGTTAGATTATAATAACTCTCACTAGTTTTTGCTGCTTTTAAACCTGTGAACACCTGTTGATTAAACAATTGCTGAGTTAATTGAACACCTGCTGTCGCATCGTACTTAGCGCCGATCCTAACTTGCTTTCCACCAAAAACCAATGATCCAATTACAGGGTTGTAGTTAAAACCGGCGTTACCGGTTAGCTGAGGCAAAGCCTGAGCTCTGACTTCTTGTGTTTTATATTTCCCCCCATCAATATCCAATTTTGCCTTGCGTACTTTTACACTGTTTTGTACAGCGTAGTTTAGTGCTTCTTTAAGTGTTAGCCTTTGTTGAGCGCTAACGGTATTGGATAAAAATAACCCCAGTAATAGTACCGGTATTATTTTTATCTGTTTAATTATTGAATTCATATATGTAGTTTGTTGTTATTTTAGACCTTTAATAAAAATTGCTGATAAGCTAAGTTGCTTATCCAGGATATCTTTCATTTCTTTTTTACTTGGGAAAAGCTCTTTGTTGCCATGCATGATACACAAGGACGTGATTCCTGCCAAACTGTCAATGTATAATTCTGCAGTTTTATTTGTATCTGTAGGTGTGATTTCTCCTTTATCCATTGATTTCTGGAAAATATCCGCATGTAATTGTACATTTCTTGTTTTCATTTTCATGAAACGTTCTTTTAGTACATCTGAATTAAGTGATGGATCAGGTGTGTTACCTGACAAATGCATCATATAGTATTTCTGAAAAAAACGATGTCTGATTTCAATAAAACCAGCCATACAGTCTTCAAGAGGGAGGTCTGCATGTTGTACTTGTTCTATCAGTTTAAAATAATCATCAAATATTTTCTCAATAACCCCCAGTACTAAACTATTTTTATCAGGGAAATAATAATACAGGGAAGGTTTGGATACAGAAAGATCCTCTGCAATCTCATTCATAGTGGTTTTATTAATTCCATAGTGAATAAAACGTTTGATCGCGCCCTCAATTATCGTATCTCTTTTTTTATCTGTTTCTACCATTCTACTTTTTTACTTTCTGACTTTTTCTTTTGAGTGGTCAAAAATAAGGCCATAATTTTATATACCGAATTTTAGTTCGAAAACAAGGAGAAACTTACAATTTTATGACTTTTTCGTCAGGATTTTGGCTTAAGGCCTTTCAGGAAGATGTCAGCGAATACCTTTTCCTTTAAAAAGATTTGTTTAAACTGCTCTTTTTCAGGGAATATGTTCTTGTCTTTGGCGGTGATATTGAAGTGTATTCCAGACAATGCATCAATAAAAATTTCTGTAGCTATCTTTACGTCTTCTATCTCCAGCTCGCCGCTGGCAATACCGCGGTTAAATAAAGAGCTGATGATAATAGTCTCAAAAGCTCTGGCTTTACTGAATTTTTCGTGGAGATCATCTGGTAATTCGGTGCCGATGACCTGAGTAGATTCTAATAGTGTGTAATATTTTTGAACAAAGGATTGTCTCTTTTGCAATAGTTTATGTATCCCCTCTGTGGTCGTATTGGTTTTGTCGATAGATTTCACCAGGTCACGACTAATGACATGCATGAGGTGTTCTATCGTAGATACATAAAGACTTAGCTTATCAGGGAAGTAGTAATAAAGTAATGCTTTAGAGAAAGATACGTCTTTAGCTATTTCTGTCATTGTGGTTTTTGATAAACCATAATGAGCAAAGCGTTTCAATGCGGCTTCAATAATTATAGCTTTTTTCTTATCCTGATTTTCCATAGACTAAACGATACTCTTTTTTTATAGGTTTTAATAAATGCGTAATTGATGGAAAAATAGGCAAAATTTTTAAATAATGCTTTTAACATGTTTAATACAACAGTTAACAATTACATTTGTGCTATATATAGCTAATTTTATTTATGTCACTTTTACAGCAAAACATATCCTTAAAGCCTTACAATACATTTCGAGTTGCGGCTCAATCCGCTTTTTTTTCTGAAGTTTTTAGTGAAACAGATTTGAAAGAGCTTTTAGGATTGTCTGTTGTTAAGCAACACTCTTTATTGGTTTTGGGTGGAGGGAGTAATCTTTTATTTACTAAAGATTTTGAAGGCTTAGTAGTTAAGATTAGTATTCCGGGCATTTCGTCGGTTGTTGTTGATGAAGATGTTTTTGTTACAGCTGGGGCGGGGGTAGTCTGGAATGATCTCGTAAGTTATTGTGTAAGTCATGGTTTTGCAGGTGTAGAAAATTTAACGCTAATACCGGGGACAGTGGGTGCTTCTCCCATCCAGAATATAGGGGCATATGGAGTAGAGCTTAAAGATGTGTTTTATCGTTGTACTGCATACGAGGTTGCAACTGGAAATAAGCGTGTATTTGAATTTGATGATTGTCAGTTTGGTTATCGTGACAGCGTTTTTAAAAATGAATTGAAAGGTCAATATATTATCACTGAAGTTAGTTTTAAATTAGGTAAACATGCAAAAATCAATACGCAATATGGCGCAATTCAGTCTGAGTTACAAAGCAGGGGAATAGATAAACCGACAATAGCAGATGTGTCAGCAGTCGTGGCTGATATTAGGGTAAGTAAGTTGCCTGATCCGTCAACTATTGGTAATGCGGGCAGCTTTTTTAAAAATCCAGTTATTGAAAAGGGTTTATTTGATCAGGTTGTTTCAGATTTTCCGGATGTTGTTCATTACCCAGCGCCAAATGCAAAGATTAAGCTAGCGGCTGGTTGGTTAATAGAGCAGTGTGGTTATAAAGGTAAGGTTGTTGGACAGACGGGAACCTGGAAAAATCAAGCACTTGTTTTGGTTAATCATGGCTCTGCTACAGGACAGGAAGTGTATAGTTTTTCAGATGAGATTATAAAATCTGTTTACTTAAAATTTGGCGTAAGGCTGGAAAGAGAAGTAAATATTCTTTAATAAGCCTGTTGTTAGGCTGTTAGCGCTGTATTAGCAATTTCTTAACATTGAATCTCATTTTTTGGTACGTGTCTTGTATAGGTATTCTTGTGTATTATTAAACAAATTGTGAGCGCCACTCACTCAGAAAATGTTTGTTTGTTTTTTTAACCCCTAAATTAAAAACTATGACAAAAAATGAGTTCAATGTACAGCTTCATGATCATTCGGGTTCCCTACAATCTTTTGCTCTTAATTTTACCAAGGATATCGAGGATGCTAATGATTTAGTTCAAGACACTATGCTTAAGGCTGTTACCTATTACGGTAAGTTTAAAGAGGGCACGAATTTGAAAGGTTGGTTATTCACTATTATGAAAAACACTTTCATTAATAACTATAGGCGTTTGGTAAAAACAAATGCGCTGATTACAAAATCGGAAGATATATCCTCGGCAAATCTACACTACAGCGCAACGAAAAACACCAGTGAGAGTAAGTTTGTTATTGGTGATATTAATAAGGCTTTAGCTACGCTTCAGCCAGAATATTATATTCCTTTTGTTAAATATTTTGAAGGATATAAATATCATGAAATTGCAGAAATTCTTGAGATTCCAATCGGAACGGTTAAAACGAGAATTCATGTGGCACGTCAGATTCTTAAGAAATATCTGAAAACTTATTCAAAAGACATTTTGGGCGCAGATTTAATGTAAATAATAGCCCTAAACAAAAAAAAGACACCTTAAGGTGTCTTTTTTTTGTTTGTTAACCTGCAAAGAAATTAGATTTAATCCCATTTATGCCAGGTTTAACTGCAAACAGACCTCCGCTGTTAGGGTAGTCGCTCAGATCGCTATCTGATATTTGTCCTTTTGCAGAGGTAATATAAAGTGTGTCAAGTTTCTCACCGCCAAATGCACATGAGGTAATATTTTTTGATGGCACTTCTATCTTTGATAATAGTTCCCCGGTTTTTGGGTTCCATCTGGTTACGCAATAACCTCCCCACATTGCAATCCAGATCATCCCTTCAGAGTCAATGGTAGCGCCGTCAGGCCGACCCATATTTATTGGGATGGTGATGACTGACCGTGGGTTGCTCAATTGTCCTGTGTTGTTGTCAAAATCATATGCCGATACCTTACATGTAGGGGTGTCAATGTAATACATGGTTTTTTGATCGAGTGACCAGAGAATCCCGTTGGAATTGGTTATGCCTGTTTGCATGGTTTGCAGAATGTAGTCAGCGTTCATGCAATAAAGCGCTGCTGATCGCTCTTTTCCCATTGTACCTACCCAGAAACGTCCGGCGGGATCACATTTTCCATCATTAAATCTATTTCCTGTTAAGTTGTTCTCCGGGTTTACATGTCTGAGCTGTAATTCACTTGTAGATTTGTTGTAGCTGTACACCCCATCCTCAAGAGCAACCAGCAGTTCTCCATTTATTGTTGGTACTACTGTCGTTATTTTCTTTGGTAAATACGTGGTTTGATGAAGGTTGTTCAATGGGTTGAGCTGATGGAGTAAATGTTGATCAATATCTACCCAATACAATTTTTGATCTGCATAATTCCATATAGCTCCTTCTCCTAAGATCGATTGAGTATCTAATACCAGTTGTGCTTTTAATGTGCTACTAGATGATAATTGGTTAGGCATGTTTGTATTTGTTTTAATGTGTTTTACTAATGTATACCTTTTTCTTTTGATTTAGTTTACATAATTTGTCTTTTACTCTTTGTAATTTCATTTGTTAAATGCTGTTTTGCTGATTGAAGTTTTTTTTGCTGGGTTTAATCCTTGATTTTCAAAAGTTTGATTAAATGAATGGTTAAAGTGTTTTGCTATTTTTTATTCTGAATAAAAAATCAATAAAATTATTTTGTTTACAAAAAAAGTATATATTTGTATACATAGATATTAAAAACTAACCAATCATAAACATTTAAACTGTTGTAATACCGCAATATACGGGAATAAGATTTTCAATTTTTTTGTACCATTAATGCATTGTGTTTATCCAGTCGGCAGATTGGGGAAATTGAAATTTATATCGGGGGATGTTCGCCGGAAGTGGAACAGGAAAGGAGGTGAAATATGAAAATAAAATAACTACTCAAATCCAGGTCTATCCTAATAACTATAATTAAGAAAGTGTTTACTATGCAAATCACATAGGTAATGAAATCAAAATATTTTTGGCCAGACGGCTATATTAAATGTTGGAAGATAATGAAGTTAGCTGCTGTTGTTTCAATAGCAAGCGTATTGCAGGCTAAGGCTGAACCATTGCATAATCATTTATTTATTCAGCAAGACCCTGTTTCTCAGGAGGGCAAGGTTGTTGATTCTGAGGGGATGCCTTTACCGGGAGTAGAAGTAAGGGTTGTGGGCTCAAGTGTTGTGACTGTTACCAATGGTAACGGGCAATTTACTATAAAAGTTAAGCGAGGCGATAAGCTTAAATTTCATATGCTCGGGTATGTTGATGTGGAGAAGGTAGTGGATTTTAAGTCCGTTACTGTAACGCTGGTTACTTCTGCGCAGGATTTGAATGAGCTGGTTGTGGTTGGTTATGGCACACAGAAGAAAGTAAATTTACTTGGAGCTGTTGCTGCTGTAAAAGTGGATGAGCAGTTAACCAGCAGGGCTTTGCCAAATGTTTCCTCTGCTCTGCAAGGTATGTTGCCGGGTTTAGCGGTAAATCAGACCTCTGGTATGGCGGGGAATAATAGTGCTACATTATTAATCCGTGGTTTAGGTACGGTAAATGATGCCAATCCGCTCATCGTTGTAGATGGAATGCCTGATGTTAACATCAACCGGATCAATATGAATGATGTGGAGAGTGTTTCTGTTTTAAAGGATGCAGCGTCGGCAGCTGTGTATGGCTCGCGTGGTGCAAATGGTGTAATTCTCATTACTACAAAGTCAGGGAAAGGGGCACAGGGAACTAAGATCAATGCTTCTGTTAGCTCTACTATAACAAAGCCTACCAATGTCTATGAGTTTTTGCCAAACTATGCGAAAGCACTTACGGTAACGCAACGCGCACAAGCGGTAACTGTGGTGCCAGCTTCTATTGTCTTTAAAAATGGTACAATTGATGAATGGCTTGCAAAGAGTATGATTGATCCGTTACGTTATCCAAATACAAATTGGTGGGATCTTGTTACAAGAAATGGACAGTTGCAGAACTATAATATTTCAGCTACAGGTGGTAATGAGAAGTCAAATTTTTATCTCTCTGTAGGGGTGATGGATGAAAAGGGGATTCAGATAGAGAATGATTTTAATAGATACAATGCACTTTTTAGCTACGATGCAAAAATTAAAAAGAATATCAGTACAGGGGTTCGTTTTTCTGGCAATTGGTCGAATTATAAATATAATTACGATGAGGGGTTTACAGCTAATGGGACTAGTGGATTGGATATTTTTACTGCCCCGGCTGGTATAACCCCTTATGATCCGATTACTGGATATTATGGTGGTGCTATGGCTTATAATGAGAGTATACTGGCTAGTAATCCTTATGTAGATTATATTAATAGGAACAAAAATAATCTGGAGCGGCAGGAGGCAATGGGGAATGTTTATATCGAATATAATCCAATTCCTGGGCTTAAAGGACGGGTTGATTATAATTTGAAATATGGCAGTCAGTTTTCCTGGCGCGCAGACATTCCTTCTAAAGCCTATAATTTTCAACTTAATCAGTTTAATAATCGTGCTTATGTTGGGGATAATGAAAGGATTTATAATGCGGATAGGAACGATTTTAAGACTCAGTTGACTGCAAAAATTAGTTATGATAAGTTGATTGCTAAGCATCATGAATTTAGTATTATGGGGGCTTATAGTGAAGAGTTTTGGAAGATCAGGACTTTGGCTGCTAACAAAGAGAATAGATATCATCCTTTATTACATGAATTAGACGCTGCTTTGGGTAGTTTGAATATTACCAATAGTGGTGCTTCGAGTACCGAGGGGATGCGTTCTTATATAGGTCGTTTTAATTATTCTGCATATAACAAATATTTATTTGAGTTTAATCTGCGGATAGATGGTTCTTCTAAATTTATTAAGGGATATCAGTACGGAAGTTTCCCTTCTGCTGCGGTAGGTTGGCGTTTTACAGAGGAGTCATTTATTAAATCATTAACAGAAAAGATTGGATTAACTAATGGTAAGTTAAGAGCTTCTTATGGTTCTTTGGGTAATAACAACGGTATTGGTTTGTATGAACAGCAGGAAGTATTGGCGACCAGCAATTATGTAGCAACTTCAATAAATGCAGGGTCTGCCGCTCAGTCTGCTGTTATGGGGTTTCAAAATAGAAAATTAATCAACAGAGATTTGACCTGGGAAAAAACTACCATGTTGAACCTAGGTTTGGATATGGCATTTTTCGGCAATAGGTTAACAACTGAATTTGATTATTACGACAGGTTAACGACAGGAATGATACGTCCTGGTGATTTGTCTATCCTGCTTGCAGCGGCACTTAGTCCTCCACCAAGAAGAAATCTTGGTGACCTTAGAAACAGAGGGGTAGAAGCTAATCTTACCTGGAAAGAGAATAGAGGTGATTTCGGATATATGTTAAATATCAATGCGAGCTACAATACTACACTGTTAGAGAAATGGCCTGAATTCCTTGCTAGAAGTGCTGTTTTTATTGATATGCCTTATTATTTTGTTTATGCTTATCAGTCGTCTGGCATTGCCCAGACCTGGGAGGATGTATATAATGCACCGATACAAAGTGCTTCTCCTGGTGATATTTTACTTAAAGATATCAATGGGGATGGTAGAATTGATCACAATGATCAGGTGGCTTATCCAAATTTTCAAACACAGCGACCAACCACAAATTTTGCTTTTAGAGGTAATGTGTCCTGGAAAGGATTTGATTTGGGAGTAATGTTGCAGGGGGCTACCGGACGTAAGGATTACTACAATAACAGGATGACCAATACTAAGCTGTCTCAGGCTGTCAATGTTGCTGTGAATTGGAACCAATATCTGAATACCTGGGCGGTTGATAACAGGGATGCTTCTTTGCCTCGTTTAACGAGTGGGACTGTGGCACCTTTTACAACAAATGCAAGTACCTTTTGGTTGGATGATGTAACTTATCTGAGATTGAAAAATTTGCAGTTAGGTTATACTTTTGATAAGCCCTATATCAAGAAGTTGGGTTTAGGAAGCATCCGTATTTATGGTTCTGCGGATAACCTGGCTACTATTACCAATTATCGTGGTTTAGATCCTGAGAAGGTAAGTTATAGCGATGATGTATATCCGCTTAGTAAAACGTTTGTACTGGGCCTGAATGTTGAATTATAAAAGAAGATCATCATGAAACAAAATTATTTTATACGACTTTCCATTCTGTTTCTCATGTTTGGGACGGTTTTGCTGAGTTCATGCAGAAAAGATTTACTCGATCAAAAGTCTACGGTTAATTTGCCTTCTGACATTTACTGGCAAACTGAGGCTGATGCGACTTCTGCTTTGATGGGGGTATATAATGCCTTTCGGTCAAGTTTTGACCGCGATTATCATTTTGATGGTCACGCAGAGTTTGTAAAGGTTTATAATACCGGAGCGGTTTCCCCAGCGCCAATTGGGGTAAATAATCCTAGTAGTTATGGTGGTACAGCTTTGGAAATGTACAAGAATTTGTATGGTGTAATTACTCATGCAAATTATGTTATAGAAAATATAAACGTAAAGATGTTGCCTGCTTCAAAAACGGAGTCTGCAACCAAGAGTTTAGAAAGTATTAAAGGGGAGGCTCGTTTATTGCGTGGGATTACTTATTTGCGTTTAATTTCTATGTGGGGGGATGTGCCTTATGTAAGTAAAATTATATATAATCCTATCAACGTTGATACCTTGTCCAGGATGCCAATTAAGCAAATAAAAGATTCTATATTGGCTGATTTTACTTATGCTTTTGAAAAATTACCTGTAAAAAATCCTATAATCAGTAGGCCATCAAAACCTGCAGCTCTGGCTTTTAGAGGTAAAATGCAATTGTTCTGGGCGAGTTGGAATAAATTTGGTTGGCCTGAGCTAGAGAAGTTTCAGCCTAGCTCAACAGAAGCTGAAATCGCCTATAGAGCTGCAGCGGCTGATTTTAAAGGTGTAATTCAGGATTATAGTTTAAATCTTTTCCGTGGTGGAGAGCCAGGGCAATGGGGCTCGATGGGTGCAGCTGATGTGTTGCCTAATTATTACTATATGTTTATCCCTAATCCTGGAAATGTAAATGATGGGGGTGAAATGCTAATGGTTCTGCCGCATGGAGCAGGAATGACTCCTGTGCAAGGTGATGAATATCAAAGAGTTTTTACTGGACCCTTAAATGGTTTAGGGCAAAATCAAGTGATACCTCGATATGAATTAGCAGATCGCTACCAGTCTACTATTACTGGAGATTTTATGCCGCCTTTAGTACAGATTCAGCCTGGTGTTGCTGGAGCAAGGACGGCCTTAAATTCTGCAATTAATCCTGAAAGTTATAGGAATCGGGATTATAGGATGAAAGCAACCATGCTTTGGGATTATGAAAAAATTATGGGACAGGGAGAGGTTGAGCAGACTTCATATATCAACTTTCTTTATAAAACCTTCTCAGGTAAGTCGACGATTAATGGTGTAGAATATTTCAATTTTACAGATAATGCTACAAATTTTTCCGGCTATCAGTTTAGAAAATTCGTTCGGAACTACGGAGGTCTGGCTAGGAGCAACGGTGATTTTAACTGGCCTGTAATGAGACTAGCCGATGTATTTCTAATGTATGCTGAAGCAACAAATGCTGTTGATGGACCTCAGGCTGATGCGATTGCTTTGGTGAATAGAGTGCGTCACAGAGGAAATCTTCCGCCTTTGTCAGGAGCCAAAACTGCCAGTCCAGCGGCGTTTTTTGATGCAATAGAGCAGGAACGTATTGTTGAGTTGGTTGGAGAAGGACAGCGTGCTTTCGATTTGCGACGCTGGAGAGCGATAGAGCGTGTTTTCGGTCCGGCTTATGGTAATGGTAAATGGTTTATGGATACGCATGGTAACAATTGGGAGCGCTTTTTTCTAAATGCTTCTGAGTTGATTTATCAACGTTGTTATATTTATCAGATTCCAGAGTCAGAGCGTACTCGTAATCCGAATCTGAGTCAGAATATTCCTTGGAGATAACCTATAATTTAAACTGATAGAAATGAAAAAATCACTATATTTTAGCCTATTTATTTTATCCATGCTAGCTGCAGGATGTAAAAAGGGGTTTCCTGTTGATGAAGATGGGTTGTTGATTACGACAAGGTCTGATTGTTATGTTAGTAATTTTGAAATACTCGGAGCAGATTATCAGACTGTGCGGACTAAGGCCGCTGTTATAGATACTGTGGCGCAAACCGTAAATGTTGAAGTGCTTTTTGGAACGGATCTGAAGAATTTGTATCCTCAATTTACCTTGGTTACGGATGCTAAATTAGATCCTAAAATTCCTGGAAAAGTAGACTTTTCAAACTTGGCTAGCCCAAAACAATGGACAGTCGTTTCTGGAAACCGAAAGGTAAGGAAGACTTATACGGTTAATCTTACAGTTCAAAAAATAAATTAAAAAACTGCGTCATGAAGAATAAATATATTTTATATGTGCTTGGTCTTTTTGTACTTGTTTTTACAGGATGCAAAGAAAAGGAATATGAAGTTCCTACAGCACCATCAGAACTGCAAAATGACTTAATCAAACGGTCGTTGGGGCCTAGTATAGTAGGACTGGATATTGAATTTGCTTATGCAATGGCTTTGTTGCCTGAGAAAGGAAAGCTCGCTTCAGCGACAGTTACAGCTTCTATCGCAGGTGCAGCAGGTACTTATATGGATAATAAGTTTTATAGCACAAATTCTAGTGGTACGGAGGTTGGAACGGTCGTTGGAGCACCATCTGTTAATAGTGGAAATACTACAACTGTAACTTATAATCCTGATATTTCTGCAGCTACTTTGCGTTATTTTTACAGAGTTCCGGAAGAGGCACGTGGTAAGGATGTAACATTTACTTTCTCTGTGACTTCAACCAATGGAGAAACAAAAAGCTATAAATCGGGACCATATCCAATCCGGAAAATGGACATCAAAAAAAACCTGACAGTTATTGATCCTGCTAACTGTTACATCTCCATTGCAGATATGGCTGTTTATGACGCTACATTTGCTGCGGCTAACCCAACAAAAATTGACCTGGTGTATTTGTATCGTGTGATAACAGGTGTAACCTTTAATCATTCTTTAGTAGCGCCAACTGCAAGTGCAGAATATAGACCAGGAATAACTTTACCTGCAGGATTGACCAATAAAACAAAACTGATTAAAGCATGGGATATTAGAGATGCACAGTTGATTCTTGTGAATAATTTAGCTACAAGTGTTTTTGTTGATGATGTAGACCTTCAGCAGCGTAACTTCACAGATGCACCAGATTTTGCTATTAATACCCGAGCTGAATCAGGGGTTTGGGTTGAAACTGCAGATGGCAAATACAGAGCCTATGTTTACATTAATAGTGTAAATAATGCAAGTAAGCAGATGGTTATTGGGATTAAAAGGTTAACAATGAAATAGAAAACTATTGGATAGCCGGCTGTGTTGGTTATCCAATTTTTATTAGTAGAAATGAAAGTGAAAGTAAGATTTGTTTTTTTAGCGTTGTTAATTGTTGATACATTGAGTGTTTTTGCACAGGTGCATCCTTATGTTGTTGGGGATAAATATGCTAAACGCTTTAATGGCGGTCAGGCTCAATTAAACAGTAAAACGACTGAAAAGATTTCTATTGCTAATGCTGAAAGTAAGGTTGCGTTATTAAATGATGCTCCTGCCAGAGTCGATAGTGATATGTCTGAAGCTGATTTAGTGTTTTCAGTGAAAGTGCCCGAAGCTGGGATTTATGAGATTTCGACCAAAGTTGTACCGGTAGGAAATGGACCAAAGAAAGATGCAAAAGGGAATGTATTGACGTCTTATGTTAAAATGCAGATCGATAACCAGCGTCCTACAAAACGAATTATTTATGATTTGTATCAAGCGGCAAGTCAGGTTTCCGGTAAGTTTGAAATGAATGGCAAGGATCAGAAGATTAAGATTTGGTTGCCAAAAGATATTGCTTTGGAATATCTGGAAATCAAAAATTATAATGAACCAGAAATCCCTTTGGTTGCACGTAACTATGTTCCTAAAATTGTTCCGCCATCCGGGCATCCAAGATTATGGGTGACTGCAGAGAGTCTGCCTTTGATTAAGTCAAGGTTGACTAAAGGTGAAAATCAGCCTGTGTGGATTAAAGTGGAGGCGACTGCAAAAGTGCCTTATAAGTTTGAATTTAATTCTGAAAAGGAAGTGTTTTATCAGGAAGAGCTAGAAAATGTGGCTCAGGTAAAGGCTTTTTATTATCTGATGACTGGGGATAAAAAAGTAGGTAAGGAAGTAGTAAAGCTAATGGTTAATTATATGACCATGTTGGAGTTTGGAAATGTGAAATATGGCGACATCACGAGGGAAGTAGGTAGGTCAATTTATACTGCTTCATTAGTTTATGACTGGTGTTTTGACTTGCTTGCTGAAAAAGATAAACAATTACTGTACGATAAAATGCTTGGGCTGGCCAGAGAAATGGAGGTGGGTTGGCCACCATTTATGGATAGCATTATTAATGGGCATGGTAATGAGGCGCAAATTAGTCGCGATCTGCTGGCTATGAGTATTGCTTTGTATGATAAAAATCCAGAGCTCTATAAATATACTTCATATACAATTTTGGAGGATCTGGTTCCTATGAGGAAGTTTGAATATGAGTCGCCGCGTCACAACCAGGGTGTGGATTATGGAGCGTATAGATTTGGTTGGGAGATGTATGCGGTATGGCTTTATTATCGGATGACTGGACTTTCTGTTTTTGATGATAACATCAAAAGCTTGCCGTATTATTGGTTGTATATGCGTCTTCCTGATGGCTATATGTTGCGGGATGGTGATATGTTTAGTGTAAAGTTTGGTGGCGATAAGCCGCTTTACTGGAAGCAGCAACAAACTATGCTTTTGAGTGGTGCTTATGCTAATGATCCATTGATTAAGGGAGAGTCTGAACGTCAGGGGGGCTTGCCTGATAATCCTGTTTTGTTCTTGCTGGTGAATGATCCTCTGTTAAAAGCGGATCATGACCTTAATTCCCTTCCATTAACTAAAGATTTTGGAGCTGTGTTAGGTGGGATGGTTGCCAGAACAGGGTGGGATAACAAGGAGACTAGTAAAGATGTGATTGCTGAAATAAAAGGTGGTGGTTATATTTTTGGAAATCACCAGCAGGCTGATGCGGGAAGTCTGCAGATTTATCATCATGGAATACAGGTTGGAGATATAGGTTTGTATTTATCTTATGGCACTCCTTATGATTTTAATTTTAATAAAAGATCGGTTGCCCATAGCATGATGTTGGCGGTAGATCCTCAGGAACCACTGCTTTTCAGGACAAAGGTTCGTGATGGAGGTGCCCGGTTTAACCAGCGTTTCCCACTAACGCCTCAGCAAGTTACTTCTGATCCTTGGTTTGATAATGGTAAGGTTTTGTCTGCTGATTTTGGCCCATCAAAATTGAAACCATCATTTAGTTATTTTAAAGTTGATCTGACTGCTGCATATAGCGCAAAAATGACTAATTACAGCCGTGGTTTCTGTTTCTTAAATCTTGAAAGAGCAGATGTGCCAGCGGTAATCATTTTAACAGATGATATGACGACAGCAGATTCTGGATTTAAAAAGTTCTGGCAAATTAATACATTGAATAAACCGGAAGAGCTGAATGGGAGCTTGGTGCTGAGAAATGAATTAGCTGGTCTGGTTGGAAAAACTTATGTGAATATGTTGTTGCCATCCGCTGCGGAACGTAATATTGAGGTCTTAAGTGGGGATAATGCAAATAGTACTTTTGAACAGCAGTATAAAATCGTTTCTTCAAAAGCAGAGGCAAAGGCCCATCGCATAATGGTATCGCCAAAAAATGCCAGAAAACAAGATAAGTTCCTGACAGTGTTTCAGATGACAGAGGGAGATGCAAAGCCTTTGCCTGTGAACTTTAAGGAGTTGGATGGGCGATATCAGATTGCTCTTGCTGATCGTTTGGTGAGTATGAATTCAGGGGCGGATCTAATTCATTCAGCGTTTACAATCGATGCTCCGGATAAAGATACGTATGAATTTATCTTGTTAGGCATGAAGCCAGGGTTCTGGAATGTAAAAAGTGCAGATGGTAAGGTTGACTTTAATTTTAATGTTATTCCTGGCAAAAATACAATTTACTTTAAGGCAGAGGGAGCAAAGTATTCTGTAACTCCGACAAGGTCTTATAGTGCTGGTGATTTAAAGTAGGTTGTAATGTTATGTTAAATGCATAAATTGTTTACTATCTTGCATTAATTTTTAATATTGTTTACTTTTTATAAAAGTATTTGTTTACATAATTTGACATGAAAGAAGATTCGCAATCAAACAAAGTATATTCTGAACTACGGAAAAAGATATTATCAAATCAATTGGTTCCCGGAACCAGGTTGAAAGAAGATGTCTGGGCGACAAAGACGGAAGTAAGCAGAGTGTCGGTTAGGGAGGCTCTGAATCGTTTGTTGGGTGAGGCTTTGCTGGAGGTAGGAGAAAAAGGTGGTTACTATGTGAAAACGATGACGGCAGCTGACATCCGGGAGATTCGGGAGATTCGTGAATTACTTGAGCTGGGAGCTCTCAGGTTAGCTTTTAATCATGTAACTGAAGATGATATTGCTGAGTTGGACCGTATTTGTGATGATTTTTCAGCTATGGTAAAGAATGGATATTTTTCAGGAGCTTGTGAAGCTGATGTGAAATTTCATGAAACATTAATCAATATCTCTAGAAATGGGAAGTTGAAACAACTTTATGAATTAAGTAATATTCCATTGTTCCATCTGAAGCTTGGAAGGTCTCAAACCCATATGGATGATTATGAATTAACAGATAAGGAGCATCGTGAGATCCTGAAAGCGCTTAAAACAAAAAGTTTGAAAAAGGCAGAGGATTTTTTAGTTAAGCATCTAACCAGAGGTGAGGCAGCTTCTCTTGAATTAGAATAAAATATCTTTACATTTTTTGATGCCGCATCATTAGCTGATGCGGCATTTTTTTTGCCTTAAAAAAAATGTAATAAAATAATATTAAGTGCAATATGATTTTGATGTATACAAAAAATAAATATATTTGTATACAAAATCAGTATGTTGGTGCTTCTCATTTTGTAAAAGGAGCTATTTCAGACTGATTGGTATTTAGAAATTTAAAAATTTAAAAAATCATGAATAGTTGGCTAAAATCGGCGTCAGTAATTACCAAGAATGAAAAATGGATACCTGGAGGAGTTGTTTCACTTAATCGGAAGTCGGAACCTAACATTTGTTTTTCGAAGGGACTTGGGAGTAGAGTTTGGGATATTGAGGGTAATGAATATATCGATTATCAAGCCGGATTTGCTGCTGCATTTCTAGGGCACAATGATTCTGATGTAAATGCTGCTGTTTTGGCGTCTATAAATGACCAGTCGGTTTTAATGGGTGCAGGACCTACAGATCTGGAAGGGCAATTTGCCGAATTGTTTTGTAAATGTGTACCTACAGCTGAGAAATTGCAAATTACAACAACAGGTTCTGAGGCGACTTATCATGCTATGCGTATTGCAAGAGCGGTTACTGGTAGAGATCACGTAATTATTATGCAAGGAGGTTATAACGGCTGGCACAATGATGTGGCAGGAAATGTGATCAGTAATTTGCAGGATATTGGTGATAGAGTTAGCCCGGGAGAGTATCCTTTTGATTCTCTTTCTGCGGGAATACCTGACCAACATAAAGCATTGGTTCATGTTATTAACTATAATGATCTTGAATCTGTTCAGTACATTGTAAAGCGCTATCCGACGGCATGTATTATTCTTGAGCCAATTCTTCAAAACATTGGAATCGTAAAACCTCAGGAAGGGTATCTTGAAGGTTTACGTAAAATGGCTGATGATGAAGGCTTTTTGCTGATATTTGATGAGGTGAAAACAGGATTTCGTCATGCTTTAGGTGGTTTTCAGCAAATCTGCGGTGTGACTCCTGATTTGAGTACGTTCGGTAAGGCGATTGCGAATGGCTATCCAATGGGCGTAATTGCCGGAAAAGCAAAGTATATGGATTACTTTGTACATCCTGAAAAAGAGAAAAGGGTATTAATTGCAGGTACATTTAATGCACATCCTTTAACTACTATTGCTGCTATCGCTACTTTAAAGAAGCTTTCTTCAGGAGTTGTTTATGAGCATGTTGAGAAGTTAGGGGCTATGTTTGAGACTGGTTTAAATGACATATTATCTAAATATGATAAGCCATTTTATGTTGCTCGTCAGGGCTCCGCATTTTGTGTTTATTTTATGGGGCATGCTCCAAAAGATTTTCACGATATTGCTCTGAATAACGATGCTGCATTTGATAAAGAATACCGTCATAAGTTAATTGAACAAGGAATATTTAACTTTCCATTGCCATCTAAACAGGGCAGTATTTCTTATGCACATAGTGTGGCTGATATAGAAGAGACATTGGAGAAGAATAAACAAGTGTTGTCGGCATTATTTAACGGATAGTACGGATGAAAATAACAGCTATAGAAACTTTTGTGTGCCATGCACGCATGAGGAACTGGATCTTTGTAAAGATTGTAACTGATCAGCCCGGTCTTTGGGGTTGGGGTGAGGCTACGCTTGAGTGGCATACCCGTAGTGTTGTAGGTGCTATTGAAGATTTATCACAATTGCTTATAGGTGAAGATCCCCGTCGAATAGAACACTTATGGCAAATGATGTACAGACAGCATTTTTGGCATGGTAACGGTATTGTAAGAGGAACTGCAATCAGTGGAATTGATATTGCATTATGGGATATTGCAGGTAAAATACATGGGGTTCCTACTCATGAACTATGGGGAGGTCGGGTACGTGATTATATCAGATTGTACTGTCACCTTGGTGGTGGGAAAATGGAAGATTTCTATCAAACACGTCCTGATGATGTTAATCGATTTGGTGAATTGGCAAAGCAGGCAGTGGAAGATGGGTTTACCGCCTTCAAATCTATGGCTGTCCCAGAAACGATGCCTTTAGAAGGATTAAAACCTATACATTATGCAGAAGCTTGTGTTAAATCAATGCGGGAAGCTGTAGGGAATAATATTGATATCATGGTAGATTGCCATGCTCGTCCCAGCCCACGTATGGGAATGCAGTTTGCTAAGGCATTGGAACCTTATGGTCTATACTTTTTCGAAGAACCATGCTGGCCTGAAAGTATTGATGATATCGCTTTAATTCAGAGAGCGGTATCTACTCCAATTGCTAGCGGTGAAAGGTTGGTAACTATACATGCATTCAGGGAGCTATTTGAAAAGAGAGCTGTGAGTGTTATTCAGCCTGATATTACGCATTGTGGTGGATTGAGTGAGGTTAGACGCATTGCTGCAATGGCAGAAGCCTATCGGATTTCCATTGCGCCACATAATCCGCAAGGACCTGTAAGTACTGCCGCTTCTATTGAATTCGGTTTTGCGACACCTGGATATATCATTTGCGAAAGTGTACATAATGATGTGCCTTGGCGTGCTGATGTGGTAAGTGAAGGATTTACGGTAGAGAAAAAAGGTAGAATTGTTCGTCCAAATACGCGTCCGGGACTTGGAATCGAAATCAATGAAGAGGAAGTTAAAAAGCATCCGTTTGAACAGGAAGTGTTACAAAGAACATTTTATAAAGACGGTAGTGTTGGCGATTGGTAATTCAAAGCAATAGAGATATATGGAAAAATTGTTTCAGCATAAAGTCCTTGTAATTAGTGGAGGTCTTGGAGATATTGGCCGGGCCATTTGCCTGGAGTTTGCCAAACAAGGGGCAGCTATAGCTATTGGTGATCTACAGGATGAGAAGGATGCACATGCATTTTTAGATAAGCTGAAGCAAGAATATAATGTTTCCTCTTATTATACTCAGGTTGATATTTCAGATTCAATTGCGGTTGATAAATGGTTGAAGGATGTGGAGCAGCAATTAGGCCTGCCTGTTTTGATCATTTCTAATGCCGCCACGGTAACTCAGGCATCTATTCATGAGATAAGACCTGAAGAATGGTCGCGAGAGCTTCGTGTCAATCTGGATGGAGCATTTAACCTCACACAAAAAGCAACAAAAAGGATGGTTGAGGCTGATATGAAAGGTCATGTTATATTTATTGGTAGCTGGGCTGCTGAAGCTGTTCATCCCGGACTCCCTGCTTATTGTGTATCAAAGGCTGGTTTAAGAATGCTTTGCAAGTGTATGGCGCTTGAACTGGCACCTCATGGTATTATGGTAAATGAGGTTGCACCTGGTTATGTGGAAGCAGGCCTGAGTGCTGAAATATGGGCTAAAAATCCTGTGCTTATTCAGGAAGCCGCTAAAAAGGTACCTATTGGTAAGATTATGAGTGCTACCGCTGTTGCACAACAAGTGGTTCATTTATGTCACCCAAGTAATGAGCATATTACTGGGAGTACATTGTTAATGGATGGTGGACTTTCTTTGCGTTCCTTATGATTAATGATAAATCATTTACCGGAATTATTGGTGTAGCTCAAGAAGACATTACGCCTCCTGTGGGGATATATGCCAGAAGTTGGGGAGCTGCACTGCATGATGTTGCTGAAGGTATTCATAGACCACTTAAGCTTAGTTGTGTTACCTTTCAAAATACAAAACAAGATAAACCGCTGGTGTTGATTTCAGCGGATATGGGCTGGTGGAAAAGTGCTGCTGATGAAATAGAATTGCGGACTGCGATACTTGATGCTTTTGGACTCCAATCTTCACATCTAATGTTCTGCTTATCACATACTCATGCAGGACCCAGTTTGTTTTCGGAAGATTCTACTAAACCAGGTGGTGAGCATATTGTTCCTTATCTGAAACAAATTAAAGAAAAGGCTATTTCTGCTATCCAGGTGGCGATAAAAACAGCTTCTCCCTCAACGCTTTCCTTGAGGTATGGTAAATGTGATCTGGCAACAAACCGTGATTTACCGGATTCCAATAGCGATAGGTTATTGGTAGGTTTTAACCCTGAACAATCAGCAGATGATACTCTGCTTGTAGGCAGGATTGTTGATGCAGGAGGGAAAGTTACCGGAACGATTGTAAATTACGCTTGTCACCCAACTACGTTGGCATGGGATAACAAGCTCATTTCGCCTGATTATGTTGGTGCAATGCGCGAATTGCTTGAAGAGAATTGCGCTGCTCCATGTCTTTTTTTACAAGGGGCTTCTGGTGAACTGGCTCCCGCAGAACAATATACCGGAGATTGTGGACTGGCTGATATTTATGGAAGACAGTTAGGTTATGCAGCTTTGTCTGTACTGGAAGCTATGTATCCAGCAAATACCGGACTTACATTGGATAGGGTGGTTGAATCAGGCGCACCTTTAGCGGTCTGGAAAAAACATTCTATAAAACCGGCAGAAGTACTGAAAGTTGAACTGGTAGATATTCCAATGAATTTAAAGGAATTGCCTTCATTGCAAGAGATAGAAGATCAATGGAGTGAATGTACCGATCATGTTCTTAAAGAGAGACTCTGGCGCATGAGGGGGATACGTAAGACTGTAGGGGAGGGCGACGTGTCAATCATGCCACTTTGGGTATGGAGGCTTGGGGATGTTTGTATAATGGGGCAGCCTAACGAAGCTTATTCTTTTTTTCAGGAAGAAGTTCGTAAACAGCTGCCGACCTATCCTGTAGCCGTAATGAATATTGTAAATGGTTACGCCGGTTATCTTCCACCAAAAGATTTGTACGATAAAAATATGTATGCCGTTTGGCAAACACCTTTTGCTGCCGGGGCGCTTGAGCAGTTAACTGCAATAGCAATTAAGACAGCAAACAAGATAATGACCTAACCAACTAAAGAACCAAATAGCCAGTATGAACTCAAACTTTACCACCCTTGACGCTGCCGTTTTCAGTATTTATATCATCGGAATTATTGCGCTTGGTATTTATGCATCAAGAAAGGGCAGTAGTACAAAGAGAGATTATTTTTTGGCAGGTGATAAACTTCCCTGGTGGATGGTCGGCGGAAGTATTATTGCTGCTAACATCAGTAGTCACCAACTGGTTGGTGTAATGGGAGTTGCATATAGCCGTGGATTTGTGGCTGTAGTAACGGAATGGGGTGCGATATTGATCGGTTTCAACGCTTTGTTATGGGTGTTCTTACCTTTTTATCTGAGAAATGGTTTTTATACCATGCCCGAGTTTTTGCAGAAACGTTTTGGTGAAGGCGCGCGTACCATTTATTCAGTATTGGTATTGCTTACTTATATTTTTGTTGAGATCAGTGCAGTACTTTATTTAGGAGCATTGTCACTTCAAGCATTACTGGGTATTCCCATGGTTGCAAGCGTATTGATATTGGCTATCACAACAGGTGTTTACACTATTGCAGGAGGTCTACGTGCCGTAATTTGGACTGAAATGGTTCAATTAGCCGTGCTAATGTTGGGGATGTTTGCCCTTTCTTATACCACAATAGATGCTGCAGGAGGATTCTCTGCAGTGTTGGAAACAACTAAAGACTGGAAACTAATGATGCCAGCAAGTGATCCTGATTTTCCATGGACAATGTATCTTGGTGGCCTTTTGTGTATCAGTATTTTTTACAACGCTACCAATCAATTTATAGTACAGCGGACATTGGCGGCTAAAAATGAATGGCATGCACGTATGGGAATTATTTTTGGGGATTATCTGAAGTTTTTACTCCCATTATTGATCATATTTCCTGCATTAGTTGCAGCTAAGTTGTTCCCTGATCTTGATAAAGCCGATTTATTATTTGCTACACTAGTAGAGAATCTGCTGCCATCCGGATTGGTTGGCTTAGTTATGGCGGGGCTAATTGCTGCGGTAATGTCGCACCTATCCGGTGCAATAAATTCCTGTACAACCATTTTAACCATGGATGTGTATTTGCCTTATATCAAACCAAATTCAACCGAAAAACAATCAGTTCGGTTTGGTAAAATAACAGGTGTAATCATTATTACTTTGGGTATTATTTGTACAGCATTATTAACGCAATACTCACATAAGCCTATTTTTATTTACTTAATGAATGCGTATGGGTATTTTACGCCAGGTATTGCTACTATGTTTTTGCTTGGGATTTTGTGGAAGCGTACTACACATACAGGTGCTGTAGTTGCTGGATTACTAACCATTCCATTGTCATTAGCGATTGAATACGGCTTTCCTGGAATGCCTTTTTTTAATCGGACGGGCATTGTTTTCTGGTCGTGTATGGTTAGCTGCATACTGGTTAGTCTTGCTACAAAACCAAAACCAGCAGCCGATCTGGTGGGATTAATCTGGACAACGGATAGTCTTTCTCTACCGATAACTGAGCGTGCGCAGCAGCGTGGCTGGCGTAATCCCTTTATCTGGTGGGCAATTGTTACGGCAATGGTGCTTTATTTTTACATCAAGTATGCTTAGATTTCCGAAAAACTTACGAAGTGATTTAAAAAATTAACAAATAGAAATGTATGACGAATTCTTTAAAAAAATGGCTGGTTTCTCTTGGTCCTGGTATTGTTACTGCGGCTATTGTTTTTGGGCCAAGTAAAATCACGATAACTTCCAAGATGGGAGCAATGTATAGCTACAGTTTGCTTTGGGTTGTTATTATAGCTATTTTCTTTATGATTATTTTTACTTCTATTGGATCGCGGATTGGTTTAGCTACGGATGAATCTGTGTTAAATACTATCCGCAGGCAATATGGTAAATGGATATCGGGTTTGATGGGGATTGGTGTTTTTTTGGTAACCACTTCGTTTCAGGCTGGAAATTCAATTGGTATAGGTATATCTCTTTCTGAAGCAACTGGTACTTCAGCTACACCATGGATTATTCTTTTTAATGTAATTAGTATCGGATTGTTGTTTTTCCGTGATTTTTATAAAACACTGGAACGTTTAATGATTGCTATTGTAGCTTTAATGCTTTTTGCATTTTTGACAACAATGTTCCTTGTTAAGCCAGACGTTGGAGGTATCATAACAGGTTTTGTCCCGTCTTTTCCACTGGGTTCAACTGGTCTTGTAATTGCTTTTTCAGCCTCATGTTTTTCTATTGTTGGTGCTTTTTATCAGACTTATCTGGTACAGGCACGAAAGAAAGTGAACCCTGCTTCTGTTAAGGATAACGGTAATGGTTTTGTAGGTATGATTGTTCTTGGTGTAATGAGTGCCGTAGTGATGATCTGTGCTGCTGCTGTATTAAATAAACAGGGTATTCAGGTAAATAAGGCCTCAGATATGGCACTTGCTTTAGAGCCGCTTTTTGGACATAATGCCTCACTTCTGTTTTTAGTAGGCTTATTTGGAGCATCTTTTTCATCATTAGTTGGAAATGCAACTATAGGAGGTGCCTTGCTTTCTGATGGTTTTGGCTATGGTAGTCAGCTGGATTCAAAAGTAGTAAAAGGTTTTATAGCGATGGTTATGGTTATAGGTAGCATTATAGCCATAGGATATGAAAAACCACCTCTTGAATTGATTATTTTTGCTCAAAGTATAACCATTTTTTTAGTTCCTTTTATTGGAGTTGCAATGTATATGCTTTCAAATAATCGTAATCTGATGGGGGAACATGTGAATACACCATTTGTTAGATATGCAGGTGCGGCTGGACTTTTAGTTTTAACCTTACTCGCACTTTATAATTTTAATGAGTTGTTTTTGAAATAAATAATTAACAATATAGAAAAACATGATATGAACAATTTATCCTTGCTAGAACAAGAAATATTAAAGCCCTCTGATGCATTGATTAATGATGTAAGTCGTATAAAAGGTGATATAATGCTGTTGGGAGTCGCCGGTAAAATGGGCCCTTCAATGGCTTGCTTAGCACGTCAGGCTGTTGATGTCGCTGGTACAGGGCAGAGAATAATCGGTGTGTCCCGTTTTTCAGATCAAGCATCACGTGCAACACTTGAAGCATCGGGTGTTGAAACAATTGCTGCTGATTTGTTGAATGAAGCAGAGCTGTTGGCCCTTCCTGATGCTGCGAATGTCATTTACCTTGCGGGTCATAAATTTGGGACAACAGGTAATGAAGCGTTTACCTGGGCAATGAATACTTATTTGCCAGGTCGTGTAGCTGAAAAATACCGAAATTCTAATATTGTTGCTTTCTCTTCGGGTAATGTTTTGCCATTTGTACCCGTTACATCAGGAGGGGTGTCTGAAGAAACTACTCCTGAGCCTATAGGGGAATATGCGCAATCTTGCTTAGGAAGAGAACGGATATTTGAATATTTTTCTCAAAAGAACAATACGCCAATGCTGATTTACAGATTAAATTATGCTGTTGACTTTCGTTACGGTGTAATGGTGGAACTAGCAAAATCTGTTCTTAGTGGTAAACCTATAGATCTACGTACAGAAAATGTAAATGTAATCTGGCAAGGCGATGCCAATGAAATTGCCATACGTTCCTTGTTACATTGTGAAGCTCCGGCTAAAATGTTAAATGTAACGGGTCCTGAAACATTATCTACCAGATGGATTGCAGAGCAGTTTGGGGTAATCTTTAATAAGGAACCAAATTTTGTTCATGAGAGTGCTGGTACAGCATTGTTAAATAATGCTTCGACTTGTCATCGTTTATTTGGTTATCCAAAGGTTACCGTAAGGGAGATTATAGAACTTACTGCAACCTGGATGCAGGAAGGCGGAGAAGCGCTCAATAAACCAACACATTTTCAGGAAAGATCAGGTAAATTTTAAGACATGGCAACTCAGTTATTATCAAAAAAAAAGCAAAACATACTTCAGCAGGGAACCGTAATTCCTGCGCACCCTTTAGCGCTTACCGCAGGTCGTGAGTTAGATGAAGCTTATCAAAGACAACTTACACAATACTATCTGGCATCAGGGGCTGGGGGAGTGGCCGTTGGAGTGCACAGCACACAATTTGCTATCCGTAATCCACAAGTAAATCTATACGAAAAGGTACTAGCCTTAGCTGCTGAAGAAATAGCAAAGTCTGGAATTCAGGATAGCTTTATAAGTGTTGCTGGAATCTGTGGTGATACGCATCAGGCTGTTCGGGAAGCCGGACTTGCAGTTCAATATGGTTATGATCTGGGATTATTGAGCATGGGTGGTTTGCAAGATAAAACAGAAGAAGAAATTCTGGATCGTACAAGAGCTGTTGCTGCAATTATGCCTGTATTTGGATTTTATCTTCAGCCGAGTGTTGGTGGTCGTATTTTTTCTTATGACTTCTGGTTGCAGTTTGCCAACATTGAAAACGTACTGGCTATTAAAGCTGCGCCATTTAACCGTTATCAGACCTTGGATATGGTTAGGGCTGTGTGCCATTCTAAACGAAATAATGAGATCACATTATATACCGGTAATGATGATAATATTGTAGCTGATTTATTGACTACATATCAGTTTGAAATTGATGGAAAGACAGTTAGCAAAAGGTTTGAGGGAGGTTTACTGGGGCACTGGGCGGTGTGGACTGAGGCTGCAGTAAGACTTTTTGAAGAGATTAAGCAATGCCGTGATTCGGGTTATGAAGGGGCGGCAGAGTTATTAACTAAAGGAATAGCTGTGACTGATATGAATGCATCAATATTCGATCCTTCACATGGTTTTCATGGTTGTATCCCCGGTATTCATGAGGTGCTGAAGAGGCAAGGGCTACTTCAGGGCATATGGTGTCTTGATCCTGATGAAGATTTGTCACCTGGACAGGCAGAAGAAATTACCCGTGTATGTCAGGCTTATCCTTATCTTACGGATGATTCCTTTGTTCAGGATTTTCTGGCCTCAAAGAAATAATGTTTAGATTTTGAAATTGAAAATTGCATGATGCGTTTAATTAGAATTATAGCTTTGCTGCCCTTGGCAGGATTATTTATTCATTGTAACTCTTCGAAACTAAATAATCCACCTGAACAACAGTTCAAAATAGGGAATACTACAGTTGGTATACAGTCCGTAGCTACTAATTTGAATGTACCTTGGCAAATAGCATGGGGGGCTGATCAACAGATTTGGTATACAGAACAATCTGGTAGCATAAGTAAAGTTAATCCTGAAACAGGTACAACCAAGCGGTTGTTACTGCTTAATGATGTGTTTCGTGATCGTACTTCAGGTTTGTTAGGAATGACATTACATCCGGATATGAAAGCTCATCCTTATGTATTTATCAATTATAGTGGTTATTCAAAAGATAAAAGCAAAGTATCTAAAGTGGTTAGGTATACCTACAATGCAGAAAAGGATACTTTGTTAAGTCCAGTAGTCTTTTTGGAGTATCCGGCCTGGACATCACATTTTGGTGCTCGTATTGTAATTGCACCAGATGGAAAGGTTATGATTTCTACTGGTGATGGGGCACAGCACGACAATGCACAGAATGTGCAGTCGCCAAACGGTAAAGTGTTGAGGTATAATTTGGATGGTAGCATTCCGACTGATAATCCTTTTAAGGGTAATCCGGTATGGGCTTGGGGATTACGTAATCCTCAAGGACTGGTATATGGGAATGGTAAGTTGTATTGTTCAGATCATGGCGATGCAACTGATGATGAGGTTAATTTGATTCATAAGGGGGCGAATTATGGTTGGCCATTTGTAGAAGGCTTTGTGGATACAGATAAAGAAAAGCTTTTTGCTAAAGACTCTATGGTTACTGCCCCATTAAAAGCCTGGACGCCAACAATTGCCCCTGCAGGTATGGCTTATTATTCGTCAGATAAAATCCCTGAACTAAAAGGTAATCTGTTATTGACTACTTTAAAAGGAAATAGTTTACGCGCTTTAGCGTTAGATGCTAATGGAGAACAGCTCGTTGAAGATGTGAATTATTTTGAGAAAGTGTTTGGAAGAGTGCGTTCAGTATGTGTTTCTCCTGCTGGGGATGTGTATATAGCTACGAGTAATCGCGATTGGAACCCCAATGCTGCCCCTGCTAAAAATGATGATCGGATTATCCGAATCTATCGATTAGATGCAAAAGATTCGGATCCTGCAGCTCAATCTGCAGTGATAGCCCATGAAAAAAACGAAGGCCTTAATAAGGGAGCGTTGCTTTATACTAATTACTGTGCGTCTTGTCATAAAGAGGATGGAAAGGGGATTGATCAAACGTTCCCGGCTTTGTTAAAATCACCTGTAGTTACTGGAGATAAAAAGCTATTGGTTCATACTGTGATGAATGGAAGAAACGCTATGCCTAAATTCTCTTTTATTGAAGATAAGGAGTTGGCAGTGCTACTTACTTATGTGCGCAAGCAGTTTGGTCAAGGCGCAGATGCAGTTTCAACTGAAGACATTAAAAAGGGCAGAAAGTAGTGCTGCTGTTTGTGTGTGTTAGTTATTAAAATCTTATGAGTAATCTTCCAAATATTAATCTTAAAGGGAATTATTAGAGTTTATTTTTATTTAAACATCAATCTTATTTTACTAAAGTATTACTAGGGCTTTTTTAGGGTTAATGGCCCTAGAAAGACCCTAGTAACCCCCTAGTAACCCCCTAGTAAAGCTATCGTAATACAAGCATCTGACACGTTCTTATACGAATACAAAACCTTGATTGTGAATTTTTTCTTAGAAACCAAAAAACCCTCTCAGTAAAACTGAAAGGGTTTGTATTTGGCTCCCTCTGCTGGGCTCGAACCAGCGACCCTCTGATTAACAGTCAGATGCTCTAACCAGCTGAGCTAAGAAGGAGTGCTGGTTACCAAAACGATGCTTTATGTTCCTTTAAAGGAAGCTTTTCATCTGCTTTGGGAGCACGAAGGTAAGAAACATAAATCAAATTGGCTAGGGAATTTTTAAAATAATTTGTTTCTTGTGTTTTATCTTTGTTTTTATCAATTGATATTTAACCATTATGAAAATAGATTGATTTTTTATTTGCAAGGGATAATGTTAGTTTAGTGTATACCTGCTACTGCTCTGCTACTGGTCAGATACTGGTCTGTTACTGGTTGGCTACTGCTTTTGCAGTAGAAAACCAGTGTTAAAGCAGTTCTAAGGCAGTTTTCGTGCAATATCTGTTACTTTTCAATGTCAAATATAATCAATCGACGTTTTCTAATAACGATAATTGTGATGAGGTTAATTTGATCCTTGATCCCATAAATTCCGCTTGATCTCATAAATGTGGATTTTGCATGAAAACCAAAAAAGCCTTTCAGTGAAAACTGAAAGGCTTTGTATTTGGCTCCCTCTGCTGGGCTCGAACCAGCGACCCTCTGATTAACAGTCAGATGCTCTAACCAGCTGAGCTAAGAAGGAGTGCTGGTTGCCAAAACGCCGTTTTTGATCTTTTAAAGAACATAAACGTTTGTTCGTTTTGGGAATGCAATATTAGGGGTTTTAATTTATTTATGCAATATTTGCAGTGAAAAAAAATTAAATAATTTATATGAGCCTGATAATCATAGGAACTGTAGCTTTCGATGCTATTGAAACTCCCTTCGGGAAAACGGATAAAATAGTAGGTGGGGCTGCAACATACGCAAGTTTAGCTGCTTCTTACTTCTATAATAAAGTGAAAATAGTAGGAGTTGTAGGAGATGACTTCCATAAAGAAGACATAGATACTTTCACTAAACATGGTATTGATACTGAAGGATTACAGATAAAAGAAGGAGAGAAATCTTTCTTCTGGTCTGGAAAATATCATAATGATATGAACAGCCGCGATACATTAGCTACTGAATTAAATGTATTAGCAGATTTTGACCCGATCATCCCAGAGAACTATCAGGACTGCGAATATTTAATGTTAGGTAATCTTACCCCTATAGTACAGCAAACTGTCATTAATCGCCTTAAAAACAGGCCTAAGCTGATTGTATTGGATACTATGAACTTCTGGATGGACATCATGATGGATGATTTAATGGAAACCATTAAAATGGTAGATGTTTTAACCATCAATGATGCAGAAGCTCGTCAATTGTCTGGTGAATATTCCCTAGTGAAAGCAGCCAAGAAAATTTTAGGAATGGGACCAAAATACCTGATCATCAAAAAAGGTGAGCATGGGGCTTTATTGTTCCATGAGGATAAAGTATTCTCAGCACCAGCACTTCCATTAGCAGAGGTTTTTGATCCAACAGGAGCAGGGGATACATTTGCAGGTGGCTTTATTGGTTATATGGCTAAAGTTGGAACTGTGAACTTCAATAATATGAAGAATGCAATTATCTTCGGGTCGGCATTAGCATCTTTCTGTGTAGAGAAATTTGGAACTGAGAAAATAAAAAACCTTACTGAAGCAGAAGTTGCTGCTCGTGTCCAGGAATTTGTAAACTTAAGTTCGTTTACTATCGAAGCGTAATTGCAAAATAGTATGATATGAAAATGGCTATTCAATTAAAGAATAGCCATTTTCATATCAAGATAATTTACCCACAACTTTAAATTTCTCAAATACGGTTTCTGTATGTGGGGCATCAGGTAACTCATCTGTTAGATCTTGTCCAGCCCAATGTTCATAGTGTTTCCCATTTCGCCATAATCTGCTTTCGCTAACGTCATAAATTATTCCTCTATAGGCTACCCATATTTGTGGTTTATCTTGTCCGTTTCGTAAGGCAAGCTGTTGTTTTGTATATAAAGGAAGTTTATCCATGTGTACCAAGCTTTTTGCTTTTAAAAAACTCGAACAGATAGATCGCTGCTAAAAGCATTCCCATAAAATAAAAATATACTTCAATAGGTAAATAGAACAAGTTCAATTTTAATGTCGCATCTTCATTGAAGATCAGTTGAGATTGTTTTTTGATGAAAATGCATAGTAAATAAAACGGAATAAGTAAGGTCGCATATGTACGATAGAATCTGTACATAAAGCGCAGTTTGTTTTTGTATTCTATATAAAGCAATAAGGCAAATAGAATCAAAAATGTAATTAAAGTGTACAATTTAAGGTAGCCAAAAAATAGCATCGCAACACAAATGCCGAGAACAAGATTGCTCAAAGAAAGACTAAAACTGTCTAAATTATTATCAGGGAACTTATTGTTTAAAAAATCATATAAATATAAACCCAAAACTGGAATAAAGAACTGCAAAGCAATAATACTAAGTGTAAAGCCGATGTTCTGATGATCGAATAATCCAAGCCCACTAAGCGATAGAACTCCTAGTACACTGAATAAATATGTAATCAGGAAAAAGAAAATTCCTGTTAAAGCAACTGATAGTGAAAATGCTTTTGGATAACTATTGTTCATGTAGGAATAGTAAGTTCAGCCCCAAAAGTATGATTTTGATACGGTTAAAGTCTATAATTAAGAATGGATTTTTTATATCTTTAAAATAATATCTAATTAAACTTTATCTCCATGAAAAAAACATTACTCTCATTTGTGCTCGTTGTAGCAGGCTTATATGGGTATAGCCAGGATGCACCAAAGGTAGATACCACTAAAAACTGGACTATTCACGGAGAAAATACTTTCCTCATAAACCAAAGTTCATTCTCTAACTGGTCTTCTGGTGGGGTAAACTCTATTGCGGGTAACCTGGTTTTTAATTATGATTTTAATTATAAAAAAGACAAGTGGAGTTGGGATAATAAAGTAATTGTTGGCTATGGCTTAAGTAAACAGGATGATTTGGGGTTACGTAAAAATGATGATAGGGTTATTTTAAATAGTTTGTTGGGCTATAAAGCTGCTCAGTACTGGTTGTATACTTTTTATGCAAATTTCCAAACGCAGTTTGCAAAAGGTTACACATATGATGGGAATAACAAAACTAAAATATCGAATGCTTTTGCTCCGGCATATCTTACTTTTGGTCCAGGTATCGCCTATAAGCGCTCCGATAATTTTAGGATTAACTTCTCTCCCGTAGCCTCAAGAATAGTAATGGTATTTGATGATGATCTCAATGCTGTTGTTCCTGCTTTCGGCGTTGATCCAGGTAAGAACATGCGTTTCGAATTTGGTGCTTCACTGGATGCTTACTATAAGGTTAATCTGATGGAAAATGTCAGTTTTGAAAATATATTAAAACTCTACTCTAATTATCTGGATAATCCACAAAATATTTATACTGATTATACCGCAAATCTGTTTATGAAGGTGAATAAATTCGTTACTGTAAATGCTGGTGTACAGATGATTTACGATGATAAAACATTAATTGCCAAAGAAGTAAATGGAGTGGTGGAAAGACATAAAGCTTTGCAGGTTAAACAGATTTTTGGTGCAGGCCTAACGTATAAATTTTAAGGTAAATACAATGTCTAATATCAATCTTATTATTGAGGAACGCCCAGCTAATATAGGCAACTTTATGGTTGGCAGATTATTGCCTTTTCGTGAAAAGCGGATGGTGGGGCCCTTTGCCTTTATAGATCATATGGGGCCGGTATGCATGAGTGATACTGAAAATATGGATGTACCACCCCATCCGCATATTGGTTTATCTACACTTACCTATCTTTTTGAAGGTAGTATTATGCATCGGGATAGCCTTGGTACAGAAATAGAAATAAAACCGGGGCAGGTGAATTGGATGACAGCCGGAAAAGGAATAGTGCATTCAGAAAGAACCCCCAGGTATCTTCGTAATTCGGATAAACTAATGCACGGCCTCCAGATATGGGTTGCCCTGCCTAAACATCTGGAAGAAATGGAGCCAGAGTTTTTCCATGTAGAGGGAAAAGGCTTACCTGAGTGGACAGATCAGGGTGTTCATTTTAAATTGATTGCAGGTGAGGCTTTTGGGCGGAAATCGGATGTGCCTGTTTATAGTCCGCTTTATTTCCTGGAATTAAAAACAACTGACCGACAAAGTATTAAAATTGGTAAAGACTTATTCGGGGAAAGTGCTTTGTATATTCTGGAAGGGGGGATTGAGAGTGAAGGTAATACTTTTGTGCCTAAACAATTATTGGTTGCTAAAGACAGCAAACTCTGTGAATTTGAAATGCTGGAGAATTCTACAATCTATATTTTTGGTGGTGAACCATTCAGTGAAGGGCGTATCATTTATTGGAATTTTGTGGCTTCAACCCCTGAAAGAATTGAAGAAGCAAAAACAATGTGGTTGGAACAAACCTTTAAACCTGTACCTGGCGAAACTGATTTTGTTCCCTTGCCAGTGCAAAGTGAAAATATAAAACGGCATAAGCCCTAGGGTGTATTTAGTAATTGGCGTTGCATTGCTTTTGCGGTTTGAGTGCTGCCATCATGACTCCAGCCCGGGGGATAAAGGAAATACTTAATCTTGTCCGTTAATTTTGGTGCTCTTTTTACATCGGCTAGTAAAGCTTTAAACTCATGAAAGATAATATTTAAAGCTCCTGTGTCTTCGGGTTGTTTGGTTAGTCCATAGACAATTTTCTCTTCATCAATTTCTTTTTGGAAAGTGCCAAATATACGATCCCACAGGATTAGCACCATACCCATATTTTTATCAAGATAGCGTAAGTTACTTGCATGATGAACACGATGATGGGAAGGGGTTACGAAGATATATTCGAAGATTGGATGTAGTTTGCCGATAGTTTGGGTATGAACAAGGTTACCGTAAATCTGAGTAATGAGATAAGCAAACAGAATATCGAATGCACTAAAACCCATTAAAGCGAGTGGAAGGTAAAAGAATACTCTGTAAAGTGGTTCGAATACAGTAGAACGGAAGCCCGTAGTAAGGTTGAAATATTGAGAAGAGTGATGAGTAACGTGCATGGCCCAGAAAAAACGTACATAATGGCCTGTGTAATGTAATACCCAATACAAAAAGTCTTGAGCCAGGATTAATATTAACCAGTAGAGGTAAATGTTAGTAATCTGAAACAACCTGTGGTACCTATAAACATATTCGAGCAACATAAAAGTGCCTGCTTTTGTGGTTACATTAACCAAAAATGCAATCGCCATAAGGTACATATTGGTTAAGGTGTCACGCCCCTGATAGTGTTTGCTATCGTGGGCGTAACTAAAATACATTTCAACCAGACTAAGTAAAATGACAAAGCCGAATAAAGTAACAACGGTTATACTTTTATCAAATTCAATCATCTTATTTTTTATTAAGGTATTGTTATTGTTTTTCGTTGTACGGTATGTGCACTAAAGAAACCGAGAGCATCTCCGCTGATGTTACTCACCGGGTTGCTGGGGGCAGCACCATTGTCTGATCCATTGGCATTAAATAAGCTGAACAGGTAGGTATATACACTAACATCTACGCAATGCATTTCTGCAGTTAGTTTATCACCTTTTTTAAAATTCAGCGATTTGTTTTTTGTGTCGTTTTCAAATACCAGATAGTCGTTAACTTCCTGTCCAGTAGTAAACTCATCATTCATTACTTTATACTGTTTCTGTATCCTATCATTAACAAACTGTTGAAACCAATAAAAGTTTTTAGTTTCTCCTGGATCTTTAAATTTCACCATTGGGGTTACTCTTGTAGTATCAAAATCAGCAGGCTTAAGGGTGAAATCTAAAAAAGGAACAAGTTGCGGCATAGTGCTACTAGCCTTAAATACCTGATCTTTAATATTTACAGTCAAATTATAGGTCTCACCGGGGATACCGGTTAATGCTGCGGATTCATAAATGCCTTTCTCTATTTCTGTCAACACAATGGTAATTTCTTTATTTTCAATTTTTACAATAGCACCACTAATTCCATTAAACTGATTGTCATCTCCAAAATCTTTGGTTTCACTAATGTATACCCTGCAAGAGCCGGCTTCATTGGTTATTGTGCCTTCTATTACATATTTGAGTACGTTGTCTTTAAGTTTAAGATCTATTGCTTTTTCGCATGACCATTGAGTCGAAATGATGAGTAAAAATATAAAACGAAGTATTATTTTCATAGGACTAGAATTTAAAATTATACGAAATTGACGGGACAAACTTGAACAATGTTGTTCTTACGGCTTCCGTTCTATTGGGGTCTGTTTCTTTATCTCTAAAAGTGATGCGATATGCATTCTCTCTTCCATAAGCATTGTATAAGCTGAAATTAAGTTCTGAAGAGAATTTCTTTGTCTGCTTTAACAATTTTGTAGCACCCAAATCAAGTCTGTGATAGCTTGGCATCCTGTCTGCATTACGTTCAGAAAAATTAAAATAGCTATGACCGAGAAGCTTGTACTTTCCGATAGGGAAGGTGACCGCATTTCCGGTAGCAAAAACCCAGTTGGCAGATAATGACCATTTCTTGTTAAGCTGATACATACTAACCAATGATATATCATGGGTTCTGTCCTGCCTGGCATTATACCAGTTGTTATCGTTAATGCCATCTATCTGTCTTTCTGACTTAGAAATGGTATAAGCAATCCAGCCTGTTAACTTACCATTCTTCTTTTTCAATAGAAATTCAGCGCCATAAGCTCTTCCTTTTCCATATAGTAATTGAGTCTCTATAGGTTTATTGGTATAGATATCGGCTCCGTTTCTATAGTCAATTTGGTTTTGAAGTGTCTTGTAGTAAGTTTCAACAGTTAGCTCATAATTGTCATTCCCCAGGTTTTTGTAATAGCCCAGAGACACCTGGTCACTTAATTCCGGTTTGATGATATTGGTGCTTGCTACCCATCTGTCTGTTGGAGAGGAAGCATTGGAATTGGATACCAGGTGTAGGTTTTGTGCATTTCTAACATAAGAGGCTTTAAGTGCTGTTGATTCATTCAGTTGTAATGCAGCTGCTATTCTTGGTTCTAAATTCACATAAGTTTTTACAAACTCCCCCTTTTTGTAACTGGTAGTTCCTGTTACATTACCCCCGTCATCTAAAGTATAGTAGTCGCCTTTTCCAAGTATGCTGAAGGCTGAAACCCTTAATCCATAAGTAAAGCTAAGTGCATTACTTGCTTTCCAGGTATTGCTGGCATAAATGGCATTCTCCAATGAATATCGGTTTTGAAGATCTTGTGAGATTAAGCCCGAGTTGCCGGTGGCCTGTACTTCACCGGGCTTTATGGTATGGTAAATGGAGTTTAAACCAAAGCTCACTGTATTTTTTTCATTCGCATACCATTGTAAATCTTCCTTAAAATTCCAATCTCTGATCTGTGAGAATAAAGTCAACGAACTTTCATCATCTGTGGATTGGATTTTATAGTTGTAGTTGCTGAAAATAAGTGAAGTGTTAGAGAATAATTTATTGCTGAAAACATGATTCCATCTTAATGTCGCAGCAGTATTGCCCCAATTTATTCCTATCAGATTGTCGGAGCCCAAAACATCCTTACCGAAGTAACCGGATACGAATAATCGGTCTTTATCACCAAGGATATAATTGGCTTTTAAATTGACGTCGTAGAAGTATAGTTTTGCATCTCTGACTGCTGAATCGCTTGATAATTTTAAAAACATATCTGCATAAGTTCTTCTGGCCGAAATGAGGAAGGAGGACTTCTCTTTTTGAATTGGTCCTTCTACATTGATTCTGGCAGCAATTAAACCTACTCCACCGCTTACACCATATTTCTGATTATTGCCATCGTTCATCTTTACATCAAGAACTGAAGATAGTCCGCCTCCATATTGTGCAGGCATACCGCTTTTATAAAGCGTTACATTCTTAATGGCATCCGAATTAAAGGTGGAGAAAAATCCAAGTAGATGCGAGGCATTGTAAACAGGTGCTTCATCGAGGAGAATCATGTTCTGATCGGCACTACCACCCCGCACAAAGAATCCTCCACTTCCTTCTCCGGAAGTTTTTACACCTGGTAAAAGCTGTAAAGTTTTTATAACATCCCGTTCACCAAGTAAGACAGGCACATTTTTAGTTTCATTGATACTCAGGCGTTCCATCCCCATCTGCGGGTTGTCTATATTCCTTTTTGTTGCATTTGAAGTAATGGTTACTGTTTCTAATTCGTTTAAGTCATCTTCAATAGCCACATTTAAACTGGTGTTTTTTTGAAGGTTTATTGTTGTTCTATAACTTTTGGAACCTATCGCATTTACTGTAATGGTATAATTTCCTTGAGGAAGTGTAAGTGAGTAAAAACCATATTCATTACTTTGAGTAGCATATTTGGTATCCATAGCACGAATAGTTGCTGCTATTAATGTTTCACCTGTGCTGGCCGATTTAATAGTACCACTTAAAGTATGTTTTTCCTGGCTTTTTTCCGGATTTGCCGCCGGACCGGCTTCCTGCTTTTTTTCTTTTGAGGAATCAAAGCGTATAAATATTTCTTTTCCTAAGGCCCTGAACTGGAGTGGATGTCCTGTAAAGGCTGTAGTCAGAATTGTAGATACTGACTTGTTCTGTGCAACAACACTGATCTTTATTTTACTCACAGCTATTTGTTCGTTGTATGTGAATTTAATACCACTTGTGTTGCTGATTTTATCTAAAGCATCTTTTAGCGACTCATTTTTCAGGCTAATCGAGATTTTTTTGTCGAGCTGTTCTTGTGCGTGTGTCCGGGTTTGCACCATAAGAAGCAGTAGTAATAGGATTGCAATAAGGGTCAGGAATCTGACCGATCCATTAAGTTTCATATAATTGTTTTGTGTGTTAAGGTTACAAAACCTGCATTAAATAATTTCGGCCTTAAAGCGGGAAATCTGTGCAGGATTCATAACTTTATAATCGGATATTGATTGAATTGCCCGTTAGTTCTCAAGGCTTGGGCATTAAATTAATTGGATACTTGCCTGGTTGTGTTCTTACATTGCCAGGCATTTATTTTATGATAACATACTTTCCTCCATCTTTCTCCCATTTAGTTTCCATTACAGTACATAGTTTGTCTAAAGTTTCATTTAGCGAATGGGTCATATTTAAACTTCCATAAAAAGTTTTTGTATACAAATCATGATCAAGATCAATTTGAATATTGTACTGGTTTTCCAGATCTTTAATGACTTCCTGAAGCGCAGTTCCCTTATAATCATATAAGCCTAACCGCTTATTAAGAAAAGCTGCTGCATCCGGATAGTTTACCTTAGAGACACTCAAAGCTGTTTTATCAATGATCAGGCGCTGGTTTGCGGTAATTGTATCTCGTTTGGTGTTGTTGTCGCCTTTTAAGGCAACGGCTACCTTGCCGGTAACCAGCGTAACATTTATGATGTGTTGATTTGTATATGCTGTAACATTAAAGCTAGTGCCCAGTACGGTTGTGCTTACTTCGCCACTCTTAATGATAAATGGATGTTTAGCATCATGTGTTACTTCGAAAAAAGCCTCTCCATCAAGAATTACCTTGCGCTCATTATCATCAAATTTTGCAGGATAACTGAGTGTACTATTCGGACTAAGCCAAACTTTTGTGCCGTCAGTAAGTTGAAGTTGTCTCCGTTCAGTTGTTGATCGTGCAAGCTGGTGTTTTGTTGTTGTATTGAATAGTTTGGTTATGTTCGATTGGTAAAAATAGATTCCTGTCAGAGCAATCAGTATAGCTGCTACTCCAATCCATTTCTTTAAACTGTAATATTTATGATTACTTACATCCAGCTTTATCTGTTTAGTATATTGTTGCAGAAATGGTGGTACTAACCCCTCTTCAGGGAGAGCTTCTGTCTGGTCCCATGTGTCGGATAACAAAGCCATGATTTCCTCCTTATCATGATGTTTGTTCAATAGGTTAAAGAATTGTTTAAGTTCATCTTCAGTACAACGGTTATGCAGGTACTGGTTATACAGGTATTTAAATCGTTCTTTTCCCTCCACAGTGTTGTGATTTTTATAACGTGGCTTCGTTGCCCGTTTATTATAATACAACTGAAGAATCGGAGGGGACTAGTGCGGACGAAAATAATTTGAAGATGCAATAATGAAACATACCATACTACCATGTTTATTTACATAACTGCGGATGAATTTTGTAGCTTCCACCATATGGTTTTTTACCGTGTTTTTTGAAATGTTCAACTTCTCAGCAATTTGATCATGGGTCATTTCTTCATTTCTGCTAAGCTGATAAATGATTTTCTTTTGAGGGGGTAAGAGGGATATTGCCTCATCATAGGTTTTTAATAGTTCTTTTTCCAACAGGTTGTCTTCTGTCGTATTGCGAATCTCCTCAATATAGCCCAATACCTCCTCTTGTAAGCTTTTCTCTCTAGCCACTTTTTTTAAGTAATTCAGCACATGGTTCAGCGTTATTTTTTTGATGTAGGCATTAAAGTTTAGTGTTGTATTGATCTGTTCTCTTTTTTGCCAGAGACGAATAAATACTTGCTGAACAATTTCTTCCGCTTCTTCTGACGATTTACAAAGATTATAAGCATAAGTGTACATTTTACTTCTGTATTGGTTGTAAATTTCTGCAAATGCCAGTTCATCGCCGTTCTTAAGTCTGGTCAGCAGTTCATTGTCCTCAGTAATATCTGATCGGTCCGTATGCATGGGAGTTTATAGCACCCAATGTTAGATATTTTTTTTAACAAAAAAAATAAGATGGCAATTGTCCCTGCTTACCGACCTGTAAGATCTACAATAAAGGTATCAAACAATGCATGGTTTTTATTTTCTGAATTTTTGTTAGAAACCGTGTAGTATTCTCCTTTTATAATAAAACTAAAAGGATTTTTTTCGATTACAATTTTTAAAAAACCACGCCTGTTGTCGCAGTAGTTTTCCAGATGGACCTGATCAAACAGGGGGCTTTCTGTATAATATTCCGGATCTGTGGGATCTGCCAATGTATGCAGCTCTTCAAAGCCACCGGCTCCTGCAACTACAAAAGGAACGGTTTTGCCATCTAGGTATTGTTTGTTAAATCTTTGGTAGTTGTGTACGTGACCACTAAAAACAATATCAGGTTTTACACCTGCTTCTTCAAAAGCAGATTCCAGAAACTCAATCATGTTAGGGCTCGATCCATGATTAAAGTCGGCCGAGTAAGGTGCATGATGTAAACAAACAATAATGGCCTTTTCTGAACTGAATTTAGCAGCATGCTGAAGTTCTTTTACAAACCAGCTTCTTTGTTCTTTTTTTATACAGCCATATTTAGGGACATTGGTATATAGGCCTATTATGGTTGCTAAGCCGGCTTCCATAGTCCAGTAAACATGAGGTTGGATCTGACTTTTACGGTGTTTGTTATTTCCAAAATGTATTGTTTTTGGACATGTATTGCAAAAGGTAGTATAAAAAGCTTCTAAACTTTCATAAGCCTCCTTACTTTGTGGATTCACATCACTGTCATGGTTTCCGGCAATAGCATAGATAGGGGCAGGGTATTGTTCAAAAGGAGTTAAGAATTGTGTATCGTATTGTTCTGCTTCTCCATAGTGATATACAATGTCGCCGAGATGGTATAGGAAGGATGGCTGCTCGTCAGGTGTTGAATTCAGATATTGAGTTGTCATTTGATTTACAACAGTCTGTTGTAAATCAGATTTGCCTATTCCAGCTGTGTCGCCTACCATATGGAAAACAAGTTTCTCATCATTGTGAATAGGGTCAACTTTTAGTCGATACGGATAACTGCCAGATGGTTGTGGCAAAGACTGGAATTTATGAGCATCATCAATTTTTTCTGTTTTTAAAACAGCGCTATATAAAACTTTTGTACTGATCATAACCATTTGCTTCTGATTACAATAAAGTTAAAGGCTTACTATTAAGGTATTGTTAAGTAATTGATAATTGCTAACTATTTTGGTTTTAGAGTCAACTGTAATTTCTGTGTAATTTAAAGAGAATAAGTTATATAGAAGATTGCACTTGTAACATTAAACTGATTTTATTCTCTAATTTTGAAATCGAATTTTGATAATTTATATGAAACGCATCATCTTTATGGCAGCTCTGGTACTAGGCTTGAGTGCTTGCGATAACACTAAAGTACGGTTGAGAGCTCCTGAGACAAATAGTAATACTGTTTCAACCGAAGTGGCAGTAAAGCCGGACACTGTTACAAATAATTCTTTGCAAAAAGATTCTGTTATTTCGGACTGACATAGGGCTGTCAATATAGCTTGTAATTTTGTCTTAAGAATTCAGGAAACCTGAATGACTAATAAATTATATATTCATTAAGATGGAAACTCAAGTATTAAGATCCTTCCCTGTTATAGGGATTAAAGTAAGAACCAGTAATGCCGAAGGAAAGGCCTCGATAGACATTCCTGCACTCTGGGAAAGATTCTGGACAACAGATGTCGCTGCAAAAGTGCCGGGACGAATAAATAATGATATTTATAGTGTTTATACTGAATATGAGGGAAATTACACCCAGCCATATACTACATTGATTGGTTATAAGGTTGAAGATCTTGATTATATACCTGAAGGATTAACCGGAATAATGATAAAAGAAGGGACCTATCTGAAATGTACTGCAAAGGGTAAGCTTTCAGAAGGGATTGTTTTTGATGCATGGACCGATATCTGGAATTCTCAGATATCCCGTGCTTATACTACTGATTTTGAGGTTTATGATGAACGATCAGGTAATCCGGATGCTGCCGAGATAGACATTTTTTTAGCGGTAAGACCATAACTTTTTATTAAGTTTGAAAGTACTAACTTTTAAACTTATGATAAAATTGAGTAAATCAACAGGCTTGCTGATGTTTGCCGGAAGTGCATTATTTCTGACAGCATGCAGCAATTCTGAAGTTAAACAAGAGCTTCAGTCAGGAATCATCCTTAAAAATATGGATACGACTGTTGTCCCGGGTAATAATTTCACTGATTTTGTGAATGGTGCCTGGATGAAAAATACAAAAATCCCTTCAGATAAGGCTCGTTATGGTGTAATGGACATGATTAATGATCAAGCCCAGGAAGATGTAAAAGCATTGATAGAAAATGCTGCTAAAAGTGAAGCTAAGGATGGTTCGGATGAACAAAAGATTGGTGATTACTATGCATCATATATGGATATGAAAACCAGAGATGCTATAGGTTTAAGCCCTTTGGATGCTGAATTCAAAAAAATTGATGCATTATCTTCAAATAAGGATCTGGCTGGCTATTTTGCTTATGCAAATAAAACAGGTAGTAAAATTCCTTTTAATCTGGGGGTAATTGAAGATTTTAAAGATCCTAAAAAATATATGTTATACACCTGGCAAGGTGGTTTAGGTTTGCCAGACCGTGATTTTTATTCTTTAACAGATGCGAAGTCAAAAGAGATTCGTGAAAAGTATGTTCAGCATATTGAAAATATGCTTAATCTGGCGAAGATTTCTGATGCAAAGATCAAAGCCGCACAGATCATGGCACTTGAAACTTTGTTGGCTTCTAAACAAATGAAAAAGGAGGAAACAAGGAATATGGTAGGCTTGTATAATAAATATGCTGTTAAAGATCTGGGCACATTATTATCTGGTTTTGACTGGAATACTTTATTAAATGATGCAGGAATAAAAAATCAGGATAGTTTGGTGGTTACTCAGGTGGCTTATACAAAAGCCCTGAGTGCGATATTGAAAAATACACCCATTGATACCTGGAAAAATTATCTGAAATGGAGTGTAATCACTGATGCGGCATCATCTTTAAACTCAGAATTGGATAAAGAAAATTTTGAATTCTATGGCAAAGTCTTGAAAGGTATAAAAGAACAGAAACCACAGTGGCGCAGAGCGGTTGATGTAGTGAATGGTAATTTAGGTGAGATCGTAGGTAAACTATACGTAGAGAAACATTTTTCACCTGAAGCAAAAGAGCGTATGTTAAAGCTTGTGGGGAACTTGTTAAAAGCCTATGAAACCAGCATTAAAGAACTGGATTGGATGAGCCCTGAGACCAAAAAGGAGGCTTTGGTTAAAATTAGTAAGTTTACACCTAAAATTGGTTATCCTGATAAATGGAGAGATTATAGCTCATTAAAAGTGGCTAAAAATGATCTTTATGGTAATAATGTACGTTCTGCAGAGTTTGAATATAACAGAACCATTAACAAATTAGGTAAGCCTGTAGATAGATCGGAATGGGGTATGACGCCTCAAACGGTTAATGCTTACTATAATCCTACTATGAATGAAATTGTATTCCCTGCTGCTATTTTACAACCTCCTTTTTTTGACATGAAAGCTGAAGATGCTGTAAATTATGGTGGAATTGGCGCTGTAATTGGTCACGAAGTGGGACATGGTTTTGATGATCAGGGTAGTACTTTTGATGGTGATGGAGTAATGCGTAACTGGTGGACAAAGAAAGACAATGAAGAGTTCAAAAAAAGGACGGCTGCGCTTATTGCACAATACAGTGGATTTAAAGTATTCCCGGACTTAAATGTGAACGGTGACTTTACTTTAGGCGAGAATATTGGTGATCTTGGTGGCTTAACTATCGCTTTGAAAGCTTATAATGCAAGTTTGAATGGTAAGCCTGCTCCGGTTATGGATGGCTTTACAGGAGAGCAAAGGGTATTTATTGGCTGGGGACAGGCATGGTTAAGTAAATCTACTGATGAAGCTTTAAGAAACCAGGTTGCAACTGATCCACATTCTCCTGCGCAATTCAGAGTAAATGGTGTAGTAAGGAACATCCCTGAGTTTTATACAGCATTTAATGTAAAAGCAACTGACTCCTTATATCTTGCTCCTGAGAAACGAGTTAAGATTTGGTAAGGTTATTTATCACATAAAAAATGTCCCAAATTGCATGCAATTTGGGACATTTTTTATGGATAGTATTTTTGAACTTATTCTTCGTATAAAGTTGTTCTATTTATATTTTAGCTGTTAATATAGGTTTCCAATTGTGTTATAGTTTGTTTCTGATCCTCTATGATAAATTTAACCATATCACCGATAGAGACCATAGCTAATAACTGATTGTTTTCCATTACAGGTAAATGTCTGATGTGTTTCTCCGTCATAATTCCCATGCAATAATCAATGCTGTCTGAAGGTAATACTGTAATCGGATTAGCGGTCATAACCTCATTTATAGCCGTATCCGCAGAAGATTTACCATGTAAAACAATCTTTCGGGCATAATCTCTTTCCGTAAAAATCCCCTTTAATTCAAGTCCATCAAGGATTAGAAGAGCGCTAATGTTTTTCTCCATCATTACTTTCAATGCGTCTAATACAGAAGTTTGCTGTGTTACCGAATGAAGTTGAACGGATTTGGTGCTGAGTAATTGTTTTACAGTCTTCATAAGAGGTTCGTTTTTAGCTAATTAAATTTAATGAAAAAAACGCAAACTTACAATAAGTAAAAAAAATTAATTGAGTTATTAAATTATAGCCAGAATCTCTTCTACATAAGTACGGTCATTCGCTAATCTTGGAACTTTATGTTGCCCCCCCAGTTTACCTTTTGATTTTAACCAGTTGTAAAAAGTGTTTGAAGGCGCAATATGGACCTTTGGTCTTCGTAAAGCAAGATCTTTAAAACGTTTTGCATCATAATCTGAGTTGACCTCTCGTAGTGTCGTATCAAGAACATCAACGAATTTCTCAAAATCATTTGGCTTCTGGTCAAATTCAATAATCCATTCATGACCACCTACTTCTTCACCTTTAAAGTATATAGGACAGGCAGTGTAGTCTTTAAAAACGGCATTGGTTTCTAGACATGCTTTACAAATAGCCTGCTCTGCGTTATCAATAATAACCTCCTCACCAAAAGCATTGATGAAATGTTTGGTGCGTCCTGTGATTCTTATACGGTAAGGAGAAAGATTTGTAAATTGAACTGTATCACCAATCATATATCGCCATAAACCTCCGTTGGTAGAAATTATAATGGCATAGTTCTTATTTAGTTCTACTTCATCAAGAGATAAAGTGCGGGCATGTTCGTCCGCAATATTTTCTAAAGGCAGAAATTCATAGTAAATACCATAATCCAGCATCAATAGCATTTCGTCTGAGTTTACCTCATCTTGTATGCCGAAAAAGCCTTCTGATGCATTGTAGGTTTCCAGATAATACATGTCCTTACATGGAATTAATTCCTTGAACTGCTCTCTGTAAGGTTTAAAGTTAACTGCACCGTGGATGTAGAGTTCCAGGTTGGGCCAGACTTCAAGTAAATGTTTCTTGCCAGTCATCTCCAACACTTTTTTCGCCAGTACGATAGTCCATGTCGGAACGCCGGCAATATTAGTCACATTCTCTTTGATGGTTGCTTCGGCCATTTTCTCCATTTTATCTTCATAATTGTCCATCAGGGCAATAGAGATATTTGGCGTTCGGTAGTACTCGGCCCACATTGGAAGGTTTTTAATCAATACAGCTGATAGATCACCATAAAAAGAATCTTCGTTGAGTTGATTGATCTGGTGACTTCCTCCTAATACCAGGCCTTTTCCGGTTAGAATTTGGTTGTCTGGGCGATTATTGCAAAAGATAGAAAGCATATCTTTTCCACCTTTAAAGTGACATTCTTGTAGTGACTCTGCAGAAACCGGGATGAATTTACTTCTGTCGCTGGTAGTCCCTGATGATTTAGCAAACCATTTAATTTCTGATGGCCAAAGAATATTTTGTTCACCTTTAAGCATCCGCTCAATATAAGGCTTTAGTGTATCGTAATTTTGTATTGGTACTCTTTCTTTAAATTGCTGGGGGCTAAGGATAGATTGGTAATCGTATTTTAATCCCCATTCTGTATCCTCAGCACTAGATATGAGTTTATGAAACCACTCTTCTTGTACATCATGAGGATATTTCATAAAAAGCTCGATCTGATGAACTCGCTTTTTCATATACCAGGTGAAAATTGAATTTACAATTGCCATGCGCTATATTTTGAATAAGGATTATAAGTTTTTCTTGCGGAGTACGAAATTTGAGCCGAGATACACTCTTCTAACCATTTCGTTCGCAGCAAGTACTTCAGGGGTGCCTGATTCGAGTATCTTTCCTTCAAAAAGAAGATAAGCTCTGTCTGTAATAGATAAGGTTTCCTGAACATTATGATCGGTGATCAATATACCGATGTTTTTTTGTTTCAGCTTAGCTACAATCGTTTGAATTTCCTCAACAGCAATTGGGTCTACTCCTGCAAATGGCTCATCAAGTAAAATAAAATTAGGGCTTGCAGCCAGTGCTCTTGCAATTTCTGTTCTTCTTCTTTCTCCTCCGGAAAGCAAATCTCCACGGTTTTTACGTACTTTATGTAAACTGAATTCAGTGATTAGTTCTTCCAGTTGTTCATGACGTTCTTCTTTGCTCATCTTGGTCATTTCTAAAATGGCCATTATATTGTCTTCAACTGAAAGCTTTCTGAAAACTGATGCTTCTTGTGCCAGGTATCCGATTCCTTTTTGTGCCCTTCTATACATAGGATCCTTGGTAATATCCTGATCATCTAAAAAGATGGTGCCTTCATTGGGTTTTATCAATCCCACGATCATATAGAATGAGGTTGTTTTTCCGGCTCCGTTTGGTCCCAGCAGACCCACAATTTCTCCCTGACTAACATTAAATGAAACGTCATTAACGACTGTACGTTGTTTATATTTTTTAATCAGATGTTCAGCTCTTAATATCATTTATAATTACGATTTACGAATTATGTCTGTTGATTTGCTCAATCTAGTTTAATTCCTTTAATATTTAACTGCAACCTTTTTTGTTCTTTCCACACATTTTCTTCAATAGTATAACAAATTGAAAAAGGCTTGTTTGGTTGTAACAGTAAAGCATACTCTTCTGCCATTCCAAATCCGATGCAGTCAAAAATAGCGGAATTTTGTTGTTTTACAGATAATTTTAAATGTTTTGTCCCAACAACAAAGGGCTGTCCTACAAAAGTTACACCATTGCTTATAAAAACAGGAGTAGGATTGTGTGGACCAAAAGGTGCCATTTGGGCAATGATCCGCTGGAATTTCCCATCTATTTGTGCAAGATTAATTTCATTGTCAATCTTGATTTCAGGAGTAAGCAGATCATCTGTAATAGTAGCTCTAACTTGTTCCTCGAAGCGATTTGTGAACTGATCAATGTTTTCAGGCTTCATGGTTAAACCGGCTGCAAACTTATGACCTCCGAATTGTACAAGGAGGTCATTACAGGCTAGCAAAGCTTCATACAGGTCAAAACCTGCAACAGAACGAGCTGAGCCAGTTAGTAAGCCATTTGATTTGGTGAAAACCACTGTAGGACGATAATACGTTTCGGTAAGCCTAGATGCAACTATACCAATTACACCTTTATTCCAATCTTCATGATATACAACCGTTGTTTTTTTGTTGATCAGAATATTACATTCACCAATTAAAGCAAGGGCTTCAGCCGTAATGCTCTGATCTGAGTTTTTTCGATCGGTATTTTGAATGTTGATTATTAAACTTTGCTCTAATGCCAGATCACGCTCTGTGCATAATAACATTTTGACAGCTTGATTGGCATGATCCATTCTTCCTGCTGCATTAATGCGTGGGGCAAGGTTAAAAACCACATCAGTTAGGGTATAATCTTTATTTTTTCCGGTTATATCTATAAGCGCTTTCAATCCCATGCATGGATTAGTATTCAGCTTTATGAGTCCGTGATAAGCCAGTATTCTGTTCTCATCTTCTACAGGAACAATGTCTGCGGCAATGCTTACCATAACAAGGTCAATATATCTCTCGTATTGTTCTGCAGGTAAATTATGAGTTATACAATAGGCCTGAGCCAATTTAAATCCAATACCGCAACCAGCAAGTTCTTTGAACGGGTATGGACAATCATTCCGTTTTGGGTCAAGTACTGCCACTGCTGCAGGTAATTCATCCCCAGGTAAATGGTGATCGCAGATAATAAAATCAATAGACAGATCATTGGCATACGAGATTTTATCGACAGATTTTATACCACAATCCAATGCGATGATTAAGCTGAAACCATTTGTTTTGGCATAATCTATTCCTGTTGTTGAAATTCCGTATCCCTCTTTATGTCGGTCTGGTATATAATAATCTATTTGTTGGGTAAACTGACTGAAAAAGCTAAAGGCTAAAGCAACAGAGGTAGTTCCATCTACATCATAATCGCCATAGATTAGTATTTTTTCATTGTTTTTTAATGCCTTATCAATACGCTCAATTGCCTTATGCATGTCCTTCATAAGAAAAGGATCATGTAACTTGCTCATTTGAGGTCTGAAGTATTCACGGGCTTCATCAAAAGTCGAAACGCCTCTTTGAACTAATATTTGTGCTAAACTGGGGTCTATATTTAAATCTTGTGCAAGCAAAGTAGTTGTTTCCGGATTTGCCCGGATTGCCTGCACCCATCTTTTCTTCATTGTTATCTGTTTGTCTATTTTTTCATGCAGGTTCCATATCTTTGCAATGATTCGTAAATATATCATTTAATTTCTTCTAACTAATAACTACGACATTGCAAGTTTTCACTTTATACGAAGGTTCTTATTCTGTAGATATAAGCAAAAAGTTTGTCCCATTTAATCCGGAGACTGATGACCCTAAAAGCCGCCCGGCGTCTTTGTTTGTTCATATTCAGCCATTTCTGGTGAAGTTGAAAAACTCTCTGGTACTAATTGATACAGGATTGGGATATAGTAATGATAAGGGGCAGTTGATTTTACATGAGAATATAAGAAAAGCAGGCTTTGATCCGGATGATGTGGATTTGGTGCTGATGTCGCATTTACATTTTGATCATTCTGGCGGTATGGTTCACCATATTGGTGAAAAGATGGAGCTTAGCTTTCCACATGCCAATTATGTGATTCAACGTGGAGAGTGGGAAAGTGCTTTTACGAATAGCTCATCTTCATACAAAACTGAAATCTTTGAGTTCTTACAGCGTAACGCTCAATTAACTTTTATTGAAGGTTCGGGGCAGTTAACAGATGAGATTAACTATGAGCTAACTGGTGCGCATACACCTTTTCATCAGGTTTATTTATTGGATGACGGTCATGATAAAGTGTTTTTTGGAGGTGATGTCTTACCTGAGCCAGAGGAATTGTTACGTAAGTTTATTGCGAAGTATGATTTTGATGGAAGGAAAGCGATGGAGCTAAGGGAAGAATTTGGTAAAAGAGCAGCAGCAGAGAACTGGAATTGTTTGTTTTATCATGCGAAAACTAAAGCTACTGGTTATGTAAGTTTAACTGAGGGGCAGTTTCAGATCACCTAATCGGCAAGTTGAAGTTCTTTAAAAAGTTCTATTAATCGTTCTATAGAGAGGGGTTTAGAGATAAACCCTTTAACTTTTGAGAAGGTTTTTGCTTTTTCAATATCGTTTTCATAAACAGATGAGGAAAGCATATACATATCTATATTTTTAGAAATATGTAGTTCTTCATAAGCATGGAGAAACTCCCATCCATTTAAAATAGGCATATTGATATCTATCAAAATTAAATCAGGAAGGTCTTCCTGATTTGTTGAGCTTTTTAAATGGTCAATAGCAAGTAAGCCATTTGCTTTGGATACCATCTTTACGTTATAGCCTGTTTTTTCAACGATCTTATTAATGATAAAGATGTTAATATCATCGTCATCAATAACGAGAAGGTTAATTATATTATCCATCATAAATTTGTTTGGGTCCCTATCCAAAAATTGGTATCGACATAAAGTTATAAAATATGTCGGAAATTTGGTTTATATGACAAGGTTTTATTTTTTACTAAATACAGAAGGCTGTATCATTTCATTATGATACAGCCTTCTGTATGGTTAAGCTAAATAACTTTTTATTTTTTAGCTACCAGCTTAATATTCAATTCAAAATCATCATAGATCATTTTATCTCCAACATCAGGGAACATACCCTTAGATCTATATTTGATACCATATTTAGTGCGATCAACGATTACCTTTTCCGCAATTGCAGTTACAGAACCATCAGCATTCCAGATTACATTAGCAGGGAAAGTAATAGAATTTGTAATACCTTTTATGGTCAGGTCTCCTGTTACATTTACTTGTTTACCTGCGGGAACAACTTTCTTAATAACAAAAGTAGAAGTCGCAAATTTATCTGCGCCAAAGAAATCGTCAGCTTTTAAATGGCCTTCTAATCTTTCGCTTTTATCGGCGTCTTTAATTGTAGTCATGTTGATTACAAAGTTTCCTCCAGATAGGTTTTTGCCATCAAATAAAAGGCTTCCTGATTGTAATGCAATTGTACCATTATGGCTTCCTGTTACTTTTTTACCAACCCAGGTAAGTGTTGATTGTGTAGCATCTACTTTGTAGTTGATAGGTTTAACCGGGGCTTTAAAAGCAGAAGTTGCAATAACTATCATAAGTAATGCAAGGGATGTAAGTTTTAATTTCATTGTTTTAGATTTTGTTTTAAACTAAAAACCAGTCCTGGCCTTTTGATACATTTTATATGACAACAAATGTATCAAAAGGTTTGACTGGTTAAATTGATCTATGATATTTTTTTCGTTACCTAATTGTTAAGCTAAATCTTCCTCATAACTTTCAATTGGAGGACAAGCACAAACTAAAGACCTGTCTCCATATGAATCATTCACTCTACCTACAGAAGGCCAGAATTTATAAGCCGCAACATAAGGTAGTGGAAAAGCTGCTGTTTGTCTGCTATAGTTATGGCTCCAATCATTCCCCGTAACAACTGCGGCAGTATGTGGTGCATTTTTTAATGGATTATCTATCTTATCTAATTCAGCATTTTCAACTGTTGCTACCTCTTTTCTGATTGCGATTAAGGCATCACAGAAGCGGTCAAGTTCATGTTTTGGTTCACTTTCAGTAGGTTCAATCATTAATGTGCCGGCAACAGGGAAAGATACTGTAGGTGCATGGAAACCATAATCCATTAAACGTTTAGCAATGTCAACCACTTCAATTCCAAAGTTCTTAAAGCCTCTGCAATCCAGGATCATTTCATGCGCACAACGGCCGTTAGCTCCTGAGTATAACACTGGATAGTGCTGTTCCAAACGCGCTTTCATATAATTGGCATTGGTAATTGCATATCTTGTTGCATTAGTTAACCCTTCAGAACCCATCATTGCAATATAAGCATGAGAGATAATTAATATGGAAGCTGAGCCCCATGGAGCAGAAGATACTGCATGGATAGATTTCTCATTATTGATATCAACTACCGCATGCCCTGGTAAATAAGGAACAAGGTGTTTTGCAACGCCGATAGGGCCCATGCCAGGACCACCACCTCCGTGAGGGATACAGAATGTTTTATGTAAGTTTAAGTGACAAACATCTGCACCAATATAACCAGGGCTGGTTAATCCAACCTGAGCATTCATGTTTGCTCCGTCCATATAAACCTGTCCGCCATTTTCGTGGATGATGTTACAGATATCGATGATACTTTCTTCGAATACACCATGTGTAGACGGATAAGTAACCATTAAGCAAGAAAGGTTTTCTTTGTTTGCCTCTGCTTTTTCTCTTAAATCATCAACATCAATATTTCCATTTTCCAGAGACTTAACAATAATGATCTTCATTCCAGCCATTGCAGCAGAAGCTGGATTGGTTCCGTGAGCAGATGAAGGAATTAAAGCAATATTACGGTGATGATCACCACGATCCTGGTGATAAGCTCTGATTACCATGAGACCAGCATATTCACCCTGGGCACCTGCATTTGGTTGGAAACTCATAGCAGCAAAGCCAGTAATTTCACTTAACCATTTGTTTAGTTCATTGAATACATTATAGTAACCTAAAACCTGATCCGCAGGTGCAAATGGATGCATTTTACCAAATTCTGGCCATGTTACCGGAATCATTTCAGTCGTCGCATTTAGTTTCATCGTACATGAACCTAAGGCAATCATTGAATGACAAAGTGAAAGGTCTTTAGTTTCCAGTGACTTGATATAACGCAGCATTTCATGTTCAGAATGGTGCGAATTGAATACAGGGTGTGTTAAATAGTCAGATGTGCGTTGCAAAGCCGCAGGAATTACAGATGTTACGTTTTTATCTTCAATTTCTACTGCATCAGCTGCGATAGCTTTTACTTTAGCAAAGATTTTAGTAAGTAATTTGATATCTTCAAAGGAAGTAGTCTCATCTACTGCAATGGTAACAATGTTACCGTTGTAATGTAAGTTAATCTCGTTGTCTATACATTCTCTGTGTATCGAGTCAACTAAGCTGCCTAAATCTAATTGTATTGTGTCAAAATAAGATTTGTTTAGTTGTTTGTATCCTATTTTCTCTAGAGATGTAGCAAGAGTAACGGCAAGACCATGTGTGCGTTCTGCTATTAATTTTAAACCTTTAGGTCCGTGGTAAACAGCGTAGAAACCAGCCATAATAGCTAATAAAGCTTGTGCTGTACAAATGTTGGAAGTAGCTTTATCGCGGCGGATATGTTGTTCTCTTGTTTGCAATGCCATACGCAATGCATAGTTGTTATTACTATCGATTGTTACACCGATAATACGGCCGGGAATAGAACGTTTATATTCGTCTTTTGTAGCAAAATAGGCAGCATGTGGGCCACCAAAGCCCATTGGGATACCAAAGCGTTGTGTAGTACCTACGACAACATCCGCACCCCATTCCCCCGGAGGAGTTAATAACGTAAGGCTCATTAAATCAGCTACAACTGTAACCTTTACATTTTTAATGTGCGCATTTTGAGCAAAAGTTCTGTAATCAAATACTTCTCCATTACCAGCAGGATATTGGATAATTGCTCCAAAAAACTCTTCAGTAAGTTCAAATGACTGGTGATCACCAATAACCAATTCAATACCGTATGGATTTGCACGGGTTTTCAGGATGTCAATCGTTTGAGTGAATAACAATTCAGAAACAAAGAATTTTTTTGCTGTCTGGTTTTTACGCAAGCTGTATTGCATAAACATAGCTTCAGCAGCAGCGGTACCCTCGTCTAACAGAGACGCATTTGCAATTTCCATACCTGTAAGGTCAATGACCATAGTCTGGAAGTTTAATAGAGCCTGTAAACGGCCTTGTGCAATTTCTGCCTGGTAAGGCGTGTATTGTGTATACCATCCTGGATTTTCCATTACATTACGTAATATAACTCCCGGTGTAATGGTGTCATAATAACCCTGGCCAATATAAGATTTGAAAACTTTATTTAAAGAAGCTGTTTGTTTCAGTGCAGCCAGGTAATCAGTCTCAGATTTAGCTTTTGGTAAATTTAACGGCTGTTTTAATCTGATAGATTGTGGAACTGTTTGTTCAATTAGTTCGTCAACAGATTTTACTCCTATGGTGTTTAACATTGCATTGGTGTCCTGTGTGTTAGGTGCAATGTGACGGTCTTTAAAGTTCTCTTGGTAATGAATATTTAAGCTCATGCAGTGTATGAATAAAAAGTTGCGCAAAGGTAATAAAAAATACCCTTAGCTCCAGTCAAAAACACTTCATAAATAGGTAAGAATTAATAGGCTATTCGCCCACTACTGCCCAACCTTCCTTTTTATTATATTTTAATTTGTAGGTTTTGGTGATGAAATTGCTGCCCGTGTTTTTATCTTTATAGAAAACGGTAAAAGCATTTTGTTGTTTTTTAAGCATGATGGTTACTTTGGCAGTTTTACTTCGCGCCTTATCTAAAGTAGCAGGCTTATCCTTGTCTAACACATATTCCATTACTTTTACAGTAGCTTTGTTTTGCTCTTGCTTCAAAACGTAAGGTTTTGATTTGTCAGTCAACGTAATCATATAAACATAGGAACTATCTTTAGACAGGAACTTTTTCTTTTGCTTTTGTAACTGCATTTCAACATAACCATTGTTATTAAGTTCTTTGAATTTAGCCAGCTCGTCTTTATCTGAACCACTTTTGAACTTAATTTCTCCAAGATTTATCTTTTCAGATTCATAAACTGGGTTTGATTTTAAATAATCAGCAATGATGTCAGAAGCGGTCGACTGCTCCAAAACGGCATTGTTGCCACAACCGGTTATAAAAATCAGGAATAAAAGAAACAAAGGAATATGTGCTTTCATAGTTTATCTCTGATTAGTTCTTTAACCGTTGCAGATACATTTGTATGGTATTTTCAAGACCTAGGTATAAAGCATCGCTAATCAAAGCGTGACCAATACTCACTTCCAGAAGTTCGGGGATACTTTCTGCAAAATACTTTAGGTTATGTAAATCAAGATCATGTCCGGCGTTGATGCCGAGTTCAAGTTCATTCGCTTTAAGGGCTGCTGCTACATATGGTAGAATGGCTTTTTCTCTGTTACTGAAGTAATTTTGGGCATATGCTTCAGTATACAATTCAATTCTATCTGTACCTGTAAGTGCTGCACCTTCAATCATTTCTACTACTGGGTCAACAAAAATCGAAACCCTAATGCCGGCAGATTTAAAGAGGCCCACCATTTCCTTTAAATAATCTTTATGTTTTATAGTATCCCAACCATGATTGGATGTGATTTGTCCATCTGCATCTGGTACTAATGTTACCTGTGCTGGTTTGTTTGCTAATACTAAATCAACAAATTTCTGCTCTCTGCAATTGCCTTCAATGTTAAATTCTGTGGCAATCACAGCTTTTAAATCATAAACATCTTGATAACGGATATGTCTTTGATCAGGTCTGGGATGTACGGTTATGCCTTCAGCACCAAAGCGCTCACAATCTAAAGCTACTTTTACAAGATCAGGATTATTACCACCACGGCTATTGCGAAGCGTAGCTATTTTATTGATATTTACAGATAGATGTGCCATGCACAAATATAAAATAAATAACCTATGTCGATACGATCTCTGTTTGTTTTTGTAGTTCTGACTATCATTTGCAACTTAACCTATGCCCAGAATGGAGCAGCTTTTTTTAAAGGATATCCAGTAGTGGCGCATTCGGATACATTATTCTTTATTAAAAATAAATTAGGCTCTTTGTCGGCCGCCGAAAGAGCAGAAAGAACATCGGCGAAAGTTGAACAACTGGCTGAAGATCTATTATTTGTATCTGATTCTTTAATTACTGAACGTGATTCAAGTCTGATCGCAATTGCTTATAAAGGAAATGTCATGATGAGCTTATCTCAGGCTGATGCAGACTCTGTAAAGATGGATCGTGAAGTTATGGCCAAAGCTTATCAGGAAATTATCCTGAATAATATCGATAAATATAAAAAGGAGACTGATTTAACGGAGTTGTTGAAGCGTGCAGCGCTTGGTCTTCTTATCATTTCAATATTAGGAATGTGTATATACTTCCTGAATAAGTATTCGAATCGTTTTAATGCCTGGCTTCGGGTCAAGCTTCACGCAAAGATTTCAGGCTTTAAAATCAAGAATTATGAACTGATTAACAGCAAAACTGAAATGCTTATTATTCGTAAGCTGCTTAATCTCATCAAGATATTGGTAATATTTATTCTTGTCTATCTGACTTTACCTATAGTATTTAGACTTTTTCCATGGACCAAACCATGGAGTGACAGTCTGATTGGTTTTGTGCTTAATCCCTTGAAAAATATATTTAGCGCAATAATAGATTTTGTTCCTGATTTGATTACAATAGGTGTGGTTGTAATAGTGTTTCAATATCTTAAAAGGGCAATTAAATTTCTGGCAACTGAAATCGAAGCAGAAAGACTCAATATTAATGGTTTCTATCCTGATTGGGCAAAGCCAACATATAATATAGTGAAACTGATATTGAATGCATTTATGTTGGTCGTTATATGGCCATTTATACCTGGTTCAGATTCTGGAATATTTAAAGGAGTTTCTGTGTTTTTAGGACTATTGATTTCTTTTGGTTCATCATCTGCCATAAGTAATGGGGTGGCAGGAATGGTGATTACCTATATGCGACCTTTTAAAATAGGAGACATTGTGAAGATCGGCGATACAACAGGAGCTGTTCAGGAAAAATCATTGCTCGTAACTAGGGTGCTAACCTTTAAAAATGAACTGATTACTATTCCTAATAGTGCTATATTAAGTGGTAATACCGTGAATTATAGTAGTATGGCAAATCAGAATGATTTGATCATCCACACTACCGTTACCTTAGGATACGACCTTCCATGGAACCAGATTCATGAGTTGTTAATTGATGCGGCACTGGCTTCTGAAGGAGTGATTAAAGAGAAACAGCCTTTTGTATTGCAAACAGGATTGGAAGACTGGTACGTGTGTTATCAGTTGAATGCTTATATCAACAACCCTAAGCGGATGCCGGCTATTTATTCTGAAATTCATAAAAATATTCATATAGCTTTTGATGCCGCAGGGATAGAGATTATGTCGCCACATTACCAGGCTATCAGAGATGGAAACGCAAGTACCTTGCAGAATACTGTGGTAATGACTAAAGGGGAATCATAAAATGAAATTTTATGATATGTGACGAATATTCCTATTTTTGCTCAAAAAATATTTTATATGAAAATAACGCTCTTATCATTTTTCGTAATGATATTTACTTTCGTTGCGAGGGCACAAGATGTAACAAGTCAATACACTTGGATGGAACATCCAGATTTTGTAATCAAAGGGGATGAACTGAAGAATTTTCCTGGTGGACAGTTAAGTGAAATGCTAATTGGACGACTCCCTGGAATAGATCATATCAATACTGCGAATCTGGAATCTCAGGTTGTGTTTATAGTAGACGGTTTTGTATGGAAAAGTATTGATGCAATTTACATTAATAACATTGAACAGATTGCTTATTATCGAGGAGGTTTAAATGCTAAGCTGGGTGTCCAAAATGAAACACCTAATGGTGTAATTGTAATTACTACAAAAACCGCGAAGTTTAAGCAGCCGCTAAAAGTAGATGTGAATACAATATTGGGAAACAATTTTTATAAGAAAGAGTTGGTTAACAAGGAAAACCGTATGCTGCAAAGCTATAATGTAGCTTTATCACAGGGACTTGATAAATTTTCATGGCGTGCATCTGCTGGATTTAATAGTGCAACCAGAAATCTTACTGGTTTTGATTTTACCAGGCAATTTCAATTGAATGGAGATTTACGGTTTTCACCCTTAAAATGGTTAGATCTTGGATTGAATGCAAATTATGCCCCTGTTAAAGGAAGTCTGGAAATAGGTAATATTCAGCTTGCTAATTCTAGTACAATGAATTCTCATGCTAAAATTAAACACGATGATTGGAATGGTACATTTTATATGAATGTCAAACCGGTTAAGGGTTTGTTAAATGAAATTAAAGTCTTAAAAGGGAAAACAGTCGTTGATCAAGGCTTGAATACTGAAACCTCTCGTTATTATGATCCCAGTTATACTGCGGAGTCTCACTCAAACGAATTGAGGAGTGGCAAGTATAAATATTTGTCTTTTCAGGATGATTTAAGTTATCGTTTTAGCGTAGATGAAGATAAGATCAGATTTAAAGCTGGAGCAAATTTTCAGTACCATAAATTCAATTCAGATTACGAAGTGGTATCTAAGAGTTTTTTTAATGGACAACAATCAAATTCATTTGAGAATTTAACTAAAAGTTGGCTTGAATATTACACACTTGTAGGTGATCTTTCTGTTAACTTTTATGATGTTTTGTTCTTAAAAGGTGGTGTTCGTTCAGACAAGTCTAAAAAATCATTGACAAAAGCTATTTATGCGCCATTTTTCTATGCTGATTTGAATTTTAAACAGGTTTTACTAAAAGATGTAAATGAGGTGAATGAAATTCGCTTGTTTGGATCTTATGGTGAATATCGTTCATTTGTCCCTTTAATTACTGAATCTAGTATGATAGGTATTACTGACGAATTCGCTAATATGTTTATCAATGCGAATTTAAATGATGATTTAGATAAAGTAAAAGTGCGGAACTTTGGTTTGAAGACTATATTTTTTGATAGATTAAAGCTGTCAGCTGATTGGTATAAAAATGATAATAATGCCTTTATAAGCGTAAGTATACCTTCGGTTGGTAATGGGTTTGAGACAATGGTGGTTCAAGCTAGAGTAGCATATAGCGGGTGGAGAGTTTGGGGATCAGCAGATGTTTTTAAAAATGCTTTATTTAGGTGGAATACTGGATTGAATTTCTTTAAGAATAAAACTAAAATGGTCTCAGGTAATCAGGTGGACTTGAATTCTAATGTTGATTTTAAACTTGCACTTCAAGCAGGTATGCAACAGCATTTCTCTTATGATAACTTTTCTTTGAATCTAAATGGTAGTGCTTATTTTAATCATCCTGTAATCAGCCCTGATTATTCTGGAAACATGGTTCTATTGCGGAGTGAAAAAGCTACTTTTATCAATTTAAATTATTTATCATTTGGCTATAACTTTAAAGATCAGATTTCCGATAAAAAACTAAAAGATCTGAATATAAGTCTTGTTGCCAGAAACCTGGTTCTAGATAAAAGATATGTAAATGATGTTATTTTATCTAAAACAGTTGGTATTGCTTTAAATGCTAGCTTTTAAAAGGTAAAAATGTTTTATAGCAAAAAGGGGTGCAGTTTTTTAACTGTATCCCTTTTTAATTTTCGAACAGATTTAAGACCTGTTTTTTGTATTCGCCCAAAATTTCGATTCATTATTCCATAAGGTAATAAAATGTGAAAAATAAAAGGTATTTTAGATTTACGGTAACGTAACCGTTTTGTCTCTTAAAAACAATCTTAATTAACGTACTGCGAATTAATCATCTGGATAATGGATGAAAGAAACAGCAGATCTCAACACCCGGGTACGTAACCGAATAATCTATTATTTAATTAAACTAGCATAATTAACCATACAGTGTAAATCTAAATCCCTAAACAAAATGATGAAAACAAAGAATTTTACTGCAACATGTTTCCTTTTCGGGATTCTATTTGCTTTAATCCCAGGAGTAGGTTATGCCCAGGGACCTCTAAATGTGAGTGGAAAAGTTGTAGATCGAACTAATCAAATTACTTTGCCAGGTGTAAGTATAAAAATAAAAGGAAGCAGTGGCGGTACGTCCAGCGATGTGAACGGAAATTTTCAGATTGCTACAAAATCAACCGATACCTTAGTTTTTTCTTTTATCGGATATCAAAGTAAACAGGTTGGTGTAAATAACCAAACCAATTTAACAGTTCAACTAGAACCCGAATCGAGTAACTTAAATGAGGTTGTGGTAGTAGGTTATGGAACTCAACGTAGGAAAGACATGACAGGAGCGGTATCTTCCATTAAGTCAGAAGATTTGGTAAAGGTAGCTACGCCAAGTTTTACATCAGCTATTCAGGGTAAAATACCTGGTGTATATGTCTCACAAACTTCAGGCGCTCCAGGAGGCTCTTCTTCCGTACGGATCAGAGGCGTTGGTACAACTGGAGGTAACCAACCTTTATATGTGGTTGATGGTTTTCCAATAAGTAGTGGAAGTATGGGAACTGGTCGGAGTTCAGATAAAGTTGATGGCTTATCTGTTATTAATCCTAATGATATCGAATCTATCGAAGTATTGAAAGATGCGGCCTCAGCAGCGATTTATGGTTCTAGAGCAGCGAATGGAGTTATTTTAGTGACGACTAAAAGAGGTAAAGAGGGGCAGGCAAAAGTGAATTTTAACTCATCAGTTGGTATGGCACAGCTATGGAAAAAACCTAAGTTTTTGAATGCTGAACAATTTGCAACCCTTGCGAATGAACTCTATACCAATTCGAATATGACCCCCAATCCTGAATGGGCAAATCCTGCTTCTTTTGGAGAAGGAACAAATTGGATTGACCAGGTTTTTAGAAATGCTCCGGTTCAAAATTATGATTTCAGCGCCTCTGGCGGTACAAAGAAATTAAAAGCAGCCGTTTCTCTGGGTTTTTTAGATCAGGATGGAACCATGATTGAAACGAACTATAAGCGCTATACAGGTAGATTTACAGCAGATTTAGCGGCAAGTGATCAATTGTCATTTGGTGGTTCCCTTGCCTATACCATTACACAATCTCAAGGACAGCAGAATCAGGTAATGAATTATGGCATTTTTAACCTGGCACAGCAATTTTATCCTACACTTGGTCCGGATGCAGTCATAAATGGTTCTTCCGCATATTATACCACACAGGGAGATAATCCAGTGCTTCGGGCAAGGTCAATGGACAATCGTTTAAAAAATTCAAGGGTTTTTGGAAATGTGTTTGGAGCTTATGAAATCATCCCTGGATTAAAATTCAGGACAAGCCTGGGTATTGACAACGATAACAATAGAAACACTTCCTGGGAGCCTACCGCAGAACGTGGGCATTATAGAAATCTTCAGGCTTATTTGAGTGAAACGGCAGCTGTTGATTTAACCTGGTTAATTGAGAATACCCTTTCCTTTAATAAGATCATTGATAAGCATAATATATCAGCCGTTGTTGGACAGACTGCACAAAAGAGCGAAACTGACTGGATTACAGCTGTGGGGAGAGAATTTTCTAATGAGCAATTGCAAGTTATTAATGGGAGTAAAACAGATTTGAGGGAAGCAAGTGGTACACGAGGCGATTATGCATTGGCTTCTTATCTGGCACGTGTGAATTATAGTTTTAACGATCGTTATTTATTCTCATTAAGTATCAGAAGAGACGGTTCCTCTAATTTTGGACCAAATAATAAATGGGGTAATTTCCCCTCGGTATCGGCAGGATGGAACATCTCAGAAGAAAATTTCCTAAAAAAAGTATCCTTTATTAATGCATTGAAAATCAGAGGTAGCTGGGGACAATTAGGTAATGATGCCATCGGGGCTTTCGGTTATTTGAATACTATTAGAAGTGGAACGGCAAGTGATAATTATGTATTCGGCCCAAACCAGGATTTAATTTTAGGAGCTTCTATGTCCAGACCTGGAAATCCTAATTTAAAATGGGAAACTACAGAACAAACAAATATTGGTATAGATGCCTCTTTGTTAAATAATTCTGTTTACCTGACAGCCGATTATTATGTTAAGAACACAAAAGATATGTTAGTTAACCTGCCGGTTTCTTATGAAGCTGGTTTTACTACAGCTCCATCTGTAAATGGAGGTGCGGTACAAAACAAAGGTTTTGAATTTTTACTTGGTTACAAAACTGAAGTAGGGGGATTGAAAATTGATGTCAATGGAAATATTTCAACGTTAACCAATGTGGTGACTAGCTTGGGTGTGGGCAGACCAATCAACGGACCAACAATTAACTTTACCAGTATGAGCTCTTCTTATACGGAAGTTGGCCAGCCAATAGGATATTATAGAGGTTATGTGGTAGATGGAATTTATCAGACTAATCAAGAAGTCAATAAAACTTTACAGCCTAATGCAGTAGCGGGAGATTTTAAGTTTAAAGACATTAATGGTGATAATATTTTGTCTGACCTTGATAAAGTGAAATTAGGAACACCATGGCCAGATATCATGTACGGAATGAACCTGGATTTATCTTTTAAAGGTTTTGATTTAAATGTATTGCTACAAGGTGTCGCCGGAAATGAGATCTACCATTCTAATAAGTTTTCCATCTATCCGATGAAGTATTTTGGTGGAACAGGAGTTGTGAACAGTTCTATAAATGTTTTAGAAAGATGGACACCTGGAAGCGGTAAAAATGAAATTCCAGCATTGAAATATGTAGATGCCAATGGGAATTATGCAAATGCTTCTTCTTTTTATGTGGAAAAAGGCGATTATATGAGAGTTAGGAATATTGTTTTGGGTTATAGTTTACCTTCCGCTGTCTTTAATAATTTAAAGACTTTTAAGAGCCTGAGGTTTTATGTAAGTGCTCAAAACCTGTTCACTTTCACTTCTTACTCCGGATTTGATCCTGAAGTGGGGAGTACAAATCCAATTAGGGCAGGAGTTGACGACGGCGTTTACCCAATGCCAAGAACTTTCACCGCAGGTATTAATCTTACGCTATAATATTCAGAACTAATCTTAAAAAAATGAAAACAGGATTTAAATATATAATGCTTTTTATAAGCATAGGCATTTTTTCTTCATGCACCAAAGATTTTCTAACCTTAACACCTAAGGATCAGTTAACGGATGCTAACTTTTTTAAAACTGAAAAAGATGCTCAATCAGCCCTTACCGGTGTTTATGGACAATTACAACCTAATGAAACTTATGGTGTATCTATAGATGCTGCCGATATTGAGTGGGCTATGAGTGGTGATTTGTATGAAATGGACGGATCTGCAGCGAGGATTGAAATCCATTCCCTGAACTTACCTGCCAGCAATACAAAAATAAGAGATGTGTACAGTCAAACCTACATTGGAATAAGCCGCGCTAATTTAACGATCTCCAGAGTAAGTAAAATGGAGGGTTTAGCTGATGACGTGAAAGCAAAAATTGTTGCTCAGGCAAAATTTTTAAGGGCCATCTATTATTATCGCCTGGTGAACTATTTCGGTGGTGTTCCTTTAGTGCTGGATGAGCTTGATGCTTCTTCAAATATGGAAATTCCTAGGGCTAGTGCTAAGGATATCTGGGTGCAGGTAGAGAAAGACTTAAATGATGCAATTGCTGTTTTGCCTCCAACCTGGCAGGGAAAGGACTTAGGGCGTGCTACCAAAGGTGCTGCTTTAGGTTTTCTAGTGAAAGCTTATTTATGGCAGGAGAAGTGGCCTGACGCTGTTAAGGCAAGTGAGGATATCAATGATTTAAAAATCTATGATATTGTGCCGAATTTCAGAGATGTATTTTTGGAAACTAATGAAGGAAATGAAGAAATGCTTTTCGCAACTCAGTTTCGTGGAGGAAATGATGGCGAGGGTAGTAACATTGTTTACAGAACAGCACCTCGTGGAGCTCCATCTCAATTTACAGGTTCCGGAGCATGGAGTAATTTTGTTCCACAGGCACATTGGGTAGAAGCATTTGAAAAGGATCAGACTGGCAGAATCAAAGATGATCGTTATTGGAGAGCTATCATTGGTCCAGGAGAACCTCATCAGGATATGGCAGCTTTTGTAATGCCTGTTAATGTTCCTGCCGGTTGGTCTAAATCGGGTTATATCCTTACTAAATATTGGCAAAAGGCAACTATTGGAAATTCTGGCGTAAATGCACCTGTATTGCGCTATGCCGAGGTGGTATTGAATTACGCTGAAGCTTTAAATGAAGTGGGTCGCAGTCAGGATGCCATGATTGAAGTGAATCGTATCCGTAAGCGTGCTAAATTAGATCCAAAACCACTTACCTTGGGTAAAGACGATGTTCTTGATGCTATATTTTATGAAAGAAGAATGGAATTTATCTGGGAATCTGCAGGTGCTTTCTCTGATTTAAACCGCAGAGGTCGTTTCCTGGACTTTATTCGTGACAACAGACCCAATTATTCAACCTTAGATGTGGCGAATAAACCATGGCTTCAAACTAAGCCTATACGTTTGCCAATTCCACGGGAGGCATGGGAAAGAAATAGAGCCCTTGAACAAAATCCTGGTTATACTTTCTAGAATCCATTGCTAATAAAAACGGTCAAGTAAAACCATGTTCTACTTGACCGTTCATTAAGCCGATTCACTTAGGCTTATTCTTTCTTAGTATCTGTATGCTTCAGGTTTAAACGGACCTTCAACAGGAACACCAATATAGTCTGCTTGATGCTGATCTAATACATCCAGTTCAACACCAATTTTAGCCAGGTGTAAACGTGCAACTTTCTCATCTAAATATTTAGGAAGAACATATACTTTGTTCTCATATTTATCAGTGTTTGTCCACAATTCCAATTGCGCTAATGTTTGGTTTGTAAATGAGTTAGACATTACAAAACTTGGGTGACCAGTTGCACAGCCTAAGTTTACCAAACGGCCTTCAGCCAATAAGATGATATCTTTGCCGTCGATAGTATACTTATCAACCTGAGGTTTGATCTCTACTTTAGTATCACCATAGTTTTTATTTAACCAGGCAACATCAATCTCATTATCAAAGTGACCAATATTACAAACGATAGCTTTGTCTTTCATGGTTTTGAAGTGTTCAGCACGAACGATGTCACAGTTACCAGTAGTGGTTACAATGATATCAGCTTCTTTAACAGCTGTAGCAAATTTCTTTACTTCATATCCTTCCATTGCAGCTTGTAATGCACAGATCGGGTCAATTTCAGAAACAATAACACGTACGCCTTGTGAACTTAAAGATTCTGCAGAACCTTTACCAACATCACCATAACCGGCAACAACAGCAACTTTACCAGCCATCATTACGTCAGTTGCACGACGGATCGCATCAACTAATGACTCACGGCAACCATATTTGTTGTCAAATTTAGATTTAGTAACAGAATCGTTTACATTAATTGCAGGTAAGTGCAATGTGCCATTTTTCATGCGCTCATATAAACGGTGTACTCCTGTAGTCGTTTCTTCAGATAAACCTTTAATCGCTGGAATCAGCTCAGGGAATTTGTCGAACACCATATTAGTTAAATCGCCGCCATCATCAAGAATCATGTTTAATGGCTGACGCTCTGGTCCGAAGTGTAAAGTTTGTTCAATACACCAGTCGAAGCTCTCTTCGTCTAACCCCTTCCAGGCATAAACCTGAATACCTGCAGCAGCAATTGCAGCAGCGGCATGATCTTGTGTGGAGAAGATATTACATGAAGACCAGGTTACTTCAGCACCTAGTTCTACCAATGTTTCGATTAAAACCGCAGTTTGGATGGTCATGTGTAAGCATCCTGCAATGCGTGCACCTTTTAAAGGTTTTGATGGTCCGAATTCTTCGCGTAATGACATTAATCCAGGCATTTCAGCCTCTGCCAATCCGATTTCTTTGCGGCCCCATTCTGCCAGTGAAATGTCCTTAACTTTGTAAGGAACGTAAGTTGTCTCTACTGATGACATATTATTGATTTTTAAGTTTATGAAATCCAAGCTGTTCTAAGAACTTGATTTCGTTATGCAAAAGTATGCAATAGTTGAACCAAATTCAAAAGCAGAGTGTTGATATGACTTATCCTAAAGTAATTTAACGGTAAAAACTAAAGCGTTAAGCCGATAACCTTTGATGCTAACTACAAGTGCTGTACATTTGTATATTGAAATAGGAATTAATTAAGAATTAAAGTATATGTATCCAGAATATTTAGTAGAACCGATGCGTGCAGAACTTACTAAAGTAGGTTTTGAAGAATTAAAGACTGCAGAAGATGTTGACAATGCCATCACTGGTGAGGGGACTGTCTTCGTAGTTGTAAACTCTGTATGTGGCTGTGCCGCTGCTAATGCACGTCCGGCAGCAAGACTGGCCGCAGCTAACGAAAAACATCCTGATAAACTGGTAACAGTATTTGCAGGTATGGAAAAAGAAGCCGTTGATAGAGCAAGAGGTTATATGATGCCTTTCCCGCCGTCATCACCAGCAATGGCTTTGTTTAAAGATGGTAAATTGGTTCATATGATTGAACGTCATCAGATTGAAGGGCGTCCAGCTCAAATGATCGCTGATAGCTTAATCGGAGCATTTGATCAATATTGCTAATCGCAAAAAGAAATAATAACTGGGGCTATCTGAAAAGGTAGCCCTTTTGTTTTTCACTTATTTTTCAGAGATATGGTATAGGACTTTTCTATACAGCTCATCCGGTAAAAATGGTTTGATCACTATGTCGTCAATTCCAGCTGCAAATACCCTGTCCTCTATTTCATCAGGTAGGTTTGCAGTTAGTGCAACAATAGGCAAAGTAACGCCATTCTGTCGCATTTGCATGCTTGATTTATAGCCGTCCATTACAGGCATGTGCAGATCCATCAAAATCAGCTTATGTCTGTTTACATCCAGTTTATCCAATGCTTCCTGTCCATTCAGGGCAACTTCGATTGTAGCTCCCCAGCGTTCCAGATATCTTTGAGCAACAAGTACATTCATCAGATTGTCTTCAACAAGCAGGATATGTACTCCTGAAAGGGGTTTGTCGCTTTCTGTTGGTAAATGTTCTTGCTTGCTATGTTCAAGGGTTTTGTCGCTTTTTTCAAAAGTCTGTACAAAATAGAAAGTCGAACCTTTGCCTTCATTACTAATTACATTCAATGATGAGTTTTGTAGTTCAAGTATCCTTTTGCAGATAGATAGTCCTAAGCCGGTACCTCCAAAACCTCTTGATGTGGAAGAGTCAGCTTGAGTAAACCGTTCGAAAATAATCTTCTGTTTATCTTTAGAAATGCCTATCCCTGTGTCTTTTACTTCAATGGTTAAGGTGACAAATGTTTCAGTTTGTACGGTTAGATTTACTGCAACCTGGACAAAACCTTGATTGGTGAATTTTATAGCATTATGAACAAGGTTTGTCATTACTTGTGATAATCGGGTCGGGTCACCCAGTAATTTATTGTTTAACCTCTGATCAACATGAAGCATGAGTCCAATTCCTTTATCATTGGCTGCACTTTGCATTCCGGAAACAATGTTACCTGCAATGGAGGCTACATCCATTTCAATTCTTTCGAAGGTAACTTTACCTGCTTCAATCTTATTCAGATCTAAAATGTCATTAACAATAGAGAGGAGGTTGTTTGCTGAAAACAGCATCACATCAAGCTGCTCTTTCTGATCGTTTCTCGGGGTGTTTTTTAGCAAAAGATGGCTCATCCCAATCACGGCATTTAGCGGAGTTCTGATTTCATGACTCATCGTGCTTAAAAATTCACTTTTAGCTCTTAAGCCTTCTTCTGCTTCAATTCTAGACTTCTTGAGATCAAAAGATACTCTGTGAGATAAGATGAGTGATTGAAGAAAGAAAAAACTAATGTATAACACAAAACACAATAGTTGGAATGTTGGAATGAATGACCAATAATTAAGTAAAGTAATTGCAAAGACAGGCATTAATGCAATCGTACTTAATAGCGTGTAAATTGCTCCTGGTCTTTTTCTTTTGTAGGCAATGATATATACATAAGGTATATAAATCAAGCAAGAAGTCATTACGATCAGGAATGGATTGGTTAGCTGCGAAAAGTAATACGGCGATATTATCATACTTGCAACGGAGAAGCCGAAACACAATGATCCAATAGCCCATATAATTATTTTATTTACTTCGCCTGGATATAGGTATCTGGTATATAAAGTAAATAGACTAATTCCTAAAAATAGACTCAAATATTCAAGCCGGATCATTAGGTCCCAACTTACATCTGGAAGTATTGTATGCAGTACATAATTGTCTGTTCCTGCTACTCTATAACTATACACTATAGAGAATAGAGCGAACAATAAAATGGGCTTGTCTCTGTTACCCATCAGGTATAATCCTAAGAAGAAAAGACCACCCATAATCAGGCATCCTGTCAATAAAAGATCAATGGCCTCGGTTTGTTTTCTGTCTAAAATAACCTTATCCTTATTGCCAATCCAGATGTTTTTCTTAATCCCCGCCTTTCTATGGGTAAAGTTTGAAACCTGCAATACGAGGTTTAATGTATCTGCGCCACCTGGTACATCTATTGTTTTATGTTCCCAATATGGAATGAAGTTATCGGCAACAGTACTAACTTTTCCATTTTTTCCCACTAAACGCCCATTCACGTATAGTTTGTATGCTGAATAAACATCTGGCATAGCAATTTTTAAAGACTGTCGTGATTTTGGTAATATAACTTTGACAGAATAAGTACCATAACCAAATGCAGGTAAGCTTTTCCCATTTTTTTTATCTGTCCAGCTGTAAGGAAAGTCTACCAGTTCAGCATTACCATTTTCTATATTTTTAGGATCTAACAGTTGGTTCCAGTAAAATAACCATTCGCCCTTAAGAGGGATTTTGTTCTCTAAATTTTGTTCGCGAAGATCTATTACCCCATTTTTTGCGACAGGGATTTCTACATTAGAATTTGCAAATACACAACTTGTAAAGCAGCATAGCATTAGCCATACGCTATAAAAACACTTACTTAACTCCATTAAGAATATTAAAATACTTAATTAACGGTTTGGGGTTAATCAATTAATGATTTTAATTTTTGCGCTAATATATGTTAATTAACAAGTTAATAGCAAAAAATTAGAAGTCCTTATTTAATAATTTTTCTAATTCTCCGAATGAAACATTCATTCGCACTCTTCCTTGTTTGGCATAGGCAATTTCTCCTGTCTCTTCTGAAATTATAACTGCTACAGCATCAGCGGTTTCTGAAATGCCTATACCTGCACGATGGCGGAGGCCAAATTGCGGAGGTAGTTTATCATTATCAGTTAGAGGAAGAATGCAGCTGGCACTTTTAATTTTATTTTCTGCAATAACTACAGCACCATCATGAAGTGGACTGTACTTTTGAAAAATACTTTCAAGTAATCGTTTTGATATTTTAGAATCGATTAGCTCGCAGCTATTCGCAAATAGTTGATCATCATAGAACTTAACAAATACAATCAAAGCACCTGTTCTGGTCTTTTTCATGCTTTTACAAGCATCAATGATAGGTTTAATTCTGATCAGGTTATTTTGTTCAATATTCTTGCTGCCAAATAAATAACCCCACCAGGCTTTGTTTTGTTGTAAAAATGTATTTTTTCCAATTAATAGGAGGAATCGCCTGATTTCCGGTTGGAATATAACAATCAAGGCAATAATTCCTACATTCATGAACTGATTTAGGATATTCGAAAGCAGCTTCATGTTAAGGGCAGCAACAACCCAGTATATTACCAGGATAATAACCATTCCCAATAATAGGTTTACAGCCAGTGTATTTTTAATCAGGTTGTAAATGTAATATATGATCAGTGCAACCAGAATAATATCTACTGCATCTGTCACTGTTATTTTTAAGAAATCAAATTCTAATGTTTTCACCCGTATTATATTATGCTGTTTGTAAAAACAGCTTTATGTTCTTAATGCCAAGTTAGGAATTTTAGCCATATTATTGTTGTTGCATCTTTGTAACCAATGCAATGCACTCTACCGCAGCTTTTACATCATGAACTCTTAAAATATTTGCCCCTTTTAATAGCGCTATTGTATTCAGAGTTGTTGTCCCATTTAACGCTTGCTCAGGGCCACCACCTAGGAATTTGTAGATCATAGATTTTCTCGATAATCCTGCCAGAATAGGAAGTTCAAGAATATCCAGATCACTCATGTGTCTTAAGACTTCGTAGTTCTGTTCTAGGGTTTTTGCAAAACCAAATCCTGGATCCAGAATGATATCATTTACACCTAAATTTTTCAACTCATCTACTTTAACAGAAAAATAACTGATCATATCCAGCATTAAGTGATTATAATCTGTATGTTGTTGCATGGTTTGTGGAGTACCTCTCATGTGCATCATGATGTAGGGGACTTTTAAGCTGGCCACAGTCTGAAACATAGCTTCATCCATATTACCGGCTGCAATGTCGTTTATAATATGTGCGCCGGCTTCAATCGCAAAACGGGCAACTTTAGCCCGAAAAGTATCTATTGAAATCAAAACATCTGGGTAGCTTTTTGTGATGGACTCCACTACCGGGACAATCCGGTCTATTTCTTGTCGCTCAGTAACATCAATTGCACCGGGTCTAGAAGAATAAGCACCAATATCTATAAATTTACCACCTTCATTAATTATTGTTTCAGCACGTTGTAAAGCGAGCTCCAATGAACTGATACGGCTATTGCTGTAAAATGAATCGTCGGTAAGATTAAGTATTCCCATGACAGACGGACTACTCAAATCGGTGATTCTGCCTTTAACGTTTAGTGTGGTCTTTCGGTTTAAAAATGTATCTTTAGCCATGTTTTAATACAAACTTAGATAAAAAAGGACTGGTATTAAAACGGGTTTTAACTTATTATATTAATTGTTTTGGCAACAAATACATCTCAGGAATTCGACGCTGTTATAGCGGTTTGTAAAACGCTTTTTTTAAAGAAAACAAAAGATTATGGTACAGCATGGCGTATATTAAGACCAGCGTCTATTACTGACCAGATCTTTATCAAAGCGCAACGTATCCGTACGTTAGAAGAAAAGAAAATCTCTAAAGTAGGGGAAGGAATTATTCCTGAATATATCGGCATCATAAATTATTGTATAATAGCAATGATGCAACTGGAACTGAATGAAAGTGACCCGCTTGAAATGGAATTGAAAGCTGTGGAAACAAAATACGAGGAACTGGTAAACGAAAATAAGGAACTCATGTTTAATAAAAACCACGATTATGGAGAAGCCTGGCGTGATATGAGGATCAGTTCATTAACGGATCTGATTCTGATGAAGATCTTTCGTGTGAAGCAGATCGAAGATAATATGGGGCAAACAATTGCTTCTGAAGGAGTGAAAGCGAATTATCAGGATATGCTGAATTATTCAGTGTTTGCGTTGATTAAATTGGGAGTACAGTAATGAAGAAGATCGCGTTAAACTTTTCAAGGATATTTGTTGGGGTCCTTTTTATATTTTCAGGATTAATTAAAGCGAATGACCCACTGGGCTTCGGTTACAAATTACAGGAGTATTTTGAGGTATTCCACATGTCGTTCCTGGGCGAATTTGCTACCGGTATCGCTGTATTGCTTTGTGTATTGGAAATTGTACTTGGAGCTTTACTACTATTTGGCTTTTGGAGTAAAAAGGTTACAGGAGGATTGCTACTTGTAATTATATTCTTTACTTTTTTAACTTTTGTATCAGCTGCATTTAAAGTGGTGACTTCTTGTGGATGTTTTGGCGATGCTATTCCTTTAACTCCATGGCAGTCATTCTCTAAAGACCTGGTTTTACTAGTGCTGATTATTTATCTGTTTATGCAACATAAGTTGATCAATCCAATAACAGAAAACGCTAAGGTACAATCTGCATTATTGATCATTGTGACGCTGGCATCAACATTATTTGGTGTTTACACTTACAGCACACTTCCAGTTATTGACTTCTTACCTTATAAGATTGGAGCAAATCTGCCACAGTTGATGAAAATTCCTGAAGGAGAAAAAGGAGATGAGTATGCAATCATGTATAATATGCACAACAAAACAACTAACGAGAAAAAGGTGATGAGTGATAAGGATTATCTAAAAACTGAAATTTGGAAGGATGAAAATTGGGAGATTGTAGGTGAACCAGAGAAAGTACTTGTTAAAAAAGGATATACGCCTAAAATTATGGATCTGATGATTAGTGATGCATCGGGGACTGATTATACTAAAGAATTAATAGAAAACCCATTTTACAACCTGGTTATAGTAGCTTATAATCTTAAGGATGTAAATGAAAATGCTATTGCTAAGATTAATGCAATTGCTTTGAATGCAACAGAACAATTTAATATTAGAACAGTTTTGCTTACTTCTAACTCTGCAAGTGATGCTGATGAGTTTAGTAAACGGATGAAATTGTTTGCAGAGGTTTTTTATGCAGATGCAGTACCGCTAAAGAGCATGGTCAGGTCAAATCCTGGTGTAATGTTGCTTAAAAACGGTGTTGTCATTAACAAATGGCATTACAATACTATGCCAACCTTTGATAAATTGGCTGATCAATATTTTAGTAAGTAAATATGCTGCAATACGCCATTAAAAAGATCTTGTATGGATTTGCTGTAATGGCTGGCGTAATTGTAGTGGTGTTTATTTTGTTTAACATCCTGCCGGGAGATCCGGCAAGGATGACAATGGGACAACGGGCTGATGTTTCTTCTCTTGAAGCAGTAAGAAAGGAGTTTGGACTAGATAAGTCTAAGCCTGCGCAGTTCTTTCTTTATCTTAATGATCTTTCCCCAATTGGTTATCATGAATGTACTGCAGCCGATAAAGAGAAATACAACTATTTAAAGCTAATTCCTGTTGGCGATCATGTGCTTGCATTTAAATGGCCTTATCTAAGGAGATCTTATCAAACGAAAAGGGATGTGACAACTATTTTGTCGGAAACTGTTCCCAATACCTTTATTCTGGCTTTTACAGCAATGGTATTTGCAACCATTATAGGTGTGTTTTTAGGTGTAATATCTGCAGTAAATAAGGATACCTGGATTGATAAAGTCGCTAATTCCTTTGCTATATTGGGAATCTCCGCACCTTCTTTTTTTGCTGGAATCATCATAGCCTGGCTTTTTGGTTTTGTTTTAAGCGATTATACAGGGCTGAATATGTCGGGTAGTTTGTATAGTTACGATCCATTTAAAGGAGAGATTGTGACCTGGAAAAACTTATGGCTTCCTATGGTAACATTGGGTTTAAGACCACTTGCAATTATTGTTCAGTTAACACGTAGTGCTATGCTGGATGTATTGGCACAGGATTATATCCGAACGGCAAATGCGAAAGGTTTGAGTCGTAATGCAATTATTTATAAACATGCACTGAAAAATGCGCTGAATCCTGTTATTACGGCCATATCAGGTTGGTTTGCTTCTTTATTGGCAGGGTCATTTTTTGTAGAATACATATTTGGGTATAATGGACTTGGACGTACTACGGTAAATGCACTGGAGATGTCTGATTTTCCTGTTGTTATGGGATCCATTCTTTTTATAGCCTTTATATTTGTGATAATTAATATTTTGGTTGATATATTATATGCCTTTGCAGATCCAAGGGTAAAACTTGCATAAATGATGAAAATATTTCTGATAGGCTTTATGGGCTGTGGGAAAAGTACAATGGGCAAAAAACTTGCTCAAAAATTGGGGTATACATTTGTTGACCTTGATCATGAGATAGAGAAAAACCTGGGGAGCACCATAGGTGCATACTTTGCTGGTCATGGTGAAGATGCATTCAGGAAGCTGGAAAGTGAAACTTTAAAAACTTTTGATTATCCAGCAAATGTGGTAATAGCAACCGGAGGTGGAGCACCTTGTTTTTTTGATAATATGGACTGGATGAATGAAAATGGCTTATCCATATACATAGAAATGTCTCCTGCAGCCTTAGCAAAACGTTTGGAAAGTGGGAAAGATAAACGTCCCTTGCTTAAAGACCTGACAGAAGCACAAATGATTGAGTTTATCGAAAAGAAACTCAATGAACGCAACGTGTTTTATCAACGTGCATTGCTTAAGGTAAACGGAATAAACCTCACCGCTGATGCGATGAGGGCAGCAGTTTTAAGCTGGCAATAAAGTTTAAATCTGCCAGACTTATCTGTAGATATTTGGTCTCTTCTTCATGGCCTGATCTACGGAAAGCGGACCAGAACCCACTACCCAGAACAAGACAAGCAATAACAAGACAAGGATTGAAAGCCATAACTCATTGTTAAGGACTGAGAACCCTCTTGAAAGGTTTACAAAAAATACTGCAATGATCAATATTGGAATCTGTATTACAGCTGCAAAACGTGTAAGTAGGCCAATAGTGATTAAAATGCCTCCTACAAGATGTACAAAGCCAACAATGTGTAGTCCAAGGCTAGACATTAATCCCGAGAAAGCATAAGTGTTGTTTTGTAGTAACATGTCTTGTAATGCTGCGGTATTGCTTACAATGGCAATGCCTTTGCTAAAGATGAGTATACCTAATACGATGCGTATCACATCAAGCCATTTGGTACGATGAACGTCACCCCAGTGCTCAATTTTTTGAATAACTGTCATATAGAATGCCTTCTTTTTAATGAAGTCCTCTATTAAAGTTAATGAAAAGCTATGAAAAAAACAATAGTAAATTATTAACAATTAGGTGGTTAAAGTAATTTCCAGGTCAGGTCAGCTTGCTGTTGTAAAACAGAAGAAAACTGTTGTCTTGGTGGTAGATCCAGGTAAGGATAAGTTACTTTCGATAAATAAAGTCCCTGTGGATGAGCAGGGGTGATCAGCTCAGGGGTTCTATTCTCGATCAGATAGCTTTCAAACTCATCAACGCTCAAAACTCCTTTCCCAATTTTTAACAATTGGCCCATGATAATCCTGATCATTTTACTTAAAAAACGATTGGAAGAAATCTGGAAACGAAGATGATCTCCATTTTCATCTACAGATAAACTTGCAGATCTGACAAAGCATAGAGTGTGTTCATATTTATCTGGGCTTGTACAAAAAGCCTTATAATCTTTGTAGTTAGGTAGTATCGAAGCTGCTTGTTTCATTTTGTCAAAATCAAGCTTGTCCAATAAATAAAATGAACTTAGTCCATTCAAAAATGGATTTTTATAGGTATGCAGGAAATAATCGTAAGACCGTTGCACAGCATCAAACCGGGCATGTTGTTGCCCATCCATAGGAATGATATCGAAGACCGCAATATTGCCCGGTAAGGATTTATTAAGCCTAAACATCAGATCAAAATCCCAGGGCTGTTCCACATCCATATGGAAAAAGAACTGACTGGCATGAACTTGTGCATCAGTACGGCCACAACCGTTAATAAATATGGGGACTTTTAAGATATCAGTAAGTGCTTTTTCCAAAACACCCTGTACATTCAATATTCCAGGCTGTTTTTGCCAGCCACTATAATTTAATCCGTTGTAACCTATATGAACAAAGTATCTCAATTTCTTTCTATTTTCTTCCTGCTCTCTTATTCAATTCTTCAATTGGCATATTCATCATTCTACCAATTGGGTTTTTACCTCTGTAAGTGATGACTTTTAACATGGTCGCATCTTTTGGAGGTGTTAATTTTTCCGTATATTTTGGATAGAAGCGATCAGGGAATGAGTTGTCAAAACTGTAATAAATATCCAATCCTGAAACCTCGGTACTTAAATCAATCAGAAGTTGTTTATCTGCTGATCTGCTGACTTTAAATATAGGATCATATACACTTGGCGCATATTTGGTTTCTGCTGCGTCCAGGCGCTTAAAATGTTGTTCTACTCTACTGAAAAAGTTAGGCCAGTTTTTTTTGGCTGGGGGAGACCAAACCGATTCTGCAATTGCCATACCTCTAGGCCAGGTCATGTATTCAGCCTGACGGATGTTATACACTTGTTCTGTCCATAGATTTGCCTGACCTCCTTTAATGTATTTAGGATCAACAGATAACGGTACAGGATCAAATTGGTAAGCTTTGCTCAACCTGAGAGAAGCATAAACACGAGGTTCAGTGATTACATCAGCCTGCATATAATCCAGATAAGCAAATTCGGTGGGACTCATTACCACCTCATGTTTATTTTTGGCAGCTTCAATACCATATTTCATTCCTCGCCAAGCCATAACAGCTGTATTGGGTGACATGTCGCCATTCAATATTTCATCCCATCCTATAAATTTTTTCCCTTTCGATTCAACAATCTTTTGAACACGCTTTTCAAAATATCCTTGTACCTGATGCATATTCTTTAAACCTTCCTTAAGCATCAATGCTTTGATGGCTTCATTTTTCTCCCAGAAATTGAAAGGAGCCTCATCTCCACCCATATGTATATATTCGAAAGGGAAAAGAGCCGCAACCTGGGTAATAACAGAATCTAAGAAAGCATATACCTTTTCATTTGCCGGACACAATGTATTGTCTACCAAAGCTATCGGAGGAGCACCTCTTGACCAGTCCATAATGCGTTCTCCGGAACGTACCTTATAATTTTCTGCACCCGGTGTGCAGGATAATTCGGGATAAGAGCTGATTGCAGCAAGACTATGACCAGGTACATCAATTTCAGGAAGAACATTGACAAAACGTTCTTTCGCATATTGCACGATCTCTTTAATGTCCTCTTGTGTGTAAAAGCCACCGTAATTACGTGGTTCATCCGCCGCAGGAGCTGGAAAAGTTCCAAAATCACCTACTTTTTTAACACTCCATGCACCAATTTCAGTTAGCTTAGGAAAGCCCTTAATCTCTATTCTCCAACCCTCATCATCGGTTAGATGTAAATGTAAGATGTTGTATTTGTAACGCACCATTGCATCTATATACTGTTTTACTTCTTCCTTAGTGAAAAAGTGACGAGCAACATCAAACATTAAACCTCTCCAGCCTAAGCGTGGGTAATCTGTGATTTCAACGCAAGGAACTTTCCATTCTATTTGTTCGGTACTTCTGCTATGCTCGGCCTCAATTGGCTCTTTACTTTCAATAGCGGCCGGAAACAATTGAAGCAGACTTTGTACACCATAAAACAAACCCGCTGCCTGATTGGCTTTAATGGTGATGTGATTTGGGGTAACAGTCAATTGGTAACCCTCATTACCAAGTGTGTGGTTTATTTTGTCATTTATTAATAAATGTATTTGTGCACTTTCCGATTTGCCACTTACAGAAGTTACAAAGCTGCCTGTAGGAACAGATAGTTTTTCTTGTAAAAAAGTAAGCACCTGATGTGTTTCAGGTGTAGCTGTACATTGAATAGTCACATTAGTCGGTAAAACGAAGTATCCTTCCTTTTTAGTCACTTCTACAGGTTCTGGAATAATAGCTATCTCGGGTGGGACATTATTTAGAGGATTATTAAACTCTGCAGTGCTTGTTATCTGTGAAACTGAAGTTTGTCCTAAAACTGAACAGCTAAACAGTAGAAAAAATAGGGCAGAAAGGATATTCTTCATTGATGATGTGTTTTTCGGATGTTATATTCTTAAAACGGCTGCAATTTACCAATTACTTTAGTGCATCCAATACGGTAAATAGTTTCTTATTTATTCCTGAACCTGAATAATTATTGACATTGATAACAATAATGTATTTATTTCCTGTATTGCTGGTATAATATCCTGCAAATGCGGAAACATTGTTTATCGTTCCGCTTTTAATTTTCATGCCATTGTATTCTGGAAAAGCTTTATAATAATCGCCAAACCAGTTTTCTTTTTGAGCCTGAAATAAAACATTTGCGACTGCCTGGGTTGTTATCCGGTTTGCTGGTGAAAGGCCACTTCCATCAATTATATTCAGCGCATTTTTGTCAATTCCTTTAGCTTCCCAAAACTTAATTTCTGTTTCTACACCATCAGCAGTACTTGCTGTTTTTCCTGATTTTAATGCGAGGGTTTTTAACATGGTTTCACCATATAGGTTAATACTCTTTTTTAAAAACCAATAAGTGATTTCTGATAAGGTAGGAGAGGTAATGGTACTGATCTTTTGCGTAATGTTAGCTATTGATTGTCCGTTTAACGCCATGATTCTTGTGGTCGTAACGGGTTGTGTGCTTACAATTCCTAAAAGTTTTAAGGTGTCCTGCAATCGGTATGCACAATCATAAGCAGGATCTGGAATTGCACCTGAAATGCTGCTTTTACGGATTCCAATACCCCAGGTTCCTCTTAAGTAAGCCGTGTTACCATAAGGAGGTAAAAATAAATAAGCATTATCACCACTACCCGAAGCCCCTGTTTTTAGCTCATTCATCACCTTTAAATAGGGCATTTCTGGAACTGTTTTTATTATTCCAGCATCATCTCCTTGTCTAGAACCGGGTTTTAATTGGATGTCAAATTGATTTTCACGCCATGATAATCCCGAAGTACCTGCTCCGTAATAATTACCCATGTCCTGCCATGTCCAGCCCTCAGGAGTAGTCTGGGTTCCAAAAATACGGTCATCTCCAATAATGGCTCCTTCTATTCTTTTAATACCTGCTTTTTTTATTGCATTAGCCCATTCTGTTAAAACAACATTTTCTTTATTCTGGTAGCGGTCAGAACCTAAAGTCGGATCGGCACTTCCAATTATAATCAAGTTGCCCTTTAAAACCCCATCAGTGGTAATATTACCCGTGTAGGCTAGTGTTGTTTGATACTGAAAATCTTTTCCCAGGATACTTAGAGCAGTTGCAGCTGTTATTACTTTTAAGGTTGATGCTGTAGCTAATCCTATTTGTTCATTCCTGGCAAAAAGTGGGCTGCCTGTATTGGCATCTAAAACACAAAGTGAGGAAATGGCATATTTTGTCTGTGGATCAGATTGAAAGATGTTGTAAGCTTTTTCCAGTTTCTGTATCGGAGTCTGTGCGATCGTGAAACTGCTGATAAAGAACAGGATTAAAAGAGATGGAATAGATCTATTAGACATAAGCTTTTAAAATTAAAACGGCCATCATGCTGATTTGTTATCAGGATGATGGCCGTTAATATGATTGGTTTAAATTGAATTAAACCAGTTTGTTGTTTACCAGGTATTCTGCAATCTGAACTGCATTTGTCGCAGCACCTTTACGTAGGTTATCTGCTACAATCCACATGTTCAATGTGTTTGGCAATGACTCATCACGTCTTATTCTTCCAACAAAAACCTCATCTTTCTCATGTGCGTCTTTAGGCATAGGATATTTAAGGTTAGCAGGATCATCAACTACGATGATACCTTGTGTAGCTGCAAGTAATTCTTTTACTTCAGTTACATCGAAATCATTTTCAAATTCAATGTTTACTGATTCAGAGTGGCCGCCCATCACAGGAATACGTACCGTAGTTGCTGTAACTTTAATACTGTTATCACTCATGATTTTCTGAGTTTCCAATATCATCTTCATTTCCTCTTTAGTATATCCATTATCCTGGAACACATCAATCTGAGGAATGACGTTTAAATCGATAGGGTAAGCGTAAGCCATAGGGCCATCAGTAATACCTTTACGTTCATTCATCATTTGTTCAACAGCCTTTACACCTGTGCCTGTAACAGATTGGTAAGTTGAAACAACCACACGTTTAATTTTGTATTTATCATGAAGTGGTTTTAGGGCCACTACCATTTGAATAGTTGAACAGTTTGGGTTTGCAATGATTTTATCATCGGCAGATAACTCATGTGCATTTACTTCAGGGACTACCAGCTTTTTCGACGGATCCATGCGCCATGCAGATGAATTGTCGATTACTGTAGTGCCAACTTCAGCGAAGCGAGGTGCTTCAGCTAATGATGTACTACCACCTGCAGAAAACAACGCAATATCAGGTCTCATCGAAATCGCAGTATCCATGTTTACAACAGCATACTTCTTACCCTTGAATGTGATTTCCTTACCAACACTCTTCTCAGAGGCTACAGGGATCAATTCAGTTAACGGGAAGTTACGCTCTTCTAATACTTTTAACATTACGGTGCCTACCAGGCCGGTGGCTCCAACTACTGCAATCTTCATTTTTTCTAATTAGTTGTTTTACTTGTTTTTAATTATTTATCAATTGTATTTTATGGTGAAATAATAAGTCCCCAAATATGGGCATTTTTTTACTCATAAAAAAAGGGATTGGCTTTTAGTAACCAATCCCTTATAATTTAATAAGCTATTCCTTATTTTATGAGTTCTCGGTTTACATAATCGAAGCTTTCCTTTATGCTTATAAATGGATCCTTCTTAAAGTTCTCCTGCTCCACAATCAGGTGCTCAAGCCCAGATTGTTTTGCATGTGCATAAATGCTCTTGAAGTCGATAGTACCTGTACCAACCTCCGTATTCAGTGCATTATTAGTTTTATCCATGTCTTTAACATGCCACATTACAAAACGCCCCGGATATTTATTGAAAAATGCAATAGGATCATTTCCTGAACGAACAATCCAGTAAAGGTCCATTTCAAAGTTAATAAGGTTTTTATCTGTTCCATTCAGCATAATTTCGTAACCAGTAACACCTCCTTCATGTTTGTGTAGTTCAAAATCATGATTATGATAAGCTAGTTTCATGCCCGATTGTTTTACCAATTCAGCAGCTTCATTTAAGCGGGCTGTAATTTTCTTATAATCCTCAAGTGTTTTTCTTATTGGTTCACTCATCCATGCAACCGTAAAATAATGATTGTCAACCGCTGCAGCTCCTTCTATTAAAGGTTTCAGTAGTTCTTTATCGCCACTGGTAATGAAATTATCAATAACAAAGTGACCACTAGGTGAGGTTAAGCCATTAGCTTTAAGCAAATTTTTAAATGACTTCGCATCAAGCCCCCAATAGCCAGCCTCTTTAGAGTAACTGTAAGTTTCTACTTCTTTATACCCAGCATTAGCTATTTTTTCAATTACTCCTTTTACATCATGAGGAATTTGTTCTCTAAGCGTATACAGTTGTAAGCCTATATTTCTCTTAGCTGTAGCTGCGGTACAAGCAAAGGATGGAAGAAAAAATGCTCCTGCTGCCGCAAGGCCAGCATGTTTAATGAATGTTCTTCTTGAGTTCATATTGATTTAATTTAAACGTCGCAAACATTTACGGCATCTCTAAGTGATTTAATATTATCTGAATATTTAGGGATAAACTCTTGTGCTACATAGCCTTTAAAGCCGGTAGCAAGAATTGCCCTTATAATAGCAGGGTAAAATAATTCCTGAGTATCATCAATTTCATGTCGCCCGGGTACTCCTGCTGTATGATAATGGGAGATGTATGGATGGAAGGTCTGAATGTTGCTGATCACATTGCCTTCATCAATCTGCATATGATAAATATCAAATAGCAACTTGAAGTTTTCTGATCCTAGTCTTTTTGCCAGTTCGGCACCCCAGGCAGTGTGGTCGCACTGATAGTCTTTATGGTCAACCTTGCTGTTCAATAATTCCATCACAAGTAGAACACCATGCTTTTCAGCTAGAGGGATTATTTGCTTTAAACCATCAACACAGTTTTTAAGCCCTGTTTCATCATCCTTACCACGTCTGTTGCCACTAAAGCAGATCAGCTGGGTATAACCAGCTTCAGCAACTTTAGGAATCATTTCTGTATAGTTTTTAATCAATGTTGGATGAAATTTAGGATCATTCCACCCGTCCACTAAATTAATCTCAGCTCCATTACACATAGAAGAATAAAGGCCATGCTTTTTTAAAGTTGGCCAGTCTTTAGGGCCGACAAGGTCGATCGCTTTGATGCCAATCTTTTTCGCCTCAATACACAATTCATCCAAACTCAGTTTTCCAAAACACCAGCGACATACTGAATGATTTACGTTTCCTTTTAGCTTATTGGACTCTGATTGTTGCAGTGCAAAAGCAGGTATTGTTGCCGAAACGCCTAATGCAGCGGTTCCGGCAACAATATTCTTTAACACAGTTCTTCTGCTTAGATCCTTACTCATCTCAAAATTGTTATACTACGGTTGGTTCTATTTTCTTTTTCTCATTAAAGAGAACTGTAAATAGTAAGAAGACTACAACTGCAATTACAGCTGGTATTATCCATATCATTTTCCAGTCTGTAAGGCCTTCAGATTTATACATGTCTGTTACCAAACCAGCAACTTTAAACCCGATTAACATACCCACACCATAAGTAGCTAATGTAATCATACCTTGAGCAGAGCTTTTGAATTTCTCTCCAGCTTTGGAGTTGGTATAAATCTGACCAGATACAAAGAAAAAGTCATAGCAAACACCGTGTAAGGCAATTCCAATAATTAACATGAAACTTAAATCAGATGCATTTCCGTATGCAAATAATATGTAACGCACTGCCCAGGCCAACATACCAACCAATATGGTTTTCTTGAAACCATATTTGGCAAAGAACACAGGGATTGCTAACAGAAATAGTGCTTCAGAGATTTGTCCGATTGCCATTTTACCTGTAGGGTTGGTAACTTTTATATCCGCAAGGAAAACACCCGCATTTTGATAATAAAATGCCAATGGAATACAAATTAAAATAGAAGATATAAAGAAGATGGCAAAGTTTTTATCTTTCAATAGTTTAAGTGCATCTAAACCTAATATCTCATTGATACTGATTTTCTCTCCTTTAGCAACTTTAGGTGGCGTAGCAGGAAGTGTAAAGCTAAATAGTCCTAAAATAAGTGAGCTAACGCCAGCCATCATAAAAGTATTTTTCAGTAAACCTGCTGTGATGCCTTCTGGTGAATCCCAATGAAATACAAAGCTGATTAAAAGTCCCGCAACGATCCACCCGATTGTTCCAAATACTCTGATAGAAGAGAACTCTTTTTCAGGGTCTTTCATCTGATTAAATGAAACAGAATTTACAAGTGCCAGTGTAGGCATAAATAAAATCATATAACCCAGTACATAAGGATAGAACACCGAAATGTCTGTAGCATTATACATCTGATACATTAATATCGCACCTACAATGTGCAGGATGCCAAGGATTTTTTCAGCATTGAAATACCTGTCGGCAATTAATCCAATGATAAAAGGAGCAATGATTGCACCCCAGGATTGTGTTGAAAATACAGAGCCTGTTTCAGCACCTGTGGCACTTAAATTACTTCCAAGGAAAGTCCCAAGTGTAACAAACCATGCGCCCCAGATGAAAAATTCCAGGAACATCATGACCGATAATTTGATGCGGTTGTTTAAATTCATGTTTGGTTTTTTATTTTTTATTTCGTCGATTGATTTACAGCTTTTTAATCATGATGTTACGGTACCAAACATTGTCTCCATGATCTTGAAGCGCAATTTTACCCGATTTAAAAGTACCCCAATCTTTCCAGCCGCCAAATTTACTGCCAGCAACAAGAGAAGCCCAGTTATCATCCCATAAAGTAGTTGATACAACTTTTACACCATTAAGATAATGCTCTAATTTACCATCTTTACAAATGATCTCAGCAGTATTCCATTCGCCAACTGGTTTTACTGGTTCTGACGAGCTTTTAATCAGATCATACAAATCACCGGCGCGGTGTTTGGTGATTTTGCCATCAGGATGGCCATCATTATCCAATACCTGCATTTCTAAACCAGTACTGTAAGTCCTGGCATATTTTGCAGGGTCTTCCTTTACATAGAAAATGATCCCACTATTGGCTTTTGGCGCAACTTTCCAATCTATTTTCAAGTGGAAATTGCTGTACTCATTGTCTGTCACTAAATCACCGCCACCGCTTTTGTCTCCAGCAGGATTAAAGTGTAATGTTCCATCTTCAACCGTCCATTTTGAACCTGCGGTTGTTTTACCGTAAGTATGCCAACCTTTAGTAGTTTTTCCATCAAATATTTTAGTAAATCCTTTTTTACTTGATTGGGCTTGTGCAATACCACCAGTGATAATGGCGGTGAGTATCATTGCTGAAATGTATTTTTTCATGTGTATGTTTTTAAGGATTAAAGATGAAGGAGCAATAATAGCTCCTAAACTCCAAGTGTCCAGCCTTTACGGTATTCGCGTTTTACAAATTGGTTTACATCATCAAAATTGGTAATTCTCATATTGGCATTGTCCCAAAGTAATTTAATGTTTCTACCTGGATATATGGTTTTCCCTTTTTCATTTTTTGCTTGTATATCTGTTCCTCTGATGGCAAGATTAGCCATTAATAGAGACTCAGTTAGTGGTCCAGCAATAGAGAACGGAGAGCTTACCTCTTTTTTACCATAACCAGCAATACATGCTTCAACCCATTGTGCATAATGGCCTTTGTCGCCGCCTGCTACGCGTTCAAATTTTTGTTTTACCTTAATATTCTTATTTCTGCTTAAAGGCAATAGACGAGGGTTTGCACCATATGTGTTAGCCATCATTTTACCCTTTGTTCCAATAAATAAAGTGCCATTCCCGCCGTCGCCAAATGATTCATTAGCAGCTAACTCCTCTGGTCTTTCCGGCTGTATACCACCGTCCATCCAATGTACAACGATATCTCCTTTGGTTTTTTTGGTTTTAGGGAATTTTAAAGTAACATGACTTGACGGAGGGCAACTATCAGGGAAATATCCTCTTTTAAACTCATCAACATATACAGAACCTACACTAGCTTGAACTTCAGTAGCATATTTTAGATCTAACACACTGAAAGGGGCTTCTAGAAGATGACATCCCATATCTCCCAATGCACCAGTTCCATAATCCCACCATCCGCGCCAGTTAAAAGGCACTAGTTTGTCTACATACTCTTTGTATGGAGCTGTACCTAGCCAAAGATCCCAGTCAAGATCTGAAGGTACAGCAGCTTTATTAGCAGACCATGGAATACCTTGTGGCCACACCGGTCTGTCTGTCCATGCATAAACAGTATGAACATCACCAATTAAACCAGCATCGTACCATTCTCTCATTAACCTTGGGCCATCATTTGATGCACCTTGATTTCCCATTTGAGTTACGACTTTATATTTTTCTGCAGCTGCAGTTAATGCACGTGCCTCATAAATATCATGTGTTAATGGTTTCTGAACATAAACATGTTTACCCAATTGCATTGCCGCAATGGCTTGTATGGCATGACTATGATCCGGTGTAGAAATAGAAACTGCGTCAAAGTTTTTAGCTTCTTTATCGAACATCTCGCGGTAATCCCTGTAATATTTTGCTTTAGGATATGCCTTTACACTGTTTGCTGCTCTGCTATCATGAACATCGCAAAGGAAACCGATATCTGCTTTACCACTATCGGCAAAAGCTTTAATATCCGAGAAACCTTTACCTCCAGCACCAATACCCGCAACGATAAGTCTATCGCTAGGTGCTAAAAATCCAGGTCCGCCTAATACATGGCGAGGAACAATCATAAATGCAGAAGCTGCAATAGCTGTGGTTTTTAGGAAATTACGTCTCGACGTAGCATCCTGGTTTTTGTTGATTTCTCCCATTTGTGTGTGTGGTTCGTTATTTTTTAAGAGATAAAATGTATTTTACCATTGTCTTGGCATCATCATGACTTAAAGATGCATGTGGAGTCATTGGTATTTCACCCCAAACTCCCTGGCCACCTTTAATGATTTTATCTGCCAGATGATTAACGTTTTCATCATTTAATGGATATTTAGCTGCAATATCTACATATGCAGGGCCAATTACTTTCTGTACTTTGTTATGGCATCCGATACAGTCTGATTTTGCAATTAATTTCTCGCCTTCACCCTTTACTGCTGTTGCAGGTGCAGCTGTTTCAGTACTTGTTGTAGGAGTTTCAGTTGTTGTACTTGTGTTTGAAGATGCAGCACGCTCTTCAGGGCTTGAACATGAGGCTATTGCTAATACAAAGCAGCCTAGGATAAATAGTGTCTGTTTCATTTTAATTTATTGATTTAGACCCAGGATTTTATTGTTGAAATCATCGTTTCCACCGGAAGCGGCAAAATCATCAAAAGCCCTGTCTGTTACTTTAATAATATTTTTTGTAATAAATTCTGCACCTTCTTTGGCGCCAACCTGAGCATCTTTTATACAGCATTCCCATTCCATCACAGCCCATCCTGTATAATCATATTGAGCAAGTTTACTGAAGATCGTTTTAAAATCTACTTGTCCATCACCAGGAGAGCGATACCTTCCCGCACGGTTTGCCCAGCTTTGGTATCCACCAAAAGTTCCCTGTTTCCCTGTGGCATTAAATTCAGAATCTTTAACATGGAAAGCTTTAATGCGTTCATGATAAAAGTCAATGTATTGGATATAATCCAACTGTTGCAATACAAAATGCGATGGATCATATAGTAAACAGGCACGAGGGTGATTGTTTACTTTCTCCAGGAACATCTCATAAGTGATACCATCAAACAGATCTTCTCCAGGGTGTATTTCGTAACAAACATCTACACCGCAAGTATCAAATTCATTCAAGATAGGCATCCATCTTTTAGCAAGTTCTGTAAAGCCGGCATCAACCAAACCTTCCGGACGCTGAGGCCATGGATGGAACATATGCCATAATAATGATCCGCTAAAAGTAGCATGAGCGTTTAAACCCAGGTTTTGTGAAGCTTTTGCAGCATATTTCAATTGTTGTACAGCCCATTCTGTTCTTGCTTTTGGATTGTTCTTATAAGCATCAGGTGCAAAAGCATCAAAGGCAAGGTCATAAGCTGGATTTACAGCAACCAACTGACCCTGTAGGTGAGTTGATAGTTCAGTAATTTCCAGTCCATACGACTGTACTTTTCCTTTTAGTTCATCTGCATAGGTTTTACTTTCTGCCGCTTTTTGCAAGTCAATAAACCTGGCATCAAGCGTTGGCATTTGTATTCCTTTAAAGCCAAGTCCTGCGGCCCATTCACAAATGGCATCCAAAGAATTAAATGGCGCTTCATCTCCAATAAACTGGGCTAAAAAAACGCCCGGTCCTTTAATTGTAGTCATGATTCGTTATATTTTAAAATCAAACCATTTTTGGTCTGACTGGCTTGAAGCCACTGCGTTTTCAATAAATGCCATTCCACGTACACCATCTTCAACAGTAGGGAAGTCTAGCATTGCAGCTGTTGGTGTGCCCCCTGCTAATTTTGTTCTTAAAGTAAGTACGAAATTTTTATAAATGTTGGCAAAGGCTTCGAGGTACCCCTCAGGGTGACCACCAGGTGTGCGAGTATTGTGTTTAGCTATGTCGGATAAATAAGCTTGCCCAGCACGATAAATCTGTGCTGGCTGATCCAACCATTTTACGATCAATGTATTTGGTTCCATCTGGTGCCATTCTAAGCCACCTTTTTCACCATATACCTTAATTTTTAAGGCATTCTCTTCGCCAGCTGCAATTTGTGAAGCTACCAAAATACCATTAGCACCATTGTCGAATTTAAGCAACACATTTCCATCGTCATCTAAACCTCTACCGGGTACAACAATGTTCAGGTCAGCACAAAGCTTACTGATTTTTAAGCCCGAAATATATTCTGCTAATTGTGCCGCATGTGTACCTATATCGCCCATTGCTCCACTTTTTCCGCTTTTTGAGGGGTCTGTGCGCCATGCAGCTCCAGCATTACCTTCGCGTTCGGTAAGTGTACTTAACCAACCCTGGGGATATTCAACCATGATTTTTCTGATTGCACCAAGATTACCATCAGCAACCATTTGTCTGGCTTGCTTAACCATTGGGTAACCTGAATAGGTATGAGTTAAGCATAATGTTAAACCTGTTTCTTTAACCTTTTGTTGCAGTTGTTTTGCTTCATCAAGTGATAAGGCGATAGGCTTTTCTATTACTACGTTAAAACCATGATCTAATGCCATCATTGCAGGAGCAAAATGGGCAAAGTTAGGGGTTACAATTGTTACGAAATCTATGCGTTTGTCTGCAGGTAGTTTACTTTCCTGCGTAATCATTTCCTCATAGTTTAAGTAAGTCCTGTCTTCAGGAAGGAACAATAATTTGCCCGATTCCCTGGCTACTTCTGGATTAATACTTAATGCTCCACAGCAAAATTCAACTTGTCCGTCAATGTTTGCTGCGATACGGTGTATGGCGCCGATAAATGCATCTTTACCGCCACCAATCATGCCCATTCTAATTTTTCTATTCTCCATTAAAGGTTTCCTTTTTTTAATTCACTAACAGCAAAGTCACACGCTCTGGCAGTTAGTGCCATATAAGTTAATGATGGGTTCTGACATGCGGCTGAAGCCATGCATGAACCATCGGTTACAAAAACATTTTTTACCTCGTGCATCTGGTTCCATTTATTCAAAACTGATGTTTTAGGATCATGACCCATACGTGCAGTTCCCATTTCATGGATGGCCATGCCTGGAGCAGAACCATTGTCAAATGTTTTGACATCTTTGGCGCCTGATGCTTCAAGCATTTCTGCCGCATCATTCATCATGTCAATACGCATTTTACGCTCGTTATCCTTAAACTCACAGTCAATAGCTAAAACTGGTTGTCCCCATTTGTCCTTTTTACTTTTATCGATATATACTTTGTTTTCAAAGTATGGTAATGCCTCACCAAATCCTCCTAATCCCATATTCCATGAACCCGGAACTGTCATCTGATCTTTAAAATCACCCCCAAAAGCTAGTTCAGCAACGTCTGCATGCCAGTTTCCGCGACTTCCTCCACCTTGGTAGCCAAAACCTCTCAGATAATCACGCTTGTCATTGCCCATATTTTGATACCTTGGAATATAAATACCATTAGCTCTTTTTCCGTAAGTATATTTATTCTCAAAGCCTTCAAATCTACCGTTTGCACCAGCGCGGAAGTGGTGATCCATTAAATTATGTCCCAATTGACCACTACCATTACCTAAACCATTTGGATGTTCATCAGAAACAGAGTTCAATAGGATGAAAGTACTACCAAGTGTTGAACCATTTACGAATACAATCTTTGCAAAGTATTCTGTAGTTTCCATTGTTTCTGAATCGATAACAACAACACCTTTGGCTTTTTGAGTTTCTTTATCGTAAATAATAGAATTTACTAGTGAGAAAGGACGCAATGTTAAATTACCCGTGGCAACAGCTGCGGGCAACGTAGAGGATTGTGTGCTGAAGTAAGCCCCAAAAGGACAACCTCTGCTACAAAGGTTACGATATTGGCATTTGCCACGTCCACCATGTTCAACAGTTAAGTTAGCGGTACGGCCAATGGTCATAATCCGAGACTTGCTCCATTTGGCTTCAATACGTTTTTTAACTTCTTTTTCCACACAGTTCATTTCCATTGGAGGAAGGAACTGACCATCTGGACATGCCGGCCAATTTTCGGCTTGTCCGCTGATACCTGCAAATTTCTCTACATAATCGTACCATGGTGCAAGATCTTTATATCTGATTGGCCAGTCAACGCCGTGACCGTCTTTAAGGTTATCTTCAAAGTTCAGATCACTGAAACGATAGCTCTGTCTGCCCCACATTAATGATTTACCACCAACATGAAAACCGCGGTACCAGTCAAAACGTTTAACCTCGGTATATGGACAATCGTGGTCATTTACCCAAAAGCTTTCATTAAATTCCTGGTAAGGATAATCTCTTTTTTGTACAGGATGACTTTCCTTTTGTTCTTCGGTTAGTCGACCTCTATGTTCAAACTCCCAAGGCTTTTTCATTGCCGTGGTATAGTCTTTTATATGTTCAATGTTTCTGCCTCTTTCAAGCAGTAAAACTTTCAGACCTTTTTCCGTTAATTCTTTTGCTGCCCAGCCACCACTGATTCCGGATCCTACAACAATCGCATCATAAGTATTCTGCGCTGTTGCTTTAACATTTAAATTGCTCATTTATTTATGATATAAAAGGTTTACGACCAAACTCTTTGTCCAGGCTTCATATCCATACAACCGTCATAACGACCAGGTATTTCTACGAATTCATAAGCCTGTGTAGCACCAATTTCTGAAGTGAAATATCCCAGTAGGGTTAAATCTCTGATGATTGAGAAGAAACGAGGTTCCATTTTAGGTTTGTCTTTAGGAAGAATGGATATAGTACCTGTATTCTCTGTCTGCGATGTTGCTTTCTCATCCGGGTTTGTTAGCTGTTTATCTTTTTCAGCTTGTTCCTGCTTGTCCAGATTTTCTTTTTCTGTTTTAGTTGCTGCGACAGTCGCATCTCTAAGCTTGCCAAGTAAATCCTGACGTTCTTTTACACTGAGTTCCAGAAAACCTTTTTTGTATTCATCTTTCGATTGTTTCTCCAGATCATCCAGCCCTTTTATAAAGGCTTTTTGGGCATCATCAGGATAACAATCTTTTACCATCATCGAAATGAATGGTCCTACACCAGCGGCTTTTGCACCAGGAGTTTTTGTAGTAGGGATAATAATATCCGCAACTTCGGTAATCAAGTTTTGCTGATTATCGGAAAATAAACTACCCTTTGTTGGAGTGGATGTTGAATTGCAACTTTCCAGAAATACGCCGATTGTAGTTGCTGAAAGTGCTCCACCCATTAAAAAGGCGACACTTTTTACCGCTTCTCTTCTGTTCATATTCGGTTATTAAGGTTGGTATTATGTGTTTAAACTATATTTCGTTTTGTAATATTAAGCAAATAAAAATAGATAGTGTTATAAATACACCATAAAGTAAATATATAATGTTTTTGTTACTAAATCAATTCTATGTCAATTAATTTGTAACAATAATAGAAATGTCAATAACGCGGAATAGCAGATGCTAATTTTCTTTTGTATGTGCTAAGGTGTTGAGGTACAGGTGTTTTTTTTTTTTTTTTGATCAAGGGGGCGTTTAAGCCTGCTAGGCATTTATTGCACCAACAGGCTTAAAAGTTGGAGTGGAGAGTTTACTTAGGCTCCTCGATGGGATCCTCCCAGGTATAGGTTTTGAACACGCTAACTGGTAAATCACCTTTTCTCAAATTCGAAACTTTAATATAGCTCCATCCCATGCGAGCATCTAATGGATTTGGTACATGGATACTGCTCAGTTCTACTGTTCCACCATTAATAACTGCAGTTGCAGGGTGGAAAATGCGATCGCTCCCTGCTATTTCGAATTGTGTTGGGGATAACCCATCACTAGTCTTCAGGCCTTCTTCGGCGTATTTAAAATTTACTGTTAATTTATTGTTTGTTACCTTAAAATCTTTGAATACTGGGCTTTGTTTACTTTTGTAGTTCTCTTTTTTATAAGTCTTGCTTAGCGCCAACATCGCCAGGCGCATACCTACATCTTTTTTATCCAGGGGATGGATATTGTTGATGTCTGCAAGGTCATCGTTCACAACAACTCCGCTTTTGGGTATCGTTTCTGAGACCGTTGCCTGTACAAAACGCATAGAGGGATTGGCGTAGTTTGTTTGGAAATTCCAGTCTCTTTTGTATGGACAGATCTGTGCAATATAAAATGGGAACTGGTTTCTCCAGTCTTCACGCCACCCTTCAATCATGGTCTTTAAAAGCTTTGCGTAATGATAAGGTTGATCCAGATTGTTTTCCCCCTGGTACCAGATGGCTCCTGCAATAGGAAAGTTCCGAAGGGGGTAGATCATTGCATTGTACACATTTCCTGCTTTGAAAGGTTCAGTACTGCCTGCTGCTTCTTTCTTCCTGGCGTCTTCAGATAAAACAGGATCGGCATATACCAGCTCGCGCTTACACCATACTTCCGCAGGTGTATTTCCCCAGCTTACATTAATAATGCCGATTGGAATGTTTAAATCGGTGGTCAGCTTGTTGGCAAAGAAATATCCGATGGCACTAAAATCAGCAGCAGTAGTGGAAGAACAAACTTCCCATTTTGCAGTGATATTTTCCACCGGATTGTCTGATTGTACCCTGTCCCTAACATTCAGCAGCCTGATATTAGGGTTGGTAGCCATTTTCATTTCATCTGGCCCGTTCCTGGAATCAAATAAAGTCCATTGCATGTTAGACTGACCTGAGCACAACCATACTTCTCCAATCATTACATTTGACAGAACGGTTTCCGCTTTGCCCATAAAGGAAATGGTATATGGCCCCCCGGCAGCTGGAGTCCTTATAGTTTCTTTCCAGGTGCCGTCTGGATTTACCCGTACTTCTTTACCGGGAGCAGATTTATCCCAGCTACAGGTAATCTTTATTTTCTGAAAAGGTGTCCCTTTGCCACTAATAGGGATATCTGAAAGTTGTTGTAGGACCATGTCCGATTGAAACATGGAATTAAGTGAAACTTCTGACTTACTGGTAAAGTTTTTGTTTTTATCATCTGATAAGCCCTTTTCACTGCATGCCACAAAAAAATAGCAACAGGAAATCAATAGATAAACAATATATCTTGTCATTTTCGTGATTTAGTTAAGATTAGCAGCTTTTGTTAAAAATCCATATTCGTGATGAGGGTAAAAGATTTTCCTTTTATCGTTACCGGATAATGTTTCCCTTTGCTAAAGTCAACGATCTCCTGCGCAGCCGGAATAGCAAAACCATCTGCATTTCTGCTGCCTTCAAAATCGACCCCTTCACCTGCAACGTAGCGGAAGACCTTTGCATTGTTCAAAACCTGTTCCGCTTCCATCTTCAGATTGATCTGATAGGTCACCGCATGGGAATTAGAAATGGCTATGGTATATTTCCCGTCTTTCATAGCAGCGATGGCCTGTACGCCTTTTTTATTCGGAAGTTTAGCTTGATAAATGGTCGCGCCCGTTGGAAAGTAACGGCACATTAACGACATGGGGTAAAACCATGGTCTTATTGCTTCATCAGCAACGCCACCAAATTTCTCCTGTCCCAATATATTCCAAAATCCCCAGCGCTTTAATTTGTTATTCCCATCATCATACATGGCGTCATCCATATTCCATAAAATAACACCGTTGTAACCAGCGTCCATATTTTGTATGATCGCATCTGCCATATCCACTCCATAAAAGGCGTCATAAATCATCATGTTGGAGTCATCACTGGTATGCTGATCCTGACTTATCCGCAACAGGTTGTCCTTACCTAAATCCGAATTGCTGGAATACTTAAATCCAAGTTCACCCATGATCATTTCCATATGATCAGGCACCAGGCTGCGGTAGTCTGCAAGTACCTTTTTATAGTTACCTCCTTTTACCTGGTCATCGGTAGGATAGGTATGAATGTCGTAGGCACCAATTTTATCCCCGAAATAACCTTTTGCCCGGGTAATCCAGTTTCCCAGGCTATTGTCATTCCAAACGGCAATATCAGGTGCAATAACCGTAATCTTATTTGTCAGGTTCTTGCTTTCCATCTTTTTTAAGATCTCCACATACGTTCTTTGCCAAAGATCATAGTCGCCCGCAATTGACGACCAGCTTCCTGCTGGTTCATTACACATATTATAATACTTAATGCAGGTGTAAGCCTTATCATTAATCAGGTAGCTTAAAAAATTTGTAGACTTGTCCAGCCAGGCTACATCAACCTGGTTTCCGGGCAATGCTGGTTCACCCCATTCGCCAAACATCACTTTTATACCTTTCTGCTGACAAAAATCAAGGATTTTAAACAGTACCCCATCGCTCTTGTGCGGATTGTATTGCCCGTCTACGATGTAATTCCAACCCGGCGACGCCATGAGACGGATTAAACCCGGTTTCAAAAACTCCACTCTTTTAAATAGCGTATTCCAGTCGGCTTCACTTAGCGTATTTGAACCTGTCCATTTAAATACATTATCATATCCTCCCCATTGTGGGCCTATTCCGACAAAGGGAGAGGCCTTGGTTACACTGTTGGTGATGATCAGGTCATTTCGGTTATTCAGAACCAGACCTTCTGTTTTGTCTTTGCAGGAGTAAACCAGGATCAAAATCCAGGACATCGCAATGCATAAATATTTTAATTTCATAATCAATCTCTTTTATTACTAATTCGTAGTTTTACTCACCTGAACCCAGAATTTCTTGGCGTTCTCGACTAATTTCTCTCTGTCCTGATAAATATCAATCCAAACAAAAGTTGGCTTTAGCTCAAACGTGAAAGCCCGGTCTTTAACAGTCATGCTTTTGCCGCCTTCCAGAGTTTCGGTTCCAGAAGTTACAAACCGACCTGTTGTTACCACCTTATTGGCATTCGTAAATGTAATGGTCCCTTGTGCGGAATTGCGTTTCCATGAGCTCTCTCCTGTGGGAATTTTTCTGTATTGATAATTGACATCAATAGGTGTTCTTGCTCCATCTGGATCGGCTATAAATATAAAATTGGCATATTTTGCATCTGTACCCGCATCATTTACCAGTTTCCCGAAGGTGTTTCCTTGCTCATCAATTCCCTCCAATGTGAAAGTTAAGGTATTGTCGTATTCGGCTTCGGGGCCTGTTTGATCTGTTTTCCAGTTCCAGCTTCTTTCCCTGATATCGGCAAAAGCATCTACACCACCAAATTCCGGCCATGCACCTCCATAAACTGAAAGCGCCGAAATTTTCCAAGTACCGATCAGTTCATCTTTGAAAGGAAGACAGTTGATTTTCCAGGTACGCTTTTCTCCTGAAGCAGCGGTCACCACAATAGATGCGGTGTTGTCGGGATTATCAAAATTAAGTGCATCACCGATCGATAAATCTGCCTTTGCGCCATAAGAGAGTTCCAGCTCTTTAATAACGATTTTAGATTTGTCGCTTCCATTTTCGTTGAAAAGAAATGAAACCAGACCATTGTAGGCTTTGTCACGTTTAATTTCAGCATTGCCGACCTGGTGTTCAAACTTTATATTTACAATGCTTCTTTCGTTATTCCAGCTGCCATCCTCAAAAGGTTTCATCGGATTTTTCTTACATGAATAAAGCGTGAATGTTATGAAAGCAGCGAATATATAATAGGATAGTTTCATAAGATTATTTTTGACGAAGGTTAGGATTCAGATCAATCTCTTTTTGTGGTATCGGATAAAAGGCCGCTTCGGCTTCTGATATCCCGGATGCAGCAGCCTTAGGGTCTTTAACCGTTACAATAGCCTTTCTGCGAAGGTCATACAGTCTCTTACCTTCAAAAGCAAGCTCCAATGCACGTTCATCTACCACCAAATTTCTGAACTGCGTTATGCCCAGTCCTGCCGGGGCTTCGTCTAGGCCAGCACGTTCCCTGATTTTATTTAACCATTCATACCCCTCGGTCGTTGGACCTTTTGCCTCTGCATACACCAACGCAATGTCTGAAAACCGGATTAAAAAAGGACGGACACTTGATTTTACACCAATATAGTCGGGGTCAATAAATTTCCTGGTTAAGTAAGTTGGATTGTCGTCCCATGTAGATCCGGTGCTGTTGGTGTAATATCGCTTCGACATCAGAACAGATTTTCGCTTATCCTTATTTTCATAGGTATTTGCAAATTGATCTGTAATCAGAAAAACACCCCATCCGTTGTTTGTAGCTTTTGTAAAAGTCTCATCCGGATTCTTAAACCATAGGTTACTGCCATTTTTGTAAGGAATAAACATCTTGTCAATAGAGGAGAAATTACCTTCCTGTATCCCTGTTTTATCCATAGACAAAATAAATATATGCTCAGGTCCGTTCGGCTTTTTCACATCATAAATGTTTAACAAATCATTATCCAGTTTGTATTCCGACTGTTCATAAAGCACCTTTCCTGACCAGTACGCTGCACTGTCATACATTAAAGAAAAATCTCTTTTCGAGTCTCTGTATAAAGCAAGGTTACTTTGTTTTGATGAGGCTAAGGTTAAATAAGCTTTAGCCAGTAAAGACTGGGCGGCAACCTTATCTACACAACCTACTACCCGGTTTACGCGAAGTTGCTGTTCCGCAATTAGACAGTCGCTGATGATAAAATCATACAGTTCATCCAGGTTGGCGGGTAAAGGCGGATTTGTTTGTGCCTGTGTACTCACCATTTTACTTTGAATGGGCACCAAGCCATAAGTAGAAGCAAGATTGTAATAGTTATAGGCACGTAAAAAATGTGCTTCACCGATAATCCTTTTTTTCAGTTCTTCATCCAGCTTACTGCCGCCAACATTTTCGATTACTGCATTGGCCCTGTTGATCCCGATGTAGCTGTATTTAAAAAACAGCTCCAGCTGTTCATTGTCTTTGAACAATGCCCGGGTCCAATTGTTAATTTCCTGTGCACCAAAAGCTTCTTCGCTTTTCACATCACAGGTTTCGCTGGCTAGTTCATGGATATAAAAAATGGCCCTTGCATATTCATTATTGGTAAAAGCGTTGTAAGAATAATATAGCGCAGATTGGGCGTCTTCTGCTGTTTTATAAAAATTATTCTCTGAATAAAAGCCATATGGATCTTCTTCCACTTTACAGCCGGAAAAACCAGCTAAAAACAGAAGCGTTATGAGTAGTCTCGTTTTCATGATCTTATATTTAAAAATTTACCTCTAAACCCATTGTGTATTTCCGTAGTCTTGGATATCCGCCATAGTACCTTCCATCCAGACCAACCTCGGGGTCATACCCTTTGAAACTGGTAAAAGTGTATAGGTTCTCTGCATTTATAAACAAGCGTGCATCTTTAAGCCACTTAATTTTAGTTGTATTGAATCTATAGCCAAGGTTGACGTTCTGAACGCGTAAATACGAGCCATCTTTAATAAACCAGTCTGATGTATAATACAATCTACCTTGTCTTAAGCTTGGGTAATCATTGGTCTGATTGTCTGGTGTCCACCTTAAAGGCACATGGTCTGCAGAGTTGTACATGCCAGGCATGATAACGTCATTTCCGAATACACCGTTCAGAAACAGGTTGACGTCAAATCTCTTGTACCTTAGGTTTAAATTCATACTTGCGCTAAAATCCGGGTTCGGGTCACCGATAATCGCCCTGTCATTTGAATCAAAAACACCATCTTCGTTCAAATCAAGATAACGGTATTCACCTGCTTTGGATTCTGCACCAACAAGCCCCGCTTCGGCACCCTCTTTTGCCGACTGTAAAATGCCGTTGACCTTATAACCGTAAAAGACATTTACCGGGTAATTTACAGCCAGGATATTTGAAGATGTTTCCCGGAAAGGGTCTAATCCTGATCCGTAATATTCATATTGCATACCTGTCAGAAAATCTGTGCTCAGACCGGAACTAAGTGTATTTCCCAGGCTAACCACCTTATTCTTGTTTTTTGAAAAGATTAATGTCCCGGAAAAGCCCCAGTCGCGACTTTCAACCATGGTTCCGTTGACTGTGAATTCAATTCCTTTATTGCTGATTTCACCATCATTTACCCACATCTTATCGTATCCCGAACTCAGTGTTAAGTAGCGCTCACGTAACAGGTCGTCGGTATGTTTGTCATAGTAATCCGCCGTAATGTTTAGCCTGCTTTTTAAAAGGCTGATATCTAAACCTATATTGTACTGCGAGGTAGTTTCCCATTTTAGATCTTTATTCGGTATGCCACCCCAAAGTTTATATCTACCGCCAATACCAGTATTACCAATTACATAACCAGGGCCAATTGCTGTGTTCCACATGCCATTGCTGTAAAATGTTTCTATACCATATCTGCTCAATGTCTGATATGGAGAAATTCCCTGGTTACCGGAAATACCATAACTGCCTCTGAATTTAAGCTCGTCAAAAATGTTCAGGTTTTTAATGAAATCTTCATTGTGTAATTTCCAGCTGACTGCTCCGGATGGGAAATAAGCCCAGCGGTTGTTTTGGCTAAACTTGGAAGAACCATCAGCACGAAGGGTTGCCGTAAATAAGTATTTATCCGCAAAAGCATAGTTCACACGCCCCAAATAAGACAATAGCTGGGTTTTAGTCTGGCTGTTGGTGTGTCTGTTCAGGTCTGGGTTTCCAGAAGACATGTTCTCATTTCCCAGGGTTCCATTTTTAAAATCGTAGGAAGCTAAGCTTGAACTTCTTGCCAGGCTATATTCGTATGATTGCCCCAGCATTACATTTATTTTGTGTTTCTGGCCCAGCATTTTATCGTATGTCAGATATGTTTCAGATAGGGTATTGTTTCCAAACCAGTTGTCGATGTAAGCTGCTCCTTTATTGTTTGTTCCATCTTCTGTGTACTTATCCGGGTTGTACCTGTCCTGTATAGAGGAGCCATATTTGTAGTTCAGATGCGATTTTAGATTCAAACCATCTATGATCTGCCATTCCAAAATTCCTGATGAAATAAAGTCTACCCCGTTAAATACATTTTTTACCTGATCTGTTCTGGCAATAGGATGGTCGTAATCATTATTGCCAGCCATAAAATAACTGCCGTCATCGTTGTATACCGGCCAAAGCGGGTTGCGCCAGTAAGCCAATCCTCCATTGTTATTCCTTTTGTCCTTTGAAATATTGTTAAATGCAGTTATATTCAGTTTTTTGCTGAACTGGTGCTTAATGTTTAACCTGACAATGGCTTTGTCGTAATCATCATTGATATATGCCCCATTTTGTTTCAGATAGTTGGCGCTTAAATTCAGAGCCGTTTTTTCTGTGCCACTGCTTAGTGCTACTGAGGTGGAATTAGATATGGGCTGATCCCTGAAAACAGTTTTGGACCAATCGGTATAGTAAGGCCAGATACCTTCTTCAATTTGCTGCACAGAAGGATAATAAATACCAGTTGAATTTACCGCACCGATGTAAAGCGGTGCTAAATCTCCATTTATTTTAGCCTCATTGTCGAGCTGTGCCATTAAAGCCGGACTTGTCCATTGGATCATTTCAGATGAAAACTGATCCAGTGTAGTTTGTTGGGTAACGGTTATTTTCGCTTCACCACTTGCTGCTTTTTTCGTGGTGATGATGATGACGCCATTGGCCCCTCTTGAGCCATAGATGGAGGATGCCGAAGCGTCTTTTAAAACTTCAATGGAATTGATGTCTGCCGGGTTTATTTGTTTTAGATTTCCTGCATCACCTAAGGGAAAGCCATCGACAACAACTAATGGTGCATTTGATCCGCGTAATGAACTTCCGCCACGTATGCGGACGGTTACTCCAGATCCCGGGTCCTGAGATGAATTGACAATCTGCAAACCTGCCGAACGGCCTTGTAGTAGTTTTTCAATTGAACTTGACGGAATATCTTTGAGATTGTCCATTTTAACAGTGGCTACAGAACCGGTTAAATCAGCTTTTTTAACGGCACCATAACCTACAATAACAACCTCGTTTAAACCACTGACTTTTTCTTTAAGCACTACGTTCAATATATTCCAGGATGGTACTTTTACCAGCTGTTCTTCATATCCAAGAATAGTGAAAACCAGCACATTGATCTCCGGAGAAAGTTTCAGTTCATACCTTCCCTCACCGTTTGTACTTGTCAGAAATGTTTTGTCAGCTGTACTGATATTTACGCCAGGCAGCCCGATTCCCTTTTCATCGGTTACCTGTCCTTTAAGAATGATTTCCTGTTTAATGGGAATGGTAGTTTTCTTTCGTTCAATCAGAATCCTGTTTCCCCTGATTTCATAAGTTAGGGGCTGGTTGGCAAAGCAGTGATCAAGTATGGTCTGCAGTGGCGCATTTTTAAAATTGACTTTAACCGGTTTTGCATCTTCGAGGTCGTCTGAAAGATATAAAAAATGGTAGCCTGTTTGACTACGCAATTCAGAGAACACCTTTTTCAGCGATAGGTTATCACCTTTAATACTGGCATTTTGTGCCCGAACTTCTGCCTGGGCCTGCATAAACGATAGCGTCAGGATAACTAAGGCAATCTTTAGCATGATCAATAGCTTAATTGGGACATAGCAATAGCGCTTGCATTTTGATGCAACATAATTTTTATACATTTGTAAATAGGTTATAATTACTAAATGGTTATTTAACGGTAACTTGAAATTATCAACCAAATCCGGCTTAGCCGGTTGGCCAGGAGTGTTACAGCACTTCTGGTTTTTTTGGTAAAAAGCATTTGGTATACTTAATCCATCACAACAACCTCCTTCCCGTTTCTTTTGAACCGCATTTTTCCGAGTGATTCAAGATCTTTCAGCAGCTCATCAACATTTGCCGATTTGGGAAAGGTTCCTCCAAATCTCTTGGTCAGGTTGCGGTTTTTAAATGTAACCTCGATGTCATACCATCTGGCTACTTTTTTCATGACTTCCCTGACGTTCTGATCATCAAATACAAAGTACCCGTTTCGCCAGGCCAGTACATTTTCTATATCGGCCACCTGCTCGTTAATTTCCTCCTTGTTGCGATAGGTAAGGGCTTCAAAGCCAGGTTTAAGCTGATGTATATGTTTTCCTCTCCAAATGTTTACACCGCCTTCCAGTAGTGTAGTGCTGATCGTCGTGTCATCTGGATAGGCTGAAACATTAAAATGGGTTCCGGTAACTACAATCTCAGTATGATCCGCAATGACCTTAAAAGGTTTTTTGCTGTTGTGTGCAACCTCAAAGTAAGCTTCCCCAGTTAATACAATCTTACGCTCTTTGCCAGAAAAGATAACTGGATAGGATAAAGAAGAAGTCGCATTTAACCAAACTTTGGTACCGTCGGGTAAGATGAGCTTGAAATTTTCACCCTTGGGCAATTGAATTGTATTCATTACTGGTTTTTCCAGGTTGTTTGCGGTTGCCTGGTTTCCCTCATCCCTGTAAACCAATTCATTTTTTAGTTTTTTGATGGATGTGCCTGCGTCCTGTAAAGTCTGTCCTTCGTTATTTTCCAGTAAAACCCTGGAACCATCAGATAAGGTTAAAATAATGCCTTTCAGATCTGTTTTTACCATACTGCTGGTAGGTGCTGTGGAAGCATTCTGGTTTTGCACAAAAAGCCAGCCCAGCCCCGCAACCAGTAATAGAGCGGCTGCAATCCCTGCGTACCATAAACGGAATGTTGGTTTTTGACTTTTAGGTAAACGTTTATGATCAATATAAGCTTTGATCCGCAGTCCGGTAAGTATGCGCTCCTCCTCACTTTTCCATTGCCATTCTTTTAGCAAAGGCTTTTCCATTACCAGGCGCTCTAGCTGTTCCTTCTCATCCGCACTGCATTTGTCGTCCGCATACCGGTGCAATAATTCCCTGATTTCTTCCTGGTTCATACCTGGCTCTTTATAAATGGTTATATCTCTTAGAGTACCTTTATCGGGGCAAAGTAGTAGGACGTTGTAAGAAAAAGTTAAAATGATGTGATAATCATTGTTTTAATTGTTCATGATGTATAGGAGGACAAGGTAAGGGATGTATTCTTCCCCGATTTTTAACCTCAGTTGTTTGAGTGAATTATTGATCTGCTTTTTCACTGTTAAGTCCGATATCTGCAGTTTTTCAGCAATTTCCTTGTAGGTCAGATGTTCTTTGCGGCTCAGGATAAAAATCTCCCTCATTTTTGCCGGTAATTTTTCAATTTCGGCATCGAGTACCGCCGACAGCTCCTTCGTATTGATGATTTGTTCAAACCCTTCATCAGCCTCTGCATAATGAGCTACCAGGTTTTCCAGGTAATTACGCTGCTTCAGATTTAACTTCCATTTTTTAAATGCTGCATTCCTGCCCATCGTAAACAGGTAAGTTTTAATAGAATTTACCCGTTCCAGCTTGTGACCTTGGTTCCAGAAGCTTAAAAAAGTCTCCTGAACAACGTCAATCGCCTCGTCTTTATCTGGAAGGATCCGCATGATATGCCTTAACAATGGTTCCCAATACTGATCGTATACCGAAGTAAAAGCCAGCTCGTCGCCTAAGGCTAGCTGTTGCAATAGTAAGTTGTCCTGACTTTCACCCGATGATATCATCAGTTTTTAGATTTGGTTATCTTACAATTATAGGAAGATTATTAATTAAATAATAATCGAGTAGAATTTTTGGTCGCTATAAACATTTTTGAATAGGTTTGTTCATTTATTTATTTTTGTACAAATTCTAACTTATATATGAGTGAAAAAATATTGGTATTGGGTTCTAATGGTCAGATCGGCACAGAACTGGTAACCGCTTTACGTAAAACTTATAGTGAAAATAATGTCATAGCCTGCGATATCCGCAGACCGGATTATGATATCAAGAACTCGGGACCTTTCGAGTTTGTGAACGTGCTTGAAAAGGATACCTTAAATGAAATATTCAGAAAATATAAGCCAACTCAAGTCTATCTGTTAGCTGCTTTATTGTCAGCTACAGGAGAACAAAATCCCAAACTAGCCTGGGACTTGAATATGAATGGTCTGTTAAATATTTTGGATTTAGCTATTACTTATAATACAGCAAAAGTTTATTGGCCAAGTTCTATTGCAGTATTTGGTCCAAATTCACCAAAGGATGTAACTCCACAGTTTAGTGTAATGGATCCAAATACGGTATACGGTATAAGTAAATTGGCAGGAGAGCGTTGGTGCGAGTATTACTTCCAAAAGTACGGACTAGATGTACGTAGTATTCGTTATCCTGGATTAATTAGTTGGAAAGCTGCGCCGGGTGGTGGTACAACAGACTATGCCATTCATATTTTTCATGATGCATTAAGGAAGGGTAGTTATGCTTCATTTTTAAATGAAAGAACTGAATTGCCAATGATGTATATGGATGATGCAATAAGGGGAACAATAGAATTGATGGATGCTGAGGCTTCTAAAATATCGATCCGTTCGAGTTATAATTTTACGGGTGTAAGCTTTACACCGGAAATACTTGCTGCAGAAATCAGAAAACATATTCCTGAATTTAAGTTAAGTTACACTGAAAATGATCCACGACAGCAAATTGCTGATGGGTGGCCACGTTCCATAGATGATAGTTATGCAACAAAAGATTGGGGATGGAAGCCTGAATTTGATTTATCTAAACTAACATCAGATATGTTGAAGAATTTAAAAAAATAAATATCTAGTTTTGAGGCTGGCTTTGAATACTGGCTACTAGTAATAAAATAAAAAAATGGGAAGAGCATTCGAATTTAGAAAAGAAAGAAAGTTTAAACGTTGGGCCAAAATGGCTGTGCAGTTTACCAGGATAGGTAAAGATATCGTGATGGCGGTAAAAGATGCCGGGCCACATCCCGAAACCAATTCACGTTTGCGTACCGCAATGCAAAATGCTAAAGCGGTAAATATGCCAAAAGACCGTGTAGAAGCAGCTATTAAGAGGGCTTCTGATAAAAGCATGGCCAATTATGAAGAGATCGTTTATGAAGGCTATGCACCACATGGCGTCGCAGTTTTGATTGAGACAGCTACTGATAATACCAACAGGACTGTTGCGAATGTGCGTAGTTATTTCAATAAAACAAACGGTACTTTAGGTAAAACAGGATCACTTGATTTTGTGTTCAACAGAAAATCTATTTTCAGGTTTGTTCCTTCTGATGATATGGATCTTGAAGAATTAGAGTTTGAACTGATTGATGCTGGATTAGAAGAATTGTACGTAGAGGCAGATGAAGAAGGAAATGATATTGCAGTAGCTCAGGGACCTTTTGAAAACTTTGGTACTCTTCAAAAAGCATTAGAAGAAAAAGGTATAGAATTAAAGAGCTCTAAACTGGAGCGAGTTGCTTTGTCGCACCATGAAGTGACAGAGGAGCAGGCAGCGGATGTACTGAAACTAATTGATAAATTAGAAGAAGATGATGATGTTCAGGCTGTTTATCACAATATGGCAGAATAGATAATCTATATAAAAATGTAGAGCAGGGCATTTATTGTTCCTGCTCTTTTTGTTTATCGTCATTTTCTTCAATGTTATTTTCGTATTCGTCCATCACCGTATCTTTCCACATGGAAATTCTTTTATGATATGCTGTTCTTGCAATCATATGCGCTCCTACAGGTGCAGTCAATACAAGAAAGAATACAGTTGCAATTGCTTTAGTGGTAACTGAAACATCAGGGAATATAATAGCTGCGCAAGTCAGAAATAGCCCCACGCCCATAGTTGATGCCTTTACCGTTACCGAAAGGCGCAGATAAAAATCAGGCATTCTTAATATCCCTATAGAAGCAAATAATATGGCCAGAGCGCCAATGGTACTTATTACACCAATTATAATATCTGTCATAATTATTTTTTCTTATCTAAATAAAATGAAAATGAAATGGTACCCAAAAAAGCAATCAGTGCCAAAATCATAGCCACATCCAGAAAAATGGGTTCAAGGGAGCGGATGCTGTATACTGTGATCAGTGCAATACCAATGGTAATAAGTAAATCCAGTGCTACAACACGGTCTACTACTTCAGGACCTTTATATAATCTGATAAACACCAAAATAACAGAAACCGTCAATATAGGTAAAATCACGTAGTCTAAATATGTTGCTAATGTCATCTTATGACCTCCAATAATCTTTTTTCGAATCCGTTTTTGATTTGTGCTATAAATGTTTCCCTATCTTTCATATACATCACATGAATAAATAATGATTTTTTATCCTCACTAACATCAAGGATAAGTGTTCCGGGAGTGAGTGAAATCATGGTCGATAATAAGTTGATTTCAAGGTCAGAATTGGCCTCTAGCGGATAACGGACAATGCCAGGTTTAAAAAAATACTTTGGAGTAATCACATCGTAAGCTACCTGAATATTTGCCACAATCATTTCATAAAGAAAGTAAAAGAAAACTCCAATAGTCTTTGGTACACGAGAAAAATAGCGTCGATCTGTTTCATCTCGGTTCATAATCCAGAGGATACAAAAGCCTAGTGCAAAACCAAACACAAAATTGGAATAATACATGGAACCTGTCAGCGCTACCCAAATGAAGGAAAGCAATAGGTTCATCAAAAAGTGCTTAATCATATCGTATATTTTATTTACCCAGTACTGCCTTTATATAAGGACTGGTATTTAACATTTCATTACCTATCTGTTCGGCAACTCTGATCACCATCTCGGCGTTAAGGCCGATAAAAAGAGTTGTCATGGCTAGTATCCCGATTGGAAGTACCAACATTGTTTTTTTTAAAGAGCTCAAAGGTTTAAAAGCATCTGTTACTGGGGCTTCTGTAGAAGCGTCTTTCCAAAATACTTCAGACCACATTTTAGCGACCATCATTAGTGTTACAAAACTACCGATAATGATGGCTGCAATAAGGAAGTAGTTTTCTCCAACATAAGCCGCATCAATCAGGTAAATTTTGGGCCAGAATCCTGAAAGGGGTGGAATGCCTGCTAGTGAGAAAAGGACAATAGCGATCAACAGAGATAATTTGGGGTATTCTGCATATAAACCACCTAGTCTGGACATGTTCATTGTGCCGCGTAACTGTTGTATTAGTCCTGATATCAGAAATAGATTAGTTTTAACAATAATATCATGAATGAGGTAAAAGATAGCACCAGTAAATGCCAGTTTGGTATATAAACCAAGTCCTCCAATAATAAATCCAATATGACAAACAATCAAATATGAAAATAAGCGCCTGATGTTATTTTTAATTACTGCGCCAAATGCTCCCGTCAGAATAGTCATAATACCCATCACTATAAATAAGGTCTTTATGAAATCATTGGGGATAAAAATCAAAGTAAACACCCTAAACATTGCATAAATGCCCACTTTGGTCAGTAAGCCACCAAAGGCAGCTGCTACGGCAGAGGGTGGTGTATGATAAGAGGAGGGAAGCCAGAAATAAAGGGGGAATACAGCCGATTTGATTCCAAACCCAATCAGGAAAAACATTGAAGTCAGGTTTACTATGGTCTGGTTTTCTACCAAAGGAATTTTTAGGGATAGATCGGCCATATTTAAGGTGCCGGTTATACCGTATAATATACCTATCCCGGTTAAGAAGAACATAGAGGCCAGAATATTCATGGCCATATATTTTACAGCACCTTCTAATTGTGACTTCCGCCCACCAAGGGTAAGTAAGACGAATGAAGAGATGATAACTACCTCAAACCATACATACAAATTGAAGATGTCTCCTGTTAGGAAAGCCCCATTAAGCCCCATGATCAGAAAATGAAAAATAGGGAAATAGCCGTACAACATTCTCGCTCGTCCTACACCTTGAGCAGAAAATAAAGAAATTGCGAGGGCAGCGATAGAGGTGAGCAATACCATTGTAATGCTAAACAGATCCGCCACAAATACAATCCCGAACGGAGCCTGCCAGTTTGCGGCGTTCATCGTTAAGATGCCACCATGAAGTACTTTAGAAAATAAATGTACAGAGAATAAAAGACCGATAAAACTTCCGGTAATACTTAATACACGTTGTGTTACAGTTTTCCGCCAGAATGCCAGTTGCAGTAAGGCGGTAAATAAATGGATTATTACTGTTGCTATTATTTGGTTATCAATCATAAATCTTCTTCTTCTGGTGTGTTTAGATCATCCAGATCATCCGAGCCTAATAAGGCGTATACACGTTTTAATAAAACAATAGCAAAGGAGGTAAGACCAAAACTGATTACAATTGCGGTCAGTATCAATGCCTGAGGAATGGGGTCGGCATAAATATCAGCAAAGGTTTTTAGGTCCGTATCGATGATCGGGGCTTTACCTTTAGTAATATTACCCAATAAAAATATCAATATGTTGGTACCATTACCTAAAAGTATGATACCCAATAAGAGGCGCACCATACTTCTTCTCAAGATCAGATAGACACCGGCGGCATACAAAACGCCAATAAGGAGGACGAGTATAAGTTCCATATTAGTTGGTTTCGAGAGAAATGGTAAATAAAATAGTTAATACTACACCAATTACAACCAGGTAAACGCCAAGGTCGAAGAATAGTGCTGAGCCGATCATACCAATAACAGGAATTGGCTGTTCTATCCAAAGTCCGGTCATTACAGGTAATCCGAAAAATACTGGAGCAAACATACTTAGAGTAGCTATGATTAATCCAGTAGGAATCAGGGATAAAGGTTTATATCGAAGAATCTTCATCGTACTGTCTGTTCCGTAAGCCAAACTATGAAGGACAAAAGCAATAGAAGCAACTAAGCCACCTACGAATCCTCCTCCAGGATAATAATGGCCGCGTAGAAGCAGAAAAATAGAAAACAACAATAAGATCGGGAGCAGATAATTTGATGCGGTTTGTAAAATGGTACTTCTCATAATTATTCCCTTTCTGAAGATTTTAACCTTAATTTTAGTAAACTATATACACCTAAAGCAGCGATACTTAACACTACAATTTCAAACATGGTATCAAATCCCCTGAAGTCTACAAGAATAACATTAACTACATTCTTTCCCTTTGCAAGTGTATAGGCATATTTTCCGTAAAACTCGCTGGTTTCTATAACGGTTGGTACCTGCAACACTTTGATAGCAATAACTGATAAGATCGCTCCAAAAGTAATCGCTACAAATGCATCTCTGGTGATTGTTCTTGAATTGTTGGTTGAGAAATTAAGGAATGGTGGTAAATTAAATAATACAAATACAAACAGGACTACCGTTAATGTATCTATTGTAAATTGTGTGATGGCCAGGTCAGGTGCACTGTAAAAAACAAACATTAAACAAATTGCATAGCCGATTACACTCGTGCCAACAACGGCTGTGAGTCTTGACGAAGTACGAAGTGTAAGCATAACAGCAGCCATCAGGATAAATACATTTACAGCTTCATAAACGCTGATGGATGATAACTTGCTGTAATCAATATAAATTGGTCCGCCAATAATTAATTCATATAAGAGCAAAGCTTCAGCAAATATGATGATTTTAAGGAGATAAGACCTTAGGAAGCCATTGTGCATCGTGGCCGAATACCAGTTAGAAAATGATACAAAACCGTCTGACAATTTATTAAAGATGTTATGAGGTGAAATCCAGTTAAAACGCCTTACAAATGCCATTTTTTTATGGTCAGGTGTATTTACGTAGTAAAGCCCTGTCCCAGTTGCAAGTGTTACCAGACTTAAAATAAGTACGGTGTTAAAGCCATGCCATATTTTCAAATGAAAATCAACTGCAGTTCCGGCAACAGCACGTACAGTTGTGGAGATGATATAATCTCCTATTACTCCAGGAAAACAGCCAAATACAAAGCCAAGAATGGCAAGCGTCAGGGGAGGAATCCACATAGACTTATAAGGCAGATGAATCTTTTCAAAACGGGGGGGTAATTTGCCAGTGAAAGGTTTTATACCAGCAAGAAAACCTGCAGCAACCAGACAGACATTGGTCAGGACTACTGCAATGGTCAGGTATAATGCGATTTTTTGATCAGCATGCAATGTTGCTTCATAAATAAGGTCTTTTCCGATAAAGCCAAAGGAGAGTGGGAGACCTGCACTGGAAAGTGCAGCCAGTAATCCTGCAATAAAAACGGGGAATAACACGCTGCGGAGTCCCGATAGTTTGGTCAGGTCTCTGGTACCTGTTTCATGATCAATAATGCCAGTGATTAAAAATAGGGCTGCTTTGTATAAGGCATGAACAAGTATAAAAGTCGATGCGGCAATAAGAGCAGCTTCAGTTCCAAGACCAATTAAAAAAGTAAGTATGCCCAGTGCTGATATAGTTGAATAGGCAAGTACACCTTTCAGATCTGTTCTGAACAAGGAATGTATCGCAGCATAAAGCATAGTAATACCACCAACAATCATTAAGGTATATGACCATTCTGGTGTTCCTCCAAGAACTGGTGTAAAGCGGGCCAGCAGAAAAATTCCTGCTTTAACCATCGTCGCAGAATGTAGATATGCAGATACAGGAGTTGGAGCTTTCATTGCACCAGGTAACCAAAAATGGAAAGGGAACTGTGCAGATTTAGTAAAAGCAGCAATAAAAATCAATCCCAATACCAGAGGGTATAAATTATGACCTCTGATTTGGTCAGCTTGTAAGATTAGTTGTTGTACAGAGTAAGTTCCGGCTATCTGGCTCAACAGAATTAAACCGGCAAGGAGAAAAAAGCCTCCAAGGCCAGTTATACCAAGAGCTGTTAGCGCACTCTTTCTGGATTCGTTGCTGTCATTATTAAATCCAATGAGAAAGAAAGAACTAATGCTGGTGAGTTCCCAGAATACAAATAGCAAAAGGATATTGTCGGATAGCACTACGCCAAGCATGGCGGACATAAACAAGCATAAATAACCGTAAAAGCGGTCTATGTATTGATGCCCTTTTAGATATGAACTAGCGTAAATAAAGATAAAGGATCCAATACCAGTAATTAATAAACTAAATAATAGTGAAAGCCCATCCAGTCTGAAATCAAAATTGATATTTAAAGAGGGCACCCATTTATAGGATTCAAACCATACTTTGCCTTCCATAACTGAAGGAATAAAACTGGCAAAGTAGCTGAATAATAGGATTGGCAAAATAGAAAAAGCAGCACTCCATTTGGATTTAAAGAATTTTCCAAATGGGACTAAAAGACATGAAGTGATTATTCCTGACAGTACAATAAATAGCATTTAATCTTGTTTGTTTTGTAGGCGAAGCTTCCAAAATAAGTAAGAATATACGAAATGCTAGATTTTATTGAAAAAAAAACGTGTTTTACAATAAAAATGATACTTAGCTGAATAAGTATCATTTTACATTAACTGTTTTGGATTATTTTAATGACTTATTTCTTTTTGTTTGAAAATAACCATGATAATAACTCTGGTTCTGCAAAAGCAGAGTCCCAACTGTTGTGGTTTGCTTCGGGATATAGTGTTAATTTAGCAGGTCTACCCAGGACTTTTAGCTGATCAGCAATCCTTGTAGAAAAAACAACGGGCACAACGTCATCTTTTTCACCATGGAATATCCACAATGGAGTTTTCTTATATTTCTGGACATTGGCTACATTGTCGCCACCACAAATTGAAAATGCTGCTGCAAATGTTCTGGGTTTACGTCTTAACAATTCATAGGTGCCCATTCCGCCCATTGATAAGCCAGCCACATATACCTGCTGTTTATCTACATAAGTTTTTTGTAAAAAACTATTTACTAAACCGATCAAAGCATGCATGGCTTTACTAGGTTCACCCTTTTCCTGAAAAATAAACTCTCTTTTACCTTTGCCATCAGGAACAATATTCACATTTGACCAATAGCTATCCGGACTGCATTGTGGAAATATTACGATTGCAGGAAATTCTTTCCTTACCTCTTCTTTTAAGAATAGTTTTGCACCATGGGTTAGTTGTGATTGATTGTCATTCCCTCTTTCACCACTGCCATGCAAGAAAAAGAGAATAGGATATTTTTTAGTCGAATCAAAGTTCTCCGGGAAAAGCACCCTATAGTTGATGCTATCCTTTCCTTTTACGAAGCTTCCTTTTTCATATTTATTGAAATCCTGGGCATTGCTGTATAAAGCAAAAAGGAATAACAACGAGAAGGTAAGATTGAACGTTTTCATGCAGCAAAATTATCGATTTATGCAGTATAAAAGAAAAGTATCTGGGTTTATTATTAATCTTTACATTCCTATTTAAACTTTCTGGTTAGTGCAAACTTTGCCTCCATTACATCTCTTGAATTAGCTCCAATGTAAACTTTGAAATCACCTGGCTCAGCAACAAATTTCAATGCAGTATTATAGAATTTTAATTCCTCTTCAGTAATTTTAAAACTAACCGTTTTACTTTCACCTGGTTTTAAGCTGATCTTTTCAAAGCCTTTTAATTCTTTAACAGGTCTGGTAGAACTACCCACTAAATCCTGAATGTACAATTGTACTACTTCTTTACCTTCAATAGCACCTGTGTTTTTAATCTCTACACTAGCTATAATTGCTTCTCCCGGTTTAAAGCTGTTTTTACTTATTTTTAAGTTGCTGTAAGCAAAAGTTGTATAGCTTAAACCATAACCAAAAGGATATAAAGGATCATTGCTTACATCAAGGTAGTTAGAACGGAATTTACTAAACCATTTGCCTTCTTCTAAAGGTCTTCCAGTATTTTTATGAGCATAATATAATGGAAGCTGACCAACATTCTGAGGGAAAGTTGTTGTTAGTTTACCAGATGGATTAACTACACCAAACAATACATCAGGAATCGCATTCGCAGTTTCAGTGCCTCCAAACCAAACATTTAGAATAGCTGGTACATTTTCACTTTCCCATTTCAATGCCAATGGTCTGCCTGTGAATAAGACCAATACAACCGGTTTACCCGTTTTAAGTAAAGCTTGTAATAAGCGTTTCTGAATAGCAGGAATTTCTATATCTGTTCTGCTGGATGCTTCACCACTCATCTCTGAGCTTTCACCTAATGCTGCAACTACGACATCAGCTTGTTTAGCTAACTTCACTGCTTCGGCAATAACTACTTCCTCAGGTCTGTTGTCACGTGGAATATCACGAGCAAACATCGTAGCACGTTCCTGGTATTTAGCATCTGCAATTAAGTTTGAACCAAGACCATGTAAAATCTTAACATCAGAACCAACAGCAGTTTGCATACCTTCTAAAAGTGATTTAGTATTCGCCAGATCGCTATTTACACTCCATGTTCCAGGCATGTTAGCTCCGGTATTTGCCAATGGACCAATTAATGCAATGGTACCAGTCTTTTTTAAAGGGAGTGTATTGTTCTCATTTTTTAATAAAACGAAAGATTCTGTCGCAACTTTACGTGCATAATCCAGATGCTCTGGTTTTAAGATTTCTGTTTTAGCTCTTTCTTCGTTGCAATAACGGAAAGGATCTTCAAACAATCCAAGCTTATATTTAGCTTCTAATATCAATCGACAGGCCTGATCAATTTTCTCAATTTTTACTTTTCCTTCTTGTACAGATTTTTTAAGTGTCGTTAAAAAGCCTTCACCAACCATATCCATATCAACACCTGCATTTAAAGATAGGGCAGAAACAGTTTGTAAATCACCCAGACCATGATCTATCAGTTCATTTACTGCAGTATAGTCGGTAACAACAAAGCCTTTAAAACCCCATTCTTTACGCAATAAGTCGGTCATTAACCATTTATTCGCTGTTGCCGGAACACCGTTAATGTCATTAAATGAAGTCATGATACTACCTGCACCTGCATCTAAGGCCGCTTTATATGGTGGCAGATACTCATTGTACATACGATCAAGACTCATGTCTGTGGTATTGTAATCTCTGCCAGCTTCTGAAGCGCCATACAAAGCGAAATGCTTTACACAAGCCATCATTGTATTGTATTTGGCAAGATCATCTCCCTGATATCCTTTTACCATCGCTTTGGCTATTTCGGATCCTAAGAATGTATCTTCTCCTGAACCTTCAGAAATACGACCCCAACGTGCATCTCTGGAAATATCAACCATAGGAGAGAAAGTCCAGTTCAAGCCATCAGCCGAAGCTTCAGTAGCAGCAATACGCGCGGTTTTTTCAATCATAGCCATATCCCATGTACAAGCCAGTGCTAATGGAATAGGGAAAGTAGTTTTGTAACCATGGATTACATCCTGGCCAAAAATGATAGGAATCTTAAGACGAGTTTGGTTAACTGCAATTTCCTGCGCTTTACGGATGCGGGACGGTGTAGTTAAACTGAACATACCACCAACCTGTCCTTTTTTAATTTTGGTTTCAACATCAGTACTAACCACAGAACCAGTAGTCGCTTCACCTCCTGTGAGTAGATTTAGCTGACCTATTTTCTCATCAAGTGTCATTTTCGACATTAAGTTTTTGATGAAAGTGTCCATTTTTTTGTCGGCAGTACTTACCGGTTTTTTCGTTTGAGCAAAAGAGATATTCGTACTAAAAAGTGCGATTGCTGCCCATGTATATATTCTCGTTTTCATTATACGGTTATTATATTATTCAATTTTCCTGATTTCACTTTTCTCCGATATGCCATTCTCATTAAAGGCTTCTATTGAAAAATAATATGGTTGTCCAACAGTAAGACTTTTGATCTCAAGTTGGTTTTTGTCGTATACTAACCAGCTGCTGTATAATTTATCCGGAGCAATACCCCACAATATATTATAGCCCTGTGCTGATGGATTTTTTGCCCAGTTGATACTTACATCACGTTGATCTGTATGACGTTTTACAGAAAAGTTCTTGACCTTAGCCGGCTTTTTCCCTGATCCTTTACCGAAAATACGTAGTCCGGCAATGGCTAAGTTATTAGTCGGCGCATGAATGTTTTTAAATCTGATATATCTCGCTTTAACAGGCTTTTCCAGTTCAACATAGTCGTTAGGGACATCTCTATAGTTTTTGCTTTTGTCAGTTAAAACATCCCAGTTCTGACCATCCAGAGAACACTCCATGATGTAACGGTGATACAACCCCTCAGGCTTTCCGAAATGTGATGATTTATGATCAACATAGTGTACCTGAAAGGCATAAACCGTACTTACCTCTTGTAAGTCGACCTTTAACCATTGCTTATCATCGTTTTTCTCAGCAAGCCAATATGTTTTTGACTTTTCATCAAGAGCTTTAGCAGCATCGAAATTCTTTACAGCACTAGAAGAAGTTACTGGTTTATTATACGACAATAACATCCATCCGGTAAACTCTCCTTTATGTTCCTTGTGACTTGGGCCATAATGTGGATAATCACCAAACCTGGTGTTGCTGTACATTAAGCCATCAGCATCAAAGTAAGTGGGAAACATGGCTAATCTACGTTCCCATCCAATATTTATATCTAAAGCCATAGTTGCAAAATGCCAATACATATCGCCAGGGCCATTTATCGTAGAGCCATGACCTGCACCATTCATATATCCACCTGGTTTATAACTAAAAGGATTGTTTGCCATGTATTTGTATGGGCCAAGCGGATTGTCAGCTACATAAGCACCATCTCCATAAACATTAAATTCAGTGCCTGGAGCAGCATATTGCATGTAATACTTGTTGTTGTGTTTCGTCAGCCATGGCCCCTCGATATATCCTTTTAATACAGTGTCAGTATGGTTTTCTCCAAACCTTTCCCAACCATGTTTTTCACCATCCAACTTAAAAAGCTCGAAAGTTTTTGCAGATGGTAAAAAGCGATTCTTCTTGTTTAAAGTCTTCGCCCTTATTGGATACACGTTAGAAGAACCCCAAAACACAAATGCGTCATCATTATCATCAATAAATAATGCAGGGTCTTGTAAATCATGTAGAATTGAGGGGGTCGCTTTCCAATCTCCCTTTTTGGGATTGTCGGTATATAATATGCTCATTGCTCCAGATGGGTCACCAGTAACATACAGTACAGAATCCTTATAGTTGAAGGCAGCAGGTGCATTCGAACCCTGGAAATACCATTTTTCCGGTTTGATGAAATTCCAGTTCAATAAATCTGTTGAATGCCAATAACCTAAAGAACGAGTAACAAACATATAATACTCATTCCTAAAGGATACTACTGCGGGATCTGCACCAGAACGATAAGAAAGAGAATCAAATCGGGTTGCATATGTATAATCTACATTGATAGGATTGCACCAGGTTTGCTGCTGTGCTTTTAATGATAAGTGTGACAGCAATACAATAAAAAGGGTGTATATTACTTTCATGATCATCCTTATTTAATATGCGGACTGCTAAAACCTAATTTTTGAAGACCTTTCAGTACATCAGTATTTTTCATAAACAGATCCCAAAGAAGACCAGTGCGATAGTTCTCAATCATGACAATAATTGGCCCCTGATCAATGGCAAGGTGTGATTGGGCATACCAGTTCTTTTCTTCACTAAAAGCATCAATAAAGCCATATTCCGACCAAAGTTTATCACCTTTTTCAAAATAGAAATGCTTTAAAGCCTGCATAGACTCTACCGGAGTGTATGGGAAGGAAGATAAAGCTGCGGTAGGGGTAATGGTTGCATTATCATTGGTTGGAGAACTGGCCGAATATCCTTCAGGGATGTCACTTGCCGAAAGTCCCCAGCTACCAGCACCATAACCTTTGTATTTTTTAGGGTTATCAATACAGTAGGCACGGTTGATCAATGTATGGTTTTTATTTTGCTCCCAATAATCAGCATAATTGTCTTTTAATCCTCTAGGATCTAAGCCTGTAAAGGAGTAGTGCGAAAAGAATAAAGGACCACCATAGTTCTCACCTAATGGTAAGCTAATGTCATAGAATTTTCTGCCATTTAAAAAAGTATTGTTGTTTGCATAACCATCTCTGTAAACCCTGGGGCTAATGCCATAGTTGGGTGATGAAGCTGCCAATACATAAGTGATCAAACATTCATTATAACCTTTAATCTGATGGTTCATAGACCAGCCGTTATTTGGACTCCAGTGCCAGTACAACACATTCTGGTTTTGTGTAAACCAATTCCATTCAATTGCTTCCCACATCCAGGTGATTTTATTTCTGATGTCACGTTCAACAGCATTGTCTGCAGTATAGTATTGACGGGCAGTTAATAGTCCCTGGAATAAAAGTGAGGTTTCTACAATGTCTGCGCCATCATCTTTTAAACTAAAACGTATGGTTTTTCCAGTTTCCCCATCTAACCAATGCGGGAATGCCCCATGGTACATATCAGCTTTCCATAGGAAGTCAACAATCTTTTTTGTGCGTTCAGCAGCTTGATCACGAGTAATAAATTTACGCTCAGCTGCGACAATCACTGCCATTACCCCAAAGCCAGTACCGCCAGTGGTGACTACTTCCGGACCATAGTTCATTGATTTGTTACTACGTTCACGCGCCATACCACTAACCGGGTGACCAAAATCCCAGAAATATCTAAAAGTCTGTTTCTGTACCAAATCAAGCAACTGATCATCTGTAAGGTTTTTCTTAATGCCCGTTTCAGGTTTGATTAAAACTTTAGTCTTTACAGATTGTGCGAAACCAGTCTGCGATATAAAAAGCAAAATGGATAAAGAAAAGAAAGCTCGAAATAATGTGTGTTTATTAAGCATATTAAATTGGATTCATTTGTGTGTTTATAGATTGTGTTTTATGTGTTTAAATCAAAAATTAAAGGTTAGGGCTTGAAAAACCTAGTTTCAGCATTCCAGATTTTACTTCCGGACAGCTCATAAATAAGTTCCATAATAACTTGCTGCGGTGGTTTTCAATCATAATGATAATAGGACCCTGGTCTATAGCAAGATTTGAACTGGCGAACCATTGCTGATCTAAAGAAAAGGCATCTACAAAACCATACTCTTTAAATATTTTATCACCCAGTTTATAATAAAAGTATTTAATGGCTTTCATTGATTCCTCAGGTGTATAAGGCAATGAAGCTATAGCAGCAGTAGGTGCAATAACTCCCACATCATTAGTAGGAGAACTGGCAGTATAACCATTGTTAATATCACTGGCCGATAAGCCCCAGCATTGGTCACTATAACCGTAAAAGCTTTTAGGATTTGATTTGCAATAGTTATAATTGACCAACGTATGTGCTTTATTCTGTGTTTCATAATTAGCATAAGTATCAGTTAAACCAAAAGGGTTGATTCCCAGGAAAGAATAATGTGCAAAAAACAATGGTCCTCCCATATTTGGACCAAGAGGTAATTGAACACCAAAATAAGAGTTGCCATTTTTCATAACACCGTTTTGTGCCCAGCCATTGTCATATACTGATTTTGGGATGCTATGTGTAGGAGAGGAGGCTGCCAATACATAAGTAATCAGAGATTCATTCCAACCGGTAATGGGTAAGTTCATTTCCCAGTTATAGTTCGGACTCCAATGCCAGTAAAGGGTATTGCTATTGTTTTTTCTATACCAATCCCATTCAACAGTATTGTAAATATCATTGATGTCGGCTCTGAGTGTAGTTTCAGCATTATCATTCCCATTAAAGTATTGTCTTGCTGTAAGCAGACCCTGTATTAGCAGAGAGGTTTCTACCAGGTCGCCGCCATTATCTTTCTCACTAAAGGCAACGACTTTACCTGTACTTCCATTTAACCAGTGAGGAAATGCCCCATGAAAGCGATCCGCCGTTTTTAAAAAATTAACGATCTTTTGAATGCGGGTAAGCCCATCATTACGAGTGATAAAGTTTCTGTGGACACCTGTTATGAGTGCCATTACTCCAAATCCTGAACCTCCACTGGTCACAATATCACCAGAAGTATTCCTTTCTCTGGCCATTCCACTTTGGGGATGTCCGAAATCATAGAAGTATTTAAACGTTTGCTGCTGTATTTTAGTCAGCAACTCATCGTCTGTAATTCTTGGAAATTTATCAGTATCATCAACACCAGTATTAAATGTGATACTGATTTCTCTTTGTAATTTACCACCTGCGGCCGATTGTAGCGTTGTAGGGATAGTTATATTGTAGACTTTTATGCCTGTTAAATTCGATTTTGGTTGTACAACAATCGTATTGTTGTTTTCTAGAGTTACATTAAATTCAATGTTTGTTGCATCGCTTAGATTTTTAAAAGCGATTTGTGAAGAAAGGTTAGATCCACTAATGGCTATTGAAAAGCTAATCTTAACAATCGGATTAACAGAGATATTATTGAAGGGAGGTGATGAAATATTATTGATGGTAATTGCTGTTTTTTTAAAAGAGGATGCTACAGGTTCTTGCTCTTTGCTTTTTTTGCAGGAAGAGAAAAGAAAGGTAAGTGCTAAAAAACAGCTGATTATTTTATTCATGATTTAAACATTAAAAAGATGGATGTCCAAAAGGTATTTTGCTTTGCAAGCAAAGCGTGGTCAGGATGGCGACCATACCTTTTTGGACATCCTCTTTAAAAAACAGGGATGTAATTATCTTCCTTGTCTTTCGAGAATAGAAAGAGCGGAAACTTCTATTGCCGTAAGGGCTCTGTTATAAACTCTAACTTCGTCCAATTTTCCAGGCAAGTAGCCAGCCCAATCCTGGGCTCCAGTGGCAGCGGTGCTACTAGGAACTGTCATGAAATGTAATGCGCCAAAAACAATAGGACCTAGGTTTAGAAAGCGAACATCACCTAAACCAGCTCTTGTATTACTGCCAACCAATGAACCATTAACATAAGATCTGAAATTTCCTGCACCATCGTAAGTGGCGGTATAGGATGTCCAGTTGTTAAAAGCATTGTTTATAGTAGGTACCCCCGTGTCGAATTCGACACCATTATCAGCAAAAATAGTTTTAAAACGGGCATTTGTAGTTGTTCCGCCATTTTCAAAGAACATGTTGATGTTGGCCCAGAAACCCTGTGTATTTCCTAAGCTAAAAAGGCCCGTAGCACCAGTGTTTTGTGGTGTATTTACCCATAAACTAACAGTATATTGTTTCATGTTCTTAATAGCATCACTTGGAATTGCAGTAGCGTAAGCCTTTTTTGTAGCATCTGGATTACCAGTAAGGGCTTTTCCTTTAAGGCCAGCTGTGAAAGTCATTCCAGCATTTGTCCCTGTAGTATTTGAAACAGAGTCAAGGATATTGTCATTGTTAAAATTCCAGTAGGCGATTAAGTTTGTTGGTGCAATTTCTTTAGATGAATTAAATCCACCGGCCGTAGGTGGTACATCACCTGGTGGGAAAAAGTCATCGTTATCATTTTTTGTACAGGAGAATAATAATGTACTTCCAATTATTATACCTGCAAACCCTATGTTTAAATATCTTGATTTCATTTTCTTAAATGTCTAAAAGGTGATTAATAATTGTTTTGACTTAACCTTCCCTGACTAAACGCTATTTGTTGTTGAGGAATAGGGAATAATTCATGTTTACCTGCAACAAAAGGTTTTCCTATCGCATTCATAACTGTAGCTGCTTGTCCGGTGCGAACAAGATCAAAGAACCTGTCAGCCTCCATAGCTAATTCTAATCTTCTTTCTTTCCATATATCAGCTATTGTAGCCGATGTGGTAGTTTGAAAACCAGCTCTTTTGCGAACTCTTGCTAAAGGGGTTAAAGCATCGGCACCAATATGTGCTGCAGCTTCAGCATTAATTAGTAATACCTCAGCAAATCTGATAACACGGATGTTTTTAGGTTTGTTATCCTTATCGTTAATTCCTAAACAGCTTTTAGTTTCCAAAAAAGGACTATGGTATGCTTTATAATTATAGCGTTCATTAACTGTAGCCGGACGTGCTGGAAGTACAAAACCATCCCAAAGTGTAGTAGTTGCAACATCACTGGTAAAAATAATAGTACCATTTTTCCTTACATCGTCAGCTTCATAGGCTTCAGCAAGATTTAGAGAAGGTGTGTTTAAGCCAAAACCAAGATCACCACCACTGTATGTTTGTCCACCAATAGTTTGTGTTCCAAATGTACCTCGAGGCCCCTGGAAGTTACTATAGTTTTTACTAACGGCATCGCAAGCAAGCCCACCTGAAGTCTGATTGGCATAAGGGCCTGTTTGTACCTCGAAAATTGATTCGATATTGTTTACGCCTTTTTCTCTGAAGATATCTGCGTAAACAGGGGCAAGGTCGTAGTTTTGTTTCATTACTTCTGATGACATATCATAAGCCCCCTGCCAATTTCCTTGATACATATACACCTTAGCTAATAAAGCCTGTGCAGCACCTTTTGTTGCTCTGCCTACAACAGCACCTGGCTGACCTTTTATTGGTAGGTTTGCAGCACCAAATTCCAGATCATCAGTGATTACTTTATAAATTTCCTCTTTAGTCGCACGGGTTTGGAACTCATCATTGTAAGCTTCTGCAAGGGTAGGAATTCTGGTTAATTTTATTACACCACCAAAAGTCCTGACCATGTTGAAATAAAGTAGGCCCCGGATAAATCTGGCTTCACCTATTAAGCGGTTTCTGATTCCTTGATCAATGGTACTTGCCTCTAAGACAGCTAAAGCTTTGTTGGCAGATGAAATACCTTTATAATTGTCTACCCAGAAGTCATTGAAAATATTGGTACTGGGCGTATAAGTAAAGTTGTCCAGGAAAATACCATCAAATCCTGGGTCGGTACTTACAGATCCTTTATCAGAATCATCAGAAGTAACATCGGCTATGACTACTAATTTCAAGCCAAGTGTTCCTGTTAAATATAAATTGTTATAAACACCGACCACTAATTTATCGGCCGCATTTGGGTCGATCAGGGCCAGTTCTTCTGTTATTTTTCCTTGTACAGGTACATCAAGTCCTTTTTTACAAGAGGATATAAATATCGTTGATGCAAATATTAACAGTGTAGTTATATAGAATATCTTTTTCATGTTTCTCAAAATTAAAATCCAACATTAAGACCAAATGCAAATGTTCTTGTTGATGGGTAACTGTTCAAGTCTACCCCCTGGTTAATGTTCGCATTTTCTGGAACTGTCCCAGGTATAGAAGTTTGCATCTCTGGTGTAAAGCCAGTGTATGAGGTAATGGTGAACAAGTTTTGCGCAGTAAGGAATAGTCTGATGTTTCTGATTTTAGCCTTGTCGAGCAGAGCCTTAGGTAGTGTATAACCCAATGTTAAGTTGTTTAAGCGTAGATAGTCACCTTTTTCCAGAAAATAGGTAGAGGCTGGTAAAATCCCAGTATAAGCTCTTGGTTCTCCTGTATTTGGATTATTAGGCGTCCATCTATCTCTGGCAACATCAGCTTCGATATTATCCGTTAATTGGTTGATACCTCTGACAGCTTTTTTAGCGTTATAAATTTTGCCGCCCACGGATGCCGTAAACCCAAAATTCAGATCAAATTCTTTATAGCTTAAACTACCATTTAATCCATAAGTATATTTAGGTTGGTAAGAACCAAAGAAGGTCCTGTCTCCATCGTCTATTATACCATTATTGTTACGGTCTTTATATATGATATCACCGGCTCTTGCATTAGGTTGTGCAGAGGCATCAATCTGGGCCTGGTTTTGGAAAATACCTATTTTTTCATATAAAAAATAACTACCTATAGGGTTACCATTGTCTGATTTTGTAATTCTATATTCAGCAATTAAATCACCCAATAAAGGCTGGCCACCTTTCAGGTCATTAACTTTGTTTTGGTTATAGGCCATGTTGGCACCTATACTATATTTCCAGTCTGTACCAATTTCATCAGACCAGTTTAACCCAAGTTCAATTCCTTTATTGGAAACATTCGCTGCATTAGTAAGTACCCTTGCATCCGGATCTCCAAAAATAGCAGGGATATTCACGAAGATTAAAGCATTATCTACCTTTTTATCATACACATCGATGGAACCTGATAAACGGTTGTTCAGGAAGGCAAAGTCTAAACCTAAATTATATTCTTTGGTAATTTCCCATTTTAGCTGATTGTCAATCAGGTCTTGTAATCTGATACCTAATGATGGGTTACCTAAGGTACCCGGAGTTCCACCAAAGTAATATGGTAGGTTATTGGTTGCTGTAGGAATGTATAGAGAAGATTCAATATTGTCATTACCCAACAAGCCATAACTTGCTCTTAGCTTTAAATTGCTGAATAGTTTTTGATCGGCCATAAAACTTTCGTTGGTAATATTCCAGGCAAGTCCAATAGACGGGAAGCCATCCCAGCGTTTATCTTTACCAAACTTGGAAGTGCCATCATATCTATAACTGGCAGTTAATAAATAACGGTTGTCATAACCATAATTAATGCGGCTCAGAAATGATTGTCTGCGGTATTTATCACCAGTGTTACTAACCGTCTGAGAACCACCTGAACCTGCGCTTAGATACCATTGGTCTTTGCTTACTGGAACATCTCTGGCCGTACCGGTCATGTCATTACCCTTAAGTTGCTCTGCTGTTACACCCGCCAAAATGGTAAAGTTATGTTTGTCTATTGTTTTGGTATAGGTTGCAGTATTGTCCCATATCCAGGTCATGCGGTCAGCTTTACCAACAGATAAAGTACTGTTCGGTCTACTTTGGTTACCACCGGCAACAACAAAAGTAGAAAGATCAGATAAGTAAGGGTAGCCAAAATTGGTAGATTTTAAATAATTAAGATCAAGGCCTATAGCCGATCTCAGAGTTAAACCTTCAATGGGTTTATAATCTAAAGCAAAATTACCCTGTATCCTATTCTGTACTTCAGTATTGTCTATCTTGTCAATCGCTAAAAGTGGATTAGACACATTTCCAAACAGAGACGTGTTTCCGTATTGATTACCAATTTTTGAGGGGATTATTGGTGCCGAACGATAAGCATTAGTAAATGCATCTGCTACAGCTCCTTTGTTTTTCCCATTAGTATAGGAAATCATATTGCTGAATTTCAGTTTTTTGGTAATGTTATACTCATTGTTTACCCTTAAAGTGAAGCGGTTGTATTTATTGCCCACTTGAATACCTTCATCGGTTAAAAGACCGGCACTGATAAAATAATTTATTTTTTCTGAACCACCGGATAAAGAAAGGTTTTGGGAACTCATGATACCCTTTTGGAGAATGGCATCATACCAATCGGTATTTGCACCAGTGAGCATAGATGGGGTAATCAAATCTGTACCTGATCCGTAGTATTTATTTGCCTCATTCAAATAACCTGTATATTGATTGGCACCGGCCATTTGTACCATATTGGTCGCTTGTCTGAAGCCAAAATTGGCGTCGTATGAGATCTCATTTTCTCCAGCTTTACCTTTTTTGGTAGTAATTAAAATTACTCCATTTGCTGCACGCATACCATAAATAGCTGCTGCAGATGCGTCTTTTAATACATCTACACTAACAATATCTGCGTTGTTGATGTTTTTAATGTCATCAGTGAATACCCCATCTACCACATACAAAGGGTTAGCACCTCCTAAAATACTTCCAGTACCTCTAAGTCTAACAGTAGGAGATGTATTCGGTTCTCCTGAACTAATAATCTGTACTCCAGCTATCTTACCTTGTAGAGCCTGTGTGGGGGTTTGTACCGGTTGTCGGGACAACTCTTCTCCTTTGACCTGTGATATAGATCCTGTAAGGTCTTTTTTTCGTTGAGTACCATAACCAACCACAACTACCTGTTCCAGATCCTGGGCTGCTGAGCTTAAGGATATATTTATTGTAGTTTGGTTATTAACAGGTATTTCTCGACTGGTATATCCAATAGACGAAATAACTAATGTTGCATTTGCCGGAGCACTAATTGCATAAGTTCCGGTAGCATCTGTTGTTGTTCCTTTCTGTGTACCTTTTATTTGAATGCTAACACCAGGAAGTGGGAGTTTATCCGATCCATCAGTTATCACCCCTTTTACAGTGATCTCCTGTGCAAAGGCAGCATTCATAAAAAGCAAGCCAACCATCGTGAGGACAGAAAGTTTTGTAAAGATTTTTTTCATACCGTTTGAGTTTATATTATCGTTGAATAAATTTCCGGTACTATTCCGGCTTAAACAAAAAAAGCACCTCTACATTAATACATCATTAACGTAGTAGTTACTATCTCAAATAAACAAACGATGAGGCTTTAAAGTTTTAAAAGGACGTATTTGACACTAAGACAGGTATTACAAACGTAAAATATGTCTACATCAATTGCAGTTTTACAAAGCAAATAGAAAGGGCTTTAAAAAGTGTGATGAGAGGTAATGATGTAGTCCTATAGCTCCATTAAGAACTCTACAAGGTTCTTATCGCGGGGTACATCAAGCTTTTTACGCAGCCTGTAACGACGAATCTCAACTCCTCTTAAAGAAATGTTCAGAAGCGAGGCCATTTCTTTACTGCTCATGTTCATACGTAAGTAAGCGCAAAGCTTTAAATCATTAGGAACTAAATCAGGATGATTCACTTTAAGTTTCTTAAAGAAACTTTCATGAGCTTCATTAAAGCTACTCTCAAATAAATTCCAGTCACGCTCATCATTCATACCTTCATCAATCACTTTCTGGATTCTTCTGAGCTGCTCTTCAGCAAGTGGTTTCCCACTTCCATCTTTAAGCTTAAGAATTTCCTGACTCAGCTTTTGAAGTAGTTCGTTTTTATAAACCAAACTCATAGCCGAGTTAGCTAGTTCTCTGTTTTTACCTGCTAGTTCTGTTTGTAACTTCTCGGTTTGTAGTTTTATGATTTGCTTCTCGGTAGCTTCAGCTTCTTTTTTAAGGAAGGCATCTTTTTCTGCCAATAATTTATCAGATATAGCTTGCTGATCTTTTTTAAGCTTACGATCGTAAAGTCGCTTAAATACATAAAGAAGTAAAGCAGCCAGAATAAAGTAAAGGATCAATGCCCATTTGCTGGCATAAAAGGGAGGGAGAACAGTAAATGTAAACTCCGATTCTTTGCTTACGATTTCGTCATTTATTTTAGCCCTTACAATAAAGACATAATCGCCAGCACTTAAATTAGTAAACTCTTTTTGTGAAACTGTACTCCAGTCAGACCATTGCTTAGAATAGCCTTTAAGGTAATATTGGAATTTTATAACTGTTTGCCGATAATAAGGAAGAGCAAAAGCAATACTTATATTATTCCTGCTGAAAGGAATTTCAATATCAGTGCTTGCATTTCCAACTTCACTGATTGTGGCGTAGGTGTCGGTAATATCTTCTATTTTTCGGATAAGTATATCCGGTAGCTGTATCTTTTTGCGATTGGGCTCATCAATTTCATTATAAATGACAAAACCATCGTCAATACTTATTAAATAAATCTGGTCACTTATTTTACTGATGTTTTCATAATACTGGACCATTTTTCCATCCAGAATACTAAAACTATTAGAGTCTACATTAATTTTCCCGGGTTGAGAAAAGTTAACAAAAGCCATTTTTCCACGGTTAATGAACCAATATTTTTTGTTGTCAGCATCGATGATTCGATTTGATTTCGCAAATGAGCCCAATCCATTGTTTAATTCTTTGTATGCTGTGAATCGATTGCTAATATCATCGTAGATTAAAAAGCCACTATCGGAAGAGTAGATAATTCTATTTTGAAAATTGAAAAGATTGATATTGTAAGTGCTAGGAAGCCCATTTCTTTCCGTATAACTCTTTACTGAAGTGACAGTTTTAAAATCAGGACTGAGGGTAAGTTTGTATAGTCCTTTATAAGCATGACTAATCCAGATATCACCTCTTGAATCCTTTTCAACATATCTTGAAGCTCCATCGAATCCATTAATCCTGCCTTCTGAAATCCATTTTCCATTGCTGTCCTTTTTAAATAAAAGAAGGCCATTATAGGAACCTTGAATAAGATGATTATCATCTAATTTTCTTATGGTCCAACCGCCACTTAAATTGGTAAGTTTTTCCAGGCTGGTACCGTTAACCCTAAATGTCCCATCGTTGTGTCCACATAACAGTTGCCCATCAATAATCCTTAAGTCCCAAACCTGTCCTTGTGAATTAGGAACAAGCTTAAAATTGAATGTGTTAAACTGTGTAGTGTTTCCTTGTGTCCAAGGGCTATAAAATAAGCCCTGATTAGTACCCAGATAAATGGTATTATTAAAAATCAGGCTGGAGTAAACTGTGCCGATCTGACCCGTTTTATCAAAATAAAAATATAGAGCTGAGCTTAATTCGATACGATCAATCCCGTTATCCAGTCCAGCCCAAAGGTTCTGGTTGTCATCTGCATAAAGACTAAGTACTGTATTGTTCTGTAAGCCACTTGCTTTATTGATTTGCTGAACAATGTTTCCATTCTCGTCAATAATGATCAACCCATTTAATATAGTTCCATAAGCATAATACTTTCCAAGAACTTTTGCACCATTGTTTAACTGGTATGTTTGTAAGAAAGTATTAGCCGGGCTCTTAAATCGTGTATACGATGTTCCATCGTATAGGAACAAGCCATCTTTACTTGTGCCAATTAATAGGCTGCCGTTTTTATAAGGAAGTATAGAAAGTACGTTTCCTGGGAGAGGGGTGCCTGTATTGTTGAGTGGAACAAGCTTATCTCCTTTTAGCTCAGATAGCCCTTGACCCAAAACTTCAAGAATCAAGCGGTCATTTACCTGATGGAGAAATAAAAAAGAGCCAGTTGGTTTAACAACACTAATCTTGTGGTCTTGATAGATGTATATATTGGAAAAGGACTGAAATATAATCCGTTTTCCATCTACATAGATTTTCCAGATCTCACTACTGAGTTCAAAGTTTTTAGGAATAAGACTAATCAGAGAATTATATTTCAGTCGCCGGTTCTCAACTTTCCAATAACCAAAATCACCAAAACCTCCAGTATAAATTATTCCTGCAGCATCTGTTGCTACGGCACGCACAATTTGCCTGTTGGGCATTTTATATTGTTGCCAATACTTGCCATCATAGCTGAGCAATCCTTGTGCATTGCCAAAATACATGATACCATCTTTGTTCTTGGCAACAGACCAATTCTGATTACCAGAACGATAAGTCGACTTAGTGTAATTTTGAACATAAGGCACACCAATACTTTTAATATTATCTGCTTTGACAAAAAAAGGTAATAGGAAAGCGAGATAAAATAGACAGTATTTAAGGTGTCTTTGTTCCATGAATAGCTAAGATAGTTATTTCTTAGCTACGTTTACTGGTTGAGGCACTTTTACATAGTAACCTGTTCCATCATATTTACGCTTACGTGGATGGGTTGTACAGGCAACAGAACAACATCCCTGTAGCTTATCGCCACATTCATCACACTGAGTAACATGCTCATTGCATTCTGGATTGGCACAGTTGATCATTTTTGGTGTCGTTTTACCGCAGTTATAACATGTGGATACCACCTTTGGATTTACAGTATTAACATCTACGGCAATGCGGTTGTCAAAAACATAGCATTTACCTTCAAAATCTTCTCCACCGGCTTCTTTTCCGTATTTAATAATTCCTCCATGCAATTGGTAAACATCACTAAAGCCATGGTGTAACAACAAGGCTGATGCTTTTTCACATTTAATACCACCTGTACAGTAGGTCAGTACTTTCTTGTCTTTGTATTGTGCCAGTTCATTGATCTTTTCAGGGAACTCACGGAAGTTTTCTATGTCTAATGTTACTGCATTTTTAAAACGTCCAAGGTTATGCTCATAATTAGAACGTACATCAAGGATAACCACATCGTCCTGATCAATCATTTTTTGAAATTCAGCAGGTTCCAGATGTTTCCCGGTTTGCTTATTTGGATCAATAATGTTTGGATCTCTTAAGCCAGAGTGTACAATCTCTGATTTATAACGGCAATGCATTTTAATGAAAGAAGGAGCTTCTACATCGTCGATTTTAAAATCTGTTTTAGCAAATCGGTCGTCGGCTTTTATAGCTGCCATATAAGCTTCACATGCTTCTTTAGTGCCAGAGACAGTACCATTCAAGCCTTCATCGGCAACGATAATGCGGCCTACAAGGCCTATAGATTTACAAAATTTAAGATGATCGTCGGCAAATTGTTCTGCCTCTGCTATAGGACTATAGCAATAATAAAGTAGTGTCTGATATGTCATAATTCATTGATACCGGTGCAAATGGCGTTTAATGCTGGTGCAAAAGTGCAAAAAAAACCGTTCTCCTCCAAGTCTGGAATCTTTTACGCTGAAGGAGCGTAAAATTTTCCTATGTCTTGTCGGAGAAGGTATTTTTTGTTTTAAGCAGGGTGCAGAGTAGCAAGGTGCAGGGATTGCATGGTGTCAAATTTGAATCTAAATTTAACTATATCTAAACAGGGTGCAAACAGGGTCTAAACAGGGTGATAACAGGGTCGTTGATATAGTTTGATTACTGTAATAACCTTGTTGTTATTAGTTGTTTATCATACTTTTCTCTTTACTCTACAGTTGCTTTTCAAAGTGGAGTTTAGTTTTATTCTTCTAGTCTTTTTTGTAACAAATTCGGTGTTTGTTTCAGACCGCTTATTTTGTGTTGGATAATTGTTAAGTTTGTACCCTCAATCAAGAAATAATATACTAACTAATTTTATTAAACATAAAATGACTAAAATTTCAATGAAATCATTGTGGTTGTCTGCCGGCTTATTGTTAGGTACAACTGCTGGATTTGCACAAGACAATCTTGTTAATGCGCTTAAAAATAACCAAAGTGCTAATAGCGCAACAAGTTTTACTTTCACTCCTGTAATAAATGCTGAAGCTACTTCAGTGAAAAATCAGAAATCATCAGGTACTTGCTGGAGTTACTGTACAAACTCCTTCCTTGAATCTGAAATGATTCGTATGGGTAAGAAACCCGTTGATTTAGCTGAATTATTTACTGCCCGTAACACTTATATTGAAAAAGGTATTAATTATGTACGTATGCATGGTGCTCTTACTTTAGGTGATGGTGGTGCATGTCATGATGTAACTAACATGTTAGCAAAATATGGTGCTATGCCACAAGAAGCTTATAATGGTAATGACTATGGTAGTCCAGGTTCTTCTGAAAGGATGAATAAACTAACAGAAGCTATCTTGAAAAAAGCTGTTGAGGGTAAATTTGATCCAACCTGGAAAGATAGATACATTGCTACCATTGATTCGTGTATGGGTGCTGTTCCAGAGAAATTCACTTATGAAGGTAAAGAATATACACCGAAAACCTTTGCTAAAGAGGTCGTTGGAATTAACCCTGCTGATTATGTAGAGTTAGGATCTTTCACCAGCAGCCCTTATTATGAAAAAGCTGTTTTAATGGTGCCTGATAACTGGTCATTTGATCAGGTTTATAATGTTCAAATGGATGATATCACTAACATTATTGATCATGCAATAAAAAAAGGATTTACTGTTGCATGGGCTTCTGATGTAAGTGAAAAAGGTTTTAGCTGGAAAAATGGTGTTGCTTATGTTCCTGCAAAAGATTTCGAAAGTATGAGCATTGATGAGAAAAAAACAATGTTCAACGGACCAAAAGCAGAGAAAGAAATTACTGTAGAAATGCGTCAGGCAGCTTTCGATAATTACGAAACTACTGATGATCATGGTATGCAAATTACTGGTATCGCTAAAGATCAGGCAGGAAAAGAGTATTATATCGTTAAAAACTCTTGGGGTGTATCTAACGATTATAAAGGATATTTATATGTAACTAAGAACTTTGTTAAATATAAAACAACAGCATTCTTATTGCACAAAAACGGAATCCCTTCGGATTTACGCAAAAAAATGGCGATTAAATAAGAAGCTATTTCAAATTGTAAAAAAATGGAGTTCCAAAAGGGCTCCATTTTTTTTATGTCTTATTTTATGCAATTTGTTTAAAAGCCATAAGATAGTCTGAAGCCATGATTTACCCTTTTGCTGCCATCATAAGCAAAACCGTAGGCCGCTCTGAAAATCAATCTTTGAAAGCCAAAATAGAATTCTGTATAATTTCTTTTTATTGGCTGACTCAAATAGCTTGCTCCGACAATCTCTTCTAATTTCAACTTACGTAGAAATGGTACTTTATTGGTGAAGAAACCAGAGAAGTTATGCTCAAAATGTGCTTCAACATATTCTTTGTCTGTACTAAACAAGTAGAAGTCCAGGAATAAGAATTTTGGTAGCTCGGGAAGGGAGAATAAAGAATTGTTACCTGTGAAATGTTTCGCGTCAGGATAATAGATTTGAGACGAATTCAGGAATTTACCTGCACCTACAATGAAAGAAAAGTAACCCCATAGCCCCGCACTAATTTTATTTTGCGATACTTCCAATGAAACTAAATCATAATCAACATCACTGCTCAGAACTCCTTTTATTCCTTTTCTATATGTCAAATCAATGACAGGATATCTGCTAGGCTGGTAAAATTTTCCATTGGGTCTGGTGATATAGGTCTGGCCAAAGGTATAATTTAAGCCTGCAGTGATGGTTAAAGCTTCGTATGTTGGAAACAATGGTGTTTCTGAATCTGGAGTAAATGGGTTGTTGGAAGTGAAGTGTTCATCTTCAAGATCTCTGAACTTAAAAGTAGAAGTGTTTTTAAGATTGGTATTACGTGCATAACTTCCTTTAATCCTTGCTTGTAATCCATTGCTTAGCTCCCTTGTTGTACCCAGATTAATAAACTCCTTCTTGTAAAACTTAGAGAAGTTGGTTTCAAAGAATAAGGAGTTGGTAGAGTTACCAAATTGGCTCATTGAACCATAGTTGTTTAAATCATAGATACCAGAACCAGCGCTAAAGCTAATGTTTGCGCGTTTGTCTGGCCTGTAATAGTAATTAGAACTGATGTTTCCTGTAAGCAATTTATTAGAAAAGCCATACCTAACTTCGGCTCTGATATCATAAAAACGACGTTCTCCAAGGTCTTTGGTATAAGTGATGGCGGGTTTAATGGCAAAGCCTTCTACGGTATTATACAGTATTGATTTATATAATGGCTCGAATTGATAACGGCGACGAGTCTCATATTTTTTGATGGTAAAGCCTGTAATCAGGCCAAAAGCACCAATTTTGTTGCTTTCCCTTTCTACAGAATCAAGATAGTGCTTAGATGTTTTTACTACCTCTATGCTGTCTTTTCTTTTATAATCTCTTTGTTCTTCAGTAGTAAGGGGGATAGGTCTGTTATTAAGCCAGAATAAGGAGTCTTTTTCGTTAACAGCTTTGTTGATTTTTAAAACTTCTCCATTGAAATGTTTTTTCGGGAAATTGGGCTGAAGGTTATAATTTGAATAAACTCCTACATAATAGCCTTCAAATTTAAAGCCTATCACGTCCCCATTGAACTGAACATTGATACTTGATGGCATGTAAGTCTCGTCGGTTTTTAAAAATTGTTGAGAAATATTCAGTGTATCCAATAAGTTTATACCTGTGTTTTTTGTCAGAAATACATTCGCATTAACCAGATGCCAGCTATCTTCTTTTATATAAATAAGCCCTCTAAATACGGGGTCATTCTCTCTACGTGGAATGATTTGAATTTTATGTATGGTTTCTCCGTTGTCTGTACTTGTACCTAATAACTTATATCGGTAATACCGTAAGGCATTATCTGAAATTGGTGACACAAAGCCGCGGGAGCTAAATTTGTTTTCCAGTAAGATGTTGTCGTAAAAATTGATAGTTAGATCTGAGGCCTTATTAAAGCTAAAAGCACTATTATGTCCTGCAACTTTGGAGGAGACCATCTCTTCGTGAATAAGATTCGGACGTTGATAGGAGAAGCGAGAGGTGGACTCAGATAAATAAATAATCCCCTTCCCATTGGTATCTACATCCAGTATCCTCTGTATATTTTTGCGAAATAGTTTTTTTGGAGCGCCGACAAGTTTTTGAACTCCTTTAACATATACATCGGCGGTAAATGCATTAACCTCGTTTAAATGTTCCTTTCTCTTTTTGATAGCCTGTCTGATGACTTCGTAAGCAGGATCTTCTCCATTGCCAACAATATTTACTGCTGCAAGTGTATAGCTTTCAGGTTGTAGGATAACATCAATAGATGTATCGCCCGTGATTTTAACGTTTTTTTCTAAAGCCTTATAGCCAATCGTTTTATAAACGATGGTATAGGTCCCATTTTGAATTTTTAATGTATAAATCCCATCAACATTAGCTGATGTGCCAATAGTAGTGTTTTCTATGTAAATAGAAACGAATGGAATAGCAGTTCCGTCAGTATCTTTAATTGAACCACTGAGTGTTGATTGCTGTGCAGAACTACTGAATATATTGAGAAATAGGAAGAGTCCAATAAAAATATGCTTCATGTAATTTAGAGTTAGGAATCGTTAGCAGCAAATAGAGGTTAACAATTCTTTAGCCAAAAATACCCATATATGGGTATTTTAAGTAATAATAAGAGTTTTTATTATATCTTCTTAAAGAATACGGAAAAACCTTTTTATCTTTGCAGAAAATTACATAACTGTATTTCAGGTGTATAGCAGGGGTTTGATGTAGGCTGTTTCGTTATTATGGTGGTTAAAGTTTATGGTTTTTCTAATTACAATCCTTTGTTTCTTACTGATAAATGCTTTATGTGTCAGAAAACATAGTTTATACATGTGTTTTTTTCTTAAGATCGCTTTTTCATTGATTTTGATGAATTTTATCGCATTTTCAGTGAAATCGCAAACTACAGTTAAAGGCAAAATTATTGATAAGCAGACCCGGCAACCTATTCCTGCAGTTACGATTACGCTTCCTGAAATTAAAGCTAAAACATTTTCTAGTGGAGATGGTAATTTCAAAATTTTCACCAATAAACAGGTCAGTATGATTACTTTTTCTGCAATTGGCTATAAAACTTTTAATTATTTTTTACCAAAAAAAGGTGATTATCAGTTGACTATTGAATTGGACGAAACTTTTAATACACTTAATAATGTAAATATCACAGCTGCAAGAAAAACGAAAAGATATAGCAATAAAAATAATCCGGCGGTAGAGCTTATTAGGAATGTTATAGCCAATAGGGATAAAAATAGAAAGCAACAGAATAATGATGTGGTTTATAAGCAGTATGAAAAGCTTAATCTTTCATTGAGTATGAAGCGTGATCAGCTTCGTAGTTCTTCTATTATCCGTAAATTCCCATTTCTTCTTAGGACAGCTGACTCTCTAAAACGCCAGGGAAAAGCATTGATACCATTATTTATGCGGGAAAGGCTAAGCTTGTGCCTGGAAACAAAAAATAGTGAGAATGATCGTAACCAGGTTTTGGGCGAAAAGCAATCACGTATTGATCAGTATTTTGATGAAGAAGGTATTGATGAGTATTTAACCCAGATTTATCAGCATGTAGATATTTATGATAATGATATTGGTATAGGGAGTCAAAGGTTTTTAAGTCCTATTGCTTCATTAGCACCTGAATTATATAAATATTTCATAGCAGATACCCTGAAAGATGTAAAGCCCAATGTAGTTCGCTTAATGTTTAGTCCTCGAAATAAACAAGATCAGTTGTTTATGGGTGAAATGCGTATTCCTCTTAACGGAGATTATGCTGTAGCCGATGTTACACTGACTCTGAATGAGGATGTAAATCTTAATTTCGTGAATGATTTTGAAGTAAACATTATTTATAAAAAAGATGAAGAGGGGAAATACTATATCGCTAAAAGTGTAACTGATATGGGGCTGGGCCTCTTTAAAGATAAATATAATTTATTTGGAAGCAGAACGCTTCTTACTACTGATTACAGGTTTACACCAAAGAACTTTGTGTTTCCAACGCAAAATCCGGTTTTATCAAAGAATAAAGTAGATAAAACGTTTGAACGGCCGGAGGGTCTAACATCACTGGAACAGAATGCTTATAATAATATCGATAGCTTAAAAAAATCGCCGAAATTTAAACGTATGGCTGCAATTAGTGCTTTGGTTTTAACAGGTTATCAAAAAGCAGGTCCTATTGATATAGGTCCGGTAGGTTCTTTTTATAGTTTTAATCAGATAGAGGGAACAAGAATAAGATTAAGTGCGCGGACCAATATTGATTTTAGTGATAAAGTTGTTTTGGAAGGTCATGTTGCCCGGGGTATGAAGGATAAAAAGTGGAAGTATGCCATAAGTGCAGCTTATTCATTTAAGCCTGAAGGACCTTTACATTTTCCAATACATAGTTTTACCGTTAAACATAGTTACGAAACACAGATTCCTGGTCAGGATCTGAACTTTATTGAAGATGATAATTTCTTGCTTTCTTTTAAAAGGGGAGTTAATGATAAATGGTTGTACAATAGAAAATGGAGTGGAGAATATTTCAGAGAGTTGGAAAGCCATATTTCGTTCCGTTTAGGATATAGAAACCAGGAGCTGGATCCTACAGGTGGATTGGTTTTTCAACCGGTTTCAGCTCTTGACCCTGTAGATAGACTTAATTTGTCTGAGTTTACTTCAGAATTGCGTTGGGCACCAAATGAACAGTTTTATCAAGGGAAAAGATTCCGTAGGCCAATAAAAAATGGTTATCCGATCTTTACACTTAGAGCTTCAGCAGGTGTTAAGGGATTTTTGAAAGGTGATTATAATTATCAGAATGTTTCTCTTCATATCTTTAAAAGATTGTTTGTTGCTCCGTTTGGTTATTCGGATATTACAATGGAAGGTGGAATGGTATTTGGAAAAGTCCCTTTTCCATTACTGGCAATTCATCGTGCCAATCAGACCTATTCATATCAGAATCAATCATATAATTTGATGAACTTCATGGAATTTATGAGCGACAGGTATGCCAGTATTAATATTGATCATTCATTAAATGGGGTGATTTTGAACAAAATTCCTTTGATTAAGAGATTGCAATTAAGAGAAATGGCTTCTTTAAAGGTGCTTTATGGTGGTATTACTTATAAGAATAAGCCAGAGAATAATACTGATTTATATCGTTTTGCTACTAATAATGATGGTGCTCAGACTTCATTTGCCTTGGGTAATGCACCATATATGGAGGGGAGTTTGGGAATAGGTAATATCTTTAAATTGTTGCGTGTAGATTATGTTATGAGATTTAGTTACCTAAACCAGCCTAATGTCACGAGATCAGGAATACGCGCTAAAATCCATGTAGATTTCTAAATATTCCTGATTTAGCTTACCATCACAACATCAGAATTGTATAACTTTGACATATAAAATTATATTTCGTATGTATAAAACATTACAGCCAGTTCTGATTCAGGAGCTTGATCAAATAGAGAAAGATGGATTATTTAAGCGTGAACGCATTATTGTAACTCCACAAGGTGCCGAGATTAAGGTAAGTACTGGTCAGGAGGTTATTAATTTTTGTGCAAATAATTATCTTGGATTATCTTCAGATTCACGTGTAATTGAAGCCGCAAAAAAGGCAATTGATAAATATGGTTATGGGATGTCATCTGTCCGCTTCATTTGTGGAACACAAGATATACACAAAGAGCTGGAAGAGAAACTTTCCAATTTTTTAGGTACGGAAGATACAATATTGTATGCGGCAGCTTTTGATGCTAATGGTGGTGTTTTTGAACCTTTATTTAATGATCAGGATGCGATTATTTCTGATGAACTAAATCATGCATCAATTATTGATGGTGTACGTTTATGTAAAGCGCAACGTTTCAGATATAAAAACGCTGATATGGTTGATCTGGAAAGACAACTGATTGCAGCAAAAGATGCCAGACATCGTATCATTGTTACTGATGGTGCTTTTTCTATGGATGGTGTAGTAGCTCCCCTGGATCAGATTTGTGATTTGGCTGATAAATACGAAGCATTGGTGATGATTGATGAATCGCACTGTACAGGTTTTGTTGGGAAAACTGGGCGTGGAACACATGAGCATTTTAATGTAATGAATCGCGTTGATATCATTACAGGTACTTTAGGTAAAGCATTAGGAGGCGCATCTGGTGGCTTTACATCTGGAAGAAAAGAAATTATTGATATGCTTAGGCAGCGTTCTAGGCCGTATTTATTCTCCAATACATTGGCTCCGGCTATTGCAGGTGCTTCTGTTGCGGTATTGGACATGTTAAGTGAGACTACAGAATTAAGAGATAAATTAGAAAAAAATACCCAATACTTCCGTGAGAAGATGACGGAAGCAGGTTTTGACATCAAGACTGGGACTCATCCAATTGTTCCAGTGATGTTATACGATGCGAAACTTGCACAGGAATTTGCCGCTAAAATGCTGGAAGAGGGAATTTATGTAATTGGTTTTTATTACCCTGTTGTGGGACAAGGAAAGGCTAGAATCCGGGTTCAGCTTTCTGCAGCACATGAACAACATCACTTGGATAAGGCAATTGCTGCATTTACTAAGGTAGGTAAAGCTTTAGGCGTAATATAAATTATAGAAAAGCTGTATATTTGCCCCATGTTACAAGATAAGATAACACAATATACCACAGAAATAAACGCATTCTCGACAGACAGTGCTGATGAATTAGAACAGTTTCGTATAAAATTCCTTGGAACAAAAGGGATTATAAAAGATGTTTTTGATGAATTTAAAGCTGTTTCGCCTGAGGAGAAAAGAGTTCTCGGGAAGGTTTTAAACGAATTTAAACAATTGGCAGAAGCCAAATATCAAGGACTGAAAGATCAGGCTGAAGTAACTGATACTTCTAAAGGTGCTGATCTGGATCTGACTTTACCTGGTGAAGGGTTTGAGGTAGGTTCACGTCATCCTTTGGCATTGGTTAGGAGAGAGATTATTGAGATTTTTAATAAGCTTGGTTTTATTGTTGCGGAGGGGCCAGAAATTGAAGATGACTGGCATAATTTCTCGGCATTGAATTTCCCTGAAGAACATCCTGCTCGTGACATGCAGGATACTTTCTTTATTAAAAAAGGTGGTGAGAAAGGTGATATCGCATTACGGACACATACTTCTTCAGTTCAAGTAAGGATGATGGAAGAAGGTAAACCTCCTTTCAGAGCAATCATGCCGGGTAGGGTATATAGAAATGAGGCGATCTCGGCCAGAGCACATTGTTTTTTTCATCAGGTTGAAGGCCTTTATGTGGATGAGAATGTGTCTTTCGCTGATTTAAAGCAAACCTTGTTTTATTTTGTGCAGGAATTGTATGGTGAAGGTACTAAAGTACGTTTCCGTCCATCTTATTTCCCTTTTACAGAGCCTTCAGCAGAGATGGATATTTCTTGTACCATTTGTAAAGGTGCAGGTTGCCAGATGTGTAAGCAAAGTGGATGGGTTGAGATATTAGGCTGCGGTATGGTTGATCCAAATGTTTTGGAAAATTGCAATATCGATAGCAAAAAATATAGTGGTTTTGCATTTGGAATGGGGATTGAAAGGATTGCAAATCTTAAATTTGAAATTAAAGATCTGCGCTTATTCTCAGAAAATGATGCCAAGTTCTTAAAACAGTATAAGACTTCGTTAATATAATGAAATTTTGTTCCGGCATATTTCTGTTGGTATTCTTGTTGTTCGGATGTGGTAAAGAAAACTTGAATATCCCTAATGTGGCGGTTAATCTTAGTAGGCAACTTACCGATCCTGGGTTAATCAGATTGAGTAGTCCGGGAGGTGCAGCAATAGTGAATAATTATGGAGTTGCAGGTATTGTAATCTACCGTACACTTAGCGGTGGTTATAAAGCATACGACAGATGCAGCACAGTGAATCCGGAAAAACAATGTGCTGTGGAGTTAGATGAACCGTCTTTTACGGTGACGGATAAATGCTCTGGAGCAAAATACCTTTTAGAAGACGGAAGTCCGGCAAAAGCACCTGCGGTGTTATCACTAAAAGAGTATCAGGTAACTGTAGCAGGAAATACAATTTATGTAACCAATTAATGGAACCAGAAAAAATAAAAGAAAGTATAGTCAGAGCCGCTAAAGAGTTGTTCAGGAAGTATGGTTATCACAAAACAAGTGTGAATGAGATAGCCAGGAAAGCCAGGATAGCTAAAGCTACCATATACAAGTATTTTGAGAGTAAAGAGCAAATTCTGGATGCCATTTTAATGGATTACCTGGATTTGAACTTGCATGAGATACTAAAAAATAAAGCTCAGTTTGCTGATGAGGAAGAACACCTTAAGGCATTGGTTATGAAAACTTGCAGATTAACTTATACAGTTTGTAATGAGTTTATTGGTTGGGATTTCGTTAGGGAGAATGCAAATTCACAAGAGTTTTTGAAGCATTTATCTGATCAGCTGGAATCCCTTTTGCTTTCTGCTTATCTGGAACTTGATCACTTTAAAAATCATCCATCACGTAGAGAAGGGCTGGCATTTTTGCTTAAAGCAAGTAAAAACATTGTATTTTCTTTTGCCTTTACCTCAGTTAGTGATTCTGATGTACGCAAGAATTTTGTGAGTTTCCAGAAAGAATTACTTCCATTTTTAGTAAAAGCTGCTTTATAAGTTATTCAGCTAAAGCATTGAAATAGGTCGTTTATTTTACATAATGTTAACTTATACCGTTTCGGTATTTGGTATAAAAGACGTTATCTTTGTTGTATTATCATCTTTTATAGCAATGAGTAACGAGATTTTAGAAATTTCTGTATTAGTAGATGAGAAGTTTGATGTGAAATTTGAATCGGCTGACGGTGTTTTGGGTTTTATACTTAGAATTTTTGGCAGGTAGCATTTGATACATTAATTTCTTCAGTAACAGGCATCCCAAAATGTCTGGAAGAAAGCTTTATGTCTGAAAAAAAACTTAAATTCGCCCCATAATGAGTAGAAATAGAAAAGCTGGAGTGGTAACCATCATTCCTGATTTAAGTATTATAGATATTGCCGAAGAAGGTAAAGGGGTTGGTAAGGCGGATGAGCTGGTGATTTTCGTTGAAAAAGCCGTTCCGGGTGATATTGCGGATGTACGTATCATAAAAAAGAAAAAGAACTTTGCGGAAGCTGTAATTGAAAACCTGCATAAAAAATCAGAATTAAGAACTGATCCTTTTTGTCAGCATTTTGGTACTTGTGGAGGCTGCAAATGGCAGCAGATGGAATATGATGCTCAGTTAAAATTTAAGCAGAAGAATGTAGAGGCAGCTTTACAGCGCCTTGCTAAAATTGATACCAGTTCAATGGAACCGATTTTAGGTTCGGTCGAAAATAAATATTACAGGAATAAACTGGAATATACTTTTTCTAATAAACGTTGGCTGAATAAAGAAGATATGCCTGAAAAGGTGGAAAGTTCTGAAGGTGAAAGCCCTAGTGCCAGTATGGATATGAATGCGTTAGGTTTTCATGTGCCATTACGATTTGATAAGATATTAGATATTCAACACTGCTATTTACAAGCGGAGCCATCTAACAGTATCAGAAATGATGTTAGAGAATATGCTTTGCAACATGGCTTAACATTTTATGATCTGCGTAATCATGAGGGAAATTTGCGTAACCTGATTATCCGTACTTCATCAACTGGTGAAATTATGGTAGTTGTAGTTTTTGCTTATATAGAGCAAGAGCAGATTGATGCAATGATGGAGCATCTAAAAAATCGCTTCCCTGAAATTACTGCATTGTTATATATCGAAAATCAAAAGAAGAACGACACTATTTTTGATCAGGAGGTAATTACTTATGCAGGAAGAGACCATATTTTCGAAGAAATGGAAGGCTTGAAGTTTAAGATTGGTGCAAAATCATTCTATCAAACCAATTCAGATCAGGCTCACGAATTGTATAAGATTACTAAAGAGTTTGCAGGGTTTACCGGAGATGAGCTGGTATATGATTTATATACTGGGGCTGGTACAATTGCCAATTTTGTAGCTCGTAGTGTAAAACAAGTAGTAGGAATTGAGTACGTACCTACGGCGATTGAAGATGCTAAATTTAATTCTAATCTTAATGGAATAGATAATGCAATTTTTTATGCAGGGGATATGAAAGACATCCTGACCAGGGAATTTATTGCTGAGCATGGGAAACCTGATGTGGTGATCACAGATCCACCAAGAGCTGGTATGCATGCTGATGTTGTAGAACGTTTGTTGGAGATGGAAACAGAAAAAATTGTATATGTAAGTTGTAATGCTGCAACCCAGGCACGTGACCTGGCTTTGTTAAAAGAAAAATATGAAGTAGTACGAATTAAACCTGTTGATATGTTCCCACATACTCAACATGTAGAAAATGTAGTGCTTCTGAAATTTACAGGTAATTAACTATAAGGTTTTTTGATGGATATAGAGGAATTAATGCCGCAACAGCCAGAGGGCGGTAAGGAGCAACAAAGTAAAAGTCCATTGGTAAGTCTGGAAAAGGATTTGGAACTATATGCAGACTCAATAAAGGAGATTGCTATGGAGATTATTGTTGAAGGTATTTCAGAGAATCCTATTTTTATTGCTCATCAACACACCGTAAGTATCGGTGAGGTGATTTTGGATAGAAAAGAGTTAAATACTGAATGGACCATACAAGCTTCAACCTTTGAAGAATTTGTAGAGAAAGGAATAATAACTCCGGAAAAGAAAGTTCTGTTTTTAAAAAGCTATAAAAAACCAGAAGATTTTATGTGTGTATTTGTAATTGTGCCCGAAGGAGCCAATTTTATTTACTACCCTTATAAAGTTAAAAAAAACTAATGATCAGTCATCGCTAAGAGAGAAAGGTTTCAAGATTGATAAATATTTATAAATATTTGAATTTGACCCTTAAAATCGTTCTTTTTGTAGCATAAAACACGGCAAATAATGGCAACATCTCAATTACTCATTCTTGATAAACAGCAGATACAGCAGAAAATAAACAGGATTGCTTATCAGATATTAGAGGATAACCTTACTGAAAAAGAAATTGTACTTGCAGGAATCTGGGATAGAGGTTATAAGCTGGCGCTGAGATTGAAGACAGTACTGTCTGAAATTTCTGATCTGAAAATTACCATGCTAAAGGTAGAGCTGGATAGAAAGAATAGTAAACTTGTTGCCAGTACTGATTTAGGAGAAGAACATTGGAAAAATCAAGTCATCATTATTGTTGACGATGTTTTGAACAGTGGTAAAACACTAGCTTATGGTTTAGGTGTGTTTTTAAATACACCGCATAAGAAGATCAGAACTGTAGTGCTGGTAGATCGAAGCCATAAGATATTCCCTATTGCTACGGATTATGTAGGCCTGAAAATGGCTACAGTATTAAAGGAGCATGTGGATGTGATTATGGATGTGGATGGTGAAGAAGATCGAGTTTATTTAAGTTAAAATATTAAATGTAATACCTATGGCAGATATGAATGTTATGATGATGTTTGTGTCTGTCGTACTATTATTTCTTACGCTTAGATTTTGCGTTACCCTATTCAATTTCCTTTCAAACCCTAAATTGGGGTATTATGGCAAACACTTTACTGATAAAGTTTCCATAATTGTTTTATCTTCTGATTCGCAAATTGATGTAAGTGACCTGTTTAATTCAATAGATAACCAGGAGTACAAAAATGTTGAGGTAATTGTACAGCGGGACGAGAGTATCGCTAAGCTCATCGAGCAGGCTACCGGCGACTATTATTTATTCATCACGCCAGGAATAACCATACACCAGGGATTACTAAATAATCTGATTTTTAGAACTAAAGTTTTTAATCTGGCTGTTTTAAGCCTTATTCCTACTTATAATGCATCCGGGTTTTTAGCTCAATGTGCATATCCCATTAATGATTTCCTGCTGCTTAATCTCTTTCCTTTAAGGTTAGTACGTTTAAGCAATAGCCTTGTTTTTGCTGCGGGGAGTAATGATTGTTTGTTTTTTGATGCGGAATATTATAGGCAGATGATTTGGAATGAAAAGATAAGTGATGTATTACCTGCGGCAACAGAGATTGTAAAACAGGCTAAACAACAACAGTTCAAAGCTGAAGTTTTACTGGCGAATAAGTTTATACAAAATGAAATTACTCAGGTAGATTTAAAGAATTTTTCCAAGGGGCTGTTAATGTATTTTTCTAATAATAGTATCGCCGCATTAATCTACGTATTACTTCTTGTTCCCGGCACACTGGCTGTGTTGATTATTTTTGAACCAGTTCTGTTGACACTTCCTGTCGGACTCATTTTTATGTCCCGGTTAATGATTGCATTTATGACCTCACAAAACCCTTTGTACGGTTTATTGTACCACCCTTTACAAATGCTTTTTCTATTTGTACTGATGCTTCGTGCTATTGTAAGGAGAATCCTGACATCAATTAAATCTAAGTAATAGATATCATACAGATTTTGCGTAATTTTGCAGGTGTTCAATAAAAGAGAATATGCCTGAAAATTATGATTTAGCTGTAACAATTGATAAAGCCTCTGGTTTTTGTTTCGGAGTGGTTTATGCAATTGATATGGCAGAGAATATATTAGATCATGAAGACTATTTGTATTGTCTTGGTGATATTGTGCACAATGATGAGGAGGTGAAACGCTTAACTGATAAGGGGCTTCGCATCATTGATCATGAACAGCTAGATAATTTACATAAGGAAAAAGTGCTTATTCGTGCCCATGGGGAAGCACCATCAACTTACCAGCTTGCACTTGAAAATGAACTGACACTGATTGATGCTTCATGTCCGGTTGTATTGAAGCTACAGAACAGGATAAAGAATTCTCATGATGATGATGAGCAGATTTTGATTTTTGGAAAACATGGGCATGCAGAAGTTATCGGTCTGCAAGGACAAACAGATGGGAAGGCCATCGTTTTTCAGGATATAACTGAATTGGATAATGTAGAACTTCCGGCTAAGTTTACTTTATATAGTCAGACGACAAAAAGTACTGATAGATTTTATGAAATTAAGAATGAGCTGATTGCCAGAGGGTATGAAGTGAATGCCAATGATACAATTTGCAGGCAGGTTTCTAATAGGTATACTGATCTTGAGAGATTCGTGGCAAATTATGATAAAGTTCTGTTTGTGTCCGGAAAGAAATCTTCCAATGGGAAAGTGTTATACGATGTGTGCAAAAAATACAATGATCAATCTTACTTTATCTCAAATATTGAAGAAATTGATAAGAATTGGTTCTCTCCGAATGATAAGGTGGGTATTTGCGGAGCTACATCTACCCCGATGTGGTTAATGGAGCAAGTAAAGGCGGAGTTGTTGTCATATTAAAAAAATAGATCATCATTGAAAAGTAATTATTCCTATTCCATTGGCTGATAAAACAGAATAATGGTTTGAATGGTTATTTTTGGCGAATATTATGGGAAAAAAGGGTGTATTGTTAGTGAATTTAGGTACTCCGGATAGTCCGGAAGTTAAAGATGTACGTAAATATCTGGATCAGTTTCTGATGGATGAACGTGTGATCGATATTAATGCTTTTAAGCGCACTTTGTTGGTTAAAGGTATTATTGTTCCATTCCGTAGCCCCAAAACGTCAAAACTTTACAAAGAAATCTGGGATGAGAACGGTTCTCCTTTATTATACTTTAGTAAAATTCAAGCCGCGTTAGTACAGGAGCAACTTGGTGATGATTATCATGTAGAACTAGCTATGCGCTATCAATCTCCTTCTATAGAATCAGCTCTTGAAAAGATGAAGGCTGGTCTTGTAGAAAATATCAGAGTAATACCATTATTCCCTCAATATGCTTCTGCAAGTACTGGGTCGGTTATGCAATTGGTAATGGAGCTGGTTAGTAAGTGGGCAACTATACCAGCCATCAGCTTTGTAAATTCTTTCCATGATAATGAGTTGATGCTGGATACCTTTGCTGAAAATGCAAGGAAATATAAACCGGAAACTTTTGATCACGTCTTGTTCAGTTTCCATGGATTGCCAGAACGTCAATTATTAAAGTGCGATCATACAGGTAGTTTTTGTCTTAAAAAGGACAACTGCTGCGATACGATGAATGATACCAATAAGTTTTGTTATTCTGCACAAGGACATGATACTGCCAGGTTGCTTGCTGCCAAACTGAATATTGCCAGAGAAGATTATACTGTTTGTTTTCAGTCACGTTTAGGTAAAGAGCCATGGGTACAGCCTTATACCACCGATGTTTTAAAGAAACTTGCTGCCGAAGGTAAAAAGAGACTTCTGGTCTTTAGTCCTGCTTTTGTGGCTGATTGTCTGGAAACAATTTATGAAATCACCGTTGAATACCAAGAAGAGTTTAAAGCATTAGGAGGGGAACATGTGCAGCTTGTTGAGAGCTTAAACGATAATCCTAAATTCATAAAGGCATTGGTTGATATGGCTAAAGGTATTTAGATAAATACTTTACAATCTGTTCTGTAGATCCTGTTTTTGAATTTACATAATTACTAGCAATTAAGCCGTATTCAGATGTTTCTGTAAGTGCTGATAAGGCCTTCTCTAACTCAACTTGGTTGCTTATGCTTTTTGCTGCACCGATTTGAATGAGATCTTTCGCTTCCTGAAATTTGTCATATTTTGGACCGAATATTACAGGCAGGCCAAAAGCTGCAGCTTCTAAAGTGTTGTGGATACCAACGCCAAACCCTCCGCCAATATATGCTACCTTACCATAAGCATAAAGACTGGATAACATGCCGATGTTATCAATAATCAGCACCTGCGCAGAATTGTTTATCTGATCTGCAGTAGCATATGTCGAGTACTTTATTCCTTGTGGGAATAGCTTTTCTATTTCTTTGATGTGGTTTATACCAATTTCATGTGGTGCTATAATAAACTTCCAGTCTGTATGTGTTTTAGCAATAGAAGCAATGAGATTTTCGTCTGACGGCCAGGTGCTTCCTGCAACAAATACAGGTGCATCATTACAAAATTGTTCGATCGCATTTAGTTTCTTGGGGTTAGCTGCATTTTTAGCAACACGATCGAACCTCGTGTCACCACTTAAAGTAGCATTTTGTATGTTTATACTTTTTAATAGTGTGATGCTTTCTTTATTTTGAACAAAGAAATGACTTACATAGCTAAGGATTTTTCTGTGAAAAGCTCCATGGCCTTTAAAAAATATCTGATTGGGCCTGAAAATGCCAGATATGATCAGTAGAGGGATTTTCTTATCATGTAGTTCTTTAAAATAATGATACCAGTATTCATATTTGGTAAAAATGGCCAATTCAGGATTAAAGGCTTTAATGAGCTTTTGCGCATTTGCTTGTGTATCTAGCGGGAGGTAAAAAATTCCATCAGCCAAAGCGTAATTTTTCCTGATTTCGTAGCCCGAGGGAGAAAAAAAAGTAATTATTATTCTTTTTTTGGGGTATAGTTCTTTTAATAGCTCTAAAACAGGGCGTCCTTGTTCAAATTCACCTAACGAAGCAAAGTGAAACCAGATGTGTGGTTTTTCGGGATTGACTTTCTTTGTTATTTGTTCAAAGATATGATGTCTTCCTTTTACAAATAAGGAAGCTTTAGTATTAAAAATAGAAAATATCCTGATTATTAAGCCGTAAAGCTGAATTGCAATGTTGTAAAGCCAAAGCATTTTTTGTGTTTATTTATTATCTTAGCCGAAGATACTTTAATATAATTAAAACAGGATTAATATATGAAAATAGCAGTTATTGGAACTGGGTACGTAGGGTTAGTCACGGGTACATGTTTATCAGAAACAGGAAATGATGTAATCTGTGTAGATATCAACGAAGCCAAGGTAAAACAAATGCAGGCCGGACAGGTTCCTATTTATGAGCCTGGACTAGATGTATTGTTTCATAGAAATATAGCACAAGGAAGGTTAACCTTTACAACTGATCTTGCTCATGCGATTAAGGATGCGCAAATTATATTTATGGCACTACCTACGCCTCCTGGAGGTGATGGAGCTGCTGATTTATCCTATATTTTAGGCGCTGCAAAGGATATTTCTAAGTTGGTGACCGATTATAAAGTTATTGTCAACAAATCTACTGTTCCGGTTGGTACAGCCGATAAAGTGAAAGCTGTTTTTACTGAAAATACAAACGTAGAAATTGATGTAGTGTCGAATCCTGAGTTTTTACGTGAAGGTGTTGCAGTAGAGGATTTTATGAAGCCTGATAGGGTTGTTATCGGAACGAAAAGTGAAAGAGCACAAAAGCTAATGAATGAGCTTTATGGACCCTATGTTAGGCAAGGGAATCCAATCTTGTTTATGGATGAGCGTTCTTCGGAATTAACAAAATATGCAGCGAACTCTTTCCTGGCGACCAAAATCACTTTTATGAATGAGGTAGCAAACCTTTGTGAGGTAGTTGGGGCAGATGTTGATGCAGTACGTAGAGGAATTGGGTCAGATGCAAGAATTGGGAAACGCTTCTTATTCCCTGGGATCGGATATGGTGGTAGCTGTTTTCCTAAAGATGTTCAGGCTTTGGCAAAATCTGCTGAAGAGCATGATTATGACTTCCAGATCTTAACCTCCGTAATGCAGGTAAATGAAAAACAAAAAACGGTATTGGTAGACAAGCTTTTAAAATATTATAAAGGCGATCTGAAAGGTAAACACTTCGCGCTGTGGGGGCTTGCATTTAAGCCAGAAACTGATGATGTTCGTGAGGCTCCCGCATTGTATATTATTGATGAATTGATTAAACATGGTGCGACAGTTACAGCATATGACCCAGAAGGAATTAACAATGTTAAAAATATTGTAGGGGATAAGATAAAATATGCTGAAAATCAATATGATGCATTGTTGGAAGCAGATGCCTTATTGATCGCAACAGAATGGTCTGTATTCAGGAACCCTGATTTTGAAAGAATGGAAGAAAGCCTGACCAATAAGGTTATTTTTGATGGACGTAATTTGTACGATCTTCAAAAGATGATAGAATTGGGATATTATTATAACAGTGTTGGTCGTAAGCTAGTAAATTAATGAAACGTAAAAGAATATTAATTACCGGTGCTGCCGGTTTTCTAGGTTCGCATTTATGCGACAGGTTTATTAAAGAAGATTATCATGTAATTGGAATGGATAATCTGATTACAGGTGATCTCCAGAATATTCAGCATTTATTCGGATTGGAAAACTTTGAGTTCTCTCATCATGACGTTTCAAAATTTGTTTATGTGTCAGGTGAACTTGATTATATCTTGCATTTTGCCTCACCAGCAAGTCCGATTGACTACTTAAAAATCCCAATTCAGACATTAAAGGTAGGATCTTTGGGGACGCATAACCTGCTAGGTTTGGCCAAAAATAAAAAGGCAAGAATGCTGATTGCTTCTACTTCTGAAGTTTATGGGGACCCAAATGTAAACCCACAGCCTGAAGAATATTGGGGAAATGTGAATCCTGTAGGACCAAGAGGGGTTTATGATGAAGCGAAGCGTTTTCAAGAAGCAATGACTATGGCTTACCACACTTTCCATGGCTTGGAAACTCGTATTGTAAGGATTTTTAATACCTATGGACCAAGAATGCGCCTGAACGACGGAAGGGTGTTGCCAGCTTTTATCGGGCAAGCCTTAAGGGGTGAAGACCTAACTGTTTTTGGTGATGGTTCTCAAACCCGTTCTTTCTGTTATGTTGACGATCTAATTGAAGGTATTTATAGATTATTGCATAGTGATTATGCCTTGCCGGTAAATATTGGAAACCCAGATGAGATTACCATTAAACAGTTTGGTGAGGAAATTATCAAGCTTACGGGAACGAGTCAGAAATTGGTATTAAAGGATCTTCCTATTGATGATCCAAAACAAAGAAGACCAGATATTACTAAAGCACGTTCTATTTTGGGATGGGAGCCTAAAGTAAGCAGAGCAGAGGGATTGAAAATTACTTATGAGTACTTTAAATCTTTACCTCATGAGGCTTTGACCAATAAAGAACACAAGGATTTTACAGGATATAACCGTTAATAAAAAAGATGTCTAAAATATTAGTAACCGGTGGAACTGGTTTTATTGGTTCTCATACCGTAGTTGAATTGCATAATGCAGGCTATGAAGTTGTTATAGTTGATGATTTTTCTAATTCTAATCCTAAAATACTACAACAGTTAGAAACAATTACAGGAGTTAAACCTGAATTTGTAGAATTAGATTTGTGTGATGAGGGAAAGGTAAAGGACTTTGTATTAAAACACAATGATATTAGCGGAGTAATACATTTTGCTGCGTTCAAAGCCGTTGGGGAATCGGTACAGCATCCCTTAAAATATTATAGAAATAATTTTTATTCACTGATTAACCTAATCAATGCTTTTGACAGTAAGATAAGTTTGGTGTTTTCTTCTTCCTGTACTGTTTATGGTCAGCCTGATGTATTACCTGTAACTGAAAGTGCGCCTACAAAAAAAGCAGAATCACCTTATGGTAATACCAAACAGATTGCTGAAGAGATTTTACAGGAAACTTGTGCTGTAACACCTTCTCTTAAAGTAACATCTTTACGTTATTTTAACCCGGTAGGTGCACATCATACTGCTTTAATCGGAGAATTGCCAATAGGAGTTCCACAAAATCTGGTCCCGTTTATTACACAATCAGCAATTGGTAAACGCGGCTCAATCACGGTTTATGGGAATGATTACGATACTCCGGACGGAAGTGCAATCAGAGATTATATTCATGTAGTGGACCTAGCCAAAGCGCATGTGGCTGCAATTAAGCGGATGGAAAATGATAAAGCAATTAGTAATTACGAAGTGTTTAATCTTGGTACAGGTAAAGGATCTTCTGTGCTTCAGATTATTGATGCTTTTGAACAGTCAACAGGTGTTAAGCTGAATTACACTATTGGTGCGAGAAGAGAAGGGGATATTGAGAAAGTATGGGGGGATGTCACAAAATCTTCAAATGAACTGGGCTGGAAAGCAGAGCTTGATCTGAACGAAATGATGTCATCTGCATGGAAATGGGAACAATATTTACAGGATAATCCATTTTAAATGTTGTTAAGTGAGCATAAGGAGCTAAAAATGGAAATAAAATCCCTTCCTGAAAAGGAAAAGGATAAGCTCTTGCTCAGATTAATTGCAAAAGACAAGGTTTTAACTGAACATCTTCATTTTAGATTAATGGAGGATGAACATGACCTGATGAGACGACAGGAAGATTTGCAGCAATTAATAGTCGATGGAGTTGCAGAATTACTGAATGTCAGGAGGCCTAATTCAAAAGACTCGCTACTCAGAATGCGAAAACTGAATGGAAGTATTAATCATCATGTAAAGGTGACTAAAGATTTGAATAGTGAAATGGAGTTGAGAATTCAGTTACTTAACCGGATTCCAATTGATTTTGATGAAAGTGTCTACTCATCTCTTTATAAGTTTAATGAGAAGCTGACTGTTTATTTTGTAAAAACAGTGGCTTCTGCTTTAACTAAATACTATAAAATGCATGAAGATTTACAATTTGATCTTCAGGCTGACCTGAATAAACTTTTGAAGAAAGTCTATTCAGGTAAAACAGCGACAATAGCAAAAACACTGGGTTTGCCCGAACAAGTGTAGAAGATTACTAATAGAAAAACAATAGATACTAATGAAAATATTAATTACAGGTGGCGCCGGTTTTATAGGTTCTCATGTTGTTCGGAGATTTGTTAATAAGTATCCTCAGTATGGGATTGTAAATCTTGATAAACTTACTTATGCTGGAAATCTGGCTAACTTAAGTGACATTGAAGATAAGCCTAATTATAAGTTTGTTAAAGCAGATATAACTGATGCCGTAGAAATTAATGATCTCTTCCAGCAGGAAAGATTTGATGCAATTATCCATTTGGCTGCTGAATCTCATGTAGATAGGTCAATTTCTGATCCTAGTGCTTTTGTGATGACTAATGTGATCGGTACTGTAAATCTGCTTAATGCGGCAAGGGAGTTTTGGAAAGATGATTATTCGTCCAAAAGGTTTTATCATGTATCTACAGATGAAGTTTATGGTGCTTTAGGGGAGACAGGCATGTTTACTGAAGAAACTTCTTATGATCCTCATAGCCCTTACTCTGCGTCAAAGGCATCTTCTGATCATTTTGTAAGAGCTTATCATGATACTTATGGTATTGATATAGTGATTTCAAACTGTTCAAATAATTATGGTTCCCATCACTTTCCTGAAAAGTTGATTCCATTAGCAATTAACAATATTAAAAATAATCAACCTGTTCCTGTATATGGAAAAGGAGAAAACGTGCGCGACTGGCTTTGGGTTGAAGATCATGCAAGGGCTATAGATGTGATTTTTCATGAAGCTAAAGCAGGGGAAACTTATAATATAGGTGGGCACAATGAATGGAAAAATATTGATTTGATTCATTTATTATGCAATATCATGGATAAAAAACTTGGACGTGAGGCAGGTACTTCTGCTAAGTTGATTACTTTTGTTACTGACAGAGCGGGGCATGATTTGCGTTATGCAATTGATTCATCTAAATTGCAAAATAAGCTGAATTGGGTTCCAAGTCTGCAGTTTGAAGAAGGGTTGGAAAAAACGGTAGACTGGTACCTTGAAAATGTAGAGTGGCTGAGTAATGTGACCTCTGGAAATTACCAGGCGTATTACGAAACACAATATCACGGAAGATAATCACATAAAAAAGCTCCTTAGATGCAATAAGGAGCTTTTTTATGTGATTATTCATATCTCAAAGCTTCTACAGGATCTAATTTAGAAGCTTTTCTAGCAGGGTAATATCCTGAACCAATACCTACTAATACGCATAGTGCAAAACCACTGAAAATCCATTTCCATGGAATAATGAAAGTACCTCCCATGCTAAAGGAGATCAGATTCCCAATTGCTATGCCTAGGAATATACCAAATGCACCTCCAATTATGCAAATCATTACAGCTTCCAATAAAAACTGTTTGCGGATCACTGCTGGGTTTGCGCCTATCGCCTTCCTGATACCGATTTCCCGGGTTCTTTCTGTTACAGAGACCAACATAATATTCATTAAGCCAATCGAGGCACCCATTAAGGTAATTACCCCAATTGAGATACCACCCCAGACTATTACCGTTAATTGTTCAAAAAGTGTTTGTGCCATCGCATCACTTTTAGTGATTTCAAAATTATTAGGTTCTGTTACTCTTACTTTACGAATGTTTCTGAATTCAGAAGTTGCTTCACCAATTATATTATCTATGATAGTGTTGGCTGGAACCATAACAGTAATGGTATAGGATGGATTGGCGTTTGAGTTGATTAGTTTTGCTTTCAATAAAGGAACATATACTGAACGGTCGCCACTAAAGCCCATGCTTTGTCCCTTGGAAGCTAATACACCAACTACTTTTAGCCGGCTATTTCCAACATTTATTACTTTGTCTATCGGAGACTCCTTTTTGAACAATTTCTCACTGATCTCATTCCCTATGATACAGATGTTATTCCCAGATTGAATTTCGGTAAGATTAAAGTTCCGTCCCAAGGCTAGTTCAAGGCCTTGGGAATTCAATCCATTTTCGTCAATACCTTGGATATTGATGTTGGGGTTAGTTTTTTCAGTTCCGTATTTTGCCGTTGCACCTCCAGTAGCCATAACACTTACTGCTACTTTTGCAGGTGTATTAAGTCTTTCTTTAAAAGCTATGGCATCTTCATAACGAATTGATTTGAATGGCTTGGGCCTATGACCGGATCCGCCAATTCGAATACCGGTTCCACGGTTCCTGATATTAAAAGAATTCGCCCCCATACTGGAGAATGCTTCAGTCATACTTTTCTTTACAGCTTCAAGGGTAGTTAAAATGCCAACAAGAGCTGATAAGCCTATGGCAATGATTAGTGCCGTAAGCATTGTACGCAACCGATTAGCAGTTATCGACTGAAGGGCTAGCTTTATATTCTCAGTATAAGTCATTCTTGGCGGCTAAATCAGGTGCTAAAATAAAAATCCCGTTGTTAAGACAACAGGACTTATAACATGTTACAATATGCAATCTATTTTATACTGAAAAGCTGGTGCCACAACCACAAGTGCTGGCTGCATTAGGATTGCTAAAAGTGAACCCTCTTGAATTAAGCCCATCTTGCCAGTCTACCTGCATTCCCATTAAATACATTTGATGAGCTTTGTGCATAAATACTTTAATCCCATCAATGATGAATTCCTGATCACCATCTTTCTTTTGGTCGAAACCTAGGACATAATTCATTCCGGAACAACCTCCACCTTCAACACCAACGCGTAAACCGAAATCTTCAGCTATCTCTTGTTGGTCTTTCAATTTAAAAAGTTCTTTTACAGCTGTTTCTGTAAAAGTTACAGGGGCAAATGAAGTCTCTACAGTATTACTCATATTATTATGTGTGCCGTTAAAAAATCTATTAATAGAGCAAATATAAATCAAAATGTACATTTTTGTTGACATTACCATTAATTATTACGGTATTCAAACAAAGTAAAATGGACTTACAGAAATTTTTAACTGAAGCAGGCGTTTTGGTGGTTGGGGGAGTTGCAACTGTTGCTACCGGATATTATCTGATAAAAGATGACATCAAAACTTATTTCAGATTGAAGTTTTCAGAACAACAAAAGGATAAAGAAAGTCCTCTGTTGTCACTGCGATTACATGCTCACGAGCGTTTAATCGTTTTTATTGAACGTATCAATCCTTCAAATCTTTTTATTAGGGTTCATCAGCAAGGAATTTCATTGGCTGAACTTCAGGCAACAGTACTCATCGAAATCAGATCAGAGTATCAACATAATATTACGCAGCAGTTGTATATCAGTGCTACTACATGGGATGTAGTAAAGAAATTAAAAGACGATACAATTGCAATGGTAAATAATGGAGTTAAAAGTTTGCCAGCTGATGCGAGTGGAGTAGATTTGAGTAGGAAAGTTTTACAGCATATGGCCAGTATTGAGACTAATCCATACGACCTGACATTGGATTTGATTAAAAAAGATATTCATCAGTTGTTTTAATTATGAGCAGTAAAAAATTTACCACAACATCGGGCATTGAAGTAAAAGAAGTCTACACCAAGTTAAACGGGCCTATTGAAGGCCCGGGCGAGTTTCCCTATACCAGAGGTATTCAGAAAGATATGTATCGTGGGCGGTTATGGACTATGCGGCAATATGCCGGATTTTCTACTGCCGAAGAGTCGAATAAACGCTATCACTACTTGTTAAAACAAGGTACAATGGGGCTTTCTGTAGCTTTTGATCTCCCTACTCAGATAGGTTATGACTCCGATCATGAAATGTCAGAAGGAGAAGTAGGGAAAGTTGGAGTGGCGATAGATTCATTAAAAGATATGGAAATATTGTTTGATGGTATTGAGCTGCAAAAGATTACAACCTCCATGACAATCAATTCAACTGCATCTATTTTATTAGCGATGTATATTGCGTTGGCAAAAAAACAAGGAGCGGATATAAGAGAGATTTCCGGGACGATTCAAAATGATATTTTAAAAGAGTATGCTGCAAGGGGGACTTATATTTATCCGCCAAAGCATTCGATGAGAATCATTACTGATATTTTTGAATACTGCAGTAAGGAGGTGCCTAAATGGAATACGATTTCAATTTCAGGATACCATATTCGGGAAGCAGGTTCAACCGCAGTACAGGAGCTGGCTTTTACATTAGCTAATGGAAAAGCTTATTTGAATGCAGCTCTTGAAAAAGGACTGGATATTAATGTGTTTGCAAAGCGTTTATCATTCTTTTTTAATTGCCATAACAATTTTTTTGAAGAGATCGCTAAGTTCAGAGCCGCAAGAAGGATGTGGGCAAAAATCACTAAGGATCTTGGAGCTACGGATGTAAAGGCACAAATGTTACGTTTTCATACTCAAACGGGAGGCTCAACGCTTACTGCTCAGCAGCCTTTAAACAATGTGATTAGGGTAACGAATCAAGCTATGGCTGCAGTTCTAGGAGGTACGCAGTCGTTACATACTAATGGGTATGACGAGGCGTTATCACTCCCTACTGAAGCTGCTGCAAGAATTGCATTGCGTACTCAACAGGTCATTGCATTTGAAAGTGGAGTAACTGAAACTGTTGATCCTTTGGCCGGTTCATTTTTTGTTGAGAACCTAACAGATGAGATTGAAACTGCTGCGCAATTATATATTGATAAAATTGATGCAATGGGCGGTTCCGTTAATGCTATCGAAAATGGTTATATACAAAATGAAATTGCAGTGGCTGCTTATAATTACCAGGTTGAAGTTGAGGAGGCGACCAGAATAATTGTTGGAGTAAATAAATTTATCCAGGAAAAGGAAGAGATAAACGATGTCTTTACCATTGATGAATCTATTAGAACTATACAAAGTAATAAGTTGCAAAAATTAAAAGCCGACCGAAATAATGAAGCTGTAGAAAAAGCACTCTTAAACTTGAGTATAGCTGCAAAAAACACTGACAACTTAATGCCATTTATTCTGTCTGCCGTAGAAGAATACGCTACGCTTGGTGAAATTGCTAATGTGTTGCGGGATGTTTTTGGAGAATATTGAAATTATGTTAATAAATAGTTATCCACATAAAAAATTGAGGTTAACTTAGGTATGCTGTTGCAGTATAAGCACTTACCAAATAATTGAAAATTAAGTTTTTTTTGTTGATAATTTTTTGAATATTCGATCTCTCGAAAGGCCGTAATATTTATACGCTCATCGTTACTGTAAAACATTAAATTATAGCTATGACAATGGAAAAAACTTGTACTGAAGTATGGAAAAACTGTCTCCAGATTATTAAGGATAATATTCCGGCTCAAAGTTTCAAAACATGGTTTGAGCCCATATCTGCACTTAAGTTGGAAGGCAAAGTTTTAACAATACAAGTACCGAGTTTATTTTTTTATGAATGGCTGGAAGAGCATTATGTAGGACTGCTTAGAAAGACAGTTAAAAAGCAGTTGGGAGATGAGGGAAGGTTAGAGTATAACATTGTTGTGGATAAATCTTCGAATAGTGGGTTGCCATATACGACTAATATGCCGAGTAATGGAAATGGAGCAGAAGCAAAGAAACAATCCATGCCGATTCCTGTCTCAATTAATAAAGATATTAAAAATCCTTTTATTATCCCTGGATTAAAAAAATTGAATGTAGATCCTCAATTAAATGCTAATTATACATTTGAGAATTACATTGAGGGAGATTGTAACCGTCTGGCACGCTCTGCGGGTTATGCTGTGGCTGCAAAGCCAGGAGGTACATCATTTAATCCATTGATGATTTATGGTGGTGTAGGTTTAGGTAAAACGCATCTTGCTCAGGCAATTGGTAATGAGATCAAAAGAAATATGCCAGATAAACTGGTAATATATGTTTCTTGTGAGAAGTTTTGTCAGCAGTTTGTGGATTCACTAAAGAATAACACAATCAATGACTTCGTTAATTTTTATCAGGCAATGGATGTAATCATTATGGATGATGTACATAATTTTGCAGGTAAGGAGAAAACTCAGGATATATTCTTCCATATCTTTAACCACTTGCATCAGTCAGGCAAACAGGTTATCTTGTCATCTGATAAAGCTCCAAAGGATCTGGCAGGCTTAGAAGAGCGTTTGCTGAGTCGTTTCAAGTGGGGCTTATCTGCGGATTTGCAAGTTCCTGATCTGGAAACCAGGATTGCAATTCTTCGTAAGAAAATGTATGCTGATGGCATTGAGCTGCCTTCGGAGGTTGTAGAGTATGTTGCACATAACATAGACAATAATGTCAGAGAGCTTGAAGGAGCTATGGTTTCTTTACTTGCTCAATCAACATTAAACAAAAAAGATATTGACCTTGCTTTGGCTAAGCAGATGCTTAAGAACTTCATTAAGAATACATCGAAAGAAATTTCTATGGAATATATTCAGAAGCTGGTTTGTGAGTATTTTGAAGTCCCTGTAGATATGGTGAAGTCTCAGACCCGGAAAAGAGAAATTGTTCAAGCACGTCAAATCTCTATGTATCTCTCAAAAAGCCATACTAAATCATCATTAAAAACAATCGGTGCCTTCTTTGGTGGAAGAGATCACTCTACCGTAATTTATGCCTGTCAGACTGTAGAGGATTTGATTGACACGGATAAAAAATTTAAAGGATATGTACATGATATCCAGAAGAAATTGAAAATGAGCTAGTAGAAGCTCTTTTCCAATTTCATTAATCCATAAAACAGGGCAGCACAATGTAATGCCTGGTCTATTTTATTGTCGGTAAGTAACTGCTTAACCTCAGCAATGGTATATTCTTCCACATTTAAAATTTCATGTTCATCTAAGTGTTGTTCATGTGTTTTTGTGCCTTCCTTTAACAGGTAAGTATAAGTTACATTCGTTGCTGTTGCTGGATTCGGGTAAAGTGTGGCAATAAGTTCAGCGCTTTCAAAGCTGTAACCTGTTTCTTCAAGAAGTTCGCGTCTGATTGCACATTCAGGTGATTCATCACCATCTATTACACCTCCCGGAACTTCTAATGATACAATATCAGCTGCATGACGATACTGACGGACCAGAATTATCTTGTTATCTCTAGTTAAAGCAATAGCATTAACCCAGTTAGGATATTCTAAAACATAGTAATCATCTTTTATGGTGCCGCTTTGTAGTTTACAAGTGTCAACTCTAAGTGTTGCCCATTTTTCTTTCACAAGATATCTTGATGAAAGCTTTTCCCATTTTAATATTTCCATGTACTGATTAGATTACCAGCTGCCGCTGCTTCCACCGCCACCAAAACTTCCGCCACCAAAGCCTCCGAAGCCGCCTCCTCCGCTGCTTCCTCCGCCCCAGCCGCCACCGCCAGAACCTCTGCCACTGCCAAGTAACATGCTCCAGAAAAGTGCATCAGCAACACCGCGACCACCAATTACCTGGCTGCCGCCGCCTCCACCACCGCCTTTTTTAAGGATGATGATGATTACAATGACAATGATAATAACAACAAGTCCGCTTGCCGCACCTCCACCACGTTTAACTGCCTTAGGGCGATCATTTTTATATTCCCCCTTACTAAGCGCAATAATGGCATCCGTTCCTGCGTCTAAGCCCTTGTAGTAATTACCCGATTTAAAATAAGGCTTAATGTCATTTTCGATAATCCTCCGAGTATACATATCTGGTAGAACCCCTTCAACACCATATCCGGTCTGTATGGAAATTTTCCTGTCCCCAAGAGCTACAACGATCATTACACCATTGTCTTTGCCTTTGGTGCCGACTCCCCAGGCTCTGCCCAGTTGAAGTGCATAATCATTGATGTCATACTCGCCAACAGATTTTAGTACTGCTATGGCTACCTGTATAGAGGTAGAGTCATCAAATGCAACGAGTTTTTGTTCTAATTGCTGAATTTCAGCGGCCGAAAGTGTTCCTGTGTAATCATTAACCAGCTTATTTGGTTTTGCAGGAAAGTCCTGAGCAAAACCAGTTGCGGAAAGAACTATCAGTAATAAGGCTATGATTATTTTCTTCATCGCCTATTTAGTTTTGTCTTGATCCATAAAAACGATATCATTAGGAAGCTCATTAATGTCATCTCCCTCAAAAGGGAAATATAAAGCTAGCTTTTCTCCAGCCAGCATAATGCCTGCTATTATTCCCTGTACTATATTTCCGCCAGAAAAGTGGGCTTTCATTGCAGTCTGAGTAGTTTCCCAAAAATCTGCAGGTACCACTCTATTAATTCCTTTGTCGCCAATAATCGCGAACTTATGATCTTCATAAGCAAGGTAAATTAAAACTCCGTTGTGTTTGGCCGTTTTATCCATACCTAATTTCGAGAAATAAGCGGCTGCTCTATCGAATGTATCACCTTTGCAGTGTTTCTCAACAGCTATTCTTATTTCGCCAGAGGTTGCTTTTTCAGCATCCGAAATTGCGTTTGCAATTAACTCCTGGTCTTGTTCTGTAAATATGCCCATGATAGGATTACTCAATATGAATAAGGGTAATGCGTGTTTTATCATAAAACACGCATTACCCTTAAATGTTGTTAGGGGATATTAGAATTCTACTTTCGGTGCTTTTTCAGCTCCGGCTTCTGCTTTGAAACCGGTTTTTTGTTTAAAGCCAAATAAACCAGCTGTAAGGTTTGTAGGGAATGATCTTACTTTTGTGTTGTAAGTCTGTACTGCCTCATTAAAGTCTTTCCGCGCAACTGCAATTCTGTTTTCTGTTCCTGCAAGTTCAGCAGAAACATCTCTGAATTGTTCAGTAGCTTTTAATTGAGGATAGTTTTCAGTAATCATCATCAAACGACCTAATGCCTGACTAACCTGGCCTTGTGCAGCCTGGAATTTTTCAATATTTTCAGGGGTTAACTTATCTGGATCAACAGTAACTTGTGTAGCTTTTGCTCTTGCTTCTGTAACAGCGGTCAAAGTGCTTTGCTCAAATTTTGCAGCACCTTTAACAGTGTTTACTAAATTAGGAATTAGATCTGAACGACGTTGGTATTGGGTTTCAACCTGATTCCATTTCGCTTTAACACCTTCATCTAAACTAACCATAGAGTTGTAGCCACATCCGCTCATACTTACTACAAGAGCTAAAGCTCCTACTATTGTTAATAACCTTCTTTTCATTTTTATTTGTTTTTAATTTTCGTTTCTAACGAAGCTTTCTTAATTAAGCCTCATGTTTTTTATCAGCTGTTTTATCTTCAGCTTAATACTTGTTAATTTACACATTAGAACTCAATTTTCGTACCTTTGTTACAGTTCCAGATAAAAATCTGACAAGATTTATGCAAAAGGATATCAAAATTACTATCTCTTCCTAAGAGATTGAGTAGGTGTCTACCTCTAAATAAAAACGCTCAACTGCCTTAAAAATAGATATAATACCCCTTTAGAATTGTAAAATCATTAAATGATTGGTTGCTGTCGGGTTTAATAAAGTAACGTTTTAGATACGTTTTTTATTGATTTCAGAATGAAAAAGAACTGACAATATTACTCGTACTTACCTGCCAAATAGAACATAGAAAACTCTTGAATGCGGAAGCTCTTTATTCATAAAGGCGAAATTTGCAGATAAATAATTGTTTTGTAATTAAAAATCACTTAAAATATACTTATTGAATAATAATTTCATGATTATTAACTATCAAAAATATTTTATAGCTATCTTTCCAGCTAAATTTAATAAATATGAAGAAAATTTCAATGATCTTAAGCTTTGCTTTGTTTAGCATTGCATTCACTGCCTGTAAAAAGGAAGAATCAAAGTTTTGTGCAACCTGTAAGGTGACAACCACAACTACTTCAAGTGACGGGGCGGATATTCCTGTCGATGTGGATATGGAGATGGAGCAGTGCGATATGACTCAGTCCCAACTTGATGAAATGATGAAAAGTGGGACTTATACGACCACCACTAAATCTGGAGATGTTACGCTTACTATGAAAATGGTAATGTCTTGCGAAAAAAAGTAATCTAAATTATTGATGCTCTATATTTTAAGATTACGCTCAAAGAAATTTTAGGATTAAGAGTTGAATACTCTGTTATTCGCAATCAAGCCTCTCTATTTTGAGAGGCTTTTTTGTGGGGTTAGAATTTCCTGTGAGATGGGTTTTTTGCTAATATTCACTACCTTTGTCGCCGTTCGGGATAAAAACCTGACCTAAATTATGCAAAAGGACATCGAAATTACTATGGCTCCGGAAGAGATAGAGTCTGTATCTATCCTCAAAGAAAAACTTTCAGTAGCCTTAAAAATAGATGTAATGCGTATCAGTGGTTATAAAATCCTGAAACGTTCCATTGATGCCCGGTCTAGAAAAGTAATTTACCGACTACAAGTAAAAGTATTTATTGATGAAAGTGCTTTGGCAGAAATTGTCAATGTTAATTATCAGAATGTCAGTAATGCGAAACCTGTAATTATTGTGGGTGCAGGGCCAGCTGGACTATTTGCAGCCTTGCAATGCATAGAAATCGGACTTAAGCCTATTGTTTTAGAGCGTGGAAAAGATGTAAAGCAACGTAGAAGAGATCTTGCTGCTATTAATAAACAGGGAGTTGTCAATACTGAATCCAATTATTGTTATGGTGAGGGGGGAGCTGGGACTTATTCAGACGGAAAGTTATATACAAGATCTAACAAGCGTGGTGATATTAATAAAGTGTTGCAAGCATTTGTACAGCATGGTGCTCCAGATGACATTTTAGTAGATGCCCGTCCACATATTGGTACCAATAAGTTACCACAGATCATAACTTCAATAAGAGAGACTATCTTAAATGCCGGTGGCGAAGTTCATTTTGATCAAAAAGTAACAGATATACTGATCGATTTCGGAATGGTAAAAGGAGTGGAGATCAACGATGATCATAAGCTTTATGCTGGAGCTGTTATTTTAGCTACAGGACACTCAGCTCGTGATATTTACGAACTGCTTCATCACAAAGGGATTCTGGTAGAAGCAAAGCCATTTGCATTGGGAGTTAGAATAGAACATCAACAGGCAATTATTGATGCGGCTCAATATCATTGTGACATCAGAAGTGAGTTTTTGCCTCCTGCTTATTATAGTTTGGTAGAGCAAGTTGGTAGTAGGGGCGTATTTTCATTTTGTATGTGCCCAGGGGGAATTATAGCGCCTTGTTCTACTTATGAAAATGAAATTGTAGTTAACGGATGGTCTCCATCTAAAAGAAATAATCCATTTGCAAATTCTGGCACAGTAGTTCAGGTTAATCTTGAAGATGTAAAAGGTGATGATCCTCTTAGGATGATGCATTTTCAGGCAGAGATTGAGCAACGAGCTTTTCGGTTAGGGGGAGGGAATTTGGTTGCTCCTGCACAACGTATGGTCGATTTTGTAGAGGGGAGGCTTTCTGTAGATCTTCCAAAGAATTCGTATCTGCCAGGTACGAAGAGTGTAATGCTTAAAGATACATTGCCTGATTTTATAGCCTCAAGTTTAAAAAATGCTTTACCGGTATTCGGAAAGAAGATGCGAGGCTATTATACCAATGAGGCTATTTTGGTTGGAGTAGAGAGCCGCACTTCATCGCCAGTTCGGGTTCCTAGAGATCGCGAAACATTTCAGCATCCTCAGGTTTCGGGTCTGTTTCCATGTGCTGAAGGTGCTGGTTATGCAGGGGGTATTGTATCGGCGGCTATAGATGGGGTTAACTGTGCGAATGCTGTTCTAAAAACCATTTAGGAAAAACAGATTACTTCTATTATTGTTATTTATAAAATAGAATCTTTTTTATCATAATTTTAAAAGGTTCTTTTGGAACTGCTATTTACATAAATTATAAGAATTGAAAAAGACTTTAATTATTGGTGCTAGTCCTAATTCTGGACGGTATGCCTTTCGCGCAGCACATATGCTGACTCAAAAAGGACATGATATTGTCAATGTAGGAATAAAAAGAGGGGCTGTTGCAGGTGTAGAAATTGAAAGTCCGGAAAGCGTCCATCATGACATTGATACAATAACTTTATATATAGGTCCTCATTTACAGAGTCAGTATTATGATTATATCCTAGAGACTAATCCTAAACGGGTAATTTTTAATCCTGGGACAGAAAATGCAGAATTGGAAAACTTGCTAGCTTCAAATGGCATTGAACCTGTAGAAGCTTGTACGCTAGTGTTGTTGTCTACCGGACAATATTAAATGAGCTTTTTAAGCTCTATATCTTTTAAAGACTTTTAGCCTTTAATACTCGATTTTAATTTTAGATAGGCCCTTGTAGTTTGATACTGCAAGGGCTTTTTTGGTTGCTTTCAGTTCTATCTGAATAAGATCTCTCACCGGATGTTTTTCCAGTCTTTAATGCTATTCTGTCAACTTTAGGGATATCAGACATGTTCATAACTACAGGATAATTACGGTCTGATCTTTATATAACTACTAGGTTGCGCTACCCTTGAGCTACCCTTGCGATAGGGTTAAGCTACCTTAGGGGTATTTCAACGGTAGCTCAAGGGTAGTTTAAGGGTAGCTCAAGGGTAGCGCAACCCTGTAATCATCCTGTAGTTATCCTGTAATTAAGTAGTCTTTATTGTCTTATCTGGTTTGTTTTCGATCCTTTTAGAAAGCTGGTTGAATTGCTGTTTAATTTTTCTACTTGTGGGTTAGTGAGTTATGAAATAAATGCAAATAATAGTGGTTATATGTTTGTGGGTTTATATTATTTTCCTACTTTTGCATCCCGCTTCGGAGGAAGGGAAACAGTGAAAGAGATATAGAGAAGGATGATTTGAGTAGCTGAGTGTAGAGATGGTAATTTCTTTGAGTCGTTTAAAACCGGCAGAAAATAAAAAGGAAAAAAAAGTTTTAAAAAACTTTGCAACTACCAAAAAGATTTCTACCTTTGCAATCCCAAACAGAACGGGTTTATCAAACGGAGTTTGATAATAAGAAAAACAAGATTGAAACGTTGAAGTAATCGAAACTGAAACCAGGAACATTAAGACCTGGACGAAACAGAGAAAGCGAAACGAAGATATATACAGAAGACCCGCGAGGCGATTCGAGAAGTTCATTAAAGAGATGTCATTTATAAAGCGTAGCGAGGTACGATAGTACGATTTC